>CAKSYT010000037.1 GCA_934524985.1 uncultured Faecalibacterium sp. | reverse complement strand
TGGAGCGGCCGACGAGGCTCGAACTCGCTACCTCCACCTTGGCAAGGTGGCGCTCTACCAGATGAGCTACGGCCGCACATTCCATTTGTTTCTGCCGGGCTTTCGTCCGGCGACGTTGGTTATTATACCGCACACTCCGCCAGTTGTCAACCACAAAATTACATTTTTTTGAAAAAGAATGTCTTTTAGCTCTGATACGTTCTTTTTTATTTTGTGTGCGGCGATGGCCCTGCCCTTTTCGACCTATTCCGCACGGCTGTGTGCACGAGCAAAATACAGTTGCTTTCTATTTCACAAACTATTATAATAAAGAGGACGCTTTGTCAAACGGAAAATGTACCCGCGCGGGTGCAGCTTCCACTTATAGAAAAGAAAAAGGAATTGCCAGCAAAAAGGAGCTAACGCAATGTATAAGATCACTGAAAAGGTCGCGCTGAACCCCACCGTGACAAAGATGGTCATCGAAGCCCCGCTGATCGCCAAAAAGGCAAAGCCGGGTCAGTTCATCATTGTTCGTCCGTTTGAGGACAGCGAGCGCATCCCCCTGACCGTGGCCGGTTACGACCGCGAAAAGGGCACTGTGGATATCATTTTCCAGATCGTGGGTGGTACCACCATGGAGCTGAACAGCCTGAACGCAGGCGATAGCGTCCACGACTTTGTAGGCCCGCTGGGCCGCGCCACCGAGACCGAGGGTCTGAAGAAGGTGTGTGTTGTGGGCGGCGGCGTGGGCTGCGCCATTGCACTGCCCATTGCCAAGGAGCTGCACGATCAGGGCTGTGTGGTGCACAGCGTAGTCGGCTTCCGCAATAAGGATCTGCTGATCCTTGAGGACGAGTTCAATGCCTGCAGCGACGAGCTGCGCATTATGACCGACGATGGCAGCTACGGCACCAAGGGTGTGGTCACCGCCGCGCTGGACGAGCTGGTGGCTGCCGGCAACCAGTACGATCTGGTCATTACCATCGGCCCGCTGATCATGATGAAGTTTGTGGTCAAGACCTGCCAGAAGCACGGCCTGAAGAGCATCGTTTCCATGAACCCCATCATGATCGATGGCACCGGCATGTGCGGCGGCTGCCGCCTGACCGTGGGCGGTCAGACCAAGTTTGCCTGCGTGGACGGCCCCGACTTTGACGGCGATCTGGTGGATTTTGACGAAGCAATGGCACGCGGCACCATGTACCGCCCGTTTGAGGCACACGCCCGTGAGGCAGCCTGCAACCTGTTCAAGACTCAGGAGGGAATGTAAAATGGCTTTCAATATGGACCCCAAAAAGTGCCCCATGCCCACGCAGGACCCCAACGTCCGCAACAAGAACTTTAAGGAAGTGGCTCTGGGCTACACCGCCGAGATGGCTGTGAACGAGGCCAAGCGCTGCATCGGCTGCAAGAACAAGCCCTGCCAGTCCGGCTGCCCCGTGGGCATCGACATCCCGGAGTTTATCGCCCATGTTGCCGAGGGCGACTTTGAAGCCGCCTATCAGGTGATCAACCGCTCCTCTTCCCTGCCTGCCGTCTGCGGCCGTGTCTGCCCGCAGGAGAGCCAGTGCGAGGGCAAGTGCACCCGCGGCATCAAGAACGAGCCGGTGGCTATTGGCCGTCTGGAGCGTTTTGTGGCCGACTGGCACCGCGAGAACGTGCACACCGCACCCATCGTACCCGAATGGAACGGCCATAAGGTTGCTATCATCGGCGCAGGCCCTGCCGGCCTGACCGCCGCCGGTGATCTGGCAAAGCTGGGCTACAAGGTGACCGTTTACGAGGCTCTGCACGTTGCAGGCGGTGTGCTGATGTACGGCATCCCCGAGTTCCGTCTGCCCAAGGCCATCGTCCAGCAGGAGATCGACGGCCTGAAGAAGATGGGCGTGGACTTTGAGTGCAACATGGTCATCGGCAAGGTGCTGACCATTGACGAGCTGATGGGCGAATACGGCTACGAGGCCGTGTTCGTAGGCTCCGGCGCTGGTCTGCCCCGCTTCATGAACATCCCTGGCGAGAGCCTGAAGGGCGTGTACTCTGCCAACGAGTTCCTGACCCGCTCCAACCTGATGAAGGCTTATCTGCCCACCAGCAAGACCCCCATCCGCACCGGCAAGAAGGTCGCCGTTGTGGGCGGCGGCAACGTGGCTATGGACGCTGCCCGCAGCGCCCTGCGTCTGGGTGCCGAGAGCGTGTACATCGTCTACCGCCGCGGCATGGCTGAGCTGCCCGCCCGTAAGGAAGAGGTGGAGCACGCCGAGGAAGA
>CAKSYT010000036.1 GCA_934524985.1 uncultured Faecalibacterium sp. | reverse complement strand
ATCCACTTCAAGACCATCACCGCCCCCAAGAACGTGGACGTCATCATGATCGCTCCCAAGGGCCCCGGCCACATCGTGCGCCGCCTGTACACCGAGGGCGAGGGCTGCCCCTCTCTGATCTGCGTGGAGCAGGACTACACCGGTAAGGCCAAGGACATCGCTCTGGCTTATGCTTCCGGCATCGGCGCAGGCCGCGCAGGCATTCTGCAGACCACCTTCAAGGAAGAGACCGAGACCGATCTGTTCGGCGAGCAGGCCGTGCTGTGCGGCGGCGTTTCCGAGCTGATCCACGCCGGTTTCGATACGCTGGTGGAGGCCGGTTACGAGCCCGAGATGGCCTACTTTGAGACCTGCCACGAGATGAAGCTGATCGTTGACCTGATCAACGAGGGCGGCTTCTCCAAGATGCGTTATTCCATCTCCAACACCGCTGAGTATGGCGACTACCGCACCGGCAAGCGCCTGATCACCGAGGAGACCCGCAAGGAGATGAAGAAGGTCCTGACCGAGATCCAGGACGGCACCTTTGCTTCCGAGTTCCTGACCGAGATGAGCCCCAAGGGCGGCCGCAAGGTGCACTTCCTTGCTAAGCGCCGCATGGAGGCTGAGCTGCCCATTGAGAAGGTGGGTGCTGAGCTGCGCAGCATGATGAGCTGGCTGAAGAAGTAAGAGGAAAAACCTCTCAGGCCGCCTTTTGGCGGCAGCTCCCCCGAAAGGGGGAGCTTTTGTTGAAAAGGGAACCTTATAGCTCCTCCGTGACGGAGAGGGCTTTGTCAGAAAAGAGGATCTGAAATGAGAAGTGACAATGTGACCAAAGGCTCGGAGCGCGCGCCCAACCGCAGCCTGTTCTACGCGCTGGGCTACACCCCGGAAGAGCTGGAGCGCCCCCTCATCGGCGTGGTGAGCGCCCACAGCGAGATCGTGCCCGGACACATGAATCTGGATAAGATCGCCGAGGCGGTCAAGGCCGGTGTGCAGATGGCAGGCGGTACGCCCATCCTGATCCCCGCCATCGGCGTGTGCGATGGCATCGCCATGGGTCATGTGGGCATGAAGTACTCTCTGGCCTCCCGCGAGCTGATCTGCGACAGCGTGGAGACCATGCTGATGGCACACCAGCTGGACGGCCTTGTGCTGGTGCCCAACTGCGATAAGATCGTGCCCGGCATGGTGATGGCGGCGGTGCGCATGGATGTGCCCGCTGTGGTCTGCTCCGGCGGCCCCATGCTGGCCGGCAGCTACGGCGGCGAGGAAGTGAGCCTTTCCAAGATGTTCGAGGCCGTGGGTGCCTATAAGGCCGGTATGATCACTGACGAACAGCTGGAGGACTGCACCTGCAACTGCTGCCCCAGCTGCGGCAGCTGCTCCGGTATGTACACCGCCAACAGTATGAACTGTCTGTGCGAGGCCATCGGCATTGCCCTGCCCGGCAACGGCACCATCCCCGCTGTATACTCCAAGCGCCTGCAGCTGGCAAAGCACGCCGGCATGGCTGTGATGGAGATGGTGCGCAAGGGCATCACCGCGCGCCAGATCATCAACGAGCGCTCCATCCGTAACGCGCTGACCTGCGATATGGCGCTGGGCTGCTCCACCAACACGGTGCTGCACCTGCTGGCTATCGCCTACGAGGCCGGTGTGCCCATCGACCTGAAGCTGTTCAACGAGATCAGCGCCAAGACCCCAAACCTGTGCCATCTGGCACCGGCAGGCCCCACCCACATGCCGGATCTGTACGCAGCGGGCGGCATCCCGGCGGTGCAGGCAGAGCTGGCCAAGAAGGGCCTGCTGGACTTGGATGTGCCCACCGTTACCGGCAAGACCCTTGGCGAGAACATCAAGGGTGCCCATATCCTGAACGAAAAGGCCATCCGTCCCATCGAGAACCCCTACTCTGAGACCGGCGGTCTGCAGATCCTGTGGGGCAACATTGCCCCGGACGGCTGTGTGGTCAAGCGCAGCGCCGTCGCCCCGGAGATGCAGCAGCATTCCGGCCCGGCGCGGGTGTTCAACAGCGAGGAGGAAGCCATTGCCGCCATCTACGCGGGCAAGATCGTCCCGGGCGATGTGGTGGTCATCCGCTACGAAGGCCCCAAGGGCGGCCCGGGCATGCGGGAGATGCTCAACCCCACCTCTGCGCTGGCAGGCATGAAGCTGGATAAGACGGTTGCCCTCATCACGGACGGCCGCTTCTCCGGCGCATCCCGCGGCGCTGCCATCGGCCACGTCAGCCCGGAGGCTGCCTCCGGCGGCCCCATCGGCCTGATCGAGGAAGGGGATACCATCACCATCGACATCCCCAACGCCTCCATCACGCTGGAAGTCAGCGACGCAGTGCTGGCCGAGCGCAAGGCAAAGTACGTTGCGCCCGAGCCCAACATCAAGACCGGCTGGCTCAGCCGCTACGCCCGCATGGTCACCAGTGCAAATCTGGGTGCGGTGCTGAAATAAGAAACCAATAAAAGAGGGGCTGCTGCACAAGATCCTGTGCGGCAGCCCCTTTTGCATACAGGGAAAGCTGTAACCGGAAGCGAAAGCTGCCGGTTCTTTTTGTATTGCCGAAAAAAGTGAAAAAAGGTAGTTGACAAAACCCCTTTCTCATGCTAAAATAAACAAGTCGTCCGGCAAACGGATGTGCAACAAAAGAATATGGGCGTGTTCCCGAGTGGCCAATGGGGACAGACTGTAAATCTGCTGCTTTCAGCTTCGGTGGTTCGAATCCACCCGCGCCCACCAAACAAGAAAAATCCGAACCTGTTTCCGATTGGAGAGGGGTTCGGATTTTTCGTTTTCTTCGGGTACAACAATGAAGGCTCCCGTGGATGGCGCAAAACTCCGATACCTTGTCATAGACCGTAAGCCACTAACAAGATTTGGAGGATGCGATTATGAAGTACGATGAAAGAGCCTGCAAATTTAACATGGATACCGGGTGTGTGGAACTGCTGCTCCGGGATGGGAGAAAAATCTCCATCGACTGCACCGGGATTGAAGACGCGCTGGATGTGACCATGGCGCAGCAGACCGAGCTGGATTACCTCATCTACAACGACCCGCTGAGCTATGCGGATTTGATTCTAAACGGTGACCCGGAGGAATATTTGAAGAATGTGGCCGGGAGCCATGGGCTAGAAGATTAAGGACAAAAAATAAGAGGTGTGCCCAGCTGGACACACCTCAGTGAGATACATCTATATAAGACAGGGCGTTCCCTTTTCCGGGAGCGTCCTGCTGTTTTTATGCGGCAATAGGCAAGGCTTGTAGTGCTTCCTGCTCTTTCAGCCATTCTTCGTATTCACGCTGGCCTTCCTCGCTGTTGAAAAACTCAACCATGGAGGGATAAAAGCAGCGTGCAAGGGTTTTGATCGCTTCATCCGGGTAACCGGATTTGTTTGACTTCTTCTTTTTGTTCAAATGGTATCCTCCGAAAATCAAAGTTCCATATCCTGCCCATGCCTGCGGTTTTTCTGCGGCACATTCATGGTGCGCTCCTGCTTGGGGGCAAGAATCTTTTCCAGAAAGCCGCGCACCAGTTCCGGCGCACGGTGGAGAGCATCCAGATAGGGCTTCACATCGTACCACAGGTCGTGGTACTTGTTGC
>CAKSYT010000035.1 GCA_934524985.1 uncultured Faecalibacterium sp. | reverse complement strand
ACGGTGGGGATGATCCAGATCTCGTTGCGGATGGCGGCGCGGCCGTCCTTGCGGCGGAAGCCCATAAAGGTCTCCGGCTCTGCCTTGGGCAGGGGAGCCAGATCCGGGGCGGGATTATAGCTGTACTCCACCTCGCCGGACAGGTTGGTGTGCACGTTGTGGGTGTGCATCCAGGTGCCGGGGGCGGCGTCTGCGGTGGCGTGACCGATGGGGAAGCCGTACTTGATGACGTTCTCACCGTTCTGGATGGGCTTGACTGCCATCTTGTGACCCTGCGGGATATCCTCCAGTGCGGTGACGGCAAGGCCGTCCACCTCCACCAGCGTGCCCTTGGCAATGGGGTGCAGGGCAACGACCACATTGTCGATGGGGCTGATATGAATTGCCTGCGGCATAGTTTTTCTCCTTATCGTATCGCACAAAAGGGCTGCTGCCCAAAGCAGCAGCCCTTTGTTGTGCGGGTAGGTTGATTTTTCAGCTTACAGGCAGCTCTTGTAAGCAGCCTCGGCACCCTGAGCGCGGATCATTTCCAGATCTGCCAGCACAGCGGCTTCCAGACCCTCGATCTTGGTCAGATCCTGATCCCACATCTGGGTGTTGGTCAGCACAGCGTGCACCAGCTGAGCAGCGGTGTCGTCCTTGTGTGCATAGTAGAAGTCCAGAGCCCATGCGTCGTCCTGGATCTTGTAGGTGTTGCCTGCGGGGCGCTTGCAGATCAAGCCGTCAGCGGTGCGCTCCTGAATGTCGTTGGAGTAGAAGGCGATGTAAGCAGCCAGAGACATGGTCAGGCACTTGGGCAGCTGCTTCTGCTCCTCGATGTAAGCGAGGAAGGAGGGCATGTTGCGGGCCTTCCACTTGGAGGTGGAGTTCAGGGAGATGCTCATCAGCTCGTGGTTGACGAAGGGGTTGTTGAAGCGGTCCTCAACAGCAGAGGCGAAGTCCTCCAGATCCTTCTTGTCCAGCGGCAGGGTGGGGATGATCTCCTCGTGCAGCATCTTGTTCATAAAGCCGCGCACGGTATCGTTGTGCATGCAGTCGCGGACGATATCAAAGCCTGCCAGATAAGCGCCCAGCACAAAGCCGGTGTGTGCGCCGTTCAGGATGCGGACCTTGCGCTTCTTGTAGGGGGTAACGTCGGGCACGACCATAACGTTGACGCCGGCCTTCTTGAACGGCAGCTTGTCCTCCAGACCTGCGGGGCCCTCGATGACCCAGACGCCGAACACTTCGCCGACATCCAGAACGGTATCGTGGTAGCCGTTGGCCTCTTCCAGAGCAGCCAGTTCCTGCGGGTCACGGATGCGGCCCGGAACGATGCGGTCCACCAGAGTGGAGCAGAAGGTGTTGGCAGTGTTCATCCAGTCGATGAAGGCGGGCTCCAGATCCCAATCCTTAGCGTAGTTGTTGCAGCACTTCTGCAGCTCCTTGCCGTTGTTGTCGATCAGCTCGCAGCTCAGGATGACCAGACCCTTATCGGCAGCGCCGTTGAAAGCCTTGTAGCGCTCGAACAGCACGCGGGTCAGCTTTGCGGGGAAGCTGTTGGGAGGAACCTGATCGAACTGGCTGTCGCCCTTGGTGTAGGCAATGCCGGCCTCGGTAGTGTTGGATACAACAGTCTCCAGATCCTCGGAGCGAGCCAGAGCCAGAACCTCGTCCCACTTGCCGTCAACGTAGGGGCACACGCAGTCGGACACGCAGGAGATCACCCGCTTTGCGTCCACCTTCTGGCCCTTCTCGCTGCCGCGCAGATACAGGGTGTACAGACCCTCCTGCTCGTTGATCCAGTCTGCCATCTGGGGGAAGTTGCCGATGGGCTGCACCAGCTTGACCTTGCCGTTGTAGCCGGCCTTCTCGTTTGCAACATCATAGAAGTAGTCCACGAATGCGCGCAGGAAGTTGCCCTCGCCGAACTGCATCACCTTAACGGGAGCATCCTTCAGGATGTAGCCGTTGTAGCCAGTGCCTTCCAGAACCTTGTAGTTCAAAGTTTCCATCTTCATTGATCTCCTTTATAAACTTGCTTTGCATGACAGGCTCTCGTTTCCCCTGCCATCTTCTGCTCCTATTTTATGCTGTTGTATACAAAGAAGTCAAGTGTTTTGTGCAATGTTTTTAGTCCAAAAATGGCTATTTAGCGCATTTCCAGCGGTTTGTACAATTCCGAGGGTGAAATTTTGGCAGTTTTTCAGTTGTATACATCGGCGTTTTCCGGTATACTAAGGATAAGGCAGCCTGCCTGTTTAAAGCAGGTGCAATTCCATGCCCGTTTTTGTCTAAATTTTAACAAATTCATCAGAGAAAAGGAGTTAAAATCCCATGAAAGCATTTATGGATAAGGACTTCATGCTCCAGTCTGCTACCGCACAGCATCTGTATCACGACTATGCAGCTGCTATGCCCATCTGCGACTATCACTGCCACATCCCTCCCCGCGAGATCTACGAGAACCGCCGCTTTGAGAACATCGCTCAGGTGTGGCTGGGCGGCCGCAACCCGGACGGCAGCTACTTCGGCGACCACTATAAGTGGCGCGTGATGCGTTCCAACGGCGTGCCCGAGGAGTACATCACCGGCGATAAGCCCGACCGCGAGCGCTTCCAGAAGTTTGCCGAGGCTCTGCCCATGGCTATCGGCAACCCCATGTACCACTGGACCAATCTGGAGCTGCACGTTTTCTTCGGCTACGACGGCGTGCTGAACGGCGACACCGCTGAGGAAGTGTGGAACCTGTGCAACGACAAGCTGCAGCACGATCCCAAGCTGACCGTCCGCGGCCTGATCGAGCAGAGCAACGTGGCCTTTATCGGCACCACCGATGACCCCATCGATGACCTGTACTGGCACAAGAAGATCAAGGAAGATCCCACCATCAAGTTCACCGTGGCTCCTTCCTTCCGTCCTGATAAGGCCATCAACATCAACAAGCCCGGCTTTGCCGAGTATATGGCAAAGCTGGCCGCCGTTGTGGGCAAGGAAAAGCTGGCCTGCATCGACTGCGTGACCGATGCCCTGACCAAGCGCATCGAGTTCTTTGCCGAGATGGGCTGCCGCGCTTCTGACCACGGTCTGGACTACGTTCCCTACCGTGAGGCCACCAAGGACGAAGTGAACGCCATCTACCAGAAGGTGATGAACGGCGAGAGCTGCACCGTGGAAGAGGCTGAGAAGTACCAGACCTACATCCTGATCCATCTGGGCAAGCAGTACCATCGTCTGGGCATTGCCATGCAGATCCACTACAACTGCCTGCGCGGCGTGAACCGCAAGATGAACAGCCTGCTGGGCCCCGACACCGGCTTTGACATGATCAACACCGCCACCTGCGGCGGCGAGATCGCACAGCTGCTCAGCGCCCTGAACGACACCGACGAGTGCCCCAAGACCATCATTTACAGCCTGAACCCCGCCGACGACGCACAGATCGGCACCATTCTGGGCTGCTTCCAGAACAGCGAGGTGCCGGGCAAGATCCAGCACGGTTCCGCATGGTGGTTCAACGACCACAAGATCGGCATGGAGGATCAGATGATCCGTCTGGCAAGCCTTGGCCTGCTGGGCAACTTTGTGGGTATGCTGACCGACAGCCGCAGCTTCCTGAGCTACACCCGTCACGATTACTTCCGCCGCATCCTGTGCAACATCATCGGCCAGTGGGTCGAGGACGGCGAGTATCCCAACGATGAGAAGGCTCTGGAGAAGATCGTCAAGGGCATCTGCTTCGACAACGCAAAGCGTTACTTCAACCTGTAAGCGCTTTCCCCTTTTCCTGAACTGAACCCTCCGCGCCGCCCGCAGACAGCTTAGTCTGCGGGCGGCGCTTTGTTTTGCCCTTTTTACGCTCAAAATGCACCGAAGGTGTCGGTTTTTTCACCTTTTATCGGCTGTTTTCCGTCTTTTTCTACAACTTCTCCTTTATCCCTTGACTTCCTTGCACAAGGGGAGTATATTTTTGCATGGCATTCAGGCCAAATCACTGTATTTTCTGATGGAGGAAACCCATGAACGGTTTAAAAGAAGCCTTCAGCCGCGAGAATCTGCTGAAGAATCTAAATTTCTTTGCCCTGCTGAACCTCGGCCTTGTGCTTACGGCAGTGGGCATCGTATATTTTAAAAATCCCAACCACTTCGCCTTCGGCGGCACCTCCGGCCTGTCCATCCTACTGGCAGACCTGTTCCCCCGCATCAACGTGGGCGGCTTTATGTGGATCATCAACCTAGTGCTGGTGGTGCTGGGCTTTATCTTTTTGGGCATCAAGTGCATGGGCTGGACGATCTACTCCTCCTTTGCGCTCTCCTTTTTCGTGTCCGGCTGCGAGTGGCTGTACCCTTCCGGCGTCTCCCTGAGCGGCGATGCCATGCTGGATCTGGTTTTCGCAGTGTTTTTGCCCGCACTGGGCGCTGCCATCGTGTTTGATATCGGTGCTTCTACCGGCGGCACCGACATCGTGGCGCTGATCCTTGCCAAGTACACCTCCATGGAGATCGGCAAGGCGCTGATGGTCAGCGATATCCTCATCGTGCTGGCGGCTGCCGTGCGGTTCGGCATGGGCACGGGCCTGTACTGTATCCTTGGCCTCATCGGCAAGTCCTTCGTGGTGGACGGTGCCATTGAAAACATCCGCCTGCGCAAGGTGTGCACCATTATGACCGCGAACCCGCAGCCCATTCTGGACTTCATCATCCACAACATGAACCGCTCCGCCACGGTGGAAAAGGCCTACGGTGCCTACACCCACCACGAGCTCAGCGTGCTGGTGACCGTGCTCACCCGCCGTCAGGCTTTGCAGCTGCGCAACTTCCTGCGGGAAAACGACCCCCACAGCTTTATCACCATCGTCAACTCCAGCGAGATCATCGGCAAGGGCTTCCGCTCCTTTAACTAAGACTGCTTCGCATCCTTTTTATCAATTTTCCGCTAAAGGCTTCCCCGGTCGGGGGGAAGCCTTTATTCATAGAATCACCCCCATCTGCCGCGCAAGTCCGTACTTGAAGAAAAACGCAAAATAGTGTATTATATAGTATTATGAGAAAAAGGGGGCACGTTGCGTGCCCTGACAGGGGGAACCTATATGGCTGATAAAAACTTTCTGACAGATATCATCGATGCCGACCTTGCCGAGGGCAAGGTGCAGCAGATCCACACCCGCTTCCCGCCGGAGCCCAACGGCTATCTGCACATCGGCAGCGCCAAGGCCATTTATATCAACTGGTCCATTGCCAACCAGTACGGCGGCAAATTCAACCTGCGTCTGGACGACACCAACCCCGCCCGCGAAGGCGAGGAGTATGTCAACAGCATCATCGAGGACCTGCACTGGCTGGGTGCCGACCCCAACGGCGGCATCTTCTACGGCAGCGATTACTTTGACAAGTGCTATGAGTACGCCGAGAAGCTGATCACCGAGGGCAAGGCTTATGTGGACGACCTGACCCGCGAGGAGATGCGCGAGTACCGCGGCTCCGATGCCGGTAAGCCCTCCCGTCCCTCTCCGTGGCGCGACCGCAGCCCGGAGGAGAACCTCGACCTGTTCCGCCGGATGCGTGCCGGTGAGTTCAAGGAAGGCGAAAAGACCCTGCGTGCCAAGATCGATCTGGCAAGCCCCAACATGAATATGCGTGACCCGGCCATCTACCGCATCAAGTACGCCGAGCATCACCGTCAGGGCAACAAGTGGTGCATCTACCCCATGTACGACTTCGCCCACCCCATTCAGGACGCCATCGAGGGCATCACCCACAGCATGTGCAGTCTGGAGTTCGAGAACCATCGCCCGCTGTACAACTGGGTCATCGAGAACATCTTTGGTGCCGAGTTCCCCAAGCAGCGCGAGTTCGCCCGCCTGAACATGACCAACACGGTCATGAGCAAGCGCTACCTGCGCGAGCTGGTAGAGATGGGCATCGTGGACGGCTGGGACGATCCCCGCATGCCCACCCTGTGCGGTCTGCGCCGCCGCGGCTACACCCCCACCTCCATCTTCACCTTCGTGCGGGAGGCCGGTATCTCCAAGTCTGACAACCTGATCGATATGCGTCAGCTGGAAGCCTGCATCCGCAGCGAGCTGGACCTGACCGCACAGCGCCGCATTGCCGTGCTGGAGCCGGTCAAGCTGGTGGTGGACAACTACCCCGCCGACAAGACTGAGTACTTTGACGTGGCCAACAACCCCAACCGCGAAGCCAACGATACCACTACCCGCAAGGTTGCCTTTACCCGCGAGCTGTGGATCGACGCCGAGGACTTTGCCGAGGTGCCGCCTCCCAAGTTCAAGCGCCTGACTGTGAACGGCGAGGTGCGCCTGATGGGTGCTTATATCGTCAAGTGCACCGGCGTAGATAAGAACGCCGATGGCAGCATTGCCGCCATCCACTGCACCGCCGACCTCGAGACCGGCAACGGCAACCCCGCCGACGGCCGCAAGGTCAA
>CAKSYT010000034.1 GCA_934524985.1 uncultured Faecalibacterium sp. | reverse complement strand
TGGAGCGCTTCAGGTTTCTCGGTGCTAACCGGAACTTTTCAGCGTCTATTGGTTCTTTTCAAGGGCTTCCTGCTGAGGTTTCAGAAGTCATTCTTTTGTCTCAGCGCTTGGCGCTCACATATAGTACCATACCGCAACTACTTTTGCAAGCCTTTTTTACATTTTTTTCGCCTTTTTTTTGCGCTTTGTATACATCATCCAGTTTTTCGCCCGGTTTCAGGGGCGGTTTTGACCTTTCTTCCACTATTTCTACGCAAAACAGCCGCCGCACAAAAAGTGCAGCGGCTGTTGCTTTGGGATTCAGTTCTTTTCTTCCTGCTTCATCTCCCGCAGGGTCAGCCAAACAGCCGCTGCCAGCATCGGCAGCGCGGCGATCAGACCAATGGGCATGGGCCCCAGTACATTATAATAAGCATCTGCCGGGGTGACCAGCACCTGCGGCAGCGCCGCAATGGCGTTGAACGCTCCATGCGCGATGGCCGGCACCCAGATGCAGCCGGTCTTTTCATAGAGAAGATCCAGCAGGGTGTTGAGGGCAAAGCAGACCACGCACCACACCACCAGACCCAGCAGGGGTGCGCCCAAATAGTTGGTACCGTACTCATAACCCACCAGCAGCATCAGCGGCCAGTGCCAGATACCCCACACAACGCCGCCCAGCAGACGGCCATTCAGCAGACCGAACTGCTCCTTCAGGCGGGGCATCATGTAGCCGCGCCAGCCGACCTCCTCGCCCAGCGCGGGGAACATATTGATGGCCGGGGCAAGGAGCACCGCAAACAGCCCATTCTGCAGCAGATAGCTGAGGGTGGAGACCCCCAACTGACTTCTCAGGGTCTGTGCGTCCATCTCGCCGCCGTAGGCGGCTACCAGCCAGCTGCCGGTAAAGTCCAGCCGGGAGGGGAACACGGCAAAATACAGCACCGCGCCTAGCAGGGTGAGCACCGCCGGGCCAAACCACGCCGCCAGCCAGAACCGGCGCTTGCCCTGCACCTTCCAACCGATGCCGGTGGGCTGGCGCAGAAAGGCCTTTTGCACCAGCAGTACAGCCAGCAGCGGGCAGAACATGGTTACGATGAGCGCCAGCTGATACAGTACGGCGTTATTCTGCTGCAAAAGCGCCATGCAGCCGCCCACCTGACACAGCCATGCCGTACCGAAGGCAAACAGGAAATACAGGCCAAAGCCCTGCTTTTCTTTTGCTGTCATACGAACTTCACCGCCGTTCCGTAGGCTATGACCTCTGCCGCGCCCTGCATGACGCTGGCAGAGGCGTACCGCATACCCACAATGGCATCTGCTCCAAGGTTTTCGGCGTCCTTGACCATGCGTCCGGTGGCGATCTGCCGCGCCTCGGTGAGCATATCGGCGTAGTCGGTCACCTCGCCGCCCACAAGGGTGCGGAAACCGGCCATCATGTCATGGCCGAGGTTGCGGCTCTGCACCGTGCTGCCCCGCACCACGCCCAGCGCCTCCAGCTTTTTGCCCGGGATCTCGTTAATAGTTACGATAAGCATCTTCTTCTCCCTTTCCGATCTCTTCGATTCGATCCAGCAGCACCTTCAGGGTGCCCACGATGCAGCCCGCCGGGATGCCGAACATCACCACCAGCAGCGGCAGCGGCGGGGCATCCTGCGGGTCGGTGTAGATCGCCCAGCCCATGGTAGCCATCACAAAAGCCATCATGGCCACAAAAAGGGCGGCACCGATGCAGGCACCCCGGATGCGGCGGGTCTTTTGGTCAGTCCGTTCAATGTTCACAAAAGTCACTCCCTGTTCTTCCCGTGCGGTCAGGCGCGCCAGCGTCTGCTCCACATCCAGTTGTTCCAGAGGGCCGTTCTCCTGTTGGAGCAGCGTGCAGAAACCGATTGCTTCCTCCAAGTCGGCGCGGCGGCTGTGCAGACGTTCCAGCTGCTGGCTCATGCCCTCGGCCAGCGTGCGCTGCCCTTCCAGCATCTCCCGGATTTCTGCCAGCGGCACGTCCAGCTTGCGCAGCAGCTTGATGCGGCGCAGGCGTTCCACATCCGCCTGCGAGTAGCTGCGGTAGCCGTTGCCCGGCTCCCGGCTGGGACTGATGAGTCCCTCTTCCTCGTAAAAGCGGATGTTCTTTTTGGTCACGCCGACGGCGGCTTCCACTTCGTTGATCTTCATGGGTCACGACCCCCTCCTTACGGGAGTATTCTACACCTTCCACAAAGGGGAAGGTCAAGCCTTTTTGCAAAAAGAGCTGCCACACAAAATCGTACAGCAGCTCCTTCCTTTAAAAATAGCACTTGATCTGGAAACGATCGGCGTTGTCCTGCTTTTTCTCCACCACGATGTGCTCGTGGTTGAAGTCGAAGTGCACCGGGGTGCACAGGTCGGTGTTGCGGGTCAGGCGCAGCAGTTCCTGCACACGCTTCTTCTCTTCCGGCACATAGAACAGGTAGCTCACGCCCTCTTTTTTGGCGCGGCCGGTGCGGCCGATGCGGTGGGTGTAGTGTTCATTCTCGCTGGGCACATCGTAGTTGATAACAGCATCCACGTCCGAGACATCAATGCCGCGGGCAGCAACGTCCGTAGCCACCAGAATGGCCAGCTTGCCGTCCCGGAAAGCCTGCATGATCTGGTTGCGCTCCTTCTGGGAGAGGTCGCCGTGCAGGCAGTCCACCGAGAAGCCCAGCCGTGCCAGCTGGTTTGCCAGCGTGGCGGTGTTGAACTTGGTATCGCAGAACACCATCACTCGCTTGTAGCCCTCGCCGATGATGATCTGCGCCAGATCCGACAGCTTATTGCGGCCGGAGGTCTCCAGCATATACTGGGTGATCTTGGGCTGGCTTTCCTCCCGGGGCTGCACGGTGATCTCCTCGGCGTTGTGCTGGTACAGCCAGCCGATATCCATCACCTCGCGGCTGATGGTGGCAGAGAACATGGACAGGGCCTTGCGGGCCTTCATCATCTCAATAATGTGGCGCACATCCTTATAAAAGCCCATGTTCAGCATCTCGTCGGCTTCGTCCAGCACAATCTGGGTCACATGGGAGATATCGATGCTGTGGTGCTTGTAGTGATCCATCAGCCGGCCCGGGGTGGCTACCACGATCTGGCAGCCCTCGGCCAGACGCTTTGCCTGCTTTTCCATATTGGCACCGCCGTACACGCAGGCCACCTGCACCTCGGGCATAAAGTAGGTGAGGTTGGTCAGCTCCTCGGCGATCTGCTGAGCAAGCTCCCGGGTGGGTGCCATGATGACGGCCTGCGGGTATTTGTTTTCCGGCTGGATATGCTCCACCACCGGGATGCCGAAGGCACAGGTCTTACCGGTGCCGGTGGGTGCCTTGGCGATGACATCATGCCCGGCCAGCATGAGGGGGATGGTCTTTTCCTGAATTTCGGTCATTTCGGCAAAGCCCATGCGTTCCACAGCCTTGTGGATGGCTTCGCTGCACTGCAACTCGCTGTAAAGCATTTGGACAACTCCGTTCTTTGTGGCGTTTTTTCTCGTTGCAACAAGTATAGCATGAAATGCCGCGCTTGTCAGCAGAGAAACCAAAAGATGCCGTGCGCCGCACGCAGGGCGGGGCGATTTCAAATGCCCTCCGCGTTGCTCTGGGCATAATCAGCGGAATTTTATTATAATTTGCGATTCGGGAAAATCTGCGGATTTTCCCGAATCGCCTTTTCACGGGAGGGTCGTAAAGGTAATCGGCATTTGTTTTCTGTCCCACTGAAAAAGATGACCTTCCCGCAGTGCCGCGCTTCCGTAGGAAGCGGCACTGCAATACCGTTTCCCGTCACGACCCCTGCTGTGAAAATGGGATATCGGAACGCCCGCAGGCGTTCCGATATCCCGAAATTCAAAATCATTTTCCGCTGAAAATGCCCAGAGCGCAAGCGGAGGGCATTCCAAATCGTTCTCTGCCTGCAACAAAAAGAACCGCACCCGGGGTCACGGGTACGGTTCTCAGTGTGCGGGATCAAGCGGTCTCTTCCACGCTCTTCTTGCCGGCCTCCAGCTTCTGCTTGAAGCGGCCGCTGGCCTTGAAGCCGGGGATGGAGGTGGACTCCAACTGGCTGGACACCTTGGTCTTGGGGTTGGTGTAAGCCTTCGGCTTGCGGGGGCGCATCTCAAAGCGGCCAAAGCCGGCGATGGTCACCTTTTCGTCAGCACGCAGGCAGTCCGCGATCTGGTCAAACATTGCATCCATCGTGGTCTCGACCTGAGCTTCGGTAAAGCCGGTCTTGCGTGCCACGGTTTCGATCATCTGGGAACGGGTCATGTATCGATATCCTCCTGGAATGTCCAAAAGTAACGTCTTTTGGCAAATTTTGCGTTGTTGAGTATAACATATTTCGCGCACTGTTTTCGATGGATTGCGCACGAAATGTAGTTTATTGCGCACGAACCACATTCAGTTCCGTGCACTCCGCACAAATACAGCGCCCACCGTTTCGGCAGGCGCTGTAAAGAGCTGTTTTATGCGGGTGTTACGGCTTATTTGCCGCGGTACAGGGTGGCAATATCCACCAGCGGGATGTTCGCCAAACTGTGCTCGCTGCGCAGGCAGTCCACCAGAGAAGCGGCGGTATCCACTGCGGTGATGCAGGGGATGCTCAGCTCCACGGCCTTGCGGCGCAGGCGGACGGAGTCGCGCCGGGGGTCACGGCCCTTGGCGCTGGTGGAGAACACATAGTCCACCAGACCGCTCTGCAGCAGGTCCACGATGTTGGGAGCCTCGCCGGAGATGTTGCGCACCTCGTTGCAGGGGACCATGTGCTTGTTGAGCCATGCACAGGTGCCGGAGGTGCCGTAGAGCTTATAGCCCATATCCTTCAGCTTCCATGCAATATCCACGAACTCGGGCTTGTCGCTGTCCTTCACGGTGAAGATGCAGCAGCTGCCCGGGCCGGGGGTCTTGAAGGTATAGCCTGCACCGATCAGGCCCTTGAGCAGGGCATCGTGGTAGTTGGGTGCAATGCCCAGCACCTCGCCGGTAGACTTCATCTCGGGGCCGAACTGGGTATCCACAGCGTGCAGCTTTTCAAAGCTGAACACGGGCACCTTTACCGCCACATAGGGGGCATTGGGGTGCAGACCGGTGCCGTAGCCCATATCTGCCAGCTTCTCGCCCAAGCAGCAGCGCACGGCCAGATCCACCATGGGCACGCCGGTGACCTTGGAGATGTACGGCACGGTACGGGAGGAGCGGGGGTTCACCTCGATGACATACACACGGCCATGGGAAACAGCGTACTGTACGTTGACCAGACCGGTGACGTGCAGCTCGCGGGCAAAGCGGCCGGTGTAGTCCACCATGGTGTCGATCTCGTCCTGCGTCAGGTGCTGTGCCGGGTAGACGCAGATGGAGTCGCCGGAGTGCACGCCGGTGCGCTCCACCTGCTCCATGATGCCGGGGATCAGGAAGTTTTCGCCATCGCAGATGGCGTCCACCTCGCACTCGGTGCCCATGATGTACTTATCCAGCAGCACCGGGTGATCCATATCGACATGTTCGGTGATAACGCCCATGTACTCGATGATATCCGCCTTGTTGTAGGCCACGATCATGTTCTGACCGCCCAGCACATAGGAGGGACGCATCAGCACCGGCAGACCGATCTCCTCGGCAGCAGCCAGAGCCTCGTCCAGATTGAACACGGTACGGCCCGGGGCACGGGGGATATTGCAGCGCTCCAGCAGCTCGTCAAAGCGCTCGCGGTCCTCGGCCTCGTCGATAGCGTCCGCCGGGGTGCCCAGAATGGGCAGACCAATCTCGTCCATGTGCTTGGCCAGCTTGATGGCGGTCTGTCCGCCGAACTGCACCACGCAGGCATCCGGCTTTTCGGTGGCAATGATGTTGTCCACGCTCTCCGGGTTCAGCGGGTCGAAGTACAGGCGGTCGCCGGTATCAAAGTCGGTGGAGACGGTCTCGGGGTTGTTGTTGACCAGAATGGCCTCGCAGCCGTTCTTTTTCAGGGTCCATACACAGTGCACAGAGCAGTAGTCGAACTCGATGCCCTGACCGATACGGATGGGGCCGGAGCCAAAGACCAGCACCTTCTTCTTTTTAGGCTCGCCCTTGGCTGCGGTCTCGGCTTCCTTCTCGGCGATGAAGCTTGCAGCCTCGTTGTCGCCGTCATAGGTGGAGTAGAAGTAGGGGGTGTTGGCAGAGAACTCGGCAGCGCAGGTATCCACCATCTTGAAGCCGGCGCGGTAGTTCTCCACGGGCAGGGTGTCCACCTGTGCCAGACGGCGGATAGTTTTATCCTGGAAGCCGTACTTCTTGGCAGTCTTGTACTGCTCCACAGACAGCTGGCCGTTGCACTGTGCCAGACCCTTTTCCAGATCTGCCAGATGCTGCATCTTATCCAAGAACCACCAGTCGATCTTGGTGATATCGTAGATGACCTTGTGGTCGATGCCGCGCTTCAGCGCCTCGTACACGCAGAACACGCGCTCGGCGTCCTGAACGTGCATGTGCTCCACCACTTCCTCGTTGGTCAGTTCCTCAAAGGGCTTGTGGGTCAGGGTGTCCATGCCCAGCTCAATGGAGGAAACAGCCTTCATCATGGCGGCTTCGAAGCTGTTGCCGATGCTCATCACCTCGCCGGTAGCCATCATCTGGGTGCCCAGAGACTTGTCGGCGTAGACGAACTTATCAAACGGCCACTTCGGGTACTTGACCACGATGTAGTCCAGCGCAGGCTCAAAGCAGGCGCAGGTCTTGCCGGTAACGTCGTTGGTGATCTCGTCCAGCGTATAGCCGATGGCGATCTTGGTCGCCACCTTGGCAATGGGGTAGCCGGTAGCCTTGGAGGCCAGTGCGGAGGAGCGGGACACGCGGGGGTTGACCTCGATGACCGCGTAATCGAAGCTGTCCGGCTTCAGGGCAAACTGGCAGTTGCAGCCGCCCTCGATGCCCAGCTCAGTGATGATATCCAGTGCAGCGGTACGCAGCATCTGGTACTCGTGGTCGGTCAGGGTCTGGGAGGGTGCCACGACCACCGAGTCGCCGGTGTGGATGCCCACGGGGTCGAGGTTCTCCATGTTACATACGGTGATCACGTTGCCTTTGTGGTCGCGCATCACCTCGTACTCGATCTCTTTCCAGCCGGCGATGCACTTTTCCACCAAGATCTGATGGATGGGAGAAAGACGCAGGCCATTGGTGCCGATCTCGATCAGCTTTTCGCGGGTCTCGCAGATGCCGCCGCCGGTGCCGCCCATGGTAAAGGCCGGGCGCACGATGACCGGGTAGCCGATGCGGTCGGCGCAGTCCAGCGCGTCCTGCAGAGTCTCCACCACCTCAGAGGGGATGATGGGCTGGTGCAGCTTCTCCATGGTCTCCTTGAACAGCTCGCGGTCCTCGGCACGGTCGATGGTCTCGGGCTTGCAGGCCAGCAGACGGATGCCGGTGCGGTCCAGATAGCCGGAGCGTGCCAGCTCCATGGACAGGTTCAGGCCCATCTGGCCGCCGAGATTGGGCAGCACGGAGTCCGGCTTTTCGATGTCCAGAATGCGCTCCACGACTTCCAGCGTCATGGGCTCGATATACACATGGTCGGCCACGTCCGGGTCGGTCATGATGGTAGCGGGGTTAGAGTTCAGCAGAACAGTCTCGATGCCCTCTGCTTTCAGGGCGCGGCAGGCCTGCGTGCCGGAGTAGTCAAACTCCGCAGCCTGACCAATGATGATAGGGCCGGAGCCAATGACCAGCACCTTTTTGATTCTGGGGTCCTTCGGCATTTCAGCGTGCCTCCTTTGCTGCTTTGACGTTGTTTAGGAAGCGGTCGAACAGGAATTCGGTGTCCTTGGGGCCGCCGTTTGCTTCCGGGTGGAACTGCACGGTAAAGCAGTTCCACTTTTTGTACTTGATGCCCTCGCAGGTGCCGTCGTTGGCGTTCACCTGTGCCACCTCGCCCATCTCGGCGGGCAGCTCCTCGCCCA
>CAKSYT010000033.1 GCA_934524985.1 uncultured Faecalibacterium sp. | reverse complement strand
GAGATGAAGAAGCAGAAGGAGCGCGCCCGCGCCGAGCGTCTGAAGAAGAACATCTCCGGCTGGAGCGAGGATCTGTTCGGCGCACTGGAAGCCGAGCCCACCGTCTTTACCGGCTACGACACCCTGACCGACAAGGGCACTGTTGTGGCGCTGAGCGATGAAGAGACCCTGACCGATGCCATTGCCACCGACGAGGAGGCAAAGGACGGCGTGCTGGTGGTGCTGGATAAGACCCCCTTCTACGCCGAGATGGGCGGTCAGGCTGCCGACCACGGCGTGCTGAACGGTGCTGAGTGCAGCCTGCGCGTGCTGGACGTGAAAAAGACCCCCAAGGGCTACTACGTCCACACCTGCGTGCTGGAAAGCGGCATCGTGAAGGTGGGCGATGTGCTGACCGCACAGGTGGACAAGGACTACCGCATGGCCATTGCACGCAACCACACCGCTACCCACCTGCTGCAGGCTGCCCTGCGTGAGGTGCTGGGCGACCATGTGCATCAGGCGGGTTCCTATCAGGATGCCTCCATCACCCACTTCGACTTTACCCACTTCAGCGCCGTGACCCCCGAGGAGCTGGCACGGGTGCAGAAGATCGTCAACGATAAGATCTTCGACTCCATGAACGTCACCGTGCAGGAGATGCCGGTGGAAGAGGCCAAGAAGCTGGGCGCAATGGCTCTGTTTGGCGAAAAGTACGGCAAGGTGGTCCGCGTTGTGGACATCGAGGGCTGGTCTACCGAGTTCTGCGGCGGCACCCATGTCAAGAACACCGCTCAGATCGGCGGCTTCAAGATCGTCAGCGAGTCCTCTGTGGCTGCCGGTATCCGCCGTATCGAGGCTGTCACCGGCCGCAACCTGCTGATCCGTGCAAACCTGCAGGAAGCTATGCTGCATGATGTGGCAAACACCCTCAAGGCCAACAACGTGGCTGCTCTGCCCGCCCGTGCCGAGGCTGTGATGGCTGAGAACAAGGCCATGAGCCGCGAACTGGAGGAGATGAAGGCAAAGATCGCCGCCTCCAAGGTGGACAGCCTGTTCGACAATGCCGAGGAAGCAGACGGCGTGAAGATCGCTTCTGCATACTTCACCGGCACCACCGGCGACACCCTGCGCGGCATGTGCGACAGCATCCGCGACAAGGCCGTGAACCCCGTGGTGGCTGTTCTGGTAGGCAAGGCCGAGGATAAGATCACCATGGCCGTTACCGTGAATAAGCTGGCACAGGAAAAGGGCCTGAAGGCCGGTGTGCTGGTCAAGGAGCTGTCCGCTATCGCAGGCGGCAAGGGCGGCGGCAAGCCGGACTTTGCAATGGCCGGTCTGAAGGACGAGACCAAGATCGATGAGGCACTGGCTGCTGTGAGCGCCATCGTCAAGAAGGCTCTGGGCTAAAAAGGATCCATGTCCCCCGCCCGGTGCCGGATGCGCGCCGGGGCGGCGGGCTTTTGTAGAAGCAGGAAGGAGTGTTCCCCATGGAAGATTGTCTGTTTTGCATGATCGCAGAGGGCAAGATCCCCTCTAAAAAGCTGTACGAGGATGACCAGGTAGTGGCATTCTACGACATCAACCCGCAGGCAAAGGTGCATTTCCTTGTGGTTCCCCGCAAGCACATCTCCTCTGCCGCTGCGCTGACCGAGGAGGATGGTGCTCTGCTGGGTCATATCTTCACCGTCATCGCAAAGCTGGCCAAGGAGCAGGGGCTGGAAAACGGCTACCGCATCATCTCCAACGTGGGCGAGGACGCAGGCCAGACCGTGAAGCATCTGCATTTCCATGTTCTGGGCGGCGAAAAACTGCCTGTCTGATTCCAATACGAAAGGGAGATTTTTGATTATGGCTGAAACTTATACCCTGCACGTTGCAGGCCTGACCCGTGAGTTGACCATCTGCAAGGTGAACGACCACATGGACATTGCCGCTTTTATCATGCTGGGTGATGCCGAACTGACCGTGGCCGCTGCTGCGGAGCTGCTGAAGAAGTGCCCGGATTTTGATATCCTGCTCACCGCCGAGGCCAAGGGCATCCCGCTGGCCCACGAGATGAGCCGCCAGAGCGGCAAGCCCTACATCTGCGCCCGCAAGGGTGTCAAGTTGTATATGCCGGACCCCGTTGTGGTGGAGGACCAGTCCATTACCACTGCCGGTAAGCAGAAGCTGGTCATCGACCGCAAGGAGCTGGAAAAGATGAACGGCAAGCGGGTGCTGGTGGTGGACGATGTCATCTCCACCGGCGGCTCTCTGAAGGCGCTGGACGCACTGGCTGAAAAGACCCAGTGCACCATCGTGGGTCAGGCCGCTGTTCTGGCCGAGGGCGATGCTTCCGAGCGCAAGGATATCATCTTCCTTGAGCCGCTGCCCCTGTTCTTCCACTAAGCTGGGATGCGCCGCCCACTCTGCGCGTTCTGCGCCGGAATGATGGGCCTTAGTTTCCTGTGGACTTTTTTGCCGCAAACGGAGCTGTTTATGCCGTTTGCGGCATTTTTTGTTGCCTTTTTGCTGCTGCTCTGCATCCCGGATGGCAGCCGTAAGCTGGCGCTCTGCCTGCTGCTGGGCGCACTGGCGGGGCTTTGCGCGGTGCATACCACGAGCGCCCGGCTGGAGCGTGCCCGGGCAAATTACGCCGGGCGCACCGTGCTGCTGACTGCCGAGGTAGAACGCGCGGACAGCAACTATTTTTCGGACACAGTGGACGCGACCCTGTGGGTGGAAAGTGTGAACGACAGCTCGGCGGGTTTCCGCATAGCCTGTGCAGAGCTGCCCGTCTGCACGGCAGGGCAGCGGGTGCAGGGCTGGTTCACGCTGCAACAACCGGACATAGAAGAGCGGACGGCACAGTACGCAGACGGCATCGCTTTGCAGGCAGAGCCTGTGCCGGAAAAGCCGCAGCTTACCGTGCTGGGCGAGAGCGGCAGCTTCTGTGCCTGCACCCACCGCTTGCAGCAAAAGCTGAGCGAGAGCCTGCGCCGGGCCATGCACCGGGACACCGGCGGCGTGCTGGCGGCTATGACGGTGGGCGACCGCAGCGGACTTTCGGCAAAGATGCGCAGCGCCTACCGGGGCGCGGGGCTTTCCCATGTGCTGGTGGTCAGCGGAATGCACGTTTCCATCCTGTGCGGAGATATCCTCAGCGTGCTGCTGCCCTATCGCTGGGAGCAGAGCTATCGCAGCCGCAGACGGCGCACAGTCTGGAAAAGCCTGTTGGCGCTGGTGCTGATGGGCGTGACCGGCTTTACACCTTCGGTGCGCCGCGCCGCCGTGGCGGTGTGGGTCAGTGCCTTGGGCGTGTGGGTGTGGGGACCGCCGGACGCCCTCACCTCGCTGGCGGCGGCAGGCATCCTGATGACCGCCGCCAACAGCTACGCAGTGTGGGATATCGGCTTTGAGCTTTCCTTTGCGGCAGTGGTGGGCACGGTGGCGGGCAACGCCTGCATCCGCCGGATGCGGGACGCCCACGACAGGCGCTTTTGGATCAAAGCCGGGGAGGACTTGCAAAAGCCGGTCAGGCGTCCGTGGTTCAACAGGCTGCCGGAGCGTTTGCAGGGGCTTGCAGAGAGCGCCTGCATTGCTGCCTGTGCCTCGGCGGCTACCTTCCCGGTGCTGGTGCTGCGGGGCTTGAGCGTCAGCGCGTGGGCGGTTGTCTCCAGCATCGCGGTGCTGTGGATGGTGCAGCCGCTGCTTTTGCTTGGGCTGGCAGTGGCTTTTGCAGGGCTGGTGCCGTGGCTGGCACCGGTGCATGGGGTGCTCTCCCGGGCGGCAGACCTGCTTACCGGGCTATTGAACGGCTGGGCGGTCTGGCTCAGCACAAAGCCCGGGGCATCCATCTACTTTGATACCGCCTACGCGGCGCTGGTCTGTCTGCTGCTGTGCGGGCTTGGGGTGCTGGCCTTCCGCTGGCGGGTGCGTCTGCGGGTGGCTCTGCCGGGCATTTTGCTGGCGGCAGCGGTGGGCATCGGGCTGGGCAACGCGCTCAGCCGGGACGTGGTGCATATCGACCTTGTGGGCAGCGCACAGGCGCCTGCGGTGGTGATTGCCCAGAACGACCGGGCAGTGGTACTGTTCCGGGGTGGCAGCGCCGCCCAACGTGTGGTGGAAAACCAGCTGGCACGGCGGGGCGTGCGCACCGTGGAGCTGGTGGCAGACCTGCGCATGAATGCAAAAACTGCTTGTACCCTGCCTGCGCAGCAGGGCATCCGGGCAGAGCGCCTGCCGGTGAACACGGTACGCAAGCTGCGCTGCACCCCGGCAGCGGTGGAACTGCTGCGCACCCGGGAAGGGTGTCTTGTGCGGCTGAGCATCGGCAACCGGCAGTTTGTGACCTTAAGCGGCAGGGCAGAACTGGCGCAGCCGCTGCAAACGGAGTGGCTGGTGGCCTCGGCCAAAAAACCGGAGACGGTGCGGTACCGAAAGCTGCTGGCGCTGCGCAGTTACAGCTGGATGCCGCCGGAAACGCAGTACACAGCTTCCCTCAGCCTGCGCCGCACCGGCGGCGAAAAGCTTGGGTAGCGCTTTGCAATCCGAGCCGAGTGTGGTACAATACAAGGAGCATTTTATAACAGGAAAGGGGCATTTGCATGGCCACGGAAGCAAAACTCCGGCAGCTGGCCGACAAGGGCTGCCCGGTCTACTATTTTTATTCCAGCGAGCGGTATCTGGTGCGGCAGGCAGTGTCGGCGGCGGTGCGGGTGCTGTCCGCAGACAGCGACGAGGACGCCACCATCCTGGACGGCGCTGCCCCGGAGCTGGAACAGCTCATCATGGCAGCGGGTACCATCTCCTTTTTCGGTACCCGGCGCGTGGTGGTGCTGCCGGAGCTGGACCCCGCCGCCTACGGCAGCAAGGACTTGGATGAACTGTGCAGCACCCTTTCCAGCTTGGAAAACGCCGTGGCGGTGCTGGGCAGCGTGTTCCCACTGGAGCGCGGCAAGCTCAAGCTGGGCAAGCAGGCGCAAAAGCTGCAAGCCCAGTGCAAGGCCATCGGCTACACGGAGGAGCTGGCAAAGCCCCGCCCCTTTGAACTGAAAAATCTGATGATGGAGCGCGCAAAGGCGCAGGGCGCATCTCTGCCGGACGGCGCGGCTACCGCATTGTTGGAACGCTGCGGCGAGGACCCCTTTCTGCTGGAAAACGAAGTGGACAAGCTCTGTGCCCTGTCCGGCTACCAGACCGTGAGCGCCTCCATGGTGGCAGAGATGGGCACGGTGAGCCTTGAAGCGGACGTGTTCGAGATGATCCGCATGATCACCGCCAAAAATGCCACCGGAGCCTGCAAAAAGCTGCAGACCCTGCTGCGGCTGCAGCAGGAGCCCATCGCCATTACGGCGGCGATGATCGGCAGTTATGTGGACCTGTACCGGGTCAAGCTTGGGGCGGCAAAGCGGAAGAATTACAGTGCAGTGCACAAGGATTTTGGCTATAAGGGCAGCGACTACCGGCTGAAGCGCTCGGCAGAGACTGCCGCCCACTACACCCTGTCCCAGCTGGAAGCCTGCTTGCAGGTACTGCTGGAGCTGGACCAAAGCCTGAAAAGTCAGCCTGTGGCGGCGCAGACGCTGCTGGAAACAGCACTGTGCCGTCTGGCGCTGGCGGGGAGCGGAAGATGATGCAAAGCGAGATGATCCATACCGACCGGGTGCTGATCGTGGAGGGCAAGTACGATGCCGTCCGTCTGGCGCACCTGACCGATGCCATGATCCTACTGACGGATGGTTTTGGCATTTATAAAGACAAACAGCGCCAGCAGCTGTTCCGGGCGCTGGCGCAGAAAAATGGTCTGATCTTACTTACGGATTCGGACGCAGCAGGCTTCCGCATCCGCAACTACATTACCAACATGGTGGGTGCGCAGAACGTGGTGCAGGCCTATGTGCCCGCCATCCACGGCAAAGAAAAACGCAAGGCGCAGCCCGGCAAGGAGGGCTTACTGGGGGTAGAGGGCGTGGATGATGCCCTTGTGCGGCAGGCCCTGCTGGACGCCTTGGGCGCGGAAGCCGGTGCCGCGCCGGTGCGCCCGGCGGGGCGGCAGATCACCTACACCGACCTGTACGAGTGGGGGCTTTCCGGCAAGCCCGGCAGCGCCGAGCGCAAGGCTAGACTCTTGAATGCGCTGGGGCTGCCGCCGCGCCTTTCCAAAAAGGAACTGGTGGAGGCTTTCAACCGGCTGTACACTTTTGAACAACTGGACGAGTTGCAGTTGAAAATTTTACAGGAGTGAAAACCTAGCCGTTTTTGCCCCACGCTTGCCGCAGCAGTTCCAGCGCGTGGGTCTCCAGCCGGGAAACATAGCTGCGGCTGATGCCCAGCAGCCCGGCGGTCTCCAACTGGGTCAGGGGCGGCTGCCCGGCCAGCCCGTACCGCAGTAGCAGGATCTGCCGCTCCCGGGCGGGCAGGGTGTCCAGCAGCTGCCGCAGCCGCCGGACATCCTCCTGCCGCTCACAGCTGTCCTCCATGCAAAAGCCGTCCTGTATCACGTCTGCTAAGGTCAGTGCCGAGTCCCCGTCTGCCTCCAAGGATTCTTGCAGGGAGACGGTCTGCCCGCTTTTGCGCTCCCGCCGGAACTGCATACGGATCTCGTTTTCGATGCAGCGGCTTGCATAAGTGGAAAAACGCGCCTTGCGTGTGGCATCAAAGGTATCTACCGCTTTCATCAGCCCGATGGTGCCGATGGAAACAAGATCCTCTTGGTCGCCCGGCAGGGCGTAATATTTTTTTACGATGTGCGCCACCAGCCGCAGATTGTGGCGGATCAGCTTTTCCCGGGCGGCGGCATCCCCGGCGTGCAGGGCGCTGAAGGCGGCGGCCTCCTCCCGGGCTGTGAGCGGGCGCGGAAAGCAGCCGCTTTCCAGATGGAGCGCCAGAAACAGAAATTTTGTGGCGAAAAATTGCAGTAAGGTCAGCAGCACACGATATCCCTCCCGGTACATAGTTGTTAGATTGTATGAGCTGGGGCGCGGATAGTTGCCGGAAAAGCCTTTTGTGCGCAGAAGCTTCTCCGCAGGGGAAAAGCGTGGTATACTGAAGGGGATAACTCGGAAGTTGTGGAGGAAAATCAAATGGATATTTGGAAAAGAATGTATGAGAAGGCGAAAGAGCAATATCATCCAGAAGAAGTATCTCCCTTTATATATGCGCACCATGTAGTTTGCGCGATAGAAGCTGAAAACGGAGATATCTATACAGGCTTCTGCATTGAAAGTTGCAGCGGAGTGATGAATATTTGTGCCGATAGACTTGCTGCACTGAATATGTATGCTAACAGTGGTCAGACAAAAATAAAAAGATTTATAGCATTCCGCGACAGTGCGCCAAACGGAGGCGGGAGCGGCATGCCATGTGGTGCTTGTCAAGAATTCTTTTATCAGTTAAATGAAGCAAACGAAGATATGGAAATCATGGTTGATTATGAAAAACGAGAAACTGTAACATTAAAAGAACTTATGCCGAATTGGTGGGGAAAGGAACGTTACGCTGAAGCAAAGAGTAATTGACAACTTCGCGTTTGCGCAGCGCAGCGGAGCAATGAAAGCCCCAGTGGGGCTTTTAAGCGACCGAACGGTCTTGCGCCAGCAAGATGGAGGGGCCTCGCCCCGACAAGTTCCCATTTATCGAGTGACGAAAACAATACATCCTTCTGCGGACAACCCCAAAACGGTTGCCCGCTTTTTGTACGCTGAAATCTGAAAAAAGGCAAAAATGCCAAGCAAAACTGAAACATATCTCATCCTTGCCCATTGCTTTGGGTAGCGCAATATGCTTTTATCGCAATTTTCAAAAATAGTGCCTATTAAAACGGCATATTTGCGATATGCAGTTTGCGGATGCTGCTTGTGCATTAAAAACGCAAACTGCTATAAATATGTACATTTTTCAATGGATGCAAAGAGACCAATGATTTCCCGCTCTAGTTGACTGTCCACCGATGCAAAGACCCTGTACGGCATCCTGCTGGACTGCATGGGACTATCCGCTAAAAACGGCTGGTTAGATGGGCAGGGGAGAGTGTATATTATTTTTCCTGTGCAGGAAGTGATGGATGCACTGGGCTGCGCAGACAACAAGGCAACCAAACTGTTCCGGGAATTGGAAAAGTTTGGACTGATTGAGCGCAAACGGCGCGGGCTGGGAAAACCAAATCTGATTTACGTCAAAAACTTTGCAGACCCGCGTTTCCGGAATCGTGAAAAGAACGGTTCCGGTGCCGCGGATTCAGCGCAGCAGGAAACGGAAAAATCACGAGGAAATAAGACTGAGTGGAATAAAACCGAGGGGAGTGAACCTGATCCTTTCTCTTCCGACGCGGAGGACGAACCGGATGAGCGCACACGGCTGGAAGCGTATTTTATGCAGTCGTTGGAGGTGGATTTGCTGCTCCGGGCCTGCCCGGATGAGGAGGACACCATCCATCAAATCGTGAATCTTCTGGTGGATACCTGTTCTTCGAAACGCAGAATGCTGCGGGTGGCAGGGGACGACAAGCCTGCGGAGGTCGTGCGTAGCCGATTCATGAAGCTGAATGCAGACCATACAACCCCAAGCAGGTGCTGGAGCTGTCGGGCAAGCGCTACCTGACCGGCCCGGTCGTCTTCGTCCGCTTCAACATGGAAGGTGAGTATGTTTCCCTGACGATGGGCGACCTGCACTGCATTCAGGAGTATCTGGAGCAGCACAGCGCGGCGCTTATGGCCGACGGCAAGAATCTGAACTGCATCTGTCTGGACTGAGGAGGCCGCAATGATGAGCTTTTTTGTGGGCTTTGCTTTCTTTGAACTGGGCGTTTTCTGCGGCTTTTTTGCCGCTTCCCTGATGCAGGCGGCACGAACCGGAGAAATTGTGATTACGGTAAAGGAGGATACGGATGGAACAGGAAAAGAATACCCTTTCGGTGCTGCAAATCGCACCGGGGCAGCACCCGAAGCCGATTGAGATTGACAATGACCTGAAAGCGCTGCAGCAGGCGGTCGGCGGCTCGATTGGTGCAAGCTATCCCTTTGAAGACCCGGTGGCCATCGTTTACAACGATGA
>CAKSYT010000032.1 GCA_934524985.1 uncultured Faecalibacterium sp. | reverse complement strand
AACACAGAAGTTAAGCTTACTTGTGCCGAAGATAGTTAGCTGGAAACGGCTTGTGAAAATAGGTAGTCGCCGACTTTGAAAAACGCTTCAGGAAAAATTCCTGAAGCGTTTTTTTGAGTGTACAAAAGATGAAATTTCTACAAATAGAGCAAGATAGTACTGAAAGTTCATGTTTTGTTAAAATATTTCATAGAAATTAGTTGCGGCTAAGTGATACCTATGTTACAATAATGATATATTAGTGTGATGGAAACTGGATTTGACGGGGATGTATTACAAAACGGAAGGAAGTTGTTACGGTGAAGGTGGCGATGATCGGGCACAAGGATTTTCCCAGTCGCTCGGGCGGTGTGGAGGTCATGGTTGGCGGACTGGCCAGAAGTCTGGTGGAACGCGGCTATGACGTGACCGTGTATAACCGCGGCTTGGAAAAGCACCATAATGTGTACGATGTGGACGGCGTTCACGCACGGCGGGTGTTTACCTTGCAAAAGCCTGCATTGAATGCCACGATCTACTCTTTTCTGGCAACCTTTGATGCGCTGTTCCGGGGTTTTGATGTGATCCATTACCACGCCATCGGCCCCAGCGTACCGCTGCTGATCGCTAAGATATTCGGCAAGCGTACTGTGTGTACGGTGCACGGGTTGAACTGGAAGGTGGACAAGTGGCGCGGCTTTGCAAGCCGTTACATGAAGCTGGGAGAGCGGATCGCTGCAAAATATGCAGATGATCTGGTGGTGCTTTCGGAGACGGAGTGGAATTATTTTTTGCAGAAATATGGCCGTGCGTCCATTCTGATCCCCAATGCCATCCGTTTTTATGAAAAGCGCTCTTGTAATCTGATCCGGGAAAGATATGGGCTGGAGCATGGAGAGTACATCCTGTATGTGGGGCGCATCTCACCGGAAAAGGGCACGCTGGATCTGGTAGAGGGCTACCGCAAGGCCAAGACGGAGAAAAAGCTTGTGCTGGTCGGCCCGCTGGACGACAGCGAATATTGCAAGACAGTACAGCAGCAGGCGCAGTGTGACCCCAATATCATCATGACCGACTATTTGGTGGGCGACCCGCTGAAGGAGCTTTACAGCAACTGCGGACTGTTTGTTTTGCCTAGCCACACCGAGGGACTTTCCCTGTCGTTGCTGGAAGCACTGTCCATCGGTGCACGGTGTCTGGTGAGCGATATCCCCGAGAATACGGTCGTGACCGACATTTACGGCGCGGCCTTCAAACCGGAGGATACGGACGACCTTGCCCGGGCGCTGGAGCGAGAATGCGCACAGGAGTACCCGGATGCAATGCGGCAGCAGCAGATCGAGTACGTCCATACAAATTTTGAGTACGAGGTGATGCTGGACCGTTACGAGGAGGTCTATCATCATGTGGTGGGCGACCCGCTGACGGCGATGCCATCCACCCTGAAAAAAAAGAAAGTGCCGGCAGGCGCAAAAGCATAAGCAAAGAGCGCCCCGGAAACGTTTGGAAGCGTTTCCGGGGCGCTTTATCATTAGATCAGCGGGGCGATGAATTTGAGCACCATGCCTACCAAATGCAGCAGCTTTTTGCCCTGCCAGACGCTCTGGCGGGTGGGCTCCACCGTGCGGCACTGCGCCAGCGTGTCCTGAAAATCGGCTTCAATGCGGGGCAGGCAGTCCACGCCGCGCATCCAGACCGCGTTTTCAAAGTGGTGGTACAGGCTGCGGTAATCCAGATTGATGGTGCCCACGACCGCCTCCTGCCCGTCCATGATCATCACCTTGGCGTGGGTAAAGCCGGGGACCCACTCACTGATTTTTACACCGGAGGATAGCAGCGGCAGATAGTGAGTCTTGGCCAGCGCGTAGGCAAACCACTTGTCCGGTTTGCCGGGCAGGATCAGGTGCACGTCCACGCCGCGCTCAGCGGCAAAGCGCAGGGCGGTCTCCAACTCGCCGTCCAGAATGAGGTAGGGCGTGATGATATGTACGCTGTGCCGGGCGCGGTTGAGCAGGTCGATGTAGACCATCTCGCCCACCCGCTCGCCGTCCAGCGGGCAGTCCCCGTAGGGGATGACAAAGCCCTTTGCCTGCGTTTGCGGGAGGGGGCGGGTGAGGAACTGGGCGAACTCCGGCTCCCGCTGGATGCTCCACATCTGCAAAAACAGAGCAGTCATGGTGCGCACGCCCTCGCCCTCCAGCATGACGGCGGCGTCCTTCCAGCGGCCATATTTTTCAACGTGGTTGATGTACTCATCGGCCAGATTCACGCCGCCGGTAAAGCCTACGCGGCCATCTACGACCAGAATCTTGCGGTGGTCGCGGTAGTTGTAGTGGGTGGAAACAAAGGGCGTGACCGGCGCAAACACCTTGCAGCGGATGCCCAGCGCTTCCAGCCGTCTGGGGTAGTCCCGGGGCAGGGTGGAGAACTCGCAGGTGCCGTCATACATCACCCGCACATCCACGCCCTGCGCGGCCTTGCGCGCCAAAATTTCCAGAATGCGCCCCCACATCAGCCCTTCGTCAATGATGAAGTATTCCAGAAAAATGTACTGGGTGGCGCTTTCCAGCTGGGGCAGCAGCGCGGCAAACTTGGCCTCACCGCTGGGGAAATAGGTCACCTGCGTGTTTTCGTACACCGGGAAGCCGCCGCCCCGTCCGCGCAGATACTGCGCCAGAGAGGCTGCGCCGGGGCAGTCTGCGTCCAGCGCCTTGCCGGTCTTTTTGGGCTGCGGCAGCTGGCTGCGGGTCTGCCCTTCCAGCTCCATCAGGCGCTTTTTGAGCATCCGGTGGCCCACATCCTCCTTGGTGTAGCAGAACAGCAGCACGCCCAGCACCGGTGCCAGAGCCGTGACAACCAGCCACGGGATGCGCACACTGTTGTTCATATCCTGATTGAGCAGGTAGACCATCATGGCTGCTGTGACCAGCAAAGTGCCGCCCAAGTAGTGGGGCAGCAGACCGCTGAACCAGCGCATCAGGCTGAACAGCGCTCCGAATTGCAGCACCAGCAGCACCAGCACCAGCCCGAAGCGGCTGAAAATGGCGTGGATGAGCCCTTTCTGCCCTTTGCGGAGCAGGCGGATGCCGCCGTCCTCAAAGACCCGGACCTTGCTTCTCATGGTGTGCTGCAATGTTTCTTTTGGCATTTTGACCGTCCTTTTTTGGGAATGTGTCTGAGGATGGTCTGCAAGCCCTGTCCAAATGACACATTTTGTGCTATGATAAAAGGGAAGAACTGCTGCCGGGCGGCAGCAGAGCATATACAAGTCTATTATAATCGATTCCCGCCGGTTTTTCCACAGAAACCGGCAGATTTTGTGCAGAAGGAGTTTGCATCATGAACAACCTGATCATTGGCATCGCGGGCGGCTCGGGCAGCGGCAAGACCACCCTTGCACTGCGGCTGAAGGAGCGCTTTGGGGAGGACGAGGTGCGGCTGATCTCCCACGACAGCTACTACAAGCGCCACGACGAACTGCCCTATGAAGAGCGCTGCAAGCTGAACTACGACCACCCGGACGCCTTCGACAACGCCCTGCTCATCTACCATTTGCAGGAGCTGAAGGCGGGCCGCGCCATCGACTGCCCGGTGTACGATTACTCCAACCACAACCGCAGCAACGAGGTGCAGCACATCGAGCCCGCTCCGGTGCTGATCGTGGAGGGCATTCTGCCCTTTGTAGAGCCGGAGCTGTGCGCCCTGTTCGACTACAAGATCTTTGTGGACACGGACGCGGACGAGCGCATCCTGCGGCGCATCCTGCGGGACGTAAAGGAGCGCGGGCGCAGCCTGGACAGCGTGATCGACCAGTACCTTACCACGGTCAAGCCGATGCACGAAGCCTTTGTAGAGCCCAGCAAGCGCAATGCGGACATCATTGTGCCCAACGGCGGCGAGAACAGCACCGCTGTGGAGATGCTCGCGCACCACATCCGCACCCTGATCGAGCGGGCGAACCGGGGGTAAAACGATTTAGAATGGCTTCCGCTGCGCTCTAGCCATGTTCAGCGGAAAAATTATTTATAATTTCGCAATTCTGGAAAATCTGCGGATTTTCCAGAATTGCCTTTTCACGGGAGGGGGCGTAACCCCAAACTGCATTTGCAGCGCCGCTTTCTGCGAAAGCGCGGCGCTGCGGGAAAGCACTGCTGGTTTGCGCCCTCATCCGGCGCTACGCGCCATCTTCTCCCGACCGGGCGAAGGCTTTAGCGGTGGCGACAAAGTTTCCAGCTAAACCGCAAAGTGTGTGGGCGTGCTCGCTCCCCCTTGGGGGAGCTGTCGCGCAGCGACTGAGGGGCTATAAATGGAGAAGCGAAAAAAGCGTTAAAGCGATAGCGCCGACTGGCGCAGCGCTAGCTTTTTTGTGCTTCGACTTCTTCTTTAGGTTTGTTAAGGGCGAGCAGCCCTTGACCCGTTGCGGGGTGGGTGGAGTCCAGAGGTAGGGAGGGGGGAGTCGGAACACCCCTCCCTACCTCTGGCCCAGCGGAGCGTCCCTGCACGCTGACGGCAGGCAGTAACTTCTCCTGCGGAGCGCATTCCCAATCGTCCATCGCAAAGCAAAAAGCACCCACAGCCGGATGGCTGCGGGTGCTTTTTTGCATACAGGGTTAACGGACAGAGGTGCGCACCAGCGCGCGCTTGAGGCGCGCCTGTGCCAGCTCGTACTCACGGTCGTTCAGGTTCTTGCGGGCAAGGGTCTCCTCGGCGCGCTTCTTGGAAGCTTCTGCACGCGCCTGGTCGATGTCCTCGGCCCATTCCCAAGTGGTAGCCACCAGACGTACGTCCCCGTCCAGCACGCTGAGCAGGCCGCCCATGCAGGCTGCGCGGCGGCGCTGACCGTCGGCATCCACAATGTGCGCCTCGCCCATGCCCAGTGCCGTGCAGTAGTCGCCGTGCTTTGCCAGAATGGCGATATCGCCGTCAATGGCGCGGCAGACGATGCGCTCGGCCTGACCTTCAAAGGCGCAGCCGTCCGGCGTGACCACCGTCAGATGAAAGGTCGTCATGGCTTACCCCTTCTTCGCTTTTGCGAACACGTCGTCGATGGTGCCCGCGAACAGGAATGCGCTCTCGGGCAGCTCGTCGCACTCGCCGCTCAGGATCATCTTGAAGCCCCGCAGGGTCTCCTTCAGCGGCACATACTGGCCGGGCATACCGGTGAACTGCTCTGCCACATGGAAGCTCTGGCTCAGGAAGCGCTGCACCTTGCGGGCGCGGCTGACGGTACGCTTGTCCTCCTCGCTCAGCTCGTCCATGCCCATGATGGCAATGATGTCCTGCAGCTCCTTGTAGCGCTGCAGCACCTTCTGGACGGCGCGGGCGATCTCGTAGTGCTCCTGACCCACGACCTCCGGGCTGAGGATGCGGCTGGTGGAGTCCAGCGGGTCCACAGCGGGGTAGATGCCCTGCGATGCAATGTCACGGCTCAGGACCGTGGTGGCATCCAGATGGGTAAAGGTGGTGGCAGGGGCGGGGTCGGTCAGGTCGTCAGCGGGAACGTAGACGGCCTGCACCGAGGTGATAGAGCCCTTGCGGGTGGAGGTGATGCGCTCCTGCAGAGCGCCCATCTCGGTAGCCAGCGTGGGCTGGTAGCCAACGGCAGAGGGCATACGGCCCAGCAGTGCGGACACCTCGGAGCCGGCCTGCGTGAAGCGGAAGATGTTATCAATGAACAGCAGCACGTCCTGATTCTTCACATCGCGGAAGTACTCTGCCATGGTCAGACCGGACAGCGCCACGCGCATACGGGCTCCCGGGGGTTCGTTCATCTGGCCGTAGACCAGCGCGGTCTTGTTGATAACGCCGCTCTCGGTCATTTCGCCGTACAGGTCGTTGCCCTCACGGGTACGCTCGCCGACGCCGGTAAACACCGAGTAACCGTTGTGCTCGGTGGCGATGTTATAGATCAGCTCCTGGATCAGGACGGTCTTGCCGACACCGGCGCCGCCGAACAGGCCGATCTTGCCGCCCTTGGCGTAGGGGCAGATCAGGTCCACGACCTTGATGCCGGTCTCCAGGATCTCGGTGGTGGACTGCTGCTCCTCGTAGCTGGGAGCGGGACGGTGGATGGGCCAGTAGGCATCCGGGGTGGGGGCGGGCTTGTTATCCACCGGCTCGCCCAGCAGGTTAAACACGCGCCCCAGACACTGGTCGCCTACGGGCACCTTGATGGACTCGCCGGTGTCCACGGCATCTGTGCCGCGCACCAGACCATCGGTGCTGCTCATGGCAATGCAGCGTGCCACATTGTCGCCGGTCAGCTGAGCGACCTCCACCACCAGCTTCTGGCCGTGGTTGTCGATCTCAATGGCGTTGAGCAGCTCCGGCAGCTCGCCATCCTTGAACTGGATGTCCAGCACCGGGCCAATGACCTGGATCACCTTGCCGATATGTTTTTCGGACATAGGCTACAACTCCTTCTTGATAGTCTTAGTTCTCCGCGCCGGCCACGATCTCGGTGATCTCCTGCGTGATGGCAGCCTGACGGGCACGGTTATAATACAGGTTGAGATGGTCGATCATCTCGCCGGCGTTCTTGGTGGCAGCGTCCATGGCGGTGCGGCGGGCAGCCAGCTCACTGGCTACGCTCTCGCACACGGCACCGTAGACGACACCCGCCACATACTCCGGGATGATCGCGCTGAATACTTCCTCGCTGCTGGGCTTGTACAAGATCTGACTGCGGCGCGCTTCGGCCTTCTGCTGCTCGGTGGGCTCCATGGCCAGCGGCAGCACCTCGATGGAGACAGCCGTCTGGGTCATCATGGAATCGAACCGGGTGTAGCAAAGCTTTACGGCGTCAAACTCGCCCTTGCGGTAGCCTTCGGTGATCTGGCGCGCCAGCTGGAAGCACTGTCCCACCGAAATATCGGCGGCCAGCAGCACCTCCTGCGTGAACAGTTCGGCTTCGTGGTGGGCAAAGTATTCTGCCGAGCGCTTGCCGATGGGCAGCACTTCCACGCTGCCGCTTTCCTGTGCGGCCAGCTTGAGCACGTTGGCGTTGTAACCGCCGGCAAGGCCGCGGTCACCGGCAATGACCACCAGCAGCGTGCGCTTGATCTCGCTGCGGCGCAGGTAGGGGTTGCGGGCCCGGGGGTCCGCTGCCGCGATCTCGGTCAGGGTCTTGTACAGCGTTTCAAAATAGGGTCGGCTGTGCTCGACCCGCTCCTTGGCACGGCGCATTTTGGAGGAAGCCACCAGCTCCATGGCCTTGGTGATCTGCATGGTGCTCTCTACGCTTTTGATGCGCAGCTTGATGTCCTTCATGGAACCAGCCATGCGTTACGCCTCCTTCCCTTTAATGCGCCTTGACAAAGCTTTCGGTGTACCGGGTCAGCACGGCTTTGAGCTGCTCCTCGGTGTCCTTATCCAGATTACCGGTGGTGCGGATGGTGTCCATCACGGCAGCCCCGGCGGCATCGTTGTCCAGATACTCGTACAGGCTCTTCTCGTACTCTGCCACATCCGGCACCTTGACGTTGACAAGGTAATCGTGGATGGTGGCGTACAGGATGGCGACCTGCTTTTCCACAGGTACGGGCGCGGAGCGGTTCTGCTTGAGCACCTCCACGATGCGCTCACCCTGTGCCAGACGTGCCTTGGTGTCGGCGTCCAGATCAGAGCCGAACTGTGCAAAGGATTGCAGCTCGCGGTACTGGGAGTAGATCAGCTTCAGGGTACCGGCCACCTTCTTCATGGCCTTGATCTGGGCGTTGCCGCCGACACGGGACACCGAGATACCGGGGTTGACTGCCGGCATGACGCCGGAGTGGAACAGCTCGGTCTCAAGGAAGATCTGACCATCGGTGATGGAGATGACGTTGGTGGGGATGTAGGCGGAAACGTCGCCCGCCTGCGTCTCGATGATGGGCAGAGCCGTCAGGCTGCCGCCGCCCAGCTCGTTGGAAAGCTTGGCGGCGCGCTCCAGCAGACGGGAGTGCAGATAGAAAACGTCGCCGGGGTAGGCCTCGCGTCCCGGGGGACGGCGGATCAGCAGCGACAGGGCACGGTAGGCCACAGCGTGCTTGGAAAGGTCATCGTAAATGATGAGGACGTGCTTGCCCTGCTGCATGAAGTATTCGCCCATGGCGCAGCCGGAGTAGGGGGCGATATACTGCAGGGGGGACAGCTCGGATGCGGTAGCGGACACCACGATGGTGTAGCCCATGGCACCGGCTTCGGTCAGGCTCTGCACAAGGTTTGCCACGGTAGAGCGCTTCTGACCGATGGCAACGTAAATGCAGATGACGTCCTTGCCCTTCTGGTTGATGATGGTATCGGAAGCGATGGTGGTCTTACCGGTCTGGCGGTCACCGATGATCAGCTCGCGCTGACCGCGTCCGATGGGGATCATGGAGTCGATGGCCTTGATACCGGTCTGCAGCGGCTCCTTGACGGGCTGGCGCTCGATGATGCCGGGCGCGCGGCTCTCGATGGCGCGGTACTCGGTGGTCTCGATGGGGCCTGCGCCGTCGATGGGTTGACCCAGTGCGTTGACCACGCGGCCGATCATGGCATCGCCCACCGGCACGGAGACTACCTTGCCGGTGCGCTTGACGATGCTGCCTTCTTTGATGCCGGCATCCGAGCCCAGCAGCACGATGGAAACGGTATTTTCCTCAAGGTTCTGGGCCATACCGTATTCGCCGTTGTCAAACTGGAGCAGCTCGCCTGCCATGCACTTTTCCAGACCGCTGGCCCGGGCGATGCCGTCGCCCACCATAATGACCGTGCCGGTCTCGCTCTGCTCGATGGCATTTTCGTAATGCTTGATCTGCGCACGGATGATCTTGGAGATCTCTTCAGGTTTCAGTTGCATCTTTGTTTGTTCACCACTCAATTCATAATAGTCATTTCGGGTGGAAATTCGTTCTGTGCTCTGCCCCGTTTGCAAAGGGCAGGGGAAAAGTTACAGAGTGACCGCCGCAATATCCCGGCGCAGGGAGGCAAGACGGTTCCGGACGGTGCCGTCCAGCTCGGTGCCCTCGATATCCAGCCGGATACCGCCCAGCACCTTGGCATCCACCTTGGTTTTAAGGTCGATGGTCTTGCCGGTCAGGCTTTCCAGCTTGGCGTGCAGCGCCGTGCGCTGCGGCTCTGTCAGCGGGACAGCCGAGATGGCCGTAGCTTCCAGAATGCCGTGCGCCTGATTGTAGCGGATGCGGTAAGCCCGTGCGCAGCCGGACAGCTCCCGCAGGGTGCCCTTCTCGCACAGGATCTTTAAAAAGTTCAGCACATAGAGGTGGACCTGCCCGCGCAGGGCTTCGTCCAGCAGGCCGCAGCGCTCCTTTTTGGGGATGCTGGGGGTGCTGAGCAGCCGCAGGTAGTCCGGGTTTTGCTTCAGAAGCTGTTGCACCTCGTCAAGCTCGCCCAGAATGCGGGTCTCCAGCCCTTCCTCTGCCGCCAGATCGTACAGACTGCCGCCGTACATCTTTGCAGTTTCGGTCATGATGCTTCACCCACGTTTTTGATAAATTCGTCGATCAGATCCTTGTGGTCCTTCTCGCTGATCTCGCGCTCCACCACCTTGGATGCGATCTCCATGGCGATGCCGCCGATCTCGTCCTTGACCTCGTTCACGGCCTTCTTGCGCTCCTGCGCAATGTCAGCCTCGGCCTTCTGCTTCAGCGCAGCGGCCTGTGCGCGGGCCTCGCCCACGATCTCTTCCGAGCGGGAGGTAGCGGTCTTTTGCGCCGCAGCCACGATCTGGTTGGCCTCGGTGCGGGCGTTCTGCAGGTTCTGCTCGTACTCCGCCTTCATGGCCTCGGCCTCGGTGCGCAGCTTCTGCGCATCGGCGATCTCGCTGTCGGCCTTGGCCTTGCGGTCGGCGATCACCTGTTTGATCGGCTTCAGCAGGAACTTTTTGAAGATGACCATCTGGATCATCAGGTTGCAGATCTGGGCCAGAAAGGTCCAGCCATCCAGCGTGATCAACGCCTGATACAGTTCCATAAGCGTCTCCTTTCGTTATTTTTTCGGATCGGGAGGCTTATGCCAGATACTTCATGAACATACCGGGTGCCAGGAAGATCAGCAGCAGGCCGGTGACGAAGCCGTAGATACCGGTGGTCTCGGAAAGGGCGACGCCGAGGATCAGGGTGCTGGTAACATCGCTCTTGCACTCCGGCTGACGGCCAACGGCCTCACAGGCAGCGGCAGCAGCGTTGCCTTCGCCGATACCGGGGCCGATACCTGCGATCAGTGCGCAGCCTGCGCCGATGCCGCAGCCTGCCAGAGCGATACCACGAGC
>CAKSYT010000031.1 GCA_934524985.1 uncultured Faecalibacterium sp. | reverse complement strand
TTTTGTCTCAGCGCTTGGCGCTCAAGTATAATACCACACCCCGCTGCGCTTGTCAACACTTTTTGACATCTTTTTTCTATTTTCTTTGCGGAGGGTCTCGCCCTCTCAGGCGCTCCCGCGCCAGCTCTCCCAAAGGGGGAGCCAAGCCGTTAGCCCCGATGCTAAAGTATTAGGTGCAATGAGAAAGTTTCCGGCAGTGCTCTTGGCTCTCCCTTTGAGGAAAGACTTCCCCCGCTCCGGGGGAAGATGTCGCGCAGCGACAAAAGGGGGAATCTGGCAAAGCCGTAGACTTTGACTGAGAGGGCGCACGCCGTTAGCCTCGGCACTAAAGTATTAGGCGCTGTGAGAAAGCTATCGGGTGTGCTGGCGCGGGAGCGCCTGAGAGGGCCCTCTTATATTATTACATTATATAGGCAGTGTGAAACCCAAACAGGTATAGACGGCGGCTTATATTACCCGCCGGAAAGCATACAGTGCTGTCAAGCCTTTCCTTGCAAAATTTTGTCCCGAAAAATATCTACTATTTTTGGCGATTGCTACAAAACGCAAAATATAGTGGTATTTTGCTTGACTTGCCACTAGATAATGATAAAATAGAGCTACATTCAGTTTGTTGGATATCGTTGTGCGCAGACGGGTATCTCTTAGGGTAAGAGGTACCCGTTCACCATGCGCCTATATAGAAGGAGGAGAACCGATGAAGATCATCAAACGAAACGGTGCAGAAGTTCCTTTTGATATTACCAAGATCATCACCGCCGTTACCAAAGCCAGCGATTCTGTGGGCGGTCAGGCTCGCCTGAGCCGGGAGCAGATCACCCAGATCGCCGCAGCCGTTACCGACAAGTGCCAGCACCTGAACCGCGCGGTCAGCGTGGAAGAAGTGCAGGATCTGGTGGAGAACCAGCTGATGGACATTCAGGCCCATGATGTGGCACGGCACTATATCACCTACCGCTACGTCCAGAGCCTGAAGCGCCAGACCAACACCACCGACGAGCGTATCTTGAGCCTGATCGAGTGCCAGAACGAAGAGGTCAAACAGGAGAACGCCAACAAGAACCCCACCGTCAACAGCGTGCAGCGCGACTATATGGCCGGTGAGATCTCCAAAGATCTGACCGCCCGCCTGCTGCTGGACCCGGAGATCGTAAAGGCACATCAGGATGGTCTGATCCACTTCCACGATTCCGACTACTTTGCCCAGCACATGCACAACTGTGATCTGGTGAATCTGGAAGATATGCTGCAGAACGGCACCGTCATCTCCGGCACCTATATCGAGAAGCCGCACAGCTTCTCCACTGCCTGCAACATTGCCACCCAGATCATTGCACAGGTAGCCTCCAACCAGTACGGCGGCCAGAGCATCAGCCTGACCCATCTGGCTCCCTTTGTGGACGTCTCCCGCAAGAAGATCGCCGCCGAGGTGGAGCTGGAGATGGAAGGTCTGGACGTCTCTGCCGAGCGCAAGAAGGAGATCGTGGAGCGCCGTTTGCGCAACGAGATCAACCGCGGCGTGCAGACCATCCAGTATCAGGTGGTCACCCTGATGACCACCAACGGTCAGGCGCCCTTCATTACCGTATTCATGTATCTGGGCGAAGCCCGCAACCCGCAGGAAAAGGCCGACCTTGCCATCATCATCGAGGAGACCATCCGGCAGCGCTATCAGGGCGTGAAGAACGAGGCCGGTGTGTGGATCACCCCCGCCTTCCCCAAGCTGATCTATGTGCTGGAAGAGGACAACATCCGCCCCGGCACCCCCTACTACTACCTGACCGAGCTGGCCGCCAAGTGCACTGCCAAGCGCATGGTGCCGGACTATATCTCGGAAAAGAAGATGCTGGAACTCAAGGTGGACAAGAACGGCGAGGGCCACTGCTACACCTGCATGGGCTGCCGCAGCTTCCTGACCCCCTATGTGGACCCCGAGACCGGCAAACCCAAGTACTACGGCCGCTTTAATCAGGGCGTGGTCACCATCAATCTGGTGGACGTTGCCCTGAGTTCCGGCGGCAACTTTGAAAAATTCTGGAAGATCTTTGACGAGCGTCTGGCCCTGTGCCACCGCGCCTTGCAGGCACGCCATCAGCGGCTGCTGGGCACCCCCAGCGACGCTGCCCCCATCCTGTGGCAGTACGGTGCGCTGGCGCGCCTGAAGAAGGGTGAAAAGATCGACAAGCTGCTGTTCGGCGGCTACTCCACCATCAGTCTGGGTTATGCCGGTCTGTACGAGTGCGTGAAGTATATGACCGGCAAGAGCCACACCGACGCCGGTGCCAAGCCCTTTGCCCTGAGCGTGATGCAGCACATGAACGACAAGTGCAACGAGTGGAAGAAGGCCGAGAACATGGACTACTCCCTCTACGGCACCCCGCTGGAATCCACCACCTACAAGTTTGCCAAGTGCCTGCAGAAACGCTTTGGTATCGTGGAGGGCATCACGGACAAGAACTATATCACCAACAGCTACCACGTCCATGTCTCCGAGCCCATCGACGCCTTTACCAAGCTGAAGTTTGAGGCCGACTTCCAGCGCCTGTCCCCGGGCGGTGCCATCAGCTATGTGGAAGTGCCCAATATGCAGGACAATCTGGAAGCCGTCATGAGCGTGCTGCAGTTCATCTACGACAACATCATGTATGCCGAGTTGAACACCAAGTCCGATTACTGTCAGGTGTGCGGCTACGATGGCGAGATCAAGATCGTGGAGGACGACGGCAAGCTGGTATGGGAGTGCCCCAAGTGCGGCAACCGTGACCAGAACAAGCTGAACGTTGCCCGCCGCACCTGCGGTTATATCGGCACCCAGTTCTGGAACCAGGGCCGCACGCAGGAGATCAAGGACCGCGTGCTGCATCTGTAAAAACAGCAAAACTTACTTTTTGATTTGATGTTTGGAGCGGCCGAAAGGCCGCTCCAAACATCTTTTCAGCAAACGACAGGAACATGAGCATGAACTACGCAAACATCAAATATTATGATATCGCCAACGGCCCCGGGGTGCGCACCAGCGTTTTTGTATCCGGCTGCCGCCACCACTGCCCGGGCTGCTTCAACGCCGTGGCATGGGACTTTGCCTACGGGCAGCCCTTTGATAAGACCGTGCGCAACGAGGTATTCGCCTCCTGCCAGCCGGACTATATCGCCGGGCTTTCCCTGCTGGGCGGCGAGCCCTTTGAGCCGGAGAATCAGCGGGAGCTGCTGCCCTTTGTGCGTAACTTCAAGGCGCTGTACCCCGCCAAGACGGTGTGGTGCTACTCCGGCTACACTTGGGAGCAGCTTACCGGCAAAGAGCCCAGCCCCGCGCGGTGCGAGGTGACCGACGAGCTGCTGGCACTGCTGGATGTGCTGGTAGACGGCAGATTCGTGCAGGCCGAGCACGACATCTCCCTGCGCTTCCGCGGCAGCCGCAACCAGCGCCTGCTGGACGTGCCCAAGTCCCTTGCCGCCGGGCAGCCCGTGTGGTGGGAGGACGAAAAGGTGTTCGCCACCCATACCATGGAACGGTAAACCCCTCTCGTGAAAATGCGTTTGTCGCGGCCCGCAGGCCGCGACAAACGCTCTATTAGAAATAATTCTTCCGCTGAATATGGCCAAAGCAACGCGGAGGCCATTCAAAATCGTCCCACACTAAAAGAAGCCGCTGCACGGTCTGTGCAGCGGCTTCTTTCCGTTCTCATTCCCGGCTGCCCACGGCGTCCTCGATGACGCGCAGAAAGGCGTTGCCGTAGCGGGCGGCTTTCTTTTCGCCCACGCCGCTGATGTTCAGCAGCTCGTCGATGCTCATGGGCTTTTTCTCTGCCATCTCCCGCAGGGTGGCATCGTTGAACACCATAAAGGCGGGCAGGTTCTGCTTGCCTGCCAGGCGCTTGCGCACCGCGTACAGGGCGTTGAGCAGCTTTTCGTCCGTCTCGCTCAGGCTGCCCGCTGCAGCGGGCTTTGCGCGGCGGGGCTTTTCCAGCCGGTCGGCGCTCTGGGCGGCACGGCGGCGGGCATACTCCACCTGCAGCTGAGCTTCCTGCTCGGCGGCAAGGCAGCAGGAGCAGTTGCCGCACTTTTGGGGCGCAGCCTCCCCGAAGTATTGCAGCAAAAAGCCGCGCAGGCAATGCTGGGTGGTGGAGTAGAAGGTCATGTACTTGAGGCGCTCCTCTGCCTTGCGGGCGGCTTCGGCCTTTACATCTGCGGGCAGACCGTTGTCGGCTTCCCGCTCCTTGTCGATGAAAAAGCGGATGGTGCGCACATCCGTGCCGGAATACAGCAGGGTGCACCGGGCGGGCTGACCATCGCGCCCGGCGCGTCCGGCCTCCTGATAATAGCTTTCCAAGTCCTTGGGCATATTATAATGGATGACGAACCGCACATTGGGCTTGTCGATGCCCATACCAAAGGCATTGGTGGCTACCATCACCTGCACCCGGTCGTAAAGAAAATCGTCCTGATTCTGCCGCCGGGTGTCTGCATCCAGCTTGGCGTGGTAGGCCGCCGCCCGGATGCTGCGGCTCTGCAGCAGCTGCACCGTCTCGTCCACCTGCCGGGTGGTGCTGCAATACACGATGCCCGCATGATTGCCCTCCTTGAGCACCAGCTCCAGCAGCTCCTTGGGCTTCTGGCTGGGCAGCGCCCGCCGGGTCTCAAAGTACAGGTTGGGGCGGTCGAAGCTGGTGGTCACCTCGTAGGGGTTCTGCAATGCCAGATGGGTGCGGATATCCTCCCGCACATGGGCGGTGGCGGTAGCGGTGAACGCGCCGATGACCGGGCGGCTGGGCAGGCTGTCCACAAATGCCTTGATGCGCAGATAGCTGGGGCGGAAATCCTGTCCCCACTGGCTGATACAGTGCGCCTCGTCCACCGTGACCATGCTGATCTGCCGCTCCTGCGCAAACCGCTGGAAGCCCGGCATCTCCAGCCGCTCCGGGGCCACATAGATGATTTTGTACCAGCCCTCCCGGGCGCGGTGCAGCATCAGCGCCTTCTGGTTGTCGGTCAGGCTGTTGTTCAAAAAAGCCGCCGCCACACCCGCCTGCACCAGCGCACCCACCTGATCCTTCATCAGGCTGACCAGCGGGGACACCACGATGGTAATGCCCGGCAGCAGCAGCGCCGGCACCTGATAGCATATCGATTTGCCCGCGCCGGTGGGCATGACCGCCAGCACATCCTGCCCGGCCAGCAGGCGGCTGACGATCTCTTCCTGCCCGGGGCGGAAGCTGTCGTAGCCGAAAACTTTTTTCAGGATACTGTGCGGGTTTTCCATGGTTTCCTCCGTTATATATATAGGTGCGCTGACGCGCAGAACGCTCAAAACCTTATCAGTATACCACAAAACCGATACTTTTGGCAGAAAAAAGCGTCACTTTGCGTAAAAATGTGCAATAACCACGCTTTCTGCCCGGGAAGGATAGCTTTTCAGGCGCGAAAATGCTATAATGAGAACACATATCTCCATGCCACCCCGCAGACTGCCCGGCATGGACCATGCAACGTAAAAAGGAGCATTTATAATATGCAGCAGAAACTTATCACCTTTGCCGTGCCCTGCTACAATTCGGCAGCCTATATGCGTCACTGCATCGAAACGCTGCTGAGCGCAGGCGAGCAGGCCGAGATCATTCTGGTGGACGATGGTTCCGTCAAGGATGATACCCCCGCCATCTGCGACGAGTACGCCGCAAAGTACCCCACCATCGTCAAGGCCATCCATCAGGAGAACGGCGGCCACGGCGAGGGCGTCAATCAGGGCATCCGCAACGCCACCGGCCTGTACTACAAGGTAGTGGACAGTGACGACTGGCTGGACACCGACGCCCTGAAAAAGGTGCTGGAGCGCCTGACCACGCTGGTAGCCCGCGGCACCGCACCGGATCTGATGATCTGCAACTATGTGTACGAGCATGTGGAGGACGGCACCAGCCATACCGTACGCTACACCAACGTGTTCCCCCAGAACCGTCTGTTCGACTGGGTGCACGTCCGGCACTTCCGCCCGGATCAGAACCTGCTGATGCACTCGGTCATGTACCGCACCGAGGTGCTGCGCCAGTGCGGCATGGTGCTGCCCAAGCACACCTTCTATGTGGATAACATCTTTGTGTACCAGCCCCTGCCCTACGTCAAGAGTATGTACTATATGGATCTGGATCTGTACCGCTACTTCATCGGCCGCGCCGACCAGAGCGTGAACGAGAGCGTGATGATCGGCCGTGTGGACCAGCAGCTGCGGGTCACCAAGCACATGATCGACTGTCAGGATCTGGACGCACTGAAAGACCAGAAGCGTCTGCGCGCCTACATGGTGCACTACCTGTCGGTCATGATGGCGGTCAGCGACATCTTCCTGCTGCTGGACGGCAGCGCCGAGGCGCACGCCAAAAAGGCCGAGCTGTGGCAGTACCTCAAGGATCACGTTACCCCCGGCGTCTACCGCGCCGTGCGCGTGAACCTTGGCGGCCTGACCGACCTGCACTTCCCCGGCGGCGACAAGGTAGTGGTGTCCGCCTACCGCCAGCTGCGCAAGATCTTCAAGTTCAACTAAGAGTAAGACCCTCTCAGTCATCGCTGCGCGATGCCAGCTCCCCCGAAAGGGGGAGCTTTTTTGTGGTGGCGGTACAGTTTTCGGCTGAAATACAAAGCTGCTTACCCGGGAATCACCCCTTCCGTCTGCTCCCGTTGGTCGCAGCCACCTTCCCCAAGGGGACGGATGAACCCTCTCAGTCACGCCTGACGGCGTGCCAGCTCCCCCGAGGGGGGAGCTTTATCAGCGCTTACCGGCAGATGCGTAAAAGCTCCCCCTTCGGGGGAGCTGGCGCGGTAGCGCCTGAGAGGGTTGGCGTCCCCTTGGGGAATCTGCTGAGCGAAGCGAAGCTGAGGGGGCAAACATATCATTTCGTTTCAAAATCTGTACAAAACGCGCAGAACAGTTGCTTTTCCTCCGTTGTTCCGGTATACTGGATACGTTTTCCCATTTTGACCCCCGCACTGGATTTCATACAGGGATTCGATACTTTTTTGACAAGGAGGAACCGAGTGCTGCGGCCCTTGGCTGCGCACCCAATACAAACCACATTATGGAACAAATGTTGATCTGTCTGTCCCTTGCCCTGATTGCCGGTCTGCTCATGTCACGCGCTGCCAAGGCCGTGCGTCTGCCCGCCGTCACCGCTTACCTGCTTACCGGCCTGCTGCTGGGACCCTTCTTTCTGGGTCGGCTGGGGCTGAGCCGTTTCGGTTTCGGCTTTGGCAGCCTTGCCGCCGTGGAGGGCTACGGCATTATCACGCAGGTGGCGCTGGGCTTCATCGCCTTCGTCATCGGCAACGAGTTCCGTCTCAGTGCCCTGAAGCACATGGGTCGCCGCGCCGTGACCGTGGGCATCGCACAGGCGGTGATCACCACCGCGCTGGTGGATATCGCCCTTGTTGCCCTGCACTTTGCCCGCCCGGACGTCATCTCGCTGGCCTCTGCCATCACGCTGGGCTCCATCGCCGCTGCCACCGCACCCGCTGCTACCCTGATGGTGGTCAAGCAGTATAAAGCAGACGGCCCTTTGACGAAGCTCCTGCTGATGGTGGTCGCCATTGACGATGCCGTGGGTCTGGTGCTGTTCTCGGCCTCCTACGGCGTGGCAAACGCGCTGGAGCAGGGCCGCATCGACCCCGTGAGCGTGGTACTGGAGCCGCTGCTGGAGATCGCGCTCTCGCTGGCGCTGGGCGCTGCCGCCGGTTACCTGCTGAACCTGCTGGAGGTCTACTTCCACTCCCGCTCCAAGCGCATGAGCCTGTCGGTGGCCTTTGTGCTGCTGACCGTGGGCCTGTCCATGACCGAGTTCGAGATCAATGGCACCCGCTGCGGCTTCTCGCTGCTGCTGGTGTGCATGATGACCGGCACCGTGTTCTGCAACGTCTGCCCCACCTCGGACGAGCTGATGGACCGTCTGGACCGCTGGGTGTCCCCCATCAACATCCTGTTCTTCGTGCTGTCCGGCGCAGAGCTGGATCTGACCATCCTCACCAACCCCATGGTGCTGCTCATCGGCGTGGTGTACATCGTGGCACGCTCTGCCGGTAAGATCAGCGGCTCTTACCTGAGCTGCCGCGCCACCAGCTGCAGCCCCGCCATCCAGAAGTATCTGGGCATCACCCTGCTGCCGCAGGCAGGCGTGGCGCTGGGCATGGCCGCTACCGCCGCCGAGCTGTCGGACGGCCACATGGTGCGCAACGTGGTGCTGTTCTCGGTGCTGGTGTACGAGCTGGTAGGCCCCACCCTGACCAAGCTCTCGCTGACCGCCGCCGGGGAGATCCGTCCCGAGGGACGCACCAGCGCCCGCGTGGAGAACCAGCCCGAAGCCCCTGTGGAGCTGAGCTGAGACGGTCTGAAATGCGCTCCGCGTTGCTCTGCGCATAGTCAGCGGAAGAATTATTTATAATTTGTAAATCGGGAAAATCTGCGGATTTTCCCGATTTACTTTTTCACGGGAGGGTTTTGGGAACGAACTCCCTCAGTCAAAACCTGACGGTTTTGCCAGTTCCCTCTGGGAGGGAGCCCTTGGCATAGCGGGAAAGTTTCTTATTGCGTCTGATACTTTAGTACTAGGGCTAACGGCGTGCGCCCTCTCAGTCAAGCCCTGTCGGGCTTGCCAGCTCTCCCAAAGGGAGAGCCAAGAGCACTGCCGGAAGCTTTCTCATTGAACCTAATACTTTAGCAACGGGGCTACCGGCTTGGCTCCCCCTTCGGGGGAGCTGTCGCGCAGCGACTGAGGGGCTTCAAATCGGCGGAGCCGGAAAAAACGGTTAAAAGATCTTCACGCCGTACAGGCGTGAATCTTCAGTTTTTTTCGGTGTAGCCCTCCTCTTTGGGGTTAAAAGGGGCGAGCAGCCCCTTTTTCGTGGCTCCAGCGCGTCGAAATCGCTGTGACCTTGCTGTGCTGAACGCACAGCATTTGCTTCGCAAACCGGTCTGCGACTTGAAAGCCCCACTGGGGCTTTCATGCCTTGCAGGCACCGCCGCACTTTTCTTCTCTTTTGGTGTCAAAAGAGAACATTCCCAGGCTTCCGCCCCTTCCCCACCTTTACGCGCAAAAGGTTGTTTTTTGTCGAATCAGCACGCAATCATTGACGAAAGCTGTTATTTTTTGTATACTAAGCTTATCAGCGCTGGCACAATTTTCCTGTTGTGTCAGTGGTTGCTAAAAAGGAATAGTGAAGGAGAATGACACATTATGAAAAGCACTGGCATCGTTCGCGGCATTGACTCGCTGGGACGGATCGTTCTGCCGAAGGAGCTGCGCACTAGTATGCACCTCGACACCGACACCAAATTGGAGATCTTTGTGGATGGGGACGCCATCGTCCTGAAAAAGCACCGCCCCGCCGGCAGCTGCGATTTCTGCGGCGAGGTGGACGAGCAGGCCATCCAGTTTGGCGGCTACTGCATCTGCACCGCCTGCCGCCGCAAACTCAGCGCACTGTAACGCAGAAAGGGGGCCCCTTCCATGAGTCGGTTCATCGACTTTACCCTTCCCTCCACCGTGCCGGGGCGCACCCTGCACGGCTTTCGCTGCGTCCCGGAGGGACAGGTGCGGGCGGTGCTGCAGCTGTCCCACGGCATGGTAGAGTTCATCGACCGCTACCGCCCCTTGGCGGAATATCTGGCTGACCGGGGCATTCTGGTCACCGGCCACGACCATCTGGGGCACGGTGCCTCCATCCGCACCAAGGAGGACTACGGCTATTTTGCCGAGCCGGACGGCAACCGCGCTGTGCTGGCCGACCTGCACGCCGTGACCGTGCTGACCAAGGAGCTGTACCCGAAACTGCCCTACTTTTTGCTGGGGCACAGCATGGGCTCCTTCTACGCCCGGCAGTACCTGTGCGAGTATGGCCGGGAGCTGGACGGTGCCATCATCATGGGCACCGGCTTCCAGCCCAAGGCGCTGGTCAAGACAGCCAAGACCCTTTGCCGGGTGCTGGCAGCTTTCCACGGCTGGCACTACCGCAGCAGCTTTGTGGCCAACCTTTCCTTTATGGGCTACAACAAGGGGCTGGAGGGCCGCACCACCCACGACTGGCTCAACCGCGACCATGCCGAGGTGGACAAGTATCTGGCCGACGAGCGCTGCACCTTCACCTTTACGCTGAACGCCTATTACAGTATGTTCAGCGGCATCCTGCGCCTGCACGACCCTGCTTTTCTGGCACGGATGCCCAAAGACCTGCCGCTGCTCTTCCTCTCCGGCGATGCCGACCCGGTGGGCGAGCAGGGCAAGGGCGTGCGCCGCGCCATCCAGAGCCTGAAGGACGCCGGTGTGCAGAACATTGAAAGCATCTTCTACCCCGGTGCCCGCCACGAGCTGCTGGTGGAGACCAACAAGCTGGAGGTTTTCGCGGACATCGCCGCATGGCTGGATAAACAACTGGCCAAACTGTAAAACGAGCAAAGGGCTGCTGCACAAAACGTGCAGCAGCCCTTTCGCGTAAGACGATTAGAAATGTCCTCCGCTTTCGTCATCATTCCACATTCCGTTTATAGCGCAGCGGGGTCTGCACCTCGGCGCGGATCTTTCCAAGATAGGTGCGGGTCTGCTCTGCGCCCTGCAAAATAGACTCTACCTGCGCTTTCTGCTCTGCGGTCAGGCCGTCATCCTCTGCCAGCAGCTCCGCGTTGCCCTCAATGATGGTCAGCGGCGTTTTCAGCTTGTGGGACAGCTGAATGATCTGCTCCCGCTGCCGCTGCTCCATAGCCCACTGCTTCTGTAAGCTGCCGGTCAGTGCATCCCCCATGGTTTGCAGCGCCTGTAAAGCGCTCTCGTACTCCCGCACCTTCGCGCCGGAAAACACCGCGCTGTCCAGATCCTTCCGCGCCACCGCCTGCGCTGCGGCGGTCAGCTTTTCGGTCTCCCGGGTCAGGAAGCGCCCGGTTCTGTGGGTGCTCCACACCACCGCGCCTACCAACAGCAGAATGCCCAGAATGCAGTGCACGGTCTGCATATCCGGCAGCACGCCCCGCAGCGCAGGGTCGGCATAGGGCACGGCATAGTCAAATTGCAGCAGACAAACCGTTCCGTCCTGCAATTTTGACGTCATATAATACTGCGTGTAGCCAAAATGCCAGCGGGTTTTCCCCCGCCAGTTCTCCATTGCGCGCTGCAAGTGCCCGGCATCCATGTTGGTGGACAGCACCTCGCTGCTGTCCGGCGCGGCAAACAGGGCGTACCGGCACAGGGAGTCCAGCTGCGTCTCGTCAAAGGTGGCGGCGGTCATGCCCGGTAAAACGTCCTGTGCGGCCTTCTGACAGGCCTGTGCAGCTTGATTCGCGGGAAGAAACAGCCCGTCGTTCTGGACCCACAGCAGCAGCCCCAGCAGCCACCCCACCGCGACCAGCAGGCAGGCCAGCGCCGTGCGCACCAGATATTGCAGCAGCACGCTGCGCAGAGAGGTCAGTCTTCGCTTTTCCATCGGTATCCCACGCCCCATACGGTATTGAGCAGCTTTTCCGGCTCCGGCACACCCGCCGCCCGCAGCTTTGCCCGGATATTTTTGATGTGCTGGGTCACGGCGGTGTCGTCCGCAGTGCCGTCAATGCCAAAAACCGCTTCGTAGATCTGCTCCTTGGTAAAGGTCTGCCCGGCGTGCAGCGCCAGAAACTCGCAGATAGCATACTCCGAGCGGGTCAGCGGCAGCACCGCGCCCTCCACCGCCGCGCTCCGGGCGGTCAGGTCAAATGTCACGCCGCTGCGCACCATCCGGTGTGCCGGGGTGCGGCTCTGCCGCCGCAGATGCGCCGCCACCCGCGCCCGCAGTTCTGCCACCCGGAAGGGCTTGGATAAAAAGTCGTCTGCCCCGATGCCCAGCCCCTCCAGCACAGCCGCCTCGTCGGTGCGGGCACTCAGAAACAAGATGGGCGCTTCGGTCAGGCTGCGGATGCGCCGACAGACCGCAAAGCCGTCCTCCCCGGGCATCATCACGTCCAGCAGGATGCAGTCTGCCCAGCGGCAGAGCGGTTCGGTCAGCGCCCCGCCCGCCTGCCGCGTTTCTACCCGGTGGCCGTCCCGCTCCAAGGCGGTGCAGATCAGCTTGCAGAGCTCCAGATTGTCATCCACTGCCAGAATGTTTGCCACAAGATCACCTCAACACGTTATAAACAAGACAGGATGCCCCATACAGCAGATACACATGGGCGGGGTAGAACCAGTAGAACAGCCGCTTGTGGCCGCTGCCGCGCTGCCCGTTGTACAGCAGCATCAACAGCACCGCCGCCACGCCGAACCACTCGTAGTTGGCGGTGAACATCTGCGTCCACACAAAACCCTCCTGTCGGCAAGCCATCCCAAAGGTCAGCACAAAATCACACAGGAAAATGAGCACGGCCCATGCCGTCAGCTGTGCGCGGCGATGACCCCGCAGGGCATACAGCAGCACACCGCCCAGCAAAAAGCTCCAGCTGCCATCCGTGATGGCTGTCCACATGGGCAGCGGGCTTGTAATGACAAAGGCTACGATCGTTGAAGCAATGGGCATTTTCTGCACCCCGGGGAAAAGCAGCAGAAACACGATTACCAGATACGGCCAGCACAAGACGGCGGCAATGGCACCAATGCCCTTTGCAAATTTCTTTTCCCGCAGCCAGTCGATGCCCTGCCACACGATGCACAGCAGCGCAAGATCCTGAAAAATAGCGTTCAGCGGATAGAAGCCGTCCCCGCGCCGGAAGGCTTTGGCGTAGATCATAAAGAATTCCAGCGCTGCCATAGCCGCGCCGATAGCCCAGATGCGGATAAAATACCGCTTGCGGTCATGGGTGTGGGCAAAGCCCTCCACCGTGCAGAACAGAAACAGCGGCGCACTGAGCCGCCCCAGCATACTGAACACCGTCGGGATGCAGCCGGTGAACTCGAAGAAATAATGAATGTGGTCCAGCACCATCAGCACCAG
>CAKSYT010000030.1 GCA_934524985.1 uncultured Faecalibacterium sp. | reverse complement strand
GCGATCAGCATACGCGGAGGTGCCACGCAGGTGTTGTTCAGGGTGTGGGCCAGATAGGTCTTGCCGTCCTTGCCCTTGATGCGGATGTGCAGGCGGCGTGCCTGTGCGTCGCCCAGATTGGAGCAGGAGCAGACCTCGAAATACTTCTGCTGGCGGGGGCTCCATGCCTCGATATCGCAGCTCTTGACCTTCAGGTCAGCCAGATCGCCGGAGCAGCAGTTCAGCTGGCGCACGGGGATCTCCATGCTGCGGAACAGTTCTACGGACATCTTCCACAGCTTCTCGTACCAGTCGGCGCTCTCCTCGGGGCGGCAGACCACGATCATCTCCTGTTTCTCGAACTGGTGGATACGGTAGATGCCGCGCTCCTCGATGCCGTGTGCACCCTTCTCCTTGCGGAAGCAGGGGCTGTAAGAGGTCAGGGTCAGGGGCATCTTGCTCTCGTCCAGCGTCTGGTCGATGAAGCGGCCGATCATGGTGTGCTCGCTGGTGCCGATGAGGTACAGGTCCTCACCCTCGATCTTGTACATCATGGCGTCCATCTCGGGGAAGGACATGACGCCCTGCACCACGTTGCCGTGCATCATGAAGGGCGGGATGACGTAGGTGAAGCCCTTGTTGATCATGAAGTCGCGGGCATAGGCCAGCACAGCCTCGTGCAGGCGTGCGATGTTGCCCAGCAGATAGTAGAAGCCGTTGCCGGCCACGCGGCCTGCGGCGTCCATATCGATGCCGTCAAAGCTCTCCATGATCTCGGTGTGGTACGGGATGGGGAAATCCGGCACGACAGGCTCGCCGAAGCGCTGTGCTTCCACGTTATAGGTATCGTCCGGGCCGATGGGCACGCTGGGGTCGATCATCTGGGGAATGGAGTACATGATCTCCTGAATGCGGGCAGACAGTGCCTCCTCTTCCTTCTCCAGCTCTGCCATCTTGTCGGCATCAGCCTTGACGGCGGCGTTGTTGGCATCGATCTGTGCCTGGATCTCAGCCTTCTGTGCCTCGTCGGTGCACTTCTTCAGCTGGCCGAACAGCGGGCCGTTGGCCTTGCTCAGCTTGTTGCGGGCGGCCTTCAGGGCCTCCACTTCCTTCAGGGCTGCGCGGTACTGGGCATCCTTCTCGATGACCTCGTCCACCAGCGGCAGCTTGGCGTCCTGAAACTTCTTTTTGATGTTTTCCTTAACGGCGTCCGGGTTCTCGCGGACAAATTTGATATCCAGCATGATTGACTCTCCTTAACTCTATTGGGCTTGCAGCGGCTTACCGCTGCCGTTCAAAGGCGGCTGTTCCCGCCTTGGATCGCATGATTATTCGGTTTCCATCTGGTACTGTCCCAGCAGGTTTGCAAAGGCGCGCAGCTGCTCGTCGGAGTAAAAATGCACCGTCAGCTTGCCCTTGCCGCCGTGGTAGGCCACGTTCACCTCGCTGCCCAGCACCTGCTTCAGGCTTTCCTCCACCTCCACCGGCAAGGTGCCGCGGGGTGCAGGTTCGCGGGGCTCCTTGGCGGGCTTTGCCATCTTTTTGCAAAGCGCCTCGGCCTGCCGGACGTTCAGCTGGTTGTCCGCGATGATCTGCGCGGCTTCGGCCTGCAGTTCCGGTGTGGGCAAGCCCAGCACCACCTTGGCGTGGCCGGTATTGATAAAGCCGCTTTTCAGCAGCTCCAGCACCGTTTCCGGCAGGTTGAGCAGACGCAGACTGTTGGCCAGTGCGCTGCGGCTCTTGCCCAGCTTGCGGGCGGCCTGCTCCTGTGTCAGGTCGCAGCGGGTCATCAGCTCCCGGATGCCGGCAGCTTCTTCCACCGGGTCCAGATCCTCCCGCTGCAAATTCTCCACCAGCGCCAGCTCCATGGCCTGCTCATCGGACACATCCTTGATGACCACCGGCACCTCGGTTAGACCCGCCATGCGGGAGGCGCGCCAGCGGCGCTCGCCTGCCACGATGCTGTAACCGCCCATGGGTCTTGGACGCACCGCGATGGGCTGCAGCAAGCCGTGCTCGGCGATGCTGGCAGCCAGCTCACTGAGGGTCTCCTGTTCAAAGGTCTTGCGGGGCTGGTCGGGGTCCGGCTCGATCTCGCGCAGCGGCAGCGTTTCCACCGCTGCGTGCTCTGACTCAAAAACCGGTGCTGCGTCCTCAAACAGACTGTCCAGCCCGCGCCCGAGCCCTCCTTTTCCTCTTGCCATTGTTTACCTTGTTCCCCCTGTTTTAATCTTCCAGAGCGTTTTTCGCCGGCTCTGCGGCGGGTGCAGCCTTTGCGCGGGACTTTTTAGGTTCCTGCGGGCGGTTGTGCTTGACGAATTCGATGGCCAAGTCCATGTAGGCTTCGCTGCCCTTGCCCTTCGGCTCGTAGAAATTGATAGGCTGGCCGTAGCTGGGCGCTTCCGAAATGCGGATGGAGCGCGGGATGGTGGTCTTGTACACCTTGGAGCCGAAGTACTTCTGCACCTGCTCCACCACCTGCACGGTCAGGTTGTACCGCAGCGAGAACATGGTGAACACCACACCCTCGATATCCAGATACGGGTTATACTTTTTGCGGATGGTCTTGAGGGTGCTGATCAGCTCCGACAAGCCTTCCAGCGCATAGTATTCGCACTGCACCGGGATGAGCACACTGTCGCAGGCGCTCAGGCCGTTGAGGGTGAGCAGGTCCAGACTGGGCGGGCAGTCGATAAAGATGAAGTCGTAGTCCTTCTGCACCTCAGCCAGCGCCTTGCGCAGACGCCCTTCGCGGCCGGGCAGGTCGATCATTTCCAGACTAGCGCCCGCCAGCCGGGTGTTGGAGCCGATGACATCGGTGCGGTACTCGGTGTGCCGGATGGCCTGCGCCGCCGTTGCCTTGCCGATGAGCACCTCATAAGTGCCCGCTTCCACGCTGCGCTTTTGGATGCCATAGCCGGTGGTGGTGTTGCCCTGCGGGTCTAAGTCCACGATGAGCACCTTTTTGCCCAGTGCCGCTACGCAGGACGAAAGGTTGACGGCAGTGGTGGTCTTGCCCACTCCGCCCTTCTGGTTTGCGATCGCTACAATTTTTGCCACGCGCTTTTCTTCCTCCCGGGGAAAGATTTGTTCCACATGGAACACGCAGTCATGCCCGCCGGTTTCCCCGTCCGACAGGCACCTTGGCTTCTAGTATAACACATCCAAATTGCTTTTTGAACCATCTGGAGCGTTTTTCAGCTGGATTTTTAACTTTTGGGGGTGAAAAAGTGGAAAAGGCTGCACGATTCCGGGCTGCAAACGAACGATTTGGAATGCCCTCCGTTTCACTCTGGGCATATTCAGCGGAAAAATTATTTTAATTTTCGCGTTTGTCGCGCTCTGCGGAGCGCTCCAAACGCTATTTTCACGGGAGGGGTCGTAGAGAAAAACGGCATTTGCAGCGCCGCTTTCTGCGAAAGCGCGGCGCTGTGGGCGGGCGTGCTTGCTCCCCCTCGGGGGAGCTGTCGCGCAGCGACTGAGGGGCTATAAATGGAGAAGCGAAAAAAGCGTTAAAGCGATAGCGCCGACTGGCGCAGCGCTAGCTTTTTTGTGCTTCGACTTCTTCTTTAGGATTGTTAAGGGCGAGCAGCCCTTGACCCGTTGCGGGGTGGGTGGAGTCCAGAGGTAGGGAGGGGGGAGTCGGAACACCCCTCCCTGCCTCTGGCCCAGCGGAGCGTCCCTGCCCGCTTGCGGCAAGCAAAAACTTTCCCCGCGGAGCGCCACACTTTTCTGGTTCTCTTTTGCCACCAAAAGAGAACATCCCTCGGCTGCATCCTCTTTCCCCTTCCCCTGTTCCACATGGAACAATTCACTTTTCTGCGGCGGCAGTGGGGATGCGGACGGTGTACTCGATGTAGCCGTCCTTCTCTTCCCGGTGGGCGGTGGCGGGCACGCCGTTGTCGGTCATCAGCCGGATGGCGTGGTCGATGGTGTTGACAAAGATGCGCACGTCCCGCACCATGGAGATGCGGTGCCCGGCCTTGGGCGGGCTGTTCAGCAGCTGCTCGATGTAGCTGTCGGTCTGGCGGGCATTCAGGCGGCGCTTGGCGATGGTGATGAGCGCTTCGCTGCGGCGGTTCTCCGGCAGGCGCAGCACCGCCCGGGCGTGGCGCTCGGTGAGGTTGTTGTCCAGCACGAATTGCCGCTGGTCTGCCGTCAGCTGCAAAAGCCGCAGCTTGTTGGCAAAGGTGGGCTGCGCCATACCCAGACGCTTGGCGGCTTCGGCTTGGGTGCAGTCCCACAGCACCATCACATCCCGCAGCCCCTGCGCCTGCTCAAAGGGGTTCAGGTCGGCACGCTGGATGTTTTCCAGCAGACCCAGCGCGGCGGTGCGGTCGTCGGCGTAGCTGCACAGGATGGCGGGGATGGTGGTCATCTTTGCCAGCTGGCAGGCGCGCAGTCGCCGCTCCCCTGCCACCAGCTCGTAGCCCTCTGCCGCCCTGCGCACCGTGACCGGCTGGAGCAGACCGTTCTCCCGGATGCTCTGCGCCAGCGCGGTCAGCTCCTGTTCGTCAAAGCTTTTCCGCGCCTGAAAGGGCGACGGGTGGATCTGGTCGATGGGCAGAGAGAGTAATTTCCCGGACGATTTCTTGCGTTCAAACATGATGCTGCCCCTTTCCTTGTGTGATAGAGTTTTCCACATTTCTCCGGGAAATCGTGGAAAACCTGTTCAGCTTCAGTGTAGCACACAAAGAAAGACCCCGCCAGAAATTTCGTTCGGCAGGGTCTTACAGGTTGCGTCAAATTATGCGTTATTTCAGCGGGCTTTTTGCAATTTTACCGCCGTTTCTGGGGTATGCTGTCGGAGTTTGCGAAATCTTTTTGCACAGGATCAAAGTGCGGGTGTCGCCGCCGGGCAGGTGCAGGGTGCGGGTCTCGCGGTACTCGCCGCCCAGCTTTTTGATGGCACCCCGGGCGGCGGTCAGCTCCTCTTCCCCGGATGCGCCCTTCATGGCAAGGAAATTGCCGCCCACCTTCACCAGCGGCAGGCAGTACTCTGCCAGCATGGGCAGGGCTGCCACAGCGCGGGCAGAAGCAAGATCAAACTGCTCCCGCCAACCCTTGCGGGCGGCTTCCTCAGCACGCTCCTTGGCAAACTCCACCCCGGTCAGACCCAGCTGGGTGCAGGCGTACTTCAAAAACTCCACCCGCTTGCCGGTGGGCTCCATGAGGGTCAGTTCCAATTCCGGCTTGAAGATCTTGGTCACGATGCCCGGAAAGCCTGCCCCGGCACCCACGTCCACCATGCGCCCGGCTACCTCCGGCTGGCTGGCAAACAGCAGGCTGTCGAGGAAGTGCTTGTCCTCGATGCCCTCCGGGTCGGTGATGGCGGTCAGGTTGACCTTCTGGTTGTAGTCTACAAGGATCTGGGCAAAAGCATCCAGCTGGTCCAGCTGGGTGCCGGTGAGGATAATGTTCCATGTGGAACATTTTGCTTCCAGACGCTGTTTGTCGATCATGGTGTTATCCTTTCTGTTATTCGCCGGTCAGGTGCACAAAAATGGGTTGGTGGTGAACTGCGGGCAGAAACTTTTCCAGCACATCTGCCGTGCGCAGCTTGAGCGAAGAGGTGTTGATGCAGGGGTGGCAGCCAAGGTACTCCCCTTTTTTCACATCCTCATCCATCAGCAGCTGCACCTTGTTTTCGGGATCGTTGGCAAGCCCCATGATGGAGGAGGAGCCGGGCGTGCAGTCAAGATACTGCTCCATATCCTCGGGCGAAGCAAAGCTCAGGCGTGCAATGCCCAGCTGATGGGAAAGCTCTTTGGTCTTGAAAGGCTTGTCCCCGGGCATCATGAGCAGATAGAAGTTCGTTTTCTGCCGGTTGCACAGGAACAGATTTTTGCAGACGGTGGCATTCAGGCAGGCATCGATCACATGGCAGTCCTCCATGGTATCGGCCTTCATCCAACCGTGGTCGGTGCGCCAGAACGGGATGCCCAGCTTATCCAGCAGGTCATAGGTGCGGATCTCTTTTTCCAGCCGCCCAGTGCAGTCTGCCGGGCGACCCTCGTAAAGCTTGAGTTCTTCCATTGGTTGCAGCTTCTTTCTAGGTTTAACGATTTCAAAATAATGGAGAATTATTTTCTCCCTGCCAGTGCGATGCTCAGCTGCGCCACATCGGAGGGCGAAACGCCGGGGATGCGCCCCGCCTGTCCCAGATTGCGGGGACGGATGCGGGCAAGCTTTTCCCGGGCTTCCAGCGTCAGGCCGGTCAGGGCGGCGTACTCGAAATCCTCCGGGATGAGGGTCTTTTCGTGGCGTGCCACCTCCCGGATCATCCGATCCTGCCGGGCAATGTAACCGGCGTACTTGATCTCCGTTTCCAGCCGCTCCGCCAGCATGGGGGTGATCTCCTCGCCCCAGCCGATGATGCCCGCCACCAGCGGGTAGCTGATCTCCGGGCGGCGCAGCAGCTCCTCCGCAATGCCGCCCTCGGCTGCGGGAGCAAGACCGGCGGCCTCCATGGCAGCGCGCAGGTCGGCGGTGCGCAGATGCGCCTCGTGCAGGCGGCGGCGCTCGGCTTCCAAAATCTGCTGGGTGTGCTGGTACTTTGCCCAGCGTTCATCCTGCACAAGGCCGTATTCCCTGCCGATGGGGGTCAGGCGCTGGTCGGCGTTGTCCTGCCGCAGGGTCAGCCGGTACTCGCTGCGGCTGGTCATCATGCGGTAGGGGTCCATGACGCCCTTGGTGACAAGGTCGTCCACCAGCGTGCCCAGATAGCTGGTGTGCCGGGGCAGCACCAGCTGCTCCTTGCCCAGCGCGTTGCGGGCGGCGTTCAGACCCGCCAGCAGACCCTGCGCGGCGGCTTCCTCGTAGCCGGAGGTGCCGTTGAACTGCCCTGCCCCGTACAAGCCCCGCACCACCTTGCTTTCCAGCGTGGCTTCCAGACTGGTGGGGTCTACGCAGTCATACTCGATGGCGTAGGCGGGGCGCATGATCTCCAGATGCTCAAAGCCTTTGATGCTGTGGTAAAAGGCGTTCTGCACATCTTCCGGCAGACTGCTGGAGGCACCCTGCAAATACATTTCCTCGGTGTTCTCGCCGCAGGGCTCTACGAAGAGCGGGTGGCGGTCTTTCCCGGAGAAACGCACCACCTTATCCTCGATGGAGGGGCAGTAGCGCGGGCCGACACCCTCGATCATGCCGCCGTACAGCGGGCTGCGCTGGATGTTGTCCAGAATGATCTTGTGGGTCTCGGGGTTCGTGTAGGCGATCCAGCATTCCACCTTGTTGTGCATGGGTGCATCGGTCAGGAAGCTGAAGGGCTGCAGCTCGCTGTCCGGGTCGCCGGGCTGGCATTCCAGCTTGGAAAAATCAATGCTGCGGCGGTGCACCCGGGCGGGGGTGCCGGTCTTGAACCGGCGCAGCGGCAGACCGGCAGCCTTCAGGCTGTCGGTCAGAGCGTTGGCGGCGTGCATGCCGTCCGGGCCGGAGGCATACCACGCATCGCCCACGAAAATTTTGCCGCCGAGGTTCGTGCCGGTGGCAAGCACCACGCACTTGGCGGTGTACTCGCCGTGCAGCTGGGTGACAACCCCCTTCACATGGCCGTCCTCAACTTCCAGCGCCACCACCTCGGCCTGATGAATGGCCAGACCCGGGGTCTGTTCCAGCGCGTGCTTCATGTATTCGTTGTAGCGGCGGCGGTCGGTCTGCACCCGCAGTGCGTGCACGGCGGGGCCTTTGCCCTTGTTCAGCATCCGGCTTTGCAGATAGGTGGCATCTGCCGCCAGACCCATCACGCCGCCCAGCGCGTCCACCTCCCGCACCAGCGTGCCCTTGGCGGTGCCGCCGATGCTGGGGTTGCAGGGCATATTGCCGATGGCGTCCAGACTCATGGTAAAGACAGCCGTTTTTGCGCCCAGCACAGCAGCTGCGTGGGCGGCTTCGATGCCCGCATGGCCGGCGCCAATGACGATGACATCATAATCTCCTAAGTGGTTCATATACTTTCGGGTTTCCTCTAACAAATGATTTGAATTTATTTCCCCACACAGAACCGCTCGAACACCTGTTCGATGACGGCCTCCGAGGCGTTTTCGCCGGTCAGGTCGCAGAGGGCGTCCAAGGCGTCGTCCACGCAGACCGAGACGGCGTCCAGCCCAAAACCGCCTGCGGCGGCATCCAGTGCCCCGGCTACGGCGTCCCGGGCGCGGAGGGCGGCGGAAAGCTGCCGCTGCCCGGACAGGCTGGCGGCGTGGGGGTCGATGCTGCCGGTGCCCAGCAGCCGCGCCACCGCAGCGGCGACGACTTTGCGGCTCCCCTCTTCCCGGCAGCAGACCGGCAGCACCATGGCAAAAAACGGGGCGATGAGCTCTGCATCGAACTGGGTGGGCTTGTCCTCCTTGTTGACAAGGGCGATGGCGGGACGCCCTGCGCAGCGCTGTGCCAGCGCCAAGTCCTCCCGGCTGGGCGGCTCGGAGCCGTCAAAGACAGCTAAGATCAGCCCTGCTTCTTCCAGTTTTTTCCAGCTGCGGCGAATACCCTCGGCCTCAATGGCGTCCTCAGTCTCCCGCAGACCGGCGGTGTCAAAGAGGTTCAGCCGGATATCCCCCAGCTGCACCGCCTGCTCCACCACGTCGCGGGTGGTGCCCGCCACCGGGGTGACGATGGCGCGGTCGAACCCGGCCAGCAGATTGAGCAAGGTGGACTTGCCCGCGTTGGGGCGTCCCACGATGGCGCAGTCCACGCCCTCGCGCAGCACCGCACCGGCATCGTAACTGCGGATCAGGCCGTCCAGCTCCTCCCGCACCGCGCCCAGCACGGTGCGCAGGTGGGCGGGGTCCAGCTCCGGCACATCCTCCTCCGGGAAGTCCACCCAAGCGGCCAGATGCGCCTGCAGGGCGGTCAACTGGGCTTTCTGGGCGTTGATCTTTTTCGCCAGTGCGCCGCCCAGCGCGGCATTTGCCAGTGCTGCCCCCTGCCGTCCATCCGCTGCAATTAAATCCATGACCGCTTCGGCCTGCGTCAGGCCCAGCTTGCCGTTCAGAAAGGCGCGGCGGGTGTACTCGCCGGGGGCGGCAGGCTGCGCACCCGCTGCAAGACAGGCTTCCACCAGCCGCCGCGCCACCGCGCTGCCGCCGTGGCAGGAAAGCTCTACCACGTCCTCGCCGGTGTAGCTGTGGGGCGCGCGGAAAAACAGGGCAACGCCCTCATCAAAGGTCTCGTTCCCTTCCCGGAAGGCCCCGTACATGGCAGTATAGCCTTTGGCCTGTTCAACTTTTTTTGCGGCGTTGGCCGGGCAGAACACCCGGGCCGCCACCTGATAGCTCTCCGCACCGGAGAGCCGCACCACGGCAATGCCGCCCGCCCCGGGGGGCGTTGCGATGGCGGCAATGGTCGATCCCTGCATACTGCATCCTTTCCGCGCACCCGGTACGGCAGAGCCGCCGCAGCGCACACTTTCTGATTTTACAGCTTATTTTACCACGTTTTTGCGCAAAAAGATACACCCGCCGCGCGGTTTTTCCACATCTTCCAAAATGTTTGTGGAAAAAAGGATTGAAAATGGCGGGCAGCATCTGCGAAGTCACCCCTTCCGTCTGCTCACTACGTTCGCAGCCACCTTCCCCAAGGGGACGGCTTAACCCTCTCAGTCACGGCTTACGCCGTGCCAGCTCCCCCGAAGGGGGAGCTTTTTTGCGGTGGCGACAAAGTTTCTTGTTGCGTCTGAAACTTTAGTGACAGGGCTAACGGCGTGCACCCTCTCAGTCAAAGCCTACGGCTTTGCCAGCTCTCCCAAAGGGAGAGCCAAGAGCACTGCCGGAAGCTTTCTCATTACACTTGATGCTTCAGCAACGAACTTTACGGCTTGGCTCCCCCTCGGGGGAGCTGTCGCGCAGCGACTGAGGGGCTTTTAATGGAGAAGCGAAAAAAGCGTTAAAGCGATAGCGCCGACTGGCGCAGCGCTAGCTTTTTTGTGCTTCGACTTCTTCTTTAGGTTTGTCAAGGGCGTGCAGCCCTTGACCCGTTGCGGGGTGGGTGGAGTCCAGAGGTAGGGAGGGGGGAGTCGGAACACCCCTCCCTGCCTCTGGCCCAGCGGAGCGTCCTTGCACGCTGAAAGCAAGCAGAAACATCCCCCGTGGAGCGTGATACATTCCAAATCTTCCCGGCTGCGGACAAGGCAAAAGCGCCCCGCACTTCCGGTGGAAATGCGGGGCGCTGCATGGTTTTGTTGAAGTCTGCCGGTTACAGCTCGATCTTGCCGAAGCTGAAATCTGCAAAGTCGTCCACGCGCTCGGTGCGCTTGGGCGCTACGGGTGCTGCGCTCTCGGCGTCGCGGGGGGCGTAGGTGCGCTCCGGCACGCCGGACGGACGCGGGCCGCGGGGTGCACCGCTGCGGTTTCCACGGTAGCCGCCATTGCGGCCGCCGTTCTCGCTGCGGCGCTCGCCGCGATAACCGCCGTTGCGGCTGCCGCCGGGACGGCGGCCATTCCGGTTGCCGCCACGGCCACGGCGCTCGCCGTAGGTGTTCTCGGTCTGGGCATCCGGTGCGGTGGAGTAGATGACCACGCGGCGGTCACGGCCTTCGCCCTTGCTCTCGCTGCGCACACCCTCCATCTTGCTGATGGCAGAGTGGATGATGCGGCGCTCGTAGGGGTTCATGGGCTCCATGGCAAAGCTGCGGCCGGTCTTGCGCACCTTGGCGCCAATACGCTGTGCCAGTGCAGTCAGGTCGCTCTCGCGCTTGTCGCGGTAACCTGCAACGTCCAGACCCAGCTTGATGTAATCGCCTTCCAGACGGTTTGCCACAAGGCTTGCCAGATAGGACAGGCTCTCCATGGTCTCGCCGCGGCGGCCGATGAGGGCACCCAGCTTTTCACCGTCCAAACGGATGATGGTGGCTTCGCCCTTCTGCACGGCGCTGAAGGTCACGTTCTCCACGCCCATCAGGGTGATGACCTCCCGCAGATAGTCCACGGCGGCCTTCACCTTGGCGTTCTCTTCAATGACGATGGGCACTTCCACCTCTTCTGCCTCCTCGGCAGTCTCGGCGGGCTGCTGGGCAGCGGGGGTCTGCTCTGCGGCGGGAGCGGCGGGCTCCTCCTCAGCAACAGGGGTTTCCTCTGCCACAGGGGCAGTCTCCTGCACGGGGGCGGCAGTCTCGACAGGCTGCTCTGCCACCGGCTCCACCGGCTTTGCGGGTGCAGCGGCGGGGGCATCCGGCTCTTCTACGCTCACGCGCACCTTGGCGGGGGTGGTCTTTAAGCCCAGAAAACCGGTTTTCTGGGGCATTTCCAGCACTTCATAGCTGACGTTCAGATCGTCGGCCTGCACGCCCAGCAGGGCGCAGGCTTTGGCGCGGGCTTCGTCCACCGTCTTGCCGGTGGATTCCTGTGTACGGATCATAACCGTTTACCTCCCTTGTTACTGTTTATCCTGCTTGTTCAGCTCGCTCAGCGGCACGGTGCGCTCGTCCTTGTAGCGCTCGGCGTCCAGCTGACGGGCATACTCCAGCCGGCGCTTGTTCATCTCGCTGGCGGAAAGGTTCTTTTCCACGCTCTTGCCGGTCTGGGGGTCGGTCACCGTGATGGTGGTGTTCTTCACACCGCGCTTTTCCTGCTTGCGCTTGGCGGCGATCTCGGCTTCCACTTCCTTACGCATCTTCTCGGGGTCGTAGAACTTGCGCATGACCTGAGTCTGTACGGTCATGACGATGTTGGAAATGACGTAGTACAGAGAGAATGCCAGCGGGTAGGTAAAGCAGAAGAACAGGTACATCAGCGGCATCATGTACATGGTCAGCTTCATGCTGCCCTGCATCTGCTGGCCGGAGGCCTTCATGCTGACATGGGTAGACCAGAACATGGTGAGCACCGACAGCAGCGGCAGCACGATGTCCAGAGACAGGCCCAGCTTCGGGATGCGGGTCAGGTCGATGCCAAAGAAGTTCATGTGCTGGCTGAACTCGGTGATGGTAGCGATCTGCTGTGCGGTAAAGCAGCCCAGCACGCCGCTGTTGCCAGCCAGTACCTCGGCGATGATGTTGGTATCGCGGGTGATGGCGGTAAAGGAGATACCGGCGGCGGTCATAGCCTCGCCTGCGCTGGCCAGTGCGGCGGTGCTGATGTGGAAAATGCGCTCCAGCGGGTTATACACCACGCCGATAACGCCGAACATGACCATAAAGTTCAGCAGCATGGGCAGGCAGCCGGCCGTGGGCTTATAGCCAAAGTCCTGCTGCAGCTTCATCAGCTCTTCCTGCTGCTTTTCGGGCTTGTCCTTGTACTTGGTCTGGATCTCCGTGATCATGGGCTGGAAGGCAGACATTTTTGCCATGCTCTTCTGCTGGCTGGTCTGCAGGGGGATCTTGACGATGTTGATGAGCAGGGTGAAGAGGATGATGTCCCAGCCGTAGTTCGGCAGCAGCTTGTAGATCCACTCCATGACATAGCCGAGAGGACCGCTCAGGATGTAAAAGAAGTTCATACCTTTGTCCATTCTGCCCCGGCTGTGGCCCGGGACGCATTATTTTTTTATCGTAGGACACGCCGCCCACAGTGCAGCGCGTCACAAGAAGCAAAAACTTTATCCCCTATGCCGTTTTTCAAACAGCTTTGCGGGCTGTAAATTGCGGGCGGGGCTTTGCCAGCGGCCGGGCGGCGGTACGGGGTCGCAGCCCCATTTGCCCAAGGGATTGCACCGGGCAATGCGCCATGCGCCCAGCAGAATGCCCTTTACACAGCCGTGGGTCAGGATGGCCTGCATGGTGTAGTTGCTGCAGCTGGGCGAAAACCGGCAGCTGCGGCCGATCCACGGGCTGAGGGTGTGCTGGTAGATGCGGATGGGCACGCACAGCGCCCTGCGGCAGAGCATTTGCAGCCGGTTCACCCGCGGGGCTCCGGCTTCTGCCTGCGGGCAGGGGGCACGGTGGCGGGCGGCTTTGCGTCCGGGCGCTTGGCCTTATCCGGCAGACCGGCCTGAGCAAACAGCTTTGCCACAACGCTGCTCAGCTGCCAGCTTTTCAGCTTGGGGGTCATGCCCCGGGCCACGAAGATCAGATCGTAGCCGCCGATATTGTAATCCAGATGCTCGTCGATGGCGGCCTTCATCACGCGGCGGGCGCGGTTGCGCTGCACGGCGTGGCCGATCTTTTTGGTGGCGGTCAGGCCCACCCGGGTGTTGCGGCCCCGGGTCTTGAGCACATACAGCACCAGTGCCGGGTTCACATAGGACTTGCCGCGGGCGTACACACGGCCAAACTCGCTGTTGCGGCGGATCGGACGATAACGCATAACGTCGGCACCTCCTTTCGTCCGGGTGCACATAGGTGCACTCTTTAGCCAGTATATCAAAAAATTTTGCAGTTTAAAAGCCCATCCGGGCATTTTTACGAAAAAACTTTTGACGGGTAAAAAAATAAGACCGCCAATGGGATATCAGCGGTCTTTTGTGCGCATATTCATTTCTGCGCCGGATCTCACCTGCAAGGTTTAAGATCAGACAGTCAGGCTCTTGCGGCCCTTTGCACGGCGAGCATTGATGACCTTACGGCCGTTCTTGGTGCTCATGCGGGTCAGAAAGCCATGAACTTCCTTGCGCTGACGCTTCTTGGGCTGAAAAGTTCT
>CAKSYT010000029.1 GCA_934524985.1 uncultured Faecalibacterium sp. | reverse complement strand
AATTCCCCACTATATGTCTTTTGCTTTTGCTTTTCCGGCATACAAAAACACCCCATTTCCTAAACAGTATACCATACCGTCTAACAAATGGGGTGCAGTTCAAACCTGTGCAGCAGCCTTAAATATTTTACGTTTACAACAGATCAGATGCTGAACTGCACGGCGCAGAAAGCGGCATAGATGCACAGCAGTGCAATGCCCTGCGGGCGGCTCAGTTTGCCCTTGATCAGTGCGGGCAGAGTGAGCAGCAGCATCACGGCAAACATGACCGGGATATCCATCACCAGCGAGGCATTCATGCCTGCGATGGTGGAGTTCTGCGGGATGCTGAAGGGTGCCAGCGTGACGGACACGCCGCTGACCAGCACCAGATTGAACACGTTTGCACCGATGACGTTGCCCAGCGACAGCGCACCGTGACCCTTGGCCAGCGAGGTGATGGCGGTGACCAGCTCCGGCAGCGAGGTGCCCAGTGCCACAAAGGTCAGCGCAATGACCGACTCCGGCACGCCCAGTGCCTGAGCGATCAGGGTGCCGTTGTCCACCAGCAGGTCAGCGCCCACAGCAATGAGCACTGCGCCGATGGCAAGCAGACCCAGCTCCTTGGCAAAGGAGCCTTCTTCTGCCTGCTCCTCCTCTTCCGGGGCGGGGGCGTTCTTCATAGCCAGCACGTTGCACACGATGTAAGCCACGAACATGGCCAGCAGGATCAGACCCACCGGGCGGGTGAAAGAGCCGGTGGTGTAGGCCACACCGGCATAGAAAGCGGCAGCCACAAAGAAGAAGGCCACCGGGGTGCGCAGGCTCTTGGGGTCAACCTTGCCCGGGCGCACCGCAATGGTAATGGCGGCGATCAGCGCAGCGTTGCAGATGACCGAGCCGATGGCGTTGCCGTAGGCGATCTCGCCGTGACCGGTGAGTGCAGAGGTGGTGGACACCATGACCTCCGGCAGGGTGGTACCGATGGACACCACCGTAGCACCGATGAGCAGCTCCGGCACATGGAAGCGGCGGGCGATGCCGGTGGCACCGTCCACAAACCAGTCGCCGCCCTTGATCAGGCACAGCAGACCCACGATAAACAACAGAACAGGGATCAGCATAGTATTTCTCCTTTTTTCGAATGATGGCGGCGGAGGCACAAAAAAAGACCTTTATCACATCCTACCCAAAACGGGGAAATGTGATAAAAGTCTCAAGCATCCGGTACTGCATCGGGCATTTCTGCCGGGACTGTCGCTGCAGCACAGCGCACCGGTTTTTCAACCAAGGTACGCCCCTTACTCCCTTTTATCCAGAGAATATTATACCTGTTTTCCGGCAAAAGCGCAAGGGGAAAAATGGGATTTATTCTGCCTTGATCACTTTTTTGGCGTTGGGATAAATGCGCTCCATGCGGGCGTTATCGAAATGCGCGTCAAGGAACACTTCCAGCTGGCCGTTGGGTGCTTCGCCGCTGGTGCGGGCATCGTACCGCGCCAGTGCCAGCGCGCTGGTGAGCATGTTCACCGCCATGAACACCGCCAGCGCCGCCGTCATCCATGGACGGATATGGCTGCGCACCTTTTTCATCAGCCTGAGCACCAGCGGGTAGCCGTAGCGCATCCATAGCACCGCCGCAATGCCCCAGAAAAAGCAGTACAGCAGGTTGATGCGCCCGCCCAGATTGAACTTGAACTTGCTGTAATCCCAGAACACCGTGCCGAACAACAGCTCGGTGACGGCGCTGCACACATATTCATATACGCCGCCCAGCACCGTACCAAAGGCAAAGAGATAGCGGTCGCTTTTTTCCTGATTCTGCCGCAGCAGCACGGTAGCCATAGCCAGCGCCAGACCCCACACCACGCTGAAGGGCCCCCACACCAGGCTGGAACGGCTCATCCACACCCCGGCGGTCAGGCGGCAGAACACGGTCTCCACCATGTCGCCCAGAAACGCCCCGATGACGAACAGCCACAGCAGGTCTGCCGCGCTGAGGAAGTCGGCTTCCCCTTTCTGCACCGCCGTGGGCTGCCGCCGGGCAGCCTCCGGGTAGGCGCGCTGGATGCGCTTTTCCACATACACGGCAATACGGCGGCGCAGGGTGTCGGAGCCCTCCTCCAGCTTCTGGTTCAGCTGCTCCAGCACCGGGTGCTGCGCCGCATACCGCCCCACCAGCACCGCCGAGCCCAGCTGGTCCAGCGCCGCGATGCCCAGCGCCACCCACACCAGCGGATGCAGCAGCCACCCCGGCACAAGGGCGCACAGACGCAGCAGCAGCCCGTTGCCCCAAAGTACAGTCACCATGCCCAGCGCTCCCCACAGCACCGAGTATTGCAGGCAGACGTAGCCGTTCAGGTTGAACTTTTTATCGGAGTAGTCCCACCATTTGCGGTTGTGCAGCCGCTCCAGCAGCTTTGCCGTGAGCCACTCCACCACGGTAGCCGTGAGCATACAGGCCACAAACAGTGCCGCAGGCTTTGTGCGCATATCTGCAAAGCCCACTGCCATCAGGATGGCCGTTGTACCGTACACAAAGCAGAACGGCCCCGCCGCCATGCCGCGGTTTGCAAACCGCTTGCCCCGGAAGGTGGCCACCACGGTCTCCCCTACCCACCCAAGGAAGGAATAGACCAGATACAGCACGCCCAGCGTGTAGAAATTCAGTGTCATCGCGCTTTCCTCGCCTTCTGTTTTTATGCTTTGATTGTACTCGCTTGCGCCGGTTTATACAAGGGGCGGCGGAAAAATGTTACAATCTGCGTGGGATCTCCTTTTACGAACGCATCATTCCCACCAAAAAGAGCCGCTGCACAAGCACGGTGCAGCGGCTCTCGGAGTTTCTTTTTACAGCTTACAGCTGGCTCTTATACAGCTCCACGATCTCCTCCACGCTGGTGTCGCGGGGGTTGCCGGGGCGGCAGGCGTCTGCAAAAGCAGACTCGGCGAGGAACTGGATGTCCTCTTCCTTCAGGATGCCATGCAGGTTTGCGGGGATGCCCACGTCTGCGCTCAGCTGCTTGACGGCGGCGATGGTAGCGTCAGCGGCTTCCACGTCGTTCATCTCGTCGATGCCCATAACGCCCATCGCCTTGCCAACGGCGCGGTAACGCTCACCGGCAACGCTCTTGTTGTACTCCAGACCCACCGGCAGCAGAATGGCGCAGGCCACACCGTGCGGGGTGTCATACAGGGCAGACAGACCGTGTGCCATGGAGTGCACGATGCCCAGACCCACGTTGGAGAAGCCCATACCGGCAATGTACTGGCCCAGAGCCATGCCCTCGCGGCCCTCCGGGGTGTTCTGCACAGCGCCGCGCAGGCTCTGGCTGATCAGCTTGATGGCTTCCAGATGGAACATATCAGAGATGACGCAGTGACCCTTGGTGATGTAGCCCTCGATAGCGTGGGTCAGAGCATCCATACCGGTAGCGGCGGTCAGACCCTTGGGCATGGAGGACATCATATCGGGGTCGACCACAGCGATCTCGGGGATATCGTTGGTGTCCACGCAGACGAACTTGCGCTTCTTCTCCACATCGGTGATAACGTAGTTGATGGTGACCTCGGCAGCAGTACCGGCGGTGGTGGGCACTGCAATGGTGAACACGGCATGCTTCTTGGTGGGAGCAACACCTTCCAGAGAGCGAACGTCCGCAAACTCCGGGTTATTGATGATGATGCCGATGGCCTTTGCGGTATCCATGGAGGAGCCGCCGCCGATGGTCACGATGCAGTCAGCCTCGGCAGCCTTAAAGGCAGCCACGCCGTCCTGTACGTTGGCGATGGTGGGGTTGGGCTTGATCTCGCTGTAAACAGCGTAGGCAAAGTTTGCAGCATCCAGCAGGTCGGTGACCTTTTTGGTAACGCCGAACTTGATCAGGTCGGGGTCGGAGCAGACGAAAGCCTTCTTGTAGCCGCGGGCGGTCAGTTCGGGAACGATGTTCTCGATAGCACCGTGGCCGTGGTAGGAGATGGTATTCAGAACAATGCGGTCAGCCATAATACAAATCCTCCAAATCTGTTTGCAGCCGCCTTTCCGGCGGCGCTTCTCTACGTTTCAGCATAGCACATTGTCAAAAAATTTGCAATGTAAAATTGTTTAAATTTGTAGCATATTTTTATACTTGTGTATCGTTTTCTGTTATTTTTGTCTGTTTTTAGGGATTATTATCCCCCGCAAAAAACAATCCTTGCCAAATGGCCGTGCCTGTGTTATACTATCCTAGTAACCTTTGCTGGTGTGGCGCAATGGCAGCGCAACTGATTTGTAATCAGTGGGTTGCAGGTTCAACTCCTGTCACCAGCTCCAAGAGAAATCCCACGATATACTGCCAAAATGGCGGCGTGTATCGTGGGATTTTTGCTTTTATATGCGTTGCAAAATGCCTGGAAAGGATGGCATAATCTAACAAACAAGCTAACAAACCCGTATTTTATCTTCTTTATAACACACTTCTTAACACACTTCTGTGAAGCCTGCGCTGCCGGGTACTGCCCAGAGTGACAAGCAGCACTTGCTAAAAGGGTTTAAGGTGTTCCCCCGCGGGCGTTTTTGGTGTATAATGGTAAAAACGCACCCAAACCAAAGGAGGAACCAAGCATGATCCAATTCGGTCTGCGTCTGCACGACGCGGAAAAGCTGCCCATTGAACAGGTGCTGCCGCTGGTGCACCAGAAGGGCTTTTTCTGCGTACATCTGGCACTGAGCAAGTCCCTGAAGGAGGTGCCCAACACCCCCTCTGCCCTCACCCCCGGCTACGCGGCCTATCTGCGCCGCCTGTTTGCCAAAAATGAGCTGGACATCGCAGTGCTGGGCAACTACCTGAATCTGGCGCACCCGGATGCGGATGCCCTGCACGCCATTCAGGAAAAGTACTACGCTCACATCCGCTTTGCCAGCCTGCTGGGCTGCGGCATGGTGGGCACCGAGACCGGTGCGCCCAACGCAGAGTACAAGTTCTGCCCGGAGTGCCGCAGCGATGCCGCTCTTGCCACCTTTATCAAGAACTTCAAACCGGTGGTGCGCTGCGCCGAGCAGTACGGCGTGACCATTGCCATTGAGCCGGTGGTCAAGCATATCGTGTATGACGCCCGCCGCGCCCGCACCGTGCTGGACGAGATCGGCAGCCCCAATCTGCAAATTTTGCTGGACCCGGTGAACCTTTTGAACATGGAAAACGTGGACCGCCGGGAGGAAGTGTTCGCCGAGGCCATCGAGCTGCTGGGCAAGGATGTGGCCATGATCCACTTCAAGGACTTTTTGCGGCAGGATGCCGGCGGGCAGCTGGCTGCCACCGGTGCCGGGCAGGGCGGCATGGGCGATTACCGCACCATTCTGCGGTTCGCCAAAGAGCAGAAGCCCTATGTGTTCGCCACCTTGGAGAACACCACCCCGGAAAACGCCGTCCAGTGCCTGCAATATCTGCAAAAACAGTACAACGAGTGCTGACAACAAACTAAACCGCACGCTGCTGTCCGCAGCAGGCTGTGGTTTCATGGTATGAAAAAAGTCTGAACCGGTGGCTGATGCCCTAGTTCAGACTTTTTTGTTATTCTATGTTTTTATCCCTCAGCAGCAAAGGCTCACGCCTTTTTAGCCTGAAAGGTGTTCCCGTATGAGATGTCCAACCGCATCTGATACCACACCACTCCGCCGTGGGTGGAAGCGGAAACGCCCTCGTTCACAAAGCCAAACTTTGCGTAATAGTGCAAAAGCTTTTCCTTGCAAGTCAGCACAAGCCCCTTGCGCCCCTGCGCACGGGCATCTGCAATGGCTCTTTGCAGCAGCAGCCCGGCATAGCCCCGGCGGCGGCAGCGCGGGAGGGTGTTCACCCCAAAGATCATCTGCCATGCGCCGTTTTCATCATGCAGGGCGGCATCTGCGTACATCTCATCGGTCAGGTCGGGCGTGTCGGTGCAAAAGCCGTCCACAAAGGCTACCAGTTCTCCCTCCTCAAATAACAGCCAGAAATGGCCGGCATAGTGTGCCAGCCGCCCAGCAAATTCTTCTGCCGTGGCGGCCTCCGCTGCCGGAAAACAGGCCGCCTCCACGGCGGCAATGGCCTGTAAATCCTCCATAGTCGCTTTGCGAATTTCCATGGTATCTCCCCTCTTCTCTTTTTTCTATTCAGTGTACCACAGCTGCCGCGCAAAGGCAAAGTGTTTGCATCTGTTCTCCGTCCGTGTTACAATGGCTATACTACGCTTGGAAAGGAGCTGAAACGCCATGCCCACCGAAAACCGCACTACCTTAACGCCGGACACTCCGGTGCGCTACCTGAAAGGGGTCGGTCCCAAGACCGCAGAGCGGTTCGAGAAGCTGGGCATCGTGACGCTGGCAGACCTGCTGTGCCACTACCCTCGGCGGTACATCGACTTTTCCAAGCCCTACTCCATCGCGGAGGCTCCCGCCGACACCGAATGCGTGGTAAAGGCCGAAGTGTTTGCAAAGCCCGGCGGGCGCATTCTGCCGGGCGGGCGGCGGATGGAGCGCATCACTGCTGGGGACGACGTAGCCAGTCTGGAGATCACATGGTTCAACAACCCCTATGCCACCCAGAAATTGCAGCTGGGGCAGAAATACTATTTTCAGGGCATCGTCACCGGCGGGATGCTGCGCCGCCAGATGGTCAACCCGCAGGTGCGCACCGCCGAGCAGATACAGGCTGCGCCCTTTGAAGCCGTTTATCCCCAGACCGAAGGGCTTACCAGCAGCGTCATCTCCCGCTGCATCCGGCAGCTTTTGCCCCACGCGGAGCTGCTGCCCGACCCGCTGCCCCCGGAGATGCTGCAAAAATACCGTCTGCTCCCCAAAGCCGAGGCGGTGCGCGCCATCCACTGCCCTGCCACCGAGGAACAGGCCGCAGCGGCGCGGCGGCGGCTCATTTACGAAGAACTGCTGGTGCTGCAATTGGGCATTGGACGGATGCGCAGCCGGGGTGCTGCCGCCACCGGGGCACCCATGCGCCGCGCCGACCCTGCCCCTTTCTGGCAGAGCCTGCCCTTTGCCCCCACCGGGGCGCAGCGCCGCGCAGTGGAGGAGATTTTAAACGATATGGCGGGCAATACCGCCATGAACCGCCTGCTGCAGGGCGATGTAGGCAGCGGCAAAACACTGGTAGCCGCTGCCGCCATCTGGGCGTGTATCCGGGCGGGGTATCAGGCTGCACTGCTGGCACCTACCGAAATTCTGGCTGCGCAGCACGCCGAGGGGCTGAACCGGCTGCTTGCCCCCTTCGGGATGCGGGTCGCCCTGCTGACCGGCGGCATGAAGGCCGCCGCCCGCCGCACCACGCTGGCCGCCATCCGCAATGACGAAGCCGACCTTGTGGTGGGCACCCACGCCCTGATGAGCGAAGGGGTGGAGTTTGCCCGGCTGGGTCTGGCGGTCATTGACGAGCAGCACCGCTTTGGGGTGCGTCAGCGCGGCGCACTGGCCGAAAAAGCCGCAAACCCGCACCTGCTGGTCATGAGCGCCACCCCCATCCCCCGCACACTGGGGCTTTTGATCTACGGTGATCTGGACATCTCCATTCTGGACGAGCTGCCCCCCGGGCGCACCCCGGTCAAGACCCGGTGCATCACCGGCAAGCGGCGGCAGGACCTGTACCGCTTTCTGGACAGCGAGATCGACAAGGGGCGACAAGTGTATCTGGTCTGCCCTGCCATCGAGGATGTGCCGGACGGCGGGCTGAACGCCGTCAAGACCTACTACGAGGACATTGCCAAGGCGCTGCTGCCCGACCGCCGGGTGGGGCTGATGCACGGCAAGCTGAAACCCAAGGAAAAAGCCGCCGTCATGGAGGACTTCAAGGCCGGGCGGCTGGACGCGCTGGTGTCCACCACCGTCATTGAGGTGGGCGTGGACGTGCCCAACGCCAGCGTGATGGTGATCGAAAACGCCGAGCGCTACGGCTTGAGCGCCCTGCACCAGCTGCGCGGGCGGGTAGGACGCGGTGCCGCCGAGAGCTGGTGCTTCCTTGTCAGCGACAACACCAGCGAAGCCGTACAGAAGCGGCTGAAATTTCTCTGCTCCACCACCGACGGCTTTGCCGTGGCGCAGTACGACTTGGAGACCCGCGGCCCCGGCGACTTTTTCGGCAGCCGCCAGCATGGTCTGCCCACCTTACAGATCGCCGATTTGATGAACGACACCCGCACCCTGCACGCCGCCCAGAGCGAAGCCGCCGCCCTTTTGGCCGCCGACCCGCTGCTGGAAAGCCCTGCGCACGCTTTGCTGGCTGCGCAGGTGCAGCAGATGTTCGACAAGGCCGGGCCGATGAACTGAGGACGATTTTGAGTGCGCTCCGCTTTGCTTTGCGCAACTTCAGCGGAAAAAATATTTTTATAGTTCGCGTATATCGCGGCCTGCGGGCCGCGATATACGCTTTTTTCACAGGAGGGGCCGTGACGGAAAATGGCATCTGTCACTGCGACTTCACGCATAAAAAAGCGGGTCAGAAGCGCTCAGGCTTCCGACCCACGATAGGATATTATTCTTCTTTGCTCCCGACGATGCTTTGCAGGACGCGGGTGGTCAGGGTGTCCACCTTTTCTTCCAGTGTCGGCAGGCGCAGCAGACGGTAGAACCGCTGATACACGGCATCCACTGCGTAGCCCGCCACGGCGACCAGCAGCACCGCACCGGTCAGGTAAGCCAGCGAGGGCAGCAGCGCCCCGCCGAACCGGGGCAGGTCTACCCACTGCCATAGCAGCGCCCGGGTAAAACCGCTGTCGTGCAGCAGGTACACCCCGAAGGACAGCGGTGCCAGCAAAAAGACCCAGTGCCGCCAGTAGTCCGAACGGATGTGGATATTCTGGAACAGCAGAAACAGCGCTGCCGAGGCAATGACCGTGGACAATGCCTGATAGCCGCCGACGGTATCCACAAAGCCGTTCAGGTGCAGGGCGCTTTCCACCCGCAGCGCCAGCATCCGGTCGAAAAGCCCCACCGCCGAAGCCGCCAGATACGCCACCAGACACAGCTTGCTGGGTACGGTCACCCGGTATTTGCGGAAATAGGCAGCAATAAAATACAGGGTATAGAACCAGATAAAACTGTACCCGTTATTTACCAAGGTCACATCCGTTGCCCAGTAGAACAGCGTGCCCCACACGCTTTGCAGCAGCAGTGCCACCAGCAGCAGGGTCTTGTACTGCCGCCTGTTCAGGCTTTGCACCACCGTGTTCAGCACCGGCACCGAGAGGTACAGTAAAAAATAGGACGAGGCGAACCAGTAACCGTTGGAGGTAAGGGGTAAAAGCGCCCGGAGCAGTTTGACCGCCGAAAGCGGAACTGCCCCCGCCTTGACCGCAATGCAGAAGGTAAGCATGGAATAAAACCACACCTGTGCCCCGATGCGGAACAGCCGCCCGGCGCGGATGGACCCTTTGCGCTCCGACAGGTAATAGCCGGAAAGCATCACGAAACAGTTGGTGGATACACGCGCCAGAATAAACAGCAGCCAGTAGATCCAGAATGCCGCCGACCCCTGCGGTGCTGCACTGCCCAGCCCGCCGTGCCCAATGCCGTGCATCAGCACGATCATCACCATACTGAGGATGCGCATCGTTTCAAAGCCGCTATGCCGTTTCTGCTCTTCCATACCCCATTTTCCCCCTTATTTTTCCCCTGTTTCCAGCTGCCGCAAGGCCTGCCGCACCTGCTGCTCTGGCCGCAGCCATGCTTGATAGTAGTCCGCATTGTGCTGCGCCATGGCTAATATCGCCGCCGGGTCTGCCAGCAGCTGCCGCAGCTGCTCCTCGCACTCTGCCGGGGACGTATATGTTTTATAGTTTTTGCCTTCTTCAAAGCCGCCCGGCAGGGTATACCGCAGCGGCTCGGTAACGATGGCGCGTCCCGCCGCCACATACTCGCCCAGCTTCCAGCCGGTAGAGCCGTGCAATCCGGTGGAAGCCACACAGATCTCGGTGTGCTGCATCCGGTGCAGGTACGCCCGCTTGCCGGTCAGCTTGTCCGGTACGATCAATTCCGAGCACAGCCGCCGGGCGCAGGCGTTGTCGGACACGCCGCCGGTGAACTGCTGCGGGAAGGCCGCTTGCAGCCGGTGCAGCAGCTCGATGCGGTCTGCGTTCACCTGCCGCCACTCTGCCTGTAAGTCCGGGTATTGCTGCACTGCCGGTTCCTCCGGGTCCCACAGACGGGTCAGAAACAGGATGCGCGGCTTTTTGCGCACCCGGGTCAGCCGGGCTTCAAAATCCTGCGGGTAGCACCGGGTGGAAAGCGCCCACTGCTTCAGGCGGCTCTTTGCGCTGCGCTCCGCCTCCAGCGGCGAGCCCGGACAGGTAACGTAGTAGTTCAGCCCCAATGGCCGCAGCTTTGCGGGGATGTCGCCCGGGAACTGCCGGTTCTTCTCGGCTGAAAAGCTGCGCTTGAACACCACATCCGCCCTGCTGAACAGTGCCTGCACCGCCGCAGGGTCATTATAGAAGTAGCCGTCCATCAAATCGAACACCACCGTGCGGCCGTCAATTTCCGTTTCCAGCAGCGCTTCCCGGGCAATGGGGCTGCCCTGCCGCTCGTCCTGCACTTGCAGGGTCAGCTCCCCGCGCTTTGCCAGCAGAATAAAGCCCGCCAGAATGCCGCTGATGTGCGCCGCACCCTCCCGGGTGGCAAGTTTTACTGTGACCAGCATATTCCCTCCTATCGGTGGAACAGCCCGGTGCGCCGCTCACCCATAGGAATGATATCGCAGAACACACACCGGCTCTTGGTGGAAAGCTGCACATCCTTGTGATAGCAGCCGAAAAACCATTTTTCGTAGGTCAGCTTGAGCAGTATTTCATCCAGAAACAGGTGCAGACGGTTGCTCTCGCCAAGGGCAAGGGCGGTAAAATCCAAAAATCTGCTTGGTGCATCGTGGGTCAGCACATAATCTACCTTGTAGTCCACTGCCTCCAGATTGCGGCGGCAGGTGTCGTATTCCTCATCGCTGGGCATCTCCTGCTTCCACCAGTTCACGCCCGGCTCCCGGTCGTCCTTATCCTGACTTTCCGCGCCGCCGAAGCAGAGATAGCTCTTGCCCTCCAGTTCCAGCACGCTGCCCCGGCACACATGGTACACGTTGCCGCCAAGGCTCTGCACCCTGCCGCCGAAGAGCTCCGTTTCCGGGTACTGTGCCAGCAGGTCGTAGTTTTCGTGGCTGCCATCCAGAAACAGCACCGTGTAGGGGCGCTTGCGCAGCCAGTCCAGCCGCTTGCGCTCTGCGGCGCTGCCGTCCCACACAAAACCGAAATCCCCCAGCACCACCACGGTGTCTTTCTTGCCCAGCCAGCGCAGCTTGCCCTGCTTGAAGCGCTGGATATCGCCGTGGGTATCCCCTGTAAGATATACCATTCCTGCCCTCCCTGCCGGAGCGAAAGAACGGTGTAAAACACCGCAAGGCTCTTGTAACGCCCCGGCAAACCTGTTATTATTATAGAACACAGCACTTCTGCTGCAAAATTGATCTTCCGGCGCGCTGTACTGCGCAGCCTTATCTAGTATATTTTATCGCTTTTTAAAGGAATTGTCCACATGAAACGTATTTTTGCACTGGTTCTCTCGCTTGTATTTCTGCTCAGCTGCCTTGTGCTGCCCGCCGGAGCCATGTTCGACCCCAGCCCGGTGTATCAGGTGCAGGCTGCAAGCGCCTATATCGTGAACACCGATACCAACATCATCGTCTACGATAAAGACAGCACAAAGCAGGTATCTGCCGGCGGTCTGACCAAATATATGACCCTTGCCGTGCTGCTGACCAACTACGCCGACCAGCTGGACAGCACCTTCCAGATGCCCTTTGCCATCTCGGACTACGTTTACAACACCAACAACGCGGATATGCGCTCCAACGAGACTTTTACCTATCGGGAAGCTATGTACGCCATGCTTACCCGCAACGCAAACGAGGCGGCTATGGGTCTGGCGTACACCCTTTCCGGCGGAGATCTGGACGGCTGGGTGGCGCAGATGAACACCTTATCCAAGCGCATCGGCACCACCGCCAGCAACTGGACGGACGCCTGCGGCATTGACAGCGGCAACACCACCTGCGCGGTGGATATGTACCTGATTTTGCGCTACCTGATGAGCTTTGACGCCTTTGTAGAGGTATCCGGTGCGCCCAGCTTTACCATGCCCGCTAAGGAGAAGCACCGTTCCTCCTCGGTGCTGGTCAGCCAGAACGCGGCGCTGAGCAAGGGCAGCGGCGGCGGCTACTACCGCAGCGCCATGCAGGGCGGTATGTGCAGCGTGACCGCCTTTAAAAACGATACCGGCACCCAGAGCTATGTTTCCTGGGGCAACAAGGACGGTGCCACCTATATCTTCTGCGTGATGGACAGCCCCGACAGCTGCGATACCCTCGGCTACGCCAACCGCCGCCCCGCCCTGTTCGAGACGGTCGAACTGATGGACTGGGTGTTCGACAGCTTTTCCATTCAGGCTGCGCTGGACACCGACCTGACCATTGCAGAGATCCCGGTCAAGTATTCCTCCGATACCGACACCTTGCAGCTGTACCCCAACGACAGCATGATGACCCTGCTGCCCTCCACCAGTGACGGAACCGTCACCCAGAAATACTTCCATCTGCCGGACTATGTCTGCGCCCCCATCCAGCAGGGCGATGTAGTAGGCACGGTGGAGCTGAAGCTGGCGGGCGAGACCATCGGCGTGGTGGAACTGATCGCCGGGCAGGACGTAGCCCGCAACCCGCTGCTGTTCGGGGTGGACAAGGTGAAGGAGTTCTTCACCAGCCTGTACCTGAAAGTGGTGCTGGTGCTCAGCCTGATCGCCGCCCTGATCTACGGGCTGTGGCTGCTGTGCGCCAACTGGAACCGCCGCAAGCCCACCAAAAAGATCCACCGTCGCTATTGAGCAAAGCAAAAGCCCCGCACCGGATGCGGGGCTTTTTTTCTGTATGGCAGCGCTTCAAGCGCGGTTTTTCAGAAGTTCCGTCAAGCTGCGGAAGGTATGGCCGTGGTTGCCGGTAACCGTCTCGGCGTGGAGCAGGCTGCTGAGAACGCTTTCCTCCACGCACTCTGCCACCGCCCGGAACAGGGGGTTGATGGCATCATCGTGGAGCAGGGTCATGGGCAGCAGGGCTTTTTCCGAATAGTGTGGCACCCGGTTGGCGGTGGTGAAGGCGATGACGATCTCGCCGCTGCCGTTACCGCAGTAAGACCCGGTGCGGGAAAGCCCCACCAGCGCCCGGCGGCACAGCCGCCGCAGCTGCCGCTCGCTCAGGGGGATATCCGTGGCCAGCACCGTGATGATGGAGCCCTTATCCTCGTGGGGCGGGATGCTGTCGCCCAGCAGGGTATGGATCGGCGTGCCCGCCACGATGAGGTCATCGAACAGCGCGTGGTTGGAAAGCACCAGTGCACCCATGGTGTACGGCTTGCCGTCCAGCTCCACCACCCGGGAGGCAGAGCCGATGCCGCCCTTGAGGCCATGGCAGCGCATCCCCCGCCCGGCGCCTACGGCACCCTCGGCAAAATCTGCCTTGCAGTCTGCCAGCGCGGCAAAAACGTGCTCCTCGGTGACATGGAGCCCCCGGATGTCGTTCAGGCCGCAGTCGTTGCACTCGCAGACCACCGGGTTCACGCTGCCGGTGGTCTCGCAGATGTCAGGGTTTTTCTCCAGCATATACTTCACCAGTGCGGTCTGCGCCGTGCCCACGCTGAGGGTGTTGGTAAACAGGATGGGCGTTTCCAGCGTGCCCAGCTCGTTGATTTGCACAAGACCGGTGGTCTTGCCAAAGCCGTTGATGACATAGCTGGCCGCCAGCACCTTTTCGTGGAACACGTCCCCTTGGTGGGGCAGCAGCGCCGTTACACCGGTCTGCACCGCGCCGTCTGCCAGCGTGCAGTGCCCCACCGTCACCCCCGGCACATCGCTGATCTTATCCCGCGCACCTTTGGGCAGTGTGCCCACCTGAAAGCCCCATTCGTTCCCTGCAATTCCCATCGTAGCTCCTCCTTGCTTTTTTCTAAGGTGTATCATAGCATTTCTTCTGCCAAAAGTAAACGCCGACAAGCACAGAAAAAGGGCTGCCGCACAGTGAGATCCTGTGCAGCAGCCCCTTTGCTATTTTGTAAAAACGAAGCAGCGCGGACCCTCAGGAATGTTCCACCGGACGGAAGAGCCCCTTGACCTTTTCCCAAAAGGCCACCACCCGCTCCCGCGGCAGGAAATAATTGACCAGCAGCGCTACAATGACGCCCACCGCCGTATCAAAGATGCGGTTGAGGGAGTAGGCAACATAGGTCTCCACCGGCGTGCTGAACAGCACGATGCAAAGCACCACACCGCCGGGCTGCACGCCGCCCGGCCAGAAATACTGACACAGCAAAATCAGCACCACGATGGCCGCACCCAGCAGCAGCGCCAACAACATACTGTGGCCGCCCTGCGGGTAAAACCGCAGATACACCCAGAACACCGCAATGGCCAGCAGGCCGCCGATGAGGGTGCCGAACAGACGGTTGCCGCCGTTTTTGATCGAGTCCGGCATATCGGTGCCAAGGCCGAAAATGACACCGATGCAGGCAAACGCCGGGTTGCGCTCCAGCAGGCAGTAGACGACCGCCACCAGCATAGCCGTGATCGCCGTTTTGATGGTGCGCCAGCCCACATGCAGCCGGTAATCTTCGTGCGGGAACTGTAACATCTCCAAGATTCCTCCTCTTTTTGCATTACCGTTCCAGCATACCACAGAGCCTTGTTGGATACAAGGCTTTCAACATAAGTAGATTATTTAACAAGAAAGCTGCTCCCGCGCTGCGCAAAATTATTGAGGTTCCGCCGGTTTCTCCGTTGGCCACGATCTTCTGAGAGCCACATAAGAGATTAAAAGGTTCGCAAGCCAACCAGCTGGTACAGCAAGCCAGACAAAGGCAATACCGAAACGCGGTGCACAGATCAAGGCAACGGACAGTCGAATCGCAAGGTTCACCATGCTTGCAACGAGGAACGGACGCATAATTCCGAGACCGCGAAGGACGCCATCGGTTGCCATCTTGATGCCCATGA
>CAKSYT010000028.1 GCA_934524985.1 uncultured Faecalibacterium sp. | reverse complement strand
CTTGATGCCCTCGCAGGTGCCGTCGTTGGCGTTCACCTGTGCCACCTCGCCCATCTCGGCGGGCAGCTCCTCGCCCAGAACGGCATAGCCGTGGTTCTGGCTGGTGATAAAGGTGCGGCCGGACTCAAAGTCGGTCACAGGCTGGTTGGCACCGCGGTGGCCGTACTTCAGCTTCATGGTCTTGGCACCGGCTGCCAGTGCGGACAGCTGGTGACCCAGACAGATGCCGAAGGTGGGGATGTTCAGCTCAAAGATCTGCTTGAGGTTCTCGATGACCTCCACCGGCTCGGCGGGGTCGCCGGGGCCATTGGACAGCATGATGCCGTCCGGGGCAAGGGCCTTGATCTCTTCCGCCGTTGCAAAGGCGGGCATCACGGTCACCTTGCAGCCGCGCTTGACAAGGCAGCGCACGATGTTGCGCTTGCAGCCGTAGTGCATCAGCACAATGTGGGTCTCGCCTTCCGGGTTGAACACCTCGGGTGCGGCGCAGGTCACGTTCTTCACAGCATCGGTCACGGCGTAGGCGCGGATCTCGGCCAGCAGAGCCTCGGTCTCGGCCTTGTTGGCCGGGTCGGCGGGGTCAAAGGTGGTCAGGATGGCGCCGTTCATCACGCCGCTCTCCCGGATGATGCGGGTCAGGTGGCGGGTGTCGATGCCCTCGATGCCGATGGTATTGTTCTTTTTCAAAAAGCTGTCCAGCGTCTCCTCACAGCGCCAGTTGGAGGGGGTGGTGCAGGCTTCGCGCACGATGTAGCCCTTGGCCCAGATGCGGTCGGACTCCATATCATCGTGGTTCATGCCGTAGTTGCCGATGAGGGGATAGGTCTGGGTGATGATCTGGCCATAGTAGCTGGGGTCGGTCAGGGTCTCCTGAAAGCCCACCATGCCGGTGGAGAACACCACCTCGCCCACGGTCACGCCCTGCGCGCCCACGGACTGTCCGGCAAAGACCATGCCGTTTGCCAAAAGAAGATATGCGTTCATAGTTTTCCTCGTTTCAACAAAAGCTTTCAGTTTACAGGGTCTGCTTTGCTTCCTGCTTCATCTTGCGGCTGCCCAGATGCACCAGCGGCAGCTTGCCCTCCTTGCAGATGGGGCACTCCTCCGGGGTGTAGTTGGGCAGGTCCAGCTTCAGGGCGCTGGCCAGAATGGGGATGGGAGACGGAGCCTCCGGCTTGGTGCGGTCCACCACGCAGGTGATGCCAAGGCAGATGCCGCCGGCCTCTTCGATGACGCGCTTGGTCTCCAGAGAGGAGATGCCGGTGGTCACCACGTCCTCGGCGATGATGCACTTTTCACCCGGGTGGATGGCAAAGCGCTTCAGGCACATCACGTTGTCCACGCGCTCGGTAAAGATAGCGCGCTTGCCGGTCTGGCGGGCCAGCTCGTAGGCGTACACGATGCCGCCCATGGCAGGGCCGACGATGACGTCCACGTCCATCTCCTTGACCTTGTCGGCCACAGCCTTCATCACCTCGGCGCAGCGGTCCGGGTACTGCTGCAGATATGCCATCTGGCAGTATGCGCCGGAGTGCCGGCCGGAGGACAGCAGAAAGTGACCCTCCAGAAATGCGTCACAGCTCTTCAGAATTCCAAGTGCTTCACTCATTGTACTTCTCCCTCTCTTTTCAGTGGTGTATATTCCTTTGGGTGGTATTGTACCACGCTTTTACGCTATTTGCAAATTTATGCGTTAAGTTTTATTTTATGCGCATAATTGTAGATATTTTGTGGATATATCAGTTTTTATTCTGCATGACGGGCGCAGCCGCGAATCTCGTCCAGCGTTTTCACGCCGTTCTTGTCCATCCATGCTGCCATCTCGTCCGCAATGGTCTCCATGGCGCGGGGGTTTGCAAAGTTTGCGGCGCCCACCTGCACTGCGGCGGCACCTGCCATGATGAACTCCAGTGCGTCACGACCGGTGGCAATGCCGCCCAGACCCACCACCGGGATGTTCACGGCACCCACGGCCTGCCATACCATGCGCAGAGCGATGGGACGCACCGCCGGGCCGGACAGACCGGCAAAGATGTTGTTGAACACCGGGCGGCGCTTTTCCAGATCGATAGCACAGGCCTGGAAGGTGTTGGTCAGGCTGATGGCGTCCGCGCCGGCAGCTTCCACGGCCTTGCACATCTCGGGGATGTTCTCGGCCTGCGGGCTCAGCTTGACCATCAGGGGCTTTTTGCAGGCAGCGCGCACCATGCGCACCACCTCGCCGGCGGCCTCGGCCTTTACGCCGTAGGCCATGCCGCCCACCTTGACGTTGGGGCAGGAGATATTCAGCTCCACAATGTCCACTGCGCTCTCGCTCAGCATCGCAGCACCTTCCACATACTCTTCCTCGCTGTGGCCGCCAAGGTTTGCAATGGCCACCGTGCCGTACTTCTGCTTCAGCTCCAGCATCTCGGGCAGCTCCACGTCAATAAAGTGCTGTACGCCGGGGTTCTGCAGGCCGATGCTGTTGATGAGGCCGGAGGGGGTCTCCCACAGGCGCTCGCCCTTGTTGCCGTACTGGCCGTGCAGGGTAAGGCCCTTGCCGGAGATGCCGCCGATCTTAGCAAAATCGGCCAGTTCCTCGTACTCCACGCCGTAGCCCACGGTGCCGGATGCGCCGATGACCGGGCTGTTCATCACAAAGCCCAGCAGGTTGGTTTTCAGGTCTGCCATCAGAAGAACACCTCCGTTGCGTCAAATACAGGGCCGTTCTTGCACACGCTCTTGCCCTCGCCGCCCTTGGTCTCGCAGGTGCAGCCAAGGCAGGCACCAATGCCGCAGGCCATCTTCTTTTCCATGCTCACAAAGCAGGGGGTGCCCTTTTCGGCACACAGGCGGGCGGCGTTCTTCATCATCACGGTGGGGCCGCACACCAGCACCACGTCGTAATCGGCGGGGTCGTACAGCTGGGTGACAAAGCCGTGGAAGCCCACCGCGCCGGTGTCGGTGGACACCTTGACGAGGTTTGCGATGGGGCGGTACTCCTCCATGCAGTAGGGGGTGTCGCGGAAGCCGAAGAACACATCCGGCTTTACCCCGGCAGCAGCCAGCTCGCGGGTGAGTTGGAACATGGGCGCAGTGCCGATGCCGCCGCCCACCACGGCGATCTTTTTGTACTTGCTCAGGATGTCCGGCACATTAAAGCCGTTGCCCATGGGGCCGGTGAGCTGGAAGGTATCCCGCTGCTTGAGCTGTGCCAGCTTCTCGGTGCCCTCGCCCACCACCTGATACAAAAACTCGATGGTGCTGCTGTCCGGGTTCCAGCGGTGCACGCTGATGGGGCGGGACAGGAAGGGGGCTTCGTTTGCGCCCCAGGAGCGCAGGGTGAAGAACTGGCCTGCGTGGGGGGCGTGGTCGCGGTCCGGCCACACCACGGTCAGCAGACGGATGTCCGGGGCAATGACCTCATTGCGCAGAACGGTGGCTTCACAGCAGGCTGCACGCATGAGCAATGGCCTCCTTCATGTTCACACACTCGTTGTAAGCGGCCTCGTCAAAGGCAACGCCCGGCTGCTTTTTGTAAGCCAGCAGGATGCCGCGGCTGGAGTTGACCACGCCGCCGTTGCCCTTGGTGAGGTACTGGGCAATATCCTCGGCCTTGCCGCCCTGTGCGCCGTAGCCGGGGATCAGGAAGAAGCTGTCCTGATACTTTGCGCGGATCTCGGTGGCTTCCTCGATGTGGGTGCCGCCGATGACCAGACCGATGGAGGAGTAGCCGTGCTCGCCCATGTAATCCTTGCCCAGTGCGTTCAGCTTGTCGCCCACCAGATCGTAGACGTGGCGGCCATCGGCCAGCTTCTCGTACTCAAAGTCCTTGGCACCGCCGTTGGAGGTGCGGCAGAGCACGAACATGCCCTTGCCCTGCTTTTCAGCGTAGGGCAGATAGGGGCTGATGGAGTCCAGACCCATATAGGGTGCCAGCGTAACGAAATCGCTCTCGAAATCGCCGGTAAAGTGACCCATGGCGTACATCTCGGCGGTCTTGGCGATATCGCCGCGCTTGATATCCGCGATCACCGGCACACCAGCCTCGCGCACAGCCTTCAGGGTGTCGGCGTAGGCCTTCATGCCCTCCATGCCCAGAGACTCATAATAAGCGATCTGCACCTTGTAGCAGCCAGCCACAGCCTTGGTGGCATCAATGAGCTTCTTGTTGAAGCGCACGATGTTCTCGCCCTTGGTCAGGGTGCTGTCCACAAAATCGGCAGGCAGGTAGCTGAAGTCGGTGTCCAGACCCACGCACACCGGGCCGCGGGCTTCCACAGCTTCGTACAGTTTGTCCATGTTCGTCATTTGGGTGTCCTCCTGTAAGTCGTATTGTAGAACCCTCTCAGGCGCTTGCGCGCCAGCTCCCCCGAAAGAGGAGCTTTTTTCTTGAGGGCAACTGTTTCTTTTCGTGATATGGGAACTGCTTTCCCTACTCTCTGAAGCTCCCCCCCTCGGGGGAGCTTCAGAGAGGGTTTCATTTTTTTACTCCTCGGCCTGATAGGTGATCTTACCGGCCTTGATGGTGGCAAACACCTTGCCGTAAAGCTGTGCACCGTCAAAGGGGGTGTTGTGGCTCTTGGAGTGCAGCTTTTCCTTTTCCACCGTGTAGGGGGTGTCCAGATCCACCAGCACAAAGTCGGCATCGAAGCCCGGCTCCAGCTGACCCTTGGCAAGGCCCAGGATCTCGGCGGGGCGGGTGCTCATCAGGTGCACCAGCAGCTCCAGCGGCAGACCCTCCTGCTTGCAGAGCTTAGTGTAGCACACGCCGAAGGCGGTCTCGCTGCCCACCATACCAGCCATGCCCTTCAGCTTATCTTCCTCAGAGTGGGGTGCGTGGTCGGTGGCAATGGCGTCCACGATGCCGGTGCGGATGCCCTCCACCAGCGCCTCCACGTCATCGGCGGTGCGGATGGGCGGGTTGACCCGGTAGTCGCAGGTGTCGTTGGTGAACCACAGGTGGTGAGGGGTCACCTCACAGGTGACGGGTGCGCCCCGCAGCTTTGCCATGCGGATGGCGTCCAGCGCGCCCCGGGTGGACACATGGCACATGTGCAGCCGGGTCTGGTAGTACTCGCTCAGCCAGCAGTTGCGCACCGTCTCGATATCCTCGGCCAGACGGTAGTCCCACGGGCTGATCTCCATATCCTCGGCGTGGCTCATGACCGTGATGTCCTTCTGGGTGCAGATAGCAAAGGCCCGCGCCATGGTGGCGTTATCCTGCACGCCGTGGCCGTCCTCGGTGATGAACTTCACGCTGGCGGGCAGGGTCTTGAGGTGGTCGATGCTCACACCGTCAAAGTTCTCGGTGATGGAGACGGTCTGATTTGCATCGCACAGCCCTACCTCGGCGGCTTTCTGCTCCACCATCACAGCCTGTGCGGCAGAGGAGCAGACGGGCTTTGTGTTGGGCATCAGGTTTACAAAGGTGTAGCCACCGGCGGCGGCAGCGCGGCTGCCAGTCTCGATGTCCTCCTTGTACTCAAAGCCCGGGGTGCGCCAGTGGCAGTGCAGATCCACAAATGCGGGCAGCACAGTCAGCCCACCGGCATCCACCACCGTCTCGTTCTCGGCGGCAAGGGCAGAAAGATCCTGCCCTACGGCAGCGATCTTGCCATCCTTTACATAGATCTCGAGCGGCCGTCCCTCGGTGTTCACAGCGTTTGTCAGCAGCATCGCGGTTCCCTCCTGTAATGATATTTTTGGGTGTCAGGTGCCCGAAAACGGGCAAAAAAAAACTTTTCCCCGCAAAGGGAAAAGCTCATTGCGCAAAAAAAGGAAACAACGAAGCCACGGCAAAACCGGACGCGAACTGCTTGTTCAGTTTCGGGTTCTGGGCGCTGCACAGCATGGTGTTTCTCCTTTTCTTGATGGTTGCGTTTTCATTCGTATTATTTTATCATAGAACCGCAAAATGTGTCAATGGCTGCGCGCAAAAACAGGTGCTAAAAGGTTTCTGGTATCTCTCGCCGAATTTTGGATACTCTACCCAAAACCCGGGGCACACGGCAAAATAAATGCCATTTTGTTCCACAATCCCTAGTACGGCACTGTACTTTCGTTGCCTGCTGTGCTATTATAATACGGTAAAAGGGAGAGCCCCGCCGCGTGGGCGGGTGTTTATGGGAAAGAGAGGTTTTCCGCATGGGTTTACTTGAGGACGCGCGGAACATCCAGCGCAAGGACCCCGCCGCACGCAGCGTGCTGGAGGTAATGCTGCTGTACCCGGGATTCCACATTCTGGTGTACCACCGCGTCGCGCACTGGCTGTACGAGCACAAGCACTTTTTTCTGGCGCGATGGGTCAGCCAGCATGGCCGCCACCGCACCGGCATCGAGATTCACCCGGGTGCCACCATTGGCAAGTGTCTGTTCATCGACCACGGCATGGGCATCGTGTTCGGTGAGACCTGCGAGATCGGGGACAACTGCACCATCTACCACGGGGTAACACTGGGCGGTACCGGCAAGGATACTGGCAAACGCCACCCCACCTTGGGCAACAACGTGCTCATCGGCGCAGGCACCAAGGTGCTGGGTCCGGTATTCATCGGGGATAACGCCCGCATCGGCGCAGGCAGCGTGGTGCTGCGCAACCTGCCCGCCAACTGCACCGCCGTGGGCGTACCTGCCGAGGTGGTGCGCATCAACAACAAGGCGGTGAACCCCGCCGACGATCTGGACCAGCAGGATCTGCCGGACATCGTCTCGCAGCGGCTCACCGATCTGGACCGCCGCCTGAGCCAGCTGGAAAAGACCGCACAGGGCGATATCCCGCCCACTGCCGCGCAGATCGCCGCCCGGCAGCGGAAATAAAAGATTCCTCTGATAAAAAGATGAGACAGGCTTCCCGGAAAAGGGTTCGCCTGTCTCTTTTTTGTTGTCAGCTGCGGTTATAACACCGGTTCACCGTTTTCTTTGTTGCAGTACATCCGGGCATCCGCCTGACGGATGGCCTCGGTCAGGGGCTGCACATCGCACACGCCGCCAATGCTTACCGAAAGCCGAAGCTCCGGGTGGCTGGGCACCCGTGCCGCCTGCACGGCGTTCTGCACACGCCGGATGACGCTTTCCACGCCGTCAGGGCAGTTCTGCGGCATCAGCAGCAGAAATTCATCGCCGCCGTAGCGGATCAGGATATCGGTCTGGCGCAGGCAGCTCTGCATGGCTGCGGCCACGGTCTGCAATGCTTCGTCCCCCACCAGATGTCCAAAGCTGTCGTTGACCGACTTGAACTGGTCCACGTCGATCATAGCTACGCCGCCGTGCATCTCGCCCCCGGCAAGGAACTTGTCAAAATAGCGGCGGGTGTAGGCCCCGGTCAGGGGGTCTACGAAGGCGCTGCGCTCCATGCCATCGCAGCGGTCCAGCAGCAGCCGGTGGCCGCCCATATCCAGCCAGCGGCCGTCCGTCAGCCGGGTGACCATTTCCAGCATACAGCCCCTGCCGCCTACCTCGATGTACTTGGAGATGACAAAGTAGGCTTCCTCGTCCTTGAACTCGATCTTATTCAAAATAGTCTTGCGGGCATAGGCCTTGGCGGAGATGCAGTTTTCGCACCGGGTATCCCGGTTCCACACCATGTGGCAGTTGCCGGGCTTTTCGGTCAGGATGCCGTCACTGTCCAGCGTAAGCACCTTGCGGTGCCCCGGGTCCACCAGACGCACCACATCAAAGATGCCCTGTAACCGCCGCAGGAACTGGGCGGGATCCTCCTCCGGGTCGGTGGCGGTCAGCAGCTCTGTCTGACGCTCCACGCGGTGCTGTTCGTCCGTCAGCTGCCCCAGCACGTTCACGCAGCGGCGCACCCCGGCACCGCTCCAGATGGTATGCAGCGCCATCCGGTGCAGCCGCGGCTTCCCGTCCCGCTGCACCAGCACCGGCAGCACCACGTCCGGCGCTTCCGGCGTAGCGCGGCTTATGGCCTTGGAAAGCTTGCGCCGGTCCTGCTCGTTCAAAAAGCCAAGTCCCCTGCCCTGTGCAAAATCGGTCACCGTTTTTTGCTGCAAGGGCTCGGCATGGTAGTCATACACGGTCACACTGCCTGCCAGCAGGTCGTAGTCGAACCGGATGCCGCCGCACTGGGCAGCGTAGAAATCCGTGCGCTCCTTTTCCTGCTCCAGCAGCAGCTGGGAGTGGTTTTCCCGGGGCAGCGCTTCCCGGTGCAAAATCTCCTCGGAAAGGCGGTGGGTCTCCTGCCGGAAGCCCCTGTCCCACTCCGAGCGGTTCAGCTCGGTGCGCAGCTGCTCCGAGGACTCCCGCAGGCAGTCCAGCAGCAGCGGGTTAAACGCGCCGCACTCGCCGTTCAGGATCATGCGCAGCGCGGTGTCATGGTCGTAGGCGTGCTTATAGCAGCGCTCGCTGGTCAGGGCGTCGTACACGTCTGCCAGCGCCACCACCTGTGCCGCAATGGGGATCTCGTCCCCTTTCAGCCGGTCGGGGTAGCCATTGCCGTCCCAGCGCTCGTGGTGCCAGCGGCAGATGGCGTGCGCCACCTGCAGCAGCGGCTCATCCTGGGCAATAGCCTGTCCCAGATCCTGCAGCATCTGCGCACCCGCCACAGTATGGTTCTTGATGATGGCAAACTCCTCGGCAGTCAGGCGGCCGGGCTTGTTCAGAATTTCCTCCGGGATGACGATCTTGCCGATATCGTGCAGCGCCGAGGCGATGCTGATGCGGGCGATATCGCTTTCGTCCAGCTGATAGCGGTCGGTCTTTTGCGCCAGCCGGTGCAAGAGCAGGTCGGTCAGGGTGCGGATGTGCAGAACATGAAGCCCGCTCTCGCTGTTGCGGAACTCCACCACATGGCTCAGGATGCTGATCATCAGCACGCTGTTGTGCTCTTTTTCGTACACCTGATCGGTGACAAGGCGGGTGAGCCGCTTTTGCTTGGCGTACAGCATGAGGATATTCTTCACCCGGCGCAGGATCATGATCCGCTCGAAGGGGCGGCGGATATAGTCTGCCACACCCAGATCGTAGGCGCGCTCGATGTTGGCGGTATCCTCTGCCGCCGAGATGACGATGACCGGGATCTCGTCCAGCCATGCGTGGTACTTCATCACCCGCAGCACGTCAAAGCCATCCATGCCGGGCATCATCAGATCCAGCAGCAGCAGGGAGATATCCGTGCGCTGCCGCATCAGCTCCACCGCCGCTGTGCCGTCCTCCGCTTCCAGATAGTCATAGCCATCGCCCAGTATCTCCTTGAGCAGGGCACGGTTGATCTCGGAATCATCCGCGATCAGGATCTTCGGTTTCTCGTTCATGGCCATGTCTCTCCTTTTGCGGCGCAGCCTTCTGTCCCGGCTCCGCTCCGGGCGCGCCGTCCGCACTGACCGGATGCAGCGGGCTTTCCCCGGCATCCGCTTTTTTACATTCACTTATACTTTAATGGATTTTACATTAAAATGCAAGGCTAAGCGCAACATTTCTGCCATTTCCCGGTATTTTCTGCAAACGTTTTCATTCCCGGTTGTATAAATGCAATCCAGTTGTTACAAAACCCTTTATAACCGCCATTCGAAAGCAAGCCGTTTGTCGTTACAGCCCTTCCTGTGAAAATGCGCAAAGCAAAGCGGAGCGCATTTCAAAATCGTCCCGCTCTAAAAGAAAAAGGACTGCTGCGCAAAATACGCAACAGTCCTTTTTAAGGTTCACTCTTGGGGCATCATGGCATCGAACCAGCCCATCAGCTCCGCAGCCATCTGTTCCAGCCGGGTCTCCGGCTGCCATGCAGGCTGTGCAGGCTCCGGGGGCAGTGCCTGTTCCGGGGCGCAGAGCAGTTCTTCCGTTTCCGGTGCAGACTGTTCCGCTACGTCCTCGCACTGCGGCACAGCCTCGGGGGCGGTGTCCGGCTGCGCGGGTGCTTCCGGGGCAGTCTGCTGCATGGCAGCAAGGGTAGCTTCGGCTCTGCGGCAGGCGGCCTCGGCCTTTTCTGCCCGAGTGTTGGCCAGCTCCAGCTGCTCCCACGCCTGCTCACAGGCAGCTTCCAGCTCTGCATTATCGTGCTTGAGGGAAAGCAGAGTGCGCTCAAAGGCGAACATCCGGGTCTGGTACCGGCGCACCTCGGCGCGTGCCGCAGCCAGCTTGCGGCTCAGCTGCTCTGCCTGCGCCCGGGCGCTTTCCGCCTGTGCTGCGGCAGATGCCTGTACAGCGGCCTGCCGGGCAAATTGTCCGCGCAGGGCACCGGTCTCCCGCTCTGTCTGCACCATGATGCCCTCCCATGCACACCTTGCATGGGGCTTTCGCTGACCGCATGGGCGCAGCTGCCAGCCCCATTGTAGCCTGTAATTACTTCCGCTTGTTCAGGATAGCCAGCAGCTCGTCGTAGTAACGGTTATCGCTGCTTTCCTCCTCCACGGCCTTCTTTTCAGCCGGAGCAGCAGCCGGGGCGGCATTGGATGCCGGGGCTGCGGCTGCGCCGGTGTCGCTGCTGAACACCGCAGTCGGCACAGACTGTGCACCGCCCATGGCGTTGTTGATGCTGTTACGCAGGTCGCTGGCGCTCTTGTTGTCGAAGCCGGTGGCCACAACGGTCACGCGCATCTCGTCGGACAGGTTCTCATCAAAGGCAGTACCCCAGATGATGTTTGCATCGGGATGTGCGCTCTGGGTGATGAGGCCTGCGGCGGTCTCCACGTCCTCCAGACCGATGTCCGGGCTGGAAGTGATGTTGATGATAACACCATGTGCACCGGCGATGCTGGTCTCCAGCAGCGGGCTGGAGATAGCAGCCTTGGCGGCGTTCTCAGCCTTGCCTGCACCCTTGGCGCTGCCCACGCCCATGTGGGCGTAGCCGGCATCCTTCATGATGGAGCGCACGTCGGCGAAGTCCAGGTTGATGAAGGCGGGCACATTGATCAGGGCAGAGATGGACTCAACGCCCTGACGCAGCACGTTGTCGGCAGCCTGAAAGGCGTTCATCAGGGTGATCTTTTCCTGGCTGATCATCTTCAGGCGCTCGTTGGGGATGACGATCAGGCTGTCAACGTGCATCAGCAGATTGGCAATGCCCTGCTCGGCCAGACCCATCTTGCGCTTGCCCTCAAAGGAGAAGGGCTTGGTAACGATGCCAACGGTCAGGATGCCCAGATCGTGTGCCACCTCGGCCACAACGGGTGCTGCACCGGTGCCGGTGCCACCGCCCATACCGGCGGTGATAAAGACCATCTGGGAGCCCTTGAGGGCGTTGGCGATCTCGTCCTTGCTTTCTTCAGCGGCGCGCTGGCCGATCTCCGGGTCTGCACCCGCACCGCGGCCCTTGGTCAGCTTGGAGCCCAGCTGCACCTTGACCGAGGCATGGTTCTTGGCCAGTGCCTGCTGGTCAGTATTCATGGCGATGAACTCCACGCCCTGCAGGCCGTCGCTCACCATGCGGTTCACAGCGTTGCCGCCGCCACCGCCTACACCGATCACCTTGATCGTCGTAACGTTTTCGTCCAGTTCTTCGTCGAGCATCAATGCCATAACTTTGTCCTCCATCGGATTTTTATGTGGAACTGCGCAAAAGCCGCACAGAAATTATCATACGATACTTATATAACAGTATCGTATCATTTTTTCGTTCCGATTGCAAGACAAAATTGCTTTTTCGTGAGTGTTTTTTTCGCAACCCCACTCTGGGCGGGTATTTCCTGCCAAATCTGTGCGCCCAGCCCCACCAAAAGCCGGTCAAGGCCCGCATAGCCGCGCCGGATAAATTCTGTCCCGCCAAGGCGGCTGCTGCCCCGGGCAGCCAGTGCCGCAAGCACCAGCGCCGCCCCGCCCCGCAGGTCCGGTGCGGTCAGCTTTGCCCCGTGCAGTGCCCCGCCGGGCTGCACATATAGCGTGCGCTCTGCCACCCGGACATTCGCGCCCAGCGCCGCAAAGCCATCGGCACAGGCAAAGCGGTGCTCAAACACCCTGTCCTGCAAGCAGCTTTCGCCTTGTGCACAGAGCATCACCGCCGCCAGCAGCGGGGCGGCGTCCGTGGCAAGGCCGGGATAGGGGCCGGTGTGCACATTTCCCGCACCGCGCAGCGCCCCGAACCGTGAAATGGCGGCAGCATCTCGCGCACGCTCTACGGTGCAGCCCATTTGTTCCAGAATTTCCAGCAGCGGCGCATACAGCCCGGGTGCGCAGCCCGCCAGCTCTACCCTGCCGCCCGCCGCTGCCGCCGCACAGGCCAGCGTAGAGGCGATGATGCGGTCTGCCACCGGCGTAAAGGTGCAGCCCGCAAGGCAGCGCTTTCCCTGCACCCGGATGGTGTCGGTGCCCGCGCCCTCCACGCAGCCGCCGCAGGCGTTGAGGAAAGCGGCAAGATCCGCGATCTCCGGTTCCTTTGCCGCGCCATGCAGTACAGTTTGCCCCTGCGCCGTGGCAGCCGCCAGCAGCAGCGTTTCGGTAGCGCCCACGCTGGGAAAGGAAAGACAAATTTCCGCGCCCCGCAGCCCCGCCGGGGCGTACAGCGTAAGCTGTCCGGGCGCTGCGGGCAGCTGCCGCACCCCCATCTGCGCCAGCCCCTGCAAATGCAGGTCGATGGGTCTTGCCCCGATGCGGCAGCCTCCGGGCAGCACGGTGCTTACCCGCCCCAGCCGCGCCAGCAGCGGCGCGCAAAACAGGATGGACGCCCGCATCCGGCCTGCGGCCTCCGGTGCAAGGTCGGTGCGCATGGGCTGCCCCTGCACCGCCAGCGCTGCCCCCTGCCAGCCCGCCGTGCAGCCCACGCCCCGCAGCAGGGCAAGGCAGTCCTCTACGTCGGTCAGGCGCGGCACATTTTGCAGCCGCACCGGCCCGCTGCACAGCAGCGCAGCTGCCAGCAGCGGCAGCACACTGTTTTTGGCCGCAGGCACTTCCACCCTGCCCTGCAAAGGCCGCCCGCCCGTAATGATCCAATCCCCAGCCATGCCAAGACCCCCGTTCTGCAAAAGATACCCCATGGTATGCAAAACGAGGGTCTTTGGTCAATAAAATGCGCCGGAAACAGCCTTCCCGCCGTTTGCGGGATTTGTCCGGTCATTTGTCCGGTTTTTTCCGGCTTTTCCGCGCCGCCCCTGCCCTGTTGCGGCAAGAAATGCCGGTCTTTATCAGCTTTCGCCCCGGGAGACGGAAAGCACGATGCCCATCTCGCCCAGAAGCATCATCAAGCTGGTGCCGCCGGAGGAGAAAAAGGGCAGGCTGATGCCGGTGTTGGGGATGGTGTTTGTGACCACCGCAATGTTCAGCACCGCCTGCAATGCCACCTGCACCACAAAGCCCACCACCAGCAGTGCGCCAAAGCGGTCCGGTGCGTGCGCCGCCAGCGTGATGCCCCGCCACAGCAGCGCGCTGAACAGCAATATCACCGCACACGCGCCCAGAAAACCCAGCTCCTCGCAGAGGATGGAGAAAATGAAGTCGTTCTGCGGCTCGGGCACGAACAGATGCTTCTGGCGGCTGTTTCCCAGCCCCAGCCCCGCCGCCCCGCCGGAGCCGATGGCGTACAGGCTCTGGATGGTCTGGTGTCCATCGCCTAGCGGGTCGGCAAAGGGGTCGAGCCACGAGTTGAGCCGGTCGGCGGCGTAGGGCACCAGCTCCGGCATGAGCACAATGGCCGTTCCGATAGCGGCAGCGCCGCCCGCCCCTGCCAGCATGAACCACCGCAGCCCGGTACCGCCCACAAACATGAGCACCGCGCCGATGCTTAAGATCAGCACCGTGCCGGAAAGGTGCGGCTCCAGCAGCATGAGCACCGCCACCACCCCCAGCACCAGCGCAAAGGGCACTACCCCCACCGCAAAGCTGCCCATGCGGTCGTGGTTCAGGGCGATGATGTGGGCAAACACCAGCACCACCGCAAATTTGGCGATCTCGCTGGGCTGTAATGTGCCCAGCCCCGGCAGCACCAGCCAGCGCTTGCAGCCGTTATATTCCGGCATGAACAGCACCGCCGTCAGCAGCACCAGCGAGAGCGCCAGCAGCGGCCACGCCAGTTTGTGATAGATATGGTAGTCCACCCGGCTGGCCGTCCACATAGCCCCCAGTCCCATGGCGGCGTACAGCAGCTGCGGCCGCACATAGGCAAAGGCGTCCTGCCGCCGGTACAGCGCCACCGCGCTGCTGGCGCTGCACAGCATTACCAACCCAAAGGCTACCAGCGTGAGCACCAGCACCAGAAAGGGCAGGTCCATGGGCGGCAGCGGCCGCAGCAGCCCTTTGCGGGCAGCAGTTCTGTGCAATCCCGGTCACCTCCGTTTCTGTTATTGTACGCGGGTGCGGGGGCAGTTAGTCATACGCGCTGCCGCCGGGCGCATAAACTGCCCGCAAAGGGGGTGCTGCCATGCGCGGCTCAAAACCCACGGACGCCCTGCGCACGTTACCGGAGCGGGCGTTCCGTCTGCGGGCACGGCTCATTGCGGTGGGGCTGTGCGCCGTCTGCTTTGCAGGGCTCATCGGGCGGCTGTTCTGGCTGCAATTATGCACCGACGGCTGGTACACCCAGCGGGCGCTGGGGCAGCAGCTGCGGGACACAGTTGTGCCCGCCGACCGGGGCAAAATATACAGCGCCGATGGCGCACTGCTGGCTGCTAACAGCAGCTGCTGGACCCTGCGTGCCAGCCCCCGGGAGATGCCGGAGGATAAGCTTGCCCTTGCCGCCAAGGGGCTTGCAGAGATTGTGGAACTGGACGAAACAAAGCTGCTGGAAAAGTTCAGCGACCGGCGCTCCAACGACTGCCTTTTGCGCTACCGGGTGGAGCGGGAAACCGCCGATGCCGTGCGGGATTTCTGCGCGGCGAACGGCATTACCGGCGTGCGCATCAATCAGGACTCCAAGCGCTGGTACCCGCAGGGGGAGCTGCTGGCTTCGGTGCTGGGGTTTACCAATGTGGATAACGCCGGGGTCAGCGGGCTGGAGCTTGAATACAACAACACCCTTACCGGGCAGAACGGGGTAGTGCTGACCGCCGTGAACGCTTGGGGCTACACGCTGGCGCAGAGTTACGAGACGGAACTCGCCCCCGTGGAGGGCAGCGGATTGCGGCTGACCATTGATGCAAATATTCAACATTATCTTGAAAATGCGTTGAATTATGCAGTACAGGAGCATCATGTAGCCGCCCGCAGCGTGGGCATCGTGATGGATGTAAACACCGGGGCGGTGCTGGCCATGGCCACCACCCCGGCCTACGACCCCAACCAGCCCCGGGTCATCGCCGACAAGACCGTGCGCGCTGCCGTGGATGCCCTTTCCGGTAAAGAGCGCGCCGCCGCCTTACAGCTGGCGCAGCAGACCCAATGGCGCAACAAGGCGGTGAGCGACCTGTACGAGCCGGGCAGCGTATTCAAGCTCATCACCTGCGCAGCGGCGCTGGATGCCGGTGCCATCACCCGGCACTCCACCTTTTACTGCGGGGACTCCATCTCGGTGGCGGGCACGCGGTTCCACTGCGCCAACCACAAGCGCCACGGCAGCCAGACCGTGACCCAAGCGCTGGAAAACTCCTGCAACCAGAGCTTTATCCAGATCGGAGCGCGGCTGGGCAAGCAGGCTTTCTGCGATTATTTTGCCGCCTTCGGCCTGCGGGGGCCCACTGGCATCGACCTGCCCGCCGAGCCGAAAAAGAGCCTGTACTACACCGCCGACCGCATGGGGCCGGTAGAGCTGGCCTCCTGCGCTTTCGGGCAGAGCAGCAAAATCTCGTATCTGGAAATGGCTGCTGCCGTCTGCGCGGTGGTGAACGGCGGCAAGCTGATGCATCCGTATCTGGTATCGGACATCCTTGCGCCGGACGGCAGCGTTTTGCAGCACAACGCCCCTGTTTGCAAGCGGCAGGTGATCCAGCCCGCCACCTCTGCCGCCATGCGGGAGATGATGGAGGCGGTGGTGCTGTACGGCGGCGGACGCAACGCGCAGATCGCGGGCTACCGGGTGGGCGGCAAAAGCGGCACCAGCCAGAAGCTGGACAGCGCCGACGAGAAAGCCCGCATCGCCAGCTTTGTGGCGGTGGCGCCCATCGATGACCCGCAGTTTTTGTGTCTGGTCTGTCTGGATGAGCCCCACAGCTGGACCACCGCCGGCGGCAGTCTTTCGGCACCGGTCTGCGCGGAAGTGTTGGAGCAGACGCTGGTGTACAAAGGCATCCCCCGGGCAGCGGACACCGGCAACGCAGACGCGCAAGCCGCCGCCCTGCCCGCCGATGGGGACAGCTTTGACGGGGCGTGACGATTTGGAATAGCCTCCGCTTGCGCTCTGGCCATAATCAGCGGAAAAAATATTTATAATTTCGCGTTTGGAGCGGCCTGCGGGCCGCTCCAAACGCTATTTTCACGGGAGGGGTCGTAGAGGAAAATGGCATCTGCCGCGCCGCTTTCTGCGAAAGCGCGGCTCTGCGGAATCAACTTTCTGCTTGTCGTAAGCGTGCAAAGACGCTCCGCTGGGCCAGAGGCAGGGAGGGGTGTTCCGACTCCCCCCTCCCTACCTCTGGACTCCACCCACCCCGCA
>CAKSYT010000027.1 GCA_934524985.1 uncultured Faecalibacterium sp. | reverse complement strand
CGCTCCTTCGGCTGATCCTTCTCCAGCTCCTTGAACAGAGCGAAGATGGAGGACGGGGGAGTGTCCTTGCTGCCCAGACCGTAGCGGCCGCCGGTCAGAACGACATCGTTCAGGCCAGCCTCACGCAGGGTAGCGGCAACATCCAGATACAGGGGCTCGCCCAGAGAGCCGGGCTCCTTGGTGCGGTCCAGCACAGCCACCTTCTTGGCGGTCTTGGGCAGGACCTTCAGCAGAGCGGAGGACACCCAGGGACGGTACAGGCGGACCTTGATGATACCGACCTTCTCGCCCTTGGCGTTCAGGTAGTCGATGACCTCGTCAGCAACGTCGCAGATGGAACCCATAGCCACGATCACACGGTCAGCATCGGCTGCGCCGTAGTAGTTGAACAGATCGTAGTTGGTGCCCAGCTTCTCGTTGATCTTGGCCATGTACTTCTCAACAACAGCCGGCAGAGCGTCGTAAACGCTGTTGCAGGCCTCGCGGTGCTGGAAGAACACGTCGCCGTTCTCGTGGGAACCGCGCATCTTGGGGCTTTCGGGGTTCAGAGCCTTCTTGCGGAACTCCTCAACAGCCTCCATGTTGCACATTTCCTTCAGATCAGCGTAGTCCCACTTCTCGATCTTCTGGTACTCGTGAGAGGTACGGAAGCCATCGAAGAAGTTCAGGAAGGGAACCTTGCCCTCGATGGCGCACAGATGTGCGACAGGGGACAGATCCATAACTTCCTGCACGCTGCTCTCGACCAGCATTGCAAAGCCGGTCTGGCGGCAAGCCATAACGTCGCTGTGATCACCGAAGATGTTCAAGGACTGGGTAGCAACGGTACGTGCAGAAACATCGAACACGCAGGGCAGCTGCTCAGCAGCGATCTTGTACATGTTGGGGATCATCAGCAGCAGGCCCTGAGAAGCGGTGAAGGTGGTGGTAACAGCACCTGCACCCAGAGAGCCGTGGACAGCACCAGCGGCGCCGGCCTCGGACTCCATCTCAACGACCTTGACCTGATTGCCGAAGATGTTCTTCTGGCCGGCTGCAGACCACTGGTCCACAGAGTCAGCCATCGGAGAAGACGGGGTAATGGGGTAGATGGCAGCCACGTCCGTGTAGGCATACGCTACATGGGCGGCAGCGGTATTGCCATCCATAGTTTGCTTTGCTCTAGGCATTTTTCTTCCTCCATTATTCAGAATTTGGTACCTTTTGCGCGGGGCAATATGCCCGCTGGGACCGGAGAACCCCATAAAAGGCACTATTGCTTGTATACTATAATAACAGATTCCGGCAATAAAGTAAACGCAAACCGCCCGACAAACGCACCAAAAATTAAGAAATTTTTTAGCGGTTTTGTACTTTCTTTAGTGCGTTAAAGCAAGCAGTGATGCAGATTTTTAGTTTTTGGGGGCGGGTACGCCCTCTCAGTCACGGCTTACGCCGTGCCAGCTCCCCCGAGGGGGGAGCTTTTCGCCGTCTGCCGATAAGTAGAGCAAAACCTCCCCCTTTCGGGGGAGGTGGCATCGCGCAGCGATGACGGAGAGGGTTCTTTCCCCTCTTGTATTTATCATATCTTTATTGACAACAAACCGCACTTTGCCGTAAACTGAGAGCATAAAACCGGCGCAGTGCCGGAAAAGGGGCGTAAGGCAAATGAACGATACTGTACACTTTGAAAAAACTCTCTCCAGCGAGACCCTGTTCGAGGGGCGGGTCATCACCCTGACCAAGGACACCGCGCTGCTGGAAAACGGCAAGACCGCTACCCGCGAGGTGGTGCACCACCACGGCGGTGCCTGCATCCTGCCTTATTTTGCAGACGGCACCATCTGCATGGTGCGGCAGTTCCGCTATGCCATGCAGCAGCAGCTGTGGGAGCTGCCCGCCGGTAAGCTGGAAAAGGGCGAGGACCCCTTTGAAGCCGCCAAGCGGGAGCTGGAAGAGGAGTGCGGCCTGACCGCCGACAACTACATCTCGCTGGGCGAGTTCTACCCCACTGTGGGCTACGATACCGAGGTCATTTATACATGGGTGGCCACCGGTCTGCACGAGACCAAGATGCACCTTGATGCTGACGAGTTCCTGACCCCCGACCGGGTGCCGCTGGAAAAGGCCTACCAGATGGTCATGAGCGGCGAGATCAAGGACGGCAAGACCATTGCAGGCATCCTGAAGCTGAAGGCTCTGCTGGCCGAGGGCAAGCTGTGATCTTATACGAGGACGCCGCCCTTGTGGTGCTGGACAAGCCCGCCGGGCTTTCCAGCGAGGAGGGCGTGCCCGCCGCGCTGCGCGCGCACTGGAACGCGCCCGACGCCTTTGTGGGGGTGGTACACCGGCTGGACACCGGAGTGTCCGGGCTGATGGTCTATGCCCGCACCCCGGCGGCGGCCGCCGCCCTGAGCCGTCAGGTGACCCAAAGTCAGGACGCCTACGCCGTGCAGGACGGCCGCGCCGAGGGCAAAGCCGCCGCGCCGCAGTTCGTCAAGCAGTACCGCGCGGTCATTGCCGGTGCGCCGGATGCGCAGCTGCCCGCCGCCGGAGTGCTGCGGGACTACCTGTTCAAGGACAGCCGCAAGGGCAGGGTGTTCCCGGTCAGCCGTCCCCGCAAGGGGGTGCGGGAAGCGGTGCTGGAATACCGCATCCTTGCCACGGCAGGGGAGAACAGCCTTGCCGAGATCACCCTGCACACCGGGCGCACCCATCAGATCCGGGTGCAGTTTGCTTCCCGCAAGCACCCGCTGTACGGCGATGGCAAATACGGCAGCCGCCAGAAGGGCAGCATCGCCCTGCAAAGCTGCGGCCTGCGCTTTGTGCACCCGGACACCGGCAAGCCCATGGCCTTTTCTCTGCCCCTGCCCGCCGCCGCACCGTGGAAGGAGTTTTTGGAATTAGGTGAGTGATATGGAACAGCAATACAAGACTGATGCCGAAATTTACGCCGTGCTGGAACGGGAGATCATCGACCTGACCATCCGTCCCGGCTCTTCGCTGAGCGAGAACCCGCTGTGCGCCCGGTTCAATGCGCCGCGCTCCCTGATCCGGGTGGTGCTGCAAAAATTGCAGGAAAACGGGCTGGTGCGCATCGTGCCCTACAAGGGCACCACCGTCACCCGGCTGAACCGGCGCATCGTGGACGAGCTGATCTACGAGCGCACCGCCGTGGAAGGGCGCATTCTGCGGGATTTTGCCCCCATCGCCACCCCGGCGCAGCGGGCGCAGATCCGTGCGCGGGTGGACGCCTACGAGGCGCTGGCCCGCGCCGAGAACCCGGACTTCAACAAGCTGTACGAGGCCGACTGCCGCCTGCACGAAACATGGTTTGCCGCCATGGACAAGATGTACCTGTGGAGCACCTTACAGAACGCCCACGCCGATTACAGCCGGTTCCGCATGCTGGACACCATGACCACCGGCGGGCTGGACGAGGTGATCGCCGACCACCGCAACCTGCTGAACGCCATCGAGCGGTGCGACCTTGCCGCCTTTGAGCCGCTGGTGGAGCGGCACCTGTACGGCGGCATCCGCCGCCTTGGCAGCAAACTGACCGAGGAATACGCCGACTTTTTCGAGCCGGAAAACGTGAAATAATGCAAAATTGTTCCACGGGGAACAAAGACGAGAAACCCTCTCAGTCACGCCTTACGGCGTGCCAGCTCCCCCGAAAGGGGGAGCTTTTTGCATCTTCCGGTCAGCACAAATAAAGCTCCCCCTTCGGGGGAGCTGTCTGCGACCATCGGGAGCAGACTGAGAGGGTTGGCTCCCTCCCCGAGGGAGCTGTCGCGGCGCACGCCGCGACTGAGGGAGTTAACATACAAGCAAAAAGCCCGGAGCATCCGCAGACGCTCCGGGCTTTTGATATTCAGAACACCCCGGTGATGAAGATCTCCAGACCGATGCCGATGAGGATGACGCCGCCCAGAATATTGGCCTTGCCGGAAAGCTGTGTGCCGAACTTTTTGCCGATGCGCAGACCTGCCATGCAGATGAAGAAGGTGACCACCGCAATAATGATGGCAGCGGTCAGCGCCATCAGCCAGCCGTACTCCGAGATGGTAAAGCCCACCGAGAGGGCATCGATGCTGGTAGCCACGCCCTGCATGAACAGTGCCCCGGCGCTGAGCTCTGCCGCTTCCTCGGCTTCTTCGCCGTGGATGCCGTCCAGCAGCATCTTGCCGCCGATGTAGCTCAGCAGTGCCAGCGCGATCCACGGGATCAGGGTCTCAAAGGACGAGAACAGCTCCACGATGGTATGCACGCACACCCAGCCGATCATGGGCATTGCTGCCTGAAAAATGCCGAAAGTGCCCGCAATTTTGCCCATGGTGCCCTTGTTCATTTTAGGGTCGTGCAGGCCGTTTGCCATGGACACCGAAAACGCATCCATCGCCAGCCCCACGCCCAGCAAAACGCTGTTGAGAAAAAACACAAAACTCCATTCCATTCTGTCTGCCTCCTGTTTGTTGACCGTATTCCAAACCAAAACAAAACCCGGTCCCGGGCGCATTGTACGTCCGGGACCGGGTGATTTTTTGAGAAATCCACTCCATGTGCACGGGCGCAGCAAACACGCACCAAAACACATGAGTCTCGCAAATGAAAGCAAGCCAGACCGAAAAGCGGTCATTATGTTGACTTGCTGCGCTCTGCAAAGCGCCTGCTACTCCCCCACGGGTATTGTGATTTCGTTTATTCTAACACAGTTTTAAGGGGAAGTCCAGACAAACCTGACGGCAGGGACGCGCAAAAAATGCGCTTCCCACCGGACGAGACGATTTAGAATGTGCTCCGCTATCGGGTTGCGGCACCCAGCATCCGCTTCGTGCCTTGGGCGGCACTTGCGTCTTGCTGGCCGCTGCCCCAACAACTCCTCCCTGCTTCCGCCGCTGGCGGCGGTCGTCGTCGTTGCACTCTGCACATCAATAGCGGAAGAATTATTTATAATTTCGGGTTTCAGGAAAGTCTGCGGACTTTCCTGAAACCCATTTTCACGGGAGGGGTCGTAGAGGGAAACTGCATTTACAGCGCCGCTTTCTGCGAAAGCGCAGCGCTGCGGGGGATGGTTTGCGCCGGATGGCAGCGAGAAGAACCCTCTCAGGCTCACTGCGTTCGCCAGCTCCCCCGAAGGGGGAGCTTTATCAGCACTAACCGGCAGATAGCTAAAAGCTCCCCCTTTCGGGGGAGCTGGCACGGCGTAAGCCGTGACTGAGAGGGTTCAGGCGCCCCCTTGGGGAATCTGGCTTTGCGTAGCAAAGACTAAAGGGGTTTTCCACTCAGTGCTTCATCCTGAGGTACAGCGCCGGTGCGACACGGTGCACCGCTGCCTGAAAGACATGCGCCGGGGTCACTGCGCCGCTCTGCTTCAGCTGCTGCCATGCGGTGCGGCGGCATTCCAGTGCCCTTTGTGCCTGCGGGCTTTTGCGCTCTGCGGGGGTGATGGCGCGCCAGTTCTGCACAAAATACTTTACGATGAGCCAGTAATATACGCACAGCACGTCCGTCAGTCCCTGCTCCCGGGCACAGGTGAACATGGCATAGTTCGCCGCCACCTGATCTTCCAAATTCCGCACGGTGCGCTTGCTGTGCATGATGCTGGCACCATTGCACCGGTAGCAGTACAGCGCCTCCGGGATGCAGACCGCCTTGCGGAGGGTCGGGTACAGCTTTGCCGCAAACATGGCATCCTCGTAAAGTTTGCCCTCCGGGAACTGCATTTTTTCCAGAATTTCGCGGCGGTACAGCTTTGTCCACGCCACCGCAAAGGGCGTAAGACACATCTTGCGGATCAGATCCTCCCGCCCCAGCTGCTCTGCCCGCACCAGCTTTTCAGACTGTGCCTTTACTGCGCCGTTTTCGTCAATGCACAGGTAATCACAGACCACAAGATCCGGGTCTGTCTTTTGGGCTGCGGCGTACATCCTTTCAAGATAGCCGGGCATCACGCGGTCGTCTGAATCCACAAATGCGACCCATTTTCCCCGGGCGATCTTCATACCGGCATTGCGCGCCGCGCTCAGTCCCTTGTTCTTCTGATGGATCACCCGCACACGGTCGTCCCGCAACGCGGCAGCATCGCACAGGGCAGGGCAGCCGTCCGGGGAGCCATCGTCCACAAGGATCAGCTCAAACTGTGCAAACGTCTGCGCAAGGATCGAGTTTATGCACGCGTTCAGGTATTTTTCCACCTTGTACACCGGCACGATCACACTGATCTCCGGGCATTTTTTCTCTGCCATCCGCCTTCCTCACTTTCCGTTTCGTCCGCTGTGCCGTTGCTGCAAAAAAGCCCACGCGGGCAAGCATACGGCCTGCGTGGGCTTTGCAGTGATTCAGCGGAAAGGATCTTTCAGCCTGCGCTGTTTCTTATTCCTTCTCTTCCGGGTCTGCCTCCGGGGCTTCGGTGGCGGCGGCGGCGTCAGCGGCTTCCATCTCCGCCAGCTGCTCGGCGGTGGGCTCGGCATCGGCTTCAGAAGCGTCGATCTTCTCGGTCTGTGCTTCGTCGTCGTGGTCGGTGCGTGCCAGCACCATCACCTTGTCGTTCTCGCCCAGACGCATCACCCGCACGCCGGAGCCGTAACGGCTCTGCAGCGGGATCTCGTTGACGTGCAGACGGATGATGATGCCCTCCTGACTGCTCAGCAGCACATCATCCACGTCATCCACGATCTTCACGGCGGCTACCTTGTCGCGGCTCACATCGTAGTTGCGGATGCCCTTGCCGCCACGGGCGGTGATGCGGTAGGTGTCGATATCCGAGCGGCGGCCCTTGCCGTTCTCGGTCACGGTCAGCACCGTGCCGCCCTCGCGGCAGATGCACACGCCGATGACCTCATCACCCTCCGCCAGACGGATGGCGCGCACGCCGTGGCCGTTACGGCCCATCGGGCGGGCGTTTTCCTCGTTGAAGCGGATAGCCTGACCGTTGCGGGTGGCAACGATAAGCATATCGTGGCCGGAGGTCAGGCGGGTCCATGCCAGCGCATCGCCCTCGTTCAGGGCAATACCGATCAGGCCGCTCTTGCGGATGTTGGCGTACTGTTCCAGCGGGGTGCGCTTGATCAGACCCTGCTTGGTGACCATGGTCACATAGCCGCCCGACTGCTCGGCGTCCTTGCTCTGGCAGATCATGTTGGTCACCTTTTCGCCCTCTGCCAGCTGCAGCAGGTTGACGATGTTCATGCCCTTGCTGGTGCGGCTGCCCTCGGCGATGGTGTAGCCCTTGATGCGGAACAGGCGGCCCCGGTCGGTGACAAAGAGCACATAGTCGTGGGTGGAGCCTACGAACATCTCCTGCACGATGTCCTCTTCCTTGCGGGTCATACCGGAGATGCCGCGTCCGCCGCGCCGCTGTGCCTGATAGGTGGCCTTGAGCTGACGCTTGATATAACCGGCCTCGGTCAGGGTGTAGACGCACTGCTCCTCGGCGATCAGATCCTCGATATCCACCTCGCCGGTCACGGACTGGATCTCGGTGCGGCGCTCGTCGCCGAAGCGCTTCTTCATTTCCAGCAGCTCGTCCTTGACGATGGCAAGCACCCGGGCGTCATCCGCCAGAATGGCTTCCCAGTCCTCGATCTTGGCCTGCAGACCGGCCAGTTCTTCCTCGATCTTCAAGATCTCCAGACCGGCCAGACGACCCAGCTGCAGCTTGACGATGGCGTCTGCCTGCGGGTCGTCAAAGCCGAACTGCTCCATGATGGCAGCTTTGGCTTCTGCCATGCCGCCCTTGCAGGCGCGGATGGTGGCAATCAGCTCGTCCACGATATCGGTGGCCTTTTTCAGACCTTCCAGAATGTGGGCGCGTTCCTTGGCCTTTTTCAGGTCGTACTGGGTGCGGCGGCGCACCACCTCGTCCTGGAACTCCACATACTTCTGCAGCATCTGCTTCAGGGTGAGCACCTTGGGCACCTTGTGGTCGATGGCCAGCATAATGACGCCCACGGTGTCCTGCAGCTGAGTGTACTGGTACAGCTGGTTCAGGATGACCTGTGCATTGGCGTCCTTGCGGACATCCACCACGATGCGCATACCCTTGCGGTTGGTCTCATCGTTCAGGCCGGTGATGCCCTCGATGCGCTTTTCCTTGACAAGGTCTGCCATGTGCTCGATGAGGCGCGCCTTGTTGACCATATAGGGAATTTCCGTAATGACGATCTGGGTGCGGCCGTTCTTGGTCTCCTCAATGGTGGCGCGGCCGCGCAGGGTGATCTTGCCGCGGCCGGTGGCGTAGGCGGCGCGGATGCCGCTGCGTCCCATGATGATGCCGGCGGTGGGGAAGTCCGGGCCCTTGATGTGCTCCATCAGGCCGGGCAGGTCGATGTCCGGGTCATCAATATAGGCGATGCAGCCGTCAATGACCTCGCTCAGGTTGTGGGGCGGGATGTTGGTGGCCATACCGACCGCGATGCCCTGACTGCCGTTGACCAGCAGGTTCGGGAAGCGGCAGGGCAGCACGCTGGGCTCCTTTTTGGTCTCGTCAAAGTTGGGGTCCCAGTCGATGGTGTCCTTCTCGATATCGGTCAGCATCTCCACCGCCATGCGGCTCATGCGGGCCTCGGTGTAACGGTAAGCAGCCGGGGGGTCGCCGTCCACAGAACCAAAGTTACCCTGACCATCCACCAGCGGATAGCGCAGCGAGAAGTCCTGTGCCAGACGTACCATGGCATCGTAGACCGATGCGTCGCCGTGGGGGTGGTAAGAGCCCAGCACCGCACCGACGGTATCGGCGGATTTGCGGTATGCGTGGCTGGGGTCGTTGCCGCGCTCGTGCATGGTGTACAGAATGCGGCGGTGGACGGGTTTCAAGCCGTCCCGCACATCGGGCAGGGCGCGGGACACGATGACCGACATGGAATAATCCAGGAAGGCCGTTTCGATCTCCTTTTTGACGTCGCGGATGATCTTTTTGGTTCCGCTGCCCGGTATCATCACATAATCTTCTTCCATTTGTTCCTCCGAATTATAACAGATACCACTTTACTGTACTTTTGAATATTTCCATGTTGCAAATGGAAATAAATATTGATTACTTTCGCTGGTTCCCCCAGCATTAACAAACAAATTATAAAGATGAATCATCCCATTAGTTAATTCATCATTCATTATTAGGGTAAAACTCTCATTCGAACCCTCTAATATTACTTTTACTGGTTCACCTTGATTATCTCTATTTTCAGCTATATCAGCTAACATTTGTATAGATCCATCATCTAAGCTAAGAAAAGTTTCTTCTTCATACTTGCCACTGGTCGTACTATATGGATAATTAAATATTGCAGAAATATCACTAAAAATATAATTTACATTTCCTATGATAAATGTTACCTGTTTTAAGTTCAAAAAACGATTTGAAGTAAATTTTATATCATAGCAATAAGTCATTGAATCACTTTTTTTTCTTGCAAGTATAGTAGGCGTAAAAGATACGATACTACCATCTTCACTATAGTACACATCATTATTATTTTTTGCAATTGAACTTAAAACATAAACTGCTATATCATCTCGATTGCTTTCTGTGTATTGAATATCTTCTCCTTTTCTCAGTACATTTAAGTCCAATCCACTAGAAGCCATTACAGTAAGAATACATGAGCATACAATAAAAGCTGAAATAATAAGTGAAACAACACGCTTTTTCATATAATAGCTCCTTTCTAACCTTTTTTGTTTTTCTTTTCATGGAAGCGTTTGCCCGTGTTCCTTAGATGTCCAGCTTTGCGTACTGGGCGTTGGTCTCGATAAAGCGGCGGCGGACGGTTGCTCATTTCTCCTAAAGCTTTAGCAGCGAGGGTAACGGCGCGCGCCCTCTCAGTCAAAGCCTATCGGCTTTGCCAGCTCTCCCAAAGGGAGAGCCAAGTGCGCTGCCGGGCACATCCTCATTATACTTAACACTTTAGTGCTGACCTTCACGGCTTGGCTCCCCCTTCGGGGGAGCTGGCGCGGGAGCGCCTGAGAGGGTTTTCTTACACGTCCAGCTTTGCGTACTGGGCGTTGGTCTCGATAAAGCGGCGGCGGGGCTCCACCTGATCGCCCATCAGGATGGTAAAGGCTTCATCGGCCTTTTCGGCATCCTCGATGGTGATCTGCACGATGACCCGGTTGTCCGGGTTCATGGTGGTCTCCCACAGCTGTTCGGGGTTCATCTCACCAAGGCCCTTGTAGCGGTTCACCTTTGCGCCGGGCATCTCCTGCGAGAGGATGGCCATTTCCGCGTCGTTATAGGCGTACTTGATGGTGTTGCCCTTCTGCACCTTGAACAGGGGCGGCTGTGCCACATACACATGCCCCTGCTCGATGAGGGGGCGCATATAGCGGAAGAAGAAGGTCAGCATCAGGGTGCAGATATGGGAGCCGTCCACGTCCGCATCGGCCATGATGAACACCTTGTCGTACCGCAGCTTGGAGATATCGAACTCGTCACCGATGCCGCAGCCCAGTGCCAGCACCACCGGCATCAGCTTGTCGTTGCCGTAAATTTTATCGGCGCGGGCCTTTTCCACGTTCAGCATCTTGCCCCACAGCGGCAGGATGGCCTGAATGGCAGAGTCGCGTCCCATCTTGGCAGAGCCGCCTGCAGAGTCGCCCTCGACGATGAAAATTTCAGTGCGGCTGGGGTCTTTTTCGCGGCAGTCCGCCAGCTTGCCGGGCATGCGGCTGGTTTCCAGCGCGCTCTTGCGGCGCACCAGTTCGCGGGCCTTTTTGGCGGCGGCGCGGGCGCGGGCGGCCTGTGTGGCCTTTTCAAAAATGGCCTTTGCCACGCCGGGGTTCTCCTCAAAGAACTCCATCAGCTTGGAGTAGACCATGTTGGAAACGAGGGTGCGAATTTCCGTATTGCCCAGCTTTGCCTTGGTCTGGCCTTCAAATTCGGCCTCCTGCAGCTTGACCGAGATGACGCAGATCAAGCCCTCGCGCACATCTGCGCCGGACAGGTTCTCGTCCTTGTCCTTCAGCAGGCCGTGGCTGCGGCCGTAATCGTTGAACACGCGGGTCAGGCTGGCTTTGAAGCCCTCTTCATGGGTGCCGCCGTCCGGGGTGTTGACGTTGTTGGCAAAGCTCAGCAACAGCTCGTTGTAGCTGGAATTGTACTGCAAGGCGATCTCTGCCACGCCGCGGTCGGTCTGCCCCTTGAGGTAGATGACGTTGGGGTGCAGCACTTCCAGCTTGCGCTTTTCGCCCAGATAGGTGACAAAGCTCTTGATGCCGCCCTCGTAGCACATGACCTCGGAGCGGTAGCAGGGGTCGCCCTCCTGACCGTCCTCCAGCACGGGGGTGTACAGCTGGCGCTCATCGGTCAGGGTGATCTTGACACCGGCGTTCAGGAAGCTTTCCTCCCGCAGGCGCTTTTCCAGTGTGTCAAAGTCGTAGACGGTGGTATCCTTGAACATTTCCGGGTCGGGTTTGAAGGTGACCCGGGTGCCGGTGACGCCCTCGGCTACCGTGCCGATGCACTTCAGATCGCCGTCCGGGTCGCCGCGCCGGAAGGTCTGCTCGTACTCCTTGCCATCGCGGCGCACGTTGACGGTGAGCCACTCGGAGCAGGCGTTGACCACCGAAGCGCCCACGCCGTGCAGACCGCCGGCCACCTTGTAGCCGGAGTTCTCGCCGCCAAACTTGCCGCCGGCGTGCAGGATGGTGTACACCACGGTGACGGCGGGCAGACCGGTATCGGCCTGAATGTCCACGGGGATGCCGCGGCCGTTATCGGTGACCTGAATGATGTTGTCCTTCAGGATCTTGACCTCGATGTGGTCGCAGTAACCGGCCAGTGCCTCGTCAATGGCGTTGTCCACGATCTCGTACACCAGATGATGCAGACCGCGCTCACCGGTGGAGCCGATATACATACCCGGGCGCTTGCGCACCGCCTCCAGACCCTTCAGCACCTGAATCTCGCTGGCGTTATACTCGTGGTCGGTTACGGTATCGGCATTTGTACTGGTAATGATTTCTTCTGCCATATCCTTTCTCCCTTTTGTTCATTTTTGCGTTTGTTTTTTCAAATTATAGCAAAGCGGGAACCGGTACACCATGGTGTACTTTTTTCTCGCCGTTTTGTTGTGTTTTCACGCGCTGCCCGCACAGGGCGTTCCGGCTGGCACGGTGCGGCTTTCCGGGCAGTTCCGGGGCTTTCCCATCCCTCTTTTTCTGTGGATCTTCCGCCCGTTTTCCGCAAATTTCACTCCACCATCTTTTGCGCTCTGCGGCGCATGGCGGCGCTGGACAGCTCCGAAAGATACACCGCATCCACCAGCCCTCCGTCTGCCAGCACATAGCACTGGGGCAGCTCGTCCGAAAGGCTGACCACCGCCCCGTTTTTCTGGGCGTAGTTCAGAAACTCCCGCCCCCGGGGGGAGGTGGTGGTGGTCTCCAGATCAAAGATGCCAATGATATCACGGTCGTTCAGGACATAGTCCCGCCCCAGATGAATATACATACTGTATTTTCTCCCGTGTCTTTTGTTTGCATAAAGCCCACGAAAATGCAGTTTTTATGCAACACTATTTGCAACATTTTTTCATGTTGTCAGACCCGGCTCAGCACCCCGCCGTCCATGCGGTACACCTCGCCGTCGGTCTTTAAAAAGTCCGTGTCATCGCAGCTGGTCACAAAGGTCTGCTTTTCCTTCATGCAGGTGAGCAGATACTGCTTGCGCCCCTCGTCCAGCTCGCTCAGCACATCATCCAGCAGCAGTACCGGGTGCTCCCCGGTGATCTGCGCGGCCGCGGCGGCTTCCGCCATTTTCAGGCTCAGCACCACGCTGCGCTGCTGTCCCTGACTGGCATACACCCGGGCAGGCTGGTCGTCCAGCAGCAGCTCCAAGTCCTCGCGGTGGATGCCGCACAGGCTCTGCCCGGCGCGGAGCTCCTCCTCCTGCCGCTGGCGCAGCAGTGCGGCAAGCCCGCCGGTTGCAAACTGGGCGGCATAGCGGATGCTCATCCGCTCCGCCCCGTGGGAAAGCTCCGCGTAGTTGGCGCAGGCGCGGGGAGCCAGCAGTTTCAGATACTCCCGCCGCCGCTGCTGCAAGGCTTCGCCCTGCGCGGCAAGTTCGGTGTTGAGCACTTCCAGCAGGGTGCGCTTTTCTGCATAGGGGCGTTCCTGCCCGTTGGCAGAGTGGCGCAGCAGCGCATTTTTTTGCTGCAATACCCGCACATAGCGGCGGTAGCTTGCCAGATACCCGGGGTACAGCTGGCACAGCGCAGCGTCCAGAAATTTGCGCCGCCCCTCCGGTGCGCCCTTGACAAGGCTCAGGTGACCGGGGTCGAACACCACCGCCGGAAAGCTGCCCGCCAGTGCCGCCGCCCGCTTGGGCGCAGCGCCGTTCACTGCCGCATAGCGGCCGGGCTTTGCGGCTTCCGGGGTGCCCACCGTCATGCGGATGTGGGCAGGCTCGGCGGGCTCGCAGCCCTCCGGCCTGTCCCGCTGGGTGTCGGCTTCCAGCACCGCGAATGCTTCTCCCCGGCGCACAAGTTCGGCGTCCTTGCCGCCCCGGAAGCTTTTGCCGCCGGTCAGCAGCCAGATGGCCTCCAAAAGGTTCGTCTTGCCTTGGCCGTTGTTGCCGCAGATGACGGTAAGTTCCCGCCCGGGTTCCAGCCGCGCGGCGCGGATATTGCGATAGTTCTGTACTTCCAGCGAAAGCAGACGCATTTACTGACCCTGCCCGATCTCTACGCTCTGCCCGTCCAGCTCGATGACGTCCCCGGCGCGGCACTTTTTGCCCCGCATGGTGCACACCTCGCCGTTCACCTTCACAGCACCGCCCTGCACCAGCTCCTTGGCTTCGCCGCCGGTCTCGCACAGGCCTGCAAATTTGAGCAGGGCATCCAGCTTGATAAACTCGGTATGAATGAGAATCTTCTGCATAAAACGCGCTCCTTAGTCGTTTTTAAACCGTACCGGCAGTACCAGATACAAAAAGTCGTTGCCTTCCACCGGCAGCACCTTGACCGGGCTCAACGGGCCGCTGATCTCCATGCGCACCTGCTCGGTGCGGGCATTGCGCAACGCATCCAGCAGATAGCGGTTGTTGAAGCCGATTTCCACCTCGTCGCCCTCGCAGGCGGCGCTGAACTCGTCCACCACGCGGCCGAGGTTGGTCTGGCAGCGCACCACGACTTTACCCTCTGTAAAGGAAATGCGGAGGGGATTTTTTAAACGCTCTGTAATAATCAGGGAGGCGCGCTCGATGGTGGAGATGAAGTCCTTGGTGTCGATGGTCACCCGGGTGCGGCTTCCGGCGGGGATGACGTTGCGGTAATTCAGGAACTCGCCCTCGATCAGGCGGCTCATGATGGTGTAACCGGCAGTGGTGAACACCACATAGCGGCGGTTTGCACTGATGTGCACGTCCTCCTCGTCGTCGTTGGCCAGCAGATGGGACACCTCGGTCATGGTTTTGCTGGGCACGATGATGCGGATATCCTTCACGGCGGTGATGGGCCGCTCCACAATGGCAAGGCGGTAGCCGTCCAGCGCCACCATGGTCAGCTTGTCCAGCTCGATTTCAAAAAGCTCACCGGTGTGGGCGGGTTTTTTCTCGTCCTGACTGACGGCGTACAGGGTGCGGTCGATCATGTCCCGCAGCACGCCGGTCTTGATGGTCAGGGTCTGCTCCGCGCCGGTGTTGGGCAGATCCGGGAAATCGGTGGCGGGCATGGACTGGATCTCGAACTGTGCCACGCCGCTCTGGATGGTGGTCTTTCCGTTATCGGCCGCCACGATGCTGATCTGACCTGCCGGCATCCGGCTGATCATGCTGCTGAGCAGCTTTGCATTCAGCACGATCTCGCCCGGCTCCTTGATGTTGGCTTCGATGGTGGTCACGATGCCCATTTCCAGATCGTAGCCGGTCAGGGTGAGCTGAAAACCTTCGGCCTTCAGCAGAATGCCCTCCAGCACCGGGATGGACGAGCGCATGGTGACAGCTTTGGAAACGCCGTCGATGGCTGCACTGAGCAGCGTTTTATCGCAGACGATGTTCAAAACAGTATCTCTCCTTTTTTCACACTTCCGGCTTGATCCCTGCCCTTTGGGCTGCTGCCGGAAGGCAGTAATATATTGAACTTGTTGTAGTAACCGTAGTAGGGGGTGGGGAAGATGTTGAAAACCCGGAAATGTCTTGCCGGGAAGCGGGGCTTTGGCTTTCCACCGGGATGTGGAAGGCTCGTGAAGGAAATGTTGAAAGGTGGGGAACGGTGTTTCTTTCCACAGCCGATGTGAAGAACTGATGTTAAATGTTGAAAACTAAGTGGAAAGTGTGGAAAGCTTCGCCTTTTTGCCACAAGATATAGGCTTATTTTCCCCCTTTTGTTCCGTTTTCTCCCCATATTTTGGGGTCACACCCTGAAATGAGTATGACTTTTGTCCGGTTTTCCCCGGTTTAAGCCTTCACGTTCTTGATGATATCGCTCACGGTCTCCCGCAGATGCTGGTCGTTCTTCATGTCCCGCTCCATGGTCTTGAGGGAGTAGACGATGGTGGAGTGGTCGCGGCCGGAGAATTCCCGCCCGATCTCCTCCATGCTCATGCCGGTGACCTCCCGCAGGATATAGATGGCCACGCGCCGGGCAGAGGCCACATTGGCGTTGCGCTTGGTGCCCCGGATGTCGGCAGGGGATACGTTGAAGGTGCGGGACACCTCGCCGATGATCTTTTCGATGGTCACCGGCACCGGCTGGGTCTCGTTGAGGATATCCTTGATGGCGTTCTGCGCCACGCTGATCACCGGCTGGATGCCCTCCAGCATATAATAGGCGTTCAGCTTTTTCACTGCGCCTTCCAGCTGGCGGATGTTGTTTTTCAGGTGGTTGGCAATGAACTCTGCCACGTCCTCGGGCAGGTCCAGATGCAGCAGCTCTGCCTTGCGCTTCACGATGGCCACCCGGGTCTCAAAATCCGGCGGCTGCACATCGGCGGTCAGACCCCACTCAAAGCGGGTGCGCAGACGCTCTTCGAGGCTCTTGATCTCCTTGGCGGGGCGATCGGAGGCGATGACGATCTGCTTGTGGGCATCGTGCAGGGAGTTGAAGGTGTGGAAGAACTCTTCCTGCGTGGACTCCTTGCCTGCGATGAACTGGATATCGTCCACCAGCAGCAGGTCTGCCACGCGGTACTTCATGCGGAAGTCCTCGGTGCTGCCGGCGCGGATGGCGGCGATCAGTTCGTTGGTGAACTGCTCGCAGGTGACATACATGATGACGAAATCGGGGTGGGTGCGCTTGATCTCGGTCTGAATGGCGGTGAGCAGATGGGTCTTGCCCAGACCCGAGCCGCCGTAGATGAACAGGGGGTTATACGCCCCGGAGGGGTTTGCCGCCACAGCCTGCGCAGCAGCAAACGCAAACTGGTTGGACGGCCCCTTGATGAAGTTTTCGAAGGTGAACTCGTAGTTGCCCTGCGGGGAGGCGGGGTTTGCCTCATACTGCTGGGCCAGCACTACCTCGTGGGGCGGGGTGCTGGGCACCACAAGGGTGATGTCCACATCAAAGCCCAGCACAGACTTGAAGGCCTCCTTGAGCAGGCCGAGGTACCGGTCGGTGACGATCTTGCAGATAAAATCGTTGCGCACCGACAGGGTGATATGGCTGGAGTCCTCAAAGCTGATGGGCTCCAACCCGTCGATATAGAGATTGTACGTTGGCTCGGCCATCTGCGCCTTGCAGTACATCTGGGCCGCTTCTAAAACGTCCTTGAAAGAATCCATAAAACATCCACTCCATTGAATCGGTCGAAGTTTTCAACAATGCTGCTGATACCCAGTTAGTATACCACAAAAATCTCCCTGCGTCTATATTAGTATAATGTAATTTATAATACATAAGATAAGCCCCACCGGCAGCCTTGTGGAAACACGCCAAAAAGACCACAATATCTGGTAGAAAAAAGTTTTCCACAGCAAAATGGTGAAAAAGTTGAAAAGCTTTTAACAGAAAAATCAGAAAAAAGTTTGCAGAAAACTGCAAAAAATGCTTGACAGAACGTCATACTATGCGATATACTGTTGAATTGCAAGCCTGTCCCCAATCTGGGACCGATCAAGACCCCATACCGGGGATAAGTTTTTACGGAGGATACAACCATGAAGAGAACTTTTCAGCCCAAGAAGCGTCAGCGCAAGGAAGTTCATGGCTTTC
>CAKSYT010000026.1 GCA_934524985.1 uncultured Faecalibacterium sp. | reverse complement strand
GCCCTGTGCAGTACAGGATTCAGACCGTTCGAGTCGCTTGATCTTATTTTTGTCTAACTTTTGGGGTTCACTTCAAATGTGCAGCAGCCTTTTTTGGTTGTGGAAAAACTCCCCCAGTCTCGCATTCGCTCGACAGCCCCCGGGAGCGAGCCCTCTCAGGCGCTCCCGCGCCAGCTCTCCCGAAGGGAGAGCCAAGCCGTTACGTTCGTTGCTAAAGTATTAGGCATAATGAGGAAGCTTCCGGCAGTGCTCTTGGCTCTCCCTTTGGGAGAGCTGGCAAAGCCGTAGGCTTTGACTGAGAGGGCGCACGCCGTCGCCATCAGTGCTAAAGTTTCAGACGCAATAAGAAAGCTTCCGGGCGCGCCAGAGGCTCCCTCCCAGAGGGAGCTGGCAAAATCGTCAGGTTTTGACTGAGGGAGTTCGTTCTTTATTTACACCGCCCCAAAAACAGTCGCGCTGTACGGCGCAAGGGGGGCATTGCCGGTAAAAACGCGGCTGGGGCCGCGCCACAGGCTGGAAGAAGTGCCATCGCTCAGCAGCTTCCACTGCCCGGCGGGCAGGGAGACGGTGCGGGCAGTGTCGGTGGGGTTATAAAAGACGCACAAAGCGCTCCATGCCGCGCCGTCTCCCCAGACGGCGGGCAATGTCCAGCCCACCAGCGGCTGCTCCAGCGCAAAGAACTGCAAAGCCTCCGGGGCGTGACGGTCGGTGCTGCCCAAGCGGGGAAAGGCTGCCCGCAGCGCCAGAAGCCCCCGGTAGTAGTCCACAAGGGCGTGGTACTGCTCGGCGCGGTTCCAGTCCAGCCGGTTCAGGGCGGGAGAGGAGCGGTAGCTGTTCCCTACCCCCTTTTTGGTGCGGGCGAACTCCTCGCCTGCCTGCATGAAGGGCAGGCCGAAGCTGGTCAGGTAGATGCCCGCCGCCAGCCGGTTCTGCGCCAGCGCCACAGTGTCCCGGGCGGTGAACTCCGGTTTTTCGTAGCGGACGCAGAGCAGCTTGTCCCATAGGGTAAAGTTGTCGTGGGCGGAAACGTAGCTCACGATCTGGCTGGGCGCGTGGGGCGGCAGACGGTCGCTGCGGCACCATGCCGCCACCGCCCCGCCGATATCCCAGAAACTGCCCGGCTTGCCCTCCACATAGCCCGGCTCCCGGGCATCGAAGCAGCCGCCCTTGATGGCGTCCCGGGTGTCATCGCAGAAGATACCCACCCGCTCGTTGAGCATGGCAAGGTTGGCTTTGTTGGCTTCGTACCGGTGCAGCTGGCTGGCACCGCCCTGCCACGGCTCGCCGTACAGCAGAATGTCCCGCCCGCCGGGCAGGCTGTCCAGCGCAGCGCGCACCGCGTTGATGCTCTCGGCATCGTACAGGCCCATCAGGTCGAACCGGAAGCCATCGATGTGGTACTCCTTCGCCCAGTAGAGGATGGAGTCGATGAGATACCGCCGCGCCATGGAGCGCTCGCTGGCAAACTCGTTGCCGCAGCCGCTGCCGTTGGAAAAGCTGCCGTCCGCATTCTGCCGGAAAAAGTAATACGGCACGGTGCTGTTGAAGGGGTTTTCGGTGCGGTAGGTGTGGTTATACACCACGTCCATCACCACCCCGATGCCCGCCGCATGAAGGGCGGCGATCATCTCCCGGCACTCCCGGATGCGCACTTCGCCCCGGGTGGGGTCGGTGGAGTAGCTGCCCTCCGGCACATTGAAGTTGGTGGGGTCGTAGCCCCAGTTATACTGCCGCAGCAGAGGTTTTGCCTCGTCCACGCTGCCAAAATCGAAAATGGGCATCAGCTGGACGTATTTTACCCCCAAACGCTTGAGGTAGTTCAGGCAGGTGGGGTGGAGGCCATCGCCGTGCAATGTGGTGCCCTGCTGGGTAAAGGCCATATATTTGCCCCGCCACGCCGGGCGCACCCCGCTGGCGGCATTCTGCGAGAAGTCCCGCACGCTCACCTCCCACACAGCGCGCTGCGCCGGGGAGATATTGGGGCGCACATCCCGCTCCCACCCGGAGGGCGCGGTGCGGGCAAGGTCTACGATCATGCTGCGCACGCCGTTCACCCCCGCCGCCCGGGCGTAGGGGTCGCCGGTCTCGCGGGTGACGCCATCCACGGTGACGGCAAAGGTGTAGTAGCGGCCGTGCTGCTCTCCGGGCAGCCAGATGCTCCACACCCCCTGCGCGCCGCGCACAAGGGGCTTTGTGCCCAGCACGGCACCGCCGCTCCCCTTGTGATACAAGGTCACAGTCACCGCCTCGGCGGTGGGTGCCCACAGCCGCAGACAGGTGCCGCCGGGGGTGTAGTCCGGGCCAAGGGGGCCGGTGTAGTAGTTTTCGCGGTGGAAGGGTTCGTTTTCAAACAGTGTTTTCCACTGGGCAGGCGTTTTTGCGGCCATGGTCAGCTTCATTCCTTCTTGTAAGATTCTTTACCTTCAGTGTATCGGACAATGGGCTTTTTTTCAAGAGGAAATCAACTTTTACCATGGAAATCAATCTTCCGCATGAAGGCTTCCCCGCCGCGCGGCTGTTTCCGCAGGAAACCAGCGCGGCAGCTGCCGTTTGCCGTCACGACCCCTCCCTGTGAAAATGGGATAGCGGAGCGTCCGCAGACGCTCCGCTATCCCGAGATAAAAATATTCTTTCCGCTATTGATGCGCAGCAACGACGACGACCGCCGCCAGCGGCGGAAACAGGGAGGAGTTGTTGGGGCAGCGGCCAGCAAGACGCAAGTGCCGCCCAAGGCACGATGCGGATGCTGGGTGCCGCAACCCGGAAGACGCGGCGGGCATTCAAAATCGTCTTATTCCAGATACATCCGCCGCAGCCGCATCAGGCGGGCGGGGGTCAGGCCGTATTCGGCTTCCAGATAGCTCTCGGCGCTGCCGTAGTCCTGCCGGATGGTGCGCAGCACAAAGGGCGCGGCCTCCGGGTCTACCCCGGCGGCGGTCTGCCAGCGCATTTTTTGCGCCGGGTCGGCGGCGATCTCCGCCGCATGGTCCGCCATGGCCTTTTCGATCTCGGCGGCGCGGCAGAGGTTGGTGCGGGCATAATCCGCGCAGATGGTCTCGTCCGAAGCACCCAGCGCCAGTAAGATCAGCATGGCGGCTACGCCGGTGCGGTCCTTGCCAGAGGTGCAGTGGAACAGGATGGGCGTCTCGCCGGCTTCCAGCGCACGGAACAGCTCCTTGAACGCCTTGTTGCCGGTGAGCATCTGCCGGTACATCAGCTGGGAGAGGTTCGTCCCGGCGGGGACGCTCTGCACCAGCCGCTGGATGTCGTTGGGCGAAAAATCGATCTCCTGCCCGGTGGCGTCCCGCAGACCGCAGATCTGCACCAGCCGTGCGCCGTCCGGCACATAGTCCGGCAGCTTGGCGGCCTCTGCGCCGCTGCGCAGGTCAAGGATGAGCCGCAGCCCCAGCCCGTCCAGCCGGGCGCGGTCGGCTTCGGTCGTCAGCCGCCCGGTGGGGAAGCCCCGGTAGATCTGCCCCCACTTTACGGTCTTGCCCTCGTCGGCGCGGTAACCGCCCAGCTCCCGGAAGTTGTTACCGCCTGCAAAGGGCAGCTGGGTGCCCGGGGCGGGATGCTCCGGGGCAGCCTTTGCGGCGGCGCTGGAAAGCACCGGCGCGGTGTAGAAGGGCTTTGCCGGCCGACCCCGGCGGGGCGGCAGGCTGGCGGTGCTGCCCAGAACCTCCAGCAGGTAGCTGCGCAGCAGGTCGATATAGGCAGAGCTGGTGTCCCGCCGCTGCACCAGCGAGACGCACAGCGGGGGCATATCCTCCAGCAGCACGTCCCGCACCCGGTCCAGTTCCCGGCGGGCGCCGGGCTCGTAGCGGGTCAGGCAGGTGCACAGCTGCTCCTGCACCAGATAGTAGGCCTGATAAAAGCTTGGGCCGATCTCGGCGTTGGGTGCAAAACCTGCCCGGGCGCAGGCCGCCCACAGCGGGCTGAACAGATCCTGCCGCAGGCTGGGCAGCAGCACCCGCTGCCCACGCAGCTCCGCCAGCGGGATGCGCTCCTTTTCCCAGAAAGGATGTCCCCGGGGCACCAGCAGGCAGGCGGGGTCTGCCCGCAGGGTGGTGCGCGCCAGCACCGGCGCGGCGCAGCCAAGGTCGATGACTAAGCCCGCGTCCAGCTCGCCCTGCTCTACCCCATCGGCCACGGCATCGTTGTCCAGCAGACGGAACCGCATCTCCACATGGGGGTACTGCTGCCGGAACTTGTCCAGCTGGGTCTCCAGTCCGGGCAGATAGTCCGGCACCAGCGCCACGCTGATGCCGATGCGCACCGGCTGGGCAGACTGGATCTCTGCCCGCAGGGCGGCCTGCATCTGCTGGAACTGCTCCACCACCGGGGCGGCGTGGCGCTGTAAGCTCATGCCCCGGTCGGTGAGCGCCAGCTTGTGGTGGGCGCTGATGAACAGCGGCCCGCACATTTCGGCCTCCAGCGCAGAGATGCTCTGGCGCAGCGCCTGCCGCGACAGGAACAGCCGCTGTGCGGCGCGGGTGTAATTCATTTCTTCGCACAGGGTCAAAAAGTAGTGCAGCTGGCGGATATCCATGGTCTCCTCCCGGGAAAGTTTGTTCTTGAAAAAGAATACCGCTTTTTGGGCGGAATGTAAAGAGAAGGACAGCAAAAAGCCGCTGCACGGCGGCAGCCGTGCAGCGGCTCAGAAGCTTGGAGGATCAGATCAGGCTCAGAGCCTCTTCATCGCCCACCAGAATGAAGTCCGGGTGCAGCTGCAGAATGCTTGCGGGCACCTCGGGGGTGACGGGGCCGAAGAAAGCCTTCTTGACGATCTCGGCCTTGCCTGCGCCGTTGACCACCATCAGCACCTTGCGGGCCTGCATGATGGTGCGGATGCCCATGGTGTAGGCCTGCTTGGGAACCAGATCCACGTTGCCGTCAAAGAAGCGCTTGTTGGCCTCGATGGTCTCCTGGGTCAGATCCACGCAGTGGGTGCCCAGATCAAAGGCATCGTGGGGCTCGTTGAAGCCGATGTGGCCGTCATGGCCGATGCCCAGCAGCTGCAGATCCACGCCGCCCACGCTGCGGATGACCTCATCGTAGCGCTTGCACTCGGCCTCGGCATCCATGTTGGTGCCGTCCGGCAGGTTGATGTGGGCGGGGTCGATGTTCACATGGTCGAACAGGTTGCGGTGCATAAAGCTCCAGTAGCTTTCCGGGTGCTCCTTGGGCAGGCCGCGGTACTCGTCCAGATTGACGGAGGTGACCTCAGAAAAATCCAGATCTCCCTCGTTGTAGCGCTCCACCAGCTTCTCATAAGTGCCAACGGGGGTGCCGCCGGTAGCCAGACCCAGCACACAGTCCGGCTTCATGATGACCTGCGCAGAAATGATGTTTGCTGCCTTGCGGGACATATCAGCGTAGTCCTTTGTACGAATGATCTTCACGATAAACGACCTCTCTTCTTCATTTACTCCTTGTGGGCGGTGCACAGCAGCACACGCCCGCATCTAGTCCAAGTTTATCACATTTGCCAACGGAAAGCCACAAAACGGCACAATTTTTCCGGTTTTCCGTTTCTTTTGGAAAAAATGCCTTAAAATCCGGTTGAAGTATCGTTTTTTTGCACAAAGGGTGCGCGCAGGGGGTCAGTCCGCAAACCCGGCCTTCTGCAGGGCGGTGAGCAGCAACGGGATGAGCACCAGCTGCGCCGCGATGCCCGGCACGGCGGTGAACAGTGCCCCGGACAAAAAGGCGCTGAAGGGGAAGCTGCCGCCGGTCAGCCCGGCCAGCACAAAGCGCACGATGCCCCACACGATGCGCCCGGACACCATAGCGGTCAGCAGCACGGCGTAGAGCGCGGGCAGGCTGTGCTTTGCCCTGCGCCACAGCAGCCCGGACACCAGCCCGTAGGTGGCCAGTTCAAAGGCCATGGAGATGGCAACCGGGAACATGGGCGGCATGCCGAACAGCACCGAGCGCAGCAGCGGGGCGGCAAAGCCCACAGCCAGCCCCCACGGGCCGCCCAGCACAAAGCCGCACAGCAGCACCGGGAAGTGCATCGGGCAGAGCATATTGCCCACCTTGGGCACCTGACCGGTGAGCAGGGGCAGCACAAAGGCCAGCGCTAAAAACAGGGCGGCCAGCACCAGCTGCCGCACGGTCTGGGTGGTTTTGGTTTTCATAAGGGTTCCTCCTTTTTTCAGCCGCAATATAAAAAGGAGCCTGCCCCGGCACTCCATGCCAAAGGCAGACCCCTTCGTGGCGTCTGTTTTAAAAAAATATTGCTTGCGGGGGAAAGCGGCAGGCTGCTGCCCGCCCGTGTTCGGCTTCCTGCCGGAACGATGGTCAAAAGTATAACAAACCATTTTGCCCCTGTCAAGCGGGGCGGGATGTCTGCAAAATAGACAAAAATCGGTCTGTTCGCAAAAAAATTTCCCCGGGGCTGTACATTTTGCTGGAAGAAGCTTGACCTTTTTGCGCAGAATGGATAATATAAAATCGAAAAAAAGCGCGCTGCGGCAGTCTTGACGCCGGGGCGCTGACGAGAGGCTTTTTTGAGCGCATGAATTCTGAGGTTCATACGGGAGGACCATCATGACAAATGCTGAAAAACTTACCCTGAAAAAGCACGCCTGCCACATCCGCATGGGCGTGATCGAAGGGACCCACAGTGCAGGCTGTGGTCATCCGGGCGGCAGTCTGAGCATTGCAGACGTGCTGTCTTATCTGTACTTTAAGGAACTGAACGTAGACCCTGCCCAGCCCAAGATGGCGAACCGCGACCGTCTGGTGCTGTCCAAGGGTCATGCCGCCCCGGCGCTGTACGCAGCGCTGGCAGAGCGGGGCTTCTTCCCGGTGGAAGAGCTCAAGACCCTGCGCAAGATCGGCAGCCGCCTGCAGGGCCACCCCAACATGAACAGCGTGCCCGGCGTGGATATGTCCACCGGCAGTCTGGGTCAGGGCATCTCTGCTGCCTGCGGCATGGCGCTGGGCGCAAAGCACGCCGGTTCTGCCGTGAACGTTTACGCCATTCTGGGCGACGGCGAGGTGGAAGAGGGCGAATGCTGGGAGGCCTTTATGTTTGCCGCCCACTACGGCCTTTCGAACCTGTGCGTGATGCTGGATCGCAACCATCTGCAGATCGACGGCACCACCGAGACTGTCATGAACAGCGCCCCGCTGGAGGATAAGCTGCGCGCCTTCAACTTCAACGTGGTCACCATCAACGGCCACGACTTTGACCAGATCGAGAGCGCCGTGCAGGCTTTCCACGCCGAGACCGAAAAGCCCACCTGCATCATTCTGGATACGGTCAAGGGCACCGGCGTTTCCTATATGACCAATTCCGTTGCATGGCACGGCAAGGGCCCCAATGACGAAGAGTATCAGGTGGCCATGAACGAGCTGAACGCCGCCTATGCCGCGCTGGAACAGGAGGAGAACTGAGATGGCAGACGTGAAAAAGATCGCGACCCGCGACAGCTACGGCAACACCCTGAAGGAGCTGGCAGCGGAAGGCCACGATGATCTGGTGGTGCTGGACGCCGATCTGGCCGCCGCTACCAAGACCGGCATGTTCCAGAAGGCATACCCGGACCGTCACTTTGACTGCGGCATCGCCGAGGGCAACATGGTAGGCGTGGCAGCAGGTCTGGCCGCCATGGGCTATGTGCCCTTTGTTTCCAGCTTTGCCATGTTCGCAGCCGGCCGTGCCTTCGAGCAGGTGCGCAACTCTGTGGGCTACCCCCACCTGAACGTGAAGATCGGCGCCACCCACGGCGGCATCTCCGTGGGCGAGGACGGCGCTTCCCACCAGTGCTGCGAGGACTTTGCTCTGATGCGCAGCATCCCCGGCATGACCGTCATCTGCCCCGCCGATGATATCGAGGCACGCGCCGCTGTGCGCGCCGCCTACGCCATGGAGGGCCCCGTCTACCTGCGCTTCGGCCGTCTGGCTGTGCCGGTGTTCCACGATGAGGCCAACTACCACTTTGAGCTGGGCAAGGGCGAGCAGCTGACCGAGGGCAACGATATTGCCATCATCGCCACCGGCCTGATGGTCAACGAAGCCCGCATGGCTGCCGAGCAGCTGGCTGCCGAGGGCATCCACGCCCGGGTCATCAACATCCACACCATCAAGCCCCTGGACGAGGAGATCGTCCTCAAGGCTGCCAAGGAGTGCGGCAAGGTCATCACCGCCGAGGAGCACAACGTCATCGGCGGTCTGGGCGAAGCGGTCTGCGCTGTCCTGAGCGAGAAGCAGCCCACCCCCGTGCGCCGCGTGGGCGTGCAGGACGTGTTCGGCTGCTCCGGCCCCGCATGGGACCTGCTGAAGAAGTACGGTCTGGACGCTGCCACCATCTGCAAGACCGCCCACGAGATGCTGGGCAAGTAAGCGTTTTTCTAGCAATACGCGTTCGATTTTTGAAGCCGCCGCACAGTGCTTTGTGCGGCGGCTTTTTTTGTCCCGACAACTGTCCTCTGCACAAGGACAGCAACGAAATGAAAACCTGAGTTTTGCCTGCGTTTCATATCTAAAAGAAAAACGAGCAATTGAATTTATAAAACAAAAAGAAGTGCAAAAAATCAAGGCATAAAATAGAGAAATCACGATTTTTCAAGTTTATTTGTTTAAAAGTGAAATATGCTCATGAAATGAAATTGTACAAAAATCGGGGGAATTTTTGGGCGTTACGTTAGACAAACCGCAGAAATGAACGCATACGGCGGACAAATTTTGCAAAACCCCTTTTCTTTTGCGGAAAGGAGCGGTATAATGCCGCCATAGCACAAGGGCGTGCATAGTTCCAGAAGGAGGAACGGACTTCCCTTGTGTATTTTCAGAACGTAACGCTTTAGTGGAGTATAAAACTAAAGCGGTAAAGAGAGGGGAAACATCTATGAGATTCGATCGTCGTATTTCGCGCCGCAGCTTCCTGGCAGCTGCCGGTGCTACCTCCGCTGCGCTGGCTCTGACGGCCTGCGGCGGCTCTTCCAGCTCGGTGGCGGCTTCCTCCGCTTCCGGCACTGCCTCCTCTGCAGCTGGCACTGCACAGGGCGGCACCCTGAACATCATGCTGGAGACCGAGGTCCAGTCGCTGGACCCGCAGGTAGCCACCGACGGCACCTCCTTTGAGGTCATCGCAGACTACACCGACGGTCTGATGCAGATGGATGCAGACGGCGCAGCCGTTCCCGCCATTGCCGAGACCTACGACATCAGCGAGGACGGCAAGACCTACACCTTCCACCTGCGCGATGCCAAGTGGTCCAACGGTGAGGCCGTCACCGCTGCCGACTTCGTGTTCGGCTGGCAGCGCGCTGTGGACCCCGCCACCGCTTCCGAGTATTCCTATATGCTTTCAGATATCGGTCAGGTGGTCAACGCCGCCGAGATCATTGCAGGCGAAAAGCCCGTCACCGATCTGGGCGTGACTGCCGTGGATGACAAGACGCTGGAAGTCCAGCTGAACGTTCCCGTCAGCTACTTCCTGAGCCTGATGTACTTCCCCACCTTCTATCCGGTCAACGAGGCGTTCTACAACACCTGCAAGGACACCTTCGGCACCAGCCCCGACACGGTGCTGTCCAACGGTGCGTTCAAGCTGACCGACTACCAGCCCGCTGCAACCGCCTTTACGCTGGAAAAGAACCCTGATTACTACGATGCCGCCAAGATCGCTCTGGATGGTCTGGCCTATCAGGTCATCAAGGACAGCCAGCAGGCACTGATGAGCTACCAGACCGGTGCTCTGGATATGACCCTGCTGAACGGCGAGCAGGTGGATCAGGTCAAGGACGATCCCGAATTTACCAGCGTGGGTGCCGGTTACCTGTGGTACATCAGCCCCAACATCAGCAGCGTGCCGGATCTGGCCAACGAGAACCTGCGCAAGGCCATCACCTTTGCACTGGATCGTGACGCCATTACCGGAGACGTGCTGAAGGATGGCTCTGCACCCTGCTACACCGCCGTTCCGCCGCAGTTCGCTACCGGCCCTGACGGCAGCGACTTCAGCGCCGACCAGACCAAGTTTGCAGAGTTCTGCGCCTATGACGCCGACAAGGCCAAGGAGTACTACGAGCAGGCCAAGGCTGAGCTGGGCAAGGATTCCTTCTCCTTCACCATGATCGTCGATGCCGACGATGCTCCCCAGAAGGTGGCACAGGTCGTCAAGGAGCAGCTGGAGACCACGCTGGCAGGCTTTACCCTGAACCTGACCGTGGAGCCCAAGAAGCAGCGCGTGCAGGATATGCAGGACGGCAACTTTGAAGTCGCCCTCACCCGCTGGGGACCCGACTACGCCGATCCCATGACCTATCTGGGTATGTGGGTGACCGGCAACTCCAACAACTACGGTCTGTGGAGCGATGCCGACTACGATGCCATCATTGACGAGTGCACCACCGGCGATCTGTGCACCGACCCCGAGGGCCGCTGGGCTGCCCTGTACGAGGCAGAGCAGATCGTTCTGGAGCAGGCGGTCATCTTCCCCCTGTACGGCCAGTGCAATGCCGAGATGGTTTCCTCTGCCGTTACCGGTGTGGATTTCCACCCCGTGGCACTGAACCGCGTGTACAAGAACGCTGCTAAGAGCGAGTAAAAACTGAAAGCACACTGAACAAGGCCGCACAGTGGCCCGCAAAGAGCCACTGTGCGCCTTTTTGGCATTGTGCCTGTCCGCGGCAGACGAACGACTGACCGCGAGTTCCCGGAAGGAAAAAGGGGGTCCACCCGACGTGAAAAAATATACGCTCAAGCGAATCCTGACCTCGCTGTTCACGCTGCTGGCAATTCTGCTGGTGCTGTTTATCCTGATGCAGCTGATGCCCGGTTCGCCCTTCAATGATGAAAAGCTGACGCCCGATATGCGGGCTGCCCTGTACGCAAAGTACGGCCTTGACCAGCCCATCTATATCCAGTTCTTCCGCTATGTGGGCAATATGCTCCGGGGCGATCTGGGTGTCAGCTACAATATCTCCAAAAATACGCCCATCTCCCAGCTCATCCAGTCCCGTCTGCCCATCTCCATTCAGGTGGGCGGCATGGCGGTCACGCTGGGTGCCATCGTAGGTCTGGTGCTGGGCATCCTTGCCGCTTTGAAGCGGGATACCGTGGTGGACACCATTGCCACCATCATCTCGGTCATCGGCGTATCGGTGCCGTCCTATGTGTTCGCGCTGGCGCTGAGCTACACCTTCGGCTTCAAATTCCGCTGGTTCCCCATGCTGTTTTCCGCCAAGGACATCTTTGGCTCCAGCGTGCTGCCCAGTATTTCGCTTTCCATGTTCACCATGGCGTCCATTGCCCGCTTTACCCGCAGTGAGATGATCGAGGTGCTGGATTCGGATTATATGCTGCTGGCCGAGAGCAAGGGCATTTCCGGCCCGGCGCTGATCTTCCGCCACGCCCTGCGCAACGCCCTGATCCCCATTATCACGGTGCTGGCACCGCTGATCGTGGATCTGATGACCGGCTCGCTGGTGGTGGAAAAGATCTTTGCCATCCCCGGCGTGGGCAGCCTGCTGGTGACGGCCATCCAGTCCAACGATTACAACGTGGTCATTGGCCTGAGCTTTATTTACAGTGCCATGTACATTGGCATCATGCTGGTCGTTGACCTGCTGTACGGCATCATCGACCCGCGCATTCGTTTGGCAAAGGGGGACGACTAAATGGCAGAAAAAGCGATCCGGCTGGGCGGCGAATCCACCGCCGATGCCATTGTCAGCGCCGTGGATGCAATGTACACGGAGCACACCTTTGCGGAAAAGGATTTTGCCCTCAAGCACAACGAGGATGAGATCAGCGTAGATACCAACTTTGCGGCGCAGAACTTCTGGAAGGAAGCGCTCATCCGCTTTTTCAACAAAAAGAGCGCCGTACTGGGGCTTGTCCTCATCGTGGTCATCGTGCTGCTGGCCGTTTTGGGCCCGGGCATGAACAGCTACACCTACTCCGGGCAGGATCTGAGCCAGAAAAACTTTGCCCCCCGTGTGCCGGGCATTGAGCAGTTCGGCATTCTGGACGGCAGCGAGAAGATGAGCACCACCACCGGCACCAAGGTGACCAATGCCTATCAGGAAAAGGACAAGCTGGACGTCTACTACTGGTTCGGCAGCGACCTGTACGGCCGCGACATCTGGACCCGTACATGGGAAGGTGCCCGCGTCTCCCTGATCATCGCGGTGGCTGCGGCCATCATTGATATGGTCATCGGCATGAGCTACGGCCTGATCTCGGGCTACTTTGGCGGCAGGGTGGATATGGTGATGCAGCGCTTTCTGGAAGTAGCCAACGGCATCCCCCGGCTGGTCATCGTCACGCTGCTGCTGCTGGTATTGCAGCCCGGCATGGTGACCATCATCTTTGCCCTGATGCTGACCGAGTGGGTGGGCATGAGCCGCATTGCCCGCGCCGAGATGCTCAAGCTGAAGGATCAGGAGTTCGTTCTGGCGTCCCGCACGCTGGGCGCAGGCAGCTTCTTCATCATCTTCAAGGAAGTGCTGCCCAACATCATCGGACCCATCATCACGCAGGTCATGTTCAGCATCCCCACCGCTATCTTCACCGAGGCGTTCCTCTCCTTTGTGGGTCTGGGCATCCCGGTGCCGCAGTGCTCGCTGGGTTCTCTGATCAGCGAGCTGTACAACAGCTTCACCACCCACCCCTACCAGATCATCCCGCCCATCGTGGTCATGAGCCTGCTGATGCTCAGCTTTAACCTTGTGGCGGACGGCCTGCGCGAGGCGCTGGACCCCAAGATGAAGAGTATGTAAGGAGGAACACCCCATGCCTGAAACAAAAAAAGAACAGGTCTTGTCGGTGCGAGACCTTGATATCACCTTTAAGACCACCGCAGGCCCGGTGCACGCCATCCGCGGCGTGAACATCGACCTGTACAAGGGCGAGACGGTCGCGCTGGTGGGCGAATCCGGCTCCGGCAAGTCCGTGACCATGAAAGCTGCCATGGGCATTCTGGCCAAGAATGCCACCGTGAACAGCGGCAGCATCCAGTTCAGCTACCACCACGCCGACGGCAGCCCGGAGACCGTGGACCTGCTGCAAAAGGACAAAAAGTGGATTCGCCGCCACATCAACGGCAAGCGCATCGCCATGGTGTTCCAGGACCCCATGACCAGCCTTGACCCCACCATGACCATCGGCAAGCAAATCATGGAGGGCATGCTCTGGCACTTCAAGATGCCCAAGGCGGAAGCCTACAAAAAGGCGCTGGAACTGCTGGAAGAGGTGGGCATCACCGATGCCGAAAAGCGGATGAAAAACTACCCGCACCAGCTGTCCGGCGGTATGCGCCAGCGCGTGGTCATTGCCATTGCGCTCTCCTGCGACCCCGACCTGCTGATCTGTGACGAGCCCACCACCGCACTGGATGTGACCATTCAGGCAAAAATTCTGGAGCTGATCCGCCGCATCCAGAAGGAGCGCGGCATCTCGGTCATCTACATCACCCACGACCTTGGCGTTGTGGCAAAGGTGGCAGACTATGTGGACGTGATGTACGCAGGCAAGATCGTGGAGACCGGCACCATCGACGAGATCTTCTACGACCCCAAGCACCCCTACACATGGGGTCTGCTGTCGGCTATGCCCGACCTTGACACAGCGGACGATCGTCTGTATACCATTCCCGGCTCGCCGCCGAACCTGCTGCACGAGAAGCCCGGCGATGCCTTTGCACCCCGCAACCGCTTTGCGCTGAACATCGACGACGAGATCGACCCGCCCATGTTCAAGATCAGCGATACCCACTATGCGGCAACATGGCTGCTGGACCCCCGCGCCCCCAAGGTGGAGATGCCGCCGGAGCTCACAGAGCGCATTGCCCGCATGAAAGCAGAAGCAAAAAAGATCGAGGAGGCGGAATAAATGGCAGCACAGAGCACGACCCCGCTGCTGAAGGTCGAGGGGCTGAAGCAGTATTTCCGCGTCAACAAGAATTTCACGGTCAAGGCGGTGGACGATGTCAGTTTTGAGATCTACCCCGGCGAGACCTACGGTCTGGTGGGTGAGTCCGGCTCGGGCAAATCCACCATCGGCCGCAGCATCATCCGCCTGTACGACCCCACTGCGGGCAAAATTACCTTTGACGGGCAGGATATCAGCGGCCGTCTGAGCCATGCGCAGAACAACACCCTGCGCACCCAGATGCAGATGATCTTTCAGGACCCCATGGCGTCCCTGAACCCTCGCAAAAAGGTGGAGGACATCATCGGCGAGGGACTGGACATCCACCACATGTATAAAACGCAGGCAGAGCGCCGCGAAAAGGTGGAAAAGATCCTTGCAAAGGTCGGCCTTGCCCCGGAGCACGCCGAGCGCTACCCCCACCAGTTCTCCGGCGGTCAGCGCCAGCGCGTAGGCATCGCCCGCGCCCTTATCATGAACCCCAAACTCATCATTGCGGACGAGTGCATCTCGGCACTGGATGTGTCCATTCAGGCGCAGGTGGTCAACCTGATGAAGGATATCCAGCAGGAGACCGGCACGGCGTATCTGTTCATCGCCCACGACCTTTCCATGGTCAAGTACATCTCCGACCGCATCGGTGTGCTGCATCTGGGGCATCTGCTGGAGACCGGCACCACCGAGGAGATCTTCGAGCACCCCATCCACCCCTACACCCGGAGCCTGCTGTCGGCGATTCCCCTGCCGAACCCGGTGGTGGAAAAGCGCCGCGTGGCCGAGACTTACGACTATGCCACCTCCGGCATCGACTATTCCAAGGGCACCAGCCACCATGTGGAGGGCAGTCACTACGTCAAGTGCACGGATGAAGAGTTTGCCAACTGGTGCAAATAAGGCTGGATAAAAAACGGAACTGCGCGTTTTTAGCGCAAATAACGGTTTGCCTTATAGAAAAAGCCCGCCCACCTGTGGGAAACCACGGTGGGCGGGCTTTTTGCGGTTTATCGTCCGTGCCGCTTTAAAAGCGATCAGAGGGCGGCGGTCTGGGGTACCAGCCGGAAGAGCATTACAGGCAGCTCGCTGTTTGCAAAATCCAGCGTAAAGATGAGCTTTCCGTGCTCTGTTTCAAACGGCAGCTCGGTCTGTGTGCCGTCCGGGGCAATGCGCACAAGCGTTTTGCCTTCCAGCAGTCCGGCGGGCAGCGCAAGCCTTACCCGGCCGGTGGGCTGCGTCAGGCTGCCTGCGGTTTCAAAGGCCACACTCAGGTATTCCCCGTTCGTCCGTGCGGTCACATCCTCCGCAGAAAGGCTGCCGCTGGCAGCCCACGCCGTTGCCGCTTCGATCTTTTCCAGCTGCGCGGCGTTTTCTGCCTGCCCGCACACGGGGCAGAAGGTCAGGGTCTCGTTTTCCGCAGTGCGGAAGGTGAACTTCCGGCAATCGGTGCTGCCGATGTGCGCGCAGCCCTGCCGCAGGCAACCGGCGCTCTGAGAGCCGTTTCCGTTCGGAGACCATGCACCGAACTGGTGTCCCAGCTTATCGGTCGGGTCTGCGGTGTAGCTGTCTTTGCAGCGGGAGCAGGTAAAAACGGTGCAGCCGTCTGCTTCACAGGTGGGCTCTACGGTAACAGCCTGATAATCATGGTTCAGTGCGGGCAGCTCCGCGTAGGTGGTATAATCGCAACGGGAGCAGGTTTCGTAAGCATCCCAGCCGATTTCCGTACAGGTGGGGGCTTTTGCTGCGCGCTGCTCCAGAGCATGGTTATCTGGGTCTTTTTCGCCGTATTCCTTACCACACACCGCACAGACCGCTTTGGTGCTGCAGTCTGCTGTGCCACCGGTACAGCTTGCAGTATCAACCGCGTCGCAGTTGCTGCGCGTGCAGCTGCGGATGTGTGTGCCGTTGCCGGCGGATGTCCACTCGCCCCAGTCGTGACCGAGAATGCCGTATTCCGCGCCGCATAAGGCACAGGTTTTGCCTGTGGTGCAGGTGGGGGTTTCGGTGCCGCCGGAGTGCCCCTCATATGGCCAATAGGGAATGACCTTGTAGCCGCAATGGGTACACTGGTAACGGCCGTGGTGCACGTTGCCGAAATCAACATACTCGATGAACTTGTGAACTCGATCCTTGCCTAGACATGGCAGGGTTATTTGCGCCGGAAGCTCCGCCGCTGCGGGCAGACAGGCAGCAAAAAGGGTGAGCAGCAGAAAGAGAATGGCAACTCTCGTCTTTTTCATGACTTACCTCCTTGTCATCAAACCTTGTTATCCTTTCAGATCAAACTGTACGGACAGCGATGCAAGCACGGCATCTACCACCTTCCGCGCCTGGGCAAGCATATCGATCTCCGCCACAAAAGCGATGACCTGCTCGCGCTCCTGCGCGGGGACCTGCAGCGCACTCAGGCTCATGCTCAGATAGCGCTGTATTTTGCGCTCCAGCGTAAAGTAGGGGTCGCACCGCCGTGCCATGTAGCCGCGCATCATGCCAGCCGTGCCCAGCTCCATCTCATAGAAATCGCACTCGGCGCACCCGGGCAGATACGCGCTGAACGCCGCCTGCAGCTCCGCCGTGGTGCTGCGGTGGATGATCTCCGCCGTGGCGGGGAAGGTGTACGCCTCCACATAGATATCCCGCAGATTCTCGCTCAGCTCGGTCAGCGCCAGCTGCAAAGCCGTTTCCACCGCGTAGAGGTACACCGGCGAGGGGGCGTTTGCCGCCAGCGGTCTTACCGCGTCAAACTGCCTGCTGAACATCATGCTGATCAGCTCGGTCAGCACACCGTCCTTGGTGCGGAAAATATTCTGGAACGACCCGGCGGAAACATCTGCTTCCTTTAAAATTTCTGCCACCTTGGTGTTCGTGTAGCCTTTTTCCAGAAAAAGCCGGACACAGGCGGTCAAAATCCGCCGTTTTGCTTCTTTGCTGTCGTATCTGCGCGCCATTGGGAATCATCCTTTTCTATAATTGGTTTCTGACCCAATTATATATTGATTCATGATTCACTGCAAGTAGAACTTTAAGGGCACATTTTGGGCAATTCGACGGGGTGAACTTTCTGCATGTGTGCAAAGTTGCGCAGACGGGCAAAATAAAGCCCACCGGGCATTGCTGCTCTCCGCTGCCGCAGCCAGACAGAGCGCTTTTTGCGCTCTTCAGGGCACGCGCTGTTTCTCAGACAGACTGACCATCCAGCTGCGCCTGCGGAACATCACAAGGGACAAGACCAGCCGGAACGCTTCTTCTGCGTTGAGCAGGGCATATACGCCCACGATGCCCCACCGCAGCCCATAGGCAGCCAGCAGGCACAAGGGGATGCCGACGCACCATGTTCCCAGACAGTCGATGACCAGAATGATCCCGGTATTGCCGCCGCTGCGCAGAATGCCGCCGCCAAGGATCATGTTTTCCACCTTGATGGGCGCATACAGAGCAAACACCACCAGCAGCAGTTTGCCCACCCTTTTTACGCCGGGGGCTACGCGATACCAGCCGGCATAAGGCCCCGCCAGCAAGACTACCAGCGCCGATACCGCCACCGCCCCCACCAGCCCTGCCGCCATGAGCTTTTTGGAGTCCGCGTAGGCGGCAGCATAGTCTTTTCTGCCCAGCTGCTTGCCCACCATCACCCCGGCGGCTGCGGACAGGCCGCTCAAAGCCCCGATGATCAGCCCCTGAAGCGGGCTGGTAAGGGTATAGGCGGCAAGGCTTGCGGTGCCCAGATGCCCATACACCGCAGATTCCACGTTCTGTCCGAGGCTCCACAGAAACTCGCTGATAAGGATGGGCAGGATCATACCTCCATACGCCCGCAGGGTGAGGGTTTTAAATTGCAGCGACCAGAGCGGGCGTTCCGCTTCTTTTTGAAGGCAGACCGCAAAGCCGATCAAGATCAAAAGCAGGTTCAAAAGCTGGGAAACCAGCGTGGCGATGGCGGCACCGGTAACGCCCATAGCGGGGGCACCCAGCTTTCCGAAGATGAGCAGATAGTTCAGCCCGGTGTTCGCCGCTACCGCGCCAAGGCTTGCCCAAAAGGGGACAGCGGCGTGTTCCTTGCAGCGCAGCCATGCGGACAGAACGGTGCTGACCGCCATGGGCAGATAGGAGAACGCCACAATGCGGAAGTACCCCGCCCCCACGCGGAGGATGGCGTCATCTGCCGTATAAAGCCCTAAGATCTGCGCCGGGAAGCCCCCTGCCGCCAGCAGAAACAGTGCTGCCAGCACACCCCCGCAGACAAGGCTCACATCCAAGCTGCGCCACGCCTCGGTGTGCTCCTCCGCGCCCAGAAACTGCGCGATCAGAATACCGGCAACCGTGCCGACTGCGCCGGACATCACGGAGAAAATAAGGGTAAAGTTACCGCACAGCCCCACAGCTGCAATACCGGCTTCGCCCAGCTGCCCGATCATGACCTGATCCACGATGGAAAAGGAAGCTTGCAGCATCCCCTGCAAGGTGACCGGAATGGCAATTTTGCAAAGGGTCCTCATAAAGTTTGACATGGCAGCCTCCTTGTGCTTTCCCGTTCCACCGTCTCGCCCGAGAGCTTTTTCGTCTTACCATGGAGCACGTTGGAGACGGTGGCGGTACTGAGCCCCAACGTCTGTGCGATATCCACGATGCGGATCCGAGACTGTTCCATCTTTGCGCTTTCTTTCCGTTGCCGTTCTGGTTCTATCCTACAACAGAACCAGAACGTTGGCAAAGGTTAAACGCGTAACCTATGCCAAAAATCAACACTCATTTTTGTGCTGTTTGCCAGACGGCTGCAATAGGTACAAAAACGTTCGCCCAGCTGACCGTTCTGGAGAGCGAAAACTCCGGCAAGATGGAGGAACCCTGCCCCGACAAGTTCGCGTTTGCGCAGCGGAGCGGAGCAATGAAAGCCCCAGTGGGGCTTTTAAGCGACAGAACGGTCTTGCGCCAGCAAGATGGAGGGGCCTCGCCCCGACAAGCTCAGCTCACGATGCACAAAATGCAGACAATGCAAAGAAAAACACGGCTTTCCCGCCGGTGTGCAAAAAGTGTGCAAAAGTGTGCAGAGCCCCAGAAAAAGGAAAATCCCACGAGGAATCTTGCGATTCTTCGTGGGATTTTGGTGCGCTCGAGGGAACTCGAATCCCTGGCCCTCTGATTAAAAGAGCCCCTCGGGCTGGGTACTCTGATTTTGAAACTTTCGAGTTTACGTTATTTTTGCGCAAAGCATCGTGATTTTCTGCCCGGCAATTTCTGCGCCCTTTGTCGTATTTTGCAAGTCAGAGTACCCATTGCATCCCTTGAAACCGTGCAAAAACAGTGCAGAAACCGTGCACTTACTCTGGGACAAATGAAAAATGATGATTTTTGATCCATGACTTGGTGGCGATTTGAGTGACCACAAAGGTATATTTGATATATAGGAAGAAGAATGCCCACTCGTCTGAGGAGTTCTCAGGGGAGTGGGCATTTCTGCGCAGGCGGTTAATATAATTTCGATTATGATAATTCAAATTATATTAAGACGTTCCATGGGCTGTAACAACTTCACCGCTTGGTTTTCAAAAACCACCTGTTGATAGCGGTGTTGGTATGCTACCCCTAGAGTAGACAGAGTAAAAACAAAAACTCTGAATACTCTGGGGGTAGCATAC
>CAKSYT010000025.1 GCA_934524985.1 uncultured Faecalibacterium sp. | reverse complement strand
CCAGTCGGCGCTATCGCTTTAACGCTTTTTTCGCTTCTCCATTTATAGCCCCTCAGTCGCTGCGCGACAGCTCCCCCCGGGGGAGCGGGCACTGCCGGAAGCTTCCTCGTTTCTCCTAACACTTTAGCAACGAACGTAACGGCTTGGCTCCCCCTTCGGGGGAGCTGGCGCGGGAGCGCCTGAGAGGGCGTGCTCCCCCTTGGGGGAGCTGTCGAGCGTAGCGAGACTGAGGGGCTTTGAATCGGCGGAGCCGGAAAAAACGGTTAAAAGATCTTCACGCCGACTAGGCGTGAATCTTCAGTTTTTTCCGGTGTAGCCCACTTCTTTGGGGTTAAAAGGGGCGAGCAGCCCCTTTTTCGTGGCTCCAGCGCGTCGAAATCGCTGGTGGTTTTCTGGTTCTCTTTTGCCACCAAAAGAGAACATCCCTCGGCTACCACCTCCTACCCCGCAGCGGAAGCCATTCTAAATCGTCCCACACAGCCAAAAAGGCCGCTGCACGGTGAGGTGCAGTGGCCTTTGATTTTCCACATTTTTACTTTGCAGTGTTGATAAAGCTGCGGTTGTCCCACAGGTACTTGATGCCGGAGATGGCGGTCACAGCAGCCACCAGCCAGCACAGGGCGATGGAGACCACCACCACGATGGAAACGCTGTCCACCGTGCCGCGGTAGCTCAGGGCAGTGCCGAAGAAGTAGAAGATGATGCTCAGCATCTGCAAAACGGTCTTGACCTTGCCCCACATGTTGGCGGCGATGACCTTGCCGTCCTTGGCACCGGCGGCCACCATGCGCAGGCCGGACACCGCAAACTCGCGGGCCAGAATGATGCACAGCACCACCGGGCTGCACACGCCGTCCCGCAGCATATAGATGAAGGCCACGGTGGTCAGCAGCTTGTCGGCCAGCGGGTCGGCAAACTTGCCGAAATCGGTGACCATGTGCCACTTGCGTGCCAGATGGCCGTCCAGATAGTCAGTGAAGCTGGCAACGGCAAACACGATGCCAGCCAGCAGGTAGAAGGTAGCGTTAAAATTACCGTCCACGATGCCGTCCAGACTGGTCAGGGACACAAAGATCATGAACACCGGCACCAGAATGATGCGGGTCAAGGTAAGTTTATTGGGCAGATTCATAGGTTTTATCCTCCAATTCGTTATTTTACGACTGTACCATACAGATCGTAAAGGTCGCTGTCCTCTACCAGCACATCGTAGAACTGGCCGGGGTACAGCGGTTCCTCGCTGGAAACGCAGACGCAGCCGTCCACCTCCGGCGCATCGCCGGTGGTGCGGCAGAGGTACAGGCCGTTTTCCTCATCGATGCCGTCACACAGAACGTGCACGGTCTGGCCTACCTTTTCAGCCTGCTTCTGCGCCATGATGCCGGTCTGGATCTGCATTACCAGCTCGGCGCGCTTGTCCTTGACTTCCTGCTCGATCTGGCCGTCCATCTTGGCGGCCACGGTGTTCTCCTCGGCGGAGTAGGCAAAACAGCCCAGACGGTCGAACTGCACCTCCTTGACGAAGTTGCACAGATCCTCGAACTGCTCCTCGGTCTCGCCGGGGAAGCCTGCGATCAGGGTGGTGCGCAGGGTGATGCCGGGGATCTCGCGGCGCAGCTTGCCGATGACCTCCAGCAGTTCCGCGCGGTTGGAGCGGCGGTTCATGTTCTTGAGGATGGTATCGTTGCAGTGCTGGATGGGCAGGTCGAGGTAAGGCACCACCTTCTCGTTGCGCTTCATGGCGGCAATAAATTCATCGGTGATGCGCTCCGGGTAGGCGTACATGATGCGGATCCATTCCAGCCCCGGCACCTTGTTCAGCTTGTCCAGCAGCTCACAGATGCTGCCGGGCTTGCCCCAGTCCTCGCCGTAGGCGGTGGGGTCCTGCGCCACAACGATAAGCTCCTTCACGCCCTCACCCGCCAGCCAGCGGGCTTCGGCAACGCAGTCGGCCATATCGCGGCTGTGCAGCGGGCCCCGGATGCCCGGGATGGCGCAGTAGTGGCAGCGGTTGTTGCAGCCCTCGGCGATCTTTAAGTACGCATAATGGGCGGGCGTGCCGATGACGCGCTTGCCGCCCAGCGGGAAGTCCTTTTTGGCGCCGTAGCTTTCCAGATGATCCTCGCCGTGGAACAGCCGCTCCACGATGGTGTCAATGGCCTTGTTGGAGGCGCAGCCCACAACAGCGTCCACCTCCGGGATCTCTTCCTCGATCTGGCTGCGGTAGCGCTCGGCAAGGCAGCCGGTAACGATGACCTTCAGGTTCGGGTTTTGCTGCTTGTAGGCGCAGGCTTCCAGAATGTTTTCAATGGCCTCGGTCTTGGCGCTCTCGATAAAGCCGCAGGTGTTCACAAGAATGACATCGGCTTCAGCCAGATCGGCCACGGTCTCGTGCCCGGCAGACAGCAGGATGTGCACCATCACATCCAGATCCACCTGATTTTTCGGGCAGCCAAGGGAAATACACGCAATTTTCATAAGGGATGATACTCTCTTTCTCTTTTGAGGGATGCTTTAAAATTTCACGATTTAAGGATTTAAAATGCGCTCCGCGTTCGCTTTGCGCATCATCAGCGGAAAAATTATTTATAATTTGTAAATCGGGAAAATCTGCGGATTTTCCCGATTTACTTTTTCACGGGAGGGGTCATTCCTCCTCCACCCTGCGGATGGCTTCCTTGATGGTGGGGTAGGCAAAGCCGCGGCGCTGCAAAGCGGCCACCACAAGGTCGCGGCGGCCGATGGCAAGCTTTTTGCGGTAGCGGCTGTCCACCAGCGCGGCGGCGGCTTCCAGCTCCGGGTCATCGCCGCCGTCCTCCGGGGCGTAGACCGCTTCCAGCGCGCCCGCCACCTCGGCGGGGGCAAGCCCCTTCTGGCGCAGGCTCTGGGCGGCGGCGCGGCGGCTTTTGTGGGCAGCCAGCAGACTGTGGGCCCGCGCCTCAGCGTAGCGGGCATCGTTCACATAGTCCAGCTGCACCATCTCCGCCACAGCGGCGGCAGCGGCGGGCTCGGTATAGCGGCGGCAGAGCCGCTCATACAGCATATTGGCAGAGACCTCCTGCCCGGCCAGCGTTTCCAGCGCACTGGCCCGCGCCTTGGCGGGGTCGGCGCACTTTTCCGCATCCGGGCGGGGTCGGCGGCGGTAGAAGGCCATTTAGTCCTCCACCATGATGTCCAGCTCGCTCTCGCTGCTGCGGGTGGGAGCCTTGACCACCGGCTCCTTTGCGGCTGCGGGCTCGGCGGGCTTTTCCGCGGCGGCTGCGGCGCGGCCTGCCGGGCGGCGGGTGGCGTACAGCTTATCGGCGTTGGCGCGGATCTGCCCCTCGATGTCATTGGCGATCTCGGGGTTGTCCTTCAAAAACTGCTTGGCATTGTCGCGACCCTGACCCAGACGGATATCGCCGTAGTTGAACCATGCGCCGCTCTTCTGCACGATGCCCAGCTTGACGCCCACGTCAATGAGCTCGCTCATTTTGGAGATGCCCTCGCCGAACATGATATCGAACTCGGCCTCACGGAACGGCGGAGCCACCTTGTTCTTGACGATCTTGGCGCGGGTGTGGTTGCCGATGAACTGACCGGAGGAGTCTTTCAGACCCTCCACGCGGCGGATGTCGATACGCACCGAGGCGTAGTACTTCAGAGCGCGGCCGCCGGTGGTCACCTCCGGGTTGCCGTACATGACGCCCACCTTCTCGCGCAGCTGGTTGATGAACACGCAGACCGTGTTGGTCTTGCCGATGACGCTGGTCAGCTTACGCATAGCCTGGCTCATCAGACGTGCCTGCAGGCCCACATGGCTGTCGCCCATCTCGCCCTCGATCTCGGCACGGGGCACCATGGCGGCTACCGAGTCCACTACGATGGCATCAATAGCACCGGAGCGCACCAGTGCTTCACAGATCTCCATGGCCTGCTCGCCGGTGTCCGGCTGGCTGACCAGCAGGTTGTTGATGTCCACGCCCAGTGCCTCGGCATAGGTGGGATCCAGCGCGTGCTCAACATCGATAAAGGCTACCTCGCCGCCCTTCTTCTGGGCTTCGGCAAGGATGTGCAGTGCCAGCGTGGTCTTACCGCTGGATTCCGGGCCGTACACCTCGATGATGCGGCCGCGCGGCACACCGCCCACGCCCAGCGCCAGATCCAGCCCCAGACTGCCGGTGGAAATGGCATCCACCTGCATAGAGGCGTTGTCACCCAGCTTCATAACGGCGCCTTTGCCGAACTGCTTTTCGATCTGCGCCAGCGCCGTAGCCAGCGCGTCCTTCTTGGCTTCCGGCTCGGTCTTTTGGGTAGCCGGTGCAACGTTGTTGTTCTGATTTTTTGCCATAGCCTGCTGCTCCTTTTATCCTTTGGGCCCGCAGAGGGCGGGCTGTCCTTCGCTTTCCTTCTTAGTATAACACAAAATCAAAATATTACAACAAGAAGTTGTTTGTTTTTTCCAATTTATTTTGGGCGATGGGCGATCACGCAGCGGTCGTTGCCGCCAAAGTCTTGGATGCAGCGGATATCTGCCCAGCCATTCTCTGCCAGCAGGGCGGTTACGGCCTGCCGCTGCTGCCAGCCGATCTCCAGCACCAGCGCCCCGCCGGGGCACAGCGCATTTTGGTAGTGCTGCGCCAGCGCACGGTAGAACACAAGGCCGTCCTCCCCGGCTTCCAGCGCCATGGCAGGTTCCTGCGCCACCTCGGGCTGCAACTGCTCCATCTCGGCGGCGGTCAGGTAGGGTGGATTCGAGACGATGAGTTCCAGCTGCCCCTCCGGCAGGGTTTCCCAGTAGGTGAACAGGTCGCCCTGCACCGGCTGCACCGCGTAGACGGGCTTTTTGCCTGCCCGCAGCGCGTTCAGCGCCGGGCCCCAGTCCAAGGCCGGGGCATCTGCCTGTTCAAGCGCAGAGGGTTCCAGCACGTTCTCGGTCTGTCTGCCCTGCCCGGTCAGAGCGCAGCGGGCATTCTTTTCCAGATAGACAAAGGCTGCGGGGCTTTTTTCCACACAGGTCACCTGCGCGGCAGGGCAAAAGCGCTTGACTCCCAACCCCAGACAGCCTGTCCCGGCGCAGAGGTCCAGCACCCGGGGCGATTCGATGCCCGCAAGGGTCTCAGCGGCGGCCTGCGCCACCACCTCGGTATCTGCCCGGGGGCAGAGCACCCCGGGGCCCACCGCCAGCTCAAAGTCTAAAAAGCTCCAGCTGCCGCAGAGGTATTGCAGCGGCTCCCGCGCGGCGCGGCGGGTGCAGAGCACTTCCAGCGCCGCCGCCTGCTCTGCGGTCAGCGGACGGTCGGAAAGCCGCACGTCCCGCCCGGTTGCCAGTCGGAACAGCTCCCGCGCGTCAAAATCCGCGTCCGGGCAGCCTGCGGCGGTCAGCCGCTGCTCCACCTCCCGCACCGCTGCACGGGGGAGCATTGCTTCACTTACCATTTGCCCTCCTCCGGGTTTTCGGGCAGCACGGGGGTGATGGCGGCAATGGCCACCTCGATCATGCTGTCGTCCGGCTCAAAGACGGTGAGGTGCTGCACCCAGATACCCGGCTGACGGATGATGCGGGTGGCGATGTTATCCGACCTGCCGCACCACTTGAGCAGCTCGTAGCTGATGCCCATGACCAGCGGCAGCAGCAGCAGCTTGCACACCACCCGCAGGCCGATGCTGCCCCACGGCAGCACGCTGTACAGGAACACGCTGACGATGACCACCAGAATGAGGAAGCTGGTGCCGCAGCGGGGATGGAAACGGGTATACTTGCGCACGTTCTCCACGGTCAGCGGGTCGCCCGCCTCGTAGCAGGCAATGGTCTTGTGCTCTGCACCGTGGTACTCGAATACGCGGTGGATCTCCTTCATTTTGGAGATGCCTACCATATAGGTCAGGAAGATGGCCACCTTCAGCACCGCTTCCAGCACCACCTTGCCCCAGCGCCCCAGCGGCAGCAGACGGTTCACCCCGCCCACAAGGAAGGTGGGCAGCACGGTGAACAGCAAAATCGCCAGCAGACCGCCCAGCACCGCCGCCACGGTCAGCAGCGCGTTCTCAGCTTTTTCGCCCAGATGTTCCCCCACCCATTTTTCAAAGGCGGTCTCCTCCTCGGCGGGGTCGTAGTCGTCCCCCATGCTCACCTGTGCCGAGTACATCATGTAGCGGTAGCCCACGATCATGCTCTCGATCATGGAAATAGCGCCGCGCACCAGCGGGATCTTCGTCCATACCCCGTGGGTGGGGGTGGGGTCGAGTTTGGTCTCAATGGTGCCGTCCGGCTTACGCACGGCGCAGCACATCTGCTTGGGGCCGCGCATCATGATGCCCTCCATCAGTGCCTGCCCGCCCACGCTGGTCTTAAAGCGTTCCTTTTTAGGTTGATTCATTGGCTTCTCCCGATATCCGTCCTCTGCCGCTTTGGGCAAAGGGCGGTCTATTTTGTATTTTATCCGGGTCAAGACCCGGGCAAAGCTTATTCTAGCACACAAATGTGACAAAATCTGTGTTCTGGGGGCACTGCTCACGCCTTATGGTACAGCGGCAGACCCAAGGTGACCACGGTTCCGCGCCCGAGGGTGCTCTTGATATCCAGCGTGCCGTCCAGTGCGGTCATGATGGAATCCACCAGCGCCAGACCGATGCCGCTGCCGCGCACCGAGTTGCTGCCCTTGTAGAACTTGGTCTTTACGTTTTCCAGATCCTCCGGCGGGATGCCGCGTCCCTGATCAATGATTTCCACAAAGGCTTTGTACTCCCCTGCCCACAGCTTGACCGTGATGCGCCCGCCGGGGGCGGAGTATTTGATGGCGTTGTCCAGAATATTGATGAACACCTGCCGCAGACGGTCCGGGTCGGCGTAGACGGGGATCATCTCCTCCGGTTCGGTGTAGTGGAGCAGCAGCCCCTCCTGCCGGATGCGCGCTTCGCAGAAGAGCACCGCATCGGTCAGCTCTGCCACCAAGTCCAGCGGGCGGCACTCCATGCGGATGCGTCCGTTCTGCAGGCGGCTGAAATCCAGCAGCTCCTCCACCATGTTGTTCAGCCGCCCGGTCTCGTTGTTGATGATCTCCAGCCCCTTGCGGTAGTTCTCGTCGGTGGGGTCGTCCAAGGTCATCAAGGTCTCCACCCAGCCCCGGATGGAGGTAAGCGGGGTGCGCAGCTCGTGGGACACCGAACTGATGAACTCGTTCTTCATCTTCTCGGTCTCTTCCAGCCCCTCGGCCATCTGGTTGATGGTGCCGCGCAGCCGGTCCACCTCGTCGTGGGGGTCGCCGGTCAGGGGCAGACGCACATCCAGCTCGCCCCGGGCGATGCCGGCGGCGGTGCGCTCCACCTGCCCCAGCGGCACCACGATGCCCCGCACAAAGTACAGCCCGGACATGACCGTAAACAGCAAAATTGCCACCGCAATGAACACACTGACGATGACAGCGTTTTTGAGCTGCCGCTCCACCAGCGCCAGACTGGTGACCAGCCGCAGAGCAGCCACGTCCTCGGCATCGTAGGGTACCAGCGAGCAGGCCGCCATGACCATCTCGCCGGACTGGGTGCGGTACACCGCCACGCCCAGACCGTCCGGCGCACCGAGCGCCTGTTCAAAGTCCCTGCTGCTGACGATGCCCTCCGCGTCCGTACCGCTGGAGGAGGCGATGACGCCGCCGTAGCTGTCCAGCAGCATGAACTCGTATTTATCCTTATCGGCAAACTGTTCCACCATGCGCCGCAGCGCCAGACTGCGGCTGGCGGCGGCGCTCTGGGCGGTATCGCCGGTATACATTTTCAGCTGACCGGTCACCGAGGAGAACCGCCGGTACATGATCTGCTGCACACTGCCGTAGTAGCTGCGGGTATAGCTGTACAGAAACATCGCCTCGGCCAGCAGCACCACCAGTACAGTGATGAGCAGGTTGCCCCGCAGCCAGCGGCGGGTGATACCGCTTCGCATAACAGTGTCCTCCTTTCGGTGAGTATAGATAATAAAAAAATATTTTTTTGTGATTCAGGAAAGTCCGTAGGACTTTCCTGAATCACATTTTTACTCTTCCCACCGATAACCATAACCCCACACGGTCATGATGTGGGCAGGATGGCTGGGCTCGTCCTCTACCTTCATGCGCAGGCGGCGGATGTTCACATCCACGATCTTTACATCGCCGAAGTAGTTCTCTCCCCAGACCCCTTTCAGGATCTTTTCGCGCACCAGCGCGGTGCCCGGGTTGCGGAAGAACAGCTCCATGATCTGGAACTCCACCTGCGTCAGCTCGATGGGCTGACCGGCTTTCAGCAGCACGCGGCGGTTCTCGTCCAGCACAAACTCGCCGCTGGTCAGGGTGCCCAGCGGGGTGTTCTCTCTGCCGTCTCCTTCCTTGGTGCGGATGACCCGGCGGCACAACGCCTCCACACGCGCCAGCAGCTCGCTGACGCTGAAGGGCTTGGTCATGTAATCGTCTGCGCCAATGGACAGCCCGCGAATCTTATCCTGCTCCTGCCCCTTGGCGCTGAGGATGATGATGCCGATCTGCTGGTCGGTGCGGCGGATGGTCTCGCACAGCGAGAACCCGTTCATGCCCGGCAGCATCACGTCCAGAATGGCGGCATCGCAGCCGGGCTTCTGCGCCAGCAGCGGCAGGGCGGCTTCGGCGCTTTCGGCCTCCACCACCTCCATCCCCGCATGGCGCAGGTTCAGGGCGATCATATCGCGGATATTGGCTTCATCTTCTACAACAAGCACTCGTACCATGCAGCATCCTCCATTCCTTAATTCAGCAGATACAACGCCTTGGAAAGGCGGTAGTTTGTGTCGGCAAGCAAAACGCCCGGGCCCATTTTGGCCTGCACCTGACGGGACGCCACCACGCCGAGCCGGGTCCAGCCGGTGGAGTTGGCCGAGGTCCTTGCCAGCCGTACCGTCAGCACCAGCTGATCCTCGTCCACCGTGCGCAGCTCCACTGCGCCGTCATATTCCTCGTTGTCGGTCAGTTTCAGGTTTCCCTCCCACTCGGCGGGCAGCTCGATATAACAGTTGGTCTCCTCGTCCAGCAGGCCAAAGCTTTTTTCCGGGTGGCTGCTGGTGTAGTCCATCCAGACGATAAAGTCCATGCGGCGGCTCTGGCTCAGGTTCAGCAGACCCGCCTCGTCCGGCTGGGTGGGGATCTCCACGATGCCGTCCCCGTCCAGATCCCGGCTGACCAGCGTGGGCACGTTGCGCAGGGAAGCGTTATACAGCCGCTGGCTGCTGATCCGTGTGGCGGGCACCATCTGCTGGCTGTTCTCATCGTAGCACAGCAGAACCGAGGCCAGATTGTTGCCGGAAATGCCGGTCCAGCCGTCCAGCACCAGATAGTGCCGCCCATCTGCGCCTGCGCCCGCCGCCACCGAGGCGCAGCCGGAGAACTTATCTGCGGAAAGGCCGTTGACTGCCACCTGCCGGAAGCTGCCCTTGCGGTCTGCGGTCAGCAGCTCGATCTGCACGCTGCCGTCCTCCTGCGTGGACATCAGGATCAGATCCTGACTGCTGCCGCCGGTGATATTTTCCACCAGATACTGCTCGTACTGCTGCTCCAGAATGGTGGACAGGGTGCCGTCCTGATAGGAGTACACCGCCAGATAGTGATCATTCTGCGCGGCGGTATAGCCCACCACCAGCTGGCAGCTGTCTGTATCCTGCAATTGGGCAAGGCTGACGTTCTCCACCGTTTCGGCAAGGCCTTCCACGCTCTGGCGCACCTGCCAGCTTCCGGCGTCGTCCCGCTGCAAAATGGCCACGCAGACGTTGGCGGTCTGGGCGGTAGTATACAGCACCGCCGCATCCTGCTGGCCGTCGCCGTCCAAGTCCTGCAGCACAAAGGGGGAAAGCAGCTCGCCCTGAATGGGATATTTCAGCTGGGCGCTCTCCCCCAGCCAGTCGTTCAGGGCAGTTTGCAGCGCACCGTAATCGCCGGAAAGTTTCGGGGCACGCAGCAATTCTTCTACCTGTGCTTTTTCGTTGGCCGGCAGCACGGTCTGGCAGCTGCACAGCACAAAGCACAGCAGCGTGCACAGCACCAGCCGCAGCCTGCGGGTCCTGTTCATACCGGTCAACCTCCTTCCGGGCATAAAATGCTATTTTCAGTATACCACACTTTGCGGACACAAAAAAGGGGGTGGGCATATCTGGCGCTTGCACGTGGGACGATTTTGAATGGCCTCCGCTATCGGGTTGCGGCACCCAGCATCCGCTTCGTGCCTTGGGCGGCACTTGCGTCTTGCTGGCCGCTGCCCCAACAACTCCTCCCTGTTTCCGCCACTGGCGGCGGTCGTCGTCGTTGCACTTTGCGCATATTCAGCGGAAAGATTATTTTTATTTGTAGTTTCGAAACGCCTGCGGGCGTTTCGAAACTACTTTTTCACGGGAGGGGTCGTGGAGGGAAACAGCAGGTGCAGCGCCGCTTTCTGCGAAAGCGCGGCGCTGCGGGGAAATTTTTGGCAGGCTTTCAATGGGCTGAACTCCCTCAGTCAAAACCTGACGGTTTTGCCAGCTCCCTCTGGGAGGGAGCCTTTGGCATGGCGGGAAAGTTTCTTATTACATCTGAACTTTAATAGCGAGACTAACGGCGTGCGCCCTCTCCGTCTTTGCTTCGCAAATCCACCTCTCCCAAAGGGAGAGGCAAGTGCACTGCCGGAAGCTTCTTCATTATGCCTAATACTTTAGCATCGAGGCTAACGGCTTGGCTCTCCCTGAGAGGAAAGACTTCCCCCGCTCCGGGGGAAGATGTCACCGCAGGTGACAAAAGGGGGAATCTGGCGCGGGAGCGCCTGAGAGGGCTTGCTCCCCCTTGGGGGAGCTGGCAAAGCCGCAGGCTTTGACTGAGGGGGTAATCCCCTATAAACAAAAAAAGAAACCACTGCACAAAAGCTGTGCAATGGTTTCCCTTGTTACTGTATCAAACAGTCAGAGCAGGATCAGACGAGCTCCAGAACTGCCATCTCAGCTGCATCGCCGCGGCGAGCGCCGATCTTGATGATGCGGGTGTAGCCGCCGTTGCGGTCAGCGTACTTGGGGCTGATCTCGTCAAACAGCTTCTTTGCAACATCTTCCTTGGTGATGTAGGCGTAGACCTGACGCTTGGTGTGCAGGTCGCTGGCCTTGCCAAGGGTGATCATCTTCTCGGCCATGGAACGAACGTCCTTAGCGCGAGTGACAGTGGTCTCAATCTTGCCATTCTCTAACAGGTAGGTAACCATAGCGCGCATCATAGCGTTGCGGCTGTCGCTGGTTCTACCGAGCTTTCTGGTACCGGGCATCCCGTTTCACTCCTTAAATTATTTTAGTTATTCGTCATCCGTGTTCAGCTTGAAGCCGAGGGAGTCCAGCTTAGCCATGACTTCCTCCAGGCTCTTGCGACCGAGGTTACGGACCTTCATCATCTCGTCCTCGCTCTTGCTGACCAGATCTTCCACCGTGTTGATGCCTGCGCGCTTCAGGCAGTTGAAGGAACGCACGCTCAGATCCAGCTCTTCGATGGTCATCTCCAGAGCCTTCTCCTTGTCGTCGTTGGTCTTTTCTACCATGATCTCAGCGCCGGCGGCCTCGTCCGACAGGTTGACGAACAGGTTCAGGTGCTCGGTCAGCACACGGGCAGCCAGAGAAACGGCCTCCTGTGCGTTGATCGTGCCATCGGTCCAAACCTCAATGGTCAGCTTGTCGTAATCAATGGCCTGTCCAACACGGGTGCTCTCGACGTTATAATTCACCTTGAGCACAGGGGTGTAAATGCTGTCAACGGGAAGGGTGTTGATATCGTTCTTCTCGATGATAGCCTGTTTGTTGCGCTCTGCGGGCACATAGCCGCGACCCTTGTCGAAAGTCAGCTCCATAACGAGCTTGGCACCCTCGCCCAGAGTTGCAATGTGCCACTCAGGGTTCAGAATTTCGATGTCGTCGCCCTGCTTGATGTTGTCAGCAGTGACCTCACAGGGACCAACTGCCTCAACACGCACTGTCTTCGGACCATCAGTGTACAGCTTTGCAGCAATACCCTTCAGGTTCAGGACAATTTCGGTAACGTCTTCCTTGACGCCCTCAATGGTGGAGAACTCGTGGACCACACCGTCAATCTTGACGCTGGTCACGGCGACACCGGGCAGAGAGGAAAGAAGCACACGACGCAGGCTATTGCCCAGTGTGATGCCAAAGCCACGCTCCAGAGGTTCTGCCACGAATTTGCCGTAGCGGCCGTCCGGGGACAGGCTTGCCGTTTCGATCTTGGGACGTTCAATCTCCATCATATCTATGCCCTCCTTGTCAAACCGGTGTTTCCACCGGCCCATTATTGAATTCTTTCAAAAAAGAATGCGAAAGCGTACCATCCAAAAGGAAGGCACGGCCTTCTTAATGGATTACTTGGAGTACAGCTCGACGATGAGGTGCTCTGCGACTTCGTAGTCGATATCGCTGCGCTCGGGCAGCTTAGCGACAACGCCCTTCAGAGAACCGGTCTCGCGGTTCAGCCATGCGGGCAGAGCCACGACGGGAGCCTCGGCACCGGTCAGCTTTGCAAACTTTGCAGAGCTGCGGCTGGACTCGCGCACTTCGATCACATCGCCGGCCTTCACCTGGTAAGAGGGGATGTTGACCTTCTTGCCGTTGACGGTGAAGTGAGCGTGAGACACCAGCTGACGAGCGTCGCGGCGGGTCTGAGCAAAGCCCAGACGGAACACGACGTTGTCCAGACGGCACTCCATGATCTGCAGCAGGTTCTCACCGGTCTTGCCGGGGCGAGCCTCTGCCTTCAGGTAAGCGTTGTGGAACTGCTTCTCCAGAACGCCGTAGATGAACTTGACCTTCTGCTTCTCCTTCAGCTGAGATGCGTACTCAGACTGCTTCTTGCGGACGTTGCCGTTGGAGTTGCGGGTGGTATTCTTCTTTGCATAGCCCATGACCGCAGGAGAAATGCCCAGGGCCTTGCAACGCTTTGCGATAGGCTGCGTATTCTTTGCCATAATTCAATTTCCTCCTTCGATCAGACACGACGGCGCTTCGGGGGACGGCAGCCGTTGTGGGGGATGGGAGTCACGTCCTTGATCAGGGTGACTTCCAGACCGGTAGCCTGCAGCGCACGGATAGCGGACTCACGGCCAGCGCCGGGGCCCTTGACGTAGACTTCAACAGTCTTCATGCCATGCTCGATAGCAACCTTAGCTGCGGTCTCAGCAGCAGACTGAGCTGCAAACGGAGTGCTCTTGCGGCTGCCACGGAAGTTCAGGGAGCCGGAGGAGCACCAGGACACTGCATTACCCTGCAGGTCGGTGATGGTAACGACAGTATTGTTGAAGGTAGACTGGATGTGAGCCTGACCAGCAGCAATGTTCTTGCGCTCTTTCCGCTTCATGCGGACATTTGCGCCCTTCTTGGCGTTATTTGCACTTGCCATTTCTCAAATCCTCCTTACTTCTTCTTGTTTGCGACAGTGCGCTTGGGACCCTTGCAGGTACGAGCATTGGTCTTGGTGCGCTGGCCGCGGCAGGGCAGATTCTTGCGATGGCGGGTGCCACGGAAGGACTGGATCTCGACCAGACGCTTGATGTCCAGAGCCACGTTGCGGCGCAGGTCGCCTTCAACGAGGATGTTAGCCTGATCGATGTAGTCACGGATCTTAGCCTCTTCGTCCAGAGTCAGATCCTTGACGCGGGTATCGGGGTTGATGCCAGTTGCTTCCAGGATCTTGTTAGCAGTGGTCTGGCCGATACCATAAACGTAGGTGAGACCCACCTGAACGCGCTTCTCGCGGGGCAGGTCAACGCCGGCAATACGTGCCATAGTAGTTTCCTCCAAAAATCATCCCATGTCAGTGTCGGGGTCTGCGCCGGGACTCTACGCACTTGACCCCCAGGCGCCCGAATTAGCCCTGGCGCTGCTTGTGCTTGGGGTTCTGGCAGATGACCATCACGCGGCCTTTGCGGCGGATGACCTTGCACTTTTCGCAGATGGGTTTCACGGAAGGCTTGACCTTCATGATGTTGAACCTCCTTTTGGTTGATGCCCTGACGCTTATTTGGAGCGCCAGGTGATGCGGCCCTTAGAAAGATCATAGGGCGACATTTCCACGGTTACCTTGTCCCCGGGCAGGATACGGATGAAATTGGTCCGCAGCTTGCCGGAGATGTGCGCTAAGAGGATGTGACCGCTGGGAGTGAGCTTCCCGGTGTTCTTATCCTCGCTCAACATTTCCACCTTAAAGATGGCGTTGGGCATGGCTTCACGCACAATGCCTTCGATCTCGATGACGTCTTCTTTAGACAAGCTATTTGCCTCCTCATTGGATCTGCTCAGTTTGTCATAATTGAGCACCGGTGCTCCCGCCCCGGAAAACAGAAAGCACTGCATTCTTCCGTGCCTGCGCCCGTTTTGTGCAGTTTGCCGCTTCTCTTTTTAGGAGCCTTTACGCCGGTCCTCAGACGGACAGGTGGCGATGAGCGCCACATACTTCATCTCCTGCGGCACAAAATCCGCAAAACGGGCAGACTGAGCCTGTCCGTCGAGGAAGTATCTGGCTTCCACAGCCATTTATAGATTATACACCTTTTGTTGTCAATTTGCAAGAGGTTTTTTCCGTATTTCCGATAAAAAATTATTCTGTGTAAAAGCTCTTTCCTGCCCTGCCCGGCTTTCGCGTTTCTCCACCGTGAAGGTGAAACTTTTTCACGAAAACTTGTCACAATTGCACAAATTGCAGGAGTGAGAAGCGGAAAAGGCGGTCTGCTGTTTCTCCGCAGACAGCCTTTTCGGGCAAGCAAAACGATTTAAAATGCCCTCCGCTATCGGGTTGCGGCACCCAGCATCCGCATCGTGCCTTGGGCGGCACGCGCGTCTTGCTGGCCGCTGCCCCAACAACTCCTCCCTGCTTCCGCCGCTGGCGGCTGTCGTCGTTGTTGCGCTCTGGGCATCATCAGCGGAAGAATTATTTTTATTTTTGCGTTTGTCGCGCTCTGCGGAGCGCTCCAAACGCATTTTCACGCAGAGGGGTCGTAAAGGGAAAATGGTCATATAATGGGTCAGCCTGCTGAAGGCTGGCAGAAGCTTTTCCTGCAGCGCCGCGCTTTCGCAGAAAGCGGCGCTGCAAATGCTGTTTTCCTCCACGACCTCACCTGTGAAAATGGGATATCGGAACGCCCGCAGGCGTTCCGATATCCCGAAATTTAAAATAATTCTTCCGCTAAACATGGCTAGAGCGCAGCGGAAGCCATTCAAAATCGTCCTTCTGGCAAAAGGAGCCGCTGCACGAACTGTGTGCAGCGGCTCCTTTATAAAGGTTGCTTACTTCAGGCTGAAGGTGGCCGGGTCAAAATCCGGGTCATCCCAGCTGCGGGTCATGATCTCGGTGCGGTCCTTCAGGATGGCGATGGAGTGCTCGAAGTGAGCAGCCAGCCCGCCGTCCTTGGTCTTGACAGTCCAGCCGTCGCTGAGCTGCTTGATCTTGTAGTCTCCCTGACAGATCATCGGCTCAATGGCGATGGTCATGCCGGGCACCAGACGGGGCCCGCGGCCCTGATGGCCGTAGTTGGGCACCTCGGGGTCCTCGTGCAGCTCCTTGCCGGTGCCGTGACCCACAAAGTCACGCACCACAGAGAAGCCCGCGTCCTCGCAGTAGCTCTGCACGGCGTAGCCGATATCGCCGATGCGGTTGCCCGCCACGGCCTGCTCGATGCCCTTGTACAGAGAAGCCTTGGTCACCTCCAGCAGGCGCTGGGCTTCCAAGTCCACCTTACCCACCGCGTAGGTGCAGGCGTTGTCGCCGTTGAAGCCGTCCACCTTGGCACCGGTGTCGATGCTCACGATGTCACCCGGGCGGATGACGATATCGTGAGAGGGGATGCCGTGGATGACGGTATCGTTCAGGCTGATGCAGGCTGTGCCGGGAAAACCGTACAGACCCTTGAAGTTGGGGATGCCGCCGTGCTTCACGATGAAGTCGTAGATCAGCTTGTCCAGTTCCCAAGTGGTCATGCCTGCTTCGATGTGCTCTCCGCCGTACTTCAGGGCAGCTGCGCTCAGGGCGTTTGCCCGGCGCATACCGTCCAGTTCTTTTGCATTTTTGATCTGGATCACGCTTATGCCTCCAAAGCCTTCATGACTTCAGCCGTAGTCTCCTCGATGGAGGGGCAGAACTTGATCTCTGCCAGCTTGCCGCGGGTGCGGTAGAACTCCACCAGCGGCTCGGTCTGCTCATGGTAGGCTTTCAGACGGTCCAGCACGGTCGCGGGCTGGTCGTCCTTGCGGATGACGGTCTTGCCGCCGCACAGGTCGCAGACGCCCTCCACCTTGCTCTTCTTGTTCAGGATGTGGTAGCTTGCGCCGCACTTCTCGCAGACACGGCGGCCGCTCATGCGCTCTACGATCACGCTGTCCTCCACCTGCAGCTCCAGCACCTTGTCGATGCGGATGCCCATGGTCTCGATGGCCTCTGCCTGCGCAATGGTGCGGGGCACGCCGTCCAGAATGAAGCCGTTGGCGCAGTCAGCCTGTGCCAGACGCTCCTTCAGGATGCCGATGATGACTTCATCGGGAACCAGCGCGCCGGCGTCCATAAAGCTCTTGGCCTTCAGGCCCATCTCGGTACCCTCCTTGACAGCAGCACGCAGGATGTTGCCGGTGCTGATGGAAGGGATGTTCAGCTTTGCGCAGATGATCTCGGCCTGCGTGCCTTTGCCTGCGCCGGGTGCGCCCAACAGGATCAGATTCATAGGATCGCTTCCTTTCTTATATGTTGCGTTATAGAAACATACCGTACAAAAGCAAAAAAGCACTGAAAAGTATGAGCGTACTCTCCTTTCCAGTGCTTTCTTACATCTTTATTGCTTCAGATCAGCCAAGGAAACCCTTGTGGTTGCGCATGGTCATAAAGCTATCGAGGCTGCGGGTGGTATCCAGTGCCACACCAACCACGATCAGCAGACTGGTACCGCCCAGCTGAATGCTCATACCGGTCAGGTTGCCCAGAATGATCGGCAGTACAGCCACCGCAGCCAAGAAGATGGCACCGATGAGGGTGATCTTGTTCAGGGTGCGGGTGATGAAATCGCTGGTCGGCTTGCCGGGACGGAAGCCGGGGATCGAGCCGTTGTTGCGGCGCAGATTGTTGGCGATCTCAACGGGGTTGTACTGGATGGCCACATAGAAGTAGTTGAATGCCAAAATCAGCAGCAGGTAGATCACAACGTACAGCCAAGAGGTGTAGTTGAAGGTATGGAAGAACGCATACCAGACCGGGTGAGCGGTCTGATCGATCTGCAGGAAGCTGCCGATGGTGCCCGGGATGGACACCAGAGCCGAAGCGAAGATGATGGGCATGACGCCGCTCATGTTCAGCTTCAGGGGCAGGTAGCTGTTCTGGCCGCCCATCTGCTTCCGGCCCACCACACGCTTGGCGTACTGGATGGTGATGCGGCGCTCTGCGTTGGTCATGACCACCACAAAGACCACAGCAACCAGTGCCAGAACCACCAGAACGGGCAGCAGGATGTAGAACTGAGGCTCGCCGGCCGCTGCGCGGGTCAGCAGACCCGTCACAGAGGTGTACAGCGAGGACCAGTTGGAAACGATGGAGGCAAAGATCAGAAGGGAGATACCGTTGCCGATACCCTTGTCATCGATCTGCTCGCCCGCCCAGGTGATCAGCTGAGCACCTGCAACGAAGGTGGCGATGATGACCACAGCGGCGAACACGCCGGCTGCGCCGGAAACATACTTCAGTGCGCCCATATTGCGGATCACGAAGTAGTAGCCAATGCTCATGATCAGTGCGACCACGGCACCGGCGTACCGGTTGATCTGCTGCAGCTTCTGCTGGCCGTCCGCTTCCTTTGCCAGATTTTCCAGCGCAGGAATGGCCACAGTCAGCAGCTGCACAATAATAGAGGCGTTGATATAGGGTGTCACACCTAACGCGAAGAGCGTGCATCTTGCCAGTGCGCCGCCGCTCATCATATTGAGGTACGAGAGCATATCGCCGTTTGCAAACATCTGCGTCAGAGCAGAGCCGGAAACGAACGGCACGGGGATGGCACAGCCAAGACGGTAAACCACGAGGATCGCCAGCGTGAACAGAAGACGATTTTTAAGCTCGGGGATCTTCCATGCGTTACGGAATGTCTGGAACACCTTACATCACCTCAGCCTTTCCGCCTGCCTTCTCGATTTTCTCTTTGGCAGAAGCGGAATAGGCTGCGGCCTTCACGGTCAGAGCCTTGGTCAGCTCGCCGTTGCCCAGAACCTTAACGCCGTCCAGGGTCTTCTTGACCAGACCCTTAGCCTTCAGAGCCTCGGTATCGACGACATCGCCGGCATTGAAAGCAGCCTCCAGATCAGCCACGTTGACGATGGCGTACTGGGTAGCAAAGATGTTGTTAAAGCCAACCTTGGGCAGGCGGCGTGCCAGAGGCATCTGGCCGCCCTCGAAACCAGCGTGCTTCACGCCGGAACGGGCCTTCTGGCCCTTGCTGCCGAAACCGGCAGTCTTGCCATTGCCGGAGCCAATGCCGCGGCCCTTGCGGGTCACAGCCTTGTTGGCGCCGGGAATCGCGTGCAGTTCATGAAGTTTCATTATGCGTATACCCCCTGCTATTAGGCTTCGGTGACGCTGAGCAGGAAGCCGATCTTTGCGATCTTGCCCTGCGTAGCGGCGTTGTCAGGCTGAACGGTAACGTCGCCCGGCTTCTTCAGGCCCAGAGCCTCAGCGGTAGCGATCTGCTTAGCGCCGCGGCCGATCAGGCTCTTCTTCAGCTCGATCTTGAGCATCTTATCTGCCATGGTTAGTTACCTCCTTAACCCAGAATTTCTTTCACGGTCTTGCCGCGCTTCTCAGCGACAGACTCGGCGCTGACCAGACCGCACAGACCTGCAAAGGTAGCAGCAACAACGTTGATGGGGTTGTTGGAACGCATAGACTTCGCACGAACGTCCTTGATGCCAGCAGCCTCAATGACGGCACGCACGGGGCCGCCGGCGATCATACCGGTACCGGGTGCAGCCGGCTTGAGCAGAACAGCGCCTGCGCCGTACTTGCCGACGATCTCGTGGGGGATGGTGGTGCCCTTCAGGGCAACCTTGTGCATGTTCTTCTTGGCAGCAGCCTCGCCCTTGCGGATTGCCTCAGGCACTTCGCCAGACTTGCCGATGCCGTAACCGATGGTGCCCTTGCCGTCGCCCACGACGACCAGAGCGGCAAACTTCATGATGCGGCCGCCCTTGACCGTCTTGGAAACGCGGTTGATGGAGACAACCTTGGTGATCATGCCGTCGTCTTCACGGTTTCTCATAGCCATAATGTGTTTCCTCCTCTCATTACAGCTTCAGGCCGCCCTCACGGGCGCCATCAGCCAGGGCCTTAACACGGCCATGATAAACGTAGCCACCACGGTCGAACACGACCTCGGTGATGCCCTTTTCCAGAGCCTTTGCTGCGACCTTCTTGCCGATCTCAGCAGCGGCCTCGACGTTGCCGCCGAAACCGTTGAAGTCCTTGTCCATAGTGGAAGCCGACACCAGAGTCACGCCCTGCTCATCATCGATGATCTGAGCGTAAATGTGCTTGGCGGAGCGGAAAACATCCAGGCGAGGACGTGCTGCGGTGCCGCTGATCTTGTTGCGAACGCGGCGATGACGACGAAGACGAGCTTCGTTCTTGTCGATCTGCTTAACCATTGTCTTTCACTCCTTACCTTATTTCTTGCCCTTACCGGCCTTGCCTTCTTTGTGCTTGACGACCTCGCCAGCGTAGCGGATGCCCTTGCCCTTGTACGGCTCAGGCGGCTTCTTGGCGCGGATCTCTGCAGCATACTGGCCGACCTTCTGCTTGTCGATACCGGTAACAGAGAAGTGGTTGGGATCCTGCCACACAATGGTGCAGTCCTCGGTATCGGGGACGTTCACCTGGTGAGAGAAGCCCAGGTTCATGACCAGGTTGGAGCCCTGCTTCTGGCAGCGCATACCAACGCCAACGATCTCCAGCTTCTTCTCGTAGCCGTTCACAACACCGTTCACCATGTTGGCGATGTTGGTACGGGTCAGGCCGTGCAGGCTGCGGGCCTTGGGTTCGTCATTGGGGCGGGTAACCAAAACCTCATTGCCCTCGACCTTAACGGTCATCAGGGGATGATAGTTGGAATTCAGGCTGCCCTTGGGGCCCTTGACGGCGACGGTGTGTGCTGCCTCATCGACAGTGACAGTAACGCCGGCAGGAATGACGATGGGTTTTCTTCCAATTCTCGACATTGTCTTTTACCCCTTTCTTACCACACGTAGGCCAGGACTTCGCCGCCGACGTGCTCAGCACGAGCGGCCTTGTCAGTCATGATGCCCTTGGAGGTGGAAATGATCGCGGTGCCCAGGCCCTTCATGACCTTGGGCATATCCTCGCAGTTGGTGTAGATGCGCAGGCCGGGCTTGGACACACGGCGCAGGCCGGCAATAACGGGCTCGCCGTTTGCCTGATACTTCAGGGTGACAACGATGGTGCCCTGAACAGTGTCGTTCTTGACCTGCATACCCTTGATGTAGCCCTCGTCAACCAGAATCTGGCAGATAGCCTTCTTCATGTTGGAAGCGGGGATCTCCACAGAAGG
>CAKSYT010000024.1 GCA_934524985.1 uncultured Faecalibacterium sp. | reverse complement strand
CTGTGGATGCAGATGTGAGCATCACCGCACCCGAGAAGGATGGTTACACCTTCACTGGTTGGGAAGTGACTGGTCTGTCCGCTGATGTGGACACCACTAAGGCGACCATCACCTTCAAGATGCCCGCAAACAACGTTACCTTGATCCCGCAGTACACCGAGAACGCTCCCGAGACCTACACTGTGACCATGGGCGGAGAGGACACGGTGTACGCCGTGGGTGCAGACGTGAGCATCACCGCACCTGCAAAGGCGGGTGAGACCTTTATCGGTTGGGATGCAGATGGCGTGCCCGAGGGTACGGACACCAACAGCGAGACCATCACCTTTAAGATGCCCAAAAACAATGTCACCCTGACCCCGCAGTATATGAAGGATCCGACCCCCACCAAGCCCGATGATCCTACCCCTGCGCCCGGCGGTGACAGTGACGGCGGCGGTGCGATCGTAATGGTGGCCGCTGTGGGCGGCGCAGCCATTGGCGTGGGTGCCTATATCGCAGGCACCACAGCCTACCTGAAGAGCGTCCTGCCCGAGGGTATGGCCATCCCCGCTAACCGTCAGCAGCTGGCAGTTGCACTGTGGACCGCCGCAGGCAAGCCCGCTGCCCAGAGCACTGCACTGTTCAACGATGTGGCAGCAGATGCCGCAGAGCTGCAGGCTATCCGCTGGGTCGTGGAGACCGGCCTGATGACCGCACAGGACGGCAACTTCAAGCCCGGCAGCCGCGTAGGCCGCATGGAAGTGATCCGCGTTTGGAAAGCTTACCAGCAGCGTGGCTAAAACCGCTGCCCCTTAACCCCTTATAACCCCGCAGGGACTGCTGCACAGCACTGTGCAGCAGTCCCTTTTTGCGTCAGCTGACGTTTTTCGCTGCGTTCCCTCTCGTGAAAGGGCAGGTCTGGAAAATCCGCAGATTTTCCAGACCTGCAAATATAAAAATGAGATTCCGCTGAAGACGCCCAGAGCGGAGCGGAGGGCATTTTGAAACGTCCTTTCTCAAAAGAAAACGCTGTTTTTGGCAGTCCCTTTTTTGTGCCCCAAAGGGGTGCGCAAGGGCTTTTTTAGGGGTTTTCAGGGCGATTCGATGCATTTCAGGGGTCATTCACGCAGAAATGCTCCATTTTTGCCGCCGTTCGTGGTATACTACGGGCACAGAGCAGTACTCTGTTTGATATGCCATTCCCGTAATTCCTATAGAGCAGAAAGCCGTCCGGTAACCGCAAACCGGGCGGTTTTCTGTTTTATGCGGGCGCGTGCGGTGCGCCGGGGCGTTTCAGCGCATTTGCGGGGCGATTCGTGCCCAAAATCGTCCAAAGGGGGCAAAACGTGGTACACTGGGTACAACAAAAAGCGTCCGGCTTGGAAGGGCGCTTGAAAAGGAGAGGATCTTATGCAAAAACGGCTCATCAGCATGGTTCTGGCGTTAAGCATGGCACTGTCCGCAATGCCGCTGCCCGCCCTTGCCCAGAGCGCCCCGCCCGACACCGCCAGCGCCGCCGCACTGGCAGAGGAAAACGGCGAGATCACCAATCTCTATACAGACAGCTGGTCCGGCGAGCCCGTCGGTGATTACTCCAGCGTCGGCAACGGAGTTTGGGACTACGACAAGGACACTAATACGCTCACCCTGCAAGACGGCACCTTCCGGTTGTACAATTATAGTTATAGCAGCTACAATAATTACATCAAATGGAATATAAAAATCGAAGCCGGTGCCACCCTGAAGGAGGCGCGGATCGGCTCGAATTACGATGACAAGTACACCGTGACCAACGCGGGCACCATTTCCGACGGCACCTTCTATGGCAAGGTGACCTGCGCGGCCGGGGCTGTCATCAAGGACGGCACCTTTAAGTATGCCGTTACCGTGGACGCTGCGGGCGGCAATGTCACCATTGACGGCGGTACTTTTGAAAACGGCGCGACCGTCAATGCGGTGGATACCCTTACCATCAACGGCGGCACCTTTAAAAGCGAAGCAGACCGCTCTGTGAAGATCAACGGCGCGGGTGCAACGGTCGTCATCAACGGCGGCAGCTTTGAAAAAGCGATCAAGGATCTTAGCGCTGCGGCAGAGATCACCATCAACAGCGGCCTGTTCAAGGACCTTCTGGATGGTGCCGCACAGAGTTACACCGTCAACGGCGGTCTGTTCACCGCTGAAAGCGACCCTCTGCCCGAGGGAACGCTCGTCAAGGGCGGCTACTTTGTGGCAGAACGCGCTGGCCTTGTGAAGATCGATGCAACCAATGCTCCGGTGTACGCCCCTGTCGCAGTGGCAGAGAACGGCACGGTGAACGAGTGGTCGGCAGATGCCTATGACACACTCTATGTTGTCTCCGGCAAACAGGTGACCCTGCGGCCCACCTACAAGCTGAAGAGCGTCGTCAGCGGCGGCGCGGAACTGAACTATGACGCCTTGAAAGACGCAGTCAGATTTACTGTGGGTACGGAAGCTGTCCAGCTCAACAGCGTTACCGTAGGGGAACTGGTCATTGAAGAGAGCGGCTTCCCCGAGGGCACAGACGGCGGCGTCTACGGTGCCAAGGGCAATGGCTGGTCCTTTGACCCGAACCACCAGCACGCAGAACTGTTTTCGCAAACTGTCCCCACCCTGATCATCGAGAAAGACGCTGCGCTGAACTTTGACAAGGTAAAAAACGACGCCAGTACAGTAAAATTTGCGGTTGAAAACTACGGCACCTTCAGCGGCAAACTGGACACCGACCGGTATGTGTACAATAGGGAGGGCGGCGTCATCACGGGTGCTACGCTGAACAGTGCACAGAGCCTTTACAATGACGGCCTTGTGAAGGATTCGGTGCTGCGTTTTGACTACATCGGCAACGGCTGGCGCGACCCGGCGCAGCCCGCTACCATCCGCAATTCTGCGCTGGATATCACCGGCTGGCTGCTGGCCAACATGGCTTCCAATAACGCTGTGCTGGACGGCTGCTATAACAGCGCCGATTACACCGGCACTGCTGTGATCGGCAACGGCGGCACGGTCAAAAACGGCAAGAGCACCCTGAAGCTGCCGGTGGAAAATACGGCCGGCGCGAGTTACCAGCCCACCATTGACGGCGGCGAGTATACCACGGTTTATAACGAGGGCGGTATCATTCAGAATAACCCCATCATCCACGCACTGGTGGCAAAGGATACCAAGGATCTGAACGGCGCTGCGGATTACTACACCCTGAACTACACCGCACCGGTAGATGCCGAGTACGCTAAAAAATACATCAACGGCATCAACGGCATGATGGAGGGTGTTTGGGACGCAGAGTCCTCCACCCTCTACGTTGACACCGATCTGAACACCATTTCGGTCATCACGCATGCCCCCATCAAGAGCGTGAACGGCGTGGCCTATAACGGCTCTGTGCGCTATGATACAGTGCGCTACACCAGCCCCATCGACCTGAGCAAGTATAATATCCCGCAGACCCATATCCTCAACCTGAGCGCCACCGGCGAGGGCGCGGCAGAGCTGCCGTCGGCAGACCCCGCAGACTTTGCCTTTGTCCTGCCCAACAACCTGACCTATGATGGCAGTCCCAAGTGGGTGGATGTGATCGTTAAGGACAGCGCCACCAAGGAATACGGCGATGTTACCGTGACCTACAAGCAGAACGGCAAGGTGCTGGACGGCGCACCCATTGAGCCGGGCACTTACACCTTTACCGCTGTGGTAGCAGCTACCGCCACCTGCGCGGGCGGCGATGTGACCCCGCCGGAGAACAAGTTTACCATCCAGAAGGCTGCGCTGAACCCCGCAGACATTACCGTGAAAGAGCCCGACCCGACCTATGACGGCAGCCCCAAGGAAGTAACCGTTAAGAACACCAGCAACAAGGACTACGGCGAGATCACCGTGCACTACGGGACGAGCGACGGCACCGTGCTGAACGGCGCTCCCACGATGCCGGGTAAATACGTCTATACCGTCACCGCCGCAGGCAGCGCACGGTACATGGGCGGCACGGTTAAAACAGGATCGTTCCGCATCACAAAAACAGGCACGACCGAACCCGACCCGAAGCCGGAAGAGACCTACAAGCTTACCATTACCGGTGCGGACATTACTCTGCCCGAGGATGCAGACGCCAGCGCCCTGAAAGCCGGACAGCTGGTCAGCCTGACCGCTTACCCGGACACCGACACCGTGCACTTTGCCCGGTGGGTGGTGAGCAGCTCTGACGGCAAGGAACTGACCCTGATGGATGCCGCAGACGAGCCGCTGACAGAGGATGCCTTTAAGCAGCGCACCCTGACCTTCAGGATGCCTGCACAGAACCTGAATATCACCGCTCTGACCACCCCGGTGGAGCAGCCGCCGCAGGAGGACGGCACCGAGTTCAGCCCGCTGCAAACGGTGGCCATCGTAGCCGGTACAACGGCATGGTTTGCAGGCAGTGCAGTAATGGGCTACGAGGCTGTTACTTACAGCATTCTTGCAGACCTGCTGCCCACGGGCACGGCCATCCCGCGCACCCGGGAACAGCTGGCCGTGCTGCTGTGGAGCACCGCAGGCAAGCCCGAACCCGCTGCACCCGCTGTTTACAGCGATGTAGCTGAGCCTGATACCGCCAAGGCAGCCCGCTGGGCTGTGGAAGCCGGACTGCTGCCCGACATGGGCGAGGGCGTCTTTACGCCCGGTAAGCGTGTGACCAAGGTACGGGTCATCCGCGCATGGAACCAGCTGAAAAAGCTGGGTCTGGCGAAATAACAATTGCCATCTCCCGATCGATTCTTTCCAATAAGCACAGCAAGGCCGTCCGGCGAATGCCGGACGGCCTTGCTGCTTTTTTGGGGGGAACGAACCCTCTCAGTCATCTCGCTTCGCTCGATGCCAGCTCCCCCGAAGGGGGGAGCCTTTGGCATAGGGGGAAGTTTCTCATTGCTCTTGATGCTTTAGTGACAGGGCTAACGGCGTGCGCCCTCTCCGTCACCTGCGGTGACACCTCTCCCAAAGGGAGAGCCAAGAGCACTGCCGGAAACTTTCTCTTTGTACCTGATACTTTAGCGATGAACTTTACGGCTTGGCTCTCCCTTCGGGAGAGCTGGCGCGGGAGCGCCTGAGAGGGCGAGCGAGGCTAACGGGTGTTGCCCCTCATCCGGCGCTACGCGCCACCTTCCCCCGGCGGGTGAAGGCTTTAGCGGTGGCTGCAAATGCCGTTTACCGTTACGACCCCACCCGTGAAAAAGGGGTTCTGAAAAGCCCGCAGGCTTTTCAGAACCCCAAAATTAAAATAATTCTTCCGCTGAATATGCCCAAAGCAGCGCGGAGGGCATTTTCAATCGTTCTCCACCCCGGGACACCCGGCGGCGCGCCATGCGGCGCACAGCACCTCTTTTTCCGCTTTGGAGAGTTTTTTCAGGGCGGCTTCCCGGCGCAGGGCGGCGCGCTTGTCCGCGCAGCGCTCTATATAGGCAAAGCCCACCGCGCCGTGGGCGCGGGTGTAGCGTGCCCCTTTGCCGCTCTGGTGCGCCTTCAGCCGGGCGGCAGGGTGGTTCGTCCAACCGGTGTACAGCTGCCCGCCGGTGCAGCGCACCATGTAGACGTAGGCGGCGTCAGTCAAGGCGTCCATTGTTTTTCAGCACCTGACGGCAGGCGGCAAGGGCTGTCTCCTTGTCCTTGGCGGTGATGAGAAAACGGCTGGCGTGGCAGAAGCTGATGCCCGGGATGCCGCTCTTCTGCTCGATGACCTCCTGCGGCTGTCCTGCCCACGACTGGGGAAAAGGCAGTTTGGATTTTTTGGTCTTGTGGTCGGTGACGCACTGGGCGCTCCACCCGCCGCGCTGGCTGGGGTACACCACAAACAGGGCGTCGGTCTTGTACAGGCCGTTTTTCCACGGCAGATAGCAGGGCAGCACCACGATGCCATCGCGGGAGCTGCGGTAGGCCTGCTGCACTTTTTCGTCCGCGCGGTTCACGGCGTTGGCGCTGTCGATCTGGTTTTCCAGGATCTGCTTTGCCACGGCTACCGCCTTGAAAAAGCAGCTGTCCTGATCCTCCTTGGAGTCCCACACCGGGTTGAAAAAGCCGATGGCATCGCACAGGCTGTTCTGCTCGCCGGTGTTGTCGTTCAGGTCCAGCGGCTGGATGAAGTTTTCGTCAATGAGCCGCGCCTGCCGCTCGCCCACAAGGCCGGGGCCCAGCACCCGCCACAGCAGACCAAAGGCCGCGTAGGGCACGCCGTTGGCGCGGTACTCCCGGGGCTCCTGATGGTGGTCGAACATCCCGAAGCCGATATCATACACGATGCCGTCAAAATCGTCAGGCACGGTAAAGCCGCGGGTGATCTTGATATCCGGGCGCAGAATTTGCAATAGCGCCGTAGCAAACACGTCATCGGCATGGAACTTGCCGGCGTGGGTAAAACCGTTTGCGGGAATTTTCATGGACTTGATACCTCTTCTTTGTTTTCAGATACACCTTAGTTTCGTCTTGTACCAGTATAGCACAATCCCGCCCGTGGGACAACAAAAAGGAACGGCAGCGCCGCCGTTCCTTTTGCGCGGGACGATTGAAAATGGCTTCCGCTGCGCTCTAGCCATGTTTAGCGGAAATATGATTTAAAGATTCGCGTTTGTCGCGCTCTGCGGAGCGCTCCAAACGCATTTTCACAGGAGGGGTCGTAACCGAAAACTGCATTTAATATTCTTTCTCTGTGAAAAAGGGGTTCAGGAAAGTCCGCAGACTTTCCTGAACCCCGAAATTAAAAAGATATCTTCCTCTGAATATGCGCAGAGCAACGCGGAGCGCATTTTCAATCATTTAGTATTTGCGTTACAGCGCCGAATAGCCGAAGCTGTTCACCAGCGCATCGATGTGCTGCCCGGCCTTGCACAGGGGGCAGTCACGGGAGTCGAAGCTGGCGTAATCCGGCAGACTGGTGGGGTCGAAGATGGAGGTGACCGGGTAGCCAAGGCACTCGTGGGTGGTGGCGAAAATCGCCGAAAGTCCCGCCACGATGCCGCCGTAGTAGTTCACGGCTTCCACGGCTGCCTGAATGGTGTAGCCGGTGGTGACGGATGCAGCCAGAATGAGGACGTTCTTGCCCTTGACCATGGGGGCAAGATTATCCCGCAGAATGATCTGGCTGCCGGAGGTGTATTCCGGTGTGACCACATAGATGGTCTTGTGGGCGTTCATATTGGTAAAGCCGTCCTTGGTCAGCTCGTTGGCAAGACAGGTGCCGATGACCTGTGTGCCGTCCAGACAGAGCACGGTATCCACGATGGTGCTGTGCTGGTAAGCGCTGACCAGCTCCTTTGCCACGGCCTTTGCCTCGGAAAGGCGGGTCTTTTGGGTGGTCACGTCGATGTAATAGTTGATGTGGCTGTGGCTGGTGGCAAAATGTCCCTTGGCCACCCGCAGGAACAGTTCGCTTTTGCTGGTGGGAAGCTTGACCATGTTGATCATTGTACAGCACTCCTTTTTTCACCGGGCGCAGCTGCGCCGCAAAATACAAAACAGCGCGGCAACGCATTCCGGTTGCAGCGCTTATTTTTCTTCTCTGCTTCTTTATTGTACTGAAAAATGCCGCTGTACACAAGACACAAACCTAACGAAAAACTTTGCTTTTTTACAGACATATCGCCGAAAACTTGGATGCAAAGGCCGCTGCCGCCCGGAAAAGCGCACCGCAAAGGGTGCATAGCGGCAACACCGGCGCTGCGGCAGGGGGAAAGCACACTTTTTTGCGCAGCACGGAAAATTTTGCAAAAAGGGGCTGGTATTTTTGCGGGTTTTGAGTATAATATAGAAGAGATAGTTCAAATTTGAAGTAAAAAAGGAGAATCACATCCATGGCACAGGCAAAACAGGATATGGGCTCTGGCAGCGTAAAAAAGTTGATGCTGCAGCTCATGATCCCTGCGGTCGTTGCACAGGTGGTCAACCTGCTGTATAACATTGTGGACCGCATTTACATCGGACATATCGCCGGCATCGGCGCGGCAGCGCTGACCGGCGTGGGACTGTTCACCCCCATCCTTATGCTGCTGAACGCATTCGCCATGCTGGTGGGCGCGGGCGGCGCGCCCCGCACCGCCATTGCGCTGGGGCAGGGCGACAAGGAGCAGGCGGAGAAAATCATCTCCAACAGCTTTACCATGCTGCTGCTCTTTTCGGCGGTGCTGACCGTGGTGTTCTACGCCGGAGCGCCCACCCTGCTGCGGCTCTTTGGTGCCAGTGACGCCACCCTGCCCTATGCGCTGGCGTACAGCCGCATTTACATTCTGGGCTCGGTGTTCGTGCTGCTGGTGCTGGGCATGAACCCCTTCATCACCACGCAGGGCTTTGCCAAGACCAGTATGCTTACCACCGTCATCGGTGCGGTCATCAACATTATCCTCGACCCCATCCTGATCTTTGGTCTGGGTCTGGGCGTGCGGGGCGCTGCCATTGCCACCGTGCTCAGTCAGGCAGTGGGCGCGGTGTGGATCCTGCGTTTCCTCACCGGCAAAAAGACCATCCTGCGCCTGCGCAAGGACTATATGCGCCCGGAAAAGAAGGTCATCCTGCCGGTGATGGCGCTGGGCATCTCCACCTTTGTGATGATGTCCACCGAGAGTTTGCTGTCCATCAGTTTCAGCTCCAGTCTGGCGCGGTACGGCGGCGACGTGGCTGTGGGTGCTATGACCGTTATCACCAGCGCTTCCCAGCTGTGCACCCTGCCTATTCAGGGCATCTGTCAGGGCGGTCAGCCGGTGATGAGCTTCAATTTCGGTGCGGGCAAAAAGCTCCGCGTCAAGGAGGCGTTCCGCTTTCAGCTGACCCTGTGCAGCTGCTACACCTGTCTGTTCTGGCTGCTCATGATGCTGGCGCCGGGGGCTGTGGCGGGCATCTTCACCTCGGATACGGCGCTCATCGACTACACCACATGGTCCATGCGCATCTACATGGCAGGCATCTTTGCCATGGGCTTCCAGATCGCCTGCCAGCAGAGCTTTATGGCGCTGGGACAGGCCAAGGTCAGCCTGCTGCTGGCCTGCCTGCGCAAGATCATCCTGCTGATCCCGCTCATCTTCATTCTGCCGCACCTGCTGCCGGACCCGGTGTTCGGCGTCTTTCTGGCAGAGCCGGTCAGCGATATTCTGGCCGCCACCATCACCACCATCACCTTCTTCTCCCGCTTCAACGGTATTCTGGAGCGGGGTGCCGCAAAGGTATAATGAAATAGAACAAGCCCGGAAAGTCTGCGGACTTTCCGGGCTTGTGTTTTTATGGGAGGGGAGAACTCCCTCGGGGAGGGTAACCCTCTCAGTCACGCCTGACGGCGTGCCAGCTCCCCCGAAAGGGGGAGCTTTTTTGTGGCAGCGGGAAGGCTTCTTGTTGCACCTGACACTTTAGCGATGAACTTTACAGCTTGGCTCTCCCTTCGGGAGAGCTGGCGCGGGAGCGCCTGAGAGGGTTATTAAACCGTCTCCGGCTCGCCCAGAGCCAGCACCTGTGTCAACTCGGACTGCACCTTGGCGTTGGTGGCGTCGGTGACGGCCAGCACATCGGAATAGAACTTTTCCATCCCGTCACGGGTGGAGAAGGTGGCCACATACATCTGGTTGCCCATGGCACCGGACAGCGCCTCGGGGATGCGGTCCACCATGCGCATGTTGTCCTGATACTTCTGCATCAGCTGCTCGTGGCTGTAAACGAAGCTCTTGCCGTCCCGGCGGCCGGCAAAGGCGCAGTAGTAGTGCTCACCCACCGGCATATCGGTGCCGCCGAAGGCAATCATGTCTGCCCAGATCTTGTACACGTTGGTGGAGCGGGCAAAGTCGATCATGTCCGGGGTAAAGCCGCCGCAGGGGCGCATGTTGACTTCCAGCGCCACGATCTGGCCCTTTTTGCCCATGCTGGCCTGATCCTCGGTCATGCGGAAGAACTCGAAATGGACAAAGCGGCTCTTCACCCCAAAGCTCTTGACGGCGGCACGGCCCGCGGCGCGGGTGTCCTCCGGCAGATCCTTGATGATGTAGTAGATGGAGTTGTCGTCGTTGTTCACGATGTCCATGATGGACACCGGGCTTACGTTGCCCGCCTCAAAGATGGGGTTGCCGTGGGCGTCGATGATGGCATCGTAGCTGTTCACCTCGGCGCGGACGAACTCCTCCATGATGTAGGCCACATCCGGGTGCTCCTTCTCCTTGTAGGCCAGAAATTCCTCCAGCTCCTTGTCGGTGGAAAGGCGGTGGGTATCCGAAGCGCCCACGCCGTTGTCCGGCTTGACCACCACCGGGTAGCCTACCTGTGCCACAAAGGCCTTGCAGCCTGCAAGGTCGTCCACCATGTGGTAGCGGGCGGTGGCGATACCGGCCTTCTGATAGTATTCCTTCATCTTGCTCTTGTACTTGATGCGGGGCATATCAGAGGTCTGGAAGCCGCTGGTGATGTGGAAATCGGTGCGCAGGGCGGCATCCCGTTCCAGCCAGTATTCATTGTTGGACTCCAGCCAGTCGATGCGGCCATACTTGAAGGTGAAAAAGGCCACGGCGCGGTACACCTCGTCGTAGTTTTCCAGACTGTTCACCTTGTAATACTCGTTCAGGCTTGCCTTCAGCTCCGGCTTCAGCTCCTCATAGGGCTGGTCGCCGATGCCCAGCACGTTCAGGCCGTTGTTTTTCAGCTCCCGGCAGAACTGCCAGTAGTTCGTGGGGAAGTTGGGGGAGATAAAAATAAAGTTCTGCATAGTATTTGTTGATTCCTCTTTCCGTTACCTCTATGATTGCAATACCCCTGCGGGGCGGGACAAATTTTAAATTGGGGCACAACGGCGCGTCTGCGGACGCGCCGTTGTGCCATTTTCACGAGAAAGGGCACAGCTTTGCCAGAAGCTGTGCCGGCGGGGCAAGGGTCACTGCTCGCCCAGAACGTAGGGCATATAGTACGCCACCTGCTTATACCACCAGTTCCAGTCGTGGTTGACATCGTGACCCCACAGGTCTACCCAGATGGGGATATGCTTTGCCTCAAAGATGCGCTTGAGCAGCCATGTGGTGTCCGGCTGTTCCCAGTCGCCCTGACCGCAGCAGATGACCGCTTTCTGATTGCGGAACAGCTGCATATAGGGGTGATCCTCCGGGAAATTCTTCATGTAGTCCACGGGGGAGTTCATGTACACCAGCTCGTCCATGTAGTTGCCAAAGCCGTAGTGGGCGGTGTAGATGCCGCTGAGCGCCAGACAGCCGCAGAAGATATCCGGGCGGCGCAGGTACAGGTTTACCGCGTGGGTAGCGCCCAGACTGCACCCGAAGGCGATGATGCCGGGCAGGTCGTTCCAGCCGTTGCGCTGCTGCGCCAGATGCTGAAGCATCGGGGCGACCTCGCGGGTGATGTAGTGCAGCCACTGCTCATAGCGGCGGATGCGCCAATAGGGATTGCCCTGTGCGTCCGACCAGGTTTCCTGATCTATGGTGTCGATGGAAAGCACCATGATCTGCCCGGACTCGATCCACGGGGCAAGGGTGTCGGTCATGTGGAAGTTTTCAAAATCGAAAAAACGGCCGTCCTGACAGGGGATATACAGCACCGGGCGGCCTGCGTGGCCGTAAAGCTTGCACTCCATATCCCGTCCCAGTTCCGGGCTGTACTCCTTGAAATACTGCATCTCCATGGTGTTTCCTCCTTTGGTGTGGTTATGGTGTTACCCTTCGTTTATTCCTCCACTTCATACAGCAGGGTGTGGAACACGAAGGGCAGCTGCTTTTCCCAGCTGGCTTCGCTGTGGGTGCCGCCGGGCACGATGCGGCTGGTCAGGTGGATGCCCCGGGTCATCAGCTTGCCGCTCAAGGCAGAAAATTCCCGGCGGATGCCATCGTGGTTGCCCATCTCCCGGGAGCCGTAATCCATGTACAGCACCGTGCCGGGGGCAAGCTTTGCGCGCCCCACAAGGCCGGAAAGCTTGTCCGGTGCCACCCAGATAGAGGGCGACAGCGCCGCTGCGCGGCTGTAAGTATCGTTATATTGCAGCAGGGCGTACAGGCTCATCAGCCCGCCCATGCTGCTGCCGCCGATAAAGGTGTGCGCCCTGTCCGGCAGGGTGCGGAAATTCTGGTCGATCAGGGGCTTGAACCGGTGGATGAACCAGCTCATGGTGGCCTGTCCCTTGCCGTCAAAGTGGCCGTAGGTGGGGTCGTCGAAGCGGTAGGGGGAATACTCCACCAGACGCTCGTTATTTGCCCCGGCGTTGCACTCGATGGCCGCCACGATCAGCGGGGTGTCGGTATAGTCCAGATAATCTGCCACGCCCCAGCTTTTGCCGTAGGTGGCATCCTCGTTGAAAAACACGTTCTGCCCATCGAACATATACAGCACGGGGAACCGGCGTTCCGGCTGTGCCTCGTACATAGTGGGCAGATAGACATACGCCCGGCGCTGCTCGGTGCCGTTGACCGCCGGGTAACTCATGCTCCATTTCTTGATCATGGTGCTTCTTTCCTCTCAAATCTTCCTGCAAAGGGCACAGGCGGCAAGCCCACGCCCTTTATAGGTAGTGTAGCACCATGCGGCGGGAATTGCAATGATTATAGAGCAAAGGGACTGTTGCCCCAGACGGTGTGCAACAGTCCCTTTAAAAGCCGTAGGGTGACAGGCGGCTCAATATTTCTTTTCCACAGGCACGATCCAGCCCTTGGTATCGGGCAGCTTGCCCCACTGCATACCGGTCATGGTGTCGTACAGCTTCTGAGTGACAGGGCCGATCTTGCCGTCGCCGATGAAGGCGTGCTCGCCCTTCCAGACCAGCTCCTTGACAGGGGAGACGACAGCGGCAGTACCGGTGCCAAACACCTCTTCCAGCTTGCCTTCACGGGCAGCAGCCATAATGTCGGCAATGGCGATCTTGCCCTCAACGACCTCGTAGCCCCAGTCCTTCAGCAGCTCGATGCAGCTACGGCGGGTGACGCCGGGCAGCACGGTGCCCACGGTAGCGGCGGTGTACACCTTGCCGTCGATCTTGAACATGATGTTCATGCTGCCCACTTCTTCAACGTACTTCTTCTCCACGCCGTCCAGCCACAGCACCTGTGCGTAGCCTTGCTCCTCGGCCAGCTCGCCGGCCTTGATGGAAGCAGCGTAGTTGCCGCCGCACTTGGTAAAGCCGGTCAGACCCGGGGCGGCGCGGATGTACTCGTCCTCCACATAGATGCGCACGGGGTTGATGCCCTCGGCGTAGTAAGCGCCGGAGGGAGCGCAGATGATGCAGAAGATATAGTGCTTGGAAGCGTGCACGCCCAGACCCACATCATTGGCAAAGATGAAGGGACGGATGTACAGGGAAGCGCCATCGGTGTGGGGCACCCAGTCGCGGTCCACGTCTACCAGAGCCTCAACAGCCTGAATGTAGTCCTCTACCGGGATCTTGGGAATGCACAGACGGTCGGCAGAATCCTGAAAACGCTTGGCGTTGCAATCCGGGCGGAACAGCTGCACGGTGTCGTCGGCGGTGCGGTAGGCCTTCATGCCCTCAAAGATCTCCTGTGCGTAGTGGAACACCACGGTAGCGGGGTCCAGCTCAAAGGGACCGTAGGGGACGATGCGGGCATCGTGCCAGCCTTCGCCCTCGGTGTAATCCATGACGAACATGTGGTCGGAGAACTTTTTGCCGAAGCCGAGCTTCGTCTCATCGGTGGGCTTTGCCTTGGGCGCAGCCGTGCGGGTGATCTTGATATCCAACATAGTGAGTTTCCCTCTTTCCTTTTATGCGCGTGCGCACGATTTCCGGCGCTTTATGACACAAATGTTGGTTTCTATTATAATATTCCAGAGCGGTTTTGCAAGGAATCGCAAAATGTTTCATCTTTCCACCCGGTAAGTTGCACCAAATTGTGAGCACAGTGGTGTGCAAACTGCCAAATCTATGGTACAATAGGGGCACAGAGCACTTTTGCGGGGCACAGCCCCGCTTTTCTATGGAAGGAGATACTGCCATGATCGACGGCGTTATTTTTGATATGGACGGCCTGATGTTCGACACCGAGCGGGTCTGGGCTACCCTGTGGGAGCCTGCGCTGGCTACCCTCGGGCTTTCTTACAAGGAAGGGCTGGACGTTGCCGCCCGCGGCACGGCGGGGGACACCATGCGGGCGGTGCTGCGCCGCTTCTACGGGGAAAACTGCGACACGGACGCCATCATCGAGGCGCTGCACGCACAGGCGGAAAAGGCATTTCAGGCACCGCCGCCCAAAAAGCCCGGGCTGGACGAAATTCTGACTTGGCTGGACGCGCAGCACATCCCCATGGCGGTGGCTTCCTCCAGCCGGATGGCGTCTATCCGGCACCATTTGGACGGCTGGGGTCTGACCCACTATTTTAAGGCAATCGTTTCCGGCGAGCAGTTCTCGGCCTCTAAGCCCAACCCGGAGATCTTTAAGCGGGCAGCGGAAGCGCTGGGCACTGCGCCCGGCCGCACCCTTGTGCTGGAGGACAGCTACAACGGCGTGCGCGCCGGTGCCAACGGGCGTTTTATCACCGTAATGGTGCCGGACATGGCCCCCGCCAATGACGAGATGCGCCGCCTGTACACCGCCGAGTGCCGCGACCTGTACGAGGTGCTGGACGGGTTGCAGAAGGGAAGGTTCTGAATGGAAATTGTTCTCTTTTGGTGTCAAAAGAGAACATCCCTCGGCAAGCAGAACCTTCCCCGCAAAAACAAAACCAGCCAAGCCCGCAGGCTTGGCTGGTTTAAAAGTTGTCAGTATTCCTTTATCAGGCACCCACGATCAGGCGCACGGCACCGTAGATACCGGCGTCGTTGCCAAGGCTGGCGGCCTTGATGGGGGTCTCCTTGCAGGACTGGAAGGCGTACTCCTTGTAGTGGCGCACCAGCGGGTCGAACAGAACCTCCCCGGCGCGGGCCACGCCGCCGCCGATCATGAACATCTCGGGGTCGGTGGTGGCGGCAATGTTGGCCAGTGCCATGCCCAGCGTAGAAGCCATCTCGTCCACCTCGCGGGCGGCCAGTGCGTCCCCGGCGCGGGCGGCGTCGAACACGTCCTTGGCTTCAAAGTCCTTGCCGCGCAGGGTGCAGGCGGTGTCCGGGTTTGCGTCCAGCAGCTTCTTCATGCAGCGCACAACGCCGGTGGCGCTGGAATACTGCTCCAGGCAGCCGCGCTTGCCGCAGCCGCAGACAGCAGTCTCGTGGGGGTTGACGGTGATGTGGCCAATCTCGCCGCCGGCACCGTGCGCACCGTCGATGACCTTGCCGTTTACGATGACACCGCCGCCCACGCCGGTGCCCAGCGTGACCATGACGGCGCTGCGGCAGCCCTGTGCCGTGCCCATCCAGATCTCGCCCAGAGCAGCCACGTTGGCGTCGTTGCCCACCAGCACCCGGATGCCGCCCAGCAGCTCGCTGAGCTCAATGGAAACGTTGCGGTTGCCCCAGCCGCCAAGGTTTGCACACACGATGGGCACGATGCTGGAATCCAGCACCGGGCCGGGCACACCCAGACCGACACCCTCGACTTCGTCTGCGGACAGACCCTTTTCCTGCATCTTCTGCTGCACGGCAGCAGCCAGATTTTCCAGAATGTGAGCACCGTTATTGGAAGTATCGGTGCTTACCTCCCACTTTTCCAGCAGCTTGCCGCTGGTGGTGAACAGGCCGACCTTGGCGGTAGTGCCGCCCAGATCGATGCCAAATGCGTATTCCTTCATGTCATTTACCCCTTTGATGCGGATGCGCCGCATTTTTTATCAGTATTCCATAGTATACCATATTTTTCCGCAAAAGAGCAGTGCTACGGCGGCATTTCGTGCAATCGGACTGAAATCCATGTAAAATTTTGGGCAGTTCCACAAGGGATTCAGCGCACGGTGTTGGTCAGCGTGCCGATTCCCTCGATCTCGCACTGCACGGTGTCGCCCGGGTGCAAAAATTGCGGCGGGTCCATGCCCATGCCCACCCCGGCAGGGGTGCCGGTGGCGATGATGGTACCGGCTTTCAGGGTCATGCCCTGCGAAAGCTCGTGGATGACATGGTCGATATCAAAAATTTGCAGCTTGGTGTTGGAATCCTGCCGCAGCTCACCGTTCACCCGGCTGCGGATGGGCAGCGCGGGCGGGTAGGTGTCGAACTCATCGGCAGTAACGATGCAGGGGCCCATGGGGGTAAAGCCGTCCAGACTTTTGCCGAAGTACCACTGCTTGTGGGCGGTCTGCACGTCCCGGGCAGAGACATCGTTCAGGATGGTGTAGCCGAACACATAGTCCTTGGTCTGTCCGGCGGGCACGTTCTTGGCGTCCTTGCCCAGCACCACGGCCAACTCGCACTCGTAGTCCAGCTTCTGCACAAGGTCGGTGTGGGCTTCGATAAAGCCGCCGTCCGGCACTGCACGGGTGACCCGCTTGGAGAAGTAGATGGCGTCCTGATGCTGGGTGGAAAAGGCGTCCGCAGAGTATTTTTCGGCCTCGTCCGAGTGCGCCATGTAGTTGATGCCCAGACAGACCACGTCCTGCGCGGGGCTGGGGATGGGGCTTTGCAGGGTGACGGCTTCCACCGGCAGTGCGGGGATGCCGCTGATGGCCAGCTGCAGGCCGAACCGCACCTGTGGGGTGAGGAAGGGGATGGCGTCGGACAGGGTCTCGTAGGAGAGCCCCAGCCAGCTGAGCGGCCAGACCTGTGTGCCGTCCTGCGAGAGGATGGCAGGATCCTCCACGCCGTCCGGCAGGCGGCAGGTGACAAAACGCATACAGTGCCCCTCCTCTCAGTGCCGGTAGGCGATGGCGCTGCGGATGCGCTCGGCTTCGGCTTCTCCGGCCAGCTGGCGCACCAGCTCCAGCGCAAAGGGAATAGCACCGCCCAGACCGTAACTGGTGGTGATGCTGCCGTCCACGACAACTTCGGTGTCCAGTACATGGGCACCGGCCAGCTGATCCTGAAATGCAGCGTGGGCGGTGGCGTTTTTGCCCTCCAGCAGACCCAGTGCGGCCAGCACGCTGGGTGCGGCGCAGATGGCGGCTACCTTTTTGCCTGCCTTTGCAAAGGCAACGCAGGTGTCTGTCACTGTCTTGTTGGCGGCAAGGTTCGGCGTGCCGGGAATGCCGCCGGGCAGCACCACCAGATCCACGTCGGAATAATCGACCTCCTCTGCCAGTGCATCGGCGGTGATATGCACCTTATGGCTGCTCAGGATCTCCCGGCTGCCGGAAGCGCTGGCAACCAGCACCTCCACCTTGGCGCGGCGGAGCAGGTCCACCACCAGCAGAGCCTCGCACTCCTCGGTGCCCTCCGCAAAAAATACAACAGCTTTTGCCATAAGAATAACCTCCTGTTCAAATCTTAAAAAGAAAAGCCGCGTGCCGCAGCTTTGGGCAAAGCCCTTTTGGCGGTACGCGGCCTTTGTATCAGTCAGCGGACTTTTTTTCAGCTTCCAGCAGTGCACGCAGCACACTGTCGTCCGCGCTCAGCACCCGGCTGACCCGGCTGATAATGGCGCTGGACGCACCGGTCTTGTCCATGATCTCGGTGTAGATGCGCTTATCAGCCAGCAGCTCGGCAATGTTGTAGCGCTGCTCCATTGCGCTGAGCTCCGAATAGCTGCACACGTCCTGCAGAAAACGATAGCATTCCTCCGGGGTCTTGAGCTGCAGAAAAGCCCGGTACAGGCCGGAGTTGCCGGTGGGATGATCTTTCGCCATGATAGTCTCCTTCTTTTGCACAGAATGCCCGCAGACAGCGGCTTTATTACATTACATCAGTGTAGTACAAATGCGGATAAATTTCAATGGCTATTTTGTGATTTCTTTGAAATCGCAGCTTTCATTTAAGGCTTCCCCCGTCCGGGGGAAGCCTTAAATCTGCGTTCAGCTCAGGGTGTGCTCATACACCAGCTCGTTGCGGGGCACGGTGCCGTTTTCCTGCTCGGCGGGGCGCAGCTCGCGGTAGCGCAGCGCCTTGAAGAACTGCTGCACCGGCAGCGCCTTGGCGTGGATGGTGCACCACACCCGGCCTTTGCCCTCGCCCTTGGCCAGCCGCTCGCAGGTCTGCACGATATCCCGGCCGATGGCTTTGCCGCGGTACTCCGGCTTGAGGTACAGGTGCATCAGGTGCAGGGCGGTGTTCTCCATCTTCCACGCAAAGTAGCCGATGAGTTTGCCCCCCAGAAACACCAGAAAATAGTTCACGTCGTTGTCGATGTCCGCTTCAATGGCGTCGGCGCTTTGCAGCTCCTCCACAAGGGTGTCCAGCTGCTTTGCGGGGTAGTAGCGCTTGTAGACCTCGTGCCACAGTTCGCTGGCAAGGTCGGCGGTGTTGTGGATGTATTTGGCCTTTGCGACCAGCTTGTAATCAGGCTTCATAAAACTCCTTATACTCTTACGATGTAATCCGGCTTGCGGGGGGCGGCGGGCTTGGGCTCAGCGGCGGGGTAGCCCAGAATGCAGTGGCCTACGCCGATCCAGTCGCCCTCGATGCCCCACTTTTTCAGCAGTGCCTTGCCCTCGGCGGAGTCAAACTCCTCCCGGGCGCGGTTGATCCAGCAGCTGCCCAGCCCCAGCGATGCGGCAGCCAGCATCAGGTTGCCCATGACAAGGCTGCCGTCCTGCACGGCGCAGTTTGCGTGGGCATCGGCCAGCACCACCAGAATGGTGGGTGCGCCGTACATGGGGTCGCTGTCGGTGCCCATGACGGCGGCGTTCATCCGGGTCAGCTGGGCGCGGGCAGCGGCATCCTGCACGACCACGATCTTAGCGCTCTGGCGTCCCATGGCGCTGGCGGCGTAGGTGCCGGCCTCCAGCACGGCGTTGAGCTCTGCATCCGTGATCTGCCGGGGTTCGTAGGCGCGGCAGCTGCGGCGGCTGTAAATGGTTTGTAAAGTCTCGTTGGTCATGAAAGATCCCCTCCTTAATAGTGGATGGCTTTATTGTACCACAACCTGCGCCGGAGTGCAAAGTGCCCGCCGGTAAAAAACATTATCGACTTCCGAAAACGTTTGCGCTGCAAAAACACGACAGAATGCACAAAAAACAAAAGAAAGATTATGGAAAAGCATTCTTGTTGCCAGCGGGCAAATCGGGTATAATAGGGCTACCATAGCGGAAAGGAGTTGTGCTCTATGGCAAAGGCATCGCAGGTCGTCATTATGGAGGGGGAATACTACATTATCAAGGCCCCCAACGGGAAGGTACTGGAAGTAAAGGATTTCAACACGGAGAACGGCGCCGGGATCCAGCTGTGGAGCTATGCGGGCCATCCGTGGCAGCAGTGGCAGTTTGTGGACGCGGGCGAGGGACGCTGGCGCATCCAGAACCGCTTTACCGGCAAGATGATCGATCTGGCGCTTGGCGGCGTGGTGGAGGGCACATGGCTGCACCAGTGGAGCCGCACCAGCGGGCTGAGCCAGTGCTGGGCGCTGGAACCTACCCGCAGCGGACGCACCCGCATCCGCAATGTGCTTTCGGATAAATACATCGACCTTGTGGGCATGAACACCGCCAACGGCGCACAGGCGCAGATCTGGAACTATGTGGCGGGCGGCAATCAGGAGTGGACGCTGGAACGCATCGACCCCGATGTTGCCCAGACCGGCAAGCGCGCCGGGGAGGCTAAAGACTCTCAGCCCACCCCCAGCCAGCGCAAACACCAGAACGATCTGGTGCGCAAGCTGAACAGCGCAGGCAAGGGACGTGCCGGACGCAAGGCATAAATCGAAAATCTCTTCCGCTGCTATGTGGGCATCCGCAGCGGGGACACCTCCAAAAGGGCTGCTGCACAGCGTTTCATGCAGCAGCCCTTTCTTATGAGAAGAGATACGGTCGGCGTCCCCGCCCTCTCAGTCAAGCCCTGTCGGGCTTGACAGATTCCCCCTTTTGTCGCTACGCGACATCTTCCCCCGGAGCGGGGGAAGTCTTTCCTCAAAGGGAGAGCCAAGAGCACTGCCGGAAACCTTCTCATTGAACCTGACACTTTAGCAACGGGCTTTAAATCTTGGCTCCCCCTTTGGGGGAGCTGGCGCGGGAGCGCCTGAGAGGGCGTGCAAGGCTAACGGGCGTTGCCCCTCATCCGGCGCTGCGCGCCACCTTCCCCCGGCGGGTGAAGGCTTCAGCGGTGGCGGGAAAGTTTCCAGTTCAGCTCAAAGGCGTCCCCTTGGGGGAGCTGTCTGCGAACGCAGTGAGCAGACTGAGGGGGTATTGCGGGAGCGCCTGAGAGGGCGAGCACGCTGACAAAAAACAAAAAAGGAGAATACCCAATGAACTTAGGCGCATTTATGGACCCGGAATTTCCCATCTTCAGCACCACCCTTTGCTATCTGGAGCGGGAGGACGCTTACCTGATGCTGCACCGCATCAAAAAGCAGGACGACTACAACCACGACAAATGGGTGGGCGTGGGCGGCAAATTTGAGCGGTTTGAAAGCCCGGAGGACTGCCTTGTGCGGGAGGTGCGGGAGGAGACCGGCCTGACCCTGACGCGCTACCGCGCCCGGGGACTGCTGACCTTTGTGTGGGGCAACATGACCGAGTTCATCCATCTGTACACCGCTGACCGGTGGGAGGGTGAGATGATCCGGGGCGATGCCTGCGCCGAGGGAGAATTGCAGTGGGTGCAAAAGTCTGAGGTGCAAACACTGCCCATCTGGGAGGGAGACAAGATCTTTTTCCGTCTGCTGGAGGAACAGCACCCCTACTTTTCCCTCAAGCTGGTGTATGACGGCGATACCCTCAAGCAGGCCGTGCTGGACGGAAAGCGCATCGTTTAAAAATGTACGGATGCAGAGACCTATGGTGGGATGCAACTGTTTGGGTAAAATAGACATAAAAAGAAAAGATTTTTCAGCACTTAAAGCAGGACGCGTGCAGAAAAAACAAAAAATACTGACAAATGAAGCATCAAATAAGGACTTTTGACGCATTTTAATAGAAAAAAGAAAAAACCACTTTCTTTTTTTGCAAAAATATGTTACTATTCTGTTACGGAACTATGGACAGCCTGCAACCAGAGACTGTCTGTAAACACAAACATTCTTTAAGGAGGAATGTGTCTTATGATGAAGTATCTCCAGAAACTGGGCAAAGCTCTGATGCTTCCCGTCGC
>CAKSYT010000023.1 GCA_934524985.1 uncultured Faecalibacterium sp. | reverse complement strand
TTGATGTACTCCGGCTCGTTCATGGTGAGCAGGATGGCATCCCGCAGGAACTGGTAGCCCTTGATGTGGGCGGGCACGCCGATCTGGTGCAATATCTCGGTGACTGTCAGCTCGTCGCTGTCCACGCTGGTGTGGAGCAGGTGCTTTTCCTGTCCGCTGGCTGCTTTGAGCACCCGGGCGGCAAGGACGCTTTCATCAAAGGGCTTGACAAAATAGTAGGCAAAGCCCTCGTCCAGCAGTTCCTGTACCATTTCCTCGCTCTGGAATGCGCCGGTGACGAAAAACGATGTGTGGCGCTCGCCTGCGGCGTTGTAGCGCTGCTTGACTGCCAGCGCGTCCAGCCCGGGCATAAAGGCATCCAGCAGCACCACCTGCGGGCGAACGGCCAGCATCTTCTGCAAAACCTTGTTTCCATCCTTTTCCACAACGGTCACTTCCACGCCCTTTTGCTCCAGCGCCTCGCGGCAAGCTTCTGTGATCTGAGCACCGGTATCCGACATCAAGAATCTCACTTTATCCATGGTTGTTTCCTCCAATGTGTGCAGTTCCTTTAATACCATGGATTTTACCATAATTTTCCAGATAGTTCAACGGTATATTTTGGGAAATTATGGAAATTTGGCTCGAATGTCCTACTTTTTTATGCTGCCGCGTCCGTTCCGGCCACAGAATGTGCCTGTTCCAGCATGGTTTGTGCAAAAATGCCGTAGCCTCGTGTCGGGTCGTTGACCAATACATGGGTCACAGCGCCCACCAGCCGCCCGTTTTGCAGGATGGGGCTGCCGCTCATTCCCTGCACGATGCCGCCGGTCTGCGCCAGCAGTGCCGGGTCGGTGACGCGCAGCACCATATTGCGGCGCGGGTCAGCATCGTTCACCTTTTCAATATACACGCGGTAGCTGCGGGGCGTTTCGCCGCTGGTCGTGGTCAGGATCTCTGCCGCGCCGGGCAGCACCTCCTGCGCAAAGGCAAGCTCCGTCTGCTGCCCGGCAATGGCGCTGCTTACCGTGCCGTAAACGCCGTTTTCACCGTTGATGCAGATTCTGCCAAGGGCGTGGTCGCTGATAAATTTGCCCTTCAGTTCCCCGGGGCTGCCGGCGGTGCCGCCGGTGCAGCCCACGATCTGGCAGGCCACGATCTCGCCGCTGCGCAGAGCGACCTGCTCGCCGGTGTCGCTGTCACTGATGGGATGCCCCAGCCCGGCAAACACCCCGGCCTGCGCGTCCACAAAGGTCAGGGTGCCCACCCCGGCAGAGGAGTCCCGTACCCACATCCCTGCCCGCCACTGGGCGTTCTGGGTATCCCACACCGGCAAAAGGGTGGTCTGCCGCTGCTCCCCCTTGCGGACGTAGACCACCTCCACCGCCGCACCGGCAGCGGCTTCCAGCGCGGCATGGACCTGCTCGTTGGTCTCGGTGACGGTGTTCCCCATGCGGATGACCCGGTCACCCAGCCGCAGTCCCGCCTGCTTTGCGGGGTTCACCGTACCGGCGGCGGTATGCACCTCGGAAAAGCCCACGACAAGCGCACCCTCCGAGAACATCTTCACCCCAAAGGGCGTGCCGCACACCGTGACCGTGGGGCGCTGCATCACGGTGGCGCGGATGGTCTTGACCGGCAGCCAGCCGCCCAGCGCCAGCGTGGTCTGATAGCTGCCCGCCGCCCGGGTGCTGGCCACGTTGCGGCTGCCGTGCCCGCGCAGCGGTTCCACCCAGCCAAAGCGGGGCAGCGCAAGGGGCTGTTCCGGTTCCAGATAGACCTGCTCCGGCAGGGCGCACCACAGCCAGCCCAGCGCCGCCACGGCGGCCACCAGCAGATAAACTCCTATGATCTTTATCCACCTGACGATGCTGTGCTTGGACATTTTACGGCCTCCCTGCGCATTTTTCGGATTTATTATGCGCAGAAAGGGACGAAAAAACCGCACCTGCATCCAAAAATGGACACAGGTGCGGTTATGGTTTTACAGGGACAGGCGCTTATGCGTCCTGCAGCTCGCCGCGGCTGGCGGCCTTGAGGTAGGCGAAGATGAACTCATCGATATCGCCATCCATCACGGCATCCACGTTGCCGGTCTCGTAGTTGGTGCGGTGATCCTTGACCATAGTATAGGGCATGAACACATAGCTGCGGATCTGGTGACCCCAAGCGATCTCGTTCTGCACGCCCTTGATGTCGTCGATCTTATCCATGTGCTGCTGCTTGGCGATCTGGTAGAGCTTTGCCTTCAGCATTTCCATAGCGTAGTCACGGTTCTGGAACTGGCTGCGCTGGGTCTGGCAGCTGACCACGATGCCGGTGGGCTTGTGGATCAGACGGACGGCGGAAGAGGTCTTGTTGATGTGCTGGCCGCCGGCACCGGAGGAGCGGTACACCTGCATCTCGATATCCTCGGGGCGGATGTCCACCTGAATGGTGTTGTCCAGTTCCGGCATGACTTCCAGAGAAGCAAAGCTGGTCTGGCGGCGGGCGTTGGCGTCAAAGGGAGAGACACGCACCAGACGGTGCACGCCGTTCTCGCTCTTGAGCAGACCGTAGGCGTTGGCACCCTTGACCATCATGGAAGCGCTCTTCAGACCGGCTTCGTCGCCGTCCTGATAGTCCAGCACCTCCACGGTCATGCCGTGTGCCTGTGCCCACTTATTATACATACGATACAGCATCTCGGCCCAGTCCTGTGCCTCGGTGCCGCCGGTGCCTGCGTGGAAGGTAAGGATGGCATTGCTGTGGTCGTACTCACCGTTCAGCATGGTCATCAGCTGCAGCTCCTCCACAGCCTTGCCCACGGTGTTCACTGCCTCCTCGGCCTCGGGGACCATGGCGGGGTCGTACTCCTCGTCCAGCATCTCCAGCATGGTCTCGGCGTCATCGTACAGGCCCTGCAGCTTTTCAAAGCGGTTCAGCTTGCCCTTCAGGTCGCCGACTTCGTCAAACACCTTTTTGCTCAGCTCGGCATCATCGTAAAAGCCGGGGCGGGACATGGTGTGCTCCAGCTCCTGCACGCGCTTGCGGCTTGCTTCAATGGCCAGTGCTTCCTCCAAGTCCTTAACGGCCTTGGCGTGCTCGGCCAGCTGCACTTTCAGTTCATCAGTCGTGATCATTCTCTAAGTTCCTCTCGTTCAAGGGTTTCCATCATAGCAGATAACGTCCCCCGGCAGGGCGCAAAACGCACGCACAGCGCACATTTTCGGCCCTGCCAAAAGACACAGTTTATACACAGATACTTCATTAGTATACCGAGAATCTGTGATAAAGTAAAGAGGAAAAATACTATCTTGCCGGATTTTTAAAGATTTTCACCTTTTCTTTTCATTCCCGGGGGAGTATAATACCAGTATGATCGATTTCACAGGAGGATATCATGCCGAAATATTATGGCTGTCCCTGTGAGGGCTGCGGCAAGCCGCTGACCCTTCAGGACGACATCGTGGTCTGCCCGGACTGCGGTGCACCCTATCACCGCACCTGTTACGAGAAGATGGGCCTGTGCCTCCACGCTCCTGCCCATGGCGCAGGCTACGAGTGGAAGTTCCCTTATCAGGATGCCCAGCTGCGCACCTGCCCCACCTGTGGGGAGCGCACCCTGCGCAGCGAAAGCGTCTGCCGCTGCTGCGGCGCTGCCCTGCCCCCTGAGAGCGCAGAACAGCCCAACGACCGTGCTGCCGCCAGCGCCGAGCAGAACCGGGATTTTGATTACAGCGGGATGTACCGGGACGAAATGTACCGGAACTTCACCGAAAAGGTCATCGACCCGGTGCACCGCAATGTGCGCGCCGCTTTTGGCAAGGATGAACTGATCGACGGCGTACCTTATCAGGACTGGGTGGATTTTATCGGCACAGCCGCACCGGTCTACCTGAACGATTACAGCCAGATGCAGCTGCGACACTCCAAGATCTCCATGAGCTTTTCGGCACTGCTGTTCGGCCCGTTCTACTTTTTCTACCGCAAGGCGTGGAAGCCCGCCTTCGGCTTTCTGGCCGCAGAGCTGCTGCTGTTCATTCCTACCTTGATCAGTATGATGCAGACCACCGGCAGCCCCCTGACCGCCGGGATCAGTGCCACTACACTGGTGGTGCTGAGCCGCATCATGTCCCTTCTCAGCTTTGTACTGATGCTGGTACGGGGACTGTATGGCAAGTGGCTCTACCGCCGCAGCGCAGCGGCACGCATCCGCCGCATCCGTGCCGAGTTCCCGGACCCGGAGCAGCGCCGCGCCGTGCTGAACGCACAGGGCGGTGTCAGCTTTGCAGCCTGCATTGGCGCGTTCATCCTGCTACTGGTAGTCGGCAGCCTTTGCTCCATGCTGCTGGGGCCGGACCTGAACGCACTGGTAGGAACCTTTATTTAATAGTTTTCATGCGGGATGGGGATCCTGCTGAAAAGCGCGGTTCGCCGTGCATAAAATGAGAACATGGGAGAATCATTATGAAAAAAGTCACCAAAGCCGTTATTCCGGCTGCGGGTCTTGGCACCCGCGTACTGCCCGCTACCAAGGCAATGCCCAAGGGCATGCTGCCCCTCGTGGACAAGCCCGCCATCCAGTATCTGGTGGAGGAGGCTGTCCGCTCCGGCATTACCGATATCCTGATCATTCTGGGCCGCAACCAGAGCATTATCGAGGATCACTTCGACCGCAGCCCCGAGCTGGAGGAAAAACTGGCCAAGCCCGGCAAGGAAAAGATGCTGGAAGAGTGTCTGGGCATTGCCAATCTGGCCAACATCCTGTTCGTGCGCCAGAAGGAGACGCTGGGTCTGGGCCATGCGGTAAACACCGCCAAGGCCTTTACCGGCGATGATCCCTTTGTAGTCATCTACGGCGATGACGTGATCTGGGGCGAGGATCCGGTCTGCGCCCAGCTGATCCGTGCCTACGAGGAGTTTGGCCGCCCGGTTGCCGGTGTGTCTGCTGTGCCTTGGGAGGATGTGAGCCGCTATTGCAGCTTAAAGACCACTCCCCTCCACGACAACTACTTCTTTGTGGATGATATGATCGAGAAGCCCAAGAAGGGGCAGGAGTTCAGCAACTATTCCATTCTGGGCCGTGTGCTGCTGACTCCGGAGATCTACGAGATCCTTGCCAACACCAAGCCCGGTGCCGGCGGCGAGATCCAGCTGACCGATGCCATGGCAGAGTATGCCCGCACCCGCGGCGGCATGACTGCTGTGGAGTTTACCGGCAAGCACTACGATATGGGCAACAAGCTCAAGGTCGTGGAGGCTCAGGTGGAGCTGGCATTGCAGCACCCTGAGATCGGCGAGGAGTTCCGCGCTTACCTGAAAGAGTTCTGCAAAACGCTGTAATGTAAAATAATTGCTGCGCAAATAAAAACGGGGCTGCTGCACGAAACCATGTGCAGCAGCCCCGTTTTTGCATATATTTTTACAGATGAAAAAGGGGGTTCAGAAACGCCCACAGCTGTTTCTGAACCCCAAGTATAAAATTTAATTCCTGATTTAGTTTGCCTGACTGGGATGCGGCACGGGCGGGTGCTTGGTGAACATCGCCTTGAGTGCCAGCGGGGTGGTCACGCTGGACACCACAATCAACAGGATCACGGCGGTAAAGTAGACCGGATCCACCACGCCGATGGCCAGACCCTTCTGTGCCACGATCAGTGCCACCTCGCCGCGGGTCATCATGCCGACGCCGACCTTCAGGGAATCGTCCCAGTTGAAGCGGCAGATCTTTGCCGCCAGACCGCAGCCGATGATCTTGGTGATCAGTGCAACCACCACGAAACAGACGCAGAACAGTAAGATCTCCGGGGTCAGGCCGCTGATATCGGTCTTGAGGCCGATGGATGCAAAGAAGATGGGCGCAAAGAGGACGTAGTTGCTGATATCCACCCGGCGCTCCACATAGGGTGCGTCATCCATGGTGCACAGCACGATACCTGCAATGTAAGCACCAGTGATATCGGCGATGCCGAAGTACTCCTCTGCAATGTAGGCCATGGCAAAGCAGAACGCCATACTTACGATAGTAATACGCTGGGTGTGGGGGTTGCGCTGGTCCAGCCACTTCATGGCGTAGTGCACCACAAGGCCAACACCCAGTGCGGTGGCAAAGAACAGCACCGTATTGAACAGCACCTTGCCCAGACCCGTACCGGTGCCGCTGCTGGCACCCAGCACACAGGTAAGCACCACGATGCCGATGACATCATCAATGACAGCGGCACTGACGATGGTAGTGCCCAGAAAGCTCTTCAGGTGGCCAAGCTCCTGCAAGGTAGCCACCGTGATGGACACGCTGGTGGCGGTCATGATGGTGCCGATGAACAGCGCGCGGTAGAACTCCGGGCTGCCCACTGCGGCAAAGCCGTAGAACGCACCATATAATAAGGTGCCGCCCACCAGAGGCACAGCCACACCAACGGTGGCGATCAGGGTGGCGATGGGGCCGGCCTTGATCAGCTCCTTCAGGTTAGTGCCGAGGCCGGTGGTGAACATGAGCATCACAACGCCGATCTCTGCAAAGATGGAGATGGAGTCGCTGATCTGCACCAGATTCAGCAAACAGGGGCCGATGAGCAGGCCGGCGATGATCTCGCCCACCACCTGCGGAGCCTTGCATTTGCGTGCCAGCAGACCAAAAAATTTCGCGCTTAAGATGATAATTGCAAGATCTCGAAACAACGAATACATGGATTGTCCTCCTTTAATTTTTCCCACTTCCCTGCCACTGCCGGAGCCCCGGCCCTGCCATACAGCAGGGAAATCGTCTACATTATAGTCCTTTTTACCAAAAAATGCAAAACATTTTTTATCGTTCTTTTTGCCGAAAAAGCTTGACAGGAGCAAAGAAGCTTGCTATAATAAATTGCTGTCTGAACAGACACGCCGCACAGGCCGCGATGCCGCAGCCTGTGTACCCTTGGCCTTGCAGATCCGCAGGGCCCTCAAGTCCAAAAGGAGGTGCTACAAAAATGGCAAAGTACGAAACCATGCTGATTACCAGCGCCGCTCTCGATGAGGAGGCTTCCGCCGCTCTGGTGGGTAAGTTCAAGTCCCTGATCGAGGCTAACGGTACGATCGATTCTATCGACGAGTGGGGCAAGCGCCGTCTGGCCTACCCCATCAACGACGAGGAAGAGGGCGTCTACACCGTGATCAACTTCACCAGCGAGCCCAGCTTCCCCGCTGAGCTGGACCGTGTGTACAAGATCACTGAAGGCGTTATGCGCAGCCTGATCATTGCTCACGAGGAGTAATTCTTCTGTGACAGAAAGGGAGACCGTACTATGTTGAATGTTGTTGCTATCATGGGTCGCCTTGCGCGTGACCCTGAAATGCGTCAGACCACTACCGGCAAGAACGTTGCTTCGTTCCGCATTGCCTGCGACCGCGGGCGCCGCGATGCCAATGGGCAGAGCGTGGCGGACTGGATCGATGTGGTTGCATGGGATCGGCAGGCCGAATTCGTCTGCCGCTATTTCCAGAAAGGTTCCCTGATCGTTGTGGACGGCCGTCTGCAGTCCCGTCAGTATCAGGATAAGACCGGCGCAAACCGCACTGCCGTTGAAGTGGTCGCCAGCAACATCAACTTTGCAGGCCCCAAGAGCAGCAATGCAGGTGGCGGAAACGGCTATCAGAATGCCGCTCCGTCCTACCAGAACGCAGCGCCTGCCCGCCCGGCTGCTGTGGAGGCAGCTCCCAGCTACTCTGCCGGTAATGCCGATGACTTCGCCGTCATCGACGACAGCGACGACCTGCCGTTCTGACACGAAACGGTCCATCCGTTAAAAATTCAATAGGAGGTAATAAGCAATGGCTTTTGAAAGAACCGAAGGCTCTCGCCCCGCACGCCCCATGCGTCGCGGCCGCAAGAAGGTTTGCAGCTTCTGTGTCGATCGCATCGACACCATCGATTACAAGGACGTGCCCCGTCTGCGTAAGTACGTCTCTGAGCGTGCTAAGATCATTCCCCGCCGTGTGACCGGCACCTGCGCTTACCATCAGCGCGCACTGACCATCGCCATCAAGCGTGCTCGTCACGTTGCTCTGATGCCCTACGTCAGCGACTAATCTTTAAAAAACCAACCCGATCAAAATAATCAGCAATCAGCAAAGCGCTCTCACCGATGACAAGGTGAGAGCGCTTTTTTGCGTTTGTACGTTTGTGTTAGATATACTGTTCACACCACTGTTTTACCTTCTCCCCTGCCTGCCGGGCTGTCAGCCCATCGGCAGAAAGAAAAGTTACGTTTTTCTTTTCCCGGAACCATTCCCGTTTCAGCGGCAGAAGATGTTTCAGGTAATACTCGAAAAACTCCCGGGAACGGGTGCTATCTCCCGCTTTACGGGCACGCAGGACCGCTTCGGAAGCGTCCAGAAACAGAATATGCTCCGGCATACAAGCCTGCACAGCTGCAAGTTCCGGGGCCAAGTCCTGCCGGATCGCTTCGATCTCCCACTCCAGCCCCCTGCTTTTGGGGTAGTTCAAGGTGTAGAACTCGATCTCCTCCGCGCCGAAATCCATCACGGCGTGGGGGTATTTTTTTGCTTTCTGCCCACGGCGCAGTTCGTTGCGCAAAAAAAGCCGCTGAATCTCCAGATAGTCCGCATAGCTGTTCTTATTCAGCCCCCGCTGTTTTATCTTTTCAAGGACGGCAGCGTTGTCCTCAAAGCAGACCTGTACCTGTTGGCAGTGCTGTTCCAGATAACGGGCTGCCGTGGTCTTTCCCACTGCCATGCAGCCCTGCAAGGATAAGATCATAGTGTTTTACCTCTCTCTTTTTTCACATAGTATAGCACATTCAGCTGCGTACCGGAAAGCGTTTTCCGCGCAAAAAGTTACAAACCGGTACGATTGTCCCGGGTGTTTTTGACTTGTACCGGGAATTATCGGTATTTTCAGTTCTGCTGCTTTGCACGCAAATCAAACTGCACAAACGCGAGGGGCAGCATTGCACACCTTGTACAAAGTTGTATCACACTTATTGATTTTTTGTACAAAATGTGCCATACTAATGTCACTGGAAACGTTCCCGACAACGTTCCCGAAACACTTTCAGAAAGCGAGGCTCGCCGACATGGCAAACCTGACCATCAAGGATATTGCACGGATCAGCGGCTGCTCCGTCAGCACCATCTCCCGTGTGATCAACGACAGGCCGGATGTTCGCCCGGAGACCAAGGAACACGTTCTGAAAGTGATGCGGGAGGCCGGGTTCGTACCCAACACCAACGCCCGACAGCTGAAGATCCAGCAGTCCCGCAGTCTTGTGTTTGTGGTAAAGGGCACCCGGAACATCTTCTTCTCGGATTTTCTGGTGCAGCTCCAGCGCGCCGCTACCCTATACGGGTACAACGGCATCGTCTCTTACTTAGATGAGAACGCCAACGAGATCGACGCCGCCGAAAAGATCCTGCGGGAGATCAAGCCCAAGGGCATTATCTTCTTGGGCGGCAGCGTGGCCAACTTCCAAAGGGGTTTTGACCGCATCAATGTTCCCTCGGTGCTCACCACGCTGGTCACAGACGAGCTGGACTTCCCCAACCTTTCCATGGTAGGTGTGGATGACCGGGCAGCGGCCTATACCGCTGTGGACTACCTGATCCGGCAGGGCCACCGCAAGATCGCCGTTCTGGGCGGTCCGGTGACCAGCTACCCCAGCCTGATGCGCCGCAAGGGTGCACAGCAGGCCATGGAGGATGCGGGCATCCTGTTCAACGACAAGCTGTACGGCCTGTCCAACTACGATTTCGAGTCCGCTTACCACGCTATGAACAGCCTGCTGGCCCGCCGGGCAGATTTCACCGCCCTGTTCGCCATGAGCGACGTTATCGCCTTTGGTGCCATCCGGGCGCTGGTGAGCGCCGGGTTCCGGGTGCCGGAGGATGTTTCGGTGATCGGCTTTGACGGCATCACGATGTCCCGCTACTGCGTGCCGGTGATGACCACCATCGTCCAGCCCAGCGAGCAGATCGCACTGCAAAGCATCGAGCTGCTGGTGCGGCAGATCGAGCATGGCTCCCCTGCCCAGACCGTGACCCTGCAGCCGGAATTGCAGCAGGGCGAAAGCGTAAGGGCAATTTAATTTAGTATCCCCTCCGTCGAGGGACGGAGAGTATATAGTTGATCTGTAATTTTAATAAGAAGGAGAACTTATTATGAAAAAGATGATCACTCGTCGTAACTTCCTGAAGGCCGCTGGCGTTTCTGCCGCTGCTCTGGGTCTGGCTGCCTGCGGCGGCTCTTCCAGCAGCACCACCACCGCTTCCTCTGCTGCCGGTTCTACCGCTGCTTCCAGCACCGCTGCAAAGGCAGACGGCAAGGTCTACTACCTGAACTTCAAGCCCGAGCAGGATCAGGCTTGGCAGGATCTGGCTAAGGTCTACACCGAGGAGACCGGTGTGCCCGTGACCGTCGTCACCGCTGCTTCCGGCCAGTACGAGACCACCCTGATGAGCGAGATGGAGAAGAGCGATGCTCCCACCCTGTTCCAGGTGAACGGCCCTGTGGGTCTGGCAAACTGGAAGGATTACTGCTACGATCTGTCCGGCAGCCCTGTCTACGGCGAGCTGACCAGCGACTCCTTCGCACTGAAGGACGGCGACGCTGTTACCAGCATTGCATACGTCATCGAGACCTACGGCATCATCTACAACAAGGAGTTGCTGACCGCCGCCGGTTACAAGCAGGAGGACATCAAGGGCTTCGCTGACCTGAAGAAGGTTGCTGACGACATTCAGGCCCGCAAGGCTGAGCTGGGCGTGGACGGCGCTTTCACCTCCGCCGGCATGGATGGTTCTTCTGACTGGCGCTTCAAGACCCATCTGGCAAATCTGCCCATCTACTACGAGTACAAGGCAGACGGCATCGGCTCCACCGACGCCATCAAGGGCACCTATCTGGACAACTACAAGCAGATCTGGGATCTGTACATCACCGATTCTACCTGCGATCCCAAGCTGCTGGCTTCCAAGACCGGCAACGATGCTGTGGCTGAGTTTGTGGGCAAGAAGGCCGTGTTCTACCAGAACGGCACCTGGGCTTACAGCGATGTGAAGGATCTGGGCGATGACAATCTGGGTATGCTGCCTATCTACATCGGCGTGGACGGCGAGGAGAATCAGGGTCTGTGCACCGGTTCCGAGAACTTCTGGTGTGTCAACAACACCTCCTCCGAGGCTGACATTCAGGCTACTCTGGACTTCCTGTACTGGTGTGTCACTTCCGACAAGGGCACCTCTGCCATGGCAGATGACATGGGCTTCGTAATCCCCTTCAAGAAGGCTAAGGACTCCACCAACCCCCTGATCACCATTGCAAACGAGTATGTGGCTGACGGCAAGACCAGTGTTGACTGGTGCTTCTCCACCATGCCTTCCGAGGAGTGGAAGAACGGCGTGGGCAGCGCTCTGACTGCATACGCAGCAGGCACCGGCAAGTGGGACGACGTTGTCACCGCATTTGTGGATGGCTGGGCCAAGGAGTACAAGCTGGCCAACGGCTAAGCCTTTGACCGGAGATCTCCCTAGGAATTAAAACGGGAGGCGGGCGATAAGTTCGCCCGCCTCCTTTCCTTTTTATCAGACAGCTCCCTCAGGAGGTATATCATGCAAAAAGCCATTAGTAAATACTGGCCGATATTTGTGCTGCCTACGCTGGTCGCCTTTATCATCGGCTTTATCTGGCCCTTTATCTGGGGCGTTTACCTGTCCTTCCAGCGGTTCACTACTGTTTCCAAGACCACCTTTGTGGGCATCCAGAACTACATCTCGGTATTTCAGGATTCCACCTTCCTACACGCCTTTGGCTTTACGGCGGTCTTTACCGTGGTAAGCACCGTGCTCATCAATGTGTGCGCCTTTGCCATTGCACTGGTGCTGACCCGCGGCATCAAGGGCACCAACATCTTCCGTACCGTGTTCTTTATGCCCAACCTGATTGGCGGCATCCTGCTGGGCTACATCTGGCAGATCCTGCTCAACGGCGTGCTGGCAAACCTCCAGAAGCCCCTGCTGGCACTGGATGCCAAGGCCGGTTTTGTCGGTCTGGTCATCCTGATGTGCTGGCAGCAGATCGGCTACATGATGATCATCTATGTGGCAGGCCTGCAGAGCGTGCCCGGCGACCTGATCGAGGCGGCTAAGATCGACGGTGCCAACGACCGCGAGATCCTGTTCAAGATCAAGATCCCTATGGTCATGCCCAGCGTGACCATCTGCACCTTCCTGACCCTGACCAACAGCTTCAAGCTGTTCGACCAGAACGTGGCTCTGACCGCAGGCGAGCCTGCCAACGCAAGTGAAATGCTGGCTCTGAACATCTACAACACCTTCTACGGCCGCTCCGGTGCGCAGTGGAAGGGCATCGGTCAGGCAAAGGCTGTGGTGTTCTTCCTGATCGTTGTGGTCATCTCGCTGATCCAGCTCCACTTTACCCGCTCTAAGGAGGTGCAGCAGTAATGTCGAAACAGAAAAGAACCTGGGATGTCATCCTTACGGTTGTAATGGTGCTTCTCTGCCTGCTGTGGATCTACCCCATCGTGCTGATCCTGCTGAACAGCTTGAAGACCGAAGGCAGCTTTACCACCTCTACGGTGTTCCGTCTGCCCACCGCCGAAACTTTTGCCGGTCTGCGCAACTACGTTTACGGCGTGACCAAGATGAACTTCCTCTCCAGCATGGGATACAGCCTTCTGATCACCATCACCAGTGTGGTGCTGATCCTGCTGTGCTGCTCCATGACCGGTTGGTACCTGACCCGCGTGAACAACAAGCTGAGCAAGTTCATGAACCTGCTGATCGTGTTCTCCATGGTCGTTCCCTTCCAGATGGTCATGTTCACCCTGTCCAAGACCGCTGACCGGCTGAAGCTGAACAACCCTTGGAACATCTGCATCATCTATCTGGGCTTCGGCGCTGGTCTGGCCGTGTTCATGTTTACCGGCTTTATGAAGAGCGTGCCCATGGAGATCGAGGAAGCCGCCATGATCGACGGCTGCAACCCCATCCAGATCTTCTTTAAGATCGTGTTCCCCATCCTGAAGCCTACCATGATCTCCACTGCTATTCTGGAGACCATGTGGGTGTGGAACGACTACCTGCTGCCCACGCTGGTGCTGGATATCAAGAAGTACCGCACCATCCCCATGGCCATCCAGTATTTCCGCGGCGGTTACGGCCGCGTGGAGCTGGCTCCCATGATGGCCTGCATCATCATTGCGATCATCCCCATTATTATCCTCTACATGACCTGCCAGAAGTACATCATCGAGGGTGTCGTGGCCGGTGCTGTAAAGGGCTAAGGAGGTGCACGGTATGCGTGCAAGCGGCATTTTGATGCCGGTGTTCAGTCTGCCGGGGCCTTTCGGCATCGGTACGCTGGGCAGTGAAGCGACCGCATTCGTTGATTTTCTGGCCGAGGCAAAGCAGACCTATTGGCAGATCTTGCCCATCGGCCCTACCGGCTATGGTGACAGCCCCTACCAAAGCTTTTCCGCCTTTGCCGGAAATCCCTACTTTATTGATTTCCGTCTGCTGGCGGCAGATGGCTATCTGACCGCCGAAGAGATTCCCGCCGCGCAGCCGGTGGACACCGTTGACTACGGTGCACTGTACAACCAGCGCCCGGTGCTGCTGAAAAAGGCCGCTGACCGGCTGCTGGCTGCCCCCTCCCCTGCCTACGAAGCCTTCTGCGCGGCGCAGAGCTTCTGGCTGGAGGACTACGCCCTGTTCATGGCGGTAAAGGCCGAGCAGGGGCAGGCTGGCCTTGCCGACTGGCCGGACACCCTGCGCTGCCGGGAGCCGGAAGCCATTGCCGCCGCAAAGGCACGGCTGGCTGACCAGATCTGCTACCACAAGGCGGTGCAGTTCTTCTTCTACACCCAGTGGAACGCACTGAAAGCCTATGCCAACCGCAAGGGTGTTCTGCTGGTGGGCGATATTCCCATCTACGTCAGCCCGGATTCCAGCGACCTGTGGACCCACCCGGAGCTGTTCCAGACCGATGGACAGATGCACCTGACCCATGTAGCCGGCTGCCCGCCGGATGCCTTCGCGGCAGACGGCCAGCTGTGGGGCAACCCGCTGTACGACTGGCCCGCCCACAAAGCCACCGGCTTTGACTGGTGGAAGCGGCGCATGAAGCACGCCACCTCCATCTACGATGTGGTGCGCATCGACCACTTCCGCGGCTTCGAGAGCTACTATTCCATCCCTGCCGAAAACACCACAGCTGCGGGCGGTCACTGGGAAAAAGGCCCTGACCGGGACTTTATCCACGCCATACAGCAGACGCTGGGCGGCGGCAACATCATCGCCGAGGATCTGGGCTATCTGACCCCGGAGGTGAAAGCCATGCTGGCCGAAAGCGGTTACCCGGGCATGAAGATCATGCAGTTCGCCTTCGACAGCCGGGAGTCGGGCAACTACCTGCCCCACACCTACCCCCGCAACAGTGTGGTGTACACCGGCACCCACGACAATGTAACCACCGAGGGCTGGCGCAGCAACGCCAGTGCCGAGGACGTAGCATACGCCTGCCGGTACCTGCGCTGCACACCGGAGACCCTGACCGAGGGCATGATCTGCGCATGCCTTGCCAGCGTTTCGGATACCGCCATCATCCCGCTGGCAGACTGGCTGCATCTGGGCAGCGAGGCCCGCATCAACACCCCCAGCACACAGGGTGCAAACTGGCACTGGCGGCTGGCGCAGCCCCTGCCCGCCGCATTGGTCGGGCACATCGCCGAACTGACCACGCTGTATGAGCGCGTTCCGAAAGCGCTGTGACCCCGCTTCCCTTTCGCTTGGCAACCTGTAAAACACCACAAGGCATCTGCTTTGCCCGCTGCTGCATCCTACGCAGCGGGTACGGGCAGATGCCTTTGTTATTGGCGTTTTTCAGCACGTTTTTGCTACAACATTTTTTCGCCGTGAAAAAGCAGGCATTTTGCGCATTTGCAGCGTATTCAAGTCGTTTTTTCAAAACCGCGTCACAATATATTCACAAATGTATCATGGTTTTTAAACCCGCGCTCTCTTGTCATTTTTGTGCAGATATGCTACAATTCAGTTACTAGATGAACTGCCCCTTGGGGAGTTCTGTGTGCGAAAGGAGTTTTCCATCATGGATCATACATATCAGCGCCCGTTGCAGCTGCCTGCCGGCTACTCTGTGCTCTCTGCCGAGGAGATGACCTATACCGAGGGCGGTGCCCTTTCCATTAACATCACTCCGGAGCAGGTCATGGCCTTTGGCATCAATGCCACGGTAAACCTGCTGGGCATGATGGGCCGCTATGCGTTCCAGGCTGCAGTCTCCGGTATGCAGAATGCCCTGAACGATGGTTTGGGTGTCGGTGATGCCATTGGGCACTACTGGGGCAAGCTGAACACCTGGAGCAAGGTTGCCACGATCGGTCTGGCCGGTCTGGGTGGCTATTACGCCTATGTTCAGGCACGCAGCATTTATCTTTCCCTCAAGAGTTTTGTGACCGAGCTCAAGGATGCCGTTGACCAGTACAAGGCCGACAAACAGGCCGCTCAGGAGGCCGATCAGCAGAATTGCCTGCCCACACTGGTAGCTCTGTGCTGATCTTTAATTGACCCGGAAAGGAGTGTCCTTATTTATGAAAAAGCTTCAGCTGCCCTCTTCCTACGCAGCCCTCTCCCCCGAGGAGCAGTGCGCTGCCTTTGGCGGCAGCGAATTCGGCGATGCTGTCGGCAGCTTTTTTGACAACCTGCACTTCAATGATTTCTTCTGGAACGGTGGGCTGATCTCGTTTTCCTTCACCTTCGTTCCCATGCTGCTTTTCCGCATGATCAAGGCGGGCGTACAGACCGGGATCAAGATCTCTCAGCAGATCGGCCGCTTACTCGGCATCACCCGCGAGGCTACCGTCACTGCCGTCCAATATCTGGATCATGCGCAGCAGAAGGACGCCCAGCCGGTCGAGAACTCTCTTCCCCAGCTTTTTTCGCTGCAACAGTAAGCCATAAGAATAAGCCGTGCATCCCGGAGCATTCCGGCCATGCACGGCTTTTTGTTTTGTTCAGATCACCCGGACTGCGCCCTGCTCCCGCAGGCGCAGCACATAGCAGCTGCCCTGCCCGAACACCCGCTCAATGGCTTCATGATACCGCTTGAGCAGCCGCCCGGGCACATAGGCTTGGATGGTGCCTGCAAAGCCGCCGCCCTGCATCCTCCACGCGCCCTCGGTGCCTTCCAGAATGCTCTGGCTCAGGGCCAATGCCACCGACAACCCCTGATGCCGCACATCCGCTGTACAGTACACGTTCTGGCACAGCGCAAAAGAAGCCTGTCCACTCTGCTTCACCAGCCTTGCAAACACCGGGAACTGCTTTGCATAAAGCGCATCCCGCTGCGCCAGTGTGCGGGCGTTCTCCTCAAAATAATGGATCGCACGCAGCACTGCACGGTCTGGGCAGCGGCTGCGCAGGGCAGGCAGCGCCGCCCAGAACGCATCCTCTTCCACCTGACCCAGCAGCGGCTTGCCGAAGCAGGCAGCCACCTGCTCCATCTCCTGCCGGATGGCTGCAAACTCACCGGTCAGCTCGCTGTGGCTGCCCCGGGTGTCGGTAACGCAAAGGAACATCCCTTCCGGCAGCAGACCGTCTGCGTGGAGTTTCTCGATCTTTGGGGTGCGCGGAGCGGCAAAATCCGCAAAAATAATGCCGCCCACCGCACTGGTAAGCTGATCCAGCAGGCCGCTGGGCTTGCCGAAATAAGTATTTTCCGCATACTGACAGATGCCGGCCAGCTCCGCCGGGGTCAGCCCGGTGCTGTATTCCTCGTTCCAGATGGACGCCATGCCCATCTCGAACGCCGCCGAACTGGACAGCCCGGAGCCGCGCAGCACATCGCTGGCGGTATAGGCGTCAAAACCGCCGATCTGCTTACCCACCGCGCGGAAGCCCTCGGCAATGCCGCGGATCAGGCTGGCCGAGTGGGTACTCTCCCCTGCCTGCGGCTCTGCGGTAGCAAGATCAATGACATCCAGCTTGTTGAACCCCCGGGACTTGACCCGCACATAGCCGTCCGTATTGCGGGCCGCCACCGCCACCAGATCCAGTGTGACCGCCGCCGCAAGACCGTAGCCGCCCTGATGATCCGTGTGGTTGCCGCCCAGCTCTGCACGCCCGGGTGCAGAGTACACCTGCACCTGCCGCCCGGGACCAAAATAGAGCTCGAACTGCTCCAGCGCAGCCGCATAGCGCCCGCGCTGCCGCTGCAGCACCGCCGGGTCTGCCCCATAAAGTGCAGCAAGTGCGGAATCCCAGCTGCCCTGCAGGATCTGTTTTCTGAGTTGTGCACTGGTGGCCATGACAGTTCCTCCCCTCCAGAATAAACGATTCTGCTCTTTTTTGCCTATTGTAATTCATTTCGGGCGATTTTTCAATTTATTTGCCCTAAAAATCCAAATTTCGGCGTCAGGTGCAAAGAATAAGATGTACTTTTGTTGAATTTGCAGGGCGTTCTATGGTATACTGGGTGCAGAATGTGACAGGACGGAGGTAAAGCTGCCATGCCAGACGTTTATAAGCAATCCTTTAAGCAGAACTATACCAACAACATTGAATTGTCCATCTTCAACTGCGGCTTGGAGCGCTGCGCTCCGGGTCAGACATGGGGTCCCGGCATCCGCGACCACTACCTGATCCATCTGGTGGTATCCGGCAAGGGCATCTTTGAGGTGGGTGGCCGCACTTGGGAGGTGAGCGAGGGTGACCTGTTCTTCGCCCGCCCCAGCCAGCTGATTCGCTATACCGCCGATGAGCAGCAGCCGTGGGAGTACAGCTGGGTAGGCTTCAACGGTGCCTGTGCCCACAAGCTGGCTGCGCAGCTGCCCTTTACGGACGATGCCCCCGTGCACCACACCAGCGACCCGGACGGGATGCGGGCAGCCCTGAACAACATCTACTCTTCCCGCGGATTGCAGCCGCAGGACGAAGCCGCCATGGTAGGGTATCTGTACCTGTTTATTGCCGCTTTGATGCGGGAGACCAGCGCAGGCAAGCCCCACACGGCCTCCTCCTCCAGCCAGTATGTGCTGAACGCCATCAAGTACATCCAGTTCAACTACTCCCACGACATCTCCATTGATGACGTAGCCAAGAGTGTAGGGGTTTCCCGCAGCCACCTGTACCGGGTGTTCATGCTGAACGTGGGCAAGAGCCCCATCGACTACCTGACCGAGTACCGCATCAACGAAGCCTGCAAGCTGCTGCGCGCAGGCAACCTTTCTATTGCAGAGGTGGCGGTGTCGGTAGGCTTCTTTGACCAGTTCTATTTCTCGCGGGTGTTCAAGCGCGCCAAGGGCGTGCCGCCCAGCAAATATTTTGCCGCCCAGCAGGACGCCGACCCGGCAAGCCCTGCCCAACTGTAACCTGAGCCCATCACACAAGGAGAAACCATGCCTTTACAGAAAAACCAGATCCTGACCCTGCGCATCGAACGCCTTTCCAGCGATGGCAGCGGCGTTGCCCATAGTGCCGATGGCGAGGCCGTATTCGTACCCAGCACTGCCCCGGGGGACGAAGCCCGGGTGCGCATCGTGAAGGACTGCGGCCGGTATGCCTTTGGCATTCTGGACGAGCTGCTCACCCCCTCGCCGGATCGCATTCCGGTGGACTGCCCGGTGGCAGGCCCCTGCGGCGGGTGCAGCCTGCGGCATCTGGACTACGCCGCTGAGCTGCGCGCCAAACAGGAAAGCGTGCTGGACGCCTTCCGCCGCATTGGCGGGCTGGAGGTGCCGGTGCTGGATATTCTGCCCTCCCCGGAGGTGGACCGCTACCGCAACAAGGTGCAGTTCCCTGTTGGCGTGGACAAAAACGGCGTGCCCTGCATCGGCTTCTACGCCGGGCGCACCCACCGCATCGTCCCCTGCCCGGACTGCAAGCTGCAGCCCGGCGTGCTGAACGAGATCGGCAATGCGCTGTGCGCCTTTTTTGCACAGCAGGGCATCCGCCCCTACGATGAGCAGAGCGGCAAGGGGCTGGTGCGGCACATTTTCCTGCGGCGCGGTGCGCACAGCGGGCAGATCATGGTGTGTCTGGTATGCACCCGGGCAAAGCTGCCCCACGCAGAGCAGCTTTGTGCCGCGCTGCGTGAGCAGTTCCCTGCCATCAGCACCATCCTGCTCAACGTCAATGCCAAAAACACCAATGTCATTCTGGGCAGTGAAAACCATATCCTGTACGGCCCAGGCTACATTGAGGACACCCTTTGCGGTGTGCCGGTGCGTCTGGGGCCGCTGTCCTTCTATCAGGTCAACACGCTTGCCGCCGAGCGGCTGTACGGCGTTGCCGCACAGTACGCGCAGCTTACCCCGGACGACACGCTGCTGGATCTTTACTGCGGCATGGGCACCATCGGCCTTTCCATGGCAGATCAATGCCGGGAGCTGATCGGTGTGGAGATCGTGCCGGAGGCCATCGAGAGCGCCAAGGCCAACGCCGCCCGCATGGGCGAGACCGTGGCCGCCAAGAGCCGCTTCTTCTGCGCCGACGCCGGTCAAGCTGCCACCCAGCTTGCCGCCGAGGGCCTGCACCCGGACATCGTAATGCTGGACCCGCCCCGCAAGGGCTGCGATGAGGCCACCCTCTCCGCTGTGGTGCGCATGGCCCCCCGCCGGGTGGTGTATGTCAGCTGCAACCCCGCTACCGCCGCCCGAGACGCCGCATGGCTGGAGGAGAACGGCTATCATGCAGAGAAGGTGCAGCCGGTAGATCTGTTCCCGAGGACGAAGCATGTCGAAGCGATAGTTTCGCTACAAAGAGAAATCTAGTGGAAATCATCCGTTTTACGTTGTTTTCTCGTCATGTTGTGTTCGATGGCGAGGGCGATAAACTCCGCAATAAACGCATTGAAAATCACATCACCGTTTCGGTAGCAATTGATATGGAGTGCGGAAACACAAAGAATTGAATATCTAACAATCGGCATAGCCGCAGACTTTCACAAAAAGCCTGCGGCTTTTTCTTTGCCCAAAAACAGAAAGGAGGCATCCGTGAAATGGCAGTTTTTCGGGTAGAAAAGAACAGCGGCTACACGGTCATGTCAAACCACCACCTGCGGAACCGGGCCTTGTCCCTGAAAGCCAAAGGCTTACTCTCCCAAATGCTCTCCCTGCCGGAAGATTGGGACTACACCCTGCAAGGGCTGGCCCGTATCAACCGGGAAAGCATTGACGCGATACGGCAGGCCATCCGGGAACTGGAACAGGCGGGCTACATCCAGCGTTCCAGAGAACGGGACGAGAAAGGGCGGCTGCGCGGTGCAGACTATGTGATCTTCGAGCTGCCGCAGCCCGTTCCTGCATCGGTTTCACCTACATTGGAAAATCCAACGTTGGAGAATCCCACGCAGGAAAACCCTACGTTGGAAAATCCAATGCAATTAAATAAAGATAAACTAATTACAGAAAAACAAAAGAAAGAGGGATTAAATACCGATTCCATTCCTATCCATTCCCCAAACCCCTTGCCTTTGGACGAGGACGAGGCAGCGGCACCGCCGCCGGAACGGACTGGAAGCCGAAAGGAAACGGCCTATCAAATCTACCGGGACCTGATTTTGGAGAACATCGAGTATGACACCCTCACCCAGAATCCCCGGATAGACCGGGAACAGCTGGACGAGATCGTGGACATCCTGCTGGAAACGGTCTGCACTTCCCGCAAGTCCATCCGGGTGGCCGGGGACGATTACCCGGCAGAGTTGGTCAAGGCGAAATTCTTGAAGCTGGACAGCCATCACATCGAGTTCGTCATGGACTGCCTGCGGGATAACACCACCAAAGTCCGCAACATCAAGCAATACCTGCGGGCCATGCTGTTCAACGCCCCCAGCACCATCAACAGCTACTATGCGTCCCTTGTGGCGCACGATATGGCGCAGCCCGATTGGGGCCGCCCGCCCAACACCTGACCGAAAGGAGTACCCATCCATGAGAACACTTTACCTGCGGCGGCTGGTGGTTCCACCCTAGCTGCCGCTTTTCCGACTACCTGCCAAGGAGGAATGCTGAATGCAGGAAGAAGTCACCCAGAAAACCATTGCTCTGTCCATGAAAACAGGCAAGCTCACCTCCCAAGCTCTGCAAGCTGCGCTGAAAAAATACTTGCAGCACCGGGCCAAGGGGCCAAAGCTGCATCACGGCAAGCAAAGCCTGAAACAGCTGAAAGCCCACGGCGCGGCCCTGACCAACATTGAAGTCACGGAGGCGAACGTCGGGGCGTTTAAGCCCTGTGCCAAGAAGTACGGCGTGGACTTCACCTTGCGCAAGGACAAGACCACCCAGCCGCCCCACTACATCGTGATCTTCAAGGCCAAGGATGCGGACAATCTGGAACAGGC
>CAKSYT010000022.1 GCA_934524985.1 uncultured Faecalibacterium sp. | reverse complement strand
TCCAGCATCGACCAGCGCATCGACTACCGCTGGATCGACCTGCGCACCGACGAGAACCAGCTGATGTTCAAGGCACAGAGCTGCTTCGTCAACGCCATGCGCAAGTTCCTGCTGGACCGCAACTTCATCGAGATCCACACCCCTAAGCTGATCGCTGCTGCCAGCGAGAGCGGCTCTGAGGTGTTCAAGGTGGATTACTTCGACCGCAATGCCTATCTGGCACAGAGCCCTCAGTTCTATAAGCAGATGGCTATGGCTGCCGGTTTTGAGCGTATCTTCGAGACCGGCCCCGTGTTCCGCGCCGAGAAGAGCTACACCAACAAGCACGCTACCGAGTTCTCCGGCTTCGATCTGGAGTTCAGCTACATCACCTCCTTCAAGGACGTGATGAAGATGGAAGAGGAGCTGCTGACCGCCGGTCTGCAGGCCGTTAAAGACAGCTATGGCGAGCAGATCAAGGAGCTGTTCGGGCAGGAAGTCATCGTACCCACCACCCCGTTCCCGGTGGTCAAGCTGGCAGACCTGTACAAGGCTCTGGAGGAAGAGTTCGGCTATACCGTGGACGAGAGCGAGAAGGGCGACCTGACCACCGAGGCTGAGCGCCTGAGCTACGACTGGGTCAAGAAGCACTACGGCCATGAGTTCCTGTTCATCACCGATTACTCTGCTGAGAAGCGCGCTTTCTACCACATGCGTGATGAGAACGGCGTGCCGCAGGGCTACGACCTGATCTGGCGCGGCGTGGAGATCACCACCGGTGCCCAGCGTGAGCACCGCTACGAGGTGCTGAAGAAGCAGGCTGAGGAAAAGGGTCTGGCCGATGACGTCAAGTTTTATCTGGAGTTCTTCCAGTACGGCTGCCCGCCCCACGGCGGCTTTGGTCTGGGCATCGACCGCCTGACCATGCTGCTGTGCGGCCTGAGCATCAAGGACGCCGAGTTCCTGTTCCGCGGCCCCAACCGCCTGACCCCGTAATTTTATAAAAACCTTTCCGAGAGCTGCTGTGTGTTTCGCATGGCAGCTCTTTTTTTGTTGGGTGCACCCTCTCAGTTAAATCCTTCGGATTTGCCAGCTCCCCCGAAAGGGGGAGCTTCTGACGCATTCGCAAGGCTTGCACTTTATCTGGAAACTGTGCCGTTACTGCAAAAAGCTTCCCCTTCGGGGGAGCTGGCGAACGAATGTGAGCCTGAGAGGGTTTGGCGCGCCAAAAGCAAACGGAAAGCCTTTTCCGCAGCGCCACACTTTCGCAGAAAGTGGCGCTGCAAATGCTGTTTCCCTTTACGATCCCCTCCGTGAAAAAGCAATTGAGGAAAATCCGCAGATTTTCCTCAATTGCAATTATAAAATAATTTTTCCGCTGACTATGCCCAGAGCAAAGCGGAGGGCATTCAAAATCGTCCCTGCATAATAAACGCTCCCTTTTCATACGATACAACGAGCACACCCACCCCTACGGGCGCGGTGCGCAGCGCAACAGGAAGGGGAGAACGGCTTTGGAGAAACAGGAACAGAACAGCATCTGTCGTGAGATCGGCGCACGCACCGGCGGGGATATCTACATCGGTGTGGTGGGCCCGGTGCGCAGTGGTAAATCCACCTTTATCAAGCGGTTCATGGAGCAGCTGGTGCTGCCCGCCATGTCCGGCTCTGCCGCCGCGCGGGAGCGTGCCCGGGACGAGCTGCCGCAGTCTGCAGCGGGGCGCACCATCATGACCACCGAGCCCAAGTTCATCCCGGAGACCGCCGTGCCCTTGCAGCTGGAGGGCGGCGGGGCGTGCCGGGTGCGGCTGATCGACTGCGTGGGCTACATGGTGGAAGGTGCCATGGGGCACGAGGAGGACGCAAAGCCCCGCATGGTCAAAAGCCCGTGGTTCGAGCAGGAGGTGCCCTTTGACCTTGCCGCAGAGACCGGCACCCGCAAGGTGATCTGCGAGCACTCCACCATCGGGGTGGTGGTCACTACGGACGGTTCGGTCAGCGATATCCCCCGGGCGGGCTACGCAGAGGCGGAAAGGCGGGTCATCACCGAGCTGGAAGCGCTGGGTAAGCCCTATATCATCCTGCTCAACAGCACCCACCCGGACGCGCCGGAGACCCGGCAGCTGGCCGAGGGCATGGCGCGGGACTACCGCCGCACCGTGCTACCGGTAAGCTGCGTGGACTTGGACGCCGCCATGCTGGGGGAGATCTTGCGGCGGGTGCTGTACGAGTTTCCGGTGCAGGAGCTGGATTTTGCCCTGCCCCGCTGGGTGACCATGCTGGAGCCCGGGCACTGGTTGCAAGCACAGGTGTACGCAGCTGCCATGCAGCTGGCAGAGCGGGTGTCCCGCATGAAGGATCTGCCCACTGGAACGGACACCCCTGCGTTGGAATGCGAAGCCGTGCAGCGCTCGGCGGTGGCAGGGGCAGACCTTGCCGCCGGCAGTGTGCGGGTAAGTGTGGAGCTGAAGCCGGAGATCTTTTATCAGGTGCTCAGCGAGCAGACCGGGCTGGACATCGGGGATGAGGCCGGGCTGATGCCCTGCATCATGGAACTTGCCCGCGCAAAACGCGCCTACGAGAAGGTGCGCAGCGCCTTGGAGCAGGTGGAAGCCACCGGCTACGGCATCGTGATGCCCTCCATCGACGAGCTGCATCTGGAACCACCGGAGATCGTGCATCAGGACGGGCGCTGTGGCGTCCGGCTGCAAGCCTGTGCGCCCTCCATCCAGATGATGAAAGCTACCATCCACACCGAGCTGAGCCCCATCGTAGGCACAGAGAAGCAGAGCGAGGATCTGGTGCAGAGCCTGCTGGCCGACTTTGCGGACGACCCGGTGCAGCTGTGGGAGTCCAACATCTTCGGCAAAAGCCTGCATGAGCTGGTGAACGACGGCTTGCAGAACAAGCTGCTCCACATCCCGCAGGAAGCCCGCACCCGCCTGCAGGAAACGCTGGAACGGGTCATCAACGAGGGCTGCACCGGGCTGATCTGTATCCTGATCTAGGGTGTATCTGAAAAAAATCCCCGCCCGCCGTAAGTTCTGCTTACAGCGGGCGGGGATCGTTCTGTCTTATTTTTCTTCCTCGGTCAGCTTGTTGATGAGCAGCTGATAGATCTCGTTGCCCTTCAGGATGAACTGCTTTTTCACCAGCTCGGCGCTCAGCCGGTCGGGCGCGCCCAGTTCCAGACAGAACAGCTCGCTGTCCAGCCCCTTTACGGTGCAGCGCACGGTGCAGTGACCATCGGCCTTTTCGGTGATGCGGGCGCTGTACTTGGCCTCCTTGCGGGCCCATGTCTGGCAGCGCAGCACAGCAGCGACTGCCCGCTCCCGTACGGTGCGGGGCAGGTCGTAGGCCAGCTCCTGCGCCACCTTGCGGCCTTTATCGGTAATGGTGTAGCTGTCGCCGGTCAGGGTGACCAGTGCCTGTTTTGTGATATCGTCCAGACAGGAGCCGATCTCAAAATAGTTGACAAGGGCTTCCTCCATCAGGGCATTCTCGATCTCCTGCCGGGTAATGGGACCGGCGTTTTTCACCAGATAGCACAGCAGCAGCCGGATCTCGGTGCTGCTGGTCAGGCCGCCGGGACGGACACCGGCGGTAAAAGCATCATTGGCGCTCATCGTTCCTTACATCCCCCTTGCGCTTTCACATGGTATCAAAGGTCTGCACCGCTGCGTAAAGGGCGGGCAGCGGGCAGACAAAAACTCTTTCTCTTAGTATAAAGGCTTTCAGCCCGGATTGCAAGCCGCAACGGCAAAATCTGTCTCAATGCGCTTGGGGCATTCCGGTGTGGAGTATACCCACTTGTCCAGATGTCCCTCGGTGACAAAGTACCGCAGCTCAAACCGGTGGGGCTGGCTCAGGGCATGGTTCACAATGACCAGCTTGATCTTCATCTTTTCCGGCAGAATGTTTTTGATGTAGACGCTTACCGCCTGCCCGGGCGCAAGACCGGTGCAGCTTTCCGCAAGACCGGCAAGGTTCGGCGCAATTTCCACAAAGGTGCCGTATTCCTCCACACTGCGCACGATGCCCACCACCGTTTCGCCTACGGTGAACCGGGCGGCGTTCTCCGCCCATGTGCCCAGCAGCTCCCGGATGGTTAGCACAAAGCGCCCCTGTGCGTCCCGGTTTTTGATGGCACACAAGATCTGCTGCCCTACGCTGACCCGGTCGGCAGGGGAGGAGATGCGGCTTACCGACATACAGTCGATGGGCAGCAGGGCGCTGATGCCGCAGCCTACGTCACAAAACGCGCCGAACGGCTCGATGTGGGTCACCGTGCAGGGCAGGATATCTCCGGGCGAAAGGGGATCCAGATACTCTGCCTTGCACAGCCGCTGCGCCTCTGCGCGGGAAAGCCGGTAGCAGGGTGTGCCGTCCTCGTCCGTGTCCAGCCCCTCGATGACAAAGCAGGTGGGACGTCCCACCCGGGTCAGCACCGCAATATCCCGCACGGTGCCCGTCTCGGCACCGTCTGCGCACTGGGCAAAAGGCATTACCGCCTTTACGCCGCCCAGTTCAAACCGCAGCTGCCGCCGGGTGTCAAAGGCAAGGGCAGTGGCCTGCAAAATTTCGCCGCTGGCCATGGCAGCCCGCAGCTCGGCAGGAGAAAGGCGGGCGGCAGAACGATAACTGTTTTCCGTACGATAAGCTTGCATCATGTTTCATTCCTCTTTCTATATGGTTTTCGGGTCTCTGTGCGATGCTACAACGATATGCAGCAGTGTGCGCAGATATTTGCATTTTGTGCGGCTTTGCATTATACTATATCTGTATGCGCAGCACCCGCTCAGCGGGCGGCGGCACACACAAGGTCTGCCGGGCGATCGCGCGGCAGAAAAGAAGGGAGAGGTCGGATAAATATGGACATCGCTGTGGGAGATACCATCCTCACCCGCAAAAAGCACCCCTGCGGGGCATCCAGCTTCGAGGTGCTGCGGGTGGGCATGGATTTTAAGATCCGCTGCACCGGCTGCGGACGCGAGGTCATGCTGCCCCGCGCCAAAATTGAAAAGAACATCAAAAAGGTGGTAAAGCCCGGCACTGCGCAGTAGCGCGGCCAACGCACCCGAACCGGAACGAATTTGTAAGGAGAACTGCAAGGATGCAAGATATTTCTTCCCGGATGGATGCGGTCTGCCGCCGCTTTGAGGAGCTTTCCATGCGGCTGAACCAGCCCGATACCGCCGCCGACCCGGCACTGTTCCGCAAGCTGATGCGGGAATACCACGACACCGAGCCGGTGGTGGAGGCTTACCGGGACTGGCAGACCGCGCTGGATCATCTGGCACAGGCCAAAGCCCTGCTGGAGGAGCCCGGCTCACTAGACCCGGACTTCAAGCAGATGATACAGCAGGAAATCAGCGAAAAAAGTCAAGATGTGGCAAAGCTGGAAAATAATCTCAAAATTTTGCTGTTGCCCAAGGACGTGAACGACGGCAAAAACGTCATCATGGAGATCCGCGGCGGTGCCGGCGGCGAGGAAGCCGCCCTGTTTGCCCACAGTCTGCTGCGGATGTACACCATGTACGCCCAGAACCGCGGCTGGACGCTGGAATTGCTCAACCTGAACGAGACGGAGCTTGGCGGCGTAAAGGAAGCCATCGTCTCGGTGGATGGCGCGGGCGCGTATAACCGTCTCAAGTATGAGAGCGGGGTGCACCGGGTACAGCGTGTGCCGGAGACCGAGACCCAAGGCCGCATCCACACCTCCACCGCCACCGTGGCGGTAATGCCGCAGGCAGAGGAAGTGGACTTTGCGCTGGACATGAAGGACCTGCGCATTGACACCTTCCGCTCCTCCGGTGCGGGCGGTCAGCACATCAACAAGACCTCCAGCGCCATCCGCGTGACCCATATCCCCACGGGTACGGTGGTGGAGTGCCAGAACGAGCGCAGCCAGTTCCAGAACAAGGATAAGGCTTTGGAGATCCTGCGCAGCCGGTTGCTGGCGCAAAAGCAGAAGGAGCAGCAGGACGCCATCAACGCCCAGCGTCAGGGACAAGTGGGCACCGGCGACCGCAGTGAGAAGATCCGCACCTACAACTTCCCGCAGGACCGCTGCACCGACCACCGCATCGGGCTGACCGTCCACAATCTGGAAAAGATCATGGACGGCAATCTGGACGAGGTGATCGATGCCCTTGCCACCCGCGAGCAGACCGAAAAGCTGCAAAGGCTGGGTGGGTAAACCCCGGTTTTGCGGGTGCAAAACCACCCAAACGACTGACAAGCAACAATACTTTACAGATAGAAAGAACGATGATTCGTATGGAAATCAAAACCAGAGTTTTGCCTGCCGATGAAGCAGGCGTAGCCGAGGCCGCACAGCTGCTGCGGCAGGGGCAGCTTGTAGCCCTGCCCACCGAGACGGTCTACGGCATTGCCGCCGATGCCCGCAACGGTGAGGCGGTGCGCAATATCTTTGTGGCCAAGGGACGCCCGCAGGATAACCCCCTTATCGTCCACGTCACCGGGCCGGAGATGCTGCCGGGTCTTGTCAGCGAGGTGCCGGAGCGCGCCCAGCTGCTGATGGCAGCCTTCTGCCCCGGGCCGCTGACCATCATCATGCCGCGCGGGCCGGAGGTAGCGGATGAATGCTGCGCCGGGCTGGATACCGTGGGCATCCGTATGCCCAGCCACCCGGTGGCGCGGGCGGTCATCCAGCAGAGCGGCTGCGCCTTTGCCGCCCCCAGCGCCAACCTTTCCGGCAAGCCCAGCCCCACCAACGCACAGGACGTGTTCACCGATATGGACGGCCGCCTGCCGCTGATTTTGGACGGCGGCGAGTGCGATGTGGGTGTGGAGAGCACTGTGGTGTCGGTGGTGGGGGAGAAACCCACCCTGTTCCGCCCCGGTCATATCACGCTGGAGGACTTGGAACGCGCCCTTGGTGAAGAGGTGGAGGTGTCCAAGGCTATTCTGGAAAAACTGCCGGAGGGCGCTGTGGTGCGCAGCCCGGGCATGAAGTACAAACACTACGCCCCCAAGGCCGATGTGACCCTGCTCAACGGCACCTTTGCGCAGTTCAAGGCCTATGTGGACGCCCATAAAGACGAGAACCCCAGCTGCCTGTGCTTTACCGGCGAAAGCGCAAAGCTGGATGTGCCCTGCGTGGAGTACGGCCGCGAGGGGGACGGTGCCGATCAGGCAAAGCACATCTTCCGCTCCCTGCGGGCGCTGGATGAGCAGGGCGACGGCGTGGTCTACGCCCGCTGCCCGCAGAAGGACGGCCTGTCCATGGCGGTGTACAACCGCCTCATCCGCGCTGCTGCCTTCCGGGTGATCGACCTATGATCACCTTGGGCATCACGGGGCGCAGCGGCTGCGGCAAGTCCACGGTCACAGCGGTATTTGCCGCCCATGGCGTGCCGCTGGCAGACGCCGACCAGCTCAGCCGGGAAATCTTGCTGCCCGGCTCGCCGTTGCTGCCGCAGCTTGCAGCGCGGTTCGGCGGGGATATTTTAAAGCCGGACGGCACGCTGGACCGCCGCTTGCTGGCTGACCGCGCCTTTGCCACCCCGGAGGGCAAGGCTGCGCTGGACAGCCTGACTCACCCCGCCATCGAGGCACGCATCCGGGCTGCAAAGTGTGCGGCACAGGCCGCCGGTGCGCCCCTTTTTGTGCTGGACGGTGCGGTCATCGTGGGCACGGCGGCACAGGCTGAGTGCGACCGCCTGTGCGTGGTCACCGCACCCTTTGAGACCAGCGTGGCGCGCATCGTGGCACGAGACGGCATCTCGCCGGAGATGGCCGCCCGCCGCCTGAACGCCCAGACCCCGGAAAAGACCCTGACCGCACAGGCAGACTACACCCTGCATAACGATGCCGGGCTGGAGGCGCTGCAAGCCGCAGCCGCCCGCCTGTGTGAGCAGCTGCAAGCAGAAGGGGGCGTGACGGCATCGCTTTGAACGAACAAAATTATGAAAAAGCCTACGACCCCATCGCCGCCCGGGAGCGCCGCGCGGCGCGGGAAAAACAGCGTATTCGCAAACAGCAGCGCCGCCGACGGCGGCTGCTGCGGCTGGCTGCGTTGTGCTTGGCGGTGGTGCTTACGGTGTATGCCGTGCCGACTGCGTACAACCGGGCAGAGCGGTTTTTGTACCCCCGCAAGTACGAGCAGCTGGTGGAAAAATGGGCAGCAGCCTACGAGCTGGACCCGCTTTTAGTCTACGCCTTTATCCGCACCGAAAGCGGCTTTGACCCGCAGGCTACCTCCAGTGTGGACGCCCGTGGCCTGATGCAGATGACCGAGGAGACTTTTCTCTGGATGCGCAGCAAGATCGCCCCGGAGGAGCAGCTGACCTTTGCTGACCTGTACAGCCCCGAAACCGCCATCCGGTTTGGGTGCTATTACCTGCACCTTTGTATGGAACGCTACAAAGGGGATGTATCCACGGCGGCAGCGGCGTACCACAGCGGCTGGGGCACGGTGGATCAGCTGCTGCAAATGGAAGAGCACTCGGCAGACGGGGAGACCCTGCAAGGCTTCCCCTATAACCAGATGCACCACTACGTCAACAAGATCACCGCCTGCTACCAGACCTATCAGCGTCTGTACGCAGGTCAATGATAAAAAGTTAAGGAGCAAAAAATCATGAGCGAGAAACTTACTGCAAAAGAGTACGCCGAAAAGCTGCTCTACACCCCCGAATACGCTGCCGACAAGCAGGCAGACGTAAAGGAAAAGGCTGCTGCCTTTGCCGAGGGCTACAAGAAATTTATGGACAGCGCCAAGACCGAGCGCGAGGCTGCTGTTGTCAGCGAGCAGATGCTGCTGGCTGCCGGCTACAAGGCTTTTGAGCCCAAAAAGGCCTACGCCCCCGGCGAGAAGATCTACTTCATTCAGGAAAACAAGGCCGTTGTGGCGGCTACCATCGGTCAGAAGCCCTATGAGGAGGGCTTCCGTCTGGTCATCGCCCACACCGACTGCCCCCGTCTGGACCTGCGCCCCAACCCCCTGTACGAGTCTGACCACATGAGCTACTTCCGCACCCACTACTACGGCGGCGTGCGCAAGTACCAGTGGGCTACCATCCCGCTGGCCATCCACGGCGTGTTCACCCGCGCCGACGGCTCCAGCGTCAACTTTGCCATCGGTGAGGACGAGAACGATCCCGTGTTCTGCATCACCGACCTGCTGCCCCATCTGGGTGCCGAGCAGAACGAGCGCAAGCTCAGCGAGGGCATCAAGGGCGAGGAGCTGAACGTGCTCATCGGCTCTGACACGGTGGAGGAAGAGGACGTCAAGGAGGCCGTCAAGCTGAACACCCTCATTCTGCTGAACCAGAAGTACGGCATCACCGAGCGCGACTTCACCCGCGCCGAGATCGAGGTCGTGCCCGCCAGCAAGGCACGGGACGTGGGCTTTGACCGCTCCATGATCGGTGCCTACGGCCACGACGACCGCGTGGATGCTTACCCCGCACTGCTGGCTGAGATCGAGACCAAGGACCCTGTGCACACCACCATCTGCGTGCTGACCGATAAGGAAGAGATCGGCTCTGACGGCGTGACCGGTATGCAGAGCATGTATGTGTTCCACTTTATGCAGATGCTCTGCCGTGCTGCCGGTCAGGACGACATTCTGGCCTTCCGCAACAGCGTGTGCCTGTCTGCGGACGTGACCGCCGCCTACGACCCCTCTTGGGCAAGCGCCTTCGAGAAGCAGAACGGCACCTACGCCGGCCGCGGCATTGCCATCTTCAAGTATACCGGCAGCCGCGGCAAGAGCTCTGCCAGCGATGCCAACGCCGAGCTGGTGGGCGACATCACCCGTATGCTGGATGCCAACAACGTGGCATGGCAGATCGGCGAGATGGGCCGTCTGGATCTGGGCGGCGGCGGCACCATTGCCAAGTATGTGGCAAACCGTGGCATCAAGGTGCTGGACCTCGGCGTGCCCGTGCTGTCCATGCACTCTCCCTTCGAGGTCATCCATAAGACCGACCTGTACATGGCTTACCGCACCTTCAGTCTGTTCTGCCAGGCTGCGGACTAAAAAAATGCGTGCGCCGCAGCTCGCGGCATACACGCAATAAAAGCATCTCTTCATAGAGCCGCTGCACATTTTTGTGCGGCGGCTCTGTTTTTTGCGCAAAACCCTTGACCTTCAACCGGCTTTAAGGTGTAATGTAAGGGCGGAGGTGAAGCAAATGAACATCAAACAGGCTTCCGAACAAAGCGGCGTGTCCGCCCCGAACATCCGCTTTTATGAAAAAGAAGGGCTTCTTACACCGGCGCGCAGGCAGGGCAATGACTACCGCGATTACACCGCCGGGAACGTCCGTACCCTAAAGCTCATCCGTATGCTGCGCATGCTGGATGTGCCGCTGCCCACCATCAAGGCGGTGCTGCACGGGGAACAGCCCTTGCAGCAGGCGCTGCAAGCCCAGCAGACCGTGCTGGAGCAGCAGGCGGCGCAGCTGGCAGCAGCCATGCAGTTTTGTGCCGACCTTGCCCGGCAGGCTCCGCAAGCGGACACGCTGGACGTGGACGCCTGCCTGACCCGCATGGAAAGCCCCGCCCCGCAGCAGGGTTTCTTCTCCGGCTGGCTGCAGGATTACTGCACGCTGGCGCAGGTGCAGCATCAAAAGCACTTTTTCTTCATCCCGCAGGGCAGCATCAACACTCCGCAGGAGTTTACAGCGGCGTTGCAGGCCTATGCAGAGGAAAAGGGGATGCAGTTCGCCCTGACCAAAGAGGGGATGTACCCGGAGTTCTCGCTGGACGGCATCGCGTACAAGGCCTACCGCAACCCGGGCAAGTACCGGGACGAGGTCTGCTGTGACGCCGTGCATCCCGAGCAGCTGGACGCCGGACTGCCGCCCCGGCGGGAGAAGCTGCTGCGCATCCTGCGCATCGCTGTGCCGCCGGTATGTACCTTTGCCGCCATTCTGGCGGCAGGGTGGGTGGTGACCGGTGGCGCAGGCTGGCTCTGGCTGGCGGTGCTGGTCTCTGCGGGGGTGCTGCTGGGGCGCTGCTTTGAAAGGTGGCTGTAAGGCGCGTTATCCCAGCGGCAGCGCCTCGGCTACGGTCAAAAAGGTGTAGCCGTTATCCGTATACCACCGGATAATATCTGGCAGCGCCTCGGCGGTGGTGCGGGTGGTGGCAGAGTCGTGCATCAGCACCACGCAATGGGTCTGCTCGCCGGTCTCCCGCACTACATTGCGATAGATGGTATCCGCGCTGGGGTGCCCGCCCACGGCGTCCTCGGCGCAGACGTTCCAGTCCACCCACTGCCAGCCGCGCTGCTCTACCTCGGTTTTTAACTGCTGCATCAGCCCCTTGCCGCCGTAGCGGCGGCTCACGGTGTTTGTGCTGCCGCCGGGAAAGCGCAGATACCGGATGCTCTCTGCATCCACATAGGGGGCAATGCGCTCCTTCAACAGGGTAATGTCCCGCCAGTAGGCGGCGCTGCTGCGGTAGATGTCGCTGTATTCGTGGGAGGCAGAGTGCAGCGCGATTTGATGCCCGGCGGCAGCAGCCTGCGTGAGCAGGGGCAGATATTTCTCGTTGTAGCCGGTGGCTACCACAAAAAAGGTGCCGCGCACCCCGGCAGCATCCAGCGCAGCCAGCACAGCCGGGGTGGTCTTGCTGGGACCGTCATCAAAGGTCAGGCAGACCCATTTTTCCGGCAGGGAAGGGGCAGCGGGCGTACCGGCATCGGATGCAGCCACTGCCGGCGCGGCAGGGGAAAAGGAACTGAAGTCCGGCGCGGCGGTCAACTCATTTAGATTACAGCCCACCGGTGCGCGTACCGGCACCAGCCACCCCGCCGCAAACGCTGCCAGCGCAGCCGCCAGCAGCCCGCCCCATAGCCCGATGCGCCCGCCGGTGCGCCGCACAAATTGCTTCATATACAAACCCCTCCTTTGCTCTGGGCGCAGCGCCGCAGGCAAGCTTTCCGCACACAAATGACCTGTGCAATTGCCCGGAAGGCTGCTTTTGCGCGCGCTGCGCTGCTATTATAGATATGAAGCTTAAAAAAACTTATGAGAAACAAAGAAACCCCTTGACGAATTGCCGGAAATGTGTTACTATATCCAAGCAGTCCGCACCAACGGTTTTCTACCTCAAAAACCGGAGAACTGTACAACAGGTATGCGAGGGTGGCGGAACTGGCAGACGCGCACGTTTGAGGTGCGTGTGGTTTATCCTTGGGGGTTCGAGTCCCCTCCCTCGCACCAGAAGGCAAGTCGGTTTTTGACTTGCCTTTTTTCTATGAGCAGAAGTGGTGGAATGGCAGACACGCTGGTTTTAGGCACCAGTTCCTTGTGAGTGAGGGTTCAAGTCCCTTCTTCTGCATAACGTGAAAATCCGCATGAATACTGGAAAATCCAGTGCTCATGCGGATTTTTTTGCATTCGCAGCAGCTCGGATACTATCGAATACTAACCGATATTTGCACTTACTTACTATCCGAAAGTCTGCAGAAAGTCTGCAAGCTTTACAGCGCAAATCTGCGTGAATCGCCCTTGAAACGACGTGAATCGCCCCGGGGGTGTGTTGACAGGCTTTTTTGCAGAATGGTATAATGTTATTAGGGATAGTGTCGGTTTATACGGGAACTGACACGCGGCGCTTGTGCACTTTTGCGGAACTTTGTGCACAGCGCTTTGGGACAAAGCCTTTGGAAGAACGTATTGTGAAGGGGTCTGGCTGCGTGGCAGTCGGAGGAACAGCCTTATGAAACAGAAACGAAAAAACATCCTGCTCATAGCAGGAATGCTGTTGGCGATGCTGGTAAGTATCTTTGTTTACAGCATCTATACGCAGAAGCAGATCTATCAGGAAAGCACGGAAAACCTGCTTTCCACCTATGGGCAGTCTGCCAAGACCTTTACCATGTTTGCCCAGCGCAACTGGAACATCCTGAACGACTGGGAAAGTTACCTGAGCGCTCTTGTGGAGAAGGGGGAGCAGGAGGAGCAGTGGCAGGCGTATATCGCCCAAAAGGCTACCTGGCAGTACACGGATTTTTACCTCTTCAACGAGCAGTGCGAGTTCTGGACCACTGCCGGACGGCAGGGCACGGCTGTGCACATGAAGAACGCTTTTGAGAAACTTTATAACGAAAACGCGCCGGTGATCTCCAGTTATACCTCCAGTCAGGGCATCCGCAAGGTCCTGTTTGCCATCCCTATGGAGCAGCCGCTGCAGCTGAACGGCACTACCTATACGGCGCTGGTGGTCAGCTACGACAACGCCGTGCTGGAAAAGCTGCTGAGCAGCATGGTCTATGAGGGGCAGAGCGATTGCTATATTGTGCGCTCCAATGGTGATGTTGTGTTTTCTACCGAGACAAAGACCGAGATCACCGACCAGATGACCAACCTGTTTGATTATTTGCAGCAGAACGCCCGTGTGAATCAGCAGCCCTACTATGACACCATGGTGCAGACCCTGCCGTAGGGCGGCGAGGGCTGCGTGCTGTTCACCATGAACGGGCAGAAATATTACCTGATCTATCAGCCGCTGGGGCTCATGGATTGGAGCATCATCGGCATCGTGCCCACCGGGGTGGTGGATGCCGGGATGCGCAAGGTGCAAAGTGCTACCATTCTAGTTATTGCGCTGCTGGGGCTTCTGATCATAGCAGGCGTGGTAAAGATCCAGCGTGACGCCGAGCGCAACCGCCGCCGGGAGCTGGAGCGCCGCCGGGAAAAGAGCGACATGATGTTTGCGGGTATGGCGCGCATCGTGGAGCGCTATTCAGTGTGCGATCTGGATCGCGATCATTACCAGTACTACGAGCGGCGCGGGGAACTGCTGTACCCGCCGGAGGGCTCCTACCGGCAGATGCTGGAGCAGTTGTCGCGGAAGTATGTGGTGCTGACCGACACCGAAAACGCCAAGATCACCCAGATGCTGGCCCCGGAGAACCTGCGCAGGCTGATCAAAACGGACAACGACTCCCTCAAGCTGGAATATGCCGCCCGCGATAAGAGCGCATTTTTCATGATGACGGTGGTTCCTATGGCGTGGAAGGGCGACCGCCTGACCCGCGTGATGATGATCACACAGGATATGGGCAAGCAGCACCTGCTGCAAAGCCTTGCCAACACCGACGGTCTGACCGGGCTGCTGAACAAGCGCTATTTCGACCGGGTGCTGACGGTGCTGGAGCAGCACAGCCAGCCCTTTGCACTGTTTTATATGGACTTGGATCGCTTCAAGCCGGTCAACGACACCTACGGCCACGATGTGGGTGATAAGCTGCTGAAGGGCATTTCCCAACGGCTGCAGGGCTGCATCCGCAGCCGGGACTACGCTTTCCGTCTGGGCGGCGACGAGTTCGCTCTGCTGCTGCTTGGCACGATGGAGTCGGAGGACTGCGCCAGCAAGATGAACCTGATCTGTGAGATGATCGCTGTGCCCTACGAGATCGACGGCAATACCGTGAGCGTGGGTGCCAGCTGCGGCTACGCCCTGTACCCCGCCGAAAGCGTGGATGTGCAGCAGGTGCGCTGCATCGCCGACCAGCGGATGTACGAGAATAAGCAGAAAAACCACGCCAGACAGGATGAAGTGGTGCGGTAAAAGCAATAATTAGAAATACGGGACACCGGTGCGTTTGCGGATGCGCCGGTGTCTCATTTTCACGAGGGAGAAAAAGGGACTGCTGTTTCCCTTTACGACCCATCCCGTGAAAAAAGCGGTTGAAGTGCTCCGCAGAGCGCCCCCTCTGTGAAAATGGGGTATCGGAGCGTCCGCAGACGCTCCGATACCCCGAAATTATAAATTTTTCTTCCGCTAAGAATGCCCAAAGCAGCGCGGAGGGCATTAAAATCGTCTTACATAAAGCAAGGCCGCAGCACGGTATTTTGTGCTGCGGCCTTGCCGTTTATATTATGCTGTTACAGATGCAGCATATCCCGCTGGGCGGCGGCGCGGTAGCGCAGCGCAGCGGCGATAAAGCCCTTGAACAGGGGATGTGCGCGGTTGGGGCGGCTCTTGAACTCCGGGTGGAACTGTGCGCCCAGATGGAAGTCGCGGCCGGGCAGTTCTACGGTCTCCACCAGATGGCCGTCCGGGCTTGTGCCGGAAATGACCAGCCCGGCGTCCTGCATCTCCTGCCGGAAGTCGTTGTTGAACTCGTAGCGGTGGCGGTGGCGTTCCCAGATCTCGCTCTCGCCGTAGCACTCGGCCATCTTGGTGCCGGGTGCCACCGTGCAGGGGTACTTGCCCAGACGCATGGTGCCGCCCTTGGGGATGTTGCCCTGCTGGTCCGGCATCAGGGAAATGACATTGTGGGCACCGTCCGGGGTGAACTCGCTGGAATTGGCGTCCTTGTAGCCCAGCACGTTGCGGGCAAATTCAATGACCATGATCTGCATACCAAGGCAGATGCCAAAGCAGGGAACATGGTTCTCGCGGGCGTACTGCTCGGCCTGGATCATGCCCTCGATGCCGCGGTCGCCAAAGCCGCCGGGCACGATGATGCCGTCTACATCCGCAAAGGCCTCCTTGCAGGCGGCCTGATCGGTCAGATCCTCGCTTTCTACCCAGCGGATCTCCACCTGACTGTCGTTCTCAAACCCGGCGTGGTACAGGCTCTCCATCACCGAGAGGTAAGCGTCGTGCAGCTTGACGTACTTGCCCACCAGTGCAATGGTGCAGGTCTTGCTGCGGGTGGCAATGCGGGAGACCACCTGCTTCCACTCGGTCAGGTCGGCGGGGGGAACATCCAGATGCAGCTGCTGCACCACCACATCGTCCAGACCGTTGGTGTGCAGCATCAGCGGGCACTGGTAGAGGCTGGGCATGGTCAGGTTCTCAATTACGCACTCCGGCTTGACGTTGCAGAAGGTGCTGATCTTGCGGCGGATATCGCTGCCTACACTGCCGTCTGCGCGCAGAATGATGATGTCGGGGCTTACGCCCATGCCCTGCAGCTCCTTGACCGAGTGCTGCGCAGGCTTGGATTTGTATTCGTCCGAGCCGGAGATGTAGGGCACCAGCACCACATGGATGAAGCAGCAGTTGTCACGTCCCTGCTCCAGACCTACCTGACGGATGGCCTCAAGGAAGGGCTGGCTCTCGATATCGCCGGTGGTGCCGCCGATCTCGGTAATGACCACATCTGCCTCGGTGGAGGAGGCCAGATTGTAGATGTAGCTCTTGATCTCGTTGGTGATGTGGGGGATGATCTGCACCGTCTGCCCCAGATACGCGCCCTGACGTTCCTTGTTCAGCACGTTCCAGTACACCTTGCCGGTGGTCAGGTTGGAGTACTTGTTCAGGTTTTCATCGATAAAGCGCTCGTAATGGCCCAGATCCAGATCGGTCTCGGTGCCGTCATCGGTCACGAACACCTCGCCGTGCTGCAGCGGGCTCATGGTGCCCGGGTCTACGTTCACATAGGGGTCCAGCTTCTGGCTGGCCACCTTCAGGCCGCGGCACTTCAAAAGACGGCCCAGAGATGCAGCGGTAATGCCCTTGCCCAGACCGGAGACCACGCCGCCGGTCACAAAAATAAATTTTGCCATAAAATATACCTTCCTCTGTTGTAAAAATAAAAATCTTCCATAAAAGGCTCGCTCCCGGCGCACCCTTTTATCTGCGGGTGCGGGGCGAAGCCCTGTTTATTAGTCGCTGCTGTCAGCGTACTCTTCCAGCACCTCCTGCGCCACCTCGGCGCGGTCGCGGCGGGTGTCCATAGCCTGTTTTTCAAGGTAGCGGTGCGCCTCGGCCTCGGTCATGTGGGCGTGCTCTACCAGACAGCACTTTGCCCGGCTGACCAGCCGCAGCTGCCCGATCTTGTCCTGCAGGCGGGCATTTTCCTGCCGCAGACGCTGCAAGCGGTGGTTGCCCGCAGCCGCCATGTGCATGGCCTGCAAAAACAACGGGGTGGTGAAGGGCTTGCTCAGCAGCAGCACCCCCTGCTCGTTCAGGGGGGCAAGCAGCTGCTCGGCCTGTGCGGCTTTTACCAGAAAGACCACACCGGCATCGGTCTGCTCCACAGCGGTAATGCACAATTCGTGCCCGAACTCATCGGGCAGGGGAGCGTTGACCACGATCAACTCAAAATCAGATTCCGACATTCTGCGCCGCGCCTCGGCTCCGCTGGGAATGATCACCGGGCGGCTGTAGCCGATCTCGGACAGCCGCGCGGCAATATATTCGTTGGAGTTGGCACCGGCGCTTACGATCAGTGCGCGTCCCATTTTCGCACTCCTTTCTCCTGCGCAGGCAGGGATCAGATGGCGTTAAAATAGTAGACGCGCTCGTGCTCGGCCCGGTCAGGCGCACTCCGCAGTGCGGTGCAGCGCTTGAGTTCCTCCGTGAAATAGCGCTTAGAAAGCCCCTCCGGCAGCACCTTGCGCAAGAACTCGCTCTCCTCGGCAACCTGCACCGCCTCCTCAAGGGTGGCGGGCAGGGTCTCAAGGCCCAGTCCCTCGGCCTCGGCGGCATCGAACAGGTTGCGGTTCACCGGCGGCTGCAGTACCATGCGCTTTTCAATGCCGTCCAGTCCGGCAGCAAGGATCAGACCAATGGCCAGATACGGGTTGCAGGCAGGGTCCGGGCTGCGCAGCTCCATGCGGCAGCTGTCGCCCCTGACCATGGGGATGCGCACCAGCTGGCTGCGGTTCTGGCGGCTCCAACTCACATAGCGGGGCGCTTCGTCACAGCCAAAGCGCTGGTAGCTGTTGGGCAGGGGATTGGTGAACACGGTCAGTTCCCGGCTGTGTGCCAGCACACCGGCCATAAAGCTGCCTGCTACGCTGTCCGGGGCAATATCGCCCTCAAACAGGTTTTTGCCGTCCATGTAAAGCGAGAGGTTGATGTGCAGCCCGCTGCCGGCCTGCTGGGGCAGGGGCTTGGGCAGAAAGCTGGCGTGCAGGCCGTTGCGCATGGCAATGGCACGGACGATCTGCTTAAAGGTCATCACGTTGTCGGCGGTTTTCAGCGGCCCAGCGTAGCGGCAGTCGATCTCGTTCTGACCGTTGCCGCTCTCGTGGTGGCTGTGCTGGGGTGCCATGCCCATCTGCTCCATGGTCAGGCAGATATCCCGGCGCAGGTTCTCGCCCGCATCCAGCGGCGCAACGTCAAAATATCCGCCAAAGTCGATGGGAATGCAGGTGGGACGGCCCCGGTCGTCCTTTTCAAACAGATAGAACTCGCACTCGGTACCCACGTTGCAGGTAAGCCCCAGCTTTTTGAATTTGCGGTTCACATCCCGCAAAAAGCCCCGGCAGTTGCCGTCAAAGGATGCGCCGTCCGGCTTTTCCACATCGCAGAAGAACTGCATCACCCGCCCCTCGGTGGGACGCCACGGCAGGATGGTCACGGTAGAAAGATCCGGCCGCAGCACAAGGTCGCTTTCCTCAACGTGCATAAAGCCCGCAATGGAACTGCCGTCAAAGCACACGCCCTCTTCCAGCGCCTTGGACAGGTTGCTGGCCAGCACGGCAATGTTCTTCTGGGTGCCAAAGATATCGCAGAAGGCAAACCGCACAAATTTAACGTTGTTGTCCTCTACAAAATCCAGAATATCCTGTTGGGTGGAATAGCTCATAAATAACCCCCTTACAAAAACTGCATTTCAAATAAAACGCCCAAAGGCCTGCCCTCAAAAAGGGAGCAGGTCTTTGGGCTGGTGTAAGAAATAGGAAAAGGAGAATGGCTAATTGATCCGGCAGCCGGCGGATGCTTATTTTTTTACGCTGGTGTGAGAAGATCAGACGTAGTAAAGCATCTTGCTGTAGCTGGGCAGAGGCCAGTAATCCTCGCCGCAGATGGTCTCGGCATCGTCGGCAGCGGCGCGCAGGGCGTCCATCACCGGGAGAACGTTATCGTGGAAGGCAACGGCCTTCTCGCTCTCGGTGGGCAGTGCCTTGGCGGCATTCACGGCATCCTGCAGGGTGTCGATGGCATCGCTCATGGCATCGGCGTCAGAAGAAAGCTTTTCCAAAGTCTTGGTCTCGCTGCGCACGCTGATGTGCTCGCTGACAGCCAGCTTGGAGGCGGCAGTGTTGGCAACCTCGCTCATGTAGGCGTTGATGGCGGGCAGCAGCTGCTTGCGGGCCATCTCCAGCATGGTCAGAGCCTCGATGTTGATGATCTTGGAGTAGTGCTCCATCTCCACCTCGTAGCGGCTCTCCATCTCTACCTTGGTCAGCACGCCGAACTCCTCCATCAGCTGGATGTTCTTGGGTGCGATCAGTGCAGGCAGAGCAGCGGGGGTGTTCTTCTTGTTGGGCAGGCCGCGCTTTGCTGCCTCGGCCTCCCACTCGGCGGTGTAGCCGTTGCCGTTGAAGATAACGCGGCGATGATCGCGGATGGTGCGCTTGACCAGAGCGATGGCTGCGCTGGTAAAGTCCTCAGCGCCCTCCAGCTCGTCGGCGTAGCCCTTCAGTTCCTTGGCGACAGCGGTGTTCAGGATGGTGTTGCAGTCGCTCAGGTTCTCGGCAGAGCCGGGCATACGGAACTCGAACTTGTTGCCGGTGAAGGCGAAGGGGGAGGTACGGTTGCGGTCGGTGGTGTCCTTGCTGAACTTGGGCAGAACGTCCACGCCCAGATCCATCTTCATCTTGACGGGGCCGGCATAGGGAGAATCGGATGCGATGGCATCAATGACGGCTTCCAGCTCCTCGCCCACGAAGATAGAGATGATGGCCGGAGGTGCCTCGTTAGCGCCCAGACGATGATCGTTGCCCGGGGTAGCCACGGAGGTGCGCAGCAGATCGGCGTACTCATCCACAGCCTTGATAACAGCGGCCAGGAAGATCAGGAACTGCAGGTTCTCCATGGGGGTGTCGCCGGGATCCAGCAGGTTCTCGTGGGTGGTGCTCATGGACCAGTTGTTGTGCTTGCCGCTGCCGTTCACGCCTTCAAAGGGCTTCTCGTGCTGCAGGCAGACCAGACCGTACTTAGGTGCGATCTTCTTCATCATCTCCATGGTTAGCAGGTTGTGGTCGATGGCTACGTTGGTGGTATCGAAGATGGGAGCAAGCTCATGCTGGCAGGGAGCCACCTCGTTGTGCTTGGTCTTTGCGGGCACGCCCAGCTTCCACAGCTCCTCGTCCAACTCCTTCATGAACTCAGAAACCTCGGGACGGATCACGCCGAAGTAGTGCTCTTCCAGCTCCTGACCCTTGGCAGAGGGAGCGCCGAACAGGGTGCGGCCGGTGAGGATCAGATCCTGACGTGCCTCGTAGTCCTCCTTCTTAACAAGGAAGTACTCCTGCTCGGGGCCGACGGTGGTAGAGACGTAGTCCACATCCTTGCCGAACAGCTTCAGGATGCGGATAGCCTGACCGGACAGTGCGTTCATGGAACGCAGCAGGGGAGTCTTTTTATCCAGAGCCTCGCCGGTGTAGCTGACGAATGCGGTGGGGATGCACAGCACGTCATCCTTCACAAAGGCGTAGCTGGTGGGGTCCCATGCGGTGTAGCCGCGTGCTTCGCAGGTAGCGCGCAGACCGCCGGAGGGGAAGGAGGAAGCATCGGGCTCGCCGCGTACCAGCTCCTTGCCGGAGAACTCCATGATGGCGGTGCCATCACCCACAGGGCTGACGAAGCCATCGTGCTTCTCACTGGTGATGCCGGTCAGGGGCTGGAACCAGTGGGTGTAATGGGTAGCACCCAGCTCCATAGCCCAGCGCTTCATCACGCTGGCGACAACGTTTGCCACCTCAATATCCAGCGGAGCACCCTTGTGCAGGGTGTTCTTCAGGCTCTTGTAAGTAGCGCTGGGCAGGCGCTCCTTCATAACGTGCTCGTTAAAGACCTTGCTGCCGTAGATCTCCATAACATTTGCTGCCATAAATCCTACTCCTTACTTGATCTTACATTTTCGCCTTGGGTCTGCCGCAATGCAGAGGCTCAAAGCTTGCTTACATCTTAACAAAAACGGCGCTGCGAGTCAGGAGGTGACCCACAGCGCCGTTGCTGTCTATGGCTAAGATTATAGCCTTTGCAGGCAAAAAAGGCAATTGACAAAACTGACGATTCTGCACAAACACGATCCCGGATTTTTGGAACAACCGCGATTGGTATGACTTTTATGCCGAAAAAGCTGCTTTCAGGATGGCTTTCTCCGGCTAAAAGGTGCGCACTGCGCGGCAGCTGCCCTTATTATAAAAGTGTCAGATGACCTGAAACAGGAAGAACTTGAGGTAGTTCGTCTCCGGCACGCCCCACAAAATGGGGTGATCCGGTGCCTGCTGCTTTACCTCGATCTGCCGCAGCTGCCGGTGAGCGTCCTTGGCGGCAGCGCGCAGCATCTTGATGAACAGCTCCTCGGTGGCAAAGTGGGAGCAGCTGGCAGTGGCCAGATACCCGCCCCGGGGCAGCAGCTTCATGGCGCGGTAGTTGATCTCCTTGTAGCCGCGCATGGCATTTTCCACCGTGCGGCGCGCCTTGGTAAAGGCCGGAGGATCCAGAATGATGAAGTCGTAGGGGCTGCCCTCCTTTTCCAGCCGGGGCAGCAGCTCGAAGGTGTCCTCACAGAGGAAGTCCATGTTGTCAAGGCCGTTGCGCTCGGCGTTGCGCTTTGCCATGGCAATGGCTTCGGCGCTGATGTCGGCAGCGGTCACCCGGGCAGCCCCGCCCTTGGCAGCGTTCAGGGCAAAGCTGCCGGTGTGGGTAAAGCAGTCCAGCACGGTGTGCCCGGCGGCAAGGCGTGCCACAGCCCGGCGGTTGTATTTCTGGTCAAGGAAAAAGCCGGTCTTTTGGCCGTTTTCAAAATCTACATGGTAGTAGACGCCGTTTTCGCAGATCTCGGTCTGGGTGGTTTCCGGGTGGCTCTCGCCGGGCAGGGCAAACCAGCCCTTGTTTTGTTCCAGCCCTTCCTTGGCACGCAGGGCTTCATCGTTGCGCTCGTAGATGCCGTCAATGGTCTGTCCGTCTGCCCGCAGCACCTCGGCCAGCAAAGGGAAAAGCACCGGCTTCAGCTTTTCCATGCCCACGCTCAAAGTCTGGGTGACCAGAACGTTGTTGAACCGGTCCACCGTCAGCCCGGGGAACTGGTCCGCCTCGCCAAAGATGAAGCGGCAGGCAGAAAGGTCGGCAGGCTCCAGCACGGTCTTGCGGTAAGCCCATGCGTACTCTACCCGGCGGCGCCAGAAGGCGGCGTCAAAGGTATCGTTGGCGTTGCGGGAGATCAGCCGCACCCGGATCTTGCTTTGCAGCGAGAGAAAACCGGTGCCGAGATAGGCACCCTTGGGACTGACCACATCCACCAGCGTGCCGTTTTCCGGCTCGGTGCCGGGCGCTTCCAGAATATCGTTCTCGTACACCCAAGGGTGCCCGCCCACCAAAAGACCTTCGGCGTGCTTGTTGACTTTATATACAGGATAAGTGCGTTCGCTTTTCATAAAATGCTCCTTTAACGAAAATTGCTCTTCCCATTGAAGGCTTCCCCCGGACGGGGGAAGCCTTCAGAGGAAAATTGATTTTCACGACTATGTTTGTTCTGCTCTTTATCATAACATAAAAATATGGTACAATAAATACAAAATTTTGCGGAAGGAAGAGAACGCTATGGAGATCGAACGCAAATGGATGGTGACCGGCTGGCCGGAGGGGCTGCCCCTTGAGGAAGAATTCACCATGCGGCAGGGCTATATCAGCGTGCAGCCCACGGTGCGCATCCGGGAGGAAGCACTGACCGGCGGCAGCACCGATTATATCCTCTGCTTCAAGTCCGCAGGGGGCTTGGCACGGGAGGAGATCGAGCGCAGCATCGACAAAGACCTGTTTGTGCAGCTGGAAGAGAAGATCATCGGCAAGCCCCTGATCAAAAAGGTGCGCCGGAGCTACCGCCTGCCGGACGGCGCGGTGCTGGAGGTGAACCATGTGGACGAAGGCTTGCCCACGGCGTTCTGGTACGCCGAGGTGGAGTACCCCACGGTGGAAGTCGCGCTCAGCTGGCAGCCTGCGGCCTGCGGCCTTGCGGCATACCTCAACGATGAAGTAACGAACCAGCCCGGCCAGAGCATGGGCGCATACTGGGCACAAACCAGAGGGTAACGCCAACAATACTGTGAAGGGAATGACTGTTTACGAAAAAGATCAAGCTGAAACTGGAGCTCCAGTATAACTCGCCGGTGATCCTTACCTTTTTTCTGCTGTCCATGCTGGTGCTGCTGGCAGACGGCTGGACGAACGGCTGGAGCACCATGAACCTGTTCTGCGTGTACCGCTCTTCTTGGCGGGACCCGCTGGGCTACATCCGGCTGTTCGGCCATGTGCTGGGCCATGCAAACTGGGAGCATTTTCTCAACAATATGCTGCTGCTGTTGGTAGTGGGTCCGCCCATGGAGGAAAAATACGGCAGCATCCCGCTGCTCAAGGGCATTCTGTTCACCGCGCTGGTCACCGGCGTGCTGCAATGCATCCTGTTCCCCCACACGGGGCTGCTGGGCGCATCCGGTATCGTGTTTATGCTCATCATGCTGTCCTCGCTGGCGGGCTTCTCCGGCGGCATCCCGGTCACCATGCTGCTGGTGGCGGCGCTGTATTTCGGCCAGCAGGTGTACGATATCATCTTTGTGCACGATAACGTTGCAAACTTTATGCACATTGTGGGCGGCTTGTGCGGTACCGCCTTCGGCTATTACTGTGCCCTCCACCGCCGCCCGGCGCGCAGCCGCAGATAAAAGAAAAGCATTATGGATAAAAACGGGATACCGGAGCGCCTGCGGACGCTCCGGTATCCCGTTTATACAAGAAAAAAATAATGAGTGCGACAAACTGGAATTTTACTACCTCGATACTGTCGCTTTAATTGCGCCCAGACAGTGGATTCTTACGACACGGT
>CAKSYT010000021.1 GCA_934524985.1 uncultured Faecalibacterium sp. | reverse complement strand
ACCGTGTCGTAAGAATCCACTGTCTGGGCGCAATTAAAGCGACAGTATCGAGGTAGTAAAATTCCAGTTTGTCGCACATCCTGCCTAAAACATAAACCGGAACGATCGTCCCTTTTTCGGGTGGATCGTTCCGGTTTTTATGCTATATTGAAAATCGTTTTATGCCAGCTTGGCTTCCAGACGCTCACGGATGGCCTTGATAAAGCCCTCGCTGTCCACGGCGGTGGGGGTGATGCCCTCTGCCAGACCGCACAGGTCCTTGGTCATGATGCCCTCATTCAGGGTCTGCAAACTTGCAGCCTCCAGTGCCTCACCAAAGTGCACCAGCTCCGGCAGGTTATCCAGCTCGCCGCGCTTCTTGAAGGCGCCCGACCATGCAAAGATGGTGGCCATGGGGTTGGTGGAGGTCTTTTCGCCCTTCAGATACTTATAGTAATGGCGGGTGACAGTGCCGTGGGCGGCCTCGTACTCGTACTTGCCATCCGGGCTGACCAGCACACTGGTCATCATGGCCAGCGAGCCAAAGGCGGTGGAAACCATATCGCTCATCACATCGCCGTCGTAGTTCTTGCAGGCCCAGACAAAGCCGCCCTCGCTGCGGATGACACGCGCCACGATATCGTCGATGAGGCTGTAAAAATAGGTGATGCCGGCAGCCTCGAACTTTTCCTTGTACTCGGCATCGTAGGTCTCCTGGAAGATATCCTTGAAGGTGTGGTCGTACTTCTTGGAGATGGTGTCCTTTGCGCCGAACCACAGATCCTGCTTCACGTCCAGTGCGTAGTTGAAGCAGCTGCGGGCGAAGCTGCGGATGGAATCATCCTTGTTGTACTGACCCTGCAGCACACCGGCACCCTCAAAATCAAAGACGGTGGCACGCTGCTGGCTGCCGTCTGCGCCGGTGAACACCAGCTCTGCCTTGCCTGCACCGGGAATGCGGAACTCGGTGCACTTATACACATCGCCGTAGGCGTGACGGGCGATGGTGATGGGCTTCTTCCAGTTCTTGACCACCGGATGGATGCTGTCGATCATAATGGGTGCGCGGAACACAGTGCCGTCCAGCACGGCGCGGATGGTGCCATTGGGGCTCTTCCACATCTCGTGCAGCTTATACTCCTCCACGCGCTGGGCGTTGGGGGTGATGGTAGCGCACTTGACCGACACGCCGTACTTCTTGTTGGCGAGGGCGGCATCCATGGTCACCTGATCTGCGGTGGCATCGCGGTTGGGCAGACCCAGATCGTAGTACTCGGTCTTGAGATCCACAAAGGGGAGGATCAGCTCATCCTTGATCATCTTCCACAGGATGCGGGTCATCTCGTCGCCGTCCATCTCCACCAGCGGGGTCGTCATCTTGATCTTTTCCATAGCAGGGTTCCCTTTCCTCTATTGGTTGTGTATTTTATGCCCCATGCAGGGGCGTTCCGGTTATTTGCGGTAGGCGGCTGCCAGCTTTTCAAAGGCGGGCAGACTGCGCTTTACCTTTTCGGTGTCGATGCAGTAGGCAAGGCGCACATAGCCCTTTACCCCAAAGCTGTCGCTGGGCACCAGCAGTAGGTCGAATTCCCGGGCTTTCCGGCAGAAGGCGTTGGCGTCCTCTTCCAGTGCCTTGGGGAAGATGTAGAAGGTGCCGCCGGGGCGCTCCACCTCAAAGCCCAGCGCAGTGAGCTTCTGGTACAGCAGCTCCATGTTGGTCTGGTAGACCGAAAGGTCGCTGGTCACCTTCTGGCAGCGGCTGACTGCCCTCTGGATGATGCTGGGCGGGCAGTTGTGACCGGTAAAGCGGGAGATCTGGCTCATCATGTCCACAAGGATATCCTCCCCCTCGCACCCCGGGCGCACCGCTACATAGCCCAGACGCTCGCCGGGCAGGCTCAGGCTCTTGGAGTAGGAGAAGCAGGTCAGGGTGTGGGGGTAGAACGCCGCCGGGTAAGGCACGGTCTTGCCGTCAAACACGATGTCCCGGTAGGGCTCGTCACTGACCAGAAAGATATTGTGGCCGTACTGGGCGCTCTTTTCGGTCAGGATCGCCGCCATGCGGGTCAGGGTGTCGGCAGAGTAGACCACTCCGGTGGGGTTATTAGGCGTGTTGATGAGCACACAGGTGACCTTTTCAGTCAGCATCTGTGCAAAGGCCGCCAGATTGGGCTGGAAGGTGGGTGCCTGCGGGGGAACCACCCGCAGCACTGCGCCGGTGCCCGCCACATAGGGGCCGTACTCCGGGAAGTAAGGCGCAAAGGTCAGCACCTCGTCCCCGGGCTGGGTCACCGCCCGGATGGCGTGGGCGATAGCACCCGCCGCGCCGGTGGTGGGGAAAATGTGTTTTTGCGCGTAGGGCAGACCAAAGGTCTCGGTCAGATGCGCCGCCACAGCGGTGCGGAAGCCCGGGTCGCCCTGACTGGGGCAATAGCCGTGCAGGCTTACCGGCTCTTCCTGTGCCAGCAGGGTCTGCATGGCTTCGGTGAACTCCGGCGGGCAGGGCACGCTGGGGTTGCCCAGTGAATAATCGAACACATTCTCGCTGCCGATCTGGGCAGCGCGCTGTCTGCCATACATGAAGGTCTCGCGGATGACGCTTTTGTTGTTCAGCATGGCGCGGTAGGTCTCGTTCAGCATACTACTTTCCCTCTGCTTTCCTTATATCGCAAAGCCTGTGCGGGGCGGCTCCCCCTCATTTATGAGCCGCAGCCGTATAGCTCTGTTCCAGCTTGATAATGCAGTTGTAGGCGGGGTCCTGTGCCTTGATGAACTGTTCCATCTGGGTCAGCAATTCCACCTTGTCCCCGGCATAGCCCGCGGGGAGTACCAGATCAAAAAGCACATTGGTGTGGGTCTTGCCCGGCACGATGCGCAGATCATGCAGCGAGAGCGCCGGATCCAGCTGACGCAGCTTTTCGGTCAGGCGGCTGCGCAGCACCCCCACGGCGGCGTCCGAGGTGACGATGGGGTCATAGTGGATGGTCACCATCAGATGGTCGTTTTTCATAAAGTCCCGCTCGATGTTGTCGATCAGGTCGTGCGCTTCCAGCGGGTCCTGCTCGGCGGGCAGCTCCACATGGATGGAGGCAAACTGGTGGCCGGGGCCGTAGTCGTGCACCATCAGGTCATGTACGCCCAGCACGCCGGGATAACCCATCACGGTCTGTTCGATATGCTCCACCAGATCCTCGCTTGGGCTTTCGCCCAGCAGCGGGCTCAGGGTATCCATCACCAGACCCCAGCCGGAGATCAGGATGAACACCGCCACGCCTACGCCCATCAAGCCGTCCAGCACATCCCAGCCGGTCACCCGGCAGAGGATGGCAGCCACCAACACGGCGGCGGTGCTCAGCACGTCGTTGCGGCTGTCGGCAGCGGTGGCGATAAGGGTCTCGGAGGAAATGATACGGCCAATGGCACGGTTGAAGCCGCTCATCCACAGCTTGACCAGAATAGACACCACCAACACCGCCACGGTCAGCCAGCCGAACTGCACCGGGGTGGGGTGCAGCACCTTGGTGACCGATTCCTTCAGCAGGGAAAAGCCGATGCCCAGAATGGTCACGCTGACCACCAGCCCCGCCAGATACTCAAAGCGGGCATGACCGTAGGGATGCTCGGCATCCGGTGCCTTGGCGGCCAGCTTGAAGCCCACCAGACTGACGATGTTAGAGGAAGCATCCGAAAGGTTATTCAGCGCATCGGCGGTAATGGCGATAGAGCCGAACAGGGTACCCACCACAAACTTGCCCAGACAGAGCAGGATATTGCACACCATGCCCACCACACTGGCCAGATTGCCATAGGCGGCGCGGACGCGGGGATTCTGTGGGGAATCCGAGCGGCGTATAAAAAGACGGATCAAAAGCTGCGTCATAAAAGCTCCTTTCGGGCTGCGCATTTTCAGCGCACCCAATGTCCTTCTAGTATAGCATTTTACTTTATGGTTTTAAAGGCGTTTCAAAAATTTCATCCCATTACGCCGGATCTCAAACCGGGTTGCAGTACAAAAAGCCCCGGCGGGTGGCTGCGCCCTCTCAGTCAAAGCCTGACGGCTTTGCCAGCTCTCCCAAAGGGAGAGCCAAGAGCACTGCCGGAAACTTCCTCGTTTATACCTAATACTTTAGTGATAAGGTTTACGGCTTGGCTCCCCCTTTGGGGGAGCTGGCGCGGGAGCGCCTGAGAGGGCGTACCCAGCAACACCTTCCTTCTGCCGCACAAAAAGCCCCGGCGGCCGTTGCGGTCGCCGGGGCTTTTTGGAGATTTCGGGACTGTCTGTTCACAGTCTCTTGTAATTAAGGAGGAGTGCTCAGGTTTTTATCACAGGATCGGGCTTTCGAGGTCGCCGGTATCGGCGATGCCGTGCTTCTCGGCGTAGCCGGTCAGCATCAGGGTCAGCGCGCCGTCACCGGTCACGTTGCAGGCGGTGCCGAAGCTGTCCTGCAGGGCAAAGATGGCCAGCATCAGAGCGGTACCGGCGTTGTCGAACATCAGGACACCGGTGATCAGACCCAGAGAAGCCATAACGGTGCCGCCGGGCACGCCGGGTGCGCCGATGGCGAAGATGCCGAGCAGCAGGCAGAACAGGATCATGGTGCCGACGCTGGGCAGCTTGCCGTACAGAATCTTGGAAACGGTCATGCAGAAGAACACCTCGGTCAGCACAGAGCCGCACAGGTGGATGTTTGCGAACAGGGGGATGCCGAAGCTGACCATGTCCTTACGCAGGACCTTGCTCTTGCGGGCGCTCTCCAGCGCCACACCCAGCGTAGCGGCACTGGACATGGTGCCGACAGCGGTCAGGTAAGCGGGGCCGTAGTGACGCAGCACTTCCCAAGGGTTCTTGCCGGAGTAAGCACCTGCCAGCAGGTACAGCACAGCCAGCCAGATGTAGTGGCCAACCATGACGATGACGATGATCTGCAGGAAGGCGGGCAGCTGATGGGTGATGGTGCCCTCGTAGCTCAGGCCGCAGAAGGTGGCGGCAATGTAGAAGGGCAGAACGGGGATGATGACCTTGCTCACGATGTCCAGCACGATGTTCTGGAACTCAGCCAAAAAGTCGCAGGTCAGCTTGCTGTTGGTCCAAGTAGCGGCCAGACCCACCAGAACGCTCAGCACCAGAGCGCTCATAACGCTCATGATCTGGGGAATGTTCAGCTCAAAGACAACGCCCGGCAGCTCGCGCAGACCGGCAACGTTGTTGTCGATGGACAGGTGGGGGATCAGACCGTAGCCTGCGCCCATGCTCATGAAGGCTGCGCAGACAGAGGACACATACGCAATGACGATGGCCACTGCCAGCAGGCGGGAGGCGTTTTTGCCCAGCTTGGTAATGGACGGGGCAATGAAGCCGATGATGATCAGCGGCACACAGAAGGTGATGAGCTGACCCATGATGTACTGCAGGGTCACCACAACGCCCATGACGCTCTCGTTGAATACCTGACCAAGGATGATACCCACAAAAATGCCCAGCAAAAGCCGGAAGGGCAGACTATTGAATAGCTTTTTCATAACTTTAGTACCTCTTTCTTTTTCCCCGGAAAGGGGCTGGGTGGGGAGACTTATTCCGTCTCCGGGAGGTGTTTGTTCAGCATCAGATCAAGGATCACGCTGTCGCTGGTGCCGTGGGTGCTCAGGGTGGCAAAGTTGTCCAGCGTATATTCCACATTGTGCTCCACGATGCCGTCGGTGCTCTGCACCCGCACGCCGCGCACGCCCATGGCAGCTGCCTGACAGGCGGCGTTGACGCAGGTGGAAATCTTCAGTGCACAGTCGGCCTTTGCGCCGTCACATACCATGCCGGTGATGTTGCCCACCATGTTCTGGATGGTGCAGCACACCTCGTGGTAGCCGCCGCCCAGCAGGTAGGCAATGCCGCAGGCTGCGCCGGTGGCGGCTACGGTAGCACCGCAAAGGTTGCTCAGACGGCCGAATTTTGCCTTGATGCGGATCGCGATCAGGTTGGAAAGGGTCACGGCGCGGAGCATCTTCTCCTCGTCGATGTCCAGCCAGCGGGCAGTAGCCACAACAGGCATGGTAGCCGTAATGCCCTGATTGCCGCTGCCGGAGTTTGCCACCACCGACACCGGTGCGCCTGCCATGCGGGCGTCCGCACCGGCAGAAGCAATGACCATGGCGTTGGTGGTCAGGTCGCGGGTCATCAGACCCTTGCGGCAGTTCAGCTCCAGATTGCGGCCGATGGCAAGGCCGTATTCCTTGGCAAGACCCTCGTCGCTGATGGCCGTGTTCACCTGTACGGCGCTGCGGATGATGTCAATGGGGTCGTGCAGGGGGTCCAGTTCCTCGGTGCAGTAATCCCAGATGGAGCGGACGGTCAGGAAATCTGCGATCTGCTCCGGGGTCACCACATCGCTGTCCCCTGCTGCGGCGGGGTCGGTGTGCTGCTTGTCCAGCGTCGCCACGCCGTCCTGTTCCACCAGCACCACGTTGGTGTGCAGGTCCCGCACCACTGCACGGCCGGTGTGGCCGTCCGAAGTAACAAGCACTTCAACGTAGAGCTTCTGCGGCACCTGTGCCACCTCTACCTTGACCTTGCCTGCCCTGACAAGGGCTGCGGCTTCTTCCATCTGCTCCCGGGGCACATAGTTCATGACCTCCAGCAGGTGGACGGGGTCGCCGCCTACGGCACCAATGGCAGCGGCGTAATCCATGCCCTGATACGAGGTGCCCGGAATGCCCGCCGACATGGCGTTTTTGATAATGTTGATGCTGGCGCGGACGGTCACGGCTTCTACCCGTGTGCCGCCTGCCTTGCGGAGTGCTGCGCCCGCCTCTGCGGCGGTGAGAGCGACTGCGCCGGGCTCCGTACAGCCGGTGGCCAGCTCCATCTCACTGTTCAGGATGCGAACGAACATCTGTTTATCCATTTGGTTCACCGTTTCTTTTCTTCCCGTGCGGGGGAACTTACTTTACAGCAATGCACTCGATCTCCAGCGGAGCGCCCTTGGGCAGCTTGCCCACCTGCACCGCACTGCGTGCGGGGTAGGGCTGCGCAAAGTACTCGCCGTACACCTTGTTCATCTCTGCAAAATCGTTGATGTCCGCCAGAAACACCGTGGTCTTGACCACATTGGCCAGCGTCATCTCCTGCTGTGCCAGAATGGCCTGGATGTTCTTGAGGGACTGTGCAGTCTGGGCGGCGATGCCTTCCGGGATCAGGCCGGTGGCCGGATCGATGGGCAGCTGCCCGGATACATAGACGGTCTGCCCCGCAGCGATGCCCTGCGAGTAGGGGCCGATGGCGGCGGGAGCATTGGGGGTAACGATCACCTGTTTCATCCGATTTTCCTCCTTTTCCTTTTGTCGGGAAGAACTGTTCTTCCCTCGCTGACACTATCCTAACGCAATGAGAATATTTTGTCAATAATATTTTCTTATCACGAGAATAAATTGTCGTGCATGACAAAAACCCCCGAAAAATGTCATCACTTTGACGAAACAATGGATACAACGCACCTTCTTATTGTAAAAATCTGTCATTTCTGCTATGATAGCAGTAGAACACGCGTGAGAATTTTTTCTCACGTGCTCCAGCAGTACAAAAGAGGTGAACGGGATGGATGCAAGACTTGAGCCTTATCGCGTAGTGGTATCTTTTCTGGGTGAAGCGCTGGGCCCGGACTACGAGGTCGTTCTGCACGACCTTACCAGTGAGGACGGCACCATTGTTGCCATCGTCAACAACCACATCAGCGGCCGCACCGAGGGCGCGCCCCTTTCCAACATGGCGCTGCGCTTCATTCAGGAGCGGATGTATGAAAAGCAGGATTATCTGGCGGGCTATCAGGGCGCTTCGCAGGCCAAGGGGCGTCTGCGCTCCTCCACCATGTTCATCAAGGACAACGGCCAGCTCATCGGCATGCTCTGCGTCAACTTTGACGCCGGCAAGTACAGCCGCATCGCGCAGGAACTGCTCACCCTCTGCGGCGCGCACACCGAGCCCTCCTCCACCGGTATCGGGGTGGAAAACTTTGTCAGTTCCCTGCCGGACGCCGTACAGAATGCCATTGCCGAGGTGACCGGCAGTGCCGGGCTGCCGCCCGACCGGCTGACCATGGAAGAAAAGATCCGCATCGTGGAGTCTTTGCACCACGCGGGCATCTTTTATATGAAGGGTGCCGTCAGCGAGGTCGCCGCACAGCTCGGCTCCTCGGAAGCCACCATCTACCGCTACCTGAGCAAACTGAAGTGAGCTGCAAACGAACCGCTTATGAAAAAAAGACCGTCTCCGTTTTCAAACGCGGAGACGGTCTTTTGCATATCGGAAACGGCGGGCTGCGCCGAACCGGAGGAAGTGGTGGTAAGTGCCCTATTCTTTTTTATGGCTGAGCCAGTACCAGCCCGGATGCTCCTCGCTGCTTGTGATCTGATCCGGATGCTCAAACAATATTGCATACTGCGCAATTTTTTCATCCGGGATGTCAGGGGCTTCCGCAAAGAACTTTCCGCTTTCAGCGGCGGGGTTCTTTGCGCGGGCGGTATTACGAAGACACTGCTTGCCACGGCTATGAACGCCTTTTGAATTGCAAAATGATTTTTCAGTTGCTATACTGGGCTTATCAAAGTTTTTTTCGGGAGGATGCTGCAATGACCGCACAGACAATGCAAATCGGGAACAGACCTTGCCGTATTTACGGTGAAGCCCATGCTGAATATCTGCTGCTCCAAATGACCGGCGAGCACGAGCTGCAAAGCATGGACAACGAAGTGGATGCTATCGCACAAAGCGGTCGGAACTTTCTGTTTGCGGCCGTACCAGTGGAAAGCTGGAACGATGCGCTTTCCCCGTGGGAAGCCCCTGCTGTCTGGGGAAAACAAGGTTTCGGCGGCAATGCTGCGGACACTTTGCGCTTTCTGACGGAACAGGTCATTCCCACACTGGAGCAGCGGTTTCATCTCCCGGAAAACATCAAAATCATTCTGGGTGGCTACTCGTTGGCCGGGCTGTTTGCGTTGTGGGCATCCACCCAGACCGATTTGTTCTATGGTGTCGCCGCTGCGTCTCCCTCGGTGTGGTTTCCGGGCTGGATGGAGTTTGAACAGCAGCACCCAATACAGGCACAGCACGTTTATCTGAGCCTTGGCGACAAGGAAGAGCACACGAAAAACACCATCATGGCTGCGGTGGGCGATAACATCCGTGCCCTGCACAGTCGGCTTACAGAGCGTGGCGCAGACTGCACCCTTGAGTGGAACAGTGGCGGGCATTTCAAAGACGCCGATTTGCGTACCGCAAGAGCATTTCGCTGGGTGATGGAGGAAAGCCGATGAATATTTTGATTGATGCCGACGGCTGTCCGGTGGTGGATCTGACGTTGCAGATTGCAAAACAGTTCGGCGTTCCTGTTATCATCCTGTGCGACACCTCCCACCAAATCGAACGGGAAGGTGCGCAGACATTGGTGTTCGATAAAGGGGCTGACAGCGTAGACTTCGCGCTGGTCAACCGGGTAAAACCGGGGGATGTGGTCGTGACACAGGACTACGGTCTGGCGAGTATGTGCCTTGCCAAATGCGCACGCGTGCTGAACCAGAACGGTCTGGAATACACCGCCGACAACATAGACGCTCTTATGCTGCGGCGGTATGAAAACAAGAAACTCCTCCGTGCCGGGAAGCACCCCAAGGGGAGCCCAAAGCGGACGAAGGAGCAGGATGTCAGGTTTGCGGATACGCTTGAGAAGATCTTGAACTACAACCATTGATACATACTTTTGGAAAACCGATTGGATATACAAAAAAGGCATCAGCCTGAGCTGGTGCCTTTTGTTGGCGGAGATGGTGGATATTCTCCCGCGGGCTAAGCAACAGCCCTCAGGGCTGATTGCTTGCGGTCTGCGGACCGCCGCCCTGTTCTCATCCTCACCATCTTAGCCGCAAAAAAGACACCAGCCTGAGCTGGTGCCTTTTGTTGGCGGAGATGGTGGGATTCGAACCCACGTGCCCGGTTAAGGACAAAACGATTTCGAGTCGTTCTCGTTACGACCACTTCGATACATCTCCATAATAAACCTTATACAGTATAGCAAAAAAACCGGTTGTCGTCAACACTTTTCTCCATGCGCCGTACAAAGGCGCGGTGCTGCGGCCCAAATCGTCAGCACACAGTTTGAATTGGCTCTACACAAAAACAGGCCGCTGCACAGATTTCTGTGCAGCGGCCTGTGGTCGTGCTTCAAAGGTCAGGCTTCATTGGTGATGGCGTCCTCGTACTCTTCTTTGGAGATTTCCCAAGTCAGGGACATCTCAGAGTTCTCTCGGACAGGAATGAACTTGAAGATCACGGTGTCGCCCTCTTCCAGTTCCGCAGGGAAACCAACGGCGGCAAGCTGAACCTTGGTGGACTTTTTCTTCTGGAGATAAAGGTTCTCAGCGGACTTGATCTGCACACCGCCGTGCGTCAGGCTCAGATAACGCTGATTGCCCGCGGCATCTTTAACAGCAACGGAAAAGCAATCTGCTGTCAGCCGGATCGGGTTTACACGAGCAGACTGGATTTCCACCTCCAGGGTACAGGTCTCGTCTGCGATCTTCATGGTATTCAGGCTGGCAATGACCTGCAGTCTGCTGGTGATCGTGCTGGGCAGCTCCTTGCTGACCGGGTTGTTGGGGTCCTTAAATTCACAGCCGCCCAACAGACCGGCACCGGCCACAGCCACTGCGGTGGTTGCCGAATACTTCAGGAATGCGCGGCGGGAAAATGTATAAGACATGGCTTATTCCTCCGTTTTTTTACCAGTATGTTCTTCCGGCTGAATGGGTCAGGTCGTGGAGGGGCCGGATTCCTCCGGCACCAGAACGTCTGCGGTCAGCTCCCAGTTGGCGTTGAACTCGCTGTACTGCAGGTCAGGATAGAAGGTAAGGGTCACCGGGCCGTCCTCCAGTGCGTTCAGCCCCTTTGCATACACATTATAGGTAACGGTCTCGCCCTTCTTGACCTGATAGCTCAGCGCATCCGGGCTGGTCACCTGCAGCTTATCGTTCTGGTCGGCCAGATACCCCTCTGCCTTCACGGCAAAGTTTGCCTTGGTCACTTCCAGCGCATTATTGCGGCCGTTGGTCACCACGAGCCGGAACAGAGTGGTGTTGTTATCTTCATCGTATTCCACCCGATCCAGCGTGGAGAGGACCTTCAGCACAACATTGCTGGTGCCGGGGGCGTGCTGCACCGGGGCATACCCGGAACAGCCGGTCAGCAGGCTGCTGCCAGCTACGGCCACAGCGGTAAGTGCAGTATATTTCAGGAAAGAGCGGCGGGAAAATTCCCCAGTCATATTCGTTCCTCCTTTGGGACACATCAATACAGATTCTGCCATAGGGCACTACCTATACAATAGGCGAAACAGAGAAAAATGTCAATGATTTTCCACAAAACAAATGTGAAGATTTTGTGGTAGCATCGCGCATTTTAGACGAAGTTTAAGCAGTTTTTCTGGCAATTCTGTCAGCTGCGGATCACGTCGGAAGCGTTCATGACAAAGGTCAGGCTCTTGCCCTCCAGGAAGGTGGGCACATAGGTTACCTTCAGCTGCTTCCAGTCCTTGGGCACCATGAGCATCAGCACGATGTAGGCGCTGCCCTGCGGGGGCAGGCTCTCCACATCGGAAAAGCTCTGGGAATTGGCGTTGTACAGCGAGATATTGGCGCAGCAGGCTGCGGGCTGGCCATCGCAGACGGCAGTAAAATCCGGGGTAGCGGCGGTCATGGCCTGAAAGTTTGCGTCCACGTTCTCCAGCGGGGGCACGGGGTAGGCTTCGTTGATGGCATCAATGCCCTGTGCGCCGATGGCGTAGCTCTCGGTCTTGCTGCGGTTGACGGTGGTCACCCGCACGCCCAGATACTCGTAGCCTTCCGGCTGCACGGGATCCTGCGTCAGGTGGAACACGCTGGTCAGCTGCACGCCCAAGCCGTTCCAGTTGCGGACGGTATCGCCCACCTTGACCTCCACTACGGTATTGCTGCCGTTGGACTTGCAGCCGCCCAGCAGGCTGGCTGCGCCCAGTGCAGCGGCGGATGCGCCGGTGCACTTGAGGAAGCTGCGGCGGGAAATGACAGTAGACATAACGTTATATCCTCCTTGAAGGGTGATTTTCTTTTTTCTTTCTTATTTGGTTATACCGTTTCCTGCACACAGATGCAAGAGCCCGTATCGATTATTTACAACAATTTCACAAGCGGAGTCACTCCTGCGGCGAAAGCCCCTTGACGTGGGTCTCGCTGGTTTTGACCAAATTTAAGAGGCTGGGCGTGTACAGCGGGAACTCCCGCGTCAGGCTCTCGGTGGTCATGGCAAGGCAGGCAGGGTCCTTGACGCCCTCGCCGCCGTTCACGTCCTGTCCGTCCAGCAGTGCCTCCACATTGGCTTCAGCCATCCGCATCACAGCGTCGGAATAACCGTGCCAGCGGTGCGGCTCGATGCTGAACATGCTGGAGGCATTGTGCGGCTCCGCAGAGTAAAGCAGCCGGAACATCTTGGCTACCGCCATCATCAGGTAAGCGCTCACCTCGGTGGTCAGTGCCTTGCTGTGGCACTGGCCGATCTTGGCGTAGAGCACGTTCAGGCTGTTAGAGATGAGTTTTTTGTTCATGGTGGGCAGCACGCTGCCGTGGTAGACGTTGTCCTTCATCTTTTCGGGGTTGGGCAGATCCTCGGCAGAGAGCATCATGCCGTTGCGCTCGGCGCTGCGCCCCAGCAGGTAATCGCAGGAAACATTATAATAGTCTGCCACCCGCACCACAAAGTCCAAGCCGCACTCGCGGATGCCTTTTTCGTAGTGGGACAGCAGCGCCTGAGAGACCCCCAGATCCTCTGCCGCCTGCTTTTGGGTGATGCCGCGCTCCTTGCGCAGCAGCTTGATGATACGATTGAACTCCATGGTGTGCTCTCCTCAATCTCCAAAGGATCTATTTTTTGGTAACATCCTTGTTTTTGGTTTACAACAGGTTGATTATACACATTGGAAAACGACTTGTAAAGCAAGAAAAATGCCGATATTTTTCGTCTTTTTTCGTCATTATTGTCAAAAGTCTTGCCGGAGACCCCACATCTATGCTAAACTATGGGTATTAACACATAGATTTTGTGTTTCCGCTGCGGCAGAAAAAACGACAGCCGTGGTGAAAGTCCATCCTTTCCGAAACAAAAATTTTTCAAATAGGTGGTTCCATCTTTCCAAAGTTTGTGCTATAATCTCTTCTTGGCGACTGTTCTTGACCGGCGCACAAATCGGCAAAGGACAAGGCAGACGCTATAAAAAGGTAATACATCAAGAATAGGAAAGAGGAAACTTCATCATGAAACTCGAGCGCAAAGTCCGTCTGTGCAGCGCTGCCGCTGCTGTCCTGATCGCTGCCATCGCCCTGACCGGCTGCGGCGGCTCCAAGACCACTGCTTCTTCCGCAGCCGCTTCTTCTGTGGCTGCTTCCACCGCTGCTGCCACCAATAACAGCTGCGGCGAGGGCGTGACTTGGGCACTGGCTGACGGCACCCTGACCATCAGCGGCACCGGCCGTATGACCAACTTCACCAAGGACGCTCCGGCTCCTTGGGCAGATCAGGCCGACCAGATCACCACCGTTGAGGTGGAGGGCACCGTTACCAGCGTGGGCGCTACCGCCTTCAAGGACTGCACTGCCCTGACCACCGTGAACATCGCTGACGGTGTGGAGTACATCGAGGCCGGCGCTTTCAACGGCTGCACCGCCCTGACCGAGGTCAACATCCCCCTGAGCGTGGGCTACATCAAGACCGGCGCTTTCAAGGACTGCAACGCCCTGACCAGCGTGACCATCCGCGACAACTGCCGTCTGGATATGAACGTGTTCCCCGCCACCGTGGAGGTCAACCACGCCGAGGGCTAAGCCCATCCCGTAATTTCGAACCAAAAGAGGTGTGATCCATGAAAACCTTCAAGCTTCATCTTATCCGCCACGGCATGACGGCGGGCAACCTGCAAGGCCTGTACATCGGCAGCGGCACCGACCTGCCCCTGTGTGATGAAGGCCGCGCCCAGCTGGCAGACCTGAAGGAGCGGTTCGTCTACCCGCAGGTGGACACCGTTTTTTCCTCCCCGCTGCTGCGTGCGGTGGAGACCGCCAACATCCTGTTTCCCGGGGCTGCCCACCAGTTTACGGTGCACGATCTGCGGGAAGCCGGTTTTGGCAAGTTTGAGGGGCGTCCGGTGAAGGATCTCGTCCACGACGAGGACTTCAAAAAGTGGATCACCCCGGGCTCCGGCTATCTGCCGGAGGGCGCAGAGCCCACCGAGCAGTTCCATGCCCGCTGCGCCGACAGCCTTATGAAGCTGTTTGAATACATGATCCGCATGGACGTTACCGAAGCCGCCTGCGTGACCCACGGCGGTGTGATCATGAGCATGCTCAGCCAGCGCGCCCTGCCCACCCGCCGTCCCGAGCAGTGGATGGCAGACCCGGGCTGCGGCTACACCGTGCAGACCGATGTGCAGCTGTGGATGCGGGATAAGCTGGTGGAGGCCATCGACATCGTACCCTTCGGCTACGCCGACACCCTGCAGGGGCAGGCCGAGACCGAGGAGAACGAGGCCTACGAATAAGTTACAGTTTCCCGCTGCCCCTTGACAGAACGCGCAGAATCCTTTATTGTTAAGGGGTAGTATTGTATCGTATACAGGAGGAACGCTGTCATGTCCCAATCCATCTCCCGCCGGTCATTCCTGAAATGTGCCGGTTCCGGTGCGGTCAGCCTTGCGGCTGCGCTGCTTACCGGGGTCTGCGCTGCGGCGCAGCAGCCGTGTCTTGCGGGCGAGCCTGCCCTGCTGGACGGCAAAGCCGCCGTGGAGCTGCTGGGCTATGCCCCGGCACCGGAGCTGGGCGGCGTGCTGGTGTACCTCTCGGTGGAAAACCTCTCGGCAGCCAGCCTGCCGGTGGATACCAGCTATCTGCAAAGCCGGGGTCTGCGTACCCGGGAGCAGCTGTACAGCATGGGCACCGGCGTGACCGCTGCCTGCAACGGTCAGAGCGTGCCCTGCGGCAGCTTTGCCGCCCCGCTGTACAGCGAGAACGCGGCGGACGCCTCGGTGTTCACCCTGAACCTTGCCGCCGGGCGCGGTGCGCTGCTGCACTGCTTCTGCGCCGTGCCGGAGGACTGGCAGACCCTTGAGCTGACATGGCACCCGGACTTTGCCGCCGGGCGCAGCGCCATCTTTACGGTGCGCCGCGATGCCGATGAAGCCGATCTGGGCCCCGTGCCCACCACCCCCGCCGAGGTCGGCAGCGTGGTGGACCTGTAACAGCATAGTAAAAGAGCCATTGCACAAACTTGTGTGCAATGGCTCTTTTTTTGTTGGAACCCTCTCAGTCAAGCCTGACGGCGTGCCAGCTCCCCCGAAAGGGGGAGCTTTTTGCGGTGGCGGGAAGGTTTCTCATTACTCCTGACACTTTAGCACTGAGAGCAACGGCGTGCGCCCTCTCAGTCAAGCGCTGTCGGGCCTGACAGCTCTCCCAAAGGGAGAGGCAAGAGCACTGCCAGAAACTTCCTCATTATCCCTAATACTTTAGCAATGGACTTTACGGCTTGGCTCTCCCTTTGAGGAAAGACTTCCCCCGCTCCGGGGGAAGATGTCACCGTAGGTGACAAAAGGGGGAATCTGGCGCGGGAGCGCCTGAGAGGGCGCTTCTGCCGGGGGTCACCCGGCACCCATCAGCGCTTCGCCGGTGCTGCTTTGCACCAGCAGTTCCTGCCCGGTAAGGCTGGAGAGCAGAGCAATGTAACTGCGCCCTGCCGGGAGGTTCAGCGGCTTGCCGTTGGAATCGTAGAGGGCAAGGGTGCTCTGGGTGCCCTGCGTCCATGTGATCTGCCACATCTGCCCGCCGTTCAGCCAGACGCCGCCGCCCATGGAAAGGTCATAGTCCAGCGTGCGGCCGTCATCCCGCAGGGAGGAGCCGCTGTACAGGATGAGCAGGTTGTCAAAGGCAGCCTGTGTGCCGGTGTTGGCGTCCAGCTGGGGGGTGCCGTCCGCGTGCAGCATCCCGTAGGCGGCAAGGGCGTCGTCATAGGCAAATCCAGTGGCGCCGCCGGACTGGAAATTCACAGTCACCTTTACCGCATCGGCGGCGTTTGCGTCCGGCAGATGCCCGGTGTCCCGCTGGGGCAGCAGGGCGGGCAGCACGCCTGCCGTTTCGCTCTCGCTGCCGGAAGCGCTCTGGTTCACGGCGGCAGAGATGCTCAGGCTGTCCAGCACCGAGGCCACCGCCTTGCCGCTGGTGCGCCACAAAGGGGTGCTGTTCCAGCTGTAACCGGTGCTGACAAAGGCATTGCGCCCCACCTCCTGCGCATCCACCGCGCGGAGGTTGTAGTATTCCAGATACCGCTTGGTGTAGGCGCTGCTGCCGCACTGGATGGGCAGCACCTGCTGCCCGCTGAGCAGCCGCCAGTATAAGTCCTGCCCGCGCGTCACCGGCCCTACCACGGGCATAGCCTCGAGGGCGGGGTACACCAGACACAGCTCGGTAGAGCTGCCGCTCTCGGTCAGGGCTTCCAGCACCACCGAAGCGCTGCCGATGCCCCATTGCGTGGTGCTGCCGGTGGTGTTCTCAATGACCACCGCCGCCGCCCGCTGCTCCGGGTACAGCAGCTGCTGCCCGGTAAGTGGGTCTGCCGGGGCGGTGCTTTCTGCGGGCGCAGCGGCGGTGCTCCCGCAGCTGCCCAGCAGCACCGCGCACAGCACAGCGGCACCAAGGCGCAGGCTCCATTTGCGTTTCATGGGCTTCTCCCCTTACTGATAGTTAAAGTTTTGCCACTCGTCATCGTCTACAATGGCCAGATAGGTCTTGCCCCGGTTGAAGCACAGCTCGCTGCCATCGGCGGCATACACCTTGAGCGGGTGCTCCGGGGAGGCCTTCTGCCATGTGCCGTGCTGCACTGCGCCCCGGGTAAAGAAATAGGCTTCGCCGCCGGACACATAGTCTACCTGCTGCACACCGCCGGAGTTGCCGGGGTAGTCCGCGATGCCCGCAAAGCAGACCAGCAGGTTAGTAAAGCCAAGCTGCTTGCCGGTCAGCTCGTCCACGGTGTTCTCAAAGGCACCGGCGGCGCGGCTGTACATAGACATTTTATAAAGGTGCTCCCAGCGGTTGTAGCTGAAGGTGGTCTTGTAGCTGTCCGAGTGCACGATGTTGATGGTCTTTGCGGCGGCAGCGCCGGACATCTTGTTCTCTGCGCCGGTGCGGTAGTCCGCAAAGCGGAAGAAGGTGCTCTCGTAGGGGTATTGCAGCCCGATGCCCGCGTTGGCAGCGGCCTGCCGAATCTCGGCACCGGAGGTGAACTCGGTGTGTTCGTAGGCCACGTTGCGGCCCCGGCTGTCGCGGTGCGCCACATGGGGGTGGGTGGGGGTATCAAAGTAGCTCTTGCCGCCAATGTTCAGGCCGGAGTAGTTGTACACGTTGATGAACTTGGTGCAGGGGGCGCTTTCGCCGTCATGGTAGTACAGCGCCTGCCACGGCATGAGCAGCTGCAAGAACTGGTCGCGGCCGGAGCGCAGCGGGCCTACCTCCGGGATGGCGTTGGCGTCATAGTACACCGCACAGAAGCGGGAGATGCCGCCCTCCACCTTGCTCTCGATGAGCAGGTCGGCAGAGCCGATGCCGCGCTGCGGGCGGGCGTTCTGCCGCTGGGTGTTGCTGATGTTATTCACCATCACGCCCACCATGCGTCCGTTGCTGCGGCGAGGCTCGCCGGTAAGCGGGTCGGCATTGTAGGCGGGCAGGCCGCTGTCAGCGCTCTCCGCCGGGGCTTCAGACGCCGCTCCGGCGTCCGGGGCAGCAGCTTCGGTGCTTTCAGAAGAGGCGGCGCTGCCCTTCCCGAAGGTCTGCTGCAGCCAGTCGGAAAAGCCGTTGCCCACACAGGCGCTGCCGGTGGATGCACAGCCGGACAGCGCCAGCGAGGCGGCTGCCAGCCCCGAGGCACGGAGAACGGTACGACGCGTGATCTTTTTCATGCAAAAAACCTCCTGACAAGAGAGTTCTGCGCAGCCCCGGCGCTGTCGGAACGGTTGCGCACGGTGGATGAAAACGAACGGCCTTTCGGCATTGCTTTGATTGTAATTGTAACGGTTCTTGCGGCGTTTGTAAAGTGAAAATTAGCAGCGCGCGGGAAAGGGCTTTTGCGGTTTTTTACTCGTACTGCTCTGCCGCCGATTCATACATCCGCTTGAATTTATCTGCCAGCTCCTGCGGGGCAAGGATCTTTGCATCGTGGCCGAACTTGAAAAAGTAGTTTTCCACCTGACGCTGCGTGCAGGTAAAGGTGTACACTGCGCCCTCTTTCCGGGCGTACTGCGGCCGGAGATGAAGGATCTGCTGGTATTTTCTTTCCCCGGATGGCGTCAGCCGGACAAGGATGGTCTGCCCTGCCCCCTGCTCCGGCAGGTACTGCACCCCGTTTTTCTGGATCGCCTCTGCGATCTTCCGCCGGTCATCAGCGCTGATGAACCCGCCGCATTTCAGGCTGCTGAGCTTTTTGATGGAGCTGAGCCGGACACACCCCATGCCCCATGGCCCGCCGGGCTGGGCAGAGGTCATGCCGACAAGGTAATTGTAGAGCTGCTCGGTGTCCTTCTGGACACACAGGGGCTTCAGGTAGGTGATATTGTTCGGCGCAGCCGCGCCCCCTGTCGGCTTTTTTCTGCTGCTCAGGGTGAGCTTGAGTTTTTCCTGCTTGGTGATAGCCAGCTCGATGCTTTGCAGCTGCTGCTTATAATAGATGCGTTCCCGCTCTGCATAGGGCAGCGCACAGTATTCCTCCAGAAGCGCTTTCATGTAGCTGCCGACCTTGTCGCCGTAAAACGCGGCATCCTTCCGCAGCTCGTCGGAAGCAAGCGCTTCCAGCACGGGCTTGCTGAGCCGGACGAAAAAAGAACAGCCCTTGTCCCGCTGGCGGCAGCGCGCCTTTTCTTCAAGCTGTTCCCGCAGCAGCGCAAGCACCGCCCCGGTGCAGGCTTCGGCGTTCTCCTGCCCCTTGAACCGCTCGGCAAGCTTTTCCTTTTCCGCACCGAGCCGCATCCAGATGGAGGACTCCGCCGTTTCGTAAAGGTTCTGGAAAAGCTGGTTGACCAGCGTAGAAGAGGGGTCGCCGCCGGCGCGATTTTGTTTTTTGTCCGGTTCAAAGATCTCATCATCCTGAAGCAGGATATTATAGGCATGGCGGCTCACGGTCAGCCGCTGTTTGTTTCTGGAGAGATCCTCCAGAACTTCCTCAAGCTCCGAAAACAGCATCTTGCACCTCCGCAGGCTTAAAAACAGTCGTTTGTCCCATGACGGCACTTTTATAAAGCGATTATAGCATATTTCTGCCAGAATTGGAACAAAAAATAAAGTTTTTTGTCACCTAGGAATTCCATTCCGGCTGCTGTATAATAAAGCCACAGTCAAGGGAACCACCCCCACGGGAGCCGCCGAAGCGCAGCTTCCCGGGCAGGTTCCGGCGCATTTCGTTTTCGTTCATGTGATCTGCAACAGGAGGGTCTATCATGTTTATTCTTTCTGCCGTTCTCACCGGCGCTTCGCTGGGCGCCACCATCGGCGGCGCCATCGCCACCATCACCGGCACGTCCGTCACCACCGGCACGGCTGTCGGCACCCTGATCGGTGCCGGGACCACTGCGGCAGCCTGCACCGTGCAGGGTACCGGAGCCGCAGCGCGCCAGCTCGCCTGAGGCCTTTTCTGCACCTGAAAGGAGGTGTGTCCGCATGTTCACGCTTCTCACTGCGGTAACGACCGCTGTGGTCTCCACCACCCCGCCCGTCGGCGGGCTGCTCCTCGCCGCCATAGGGCTCAAGGCCCTGTCCGACGCCGCCGAGATCTCCCGGGACGCCCGGGAGCACGGCAGCGACCGCCGCTGACCCGGAAAGGAGGGTCTCAGCATGAGCCTGCTGCCCATGACCCGGCAGTGCGTCCACTGCCGCCGCACCTACCGCTATGACCCCTCGACCGGCGACCTTGGTCTGGTGTGCCGGTACTGCGGCAAAGCGCAGTGTTCCACAGAGCCGCAGCATCTGCCGCAGCAGCCGCTGCAGCCCGCATTCCCTGCCAGTTTCCCCACCGCAGGGCTTCCCCTCCGCAAGCGCGGAGGCCACCGATAAGGAGGTACCCTATGTCCATCTACAAGGCAGGCCGCCCGTGGAAATACGACCCCACCACCGGGGCCGGACACAGGCCGCCCAATAGTCCCGGCGAGTACCGGATGCGGGACGGCTCCGGCTGCATTACATACATCGGGGAGACCAACGATCTCGCCCGGCGTATGCGGGAGCACATCCGCAGCGGCAAGCTGCCCACCGGTCAGGGCTGCGGCAGCACCCTTGAGTACATGGTGGCGGACAGCCGCTCCACCTCCCGCACCCGCCGGGAGCACGAGCAGCAGTCCATCGAGAAGCACCACCCCACCCTGAACCGCTCCAAAGGCGGGGAAGGCAGACCCGCCGGGAAGTGACGCTTCCGCAGCTGCACCCGGGAACCTGAAAAGACACCTGCTTCGGCCGGTGTCTTTTTTGCTGTCCCGCGCCCCGGCAAAAAAGCGGTATCCCCTGCCCCGATCGTATGTAGAAAAAGTGTCCGCTATCCTTGCATTTTGGTGCGCGGTATGGTATCTTTTTATACAGGTAAACACTTCAGGGTCGGCAAACATTTTGTTACCTTTGCCGCCCTTGCATGATGACAGGAAGGAATGATACTTATGGGTTTTTTTGACAAGCTTTTTGGCGGCAAGTCCAAGGATGAAAACACCGCTAAGTTCACCAACCAGAGCAAGACCGTGCTGACCCCGCTGCAGGGCAAGGTGCTGGCACAGGCCGACATCCCGGACGAAACCTTTGCACAGGGCATTCTGGGCCCCGGCTGCGGCATCGAGCCCACCGGCGACACCGTATACGCCCCCTTTGACGGCACTGTGACCCAGATCGCCACCACCCTGCACGCTGTGGGCATTACCAGCAACGACGGCATCGAGCTGCTGATCCACGTCGGCATGGACACCGTGGACATGAAGGGTCAGGGCTTTACCGCTCTGGTCAAGGAGAACCAGAAGGTCACCGCAGGCACTCCGCTGCTGAAGGTGGATCTGGACGCCATCCGCGCCGCCGGTCATCCCACCGCCACCGCTATCATTGTGACCGATGGTGCGGACGACGAAGTGAAGATGCTGGCAGAGGGCGATGTCGCCCCCGGCACCCCGCTGTTCAAAGTCTGATTTTTGCAACACAAAGAGGCCGCTGCAATTGCGCAGCGGCCTCTTTTTTGCGGAAAACATATTTTTACAGCGTGATGCCGGGCAGCCTGCGGCTGCCCGGCATCACTTTTTTACAAAACTCAGACGATGCGGACGCCCTTCTGGATGACGGCCTTGAGGTTCAGCTCCTTGTCCGCAAGGATGACGTTGCCGTAGCGTCCGGCGGCAAGGCTGCCGTAGTCGTTATCCACGCCGATGCTCTTGGCGGGGGTCTCGCTGGCGGCGCGGACGGCGCTTTCCAGCGGCACGTTCATCTCCAGCACGGCGCGCTTCATGCAGTCGTACAGGCAGGTATTGCTGCCCGCGATGGTGTCCGGGTGCTCGGTCAGGGTAGCGCGCGGCCCCTTGACCGTGATAGCCTGCCCGCCCAGACTGTACTGACCGTCCGGCAGGCCGCAGGACATGGCGCTGTCTGCGATCAGGCAGACACGGTCGTCCCCGAAGGTGTTGAAGGTGAACCGCACCATGGCGGGGTGGATGTGCACGTTATCGGTGATGAGCTCCACCTCGGCATCGTGCTCCATGGCGGCGATGATAGGGCCGGGCGCACGGTGAGTGATGCCGGGCATGGCGTTGTACAGGTGGGTCATGTGGGTGGCACCGGCTTCAAAGGCCTTGACGGCGGTGTCGTAGTCGGTGCAGGTGTGGGCGATGGAGATGCGCACCTCGTTATGGCACTCCTTGATAAAGTCCAGATTGCCCGGCTCCTCGGGGGCAACGTCCACCAGCTTGATCAGGCCGCCCGCGCGCTTCTGCAGGCGGCGGAACATGGCGGCGTCTGCGCCCTGCACATACTCTGGGTTCTGCGCACCCACCTTTTTGGGGCTGATGAAGGGGCCTTCCATGTTGATGCCCACAAGGTCTGCGCCCTTGCCGTTTTTATGGGCGGCAGCGGCGTCCATCACCTTGTTCAGAAACTCTTCCGGGTAGGTCATAGTGGCAGGGCAGATGGCCAGCACACCCTTGCTGGCCTCAAAATCTGCCAGCGTCTGGATCGCCTCCTCGGTGCCGTCGCAGAAATCCTTGCCCATTGCCCCGTGGAAGTGGATATCCACAAGGCCCGGCAGGGCGTACAGACCCTCGGCGTCCAGCACCTCCTCGCCCTCCTCCGGGGCGGCAAAGGGCACGATGCGGCCATCGCGGATGACGATGGTGCCGCGCTCAAAGGTGTGGCGCGGGGTATAGACCAGTGCATTCTGAAGGATCATACAAAACACCTCGTTCTTTTTTCTTTTCACCCAGTATAGCACGCCGGGTGTTTTTTCAAAAGTCCTTTTGTGTGAACATTGTGGAAATCAGCTTATAAAACTTGCCTCAGAGCCTAAGCCTTCACCCCTTGGGGGAAGGTGGCGCGCAGCGCCGGATGAGGGGTAATTCCGGCAGTAGCGCCCTCATCAGTCACCTGCGGTGACAGCTTCCCCCGACCGGGGGAAGCCTTCATTCGCAATATCGAAAAAAGCGGGCCGCCGGGAGGGGGCGCTGTGCACCCCGCCCCCGGCGGCCCGGTTCATACTGCAAAATCAACCAGACTTTTGCAGTTCATTCTTTTCAGAAGTGCAGGATCACAGCATCTTCTTCAGCTCGTCGTACACGAACTGCACCTTGGTGCCGATGATGACCTGGCAAGCGTTCTTGCTGGGACGGATGACACCGGCAGCACCGGCAGCCTTGACAGCCTTCTCGTCAACCTTGGTGTTATCCTTCACTTCAAAACGCAGACGGGTTGCGCAGTAGCCAACGTCCTTCACGTTCTCCTTGCCGCCGATTGCAGCCAGAACAGCGGAAGCAACTTCGGTGTAGTTGTTGTTGGCCAGAACGACCTTCTTCTCAGCTTCCTCGTCGTCATCCTCACGGCCGGGGGTCTTCAGGTCGAACTTGGTGATGGCAAAGTAGAACACTGCGTAGAACACCACGAATGCAGCGATGCCCAGAGGAATGATCATCCAAGTCTTAGCAGCTGCGGGCAGAGAAGCGGAGAACACCAGGTCGGTAGCGCCTGCGGAGAAGCAGAAGCCAGCACGGAAACCGGAGTAGTAGGTGATGATGGTGAAGATGCCGTACAGAGCAGAGTACACAACGTACAGCGGGAAGCACAGGAACATGAAGCCGAACTCGAAGGGCTCGGTAACGCCGCAGACGAATGCGCAGATTGCAGCGGACAGAACCAGACCGATGGCGGCCTTCTTGTTCTTAGCGGTCTTGATCATAGCCAGAGCAGCGCCCAAGATACCGAACATCATGCAGGGGAAGAAGCCGGACATGTACATACCAAGGCTCCAGCCCACATCAGCGCTGGTCTCGCCGGCCCAGAAGTGGCTCAGGTCGCCCAGACCGATGGTATCGAACCAGAACACGTTGTTCAGAGCGTGGTGCAGGCCGGTGGGGATGAGCAGACGGTTCAGGAAGGCGTAGATGCCGGCGCCGATGCCGCTCATGCCAGCGATGCCCTTGCCCAGAGCGACCAGAGCGCCAAAGATGACGGGCCAGACGAACAGCAGAACCACGGACACCAGAATGGAGATCAGACCGGTAGCAATTGCAACGAAGCGCTTGCCGGAGAAGAATGCCAGCCAGTCAGGCAGCTGGATATTCTTGAACTTGTTGTAGCAGGCAGCGCCCACAACAGCGGCCAGAATGCCGATAAAGGAGTTGCCGGCGACCTTCTGGAAGGCGATGTAGGTAGCGGTGCCCTCTTCCAGAGTGCGCACCATGCTGACCACGCCGGGGTTCAGCAGCTGCTGCATCATCAGGAAGCTGACCAGACCGGCCAGACCTGCGGTACCATCGTTGTCGGCAAGGCCCACAGCGGCACCAATGGCAAACAGCCATGCCATGTTATCGATCAGAGCGCCGCCTGCCTTGACCAGCAGGAAGCCGACGGTGTATGCTGCGCCGGAAGTCGGTGCACCGGGAACGCCCATAACGCCCGGAGCGAGGGCATAACCAAGACCCATCAGGATGCCGCAGATCGGCAGCACAGCGACGGGAAGCATCAGAGCTTTGCCCAGTTTCTGGAGATACTTCATCATAAGACACATTCCTCCTTAAAGAATGTT
>CAKSYT010000020.1 GCA_934524985.1 uncultured Faecalibacterium sp. | reverse complement strand
ACGATGTGGCCGGGGCCCTTGGGAGCGATCATGATGACGTCCACGTTCTTGGGGGCGGTGATGGTCTTGAAGTGGATGTTGAAGCCGTGTGCAAAGGCCAGTGCCTTGCCCTCGGTCATGTAGGGAGCCACCTGGGTGTTGTAGATGTCGGCGCACAGCTCGTCGGGCACCAGCATCATGACAACGTCACCGGCCTTGGCAGCCTCTTCCACTTCCATCACCTTGAAGTTTTCGTGGGTGGCAGCGAACTCAGAAGCCTTTGCCCAGTGGGCAGAGCCCTTGCGCAGGCCGACCACAACGTTGACGCCGCTCTCGGCCAGATTCTCAGAGTGTGCATGACCCTGGCTGCCGAAGCCGATGACAGCGACGGTCTTGCCGTCCAGCACGCCGAGGTTGCAGTCGGAATCGTAGTATTTCTTGATAGCCATAATCGTTAGTCTCCTTTTACTTTTTCTGGTTGGTTTATCTTCCGGTCTTGTATGCTCTGTTCTATCTTTCGCTCACCCTGAGCGGAAAAGCAATGTAATTATGCCCGTCTTGCGCCCGGCGGGGGCAGCTGGACGGAGCGCACCTCCTGCGGCGGCTTTTGGATATGCTGGTGCATCCCGCCGCGCTCCAGTGCGGTAACGCCGGTGCGGCACTGCTCAAGGATGTTGTACCCCTCGAACATTTTTAAGAATGCGTCCAGCTTGTCCGGCCGGCCGATGAGTTCAAACACCATGCTGTCCGGGGAAAGATCGATGATCTTTGCCTTGTAGATGCAGGCGATCTCCCGCAGCTCGGTGCGGTTGTGTACGTCCGACTCCACCTTGAGCAGCAGCAGCTCCCGCTCCAGCGATTTTTCGCTGTCCAGCACGAACACCTGCCGGGTGACCTCCAGACGCTCGGTCTGCAATACCAGCTGCTGCAACGCCTTTTCGTCGCTGGTAATGGTCACCGTGATGCGGCTGACTGCCGGGTCGTTGGTGGCGGACACCGTAAGGCTGTCGATGTTGAAGCCGCGGCGGCAGAACAGGTTGGACACCCGGGCCAGAACGCCGCTCTGGTTGTCCACCAGCAGGCTGATGACCCTGCGCTGATCAGATTCCATGATGCTGTGTCCTCCTTATTCCATGATGATGTCGTTGATATCGCCGCCGCCGGGGATCATGGGCAGCACCTTTTCGTCCTTATCGATGATGCACTCGATCCAAGTGGGGCCTTTCTGCTGCAAGGCATCTGCAAAGGCTTCCTGAAACTCCGGCAGATTGGTGCAGCGATAGCCCTTCAGGCCAAAACCGTCTGCCAGCTTGACAAAATCGGTCTTGCGGTGGGGGTCGGTCTGGCTGTAACGCTTGCCGTAAAAACTGGTCTGCCACTGGCGTACCATGCCCAGCACCGAGTTATTGAAGATGACCGTGATGATGGGCAGCTCGTAGCTGACGGCGGTGCATGCTTCGTTCAGGTTCATGTGGAAGGAGCCGTCGCCGGTAAACATCACCACACGCTGCTGGCGTCCCAGTGCCATCTGGGCACCAATGGCGGCACCGTAGCCAAAGCCCATGGTGCCAAGGCCGCCGCTGGTGATAAAGCCGCGGCTCTTGGTGTGGCGCAGATACTGCGCCGCCCACATCTGGTGCTGGCCCACGTCGGTAACGTACACAGCCTCGGGGCCGCACTGGTTGCACACCTCGCCGATGACCTGATGGGGCATCAGCCGGGTGGGGTCGGACACGGGATGGTAATCCTGTGCCTGCCAGCTCTGGATCATCTTCATCCATTCCGGGTGCTTGGCGGGCTTGATCTGGGGCAGCATGGCGTTCAGCACATAGGCTGCATCGCCCACGATGGAAAGATCCACATCCACGTTCTTGCCCAGCTCACTGGCGTCAATGTCGATCTGGATGATGGTGGCGTTCTTGGCAAAGGTCTTGGGATTCAGCGCCACACGGTCGGAAAAGCGGGTGCCCACCGCGATGAGCACATCGCACTCTGCCACCGCCCGGTTGGAGGTGTAGCAGCCGTGCATACCCAGCATGCCCAGATTCATCGGGTCGCCGTAGGGCACAACGCCTGCGGCCATCAGGGTGTAGGTGGCGGGGATCTCCGCCTTGTGCAGCAGATCCCGCAGCGGCTGGCAGCTGGCTGCGCTGCGCACGCCGCCGCCAAAGTACACCAGCGGGCGCTGTGCGGCGTTGATGAGGTCTGCCGCCCAGTGCACCTGCTCCTCGTTATAGGTAGTCACGGTGCGGATAGGCTCCGGCTGCTTGGGGGTGAACTCGCACACTGCTGCGGTCACGTCCTTGGGGATATCCACCAGCACCGGGCCCTTGCGGCCGCTCTGTGCAATGCGGAAGGCTGCCCGCATGGTGTCTGCCAAGTCCTCTACCCGGCGCACCGTGAAATTATGCTTTGTAATGGGCACTGTGATGCCCTCGATATAAGCTTCCTGAAAGCTGTCCCTGCCAATGCTGCCGGTGGGCACGTTGCCGGTAAAGGCCACCATGGGCACCGAGTCCATATAGGCGGTGGCAATGCCGGTGACCAGATTGGTAGCACCCGGGCCGCTGGTGGCCAGCACCACGCCGGTGCGGCCGGTGGCGCGGGCATAGCCGTCCGCTGCATGGGCTGCGCCCTGCTCGTGGGCGGTAAGCACATGGGTGATGCGGTCGGCATTCTTATACAGCTCGTCGTAAAGGTTCAGCACAGCGCCGCCGGGGTAGCCAAAAAGAGTGTCCACTCCCTGCTCGCACAGGACCTCTACAAAGATCTGAGAACCATTCAACTGCATGGTGTTGCTCCTATTCCTGTTCCACTTCTTATCCATTCCCTTGGGGAGAGCTTCCGAAAAAGAAAAAGCCCTTGTCCCCTGCTTCTTTCAAGAGACAAAGACCTTGTAACATCAAGCTCTCTGCGGTACCACTCTCGTTGGCGTGCTGTGCACACCCTCTCACGGGCTTCCAACAAAGCCCTGCACGGTAACGGCTGCAACCGGCGCTGCTTACAAGGGTTTTGCACCCGTTGGGCAGGCTGCTCCGGGATGATTTTCCGCACGAAACGCTGACTGCCTTGCACCAGACGGCAGCTCTCTGAACAGTGGGGATCGTGTGGTACTTTTTCCCATCTGCGCATTTGTTGATGTAAATTATACTATAAACCGGGCTTTTGTCAATCGACAATTTGTAACCTGAATCACCAGAAAGATGAAGCATTTTTAACACCTCTTGCATCCAAGCCTGAACCGCTGTATACTTTTGATATCCGCGTACCTGCGTTTTGTAGGGTATGTGCTAATGGAGAGGAAAAGGGATCGACCTATGAAACTGAGAGAATGGAATGCCCATCTGCATGGGCTTGTTGTGTTCCGCGCCCTGCTGAACGACCCTGTTGTGGCAAGGCTTTTAGACCTGACCGACCGCATGGAGGCCGGCAGCACCTCCTACGGCCCGGTGTGCGATGCCGTAGCCGCCTTTGAGGCCGCTTTGTTCGAGTACACCACCAACTGGGGCAGCTACCTGAGCAATGCTGTGCTGGAGGCCGAGACCATCTGCGTGCGGCAGGCCGCTGCCGGGCAGCTGGACGCGCTGCTGCAAAGCGCCTTGGACAGCGAGCTGCAGTTTTTGCAGCAGCTGTGCGGGCTGACGCTGGACGAGCTGTTCCAGACCGCCTACTCGGAGCAGGCGCAGCGGCCGGAGCTGGCTTTCCTGCCCCGGTGGCAGACCTGTGAGCTTGACCTTGCCTCCGCCTACGCCCAGCGCATGAGCGAGGTGGGCAAAAAGGGCTACGGTATGTTTGCAAAGCACCATGTATTCACGGTGGAGAACGGCCAGCTTGTGCCGGTAAAATACCCCGACCCGCAGCGCCTTTCCGAGCTGCCCGGCTACGAGAAGGAGCGGGAAAAGGTGATTGCCAACACAAAGGCTTTGCTGGCCGGGATGCCCGCCAACAATGTGCTGCTGTACGGCGATGCCGGTACCGGCAAATCCAGCGCGGTAAAGGCCATTGCCAACGAGTTTGCGCCCGAGGGACTGCGGCTGGTAGAGGTAAAAAAGAACCAGCTGTACCAGATCCCCGACCTGATGGACAAGCTGGCGGCAAACCCGCTCAAGTTCATCCTGTTCATCGACGATCTGAGCTTTACCGCCAACGACGACAACTTTGCCGCCCTGAAGGCCATCTTGGAGGGCAGCGTAGGCGGACGCGCCCAGAACATTGCGGTGTACGCCACCTCCAACCGCCGCCACCTCATCAAGGAGACTCTCTCGGACCGCACCGGCGACGACATCCACGAAGCCGACACCCGGCAGGAGTTGATGAGCCTTTCCGCCCGGTTCGGCCTGACGGTCACCTTCCAGCGGCCTGAGAAAGCCCGGTTCGAGACCATTCTGGAGCAGCTGGCAAAACAGCACAACATCCAGATGCCCACCGAGCAGCTGCTGCTCAAGGCCGAGGCCTTCGCCCTGCGTGCCGGCGGCCGCAGCCCCCGGGTGGCCAAGCAGTTCATCGAGCAATGCGAGGCCGGTGTGCAGAAGTAAACGCACCAGTTTTAAACGTTATCAAAAAACGGGACACCAAAGCATCCGCAGATGCTCCGGTGTCCCGTTTTCTTATCTTATTTTTCGCTCAGTCCCGCACGGCGATGCACTCGATCTCCAGCTTTGCACCCTTGGGGATGGCTGCCACCTGCACGCAGCTGCGGGCGGGGAACGGCTCGGCAAAGGCCTTGGCATACTCTGCGTTCACTGCGGCAAAGTCGTTGATGTCGGCCAGAAAGATCACCGTCTTGACCACGTTGTTCATGGTCAGACCGGCCTCGGCCAGAATCGCCTTCAGGTTGGCAAGGCTCTGTGCGGCCTGCTGCTCCACGGTATCGGCCATGGTGCCGGTGGCGGGGTCTACCGGGATCTGCCCGGAAACAAACACCATATTGCCCAGATCCAGTGCCTGACTGTAAGGGCCGATGGCGGCAGGTGCGTTGGTGGTAGATACGACTTTCATAGTATATTTCCTCCTCTATATTACTTTAAGTTTAAGAAAAGATTTCTTTTTGCTTCGGATAGAGCCGGTTTGTATAGATTTTCGTCTACCGCTCAAGCCTTCACCCCTTGGGGGGAAGGTGGCGCGTTAGCGCCGGATGAGGGGTAATTTCCCGTAAGCTGCTGCTTGCCTGCGCCCTCATCCGTCTGCTCACTACGTTCGCATCCACCTTCCCCCGTCCGGGGGAAGGCTTTTGCTCTGGCAAACGATGAAACTTACACCCGCTCACTGACCAGCTGGAAACCGGCCTTGGTCAGCTCGGTGCGGATCTGCTCAATCTGAGCGGCATCGCGGGTCTCCAGCGTCAGCTTGAGGAAGCAGCTGGAGATGGGCATATTGGGGTCGGAGCCGTCATGCTGCACCGACACCACGTTGCTGCCGCAGCGGGATACCACCTCGGCCACCTTTTTCAACTGCCCGGGCTTATCTTCCAGTGCGATGGTCAGGTTTGCCTTGCGGCCACTCATCACAAGACCACGGGTGATGACGCGGTTCAGGATGTTCACATCAATGTTGCCGCCGGAGATGACGCAGGCCACCTTTTTGCCCTCCACCGGCAGCTTGTGGAACAGCACTGCCGCCACCGGCACAGCGCCTGCACCCTCGGCCACCAGCTTCTGGTTCTCCATCAGGGAGAGGATGGCCGCTGCGGTCTCGTCCTCGGTCACGGTAACGATATCGTCCACATACTGCTCGCACAGCTGATAGGTCAGCTCGCCCGGGGTCTTGACCTGAATGCCGTCCGCAAATGTAGAGGCAGCTTTCAGGGTCTGGTACTTGTGCTCGTGCAGGCTGCGGTACATGCTGGGGGCACCCTCGGCCTGTACGCCGTACACCTTGACCTCCGGGCGCAGGGTCTTGATGGCAAAAGCGATGCCGGAGATCAGTCCGCCGCCGCCCACCGGCACCACCACAGCGTCCACATCCGGCAGCTGGTCAAGGATCTCCAAGCCGATGGTGCCCTGCCCGGCGATGACCTGCTCGTCATCGTAGGGGTGGATAAAGGTCATGTCGTACTCCTTTTGCAGCTGCACGGCCTTGTCGTGGGCTTCGTCGTAGGTGCCGGGCACAAGGCAGACCTCTGCGCCCAGATTTTTGGTGTTCTCTACCTTCATCAGGGGTGCGCCGTCCGGCATACAGACGATGCTGCGGATGCCGCGACGGGTAGCGGCCAGCGCCACGCCCTGCGCATGGTTGCCCGCAGAGCAGGCAATAACGCCCTTGGCGCTTTCCTCCTCGGAAAGCTGGCTGATTTTATAGTAAGCGCCCCGCACCTTAAAGCTGCCGGTGGCCTGCAGGTTCTCGGTCTTGAGGTACAGCTGGCAGTCCTTGGACAGCTTGGGGGCTTCGATGAGGTCGGTCTTTCTCGCCACGTCCTTCAGCACAAAGGCGGCGTGGTAGATCTTATCCAGAGTCAGCATGACAGATACTTCCTTTATTTTTCGTGATGCCATCCAGTATAAGTTACAAAAATTGTTTTGTCAAATGAATTTCATTCACGATAAACGGCGTAAAAAAGAGAAAGGCAGTGGTAAAGCCACCGCCTTTCTCTTTTTATTCTCATTATCGCCCACGGCCACCGCCGCCGCCGTGGCTGGAACCGCCGCCCATGCCACCGAAGCCGCCGCCAAAGCTGCCGCCGCCGAAACCGCCGCGCCCGGCACCGCCCCCGAAGGAGCCGCCGCCCATGCCACCAAAGCCGCCGCCGCGCGGAGGCCGGGGCCCGCGGGAGCCGTAGTAGCCGCCCGGCGGGGGCGGCGGATTGTGCGGGCCGCGCCGCCATCCACCACGGGGAGGCCGGGGCCCGCCGAAGCACCACAGCCAGCCGCAGGGGCTGGCAAAAACATAGGCCACCGACCGGATGATGACGATAAGCAGCACAACGCTGACCACAAGGGTCAGGATGTCGGTCAGGGCGCTGCCGCTGCTCTGGCTGCCCTGATACCCGGGCTGCACGGTGCTGCCGTTGCCGGTGCTGCCGGAAAGGCTGACCCCGTAGATGTCCGCGATGGTGTTTGCCACATTCCGGGCACAGGTGGTCACTGCGCCGTCATAATCCTTTGCGGCGAACTGATCCTCCATGGTCTGGGCGATGGCGCTGGACTGCTTTGCCAGCGTGGTGTTGCGGAAGCCATCGCCGTAGGTCAGGTAGTAGTCGCCATCCGCGTACTGCGCCGATTCCATCACCAGCAGGATCAGCACGCCGTTGTTCTTAGAGGACGAACCGATGCCCCAAGCGTTGAAAGCCTGTGTAGCGTAATCCTCCGTGGAATCATTACCCGTGTATTCTACTGTCAGTACACCGATCTGTGCGCCGCTGCAGCTGGATTCCAGCTGGGCGTTCAGCTCGGTGATGGTCTGCACGGTACTGCTGTTCAGCACACCGGCATCGTCCACCACGCACTGATCCTTGGGCAGGCTGGGCAGCTGGGCGGCAAAGGCCGCCGGGCACAGCACTGCCGCGCTGACCACCACGGCCAGCACCAGTGCGCTGATGCGTTTTGCAAAGTTTTTCATGCGAAGGGCTCAACCTCCTTTACGCCGGCTACAGCCCCCAGCACACTGGCCGGGAAGCCGCCGACATCCTTCTGATATTCATACACCGCCGTATTGTACTGCAAGGTGCCAATGATGGTAGCTGCGCTGTTGAACTGGCCGTACTGTCCCTGCACTGCGCCCATCTTCATGGGGTCGGCGGCCTGCTCCTGCAATTTTGCATACAGCTGGTCGATGGCGGTGCCCAGTGCCTGGTCGGCCTGATACAGCGCGTGCATCGTGCTGCCCTGATAATAGGGCAGCGAGGTCAGGGTCTGGCTTTTGCCGCCGTTCTGCACCGCTTGCAGGCAAGCGGTGAAATCGTTCAGCGCCGTCTGTGCGGCCAGCACCTCGGCGCTGTCTGCGCCAAGGGTGTTGGAGCCGGTGGTAAGGATATTCGCCGCCGTATTCTCCCTGGTGGTCAGCTCCTCGCTCAGGTTATAGCCGTTGTCGGCAGCGACCCCTGCGGTGAACCACTGGCGGGCGGTGTTGTACTTTCCGCGCAGCTTGGCGCTGCCAAAGCCGAAAAAGGCCGCCAGCATCACCACTACGCTCAAAGCCAGCGCCGCCGCCCGGGTGGAAAGCGCAGCGGGCAGCTTTGCTTCCAGTGCAGCCAACTTCTGCTGGCGGGGCGTCAGCCTTACGGTCTGCTCCGGCTGGGCTTTTTCGCGGTAGCTGCCCGCATCAAAGCCGCCGGGAGCGGTTTGTTTGTTGTTCTGAGAAAAATCAGCGTTTGCCATTTCAGCTCCGGATCTCCATCATTTTGGTTTTCAGCTCGTCCTCGATGCGGGTCAGTTCCTGCTCGGCGGCGGCACGCTTTGCGCGGCCCTCGCTCTGGATCTTGTTCAGCTCGTCCAGCGTCTCGATCAGGCTCTTGTTTGTCTGCTGCAGGGTCTCGATATCCACGATGCCGCGCTGGCTCTCCTTGGCGGTCTCGATGGTGCCCATCTTCAGCGCCTCGGCATTCTTCTTCAGCAGGTCGTTGGTCATGTTGGTCACGGCGCGCTCGGCCTGCATAGCCTGCTGGCTGTGTGCCAGACCCAGTGCCAGCACCATCTGGTTCTTCCACAGCGGGATGGTGTTCACGATGGTGGACTGGATCTTTTCTGCCATCATGGTGTTGTTGTTCTGCAGCAGACGGATCTGGGGGCCCATCTGCAAACTGATGTTGCGGGTCAGTTCCAGATCGTACAGCTTTTTCTCAAAGCGCTCGCACTGGTCGGCAAGGTCGCGGGCGGCCTGTGCATCCTCCGGCAGACCGGAGACTTTGGCCTTATCCATGGCCTGCTGCAATTCGTTGGCGCGCACATCGGCCAGCTTTTTCTTGCCGGCAAGGATATACATGCTCAGTTCCTTGAAATAGGCCATGTTCAGCTCGTACATCTTGTCCAGCATGGCGATGTCCTTGAGCAGCTGCACCTGATGGGCTTCCAGCATGGACTGGATCTTTTCCACGTTGGTCTCGGTCTTGTCGTACTTGGTCTTGAGGGCGTCCAGCTGGCTGGTTTTCTTCTTGAAGAAGCCCATAATGCCCTTCTGCTGCTCCTCGTTGGCGTCAAAGCTCTTCAGCTCGCCGATGAGGTCGGTGATCATATCGCCCACCTCGCCCAGATCCTTGGTGGACACCTTGGAGAGGGCAGCTTCGGAGAAATCGCCGATCTTCTTCTGGCAGGCAGAACCGTATTGCAGCACCTGCTGGCTGTTGGTGATGTCGATCTTCTGGGCAAACTGATCCACCATGGCCTGTTCCTCGGGGGTCAGGTTCACCTGTGCCTCCGGGGCGGGAGCTGCGGCGGGCTTTTCCTCCTGCGGCACAGCGGCGGGGGTGGGGTCCAGCGTCAGGGTGGGCACTGCGGGGGCATCCAGATCAAAGTTCAGATTATTGTCAGCCATAAGTGATTCCTTCCTTTCAAAATCCCGAGGGGATATTTCGGTTTTACTTGCTCAGACCCTGCCCTTTCAGCATATTCTGCAAAACGGTCAGGTCTGCGGACAGGTCCATGCTCTCTGCCGCGTACAGGGCATCCAGCTGGTTTTCAAAGGCGGTGGCAATGGAGGCAGCGTTGTGCTCCACCTCGGCGCGGATGGCGGCGGCATTCTCGCCCCGCACACCCTGCTTTGCAAGCTTGGCGTACTGCTGCAAAACGTTTACGGCGTCCGGCAGATAGTAGTTGGCAAACCGGCGCACCTGCTTTGCCTTGGCGGGGTTTGCCTCCACGGCTTCCACGATGGAGCGGCCCGCCTTTTCCATGCGGGTCATGGCGGCAGACAGCTGCGGGTCGGGCAGTGCCTCGTTCAGCGCGTGCAGGGTGTCCAGCTTTTGCTGGATATCGGTCAGCATCTGGTCCACATCCTCCACACCGGTATGGAAGGGCACTTCATGCTCCACCACCCGGGGCGGGCAGAGCTTCTTTGCAGCGCCAAAGGCCACGGCGGCACCGCCCAGCGCCACCAGCAGCGCCCATAATTTATACACCGGCAGCACCGCGCACAGCACCGCGAACACCAGCGCCATTGCGTAAAAGGGCAGCACGCTGGGCTTTTGGGTGCGGATGATCTTGCTCATGGTCATTTCTCCTTGTCCGGGGCAATGCGCCCCTTATGATATCCATAATACAACGTCCGCAAAAAAACGCAAGTATCCCGCAAAAGAATTTACAGCCTTGTCATCATTTTACGATCCAGTCTGCCAGCGCAGCGCCCCAAAGCTCTTCCAGCCGGGCGGGACTGCACGCGGCGTTGGCGGGGCTTGTGCTTGGCAGACGGACAGCCGGGATACCGGTAAGCGGCTGCTGATATTTTGTGTAGATACGGTAGGCTGTGGCACCGTTGCAGAACACCGCCCGGATGGGTGCCTTGCGCAGCAGCCCGGCGATATCGTTGGGGACAACGTCTTTGATAGAGGCATCCGACGCCCCGGTAATGGTGCAGCTTTCCAGCGTATCCCACAGCGCCAGCCCGTGGCGCAAAAGCAGCTGCTTTTTGGCGGCGATATCCTCCCGCGCGGGCAGCGGTTCTCCGGTCAGCGCCGCCAGCAGCGGCCAGAACCGGTTTTGCGGGTGGCCGTAGTAAAAGGCCATCTCCCGGCTTTTGGGGCTGGGCCATGTGCCTAAAATCAGCGCCCGGCTGCGGTCATCGTACACCGGCGCAAAGCTCATAAGCTGCCGCCTGCGCTTTCAATATTGCCCCATGCAGAGCCAAAGTCTTTGCCGGAGGGCTCCGCGCGGGGGCCGTTGAACCACAGTTCCTCGATCAGCGCCGCCACGCCGTCCTCCCGCACGTCCCCGATGATCCGGTCGGCAGCGGCCTTGGCGTCCGGGGTGCCGTTTGCCATGCAGGCACTCAGACCCGCAACTTTCAGCATTCCCACATCGTTGGCAGAATCACCCACGGCAACGGCATCGGCCAGCGTAAGCCCCATCTGTGCACACAGGTCGGCAAGCCCTACGCCCTTATCCATGCCGCCGCGCACGATATCGTAGTAGCAGTAGCCGTCCGCGTTCTGCGCGCCCGTCTGCATCCAGTGCAGGCCAAGGTAGCCGTACTTTTCGCGGAAGCGCTCCACTTCCTGCGGCGGCATGGCGGCAAAGGCGGCGTGGGGCATATCCACCAGATGCCTGTCCTGATCCTCGCCGTCCACGCAGTCCAGCCCGGGGCTGTTCATCATCTGATAGCCGGTGTGCAGATACTCGTACTCGCAGTAGGCGTAATAGGCATCCCGAAAGTTGAATTGCAGCGGGTAGTTATAATCCTCGCAGAAATCCACCAGCACATACATCTCCTCGCTGGTAAGCGGATGTTCGGCTATTACGTTGCCCTGCCTGTCCACCACGCAGGCACCGTTGCAGGTGATGGCGTAGTCGTACCGGATGCCGCCCAGCTGGTTTTTATCCCGGATGCCGGGATAGGAGCGGCCGGTGCTGAGCACGAACTTGCCCCCGGCGGCCTGCAGCTTTTTTACCGCCTTTACCACCGCCGGGCGGGGCTTTGCCTCCCCAAAGGGCATCAGCGTGTTGTCGTAATCGCTTGCCAGAATCTTATATTGCATGGTCATCTCTCCTGTGTGCATCGTTTTCTCCCAGTATAACACATTTCAAAGTCCAGCGGGAGAGGGGGGAAAGAAAAATGGGACACCGGAGCGTCCTCAGACGCTCCGGTGTCCCGAAATCCAAAATATTTTCCTTATCAGGCAAACACTGCCACGACCACCTGCATGGCTACGCCCACAAAGGCACCGGCGGCCCATGTCAGGCCGGTGATGAAGAGGTTCTGCTTCCACGAAGGGTTGGCGCGCCACAGCACAGCCAAGCCCACACCCGCACCGGTGCACAGCCCCGCCACAAGGCTGGAAAAGCGCAGTGCACCTTCCACATACAGCTGGGTCAGCAGCACGCTGGCGGCGCAGTTGGGGATCAGCCCCACCAGAGCCGCCACCACCGGCTGGAAGAAGCCCATGCCGCCCAGTACCTCGGCGAATACGTCCTCGCCCACGCCTTCCACGATCATGCCGAACACCAGACTGAACACGAAGATGAATACAAAGATCTCCAGCGTGTGGCGCAGCGCCGCCTGCCAGATGGGCTTTTCGTTGCCCTCGGCATCGCTGTGCTCCTCGTGACAGTCCACCTCGTCCGCATGGCCGGTATAGCCGCCCCGCAGCCCCTTGGGCAGCACACCCCGCAGCACAAAGTCCAGCACAAAGCCCACCACGATGGCGTACACCACCTTGATGACCATCAGAACAGCCAGCTTATCCCAGTAGGCAGGCATGGAGACCAGCAGCGGGATGGCTTCATCGCTGGTGGCAAGGTACACCGCCATCAGCGTGCCCAGCGTGATGACCCGGGAGGCGTAGAAGTTGGACGCAATGGCCGAGAAACCGCACTGCGGCACACAGCCCAGCACTGCGCCCGGCACAGCACCCCAGCGCCCGCCGCCTGCCAGCAGCGCCTCGATGCGCTCGCCGTGGCGGTGCTCGATATACTCGATCAACAGGTAAGCCAAAAACAGAAAGGGCAGCATCTTGGCGGTATCCACCAAGGTTTCGCCCAGAACATCCAGAAACAGTTCCATAAATAATCGCTCCAAAGACCCGCAGAGGGTCGTCTCTCAACAATTTGCAATCAGTTTGCATTTTCGTGCAGGGAAGATTATACACGATATGCTTCCCAATTGCAATACCAAATTGCAAATTGGTTGCAATTTTATGTTATGGAACGTTGCAGTGTGCAAAAAAAAACGATCTTGAATGGTCTCCGCTGGCGCTCTGACCATTTTCAGCGGAAGAATTATTTTAAATTTTGCGTTTGTCGCGCTCTGCGGAGCGCTCCAAACGCATTTTTCACGGGTGGGGTTTAGAACGAACTCCCTCAGGCAAAACCTGACGGTTTTGCCAGCTCCCTCGGAGAGGGAGCCTTTGGCATGGCGGCAAAGTTTCTCACTGCACTTGATACTTCAAAAAAAGGGCTGACGGCGTGCGCCCTCTCAGTCAAGCCCTGTCGGGCTTGCCAGCTCTCCCAAAGGGAGAGCCAAGAGCGCTGCCGGAAGCTTCCTCATTGCACTTAAAGCTTCAGCAACGAGCCTTAGACCTCGGCTCTCCCCTTGGGAGAGCTGGCGCGGGAGCGCCTGAGAGGGCGAGCGCCCGCCCCCAGCGCCGCGCTTTCGCAGAAAGCGGCGCTGCAACTACCGTTTTCTCCACGACCCCACCCGTGAAAATGCAATGCCGGAGCGTCCGCAGACGCTCCGGCATTGCTCTATTAAAAATAATTTTTCCGCTGATGATGCGCAGAGCAACGCGGAGCGCATTCCAAATCGTCCCACGCAGCTGGGAAGCTGCGGTCTGTTTTACCCCTTCAGCGGTACAAAGCCCACAAGGTCTTTGACCACCTCGCCGCCGATGATAAGCCCCGCTACCGAGGGCACAAAGGCGTTGGAGCCCGGCACGGTGCGCCGCGCGGTGCACTTGCGCTGGGTGCCCGGGGGACAGATGCAGTGGTATTTGCAGCTGATGGAGTCGTCCTCGATGGGGGTCATGGCGGGCTCTTTGGAGTAGACCACCTTCAGGTGCTTGATCTTGCGCTTGCGGCACTCGGTACGCATCACCTTGGCAAGCGGGCAGACCGAGGTCTTGTAGATATCGGTCACCTCAAAGCGGGTGGGGTCCATCTTGTTGCCTGCGCCCATGGAGCAGATGATAGGGGTGCCCGCCTCCTTGCACTTCATCACCAGCGCCAGCTTGCCGGTAACGGTGTCGATGGCGTCCACCACATAGTCGTACTGGGTAAAATCGAAATCGTCCTGCGTCTCCGGGCCAAAGAAGCACCGGTGGGTGGTCACCTTGATGTTGGGGTCGATATCGTGGATGCGCTGTTCCGCTACATCCACCTTATACTGTCCCACCGTGCTGCGGGTGGCGATGATCTGACGGTTGAGGTTGGTCAGGCAGACCTTATCATCGTCGATCAGATCCAGTGCGCCCACGCCGCTGCGTGCCAGCGCCTCCACCGTATAGCCGCCCACGCCGCCGATGCCAAACACTGCCACCCGGGCGTGGTGCAGCTTTTCCATAGCCTCTGCACCCAGCAGCAGCTGGGTGCGGGAATACTGATCCTGCATTTTGTTCTCCTTACTTTTCTACGCGGGTGATGGTGCCGCCGCCCAGCACCACATCGCCCTGATACAGCACGGCAGCCTGCCCCGGGGTGGGGGCACGCTGGGGCTGGTCGAATTCCAACCGGAAACCGTTTTCTGCGGGGTAAACGGTGGCCTGCTGCTCCGCCTGATGGTACCGGGTGCGGGCAGTGACCCGCAGCGGCTCGGTCAGTTCCGGGATAGCGATCCAGTTCACATCCTCTGCATAAACGATGCTGTCAAACAGTTCACTTTCCGGCCCGACGGTAACGGTATTGGCCTGCATATCCTTGCCGCAGACGTACACCGGCGCACCCAGCGCAAGACCAAGCCCCTTGCGCTGCCCCAGTGTGTAGCGCACTGCGCCGCTGTGGGTGCCCACTACCTTGCCGCTCTGATCCAGAAAATCCCCGGCGGGGTAGTGCTTGCCGGTAAACTGCTCCATAAAGCGGGCATAGTCACCGTCCGGTACAAAGCAGATATCCTGACTATCGTGCTTCTGGGCGTTGATAAAGCTGTGCTCCTGCGCGATCTTTCGCACCTCGGTCTTGTGCAGTGCACCCAGCGGCAGACGGATATGCGCCAGCTGCTCCTGCGTGAGGTTATACAGCACATAGCTCTGATCCTTGCCCTCGTCCAAGCCCTTTTTCAGCAGCCAGCGGCCGGTTTCTGCGTCCTGCTCCACCCGGGCGTAGTGGCCGGTGACCACATACTCCATGCCGTGTTCCTCCGCCCAGTCCAGCAGGTGGCGGAACTTCATATATTTATTGCAGTCGATGCAGGGGTTGGGGGTGCCGCCCGCCTCGTAGACGCGGATGAATTTTTCAATGATCTGCGCCCGGAAGTCGGCGGTGAAATCCAGCACCTGATACGGCATATCCAGCGCAAAAGCCACCTCGGCGGCGTCCTCGATATCCTTTTCCGAGCAGCAGGTCTGGTAGCCGGACTGTCCCAGCGTTTCGTTGTGGGTAAGCCGCATGGTGATGCCGGTGCAGTCGTAGCCCGCCTGCTGCATCAGGCAGGCCGCCACCGAGCTGTCCACGCCGCCGCTCATGGCAATAAGGGCGCGGGGACGGTTTGCAGGGTTCTGAGTGGTCATAGATTCTCCTTTAATGCGTTCAACATACTAAAGCAGTAGTATAATACTACCGCAGCATAAACCGCTTGTCAAGACGCAGAAATTTTCTGCGCCGCAGCCAGCAGCGCCGGTTTTTCGTTGGGGTATTCTGCGCGGATGACGCCGTCCAGCAGCGCTTCCAGCACCCGGCGCAGCGCGGGCCCTGCCGGGATGCCCGCCGCCATCAGGTCGCGGCCGTTCACCGCCAGCTGGCTCACCCGGCAGCATACGCCGTCGGCTTCCAGCTGCCGTGCCCGCTGCGCCGCAAGGGCGAAAGCCGGGGCAGCCTGCGGGTGCAGCGCCGCGCACAGCGCACACAGCCGCTCCACGGTGAACAGCCCGTATCGGCCTAAAAGCTGCCTGAGGGGGATGTCACTGGCGCGTTCTGATTCGTGTCCGAGGAGAAAGCTCCCGCACACGCCCTGCTCTGCCGTTTCCCGCACCAGCACTGCGGTCTCCTCGATGCAGGCATTAGAGCAGCGCAGCCGCTTGAGTACTCGGCGGGTGTCGGCCTCGCCCAGCGCACCCAGCAGCGCCGCCCAGCGCACCGGCAGGTTTTCCTCCCCCGCCGGGCAGGCATCCACCACCGGCTTTGCGGCTTCAAGCGCCGCCGGGGTCAGCTCCGGCAGCACCACCGCCAGCACGGCGGGCTCCAGATACGCCCCCGGCTGCGGGGCTGCCAGCAGCTTCGCCAGTTCCTCCTGAATGCGCTCGGCAGAAATGCAGTCCAGATGGGGTGCCAGCTGCCGCGCTGCCCGGGCGGTGGCTGCGTCCAGCGCAAAGCCGAACCTTGCGGCAAAGCGGTACAGCCGCAGAATGCGCAGCGCATCCTCGGTAAAGCGCTGCTGCGGATCGCCCACCGCCCGCAGCAGACCGTTTTGCAGATCTGCCTGCCCGCCAAAGGGGTCTACCAGACCCTCGGCTTCATTATAGGCCATGGCGTTGATGGTAAAATCCCGCCGGGCAAGATCCTCCCGCACGTCCGGTATGAACTGCACTGCGTCCGGGTGACGGCCATCGGTATAGCTGCCCTCGGTGCGGAAGGTGGTGGTCTCGTACAGCTGCCCGCCGTATTTGATGGTGACCGTGCCGTGCTGCAAGCCGGTGGGGATGCACTGCTCCGGCCCGAACAGTTCCATCACCTGCTGCGGCAGGGCGCTGGTGCACAGGTCCCAGTCGTGGGCGGTGCGCCCCAAAAGACTGTCCCGCACGCAGCCGCCCACGGCATAGGCCGCATAGCCCGCCGCGTGCAGGGTGTCCAGCAGGGCAGCTGCCCCGGGGTCAAGTGTCAGCTTCATTCCTCGTTCTCCTCGTAATGCAGGGTGATGCGTTTGCCGTCAAAGCCGCATTCTGCCGCCGGGAAGATGCTTTTCGCCTGTGCAAGCTGCTCCTCCGGGTCGGTGATCATGGGGGAATAGTGCACCAGCCACAGCCGCTTTGCCCCGGCCTTTGCCGCCAGCGCCGCGCTCTGTCCAAAGGTGCTGTGCCCCCACTGCGCGGCCTGTTCCTGCTGCTCCGGCAGGGCATAGGTGGCATCGCAGAGCAGAAGGTCTGCCCCCTGCGCGGCCTGTTCCAGCGCCGGGCAGGGCGCACTGTCGCCGGAAAAGACGAACCGCAGCCCCTTGCGGGGTGCGCCCAGCACCTCGGCGGGCTGCACCGTGCGCTCTGCCAGCGGGACAGCCTGTCCCCGCTGCAAAAGCCGCCACTGGGTCACCGGTACGCCCAGCGCCCGCGCCTTTTCCGGGTCGAACCTGCCCGCCCGGGGCAGTTCCAACCGGTAGCCCAGACTGCGCACCCGGTGCTTTGTGGCCACCGGCAGCAGCGTTGCCCCGGCGGGCCACCCCGCCGAGAGCGTTTCCAGTTCCACCGGCTGCCCGGCGCGGCAGACCAGCGGTTTTACCGCATAGGGCAGCGGCCCGGTCAGGGCATACACTGCCCGCCAGACCTCCAAAAGCCCCTCCGGCCCCAGCAGGGTCAGCGGGCGGGTGCGTCCCTGCGCCCCAAGGGTCTGCAAAAGCCCGGGCAGGCCAAAGATATGGTCCCCGTGGTAGTGGGTCAGGCAGATGGCGTCCGCACGCATCAGGTTTACCCCGGCGCGGCGGGCGGCGGTCTGGGTGCCCTCACCGCAGTCCAGCAGCAGGCTGTGCCCGCCGCACTCCGCCACAGCAGCGGTCAGGGCGCGCTCCGGCAGCGGCATGGTGGCAGCCGTGCCCAGCAGTGTAATGGTCAGCATAAGCAGTTCCTCCGTGGTTCTTCCCTGTTATCTTACCACAAACCCCGCTTGTGCACAATTCTTTCTGCTGCGGCATAAGCTGGGCAGAGCCTTGAAAAAGGAGGGCACAGCCTATGCAGCGAGACCGCAGAAAACGCTATTCCCCCGCCCGGCATCCGGTACTTTTGCGCCGGGTGCTCTTGGTGCTGTGCATTCTGGCGGTGCTGTGGCTGGGGTACAGCTGCATGATGCCGCAGCTGCTTTTTTCTGCCCGGGGCACCATGATCTTTATGCCGGACCCGCCCTTTCGGGGGTAGCGGGACGATTGGGAATGCCCTCCGCGTTGCTCTGGGCATATTCAGCGGAAGAATTATTTATAATTTCGCAATTCTGGAAAATCTGCGGATTTTCCAGAATTGCCTTTTCACGGGAGGGGTCGTAAAGGCGAGCCTGCAAAAAATACCAGACACAAAAACAGGGCTGCTGCACATTGCTTTGTGCAGCAGCCCTGTTTTCCAACTTATATACTTTCCAGTACCTTTTTCCCGGTCAGCGGGTCGGGAATGCCCAGCAGCGCCAGTATAATCGCCATACGAATATACACGCCGTTATGCACCTGATCGAAGTAGGCGGCGCGGGGGTCGTTGTCCACGTCCGGTTTGATCTCGTCGATGCGGGGGAGCGGGTGCAGCACCGGCATGGTAGGCGGTGCCTGCTGCAGCAGCTTTTCGTCCAGCGCATAGCAGCCTTTCAACCGCAGATAGTCCTCCTCGTTGAAAAAACGCTCCTTCTGGATGCGGGTCATGTACAGCACGTCCAGACCGGGCAGCTCGGCTTCCAGGTCGGCGGTCTCCTTGTAGGTCTGGTGCAGCGGGGTCAGAGTCTCGTCCTTGACGTACTGCGGGATGCGCAGCTCCTCCGGCGAGATGAACACGAACCGGTTGCCCTCGAACTGGCTCAGCGCGGCGGTGAGGGAGTGCACCGTCCGGCCGAACTTGAGGTCGCCGCAGAAGCCGATGGTCAAATGATCCAGCCGCCCCTTGCGCTGACGGATGGTCATCAGGTCGATCATGGTCTGGGAGGGGTGGGCGTGGCCGCCATCGCCTGCATTGATGACCGGCACCCGCGCATACATGGACGCCCGCAGCGGTGCGCCCTCCTTGGGGTGGCGCATGGCGATGACATCCGCATAGTTGCTTACCACGCGGGCGGTATCGGCCACCGTTTCGCCCTTGCTGGCGCTGGAAAGCTGCGCCCCGGCAAAGCCCAGCGTCTTGCCGCCCAGCCGCAGCATAGCCGACTCGAAGGAAAGGCGGGTGCGGGTGCTGGGCTCGTAGAACAAGGTAGCCAGAATGCGGCCATCGCACAAATGGGCGTAGGGTGCGGGGTCAGCCTCCATCCGGTCGGCAAGGTCGAGCAGTGCCAGCTGCTCGGCCAGAGAAAAGCTGCCGGGCTCAATAAAATGTCTCACAGCCATTCTCCCTTCAGCACAAACTTTTCGCGCTCTGCGCCGGTGGAAACAAACTGGATCTCGTGCCCCAGCTGCTTTTCAAGGAACTCCACATAGGCTTTGGCTTCCTTGGGCAGCTCTGCCCAGCTGCGGCAGCCGGAGATATCCTTGTTCCAACCGGGCAGCAAGGTGACCACCGGCTGCACGCGGTCAAGGTCGGACAGGGTGTCGAAGCGGGGGACTTCCACGCCGTCCAGCTTGTAACCGGTGATGACCGGGATCTGCTTCATGCCGCTCAGCACATCCAGCTTGGTCAGTGCGATCTTATCCGCGCCCTGACATTGCAGGCCGTAGCGGCTGGCAACGCAGTCAAAGGGGCCCACCCGGCGGGGACGTCCGGTAGCCGCGCCGTACTCGCCGCCGGCCTTGCGCAGCTTTTCATTCCACGCTTCGCCCATTGCGTTCTCTGCCGCAAAGGGGCCAGCGCCCACGCAGGTGGAGTAGGCTTTCAGCACACCCACCACATGGTCAAGCTTGCAGTTGGGGATGCCCGCACCCAGCGGTGCGTAGGCTGCCAGCGTATTGGAGCTGGAAGTGAATGGGAAGATGCCGTAGTCGATATCCCGCATTGCGCCCAGCTGCGCTTCCAGCACGATGCGCTTGCCGCTGTCGTGCGCCTGCTGCAAAAAGGTGCCCACATCACAGATGAAGGGCGCAAAGTACGCAGCCTGCTGTCTGCACCAGTTCAGCAGGGCATCGTAGCTCATGGGCTCCTGATGGTAGCAACCCGCCAGCTCCATGTTTTTGGCGTCCAGGATCATGTGCAGACGGTTCTGGGTGCGCTCCTCGTCCAGATGCAAAAGGTCGCCCAGACGCAGGGTCTTTTTGCGGTACTTGTCGCTGTACGCGTAGGCAATGCCGCGCCGGGTAGAGCCGAACGCGCTGCCCTTTTTGGCAAGACGATCCTCTTCCAGCCCATCCTGTACCTTGTGCCACGGCATGGAGATGGTAGCCTTATCGGAAAGCTTCAGGTTCTCCGGCTCCACCTTCACGCCGCGCGCTTCAATGGCCTCCATCTCCCCGGCCAGATGCTCGAGGTCGATCACCATGCCGGTGCCCAGCACGCAGGTCACCTCCGGGTGCAGAATGCCGGAGGGCAGCAGGTTCAGGATGAACTTGCCCTTCTCGGTCACAACGGTATGGCCGGCATTGTTGCCGCCCTGATAGCGCGTAACGATATCGGCATTTTCGGCCAGCAGGTCGATGACGCGGCCCTTGCCCTCATCGCCCCAGTTGATTCCAGTAACAGCGGTCAGCATAAACTTCATTTACCTTCTTTTTCATTCTTGTTTCCTGTTCGCGGTGTTTATTATACGAGTATGCAGAGAATATGTAAAAAGTATCCTGTGTATAGCAGCAATATGTTTTTTACATTGCAGAGGCTGCTGCCCGCATCCGGCGCAGCCGCGCCGTAAAAAGCGCTTGCAATTCCGGCGCGCCGTGCTATGATACAAGAAGAGCATAAAGCCGCTTCTGCCGCAGGCCGCGCCGGAAGCCCGACAGGAAAGAGGGGCTGCACCCATGTATGTGGACTGGGAATACTATAAAATCTTCTACTATGTGGCAAAGTATCAGAACTTTACCCGCGCGGCGCGGGTGCTGGGCAACAACCAGCCCAACATCACCCACGCCATGAACCGGCTGGAAAGCCAGCTGAACTGCGTGCTGTTCATCCGCTCCAACCGGGGCGTCACCTTAACACCGGAGGGAGAACTGCTGTACTCCCGCATTGCCTCGGCGGCGGTGCAGATCCAGGACGCGGAGGAGGAACTGAGCGCCAGCGCCACGCTGGAACACGGTGCCATCAGCATCAGCACCACCGAGACCGCTTTGAACATCTACCTGTCCGAAAAGCTGCGCGCTTTCCACACCGAGTACCCGGGCATCCGGCTGCGCATCTCCAACCACTCCACCCCGCAGGCGGTGCAGGCGGTACGCAACGGCGAGGTGGATTTTGCCATCGTGACCACCCCCGCAGAGGTGGAAAACGGGCTGAAAATGGTGGAGCTGATGCCCTTTTACGAAGTCCTTGTGGGCGGTAAGACCTTTACGGCGCTGGCCAGCCAGACCCTGAATCTGAAGGAACTGGCCGGTTATCCCCTGATCTGCCTGAACGAGGAGAGCATGACCCGCAGCTTTTACCGGCAGTTCTTTCTGGAACACGATGCGGTGCTGAAACCGGACACCGAGGCAGCCACCACCGACCAGATGCTCACGCTGGTCAAAAGCGAGCTGGGACTGGCCTTTATGCCAGAGCCCATGGCAGCGCCGCTGCTGGCCAGCGGGGAGCTGGTGCAGCTGCACTTGCAGGAGATCATCCCCTCCCGCTCCATCTGCCTTGTCTACGACCATCACCGTCCGCTGAACACCGCCGCCCGCAAGTTCCAGCAGCTGCTGACCAAAGCCGGTGCCCGGGGCACAGAGCGCAAATAAAGCCGATACAGCAAGGGGCTGCTGCACCAATGATGTGCAGCAGCCCCTTTTCTCTTATTTCCGGGTGCTCTGTTTCAGCTCCCGCTGTTCTTCCTGCAATTCCTGTTTCAGGGTGCGGTCGATCTCCCGGGTCTCCTGCCGGATGGCGGTCAGGTCTCTTTCGATGACCGGGTTTTCTTCCAGCTCCTCCCGAATGAACATCAGGGCAAAGCTGACCAGCAAAAAGCAGCAGGAGAGCCAGATGGCTCTGCCGCCCAGCTGCGCCGCGCTTTTGCTGCCCAGCCCCGCCCCCAGCGCGAACAGGAATATGATGCCGAAGTACCGCACCATCCTATCCTTTGCGCGGGGCTCGTGGGTCTTGCGCCAGAGACAGAAGGCCTCCACGCCGCTGCGCAGATCGCCGATGCACATGGTGCTGGCAAAGGCATAACCGTTCACCTTGCGGAAAGCCTGCACCTGCATGGCGCAGGAAAAGGAAACAATGGCATTGGCCAGCAGGTTCTGCGATTGCGGCAGAAAGCCCACCGCGAACAGCAGCAGCACCTCGCCCAGCACCACCAGCTGCCGCCAGTGCAGCCGCTGCATTGCCTGAAAGCGTTCCCGCATTTCTTCCGCAGCCAGCACCCCCAGCGCAAAGGCGCACAAAGGCACCAGATAGTGCAGCACCTTATCCCACTGGCCATCCATGATATTGGCGCTCAGCAGCACGATATTGCCGGTCTGGGCATTGGCAAACACCTTGCCCCGGAACAGATAGGTGTAGGCATCCTGCAAGCCGCCGGACAGCGAAAGGAACACCGCCGTAAGAAAGGACTCGGACATTTGTCCGTGATGCTTTGTTTTCATACTTGTACCCTCTTTTCGGGCTCTATTATAATACATTTTGGAGCAGTTTCTGATATCATTTTTACATACTCGTCATGTTTCCCGCCCCAAAAGGTGCAAAAAGCGCGGGTGCCCTTCCCTATTTCAGCGCAATCTGTTAGAACAGGGAGAGAAAATCTCGTACACAGGAAGAAGTAAGCAAAATCGGGCAGCCCGCGGGCTGCCCGATTTTGCTAAAAAATGTTATTCAGAAAAGTTCTCAGGCCTTCTCGATGGTGATGCTCCACTCGCTGGTCATGGCCTCGTCCGGCTCCAGAACCTCGTGCTTGCCTTCCTCGTTCACGCTGTTTGCCCAGCCGTTCCAAGGCTCCATGCAGACGAAGCTCTCGGCATCCTGCTGCCACAGCACGCCGTTGTCAAAGGTCTCGTCGGCGTCCACAGTCACCTTATGGCCGTTGCCCTTATCGGTAAAGGTCATGGGGAACTGCACACCGGTCAGCAGACGGATGGTGTTGTCTGCGCCCTCCTTGCGGGTAAGGGTGATCTTTTCCGGGGCGGCGGGCTGCTCGCCCTTGGCGTTTTCGGAGCAGGTGGCGCACTTGATGTCGAACTCCACATTCTCCAGCTTGGAGGCGGTAAAGTAGGGGTGGTAGCCAAAGCTGAAAGGCATATCGGTGTTGCCCTCGTTGATGACGGTCAGGCTGACCAGTGCCTTGTTGCCCTCCAGATTATAGTTGACCAGCAGGGTGAAATCGAAGGGGTAGAGGAACTTGGTCAGCGGGGTGGACTCCAGTGCCAGCGTCACGCCGTCCGGGCCAACGCTTTCCACTTCCCATGCGCACAGGTCGGCAAAGCCGTGGGTCTCCATGGGGTAAGCCTTGCCGTCAAAGATGTGCACGCCGTTATCCGGGTTGCCGCAGCTGGGGAACAGCACCGGCACGCCAAAGCGGGGGCGGTTGCACTCCGAGAAATTGGGGCGGCGGGTCCAGACGAACTCCTCGCCGTCCAGCGTAAAGCTGGTGATCATACCGCCGCGCTCGGGGGTGATGGTGAGGGCGGTCTTTGCCTCGGGGTCGGTGATGACGTACTGCTCGTAGCAGGCGCCGTTCTCGGTGATGTACCGGGTGGTGATCTGATTCATAAGTAAAAGCCTCCTATTATTGCCGCCGGGTCGCCCCGGCGGGTCATTTCTCTTGCTCGGTCTGCCGTGCATCCAGCTTTTTGAAGTAGTAGTCGATGCCGTAGCGGATAAAATACTTTATCAATCGTACTACACCATAAATGATAGCCGCATAAAGCAGCAGTGTCAACAGCAGCACTCCATTTGCGCCCAACATTTCATACACTTCCCTTCTTTTTATGCACAAAAAGGCCGCCGTACCGCTTTTTGCCGTACAGCAGCCCTTTTTCAATTACAGAACCACGCCGTCCTTGAAGATGGAGATCTCGCGGAAGCCGTGCTTTTCCGCCTTGGTCTGCTCACCGCTGGCCACGCGGATGACCAGATCCAGCAGATCCTTTGCGGCCTCATCGATGGTCTTTTCACCGTCGGCGATGACACCGGTGTTGAAATCGATCCAGCCGCCCTTCTTCTCTGCCAGCGGGGTGTTGGTGGAGATCTTCAGGGTGGGAGCCGGAGCGGAGAACGGGGTGCCGCGGCCGGTGGAGAACAGGATCAGGTGTGCGCCTGCTGCCGTCATGGCGGTGGCGGAAACCAGATCGTTGCCGGGGCCGTAGAGCATATTCAGGCCCTTGGTCACCACGGGGTCGCCGTAGCCGATGACGTCCATGATGGGGGCAGTGCCGCCCTTCTGCACGCAGCCGCAGCTCTTATCCTCCAGCGTGGTGATGCCGCCGGCCTTGTTGCCCGGAGAGGGGTTATCGTACACCACCTCGTTGTGGCTGATGAAGTAATCCTTGAAGCCGTTGATCATGTGCTCGGCCTTGACGAATACCTCCTTGTTGATGCAGCGGTCCATCAGGAAGCCCTCTGCACCGAACATCTCGGGCACCTCGGTCAGCACGGTAGAGCCGCCGCGCTGGCCCATCATGTCGGAGAAGCGGCCGATGGTGGGGTTGGCGGTGATGCCGGACAGGCCGTCCGAGCCGCCGCACTTCATGCCCACCACCAGCTCAGACACGGGGATGGGCTGGCGCTCAAACTGCCCGGCGTAGGCTGCCAGTTCCTTCAGGATATCGCGGGCGGCGGCAAACTCGTCCTCCACGTCCTGACAGGTCAGGAACTTGACACGGTCGTGGTCGTACTCGCCCAGCTCTTCCACGAACTGATCGTGCTGCAGGTTCTCGCAGCCCAGATGCAGCACCAGAACGGCAGCGGCATTGGGGTGGCGCACCAGCGCAGCCAGCAGCTTGCGGGTCTGTGCGTGGTCATGGCCGGTCTGGCTGCAGCCGAAGGGATGGGTGAAGGTGTACAGACCCTCGATGGAGCCGGTGACCAGATCCTGATTGTCGGCTACCATCTTCTTGGCGATATCGTTCACGCAGCCCACGGTGGGGATGATCCAGATCTCGTTGCGGATGGCGGCGCGGCCGTCCTTGCGGCGGAAGCCCATAAAGGTCTCCGG
>CAKSYT010000019.1 GCA_934524985.1 uncultured Faecalibacterium sp. | reverse complement strand
GCGGCCGACGAGGCTCGAACTCGCTACCTCCACCTTGGCAAGGTGGCGCTCTACCAGATGAGCTACGGCCGCATATTCGGTGCATTTGTCCCTGCACCCTCCCGTTCTTTTTAACGGGGCCCCCGCAAAAATTTGCGAAGCAAGATTTTGTGGGGAAGAGGAGGAATTTCAGAGTTTGTTACGGCGGTCTTACTTGTAAGACTGCCAGACAAACGACTGACATTCCGACGAGCGACCCGGATCGGGCTCGAACCGACGACCCCCAGCGTGACAGGCTGGTGCTCTAACCAACTGAGCTACCGGGCCATACCGGAGCAACTGTTGCTGCTCCTTAATGGAGCGGCCGACGAGGCTCGAACTCGCTACCTCCACCTTGGCAAGGTGGCGCTCTACCAGATGAGCTACGGCCGCATATTGGGAAACCCTGACGGGTTTCCTCGACGTGGTGCCTCCGATCGGAATCGAACCAATGACACGGGGATTTTCAGTCCCCTGCTCTACCGACTGAGCTACAGAGGCGCACCGGACGATGATTATTATACCTGAAATTTCGATTTTGTAAAGGGGTAAATGCAAACTTTTTTGAAAAAATTGAAAAGTTTTTGTTTTATGACGTCTCTGCGCACAAAATAAGAACGACTTTTTTTGCGGTTTTCGTGCTGGAGGGCTGCACGGGAAAGATAGAAAGAATATTTGACAAGTTTTACAACCTATGGTTTAATAAAAGAAAAGAACACAGGCGATTATGCCCTTAGAGATGCTGTTATATTTCTTATATAATAGAAAGGGCAGGCGCTTGCTTTGATTACAGGACGTCCTGCGCGGCACAGCTGCGGCGGGACGGGAGGAGCAGCATGGCAAAAAAACAGGAATATGGCAACGAGAGCATTACCTCGTTAAAAGGCGCCGACCGTGTGCGCAAGCGCCCGGCGGTCATCTTTGGTTCAGACGGCGTGGAGGGCTGTGCCCACTCGATCTTTGAGATCGTGTCCAACTCCATTGACGAAGCCCGCGACGGCCACGGCGATACCATCAACGTGACCCGCTGTAAGGACGGCAGCGTCATCGTGGAGGACTTTGGCCGCGGTATGCCCGTGGACTGGAACAACGGCGAGGGGCGCTTCAACTGGGAGCTGCTGTTCTGCGAGATGTACGCGGGCGGCAAGTACGGCGAGGGCGAGGATAACTACGAGTTCAGCCTTGGCCTGAACGGTCTGGGTCTGTGCGCCACCCAGTACGCCTCGGCGTGGATGACCGCCGACATCTACCGCGACGGCTGCCACTACCATCTGGACTTTAAAAAGGGTGAGAATGTGGGCGGCCTGCAAAAGGAGCCCTACAAGGGACGCCGCACCGGCAGCATCATCCACTGGAAGCCGGACGATGAGGTGTTTACTGATATCGATGTGCCCGGCAGCTACTATAAGGATGTGCTGCGCCGCCAGGCCGTGGTCAACGCCGGGCTTACCCTCAATTTTACCGATGAAAAGGAAAAGGACCCCGCCACCGGCAAGCCGTGGCACGAAAGCTGGTGCTACCAGAACGGCATCGCGGACTATGTGGCAGAAGTAGCGGGTGAGGACACCCTGACCCCCGTGTTCAGCTGCGAGAGCGAGGCTGTGGGTCGGGACCGCGAGGATCAGCCGGACTACAAGGTGCGCATGAGTGCGGCTTTTTGCTTCTCTAATAAGGTACAGCTGCTGGAGTACTACCACAACTCTTCGTGGCTGGAGCACGGCGGCAGCCCGGAGCACGCGGTGCGCACCGCCTTTGTCTACCAGATCAACAAGTACCTGAAGGAAAAGAACCTGTACAAAAAGGGCGAGAGCGCCATCAGCTTTCAGGACGTGCAGGACTGTCTGGTGTATGTGTCCTCCAGCTTTTCCACCCGCACCAGCTACGAGAACCAGACCAAAAAGGCCATCACCAATAAATTTGTCTCGCAGGCCATGACCGACTTCCTCAAGCATTATCTGGAAGTGTATTTTCTGGAAAAGCCGGAGGAGGCCCAGAAGATCTGCCAGCAGGTGCTGGTGAACAAGCAGAGCCGTGAACACGCAGAAAAAACGCGTCAGAGCATCAAAAAGACCCTGTCCACCCAGATCGACTTAGCCAACCGCGTGCAGAAGTTCGTGGACTGCCGCACCCGGGACGCCGCCCGCCGCGAGCTGTATATCGTGGAGGGCGACTCGGCTATGGGCGCAGTCAAGTCCAGCCGGGACAGTGAATATCAGGCCATCATGCCCATCCGCGGCAAAATTTTGAACTGCCTGAAAGCGGATTATGCCCGCATCTTCAAATCGGACGTCATCGTGGACCTTATCAAGGTGATGGGCTGCGGTGTGGAGCTGGGCGGTAAGCACAACAAGGAGCTGGCTACCTTTAACCTCGAAAACCTGCGGTTCAATAAGATCGTTATCTGTACCGATGCCGATGTGGACGGCTACCAGATCCGCACCCTTGTGCTGACCATGCTCTACCGCCTTACCCCCACCCTGATCAACAAGGGCTATGTGTATATCGCGGAGTCGCCCTTGTACGAGATCACCACGAAGGACCGCACTTATTTTGCCTATACCGAGCCGGAAAAGGCCGCCTTTCTGGAAAAGATCGGGGACAAAAAATACACCATCCAGCGCTCCAAAGGCTTGGGCGAGAACGACCCCGAGATGATGTGGCTGACCACCATGAACCCGGAAAGCCGCCGTCTGATCAAAGTAATGCCCACCGATGTGGTGCAGACCGCACAGGTGTTCGATATTCTGCTGGGCGACAATCTGGCAGGCCGCAAAGAGCATATCGCCCAGCACGGCGCAGAGTATCTGGATGATCTGGATGTGAGCTGAGAACCCTCTCCGTCATCGCTGACGCGATGCCACCTCTCCCGAAGGGGAGAGGTTTGGCACAAGAGGGAAACTTTGCGGGACGACCCCAAAAGCTCCCCCCTCGGGGGAGCTGGCTGCGCAGCAGCCTGAGAGGGTTTTTCCCTATGGAGAGGAACTGTAATGGCAAAAAAATCGACCAAGAAAACCTTAAAGCCGGTGCGCCCGCAGCTGGGTGACGGCGTTGAAATCTTAAACGCAGGCAGCGTGCTGGAGGACCCCATTACCCGCACGCTGGAAACCAACTATATGCCCTACGCCATGAGCGTTATCGTCAGCCGCGCGCTGCCGGAGATCGACGGCTTCAAGCCTGCGCACCGCAAGCTGCTGTACACCATGTACGAGATGGGGCTGCTCAAGGGCGCGCGCACCAAGTCTGCCAACATCGTGGGCAGCACCATGCACCTGAACCCCCACGGTGATGCCGCCATCTACGACACCATGGTGCGCATGGGCCGCGGCAACGAGAGCCTGCTGGTGCCCTTTGTGGACAGCAAGGGTAACTTTGGCAAGGCGTACAGCCGGGATATGTCCTGCGCTGCCGCCCGTTACACCGAGGCAAAGCTGGAAGGCGTGTGCGAGGAGCTGTTCCGGGATATCGACAAAGAGACCGTGGACTTTGTGCCCAACTACGACAGCACCACCACCGAGCCCACCCTGCTGCCGGTCACCTTCCCCACCATTCTGGCGAACAACACGCTGGGCATTGCGGTGGGCATGGCCTGCAACATCTGCTCCTTCAATTTGGCAGAACTGTGCGCCACCACCGTGGCGCTGATGAAGGACGAGCACCACGATATCGGCACCACCATGCCCGCCCCGGACTTTGTGGGCGGCGGTCAGATCCTGTACGATGAAGCGCAGATGCGTGAAATTTACGAGAACGGTCGCGGCAGCGTGAAGGTGCGCGCCCGCTACAATGCAGTGCCCGGCGAAAATATGATCGAGGTCACCCAGATCCCGCCCACCACCACGGTGGAGGCCATCATGGACAAGATCGCGGAACTGGTCAAGACCGGCAAGGTCAAGGAAATCAGCGATATGCGCGATGAGACCGACCTGAACGGCCTGAAGCTGACGCTGGATCTCAAGCGCGGCGTAGATGCCGACAAGCTGATGGCAAAACTGTTCAAGGCCACCCCGCTGGAGGACAGCTTCAGCTGCAACTTCAACATTCTGGTGTCCGGTCAGCCTCGGGTCATGGGCGTGCGGGAGATTCTGAAGGAGTGGACGGCATTCCGCGTTGAGTGTGTGCGCCGCCGTACCTACTACGACCTGCACGGCAAGGAAAAGCGCCTGCACCTTTTGCAGGGCCTTGCCGCCATTTTGCTGGATATCGACAAGGCCATCCGCATCATCCGTACTACTGAGGAGGAGACCGAGGTAGTGCCCAACCTGATGATCGGCTTTGGCATTGACGAGGTGCAGGCGGACTATGTGGCAGAGATCAAGCTGCGCCATCTGAACCGGGAATACATCCTCAAGCGCACCGGCGAGATCGAGCAGCTGGAAAAGGATATTGCAGACCTGAACGATGTGCTGGCAAAGCCTGCCCGCATCCGCCGCATCATCATCAATGAACTGAACGATGTAGCGAAAAAATACGGCAAGCCCCGTTGCAGCGAAATTTTGTACGACCTGCCCGAGGAGGATGCCGCCGCCGAGGAAGAAGCTGTGCCGGACTACCCGGTGACCGTGTTCTTTACCCGGGAGGGCTACTTTAAAAAGATCCCGCCCCAGAGTCTGCGCACCGCCGGTGCCCACAAGCTGAAGGAGGGGGACGAGATCATCCAGCAGCTGGAGACCCGCAACAACGTGGAGGCGCTGTTCTTCACCGACAAGCAGCAGGTGTACAAGGTGCGTCTGGCAGAGCTGGAGGATGGCAAGGTAGCGCAGATGGGTATCTTCATCCCGGGGCGGCTGGGCATGGACGAGGGCGAAAACGTGCTGAGCATGGTCATTACCGGCGATTACAGCGGCTTTATGCTGTTCTTCTTTGCCAGCGGCAGATGCGCTAAAATTCCGCTCAGCTCCTACGCCACCAAGCAGAACCGCCGCAAGCTGCTGAAGGCGTACTGCGATAAAGAACCGCTTGCCATGATGCTTTACCAGCCGGAGGAGACCGAGCTTGCCATCCGCACCAGCGCCAGCCGGATGTTGCTGGTAGGCACGGCGCAAATTGCCGCCAAGACCACCCGCGACAGTCAGGGCGTGGCAGTGGTCACTCTGAAAAAGAACCAGACCATCGCCTCGGTGGTGCCGGCAGATACCTTGGAGCTGGCAAATCCCCACCGCTACCGTGTGCGCAGCCTGCCCGCCACCGGTGCACTGATCCGCGCCGAGGACGAGGGCGAGCAGATGAGTTTGCTGTAAAACGCTTTTTATTGAGAAATGGCTCCGCTTCGCTCTGCCATTCTTAGCGGAAATGTTATTTTTATTCAGCAAATCAGAAAAGGCTGCGGCCTTTTCTGATTTGCGTTTTCACGGGAAGAGCCGCAATTGCAAGATGCAGTGTCTGGATAGGACCCCTCCCGTGAAAAAGTAACTCCGAAACAACCGCAGTCGTTTCGGAGTTACAAATTATAAAAAATTTTCCGCTGTTATTGTCAGAGCGAAGCGGAGACAAGTTTAAATCGTTTATCCTGAAAAGAGGAAGCAGTCATGCAAAATATCGACCTGATCTGTGTGGGAAAGCTGAACGCCAAATATTTTGCCGAGGGCGTGGCAGAGTACCAGAAGCGTCTGGCGGCTTTTGCCGCTTTCCGCATCATTGAGCTGCCGGAGGAAAAGATCGAGGAGAAAAACGCCTCGGACGCCGTGGTAAAAAAAGCGCTGGACAAGGAGGGCAAGGCCATCCTTTCCAATGTGCGCAAGGGGGCTGCCATCGTAGCTATGTGCATCGAGGGCAAACAGATCTCCTCCGACGAGCTGGCGCAGTTTCTGGCGCAGCGCGCCGGCAGCGGGGCAGGGGACGTGGCCTTTGTCATCGGCTCTTCCCACGGTCTGTCCGATGAGGTGAAAAAGGCCGCTGCCCTCAAATTCAGCATGGGGCGCATCACCATGCCCCATCAGCTGGCACGGCTGGTGCTCACCGAGCAGATCTACCGCGCCTGTACCATCAATGCGGGCATGAAGTACCACAAGTAAAGGATCATTTTTGGCTCCCGAAGCGTTTGCAGACGCTCCGGGAGTTCTTTTTGCAAAAACATGTAAAACCTGCCGGAAAAGCAATTTTTGGCTTTTCTTTTGGAACAGTTTTTATTATACTGATAGCGTGGAGCATTCTATTACAAAAAGCGGCAAAAAACACAGGATGGAAGAACCATGAAAAAACACAGAAGAGGACTGCGGCTGGCGGCCTGTCTGCTGGCGCTGGCAATGTGCGCGGCGCTGCTTTGCAGCTGCCTGCATACCGGAAAAACCGACAGCTATACGGCAGCGATGCCGGTCATCGTGGTGGGCAGCGATAACTACCCGCCCTTCAACTATATGGGCACGGACGGTGCGCCCACCGGCATTGACGTGGAACTGGCCACCGAGGCATTCGGGCGGCTGGGCTACCGGGTGAAATTTGTGACCATCGACTGGGAAAAGAAGAAAGAACTGGTGGAAAACGGCACCATCGACTGCATCTGGGGCAGCTTTTCCATGGATGGCCGCGAGGAAGAATACCACTGGGCAGGGCCTTATCTGTACAGCCGTCAGGTGGTGGCGGTGCGCTCTGACAGCGACATTTACACCCTGCAGGATCTGGCCGACAAGGTGGTGGCGGTGCAGTCCACCACAAAGCCGGAGGAACTGTTTTTGAACGCGGAGCAGAACGGTCTGCCCCGGCTGCGCAGGCTGTATTCCCTGCAGAACCGGGATCTGCTCTACACCACCCTGATTAAGGGCTATGCGGATGCCTTGGCCGCTCACGAAAGCGCCATCCAGCAGTTCATGAAGGATTACAGCGTAGAATACCGCATTCTGGACGAGCCGCTGATGACGGCGCGGCTGGGCGTGGCCTTTGCCAAAAATCGCAGCGATGACCTGCCGCAGCAGCTGACGGAGGTTTTCAAGGAGATGCTGGCAGACGGTACTGTCCGGCAGATCGTGAGCCGCTATCTGGACGACCCCGGGCACTATCTGGACGGACTGGAGGACAGCACCCATGCGTGACGGAATGGAAAAAAGCCACAGCACCTTCGGCTGGAAGCAGTTCGCTTTGGTGTGTGTGCTTGCGGGTCTGTTGCTGCTGAGCGGCGTGCTGGGGGCCTCGGCGCACAGCGACCTGCAAAATGCAGAAAAGCAGTTTGAGGATACCATCAGCTACGTTAAGGAGCAGTGCACCGGCTACGACAACCTGAACCTTGCCTCCGAGACCAAAAGCCTGATGCGGATGATGGAAAACGCGCAGCATCTGTGCAGCGAGATCGCCCGGGACCAGCAGGAAAACCCCGGGCGGGTGCTGGACGATGCCGCTATGGAAGAATATTTGCAGGATTATACCCTCAGCGGCATCCTTGTGCTTTCGGCAGAGGGCAAAATTTTGTGTGGTGCCTCACAGGATGGCCGGGTGGCTGACCCGCAGATCCGGGAACAGATGGAAAAGGAGCTGGCCGGTTCTATCGTGCTGAAGGTGGCCGACCACCCCCAGCAGATCTACGCCGGGCGGACGGAAAATGAGGATGGCTCCTATGTGGACACCGCAGCCTGCGCCCGAAAGGACGGGGACGGGGTGCTTGTGGTGTACTACCGCACTACGGCAGAATATGTACGCAATTACAGCCTTTCCTACCAGAACTGCGTGCAGGGCTATAACCCCGCCGTGGACGGCACCATTGTGGTGACCCGGGGTGGCCGCATCGTGGCCAGCAACGACCCCTCTTTGCTGGATACCACTGTGGACGAAAACCCCACCCTTTCTGCCTTAAAAGCGCGCAGCACGGACGGCGGCATGATCCATGTGCACAGCACCACCGGGCAGCAGTACGCCTACGGCATCGTGGGGCAGGGGCGCAGCTTTTATATCTACGTCTACCGCCCGGAGCGGGAGGTGTATGTCTCTACCATGCGCAATGCGAGCATGGCTGCCTTTGCTTACATGGTCATCCTGTTCCTGCTGCAATTGCTGCGCGGCAAGACCGACCAGCGCTACCGGGAGCAGCAGCTGCGCCGGGAGCAGGAGTACCAAAAGACCCTCAAAGCGGCTGCGCTGAAAGCAGAGAGCGCAAACATTGCCAAGACCGAATTTTTGCAGCGCATGAGCCACGATATCCGTACCCCCATCAACGGCATCCGGGGCATGGTGGAGATCGGCGACCGCTGCCCGGAGGATATGGCACGGCAGGCCGACTGCCGCAAAAAGGTCTGGGAGGCCTCCACCCTGCTGCTGGAGCTGGTGAACGAGGTGCTGGACATGGGCAAGCTGGAGTCCGGCGAGGTGGTGCTGGAAAATGTGCCCTTTGATCTGCCCGAGCTGATGCACGAGATCACGGATGTGCTGGAAAAACAGGCAGCAGAGCGCGGAATCGTTCTGCACCGGGAATACGGCAGGCTGCCGCATCCCCGGCTGGTGGGCAGTTCGCTGCACGTCAAGCGGCTGCTGATGAACGTGCTCAGCAACGCCATCAAGTATAACCGGGAAAAGGGCCGGGTGATGCTGGACTGCTTTGAATTGAGCAGCAACGGGGACAAAGTGCAGATCTGCTTTGTCTGCGCGGACACCGGCATCGGCATGAGCGAGGAGTTCCAGAAGCGGATGTTCGAGCCCTTTACGCAGGAGAATGCCGGGGCACGCTCGGTATACGGCGGCACCGGCCTTGGAATGTCCATCACCAAAAGCCTTGTGGATAAGATGGGCGGCACCATCGGGGTGGAAAGCAAGCAGGGCGTAGGCACCACCTACACCATTACTCTGCCCTTTGCCGTCGATAGTACCGAGGCCGCAGAGCCGGAGCAGCAGCAGACAGACCTTGCCGTGCTGCAGGGGAGGCGGCTGCTGCTGGCCGAGGACAACGCCCTGAACATGGAGATCGTGGAGTTCTTGCTGAACGAGGTGGGCGTAAAGGTGACCAAAGCCGCCGACGGACAGCAGGCGGTGGAAGCCTTTGCAGCCTCGCCGGTGGGCGGCTTTGACGCCATCCTGATGGATGTGATGATGCCGGTGCGGGACGGCCACGAGGCTACCCGCGCCATCCGCGCTATGGACCGCCCGGACGCAAAGACCATTCCCATTTTTGCCATGACGGCAAACGCCTTTACAGAGGATCGCCTGAAAGCGTTGCAGGCCGGCATGAACGAGCACCTGCCCAAGCCCATCGACCCGGATACCCTGTACCGCCTGCTGGTAAAATACCTGACAGAGCGCGGCTGAACTGTTTGCCGGGCTTTACAAGCGGGGCAAAACATGGTACAGTAAATATACTGTGCTTGCGCAAGCCGAAAGCACGCCCGGCGGTGGGGAAAGCCGCCGGGACACAACACGATACGACACGGCAAACCAGCCGCGGACGGAAAGGATGTACTACAATGGAACAGAGCGAAAAGACCCTTGATATGATCGTCAATCTTTGCAAGAACCGTGGTTATGTGTTCCCCGGTTCCGAGATCTACGGCGGTCTGGCCAACAGCTGGGACTACGGCCCCCTTGGCGTGGAGTTCAAGAACAACGTCAAAAAGGCATGGCTGAAAAAGTTTGTGCAGGAAAGCCCCTATAACGTGGGCTTGGATGCTGCCATCATCATGAACCCCCAGACCTGGGTGACCACCGGCCATGTGTCCAGCTTCTCGGACCCCCTGCTGGACTGCCGCGCCTGCAAGGCACGCCACCGCGCCGACAAGCTGATCGGTGAGGAGCACCCCGAGGTAAACGTGGACGCCATGAGCTTTGACGAGATGGATGCTTTCATCGCAGAGCACGAGGATATCGTCTGCCCCGTGTGCGGCAAGCACGATTTTACCCCCATCCGCAAGTTCAACCTGATGTTCAAGACCGCCATCGGCGTGACCGAGGATAGCTCCTCCACCTGCTATCTGCGTCCCGAGACCGCACAGGGCATCTTTGTCAACTTTGCCAACATCCAGCGCACCACCCGCCGTAAGCTGCCCTTCGGCGTGTGTCAGGTGGGCAAGGCCTTCCGCAACGAGATCACCCCGGGTAACTTCACCTTCCGCACCCGCGAGTTCGAGCAGATGGAGTGCGAGTTCTTCTGCAAGCCCGGCACCGATCTGGACTGGTTCGCTTACTGGAAGGACTACTGCGAGAACTGGCTGCTGAGCCTTGGCATCAAGAAGGAACACCTGCGCCTGCGTGACCACGAGCCCGCAGAGCTGGCCTTCTACAGCCGTGCTACCACCGATATCGAGTACGCCTTCCCGTTCACCGACTGGGGCGAGCTGTGGGGCATTGCAGACCGTACCAACTACGACCTGACCCGCCATCAGGAGGCTTCCGGCAAGAGCCTGGAGTACTTCGACAGCGAGACCAACGAGCACTACATTCCCTACGTCATCGAGCCCTCTCTGGGCTGTGACCGTGTGGCGCTGGCTTTCCTGTGCGAGGCCTACGACGAGGAGCACCTGACCGACAGCAAGGGCAAGGAGGATGTCCGCACCGTGCTGCGTCTGCATCCGGCTCTGGCTCCCTACAAGTGCGCCGTGCTGCCCCTGAGCAAGAAGCTGGGCGAGAAGGCTATGGAGATCCGCAACGAGCTGAGCAAGTACTTCATGGTGGATTACGACGATACCGGTTCTATCGGCAAGCGTTACCGCCGCGAGGACGAGATCGGCACTCCGTTCTGCATCACCGTGGACTTTGACACTGTGGGCGACGAGGCTAAGGGCATTGCTGCCGACAACTGCGTCACCGTCCGTGACCGCGACACCATGGAGCAGGTGCGTATGCCCATCAGCGAGCTGAAGAGCTACATCGAGAGCAAGATCGAGTTCTAAAAAATACACTGTTACGCAAAAGCAGCCCCGCCGGAGCACCGGCGGGGCTGCTTTTTTAGTGTTGTGATGGCTGAAAAAGTGGGTCAGAAACGTCCGCAGACGTTTCTGACCCACAAATTTTAAAATCGTCAGGCGGGCAGTTTACTGCTGGGCGAAGATCTTCACCTCGTCCTTGTCCATAAAGGCTGCGCCTGCAAAGCCTGCGGCTTCCAGCTGACCCAGCTGCTTGCCCAGCTTTTTGCCCTGCGGCAGCACGGTGACATTGTACTGCTCGCGCAGTGCGGCGGCCTTGCTCAGCACGGCAGGGAAGTCAACGTCTTTGCCGTACAGCAGGGCGATCTTCTGCTTTGCGCCGGGGATCTGGTAGCCCTGCTCCAGCAGAATGCCGCACACCCGCTCGAAGCCGATGGAAAAGCCCACGGCGGGCACCTGCACGCCAAGGAACTTGCCCACCATGTTGTCGTAACGGCCGCCGCCGGCCACAGCACCGCTGAACTGCGGGCAGGTCACCTCGAACACCATACCGGTGTAGTAGCCCTGACCGCGCACCAGACTGGGGCAGTAGGCCACCTGATAACGTCCAGCAGCCAGCGTGTTGGCGGTAGCCAGCACATACTTCAGGTCATCGGCGATGGCGGGGTCGGCGCAGCGGGCAGCCACGGCGTCCAGCGTCACGTCCCCGGCGGCAATGAAGTCTGCCAGTGCGTGGATGGCGCTCTCCGGCAGCTGCTTTTCGGTCAGCTCGGCCTTCACGCCTTCGGCACCGATCTTGTCCATCTTGTCAAAGGTGATGCAGACGGAATCCAGCGTGTCGGCGGCAAAGCCCATGCTCTCCAGCATGCCGCGCAGGATGCGGCGATCGTTGATGTTAACGGTAAATCCGGTAAAACCGATGTTCAGCAGCGCGCGGGTGGTCACGTCGATCAGCTCCACCTCGGCGTTGGGGGAAGCATCGCCCAGAATGTCGATATCGCACTGCACAAACTCGCGCAGACGGCCCTTCTGCGGGCGCTCGGCGCGGAACACCCGGTCGGTCTGGATGACCTTGAAGGGGCTGGGCAGCTTATCCTTGTTGGCGGCGTAGTAGCGGCTCAGCGGCAGGGTAAGGTCGTAGCGCAGACCCATGTCGGACAGCTGCTTGGGGTCGCCGGTGTTCAGGGCGGCGGTCAGCTTGTCGCCGCGCTTGAGCACCTTGAAGATCAGGTTCAGGTTGTCGCCGCCGTCGGACTTGTCCAGATTTTCCATATCCTCCAGCATGGGGGTGGAGATGCGCTCAAAACCGGCGGAGCGGTAGGTCTCCAGAATCTTGCCCTGAATGTAATCGCGCAGGGTCTGCTCAGCGGGCAGCAGATCCCGCATACCCTTCAAAGCCTGTGTTTTCATAACAGTAATTCCTCTCTATCTGTAAATTGTACCCGCCCTCGATGCCTGAAAAGGGGCGGGAGCGTTTTTTAACTCAGTACTTTACCATTATAAAGGATAATGCCGGATTGTCAATCCAAATGGGCACACTATCGCAAATTGCACAAATCTTTGAGGTGAAAGTATGAAGCAGCAGTTTGCAGCAAAACACCCGTGGACCATTCTGGCTGCGGGGGCAGCCATTCAGGTGCTTACCGGCTTACCGGCGGCTTGGGGCGTTTTTCAGCAGCCGGTCATGGAGGAATACGGCCTTTCGGAGCAGGGGGCAGGCTATGCCTTTGCCCTGCTCATTGCCGCCTTTGGGGTGGGGTGTGTGCTGGGCGGCTTTTTACAGGATCAAAAGGGCCCGCGCTGCGCGGCATTGTGGGGCACAGCCCTGCTCTGCGGCGGCTTTTTTGCGGCAGCGTTTCTACCGGGCTGGGCAGGGTGGGGGTTCTTTCTGGCGTTCAGCATCCCGGCGGGGCTGGGCACGGCGTTTTTGTACCCCTCTATCCAGTCCTGCGCCCAAAAGTGGTACGCGGGCCGTAAGGGACTGGCGACCGGGGTCATCGGCGGGGCGGTGGGGCTTTCCGGCGCGTTCCTTACCCTGTTCGTCCGGGCGGCGCTGCGGGGATTTGGCCCGGTGCAGGGCATCCGGGGCGCGTTCTGGGCGCTGGGGGCGCTCACCTTGCCGGTGTGCCTTGCGGGCAGCGCGGTGCTCAGCGACCCGCCGCAGAAAAAGCAGCAGCCAAGCGGCAAAAACACCATTGACCTCTCCCCGGGGCAGATGCTGCGCACAAGGCAGTACTGGCTGTGCGCGGGCGCAGTGTGCTTTTCCACCCCGGCGGTGCTGCTGTTCAGCCCCATCATCTTAAAACTGGGCATGGAGCGCGGACTGGACGAGACCGCTGCGCTGTGGAGCATCGTACTGGGCAGCGTGGGCAGCGCCGCAGGCCGGATGCTGATGCCCATGCTCAGCGACCACATTGGCCGCCGCGCCACCGACCTTGGGCTGTTTGCGGCTTCGCTTGGGCTGTCGGCGGCGTTCTGGGCAGCGCGGGGCTGGTGGGTGGTGGTATGCTACGCCGGGCTTACCTTCTGCTACTCGGCGCTGGCGGCGGTGCTGCCCGCCCTTTCTACCGACCTGTTCGGCCTGCCCCATGCGGGGGTGAACTATGGCTTTCTGGCTTTGGGGCAGAGCGTGGGCAGCCTTGCGTTCCCCTTTGCAGCCAACTTGCTGGCGCTGGAGAACGGGCGGCACCTGCTTGCCATAGCCGGTGCGGCGGCGGGTTTTGCAGCCATCTGGGCGCTGCATCCGGTGCAGAAAGACCCGCGCTGAAACGCGCAAAAAGAAAAGGCTGTAAAAAGTTTGCCGGTGCTTACGGCAGAATTGACAAAAACTTGACGACTGTTTTGTATAAAGCGGTGGAAATGACAGTTAGTGCCGAATGACCGTAAAACCCGGCTGCACTTTTTGTAGGAAATGACTTGCAAAATTCGTCCGTTTTCTCTATAATAAAACCATGCGTGGTAGTACCGGTGCAGGCGCTGAAAGAGAGCAGCGCACCCGGTTCGGATGCAAGCAGTATGGAGCAGCAGCTGTGCCGGCAGGGCGCGGCAGCGGTTTTGTGCTGCCAAAGCGACATTTGTCAAAAGGAGAGTATGATTATGACCTATTCGCAGCAAGTACAGAATATGTGCCCGATCACCAAAGGTCCTAAGCATGGTCCGGCTCCCATCCCCGAAGAGGGCGCATGGGTCAAGGCCTATGAGGTCAAGGACATCAGCGGCTACACCCATGGTGTGGGCTGGTGTGCACCCCAGCAGGGCTGCTGCAAGCTGTCTCTGAACGTCAAGAACGGCGTCATCGAGGAGGCTCTGGTGGAGACCATCGGCTGCTCCGGCATGACCCACTCTGCCGCTATGGCGGGCGAGATCCTGCCCGGCAAGACCATTCTGGAAGCTCTGAACACCGACCTGGTGTGCGACGCCATCAACGTGGCAATGCGCGAGCTGTTCCTGCAGATCGTCTACGGCCGCAGCCAGACCGCTTTCTCTGAGGACGGTCTGCCCATCGGCGCAGGTCTGGACGACCTGGGCAAGGGTCTGCGCTCCATGACCGGCACCATCTTCTCCACCAAGGAGAAGGGCGTGCGCTATCTGGAGCTGACCGAGGGCTACATCAACAAGCTGGCAGTGGACGCTAACGATGAGGTCATCGGCTATCAGTTCGTCAAGCTGGGCAAGATGATGGAGGATATCCGTCACGGCAAGACCCCCAACGAGGCTTACGAGAAGAACGTGGGTACTTACGGCCGCTTCAGCAAGGAGCAGGGCGCTGTGAAGTACATTGACCCGCGTGAGGAATAAGAGAGGAGGAACAACTCAATGGCAACTTTTGAATCTATGGATCGCCGTATGCCTAAAATCGAGGCATGCCTGAAGGCTAACGGTCTGGAGTCTCTGGACGCTTGCAACGAGATGCTCCTCGCTAAGGGCATCGACTGCGACAAGATCGTCCGCGGCGTGCAGCCCATCTGCTTTGACAACGCTGTCTGGGCTTACACTCTGGGCACCGCTATCGCTGTGAAGCGCGGCCTGACCGACGCTGCCGAGTGTGCAGCTGCTATCGGTGAGGGTCTGGAAGCTTTCACCATCCCCGGCTCCGTTGCTGAGCAGCGTCAGGTCGGTCTGGGCCACGGCAACCTGGGCGCTCGTCTGCTGAGCGAGGACACCACCTGCTTCGCTTTCCTGGCAGGCCACGAGTCCTTTGCTGCTGCTGAGGGTGCTATCGGCATCGCCCGCACCGCAAACAAGGTCCGCAAGACCCCCCTGCGCGTCATCCTGAACGGTCTGGGCAAGGACGCAGCTTACATCATTTCCCGTATCAACGGCTTCACCTATGTGCAGACCGAGTACGATATCCCCACCCAGACCCTGACTGTGGTCAAGGAGATCCCCTTCTCCGAGGGTGAGCGCGCAGCTGTTAAGTGCTACGGCGCGAACGACGTTATGGAAGGCGTTGCCATCATGAAGAAGGAGGACGTGCAGTGTTCCATCACCGGCAACTCCACCAACCCCGTCCGCTTCCAGCATCTGGTTGCCGGCACCTACAAGAAGTGGGCTAACGAGAACGGCAAGAAGTACTTCTCCGTTGCTTCCGGCGGCGGCACCGGCCGTACCCTGCACCCCGATAACGTGGCTGCAGGCCCCGCTAGCTACGGCCTGACCGACTCTCTGGGCCGCGTGCACGGCGATGCTCAGTTTGCTGGCTCTTCTTCTGTGCCCGCACACGTTGAGATGATGGGTCTGATCGGCATGGGCAACAACCCCATGGTCGGCGCTACCGTTGCCTGCGCTGTTGCTGCAGCTCAGGCCAACGCCTAATCCTTTCCTAAGTTTCAGCGAGGGGGAGCTGCTTTCCGAATGAGCAGCTCCCCCTTTTTTGCTGATAGATATTCGAAAACAAGCAAACCCAAAATGAGAAGGAAGAAACAATGAAAAAGAATCAGATCCGCAAGAGCGTGGCTGCGCTGGCCATGGCGGCTGTTGTAAGTGTCAGCCTGCTGGGCTACGGCTGCGGCAGCAAGCCTACCTCCTCCACCGCAGGCGGCGTGTCCGGCGAGTTCACCGGCACTGCCAAGGGCATGGGCGGCGATGTTACCGTCACCCTGACTTTGACCGACGGCAAGATCACCGGCTGTACCGCCGAGGGCAAGGACGAGACCCCCGGCATCGGCACTATGGCTCTGGAGCAGCTGCCCGGCGCGATTGCCGAAAGCGGCAGCATTGCCGTGGACGGCGTGGCCACCGCAACCATCACCTCTGACGCCATCAAGGAAGCTGCTGCTGCCGCTCTGGTCGCAGCCGGCCTGAACGCTGATGACTACAAGACCGAGGTCAAGGCCGACACGACCAAGGCTGAGGACTCCACCATTGACGCAGACATTGCCATCGTGGGTGCAGGCGGTGCAGGCATGACTGCTGCCATCACGGCTGCTGCCGAGGGCAAGAGCGTGGTCATTCTGGAGAGCCAGCCCATGGTGGGCGGCAACTCCGTGCGCGCTACCGGCGGCATGAACGCCGGCAAGACCGTGTATCAGGACGAGAACGAGTTCGGCGAGTCCGCAGGCGTGGAAAAGACCCTCAAGACTGCTGCTGAAAAGTACGCCGACAACGCTACCATCACTGCTCTGGCTAAGACCGTTTCTGAGCAATGGGCAGCTTATCAGGCAGACCCCAAGGGCTACTTCGACTCTGTGGAGCTGATGGAGCTGGACACCATGATCGGCGGCAAGGGCATCAACGACCCCGCACTGGTGGAGACCCTGTGCTCTAACAGCGCTGACGCCATCGACTGGCTGGACGAGCACGGCATCACCCTGCACAGCGTTTCCAGCTTCGGCGGCGCATCCGTCAAGCGTATCCATCGCCCCGTGAACGCTGAGGGCAAGACCGTTTCTGTGGGCTCCTACATGATCCCCCTGCTGCAGGAGAACTGCGACAAGGCCGGCGTGCAGACCCTGCTGAACACCACCGCTACCGAGCTGCTGACCGATGCAAGCGGTGCCGTTGTGGGCGTGAAGGCTACCGGTTCCACCGGCGAGACCATTACTGTGAATGCCAAGGCTGTGGTGCTGACCACCGGCGGCTTCGGCGCAAATCTGGACATGGTCACCGAGTACAAGCCTGAGCTGAAGGGCTTTATGACCACCAACGCCGCAGGCGCACAGGGTCAGGGCATTGAGATGGCTACCGCTGTGGGCGCTGACACCGTGGACATGGATCAGATCCAGATCCACCCCACCGTGGAGGCTAACACCGCTGCTCTGATCACCGAGGGTCTGCGCGGCGACGGCGCTGTGCTGATCAACGCCGAGGGCAAGCGCTTCATCGACGAAGTGGGCACCCGTGACGTGGTTTCCGCTGCCGAGATCGCTCAGACCGGCAGTTACAGCTGGCTGGTGGTGGATCAGGCTATGGCCGATGCTTCCAGCGTCATTCAGGGCTACATCAAGAAGGGCTACACCGTGACCGGCCAGACCTACGAGGAGCTGGCAAAGGCCATGGGCGTGGACGAGGCTGCTTTTGCCGAGACCATGAAGACCTGGAACGGCTACGTTGCCGCCAAGAATGACCCCGACTTTGGCCGCACCAGCTTTGCAAAGGCTCTGGATACCGCTCCCTACTACGCTATCAAGGTCACCGCAGGTGTGCACCACACCATGGGCGGCCTGAAGATCAACACCAACACCGAGGTGCTGAAGGCTGACGGCTCTGTGATCCCTGGCCTGTTCGCAGCAGGTGAGGTGACCGGCGGCGTGCACGGCGCAAACCGTCTGGGCGGCAACGCTGTGGCCGACTTTACCGTCTTTGGCCGCATTGCCGGTGCAGCTGCCAGCAAGTACGCTGCATGAGCATAAAGCAAAAACACTCTGACGCCGCCGCCCCCAAGGGCAGCGCGTGGAAGAAAAATGTGATCTTTGCACTGGTGGTGCTGGCGCTGGCCGCAGGTATTTTTCTTGCGGTGCGGGCGCAGCACCCCGCCAAGGGCAGCGGCTTACAGGCCGTTGTGGATTTCGGTGACGGCGTTACCGAGACCTTGCCCCTTGCGCAGGATCACGATTACCTGTACGAAGTAGGGGACTACATCGTGCACCTGCAGGTGAAGGATGGCGCCATCGCGTTTTTGGACAGTCAGTGCCCGGACCACGTCTGTGAGCAATTCGGCTGGCTGGACAAGGACGGCGCATGGGCCGCCTGTGTGCCCGCAGGGGTGTATGTGGTGGTAGAACCCGCCGCAGACGCAGGGTAAAACAGAACAAATCAGCCGGGCCTTCGGGTCCGGCTGATTTTTTATCTGGGATTCTGAAAAGCCTGCGGGCTTTTCAGAATCCCTTTTTCACAGGAAGGAGAGCAGGGAAGAGGCGGCTTGAATCGTATTATAAAAGGATCCGCAGCTGCTCAGCGGCGCACAAAGAAGGCCATTCTTTGTTAAAAAAGTCTGAAACTTTGTGGAAATGCCGTGAAACGAAAAACGGACGCTTGTTTATCGGGGCAAAATGCGCTACACTACAAATATGAGTTTCTGATGGGTGCTTTTTACAAAAAAGCACCTTGTCATAAAAGAACCTAGGAGGAACGGCAAGAATGATCTGGAACAAGTCTAAACAGCCCGCCGACCAGCAGGACGCAGCGGCTGCACCGAAAAAAGGCGGCGCGGCGGCGTTTGCCAAAAAGAACTGGAAGTGGCTGGTGCCGGTGGCCATCGTGGTGCTGGCAGGCGGCTGGTGGCTGCTGAAGCCCAAGAGCGCAAAGCCCGCAAACGTGGATACTTCCTATACGGAAGCCATGCCCGAGACCCGGGATGTCTCCAACACGCTCAGCGGCACCGGTACGCTGAAGCCTGCCAATACTTACAGCGTCAAATCACTGGTGTCCGGCAAGGTGCTGACCGGCAGCTTTGAAGAGGGCGATATCGTGGAAGAGGGCACTGTGCTGTACACAGTGGATTCCTCCGACGCCACCACCAAGGTGGAGCAGGCTGCCATCACCCTGCAGCAGGCGCAGCGCAGCTACGATAAGACCGCCGACCGCCAGTATGTCCGCGCCGAGGTGGCGGGCGTCGTCAGCAGCCTGAAGGTGAACAAGGGCGATGAGGTAAAGAGCGGTCAGGAAGTGGCCGTGGTGCGGGACAGCTCCAAGATGAATCTGGTGCTGGAGTTCCCGGCTGCGGATGCTGCCAACTTCTCGGTGGGGCAGACCGCCCAGGTGACGCTGGACGGTACTTTTGAGGTGCTGCTCGGCACCATTACCTCCGTGACCGGCACCGATGCCCTGAGCACCGGCAATCTGCTTACCCGCACTGTGACCCTCTCGGTGTCCAATGCGGGCGGTCTGACCACGGCACAGGCTGCAACGGCTACTGTCAATGGGGTCAGCTGCATTGCAGCGGCCAACTTCCAGTATCAGGCCGAGCGCACCCTGACTGCGCTGGCTTCCGGCACCGTCACCGCCATCAATGTGCGGGAGGGCGGCAGCGTGAACAAGGACGACATCATCCTGACCCTCAGCGGTGAGGACCTGACCGAGTCCATCCAGTCTGCCTCCGAGACCCTGCGTGGCGCGGAGCTGTCCATGCAGAACCTGCAGGACGCCATGGATAACTACACCATCACCTCGCCCATCAGCGGCACCATCATCGAAAAGAATGCCAAGGTGGGCGATGCACTGAGCACCGGCAGCGACCTGTGCACCATTTACGACCTGAGCTATCTGGAAATGACCATCAACGTGGACGAGCTGCAGGTCAGCAGCCTGAAGGTGGGGCAGACCGTACAGGTGACCGCAGACGCCGTGAAGGATAAGACCTACGAGGGCCTAGTCACCCGTGTGTCCATGAAGGGCGATACCAGCGGCGGCACTACCACCTACCCGGTGACCGTGCGCATCGACGAGACCACCGGTCTGCGCCCGGGCATGAACGCCAACGCTGAGATCGTGGTGGCACAGGCTAAAAATGCGCTCACCGTGCCCAATGCCGCCATCGTGCGGGGCAATTATGTGCTGGTGCGGCAGGATTCTCCCAGCGCCGTGAACGCAGATGATTCCATGAGCGCACCGGAGGGCTATGTGTATGTCCAGGTCAAGACCGGTGTCAGCGACGACAACTATACGCAGGTGACCAGCGGCCTGTCCGAGCGTGATACCATCGCCTACGACCCCAGTTCCGTGAGCAGCGACAGCTACTATGACGACGGCGGCTATGGTGATATGGGCGGCGGAGAGCTCGAGAATGCCGGAAACAACGCAGACCTTGCCGAGGGCGGCGAGGAGACGCTGCCGGAGGAGACGGAAAACGGTGAAGCCCCCGCAGCGGACGCTGAAGAGCCCGCAGAGGGCATCGACCCCGCCGAGGCCGGCGCAGTCGTGGTGGATTGACGCAGGAGGGATGAATGAGCGCTCTGATCGAGTTTGATGCGGTGTGCAAGTACTACCAGATGGGCGATACCACGGTAAAAGCTGCCGACCACATCACCATGAAAATCGAAAAAGGCGAGTTCGTGGCCATCGTGGGTCAGTCCGGTTCGGGCAAATCCACCTGCATGAACATCATCGGCTGTCTGGATGTGCCCACCTACGGCACCTACCGGCTCAACGGCCGGGATGTGGGCAAGATGAACCGCAACGAGCTGGCCGCTGTCCGCAACGAAATGCTGGGCTTTATCTTCCAGCAATACAATCTGTTGCCCAGGCTGAACCTGATGGAAAACGTGGAGGTGCCGCTGGTGTATGCGGGCATCTCCCGCGCCGAGCGCCACATCCGCGCCCGGGAGGTGCTGGAGCAGGTGGGGCTTGGCGACAAGCTGAAAAACCGCCCCAACCAGCTTTCCGGCGGTCAGCAGCAGCGCGTGTCCATTGCGCGGGCACTGGTGCGCAACCCGCCGGTCATTCTGGCGGACGAGCCCACCGGCGCGCTGGACTCCCATACCGGCCGGGAGGTGCTGGGGCTTTTGCAGCAGCTGCACAAGCAGGGACACACCGTAGTGCTGATCACCCACGACAATTCCATTGCCGTGCAGGCCGACCGCATCATCCGGCTGGAGGACGGTCAGGTGGTGTATGACGGCGACTCCCACGCACCAGAGGCCATGGTGCAGCCCACCCTGCTGCCCGAAACGCCGGAAAAGGAGGAACAGGCATGATCTTTGAAACCTTCCGGCAGGCCATCCAGAACGTGTGGAGCAACAAGCTGCGCACCTTTCTGACCATGCTGGGCATCATCATCGGCGTGATGGCGGTCATCGTCATCGTGGGTCTGGGCAACGGCATGACCAAGAGCATGCGGGACAGCTTTTCCGCACTGGGCACCAACACCCTCAGCATTCAGGTGTGGGGCTACGGCTCCCGCACCGTGCCGGTGGAGGAGATGTACGATATCTGCCAGCGGCATTCCGACCTGATCAAGGCGGTGTCGCCGCAGGTCAACTTCAGCGGCAGCGCCAGCGGTACGCTGAAGATCGGCACCACCAGCTACCGCTGGTCCAACATGAGCGGTGTGGACGAAAACTTTACCGAAATGAAGAATTACCAGATCGTTCAGGGGCGCGGCCTGCAATATATGGATATGCAGGACAACAAGCAGGTCTGCGTCATCGGCGATTACCTCAACCGCGTGGCCTTTGGCGGCAACGGTGTGGGGCAGACGCTCAAGATCGGTGCCAACAAGTTCCGCATCGTGGGCGTGCTGTCTGCCAAGGTCAGCGACCCCACCATGCAGCAGGGCAGCGATGATGACTGCGTTTACCTGCCCTACACCACCGTGATGCGGCTTTCCAGCCAGAGCTCGGTGGACTGCTACACGGCGGTGATGACCGACGAAAACTTTGCCAACGAGGCCAAGACCACGATGGAAGAGGAGTTGATGTCGATCCTCAAGACTGAAAACGGCTACTATGTGTACAGCGCCAGCGAGTGGCTGGAGGAAATGAACAAGATGATCAACATGGTCATCGTGATACTTACCGGTATTGCCAGCATCTCGCTGCTGGTGGGCGGCATCGGCATTATGAACATCATGCTGGTGTCGGTGACCGAGCGCACCCGCGAGATCGGCATCCGCAAGGCGCTGGGCGCAAAGGAACGCACCATTTTGGCGCAGTTCGTGGTGGAAGCAGCCACAACCTCCGCGCTGGGCGGCGTTTTAGGCATTGCGCTGGGCTATGTGGTGTCCATGGCGGCCAACAAGGTGCTGCCCATGTTCATGACCGATACCACCGTTACGGTAAGCCCCTCCTTCAACTCCATTGTGGTGGCCTTTGGCATCTCGGTGGGCATCGGCGTGCTGTTCGGCTATCTGCCGGCACGGCGCGCAGCCCGGCTGAACCCCATTGAAGCATTGCGCTACGATTGAGCGCGGCGGCGTGATAAACAAAGAACAAGAGGTACGACCAATGAAAAAACGGATTCTCGCATTTCTGCTGGCGGTCAGCATTGCGGTGTCGGTGCTGGTGCTGCCGGTCTCGGCGGCCAGCATCAACAACACGGCCCTGCAGACGGCTATTACTCTGGGCGCTGTGCCCACCGGTCAGGAGCTTAGCGCCAACATTACCCGCGGCGCTTTTGCCAAAATGCTGGTGTCCTTTTCCACCTACCGGGAGAGCGTGGACGCGCAGGGCACGGTGGGCACCTTGTACCGGGATGTGCCCGGCAGCTCCCAGTGGGCACCCTACATCCGCATTGCAGTGCAGCAGGGCTGGATGAACGGCTACACCGACGGCTCCTTCCGCCCGGACAGCACCGTCACGCTGGAGGAAGCCTGCGCAGCGGTGCTCAAGCTGCTGAGCTATAAGACCACCGACCTGACCGGCTCCTTCCCGCAGGCACAGCTGAACAAGGCGCAGCAGATCGGTCTGCGGGACCAGCTGACCTGCACGCAGGGACAAGCCATGACCTACGAGCAGTGCACCCTGCTGCTGTACAACGCCCTGCGCGCCAATACCGCCAGCGGCAGCGCCTACGGCAGCTCGCTGGGCTTTACGGTGTCCAACGGTCAGGTGGATACCTCCTCGGTGCTGCTCAAGAGCCGCAAGGGGCCCTTTGTGGCAGAGGAGGGCACCCAGCTGCCCTTTACGCCGGTGAGCGTCTACCGCAACGATAAGACCTCCGCTTCGGCAGAGCTGAACAAGTACGACGTGTACTATTACAGCGAAAGCCTGCAGACGGTGTGGATCTACACCCGCCGCGCCGCAGGCCGCATCACGGCGGTATCGCCCAGCGCCAGCGCACCCACGGCACTGACCGTGGCAGGCAGCACTTACAGTCTGGGCAGCTCTGCGGTGGCGTCCAAGATCTCCTCCCTGAACGGCGGCGGCGTGGGCGAAGTGGTCACCCTGCTGCTGGGCATGGACAACGAGGTAGCCGATGTGATCACCGGCGAGGAAGCCGACAGCGTGTTCTACGGCGTGGTGCAGACTGCCACCCGCAGCCTTGTGGAGGATAACGGTGCGGACGTGCTGCAAAAGATCTCAGTGATGTGCACCGATGGCATCCTCCGTACTGTGAACATCGACAAAAGCCTGAACTATCCCACCGGCTGGCTGGTGGAGATCAGCGTGACCCCCGAGGGAGAACAGGTGACCGCCATCGAGTCCAAATCGGTCAGCGGTATCATCAACGACACCGCCACCGCGCTGGGGGACTATGCTCTGGCCGATGACGTACAAATCTTGGAAACGACATCGGAGGGGTTGGCTGGGACGGTTCGTCCCAGCCGAATAGCGGGGACAAAGCTGAACGCACTGGCCGTGCGCTACTATACGCTGAATGAGCAGGGGCAGATCGACCGCCTGATTTTGAACGATGTCACCGGTGATCTGTGGAAATACGGCGTGCTGGACGATGTGAAGAATCTGGCCTTCAACGCCAGCTCCATTCTGGGCACTCTGACCGGCAGCGGCTCCTCCGGCTCGGGGGATAGCTCTTCCGGGGACAGTTCTTCCGGCTCCGGCAGCGGCTCCACCGGGGGTAGTTCTTCCGGTTCCGGCTCTACCGGCGGTACCACCAACACCACCACAGTGGCAGACGATCTGCGCAGCGTGCTGGTGCCCACCACCAGTGAGATCCTGTGGGGCGTCATTGACGGCTCTCTGCTGAGCACGGTCTGGAACCGCATCACCAGCAGTTCCGGCTCGCTGCTGAGTATTGGCCTCAAGCAGCTGGCCAACATCACCGGCCAGCCCATGAGCACCATCCTCAACTTTGTGGGCGGCGGCGCTACTTACATCTGCTACGTCAACGGCAGTCAGGCCAGTTTTTCCACATCCATCAAGTACCCGGTGCTGGCGGGCGGTCTGGCAGTGCGGCAGAACGTGAACGGCACGGTAAAGGCCATGATCCAGCTGATGCCCATGAAGATCGATCAGGTGGGTGCAGCCTCGGTGATGAGCAACGGCACCCGCTACGAGACGGCTGACGATATGCAGGTGTACCTGTGGTACAAGGGGCAGTATTATGCCACTAAGCTTTCCGAGGTAAACTCCGAGGGCTACTACCTGACCGGCTGGTACGATAACTTTGGCTGCGCAGCAGGCAAGCGCGTGCGTGTGATCGTGGCAGTCAAAAAGGACTGATGGACTATTATGACCCCCGGCGCAGGGCGCTGCGGGCGGTACGGCAGCTGCTTTACCCGCGCGAGTGCCCTTTCTGCGGCCGGGTGCTGGGGGATGTACGGGATTGCCCGGACTGCGCAGAGCAGCTGGAAATGCTGCGCCGCAAGCCCGGCATCCGGCTGGACCCGGCACAGCACTATATCGGCAATCTGGCCGGTGCGGCTGCGCCCTACCGTTACAGCGGCTGTGTGCGGCGCGGCATCCTGAACGCAAAGTATCAGGGCAAGCCGTGGCGGGCGGTGGAGATGGGAAACCGTCTGGTACAGCTGGCCTTTGGCGGGGAGTTGACCGTGCAGTACGGTGAGCTGCTCCCGCAGCCGGTGCCATGGGCAGCCATCGGGTACGATGTGATCGTGCCGGTGCCGGCCTCCGGCACAAAGCGCGGCTATAACGTACCGGAGCTGATGGCGCTGCCGCTGGCAAAGGCCATGGAGGTGCCGCTGGCACCGCAGGCATTGGAGCGTACCCGGGCCAAACGGCATCAGGCCGGTCTGCCGCTGGAGCAGCGCATGGCCAACGTAGCGGGCGCGTTCCGGGCGGCACAGCCGCAGCAGGTAGAGGGCAAGCGCATCCTTCTGGTGGATGACGTCATCACCACTGGCACAACGGCTGCCGCCTGCGCGCAGGCGCTGCTGCACGCCGGGGCAGACAGCGTGTTCGCGCTGGCCTTTGCCACGGTGGAGTTTGGCGCACTGCCGGACGACACCACCCCCATCTGCGAGGATGACGAGGAAGATGTGTATAGCGATTTCTAAAAATAACGCTTTTTCGCGCATCCTTTCCGCAGGCAAAAAACGGGGCAGTAAAATGTAAAAACTGCATCAGAAATTTGGAAAAAGCGCTTGACAAAATGGGCAAAGTCGGGTATACTAATCAAGCTGTGAGCGACAAACGCAAACAGATATCCGGGTGTAGCGCAGTTTTGGTAGCGCGCTTGAATGGGGTTCAAGAGGCCGTGAGTTCGATTCTCGCCACTCGGACCAAACAAAAATAATCCGAACTTGTTTCCGATAGGAGATGGGTTCGGATTATTTGTTTTCTTCGGAAAATTCAATATGGGTGTCCGTGGTAGATGAAATCCGAAATCATAGATCGACCGATACAAGGTAAGACGAGGTTGAAGAAAGATAATGAGTAAAAGAAAAGCTGTATTTTTAGGAAACGGATTTACAAGAGCGTTAGTTGGGAATGTGCCAGCGTGGGGACAATTGATTGGTGGTGCAAATCTCCAAGATGACCTTCAGAAGATTATTCCGTATACTTTTCAATATGAAATGAATTATCTCGGCGAACGCAAATCAGATGAGGAAACATTAAAAAGCGAAATTTGCAGAAAACTTCCGGACTTTAGTAAGGTTGAATTAAAAGATGCAGCAAAAAGTTTTTTGAGTTTTTTAGCGGAAAATGAAATAACAGATATTTTGACAACAAATTACGATGGACTTGTAGAGCATCTGCTGCTATCACAGAATGCTAAACTTAGTTCCAAAAATGATTCCGAAAAGATTTATAGTATTCGTAGAAATTATGTTTACAAGTACAATGAAAAATTGATCACGCTTTGGAAAGTTCATGGGGACGCGGTGGCACCTAAAAGTGTTATGCTGGGTTTGGATCACTATTGCGGTGCAATTGGCAAAATGGATGATTTTATTAAGCGTGGAAAACTTGGCGGAAAAATAGTCGATGTTCCAATAGAAAAGAAATTCAAATACAGGTCGGAAGAAAATTCAAAAAACGAATCGACAACATTCCAATTTCAGACATGGGTGGATTTGTTTTTTGCGGCAACGGTCTATTTTATTGGTTTTGGGCTTGATTTTTCGGAAACGGATATATGGTGGCTCTTAAATAAGCGTGCTAGATTCAAAGAAAAGCTAGAGATTTCAAATGAGATTTTCTTCTATACTCCTCAACAGCAGAAAACAGAAACAGCAGCAGAAGCAGCAAAAGCAAAGGCAGAGGCTGAAGCAAAAGAAAAGGTACTAGAGTCGTTTGGCATTCAATATCAGATAGTTTCGTATGAATTCAAAAAGCATTCGGCGAATCCTGAGTATCTATTGGATATTTATGAAATGATTTCACAGCAAAGCGGATGTTAACGAACAAAAACAGGGTGCGCCCACCCGGACGCACCCTGCAAAAATCCACACGCGATAAGTAAGGCAGGGAGTTCCCCAGCGGGAACTTCCTGTTTTTCGTTGTTTGCATGATGAGCCTGCTCTGCCTGCCATGCAGCAAACTCCCGCTGGCCTTCCTCGCTGTTCCAGCAGGCAAGGATGGTCGGGTAGAATGCCCGTGCCAGACGGTCAATGACTTCATCGGGATAGGGGGAAGAGTTTGTGGACTTTTTCTTTTTGTTCAAACGCACGCTCCTTTGATCGTCCCACCGTGGCAAAGTCGGGCGAGAAAAGCAAAGTTTCAATTTTTATCAGGCGCAAGGGCGCGGAAATTTTCCACCCTGCACTTGCGGCTGGTGGCTCGTTGATGGCTTACAAGTGCCTGTCGTTATGCGATTTCTTTATCGTTCAGCATTTCTTCAAACTGTGCCATATACGCCTTGTGTTGCTTGAGAATTTTCGTGGTTTCCACTTTCACATAGGCATCATCGGGCACTTTGGGAAGATAGCGCATAAGAAAATCAACATCCTGCTGAATCCGCCGAACAGCGGCTTCCAGCGCAGAATAGTTGATTCCAGAGTAGTGTGAGTAGCTCGACTGCGGAGCTGGACGATCTTCCGGGTGCAGAATCTCGTGCACGATCTGCTTGCGGTTCGGAAAATCAGCTCTGGCGAGGCGGTGCATATCGGCATCACGGACTTTGAATTGCCCGGACAGGATCTTTTCTTTTGTACCGGGCATCATCTGCTCCATGATCTCCACGCCCCGCATGAACTTTTCAGAACGGGCAACGTAGGATTCGCTGACATTGTTCCGCTCTGCAATCTGCTTACGAACGCTTGCTTCTGTGGCAGTGGGAGGAATTGTGTCAAATTGACACAATTCCTCCGGGGCGGTTTTCTTGGCAGCAGCCGTGTGCTGGTTGTTGCCGTTTCCACCGGGCTTCCGATGCTCCACACTGTACTGTTTTCCAATGAGGAACTTCTTCTGCTCCGGCGTGAGATTACGCCGCCCCAGCTGATTCTTGCAGATCCATGCGAGGACTTCTTCTCTGCTTTCAAACGGGAGCGGCATGGTGGAGAAAGAGATTTCGGGATGCTCCTGAACGATTTCATAACGATTGTGACCATCAACAAGGGTGTTGTTCCACACGATCAAAGGAGAAATCAGCTTGCCCTCTTTGAGGATGTTTTCTTCAAGCTGCTTAAATTCATCATCGGTCAGAGGAGGAATCTGGGACTGGAACTCCGGGTCGATTTTCAGATTGATCATACGCACACTCCTTTATCTCTCCTGCTGCGCCGGTTCTTCCTCCCGGAAAAAGTACGCAACATTCTGCTTTGCGGTTTTCAGTTTGAGCAGTTCCTCTTTGGATTCCTTGTACTGCTCGTAGAATTTCGCCTTTTCGGATGCCAACTGCGCATACTCGGCTTCCAGCTTTTTCGGGCTGGGCAGCTTGGTGATGTTGTTTGCCTTGAAATAGGCTGCTGCCG
>CAKSYT010000018.1 GCA_934524985.1 uncultured Faecalibacterium sp. | reverse complement strand
TGCGGCCGTAGCTCATCTGGTAGAGCGCCACCTTGCCAAGGTGGAGGTAGCGAGTTCGAGCCTCGTCGGCCGCTCCAATACGAAGCCATCGTTGATGCAGAAATGCAAAAACGATGGCTTTTTTTGTTTTGCAACGCAGCAATCGGGTGTGCTCCTGTGTTGTGCTGGGTATGCTCAGCGTAAAACCATTGTAATTTGCAATGTAGGAAAACCGGCGGATTTTCCCTGAATGGATTTCTTGTGGACAGGGCCCAAAGGTAGCAGGCAATTGCATTCTGCCCCACTGAAAACGCTGATCTGCCCACAGCGCCGCGCTTTCGCAGAAAGCGGCGCTGCAACTGCCGTTTTCCACTACGTCCCCTCTTGTGAAAATGCGTTTGGAGCGCTCCGCAGAGCGCGACAAACGCGAAATTATAAATAATTCTTCCGCTATTGATGTGCAGAGCGCAGCGGAGCACATTCTAAATCGTCCCGCTTGCCAAAGCAAGGAGCCGCCGTACAGCACGATGCACGGCGGCTCCTCTTACAATATATAATAGCGCCGCAGGGCGTCTTACATCACCATGGTGATGATCAGCGCACACAGCGGCAGGGTAACGATGCTGAGCAGGGTGGTCAGCACCACGCTGCCAGCGGCAAAGTGTTCATCGTGGCCGAACTGCACCGCAAATACCGAGGTGATGGCGGCCGCCGGGCAGCATTCCAGCAGCGTGACCACCTGTGCGGCTGTGCCGTGGAAGCCCAGCACCCCGAACAGCGCCAGCGTAGCTGCCGGGATCAGCAGCATACGCACGGAGGCAAGCTTCCAGATGTGCTTGTCGGTCACGATGCTGCGCACGTCACCGGCGGCGATCAGCATACCGGTGATGAGCATGGACAGCGGGGTGTTCACCCCGGCCAGCAGCTCCAGCGGCTGGGTGATCAAGGCGGGCAGCGGGATCTGCAGCAGATAGATGCCCAGCCCCACCACAATGGCGTACAGCACCGGGGTGCGCACCAGACTGCGGGCAACCTCCTTTACGCTGGAACCGCCGCTGACAAGGCCGTAGCCCAGCGTCCACAGCAGAATGTTGAACACGGTAACGTAGGCGCTGGCATACAAAAGACCCTCGGAGCCGAACAGCGCCGAAATAAGCGGGAAGCCCATGTATGCTGCGTTGGAAAAAATGCAGGCAAACCGGAAAATAGGCATCCGGCTGCCGGTCTTGCGTGCCGTGAGCAGCAGGGTGATCACGGTGCCCAGCAGCACGGACAGGATACTCATGCCGAAAGCCGCCAGCAGATTGCGCAAGATCTGGGCGCTGAACTCCATGCGGTAAGAGTTTACCACCATGGCCGGTACGATGATGTACACCAGCAGATTGGAAAGCGCCTGCTTGTTTTCCAGCTTGAGCACGCCGGTCTTGACCGCCACCATGCCTGTGCCAATCAGCAGAAACAAGACCGCGACCTGCTGCGCGGTGATGAGAGCCAGTTCCATAAAATTTCCTCCTCTAAGGTCGTAACGTGTATACCACGAAAGATACAACACAGGTATAGCACAAAACCCTGCGGATAGCAAGGCTAAGCGCAGGGTTTTGCAAGATTTTGCAGTTACAGCTTACAAAATAACATTTTTGATCAGCAGGGAAATACTGCCGTCATCGGCGTGCAGAAACTCTACCTCGGATTCGGCGTTCAATAGCTCGGTGGGGATCTTTACCTCGATGCCGTTGGCAGTGCGCAGGCTGCGGCTCTCCATCCGGCGGATGCGGGCGGGGGTCACAGTCACCGGCTGGGCGGCACTGTCAATGACATCGCTCTTTTCTACATAGTCGTCAAAGGGCACAGCGGCGAGAGGATATTCCTCTTCCAGCTGCTGGCGCACCTGCTGGATGGACACCTGATTGTCGTTGTCGGCAGCCTGATTGGCAATCATCATAGCCACCTGTGCCTCCACATGGGGCGTTTCGGCGTAGTTTTCCTGCACAGCCTGCACGGCGGCTTCCTGAATGGCTTGCAGCTTTTTCTTTTCCGGCTGGGCGGTAGTGTACTGGAACACCACAGTGGAAAGATAAAACTCCTTGTGACCGTCAATATCGTACTTCTTTTCCAGCAGCCGCATGGAGTAATCGGTCAGGTCTACCAGTGCGCCCTCCTCCACCTTGCCGCTCTGGGTGGGCAGGCAGGCGCGCTGCTGGATGATGGAGTTCACCGGCGCACCCTCCACGGTCTCGGTATAGTGGGTGTAGCCGTTTTTGTAGTTCAGTTTCAGGATGCCCAGCCACGGCGCACCGTCCCGGGTAAAATCCACCACGGCAAGGTCTGCCCCGGGAATGGTGGTGTGGGCGTGCATATAGTCGAACAGCACCCCGGCAATGCGGCAGGAAAGATCCACAAAGTCCTGATTGTGCTCCAGCTCATTTTTAAAGGCCGAGTCCGGCAGCGGGCGGCACTGGCGGATATCGTCGCTGGCCAGCAGCTTTTCAATGTGGTTCTGCAGGTAGGCGTTCTTTTCGGCGGTCAGTTCCATGGGCCCGCCGCTGAGCACCGGCGCATCCATGGTGGTATCCAGAACGTGCAGAATGGCCTGATGAATGATGATCTCCATTGTTGCTCCTCATTTCGTGACGTAGTGTTTGCGCCCAGTATAGCACAACCGCCGGAAAAAGGCGAGAGCTGTCCGGGTATTTTGCGGATTCTACAATTTACAAATCCCGCCAAAAGGGCTATACTTATAATATCTGTGCAAAAGGAGGTGGAGCTGGTGGACGAGCAGCAGCTGGAACAAATCGAAGGCGTTGTAGAGGATATCATCTACGAGAACGAGGATAACGGCTATACGGTGTTCGAGATCTCCGGCGGCGGTGTGATCACGGTGGTGTGCGGCATCGTAGGCGAGCTGCACGCAGGCGAAAGCGTCATCTGCCGCGGCCGGTACGAAAACCACGCCACCTATGGCCGCCAGTTCCACGCGCAGGAATGCGAGACCGATATGCCCAAGGATCTGGAAGCGGTATATGCCTTTCTGGCCAGCCGCTCCCTGCCGTATATCGGCGCAAGAACTGCGGATAAGATCATTGATATGTTTGGTGCCGAGGCGCTGGAGGTCATCGCCAACGACCCCGCCCGGCTGACCAAGATCCCCGGCATCTCGCCGGATAAAGCCGACCGCATCCAGCAGGAGTTCAAGCGGATGTTCGGCATGCGGGAGCTCATCGCCTATCTGGCGCAGTTCGAAATCAGCCCCCGCAAGGCCATGGAGGTGTTCAAGGCCTTTGGCGTGGGGGCGATGCAGGCCATTGCGTCAAACCCCTATCTGCTGTGCGGCGAGCCGCTTCAGCTGGACTTCCGCCACGCGGACAGTATCGCCCAGTATTACCACATGGAAGGGGACTGCGCCCAGCGGCTGGAAGCCGCCCTGCTGCGCACTTTGCGCCACAACGCGGGCAACGGCCACACCTGTCTGCCCCGGGCACAGCTGCTGGCGACCGCCTCCAACTTTATCCACCAGCCGCCGGAAAAGCTGGCCCGGGCGCTGGATCGGTGCATCGAAACGGAAGAACTGGCCGTGAAAATGTTCGATGCTGTACCTTATATTTATCTGCCGGATCTGCTGGCGGCGGAGCAGGACATTGCCGACCGGCTGAACCTGCTGGCAAAGCGCGGCAAGAACACCGCCCGGGATCTGGACAAAAATATCCAGATCTTAGAGCTGACGCAGGGCTTTGCCTACGCCCCCCTGCAACGGGAAGCCATCCGCAAGGCCATGACCGAGAACTGTCTTGTGCTCACCGGCGGCCCCGGCACCGGTAAGACCACCACCGTCAACGCTATTTTGCAGCTGCTGGAAAATCAGGCCGAGCGGGTAGCCCTGTGCGCGCCCACCGGACGCGCCGCCAAACGGCTCAGCGAGCTGACCGGCCGCAAGGCCAGCACCATCCACCGCCTGCTGGAGGTGGACTATACCGGCGGTGTGGTCAGCTTTATCCATAACGACAAAAACCTGCTCAAGTGTGACGTGGTCATTCTGGACGAGATGAGCATGGTGGATGTCAAGCTGTTTCAGGCGCTCATTGCGGCGCTGCGCTACACCTGCCGTATTATTATGGTAGGCGATGCCGACCAGCTGCCCAGCGTGGGTGCGGGCAACATCCTCAGCGAGGTCATCCGCTCCGGCTGTGTGCCCACCGTCTGCCTGAACGAGATCTTTCGGCAGGCAAAGCGCAGTCTCATCGTGGAAAACGCCCACCATATCATCTCCGGTGAGCCGCTGCAAAAGGGCAGTAAGGCCGATGACTTCTTCTTTCTGGAAGCTGACGGCGAGGCCGCCCAGCGTCTGGTGTGCGACCTTGTTACCACCCGGCTGCCTCGGAGCTACGGCTTTGACCCTATCCGGGATATTCAGGTGCTGTGCCCCACAAAGCTTGGCCCCACCGGCACACAGGCGCTGAACGTGGAACTGCAGAACCTGCTCAACCCGCCCCAGAAGGGCAAGCCCCAGCTGCAAAGCGCCGCTCGGGTGTTCCGGGTGGGGGACAAGGTGATGCAGGTGCGCAACAACTACGAGATCGTCTGGAACCGCATCGGCGGCGAGCAGGGCGTGGGCGCTTATAACGGCGATATCGGCATCGTGGAAAGCATCAATGTGCGGGAGCGCTCCATGGTGGTGCGTATGGACGACCGGCGTCTGCTCTACCCGGCGGAAAACCTGAACGAGCTGGAGATCGCCTACGCCATCACGGTGCACAAAAGTCAGGGCAGTGAGTTCCCGGCGGTGATCCTGCCGGTGGCGCAGGTGCCGCCAAGACTGTGTTACCGCAACCTGTTCTACACCGGCGTCACCCGCGCGCGCAGGCTGTGCGTTGTGGCGGGCCGCAGGGACGTAGTAAACAGCATGATGAGCAACATCCGGCAGAACCTGCGTTACAGTGGCCTGTGCGCCCTGCTGCAGGCCGGACAGCCGCCACAGCAGCTCAGCACAGAAGGGGAGAGTTCCTGATAAAACCGCGCAGAACAGCGGCAAAGCTTGTATACTTTTTGCCGCAACTATGTTATACTAAAGCAGTCTTTGTTTTTTGCCCGCCGCTGCGGGCGTTACATACATGATAGAGGAACGCAGAGAAAGGAATCAGGCAATTATGGCACAGAATGATATCGGCATCGACCTTGGTACTACTACCATCATCATCGCGCAGGAGGGCAAGGGCGTAGTGCTCAACCAGCCCAGCGTTGTGGCAATGGATACCCGCAAGAACACCGTGCTGGAAGCAGGCGACAAGGCACTGGCCATGGTGGGACGCACGCCCAACTATATTTCCGCTATTTTCCCGCTGAAGGATGGCGTCATCAGCGACCACACCATGACCCGGGAACTGATCTGCCGCTTTGTCAAGCAGGTGTACAGCTCCCACATGGTCAAGCCCCGTGTGGCCGTGTGCGTGCCCGCCGCCATTACCGGCATCGAGAGCGATGCCGTGGTGGAGGCTGTGGTGGCGGCCGGTGCCCGTCAGGTGTACCTGATCGACGAGCCCATTGCCGCCGCTCTTGGCTCCGGCATCGACATCACCCTTCCGGATGGCCGCATGATCATTGATATCGGCGGCGGCACTACGGATATCGCCGTGTTGAGCCTTGGCGGCAAGGTCAAGGCCACCAGTGTGCGCGTAGCCGGTAACCACTACGATGAGGAGATCCTCAAGCACGTCCGCAACAAATACAGCATTGCCATCGGTCAGCGCACCGCCGAGGAGCTGAAAAAGCACGTTGCCTGCTGCCCCCAGAAGACCGATTTCCACGAGAGCATGGAGATCAAGGGCCGCAGCCTGCTCACCGGTCTGCCGGTGCGCGTGACCGTTTCCACCGACGACCTGTACGAGCCGGTGATGATGCTCAGCGAGCAGATCGGCACCGCAGCCCATCAGGTGCTGGAAAAGACCCCGCCGGAACTGGCAGGCGATATCTACCGCAACGGCGTTATGCTGACCGGCGGCGGTGCCCAGCTGCACGGCCTGACCGAATATCTGAGCCAGGAACTGAAGGTGGAGGTCACCGTCTCGCCGGACCCCGTAAACTGCGTTGCATTGGGTACGGCACAGAGCCTTTCCATCGGTGATAAGCTGGAAACCGGCTTTACGGACGCTACCCCGCGCATCGGCCGCCGCTAAGCTTTGTTCGTTTTGTCCATGTCATTTCACAAAGCGGAAAAAATAAAATTTGTTAATTTTTGTTGAAATGAATGGCAAAATACGGTATACTATACCCAAATTGATTTTCTGCTAACGATGTTGTATCGCTTGCAGTATCCAACAAACAGGAGGAAAAACCATGGACTTAGGTTTCGATGTGGTCGTTACCATTACTGGTATCGTGCTGGTGTTCCTGATCCTCGTGCTGCTGATGGCTATCATCACGCTGGAGGGCAAGATCTTCGACTCGATGAATGCCAAGAAGAAGGCCGCCAAGACCGCTGCGCAGGCACCTGCCGCAAAGCCCGCTGCTGCTCCGGTACAGCAGGCGGCTCCCGCTCCTCAGGTAGAGGAAGGCATCCCCGGTGACGTGGTAGCTGCCATTATGGCTGCTATCCATGCAATGGGCAACGGCAAGTACACCCTTAAAGCAGTGCGTCGTGGCAAAAATGGCTGGGGCAAGGCCGGCGTGAACGACACCACGGCACCGTTTTAACACAGGAGGAAGAGCATGACACAGTTTATTGATACTCTGGTCGGTATTTTCCAAAGTTCCGGCTTTGCACAGTTTGGCCAGCCCGGCGGCTGGCTGTACGCCGTGATGATCTGCGTGGGCTGCTTCTTGCTGTACCTCGCCATCGTCAAGGAGTTCGAACCCCTGATCCTGCTGCCCATGGCCTTTGGCATGATCCTTGCCAACCTCCCCGGCAGCGGCATCATCCACATGCAGTACTTTGTCGGTGACGGTCTGGAGCACCCCATGTGGGTCGAGATCCTGAACAACGGCGGTCTGGCCGATATGCTCTACATGGGCGTTAAGCTGGGCATCTACCCGCCGCTGATCTTCCTCGGCATCGGCACCATGACCGACTTTGCACCCCTGATCTCCAACCCCAAGAGCCTGCTGCTGGGCGCTGCCGCACAGTTTGGTATCTTTGGTACTTACATGGGCGCTCGTCTGCTGGCCGCTACCGGTCTGGTAGACTTCACCCAGAAGCAGTCCGCTGCCATCTCCATCATCGGCGGTGCCGACGGCCCCACCGCTATCTTCGTTACCTCCCGTCTGGCACCTGAGCTGTTGGGCAGCATCGCTGTGGCAGCGTACAGCTACATGGCACTGGTGCCCGTCATTCAGCCGCCCATCATGAAGGCATTGACCACCTCCAAGGAGCGCTCTGTGGTCATGAAGCAGCTGCGCACCGTCTCCAAGACCGAGAAGATCATCTTCCCCATCATGGTCGCTATCATTGTTTCCCTCATCGTGCCGGATGCCGCCGTTCTGGTCGGTATGCTGATGCTGGGTAACCTGATGAAGGAGTGCGGCGTTGTGGATCGTATCCAGAAGACTGCCGGTAACGAGCTGATGAACATCATCACAATCTTCCTGGCTCTGTCTGTTGGCTGCACCACCAGTGCAAACACCTTCCTGAACACCCGCACCCTGTTCATCATCGTGCTGGGTCTGATTGCCTTCTCCTTCGGCACCGCAGCCGGTGTGCTGTGCGGCAAGGTCATGTACAAGCTGACCGGCGGCCAGGTGAACCCCCTGATCGGTTCTGCCGGCGTTTCCGCTGTGCCTATGGCCGCTCGTGTTTCCCAGAAGGTCGGCCAGAGCGAGAACCCCTCCAACTTCCTGCTGATGCACGCCATGGGCCCCAACGTGGCCGGCGTTATCGGTTCTGCCGTTGCTGCTGGTATCCTGATCAACATCTTCGGCTAAGCAAAACCTGAAGCATACCCCAAGAGCCATCGCACAAGTTTGTGCGGTGGCTCTTTTTGCGTAGAACAATTTTAAATGGCCTCCGCTGCTTCCGGGTTGCGGCACCCAGCATCCGCTTCGTGCCTTGGGCGGCACTTGCGTCTTGCTGGCCGCTGCCCCAACAACTCCTCCCTGTTTCCGCCGCTGGCGGCGGTCGTCGTCGTTGCACTCTAGCCATCTTCAGCGGAATCATGATTTATTGTTTCGGGATAACGGAGCGTCTGCGGACGCTCCGTTATCCAATTTTCACGGGAGAGGACATAAGAGGTAACAGCTGCCGTTTCCAGCTGCGCCCCCTTCTGTGAAAAAGAGGTTCTGAAACGCCCGCAGGCGTTTCAGAACCTCAAATATTAAACTATACTTTCCTTAAACAATAGTCAGAGCGCAGCGGAGGCCATTCAAAATCGTTTTGCCATAGGGGCACAGATAGCAATTTTTTCTGTTTGTGTTTGCCAGCTGCTTGTGCTATCATAGAGAAAACAGGGTACAAAACGCCCCAAAACAGGAGGGAGCCGTTATGGAAAAAATCAAGCTCGAGATCGCAGGCATTCCGGCTGTCCTGTACGGCAAGCGCAGCCGTAAGGTCTATCTCTATGTTGTCCACGGCAAAAACGGCAGCGCAGCCGAGGCTGCCCGCTTTGCCCGCACTGCCTGCCTGGCAGGCTGGCAGGTGCTGGCTGTCGATCTGCCGGAGCACGGCACCCGGAAAAACAGCCCGGAAAAGCTGGTGCCGTGGGTGGTCACCCGGGAGCTGCAGGCAGTCTACGCCCGGATGCAGCCGGTGTGGAAGCATATCCGTGTGTACGGGGTCAGTATCGGGGCGTGGTTTGCCATGCAGGCGTTGCAGTCGCAGCAGCCGGAAAAGGCGCTGCTGGTGTCCCCGTTGGTGGATATGGAAAAGCTCATCCTTGACCTGATGCAGCAGGCAGGGGTAACGGAGGAGCAGCTGCGCGCGGCAGGGGAGATCCCCACCACTATGGGAGAGACCCTCTCGTGGCCGTATCTGTGCTGGGTAAGGGAACACCCCTTGCACTGGAAGGTGCCCACACAGGTGCTCTATGCCGATACAGACCCTCTTACCGGGCACACCGCCATGGAGCAGTTCCGGCAGCAGACCGGGGCGCACCTGACTATTCTAGAGGGCGGGGAACACTGGTTCCATACCGAGACCCAGCTGGCTGCCCTGCAAGGCTGGGAAAGCTATCATTTATAAAGGATAGGACGCGCCCTCTCAGGCGCTCCCGCGCCAGCTCCCCCAAAGGGGGAGCCAAGCCGTTAGGCTCCATTGCTGAAGTATAGAGAAAAGTTTGTCTCTAGGCGCAATGGCGCTGATATCCTTTTATAACAAAACGCCGCTGACGGCTTTATGCATCGTCAGCGGCGTTTTGTTTATTGAAAACAGGATTGTGAATGGCAGATTAAGATCAGACGTTTGCTTCGCTGTTGTGCTCAGCCTTCTTGTAAGCGGAGAAGGAGTGGAACACAATGTTCACGCCCAGCACGATCAGCAGCACGGCAAGGATCAGCTGCAGGCCGTTTGCGATAAACACAGCGCCCCAAGTGGTCTCACCGGCAGGGATGGTAACAGAAGCAGCGGTGCTGATGGCCTTGACCATAGCGATCAGGCGCTGCACCAGTGCGGTAAAGGTAACGCACAGCATGATGACCAGCGGGGGGAACAGCATCTTGTTGCTGCGGCCGGTCACCTTCAGGAACACGCACAGGGTAGCCAGCACCAGTGCGCTCAGCAGCTGGTTGGCAGAACCGAACAGCGGCCAAATGTTGGCGTAGCCGATCTTGGTCAGGATGAAGCCGAACACCAGCGTGATGAAGGTGGAGAAGTACACATTGCAGAACAGCTTGCGCCAGCCCTCAGCGTGCTCCATGTCGTCCACGCTGAACAGCTCCTGGAAGCTCATGCGGCCAATGCGGGCCACGGCATCCAGACTGGTCAGGGCCAGTGCGGAAACGCACATGGTCATGAACACGGTAGCAGCGTAAGCGGGCACGCCGAACATCTCAAAGAAGCCGGCAACGCCGCGGCTGAAGATCTGGAACGGGGTACCGGCAGCAGGGGTGCCATCGGCAGCTGCGGCAGCACCGGCAACGCACAGAGCCAGAACAGCCAGCAGGCTTTCAAGGATCATGGCACCGTAGCCGACCTTCAGCATATCCTTCTCGTTCTCAACGGTCTTGGAGGAAGTACCGGAGGAAACAAGGCTGTGGAAGCCGGAAACTGCACCGCAGGCCACGGTGACAAACAGGATGGGGAACATGGTGCCCAGCTTTTCGTTGGTAAAGCCGGTGAACACGGGCAGGTTCATGGTGGGGTGTGCCACCAACAGGCCAACCACAGCGCCCACGATCATGGCCACGAACATAAAGGTGGTCATGTGGTCACGGGGCTGCTTGAGCAGCCACATGGGCAGCACGGCAGCAAAGAAGATGTAAACAAAGGTGATGTAGCTCCAAGCGGCCTTGCCCAGAATCAGGGGTAGGTTTGCGCCGATGACAAAGGACAGCACGATGAACACGATGCTGATAACGCTTTCCTTCCAGCCGGAGAAGCTGAACTTCTTCTGCAGCAGGCCAAAGACAACGGCAAACACCATGAACATGATGGACACCATACCGGCAGCGCCGTTGGTCTTGGCAGCTTCAACCATTGCGCCGTCTGCGCCGAAAGCATTGAAGGTGCCGGCAACCATGTCCGCAAAAGCGGCAATCACGATGCCGCAGAACAGCCAGCAGAACAGCAGGAACAGCTTGCGGCCGGTCTTGCCGATGTACTTTTCGATCAGCATACCCATGCTCTTGCCGTCGTTCTTAACGGAAGCATACAGAGCGCCAAAGTCGGTGACAGCGCCGAAGAAGATGCCGCCCAGCAGCACCCACAGCAGCACCGGCAGCCAGCCGAAAGCTGCGGCCTGAATGGCACCGGTAACAGGGCCTGCACCGGCAATGGAGCTGAACTGGTGGGCAAACACCGTCCAGCCGTTGGTGGGCACATAGTCCCGGCCATCCTCGTGGACGACAGCCGGGGTCTTGGCAGCAGGGTCGATGCCCCATTTGTTAGCCAGCCAGCGGCCGTAAAGCACATAAGCGCCAAACAGGCACACCGCTGCGATCAATACGATGACCAGCGTATTCATAGTTTTCTACCTCTTTCCTTTTTTCACTCCGCAACAGGTTCGGAACGTTGGGCTGCCGTCCGGCAAAGCGTTGCCCCAGAGCGTAAAAAACCTTCGTCCTCAGCACATGACCGGTGTCCCGGTCACACTCCGAAGACGAAGGCTTCTGCTCCCGCCTGCCAGGGCAGGGGCATTACTCCGCGGTACCACTTCGCTTGCTGTCTTAGGACAGCCACTCTCCCACGCATGGTACACTGACCATGCTGCCCGATAACGTGGGCTGGACGGCACCGTGCTACTGAGGGGCACAAAACCCGGTTCACACAGGCTGCTCGCAGGCGAGGGTCCTCTGCTCCTGACTGCCGCTTTTTCACCCGAGAAGCGGCTCGCTGAAAGAGGGTGATGCAGAAGATCATGTCCTGTTCCTTGCATTTGCTGAATGATTGTGTCTTACTTTATTCCCGTTTTCATCAATTGTCAATATTTTCGTCACAAGTTCAGAGGATGCGCCAATTCAAGCCATTTTCTGGGAATGATTTTTAGGTGATTTTCTTTCATGTGTGAAGAGAATAAAACTAAACACATCTATAATTGAAAACCATTCACCCACGGGTCTTGACTTTCACACTTTGAAGTGCTAAAGTAATAGCGTGCAGAATATTCCGCGCGGCAGAACTGTCTGCTTTGCCCGCTGCCGCCGCCGTTATAATAAGGAGAAAAACAATGGCTGAAAAAAATTCCAGAAGAAACGAGACGACGGACGCACTCTTTGATGCCATCCTCAGTCTGGAGAGCCGGGAAGAGTGCTACGCCTTTTTTGAGGATCTGTGCACTGTAAAGGAAATCTCGGATATGGCACAGCGCTTACAGGCAGCAAAGCTGCTGCTGGATGGTGCCACCTACGAGCAGATCGTCAAGGCGGTGGAGATCAGCACCGCCACCATCAGCCGCATCAACCGCTGCATCCAGTACGGCTCCGGTGGCTACCGCGATACCATTGAGAAGGTGCGCGCACAGGCAGAAAAGCAGTAACAGCCGCACCCGCCGCAGCATAGGATAGGGCACACGACCGGAAAGGAAGGTTTTGCCCTATGATGATCGATACACCCTGCGCCCGTTCTCAGTGCCCGGAGATGCCCAAGGTCAGTCTGGATCAGGCTGTCGTGGACCTGATGGAAAGCATTGCCCTGCAGGAAACAGCGCTCAGCCACATCCTGTGTGCCGAAAGCCGGAAGATGCAGAAAGCCATGGATCTGGATGGTCTGGATCTCTGCAAGCTGCTGGAGGTGAACGATTCTGCTACCAACATGGTGCACGCCGTCGCAAACCTTGAACTGGTGCTCAAGGATAAGCTGGAGTTCGTCTCCAACAACCTCTATGTCCCGGGGGACAGCAGCTGCCCATCGCCTGCGCAGTAACCATATCGGCAGAAAATAATTTTAGATTTCGGGATAGCGGAACGTCTGCGGGCGTTCCGCTATCCCGTTTTCACGGCAAAGAATCCTTCTTTTCGCTGGTACGTCCGTGAAAATTCTGCATAAGAGACAGAAAAATCTTTTGTTGGAATTGCTGATGTATCAAATCTGTGCTATACTATTGGATGTATCACCATGAAAGCGAGGAATAAAACATTGCTGCATTATGATGCGATCCTATTTGACGTGGACGGGACGCTGATCGATTCGGCTCCCGGTATCATTCATACATTGCAAGAGGTTTTCTGCACCATGGGTGTGGATGTATCCGGCGTAAACCTGCGCCGCTATCTGGGCCCGCCGCTGCGCAAAAGCTTCGGCGAGCACTTCACCGACCCGGCACTGATCGAAAAAGCCACCGAGCTTTACCGCACGAGCTACGCGGTGAAGGGCAGCCACGAGTGTGCCGTGTTCCCGGGCGTTCCGCAGATGCTGCAAACCCTGAAGGACGCGGGCTTTCTCCTGTGCACCGCTACCTCCAAGCCCACCAAGGTGGCCACCCCCATTCTGGAAGAGCAGGGGCTTGCACAGTATTTTGATTTTATCGGCGGTGCTTCCATGGACGAGAGCCGGGACACCAAGACCGAGGTCGTGCGTTATGTGCTCAGCCAGCCCGCGTTGCAGGGCAAGCGGGTGCTGATGGTGGGCGACCGCAACGATGATATGCGGGGTGCTGCCGACTGTGGTCTGGATGCTGCCGGTGTGCTGTACGGTTACGGCAGCCGGGAAGAGCTGGAGCCCTTCCATCCGGTGCTGCTGGCCGAAAGCTGCGCCGACCTTACCGACCGGCTGCTGGCAGCCCGGGTATGACAGGATGTTTCATTCCTTCGGAAGGAGAATGGATAGAATATGAGAAGCAATAACCAAAAGGAGAATCAGACGCTGACCCCGATGCAGAAGCAGGCGGTGCTGGTGTGCATCGTGTGTGCACTGGCGGCGCTGCTGACCATCGGCATCACCCTTACCATGCTCAAGCGGGGCAAGAACCCAACGGAGCAGCCGGGGGATTCTTCCATTGTTACCCCCGCGCCCGCCCCGGAAGGGGAGGAGGATATCTCCGACCACTACCAGATCAACGAGACTTCCAGCGCACTGCTCACCGGGACTGCTGATGCAGGCAATGCTTATCAGGAGCAGACCCTTTTTATCGGCGATTCCAACACGGTGCGTCTGTACGCCAACGGTCTGATCTCGCTGCAGCAGTTCTGCGCGAAAGAGGGCATTGGCACCAGCGCCGCCCTGAACGAGGGCATCGTCACCTTCAAGCGGGACGATAACCGCTACACCATCGCGCAGGCAGTGGCAAAAATGAAGCCCCGCCGGGTGGTCATCATGCTGGGCACCAATGACAACGGCATGAATACCGAGGACTTTATCAGCAACTACACCGCGCTGGTGCAGGCCATTCAGGCCAGCTATCCCTATACCGATATCATCGTCAACACGGTGCCGCCGGTCCCGTCCAACCACTCCAACTACCCCAACATGGACCAGACCCGCATTGACGATTTCAACATGGCATTGCTGACCATGTGCGAGCAGCTGGGTGTCAAGTTCCTCAACTCTGCCGAGGCGCTCAAGGACGCCAACGGCTACGGCAATGTGGATTACTACCAGAGCGGGGATATCCACCTCAAGCCCGCAGGCCTGAAGGTGCTGCTGAAGTATCTGCGCACCCACGCCTATGAGACCGAGGATCGCCGCCCGGATACCAATAACATCCCCACCCGTGCCGAGTATACCGCCAACCCCAGCTCTGCCGTGGAAGCACCCAGCAGCTCGGAGGAAGTCTCTTCCTCGGCCGTTGAGGAAAAAACGGAGTATCAGGCCGGTTACCGTGCAGATAAAACCGGCGGCGGCACCCTGACCTGCGGCAACGAGAGCGGCAAGTCCCTTACGGTCAAGGTGACCAGTGCCGCCCAGACTGTTACTGTGACCGCAGTGCCGGAGGACGGCTATGTGTTCGTCAAGTGGAGCGATGGCGTGACCAAACGCACCCGCACGGATACCAATTTTGACCAGAACGTGGATGTGACCGCTGTGTTTGCGGCGGCCTCTATCCAAATCAGCAGCAGCGGCAAGGCTGTGCTGGGGGATGCCTACACCTTTAAAGCTACCCTCAAGGGCAAGTATCTGGATGCTTCCAGCATCCGCTGGTACGTCAACGGCACCGAGGTAACGCAGGCTGCCGGTAAGACCACCGTAAAGGGCGAGGTAGACCCCTCTATGGTGGGCGGCACCTTCCGGGTGTACGCCACCGCCAGCTATAACGACTGCACCGTGACCAGCAACAAGCTGGAGCTTGCGGTCAGCGGTGCACCGTCCAGCTCGTCCGGCAGCACCAGCAGTTCCAGCAGTTCCTCTAAGGAAGATAAGCCTGCTTCTTCCAAGGATGAAACGTCCTCCTCTAAGGAAGATAAACCGGCCTCCTCCAAGGAAGAGAAGCCTGCTTCTTCCTCCTCGAATGGTACTTCCGAAAGCACCGGCAGCTCCTCCAAGGTGGAGAAGCCCGCCTCCTCTGCGGCTTCTTCTAAGGAAGAAAAGCCCGCCTCTTCTTCGCAGAGCAGCTCCTCTTCCAAGGAGGAAAAACCTGCTTCCTCCAAGCAGGAGCCCGCGGCTTCTTCTAAGGAAGAAACGACTGCTTCCTCTAAGCAGGAGCATACGGCTTCTTCTAAAGAAGAAAAGCCCGCCTCCTCCAAGACCGAGGCCAGCGCCAGCAAGGAAGCTGCTAACTGAGCGCACATTCCTTCCTTGCGCCGCATAGGCTGGCGTGAGAGGAAGGTGGAGCCCTATGTACTGGGAAGCGATGCGCACGCCCTCCCTGCCCGGGGAGCATGACGTGACCAACGGCAGCGTGGATTACTACGACACCGACTGGGAAAACGTGGATAACAGCGCACTGGAGGAAGAAATGCAGAAATGCGGTCTGACGCCCTGCGAGGGAAAGACAGCGTGCCCGGACAACACCCCGGCACAAACAGACCTGTCTGCGTATGAAATCGTTTCTGAATAACGAGAAGCCAGCTCTGCCGGGGGTGGGGCTGGCTTCTCCCTGTTGATACACCAAAGTGGGAAATGCTGAAAAGAAAGTGAGATACTATGGCAAAATATTATTGCATCCTGTTCGATGCGGACAATACACTGCTCAACTTTGACGCAGCTGAAAACAAGGCACTGGCCGAAACGCTGGTGAACTACGGCATCGAGCCGGATGCCGACACCGTGCAGACCTATCGCACCATCAACGAGGAGCTGTGGCGGCAGCTGGAAAAAGGCCAAATTCGCCGCGAAAAGCTGTTCGGCGAGCGGTTCAGCCGCTTTTTAAAGGCCATCAATGCCGCCGGTGACGGCGTGGAGATGAACCGCTTCTATCTGGAGCAGCTGTCCACCCATCCGGATCTGATGAGCCCGGAGGTGCTGGACGTGCTGCGCGAGCTTTCCGAGGTGGCAACGCTGGCCATCGTCAGCAACGGTGCCCAGAAGGTGCAGACCCGCCGTCTGGCAGAAAGCGGCGTGATGAACTTTATGGAGGATGTGTTCATCTCTGAGAAAATGGGCTGCGAAAAGCCCAATGCCCGCATCTTTGATGCCGCCTTGCGCGCGCTGGGCGTGGAGAACCGGGAGCACGTTCTGATGGTGGGCGACAGTCTGGCCAGCGATATTCAGGGTGGCAGCAACGCCGGGCTGGATACCTGCTGGTACAACCCCAACCACGCCGAGAACCCCGGCAAGGTGATCCCCACCTACGAGATCGCCAGTCTGGAAGAACTGTATCCGCTGGTGATGGAGCAGGAGGAGCTGGCCAATGTTGGCCTGAAGAACCGCCGCCACCAGTGCTGAGAGATGAAAAAGAACGGATAACGGATCAAAACTATGCTGATACATTTGGAAAAACTGGGTAAGACCTTTGGCGAAAAGGTGGTGCTGCACGATGTGACCGCCAGTGTCGAGCGGGAGGACCGCATCGGCATCGTGGGACAAAACGGCGCAGGCAAGACCACCCTGCTCAAGATCCTTACCGGCGAATATCAGGACTACGAGGGCGAGTTCAGCGTGACCCACGGGGTAACGCTGGGCTATCTGGAGCAGAACGCAAAGCTGGACGCAACGCTGGATATCTACGGCGAGATGCGTGCCACCTTTGCCCCGGTGTTGGATGCCATGGCGCAGATGCAGATCTTAGAGCGCCGCATGGCTGCCCAGCCCGACAACGCTGACCTGCTGGCACAGCATGATGCGCTGCAAAACATCGTGGACGCTGCCGATGGCTACAACATGGACGTGAACATCAAAAAGGTGCTGTCCGGCATGGGCTTTGCGCAGGATACATGGCAAAAGAACATTGCGGTGCTCTCCGGCGGCGAGCTGACGCGGCTGCGTCTGGCAAAGCTGCTGCTGGAAAAACCGGACGTCCTCATTCTGGACGAGCCCACCAACCACTTGGACTTTGCCACCATGGAATGGCTGGAAAACTACCTCAAGGGATACTCCGGCGCAGTGCTGGTGGTCAGCCACGACCGCTATTTCCTCGATAATGTCTGTACAAAGATCTGGGAGGTGTCCTTCCAGACCATGACCACCTACAAGGGCAACTTCTCGGCCTATCTGCCCCAGAAGGAAGCCGCCGATGCCCTGCGCCAGAAGCAGCACGATGCCGATGTGGCACTGGCTGAAAAGCTGCAGGACTATGTGGACCGCAACCTTGTGCGCGCCTCCACCACCAAAATGGCGCAGAGCCGCCGCAAGCAGCTGGAAAAGCTGGAGATCACCGAAGCACCCAAGGACGAGACCAACCAGTTGAAATTCCGCTTTGAATATGACGTAGAGCCGTGGAATGAACTGGTGATGCTGAAAAATCTCAGCATCAAGATCGGGGAGCGCACCCTGCTGGAACCCTTTACCTATACGGTCTGCCGCGGGCAGCGGCTCATCATCGCCGGCCCCAACGGTGCAGGCAAATCCACCCTGATGCAGGTGCTGGACGGCAAGCGCCGCCCCTCCGGCGGCATGGTGCGGCTGGGCACCGGGGCGCGCCCCAGCATTTTTGCCCAGCAGCAGAACCGTCTGGGGCAGGGCAGGGTGATTGATGTAATATGGAACAAGTACCCCCGCATGACCGAGCTGGAGGTGCGCAGCCATCTGGCAAAGCTGGGCTTCCGGGGCGATACCGTGTTCAAGCCCTGCGAAGCATTGTCCGGCGGTGAACTGGCGCGTCTGCGCTTTGCAGAGATCGTGCTGGAACGCCCGAACCTGCTGTTTCTGGACGAGCCCACCAACCACTTGGACATCTATACCCGCGAAAACCTGACCGAGGCGCTGATGGCCTACACCGGCACCCTGCTGCTGGTCACCCACGACCGTCACCTGATGAACAGTCTGGCCTGTCCCATCCTCTACCTTGAGGACGGCAAGGCTGTGCTTTACCCCAGCTACGATGCCCTGATGGGACGTGCCGCCCCGGTGCAGGCTGCCCAGAAAGTTGCCGAGCCCGCCAAGACCGGTTACGGCAAGGAGCAGCGCCGCCGCCGCGCTGAGCTGCGCGCCAAGATCAAGGCCTGCGAGGACGAGATGGAAGCCTGCGGCGCACGCGAGGTGGAGCTGGACAACGAGATCAACTCCCCGGAGGTTTACAACGACCCCGACCTGCTGCGCCAGAAAAGCGATGAGCTGAGCGACTTGCGCTTCCATCAGGAGGAGCTTTTTGCCGCATGGGAAGCCGCCATGGAAGAGCAGGAAGCCTACGAGCAAACACAGCAGCCCGAAGAATAAAGGAGCGTATCCTCTATGCCTAAAAATCACCGCAACTATCAAAAAACACGGCACATCGCCCTGTCCGGCCTGCTGTTTGCACTGGCCATGGCGCTTTCCTTCATTGAGGGCACGCTGGTCATCCCCGGGCTTTTGCCGGGCATGAAGCTGGGGCTTGCAAACATCGTGGTCATGTATGCCCTGTTCTTCATGGGTCCCCGGCAGGCGCTGGTGCTGGATGTGCTCAAGGCGCTGTTCGTCTTTCTGGTGTCCGGCTTTACGGCGGGCTTTCTCTCGCTGTGCGGCGGCCTTTTGTCCCTTGCGGTGATGTGGGTGCTGTACTATCTTTTGCCGGTGCGCCCCACATGGTTCATCCTGTCGGTCTGCGGCGCACTGGCGCATAACGTGGGGCAGCTGCTGGGCGCGGGGATCATCATCTCCTCGTCTTTGTCGCTGTACTACGCGCCGGTCATGCTGGTGCTGGGCCTTGTCATGGGCGCGCTCACCTCGGTCACCCTGCGGGCGCTGCTGCCTGCGCTGAGCAAAATGGGCTTCAACACCCACGAAAACCGCCCCGAATGACCGACCATTCCGGCAAGGCAGTTGCATTTTGGCCGGAAATCTGTATAATAAGGAAACAACTGTATTTTTATCAAGACCCCAAAGGATAGCGCTGCCGCAGTATAGGGATTCAAGCGGCAGTCGGGAGGTGTTTGTATATGTCTGAAAAAGTTACCATCAAGGTCGAGCGAAAGGAACTCCATCTGCCCACCATCGCACTGCGCGGGCTGGTAGTGTTTCCCAACAACCTTGTTCATTTTGAAGTCGGGCGGGAAAAGAGCATTGCCGCCGTGGAGTGGGCTATGGCCAATAACTCCAACGTATTTCTGGTTGCCCAGAAGGAGATGGAGACCAGCGAGCCCACCCAGCAGGACCTGTACACCTACGGCGTAGTGGCCGAGGTCAAACAGGTGCTGCGCGTGTCGGACGAGCTGGTCAAGGTGCTGGTGGAGGGTAAGTACCGCGCCAAGCTGATCGAGCTGGATACCACCGGCGATTTTCTGCTGTCTGCCGTGCGCTCCGCGCCGGTGCGTGCCGCAAAACCCGAGGAGGCTGTGGAGACCGAAGCGCTGCTCCGCGCCCTCAAGACCGGCTTTGACGAATATCTGGGCATGAACCCGCGCCTTGCGAAGGACGTGGTGTTCACCATCGTTTCCAGCGATGACCCCATGTTCCTCACCGAGTATATGCCGGCAAACCTCTTGTTCCGCTACGAGGACAAGCAGGCCGTGATGAACGAAAACACCCTCAACGGCCGTTTGCAGCGCCTTGTGGAGATGCTGCGCCGTGAGTGTCAGGTGATGAAGATCGAAAAGGAGATCGCGGAAAAGGTCAACGAGTCCATGGACAAGAACCAGCGCGATTACTACCTGCACGAGCAGCTGCACATCATCAACGACGAGCTGGGCGAAGGGGACGATACCCATGCCGAAGCCGATGATTACCGCCGCAAGATCCGGGAGCTGCACCTTGCCGAGGACAGCGAGAAAAAGCTGCTCAAGGAGGTAGACCGCCTTTCCCGGATGCAGAGCAGCAATCAGGAAGCTACGGTCATCCGCACCTATCTGGATACCTGTCTGGATCTGCCGTGGAACACCATGACCGTGGACGATCTGGATATCCACCGCGCCCAGCAGATCTTGGACCGGGATCACTACGGCCTGAAAAAGGTCAAGGACCGCATTCTGGAAACGCTGGCCGTGCGCAAGCTGGCACCGGACGTGAAGGCACAGATTATCTGCTTGGTCGGCCCTCCGGGTGTCGGAAAAACCAGTATTGCGCGCTCCATCGCGGAAAGCCTTGGCCGCAAGTATGTGCGCATCAGTCTGGGCGGCGTGCGGGACGAGGCTGAGATCCGCGGCCACCGCCGCACCTACATCGGTGCCATGCCCGGCAAGATCATCAGCGCCATGATCACCGCCAAATCCTCCAATCCCCTGATGCTGCTGGACGAGATCGACAAGCTGGCAGGGGACTTCCGGGGCGATCCGGCGGCGGCTCTGCTGGAAGCGCTGGATCCGGAGCAGAACAGCACCTTCAACGATCATTTCATTGATATCCCCTTTGATCTGAGCCATGTGCTCTTTATTACCACCGCCAACGACTTGGGCAGCATCCCCGGCCCGCTGCGCGACCGCATGGACGTTATCGAGCTGCCCAGCTATACCCGCGTGGAAAAATACAACATTGCCCGCAAGCACCTGCTGCCCAAGCAGCTCAAGGCCTGCGGTCTGACCGGCAAGGTCACCATGAACCAGAGCGCACTCTACGGCATCATCGATGGCTATACCCGCGAGGCCGGTGTGCGTAATCTGGAGCGCACCATCACCAGTGTGCTGCGCAAGTGCGCCCGCAAGATCGCTTCCGGCGAGGTGGAGAGCGTAGCAGTGACCGCCGCCATGCTGGAGGAGCTGCTGGGCCCCCGCATCGTCAAGCCGGACTTCCTCAACCGCACCAACGCCGTGGGCATCGCCAACGGTCTGGCATGGACGAGCGTGGGCGGCGAGACCCTGCCCATCGAGGTGCAGGTCATGGACAACGGCACCGGCAAGATCACCGTTACCGGCTCGCTGGGCGACGTGATGAAGGAGAGCGCACAGCTGGCAGTTACTTGGGTGCGCGTCCACGCCGAGGAATACGGCATCGACCCCGAGCGGCTGAAAAAGTGCGACCTGCACATCCATGCCCCCGAGGGCGCCGTGCCCAAGGACGGCCCTTCTGCCGGCGTCACTCTGACCACGGCACTGGTGTCCTGCCTGTCCGGCGTGCCGGTGCGCGGCGATGTGGCCATGACCGGCGAGATCACCCTGCACGGCAATGTGCTGCCCATCGGCGGCCTGCGGGAAAAGAGCATGGCTGCCTACCGCGAGGGCATGAAAACCGTGCTCATCCCCAAGGACAACGAGCCCGACCTGTACGATGTGGACGAGGAGGTCAAGAAGAACCTGACCTTCCTGCCTATGCAGAACCTCTCGCAGGTGCTGGCTGCAGCTCTGCTCAAGCCGAAGGCTGCCAAGAGCACCGCAGGCCGTCCCCGTACCAAAAAGTCCAAGGCAGGGGAGAACCGCATCCCTGCCGCGCCTGAAAAAAACCAGCCGGGCGCTGTCTGCTGAAAAACCAGAAAGGAACACGCCATGATCTTCAATAAAGCCGATTTTATTGCCAGCTATGGCATTTCCAGCCAGCTGCCCGAAAGCGACCGCCCGGAGCTGAGCTTTTCGGGGCGCTCCAACGTGGGCAAATCCAGCTTGATCAACAAGCTGTGCAGCCGCAAAAATCTGGCGCGCGTGTCCAGTACGCCGGGCAAAACGGCTACCATCAACTTCTATTCCGTGGACGACTGCTACTTTGTGGATCTGCCGGGCTACGGCTACGCCAAGGTGAGCAATGCTGACCGTGAGCGCTGGGATGACCTGATCAACAGCTACTTCGAGGCACCCCGCCACCACACCCTGCTGGTGCAGCTGCTGGATTGCCGCCACGCCCCCAGCGCAGACGACTTGCAGATGCTGCGCTATCTGCACTACCATCGCATCCCCTATGTGGTGGCGCTGACCAAGGCGGATAAGCTGAAAAAGAGCCAGCTTGCCAAAACGCAGGAGGACTTTGAAAACATCTGCCGTCCCTACGGCTGCCAGAAGGTGGTGCTGACCAGCGGCGAAAACGGCTACGGCATCCCGGAGCTGCAAGCGGTGCTCAACGCCGCAGTGGCTGCGGAAAACGAAGAAGCGGAGTAACGCCATGGCTTACAACGAATTTGCCTATTTCTACGATGAATTCAACGGCGAAGCGGACTATGACGCCCTGTACAGCCAGATCCATGCAAAGCTGGAAGCCCACGGCATCCATGACGGCATTGTGGCCGACCTTGGCTGCGGCACCGGGGAACTGACCCTGATGTTGACGCAGGCAGGCTACGATATGATCGGCATCGACCAGTCGGAGGAGATGCTCTGCGTGGTGCGGGATAAAGCCGAGCAGCTGGGGCTTTCCGGTCGTTTGCTGCTGCTCCGGCAGGACTTGCTCAAGCTGGATCTCTACGGCACCATCCGGGCGGCGGTATCCACCTTTGATACCTTCAACCACATCCCGGATCTGGATACCGCCATTGCCAACGCAGGCTTTTTTATGGAAAAGGGCGGCGTGTTCCTGTTTGATATGAACACCCCCTATAAGCACCAGAAGGTTCTGGGCGATAACGAGTTCACCTTTGAGGAAGAGGATGCTTCCTGCGTGTGGCGCAACCATTATAACGCTGCCGACCGCAAGGTAGAGATCACGGTGGACATTGATTATCACGAGACCGGCGAGCATTTCCACGAGGAATTCTGCGAGTATACCTACGATCTGGACACCATCCGTGCGGCGCTGGAAAAGCACGGTTTTGCGCTGGAAAGTGTCTGCGATGGCGAGACTTTCGGCCCGCTGACCGAGGAAAGCCAGCGCTACTTCTTCTGCGCAACAAAACAGTATACACAACTGGAGGAATAACCTATGGCAAACCTGATCCGCGGCCTGTCCGAGAACGGCGGTGTCGTGTTCTGCGGTGTGGATTCCACCGATATTGTCCGTAAAGCAGAAAAGCTTCACACCACAAGCGCCACCTGCAGCGCGGCACTGGGCCGTCTGCTCACGGGTGCTACCCTGATGGGCTCTATGCTCAAGGACGACCGCGACCGCATCACCCTGCGTGTGGCGGGCGGCGGCCCTGCGGGCGTGCTCATCGCCTGCACCGACGGCACCGGCAACGTGAAGGGCTGCATCGACAACCCGCTGGTGGAGCTGCCCGCCAAAGCCAACGGCCACTTGGACGTTGGCACCGCCGTGGGCAAGAACGGCGTGCTGACCGTCATCCGGGACAACCGCTTACAAAAGGAGCCTACGGTCGGGCAGGTGCCGCTGGTGTCTGGCGAGATCGCTGAGGATCTGACCAGCTACTATGCGTACAGCGAGCAGGTGCCCACCGTGATGGCACTGGGCGTGCTGGTGGACAAGGACCTGTCCATCCTCTGCGCCGGTGGTTTTATGGTGCAGCTGCTGCCCGGCGCTACCGATGCCGAGATCGACCAGCTGGAAAAGAATATCAGCGCCATGCCCTCTGTCACTGAGCTGCTCCATGCGGGCAAAACCCCCGAGGACATGATGCAGATGGCGCTGGCAGGCTTCAACCCCAACGTGCTGGACGAGCGCACGGTGCAGTACCAGTGCGATTGCAGCGCCGAGCGCACCAAGGAAATGCTGCTCAGCCTTGGCCGTGCTGAGCTTGAGCGGATGCGGGACGAGGACCCCACCTGTGAGGTGGTGTGCCACTTCTGCCACAGCAAGTATCAGTACGACCTGAACACTCTGCTTGCCGAGTACGATGTACAGGCCGCCGAAGCTGCTCAGACCATCCAGTAAAATCAAAAAACGCTTTTCAAAAGGCGGCTGTGCAGTTAGGTACAGCCGCCTTTTTGCTTCTGCGCTTCCGAAGAAAGTTGCTTTTATATAGCTGCCGTTTTCCGTCTCGACCCCTCCCGTGAAAAGACAGGTCTGGAAAATCCGCAGATTTTCCAGACCTGTAAATAAAAAATGCTCTTTCCGCTGAATATGGTCAGAGCAAAGCGGAGACCATTCCAAATCGTCTGCCGTTTGCTATGTGCAGATATCTGCCGCCACGGTATACACGGCATTGTAGTGCAGGGCATCCTCCTGCACGGTGCACGCCTCCCGGCGGGCGAAGATCTCTGCATCCGGGAAAGCATCGTGCAGAGCCCGCAGCCCTTGCAGCCGTGCCAGCACAAGCGCCTGCGCCTCGGTGCGGTGCATCGTTTCTTGCTGCTGCCCGTAATAGGTGGTCTCCTCCACCGCGCAGGGCAGAGGCAGACCGAAAACCTCTAATTGCAGATGCCGGGTGCGGCACAGCCCGTCCCTGTCGGGTGCAGAGGGCGAAAGCGCGGCAGAGTGCTCCGCAAAAAATAGCCGGTAATTTGTTGTATTTTCGCCGGTCAGCTGCGGCAGGGTCTCTGCCAGCGGAACGCTCTGGTTTGTCTCCCATTCCAGCTGTGCCACTACCGTGCCCGCCGCCGGGGCAAAGATCAAGGTGCCGTCCCGCTCGCTGCGTGCCGTGCCGATCAACCCCTGCCCGGCTTCCACAGTCTGCCCGGGGGCTACCAGCATGGTGCCGCTGGTAAGATTTGTACGCAGCACCGTCCCATTGCATTTTGCCCGCAGCCCGTGCAGGGTGCCAGCGGCGATCTCAGGCCGTGCGCGGGCAGGGGCAGCTTCCACCGCAAGCCGCCCTTTTTCAAAATTCAGGCTTGCCCACGAGAACTCGCCGCTTTCCAGCAGGGCATACTCTCCGGTGCGCAGCAGCTCCTCGGTTACGGCAGTGCCGGGCTGCAAGCCGCAGCTGAGCAGCACTGCACCCGCCCGCGCCCGCTGCCCGGTGGTCAGGCTGCCGTAGTCCACCGCCCATACCAGCCCCTGCAGCCAGACCAGCACCAGCCCCCAAGCGACCAGCCCTACCCAAAGTCCCTTGCGCCGCAGTAGCGGGCGCAGCAAAAAATACAACCCTTTCCGTTTTTCCACCCGCAGCCGCACCCGCCTGTGCCGGGCAAGTGCGGCCAGCCGCCGGTATTGCCAAGCGGCGCAATGGGCGCAAAAGCCCCCGGGCAGGGAAGAAATACCATACAAATGCAGCCCTTGCCCGGCGGCATCGGTCAAAAGCGCCTCGGGGCTGCCGTTCCGGGCGGTAAAGCGCACCCCTGCCCAAAGGCTTGCAGCTTCCATGACGGCCTCCTATTCATCGGAAAAATCGGTGCGCAAAAACTGCCCCTGCACCGTCAGCCGGGCGGCGGTCAGGGTGCAGATGCGCAGTCCGCTGCCGTATACCGTGAACCGCCCCTTCGCCAGCCGCAGGCACAGTTTGTTTTCATCAAAAAACAACACCGTGCAAAAATGCTCGATCTCCATCCGGTCGCCGCTCAGGTATACGGCAGGGCGGCTGTAAAACCCGGGCGGCGGCTGTCGGAACAGCCCGCGCAGCCAGTCGCCCGGGGTGCGCCGGTCGTGGTGTGCTCTGGCCATCGTTGTCCCTCCCGTCCCGCGCTTTGTACATTGCACAGCCCATGCTTCCATATATATGGAGGGGGAGGGCGTGCTTATGAGTAAAAGCTGCAAACCGCTGTATCCGGGGCTTTTTTTACTGGGTGCAGCCACGGCGGCGCTGGTATTTGCCGCGCCGCAGACTTGTGCGGAAGCTTTGCGGCAGGGTCTTGCGCTCTGCGGCGGGGCGCTGCTGGTGTCGCTGTTTCCGTTTCTGGTGGTGTCAGCGCTCATCATGCGCAGCGGTGCGGGCGAGGTGCTGGGCGTGCTGCTTTGGCCGGTGGTGCGCTGTATCGGTCTGCGCAGCCGCAGCGCGGGCAGTGTGCTGCTTATCGGCCTTGTGGGCGGCTTTGCCCCTGCTGCCGCCGCTGCTGCCGAAGCAGTCCGCAGCAGAGAACTGACCCCGCAGGAGGCTTCGGCTCTGCTGCCAGCCTGCATCTGCTCCGGGCCGTCTTTTGTTATCCTGACGGTAGGGGAGCAGCTGCTGGGCAGCCGCACGGCGGGGGTGTGCCTGTTTGCCGCACAGGTGCTGGCGGGCTGGCTGACGGCGGCACTGCTCTGCCGTGTCTGCGGCATACCGGAGCCTTTGCCCGCGCCGCCCGCTGCCGCGCAAGCAGAACCTCCGCCCGCGCTGGATGCCATCCTTGCACAGGCTGCGGTGACTTACTTGAAATTATGCTGCTTTGTGCTGTATTTCCGGATGCTGGCGGCAGGCTGCGGGCTGCTGCTGCCCGCAGCGCTTGCACCCTTTCCGGCCATGCTGCTGGAGGTGTGCTCCGGCTGCGACTACGCTGCCCGCACCGGTCTGTGGGCAAGCGGGCTGTGCTGCGCCGCGCTCAGCGTGCAGGGCGCTTCGGTGCTGCTGCAAGTGCGCACCCTCTGCCCGCCGGAAGTCTCGTTCAAACCCTTATTGTGGGGCAGGGTGCTGCATCTGCCGCTTTCGCTGGCGCTGTTTTATCTGGGCTTGCCGCAAGACGCCGTGGAAAGCTTCAATACCCTGTGCGCCCGTGTGGTGCCCATGCAGCGGGTGCCGACAGACTGCGCCCTGCTGGTGTTTGCGGTGTGCTGCATCACGGCCTGCGAGGCCTGCCGCCTGACCGGGAAGAATGCACAAAATAAGGCGCAAAATGCAGCTCCGGCAAACAAAAACCGCTCAGCGGCTTGCAAACCGCCGCAAAATGTGGTAACATAACTCTTGGTTATCATAATACCAAACGCAGCGACGGAGAGAGTAGGCGCTGTCTGCACGGCAAAGAGAGAAGCTTCACCGGCTGAAAGGGCTTCTATGTGCGGCAGGGGCTGAAGTTCGCTCCCGAGCGGTCTGCGCGAACGATGCGGGTGCATCTATTAGCACAGGACGGTTGCGCCCCGTTACGGCGTTTGAGCGCCGTCTGCCTTTGTGCAGACGGAAAACGGGTGGTACCGCGGAGCAGAAATGGTTACAGCTTCGTCCCTTTTGCCTGAGCAGTCGGGCAGGGGGACGGAGCTTTTTTGTTGTACTCCGCTCCATGAACACAAAGAATAAAGGAGAGAAAATCCATGCAAGCAATGATCGATGAGCTGGCCAAGCAGGCCGCTGAAAGCCTTGGTCAGGTGTCCAGCAAGGAGACGCTGGCTTCCTTCTGGCAGGAATACCTCAGCAAAAACGGCAAGATCCCTGCCCTGATGAAGAACCTGCGCACCGTTGCGCCGGAAGAGCGCCCCGCTATGGGCAAGATCATCAACGAACTCAAGCAGAAGGTGCAGGCAGACTACGATGCTGCTGCCGAGACCGTGAAGCAGGCAGAACTTGCTGCCCGCAACGCCGCCGAGACGGTGGACATCACCCTGCCCGCCAAGACCCGCTCCGTAGGCGGTCTGCACCCCCTGACGCTGGTCACCAACCAGATCATCGATGTGTTCTCCGGCATGGGCTTTGCCGTGGCAGATGCCCCGGAGATCGAGGATGACGACCACAACTTCACCCGTCTGAACGTGCCCAAGGATCACCCCGCCCGCGATATGCAGGATACCTTCTATCTGTCCGATGAATTCCTGTTGCGCACCCAGACCTCCGGTGGCCAGATTCGCACCATGGACAGCCAGAAGCCGCCCATCAAGGTGCTGATCCCCGGCCGCGTGTTCCGCTCTGACTCGGACGCTACCCACAGCCCCATGTTCCACCAGATGGAAGGCCTGGTCGTGGATAAGGGCATCACGCTGGGTGACCTGCAGGGCGCGCTGAACACCTTCGTGCAGAAGCTGTTCGGTGCCGACACCCGCACCCGCCTGCGCCCCTCCTACTTCCCGTTCACCGAGCCCAGCGTGGAGGTGGACGTAAGCTGCTTCGAGTGCCACGGCAAGGGCTGCCCTCTGTGCAAGCACACCGGCTGGATCGAGGTGCTGGGCGGCGGCGTTGTCAACCGTAAGGTGCTGGAAAACTGCAACATCGACCCGGACGAGTACTCCGGCTTCGCCTTCGGCATCGGCATCGAGCGTATCGCCATGCTGAAGTACGGCATCAACAACATTGGTCTGATGTTCGAGAATAATCTGCAGTTCCTCAAGCAGTTCCACGAATAAGAGGGGAGAGAACAAACAATGAAAGTACCTTTCAGTTGGTTAAAAGAATTCGTTGATATCGATGTTACCGCACAGGAACTGGAGGAGAAGCTGTTCTCCTGCGGTTTCGAGGTAGAAGAGCTCATCCCGCTGGATGCAGGCATCAGCAAGGTGGTCGTCGGCAAGATCGTGGAGATGGAAAAGCAGGAGGGCACCCACCTGACCAAGTGTGTGGTGGACTGCGGTGCCTACGGCCACGAGATCCGCATCAGCACCGGTGCCGCCAACATGAAGCTGGGCGATTGCGTGCCCACCGCGCTGGATGGCTCCACCCTGCCCGGCGGCATCACCATCAAGGCCCGCAAGATGCAGGGTGTGGAGTCCAACGGTATGCTGTGCTCCGGCGCAGAGCTGGGTCTGAACGATGACCTGTTCCCGGGCTCTGAGGTCTACGGCCTGCTCATCCTGCCCGAGGACTCTGTCCCCGGCACCGACATTGCCCCCGTGGTGGGTCTGGACGACTACATCTTTGATATCTCCATCACTGCCAACCGCCCGGACTGCCAGTCCGTTCTGGGTATCGCCCGCGAGGTGGCTGCGGTTCTGGGCAAGCCCCTGCACATGCCCGCCATGGATTACAAGGCCGTCTGCGAGCCGGACGCTCCCATCACCGTCAAGGTGGAGGCACCGGAGCTGTGCCCCCGCTATATGGCACACTATGTCCGCAACATCCGCATGGGCGAGTCTCCCCGCTGGATGAAGCGCCATCTGGCGCTGTGCGGCCTGCGCTCCATCAGCAACGTGGTGGATATCACCAACCACACCCTGCTGGAGATGGGTCAGCCCATGCACGCTTTTGACCTGAACAAGGTCGCCGGCTGCACCATTGATGTGCGCCGCGCCCACGAGGGCGAAAAGATCGTCACGCTGGACGAGAAGGAATTCACCCTGAACCCCAACAATCTGGTCATCTGCGATGCCGAAAAGCCGGTGGCACTGGCCGGTATTATGGGCGGCGCAAACTCCGGTATGGACGATAACACCACCAGCCTGCTGTTCGAGTGCGCTACCTTTGCCCGCGACAGCGTGCGTAAGACCAGCCGCGCACTGGGTCAGAACAGCGATTCCTCTGCCCGCTACGAAAAGGGCGTGGACCGCTACTCTCCGCAGCTGGGTCTGGCACGCGCTCTGCACCTGATCCAGCAGCTGGACTGCGGTGATATCACTACGCTGGAATACGACCTGACCGATGGCCGCCCGCTGGAGCGCAAGCACATCGTCACCACCCCGGCAAAGATCTGCGGCGTGCTGGGCATCACCGTGCCCGACCAGACCATGATCGACATTCTGCAGCGTCTGGAGTTTACCGTGGACGTGCAGGCCGATGGCAGCTGGGATGTGTCTGCACCCCTGTACCGCGATGACGTGGAAAGCTTCCCGGATCTGGCCGAGGAGGTCATCCGCGAGTACGGCTACGACCATATCGTGCCCACCTTCCTGAATACTGCCTCCGTCACCAACGGCGGCCTGAACTACGACCAGAAGCAGCAGCTCAAGACCAAGCGTCTGCTGGCTGCACAGGGCTTCTACGAGGCCTCTACGCTGGCTTTCTACTCCAACGCCGAGCTGGATATGCTGCATATCCCCGCCGAGGACGAAGCCCGCAAGGCCATCCGCATTTTGAACCCCATCAGCGAGAACCTGTCCATCATGCGCACCCTGCTGACCCCCTCCATGCTGAACGTCATCGTGGACAACCTGAAAAAGGGCAACGCCGAGGGTCGCCTGTTCGAGATGGCACCGGTCTATCTGGCCAAGGAACTGCCCATCAATGAGCACCCCCACGAGCGTCAGACCCTCTGCATCGGTGCCTTCGGCCCCGAGGAGGACTTCTTCACCGTCAAGGGCGCACTGGAAGCATTGGCAGCCGGCTTTGGCCTGACCTTTGATTATCAGCGCGAGACCGCCGCATGGCTGCACCCCGGCATCAGCGCCGCCGTGTATTGCAACGGCAAGCGACTGGGCGTGTTCGGCAAGCTTGCCAACGAGATCAACGCCGAGCTGGAGATCGCCAAGGAGCAGAAGGACAGCCAGAACATCTATCTGGGCGAGCTGGACTACGAGGCTCTGATGTCCTGCGTAGAGGGCGAGCTGCGCTATAAGCCCCTCAGCCCCTATGCACCGGTCAAGCGTGATCTGGCTCTGGTCTGCGGTGAGGCTGTGTCCTGCGGCGAGATCGAGGAGACCATCCGCAAGGCCAGCCCGCTGGTCAGCGAGGTCAAGCTGTTCGATATCTATCGCGGTGCAAACCTCGGCGAGGGCAAAAAGAGCATGGCATTCAGCCTGTCCCTGTCCGACCCCAAGAAGGAAGTCTCCGCTGAGGAAGTGGAGCGTGTGGTCAAGAAGATCCTCGGCAACCTGAAGTTCAAGCTGGGGATCGAGATCCGCTAAAAACTTATTATATAAGTAATTATATATAGACCTAAGGCCGTCTGTGCAGTGCATGGACGGCCTTTTTGTATGGGGAAGAGGGGCTGAACACAATATAAGTGAAGAAAGCTCAATTTTCTTTTAAAAAAGATGTCAAAAAGTGTTGACAATCGTCCGGGGGTGTGGTATTATACTTGAGCGCCAAGCGCTGAGACAAAAGAATGACTTCTGAAAGCTCAGTAGGAAGCCCTTGAAAAGAACCAATAGACGCTGAAAAGTTCCGGTTAGCACCGAGAAACCTGAAGCGCTCCAAGTTCA
>CAKSYT010000017.1 GCA_934524985.1 uncultured Faecalibacterium sp. | reverse complement strand
CCGATACCGGGGCCGATACCTGCGATCAGTGCGCAGCCTGCGCCGATGCCGCAGCCTGCCAGAGCGATACCACGAGCCAGATACTGGAAATCAGTCATAAGATTTGTCCTCCTAAAATGTGTTTGTGTTTTGGGGGATGCCGGGAAAGATTATTCTTCACCGGCAGCACGTTTGATGAAGATTGCGGTCAGGGTACAGAAGATGAACGCCTGAATGCAGCCGCCGAACCAGTCGAAATACAAACCGGTAAAGGCCGGGATGCCGATCTGGAACAGCTGGATCTGACTCAGGAAGCCCGGCAGCCAGCCAAAGATGACGTGGCTCAGGCTTGCCAGTGCCCAGTACAGCAGTGTGGAGATGACCGTACCGGACAGGATGTTGCCGAAGTGACGGAACGCCATGCTGACAGGGGTAGAGATCTCCGACAGCACATTGATGGGTGCCATGATAAAGATCGGATCGAGCAGACCCTTGAGGTAGGTCAGAATGCCGTTCGTCTTGATCTTGTAGTACATGATCAGAACAAACACCACGATGGCCCACGCTGCCTCGGTGTTCAGGTCGGCCGTGGGGCTCCACAGGCCGACAACGCTGATCAGGTTGCACCCGACGCTCAGTGCAAAAATAGCACCGATGAGGGGGATATACTGATCGAAGTGGAAGCCCATGTTGTCGTGCACGAACTGTTCCAGCCGCGTTACGATGAACTCGGCTGCGGCCTGTCGTTTGGACACATTTTCCAGCTTGAGGTCGTGCCCCAGCCAGATGGCAAAACCCGAGAGCAGCGCCATGACGATCCAAGTGCTTACCAGGGTCTGGGTGAGCTTGAAATCACCCAGCAGGGGGATATTGGTGTGGATGGTATACAGGATCTTTGCGCCGTTCAGTTCCATTTATTCTTGTTCACCCCCTTCGTCACGGGGCTGCACCGCAGACGTCTCGGCGGGGGCGGGGTCATCTTCCACAGCGATGTCCACCGGCTCCTGCGGAGGTGTGAGCGGCTTGTACTTCCCGGTTATCTGGAGATAATAGATCGTAACTCTGGGGAACAGCAGCGGCAGAACGCCTGCAAACGCCTGGAAACACGGAGCTGCAATGGCTATGATGATCCACAGCGCCTGCAGCAGCATCCTTGTATTATAGGATACCTGCAGCTGCGCTTTACGCTTTTTTTCGTCCGGCTCGTCAATGACCTTCTGCACCACAAAGCAGATGCCGGCAAAGTTGCCGATGGCCACCAGTGCGCCGATGATGCCGCCCAGCAGCACCCGGTAGTCAAAGGCTACCCAGCCCACCAGATGCAGCGCTGCAAACACCACCCACATCACGGCGGTGCACAGAGACACGCCGCAGGCGATGCGCAGCAGCTCCTTTTTGGATTCCGGCTGCAATTTCATAAAAACGGACCTCCATTACTGGTGGGAGTTAAAGCCCACCCGATGATTTTTTTCGTGTTTGGAGCGCTCCAGCCGTTCCTTGCAGAACACCCAGAAGTTCTGCGCCCCGGCGGCAAGCCCCAGCCCCACAGCGGGCAAAAACAGCCATTCCGGCCAGCCCCAGTGCTCCACAGCCCACCAGCATCCGGCAAGGCAGAGCACCAGCGGCAGCAGCATATTCAGCCCCAGCTGGGTCAGCCAGACCAGATCCTCTAAAGCTTTATACCAGCCCTTCAAGCTCTGTGCCGCTCCTTTCTGCGGGTGCTGCCCGCATTCCAGCATTTGGAAAAAATGCCAGAGACGGACAGACAGCCAAAAAGTCTATGCCCTCAGTATACTTCAAAGCGTCGGATATTGCAATCAATTCTCCACCGAAATATAGTAAAATTTCATAGTTTGTTAAGACTAATTCCATAAATGTGCGCCTATAACACACATTGTGCGCCTGCGGGCACATCATTGCACAAACTTTGCAGAAAAGTTTGTGCAGAGTGTAAAAAACGGTGAAAGGCCGGCTCCCCGGCGAGGAACGATTTTAAATGCGCTCCGCGTTGCTCTGCGCATAGTTTAAGGAAAAAGATTTATAATTTCGGAATCCCGGAGCGTCTGCGGACGCTCCGGGATTCCCTTTTCACCGGAAGAGCCCCAGAGGAAAACGGCAGCTGCTGCGCTGGTTTCCTACGGAAACAGTCGCGCAGCGGAAAGACTTAGCTGGCCTTTAGCTGGAAAACCCTCTCAGTCCGCTCCCGCTGGTCGCGTCCAGCTCCCCCGAAGGGGGAGCTTTTTGCCATCTACCGGTCAGTACAAATAAAGCTCCCCCTTTCGGGGGAGCTGGCATCGCGCAGCGATGACTGAGAGGGTTTTCCAGCTAAAAGCAGTCAGAAAGTTTCCCCCCGCCGCGCCGTGCTTTCGCAGAAAGCGGCGCAGCGGCTGCCGTTTTTCGTTACGACCCCTCCCGTGAAAAAGTAGTTTCGAAACGCCCGCAGGCGTTTCGAAACTACAAATAAAAATAATCCTTCCTCTGATGATGCGCAGAGCAACGCGGAGCGCATTCCAAATCGTCCTACGCAAAAGGGGCTGCCGCACAAATGTGCGGCAGCCCCGGCGGGTGCTTTTGGATTCAGGCGCTTACCAGAGGTTTGCGGTCTCGTTATACAGACCCTCGTAGCTCTTGGCGGAAACGTCCCAGCTGAAATCGCACTCCATGCAGTGACGCACGAGGTTCTTCCAGTTTTCCTTGTTGTTGTAGGCATCCTGTGCGTTGCAGCAGGCCACATACAGCTCGTGGGCGTTGTAACCGGCAAAGGTAAAGCCGTTGCCGTCACCCATGGTGCTGTCGTGGATGGAGTCGCGCAGACCGCCGGTCTCGCGGACAATGGGAGGTGTGCCGTAGCGGCAGGCCACCATCTGTGCCAGACCGCAGGGCTCGCTCTTGGAGGGCATGATGAAGGCGTCTGCACCGGCGTAGATCTCCTGCGAGAGCTTGGGCTCGAAGCCGATGTAGGTGCCTACGCGGCCCGGGTGACGGGCGCACAGGTCGGAGAAAAAGTTCTCGTACTGGGCCTCGCCGCTGCCCAGAATGACCAGCTGGATGCCGCGGTCCACCAGACCGTCGGCGATGCTCTGCACAAGGTCAAAGCCCTTCATGCCAACCATGCGGCTGACCATGCCAAAGACGGGGCTGCCGTCTTTATTCAGACCGAACTTGTCCTGCAAAGCTTCCTTGCACTTGGCCTTGCCGGTCTCGAAGGTCTTGATGCTGTAATTGAAGGGGATGTTCTTGTCGGTAGCGGGGTCGTTGGCGTCCATGTCGATGCCGTTCAGGATGCCGCACAGCTTGTACTGCTTCTCGCGCAGCAGAGCGTCCAGACCGTAGCTGAACCACGGGTCCAAAATCTCCTGTGCGTAGGTGGGGCTGACGGTGGTGATCTTGTCGGCGGTCTCGAAAGCGCCCTTCATGAAGTTGGCGCAGCCGTCGTACTCCACGATATGCTGGTCCCGGTGGCCGATGCCGCAGGTGTCCTCCAGAATATCGGTGCCGTACTTGCCCTGATAGGCAATGTTGTGGATGGTGAACACGGTCTTGATGCGGTTGAACTTGTCCAGATGACGATAGTACAGGTTCAGGTACACCGGCACCAGAGCGGTCTGCCAGTCGTTGCAGTTGATGATATCGGGGGTGAAGTCGATGTAGAACAAAGTCTCCAGCACCGCGCGGGAGAAGAAGGCGAAACGCTCGCCGTCATCGTAAAAGCCGTACAGACCACGGCGCTTGAAGTAATACTCGTTGTCGAGGAAGTAGTAGGTCACGCCGTCCACATCGGCCTTGAACAGGCCGCAGTACTGGCTGCGCCAGCCCACAGGCACGGAGTAGTTGGTAACATATTCCAGCTTATCGCGGAACTTCAAATCGCCGTACAGGGGCATGATGACGCGGGCGTCCACGCCGTCCTTGACCAGCGCTTTGGGCAGGGCACCTGCCACATCGGCCAGACCGCCGGATTTGGCAAAGGGATTGGCTTCCGAAGCAGCATACAGGATCTTCATAGGATTCGCTCCTTCCATGATACAGACAGGTGTTCGCGCTCCCCGCCGCCATAAAAAGCGGCGCGAACCTTGCATACAAAAGAGCAGGCGGGGGCACACAGGTGCCCCCGCCCCTCTCAAGAGGGGCTACCGGGGAGGAAGCCGCCCCTATGGATATTGCATCGATCAGACGGTGTGTTTCTTCTGAACGTAGACCGGGAAGCTCTCAGTGCCGGACAGCTTCTTGCCGGCGGTGATCTTCACGTTCTTATCGGTGACAACGCAGTCCAGCTCCACGTTGGGCTCGACCACGGTATCCTGCATCAGGACACAGTTCTTGACCACAGCACCCTTCTTGACCTTGACGCCGCGGAAGAGCACGCAGTTCTCCACAGTGCCCTCGATGACGCAGCCGTCAGCCAGAATGGAATTCGAGACCTTGGAGCCGGTGACGTAACGGGTGGGGTTATCGTCGCGGATCTTGGTGTAGATGGGGCAGCCCTTGGGGAACAGTGCCTCCAGATTCTCGTCCTTGATCAGCTTCAGGTTCTCGTCAAAGTAGCTCTTCATGTCGCAGATATGGGCAACATAGCCGGTGTACTCCAGAGCGTGGATGTTCAGGATGTTGACGTTGTGTGCCAGAATGTCGCGCTCGAAGTAGATCAGGCCGCGGGCGGTGGCGTCCTTGACCAGCTTGATCAGGGTCTCGCGCTCCAGCACATAGATGTTCAGATCCAGATTCTGCACGCCGGAGCGGTAGTCGTTGAACAGCAGCTCGGTCACGCGGCCATCGGAATCAATGGTCAGGGTGTAGTTGTCGTTCTTGCGGCCCTCGGGGATCTCGGTCTTCTGGTAAGCCACGGTCACATCGGCACCGCTGGCCTGATGAGCAGCCAGCAGGGCGTTGAAGTCGTAGTTGACAGCGATATTGGCATCGCTCATGACCACATACTTCTCCTTCTGGTGCTCGAGGAAGTCCAGAATGGAGCCCAGAGCCTCCACGCGGCCGGAGTAGATGCGCACGCCCTTTTCTGCAAAGGGAGGCACGATGTTCAGACCGCCGTGACGGCGGGCCATATCCCACTCGCGGCCGGTGCCCAGATGATCCATCAGGGAGTGGTAGTTCTTACGCACCACGATGGAAACGTTGGAAATGCCGCAGTTGGCCATGCTGGACAGCACAAAGTCTACCATGCGGTAACGGCCCGCAAAGGGGATCGAGGCCATTGCGCGCTCGGTCACCAGCTCGGGAACGGTATTGTCATAGCTGTTGGGAAAAATGATACCCAACGCATTGGTGTTCTGTCTCAGCATACTTCCACACCCTCCTTGACGGATTCAAACACTTTTGCGCCCTCCTTGACGGTAGCGCCTGCGCCGATGGTCAGACCGGTGCCAACGTGGGCAATCGCGCCCTCGCCGCCGACCTTTGCACCTGCGCCCACAACAACGTCCTCAGCAAGGATGCAGCGCTTGACCACGGCACCTGCCTTGACCACGACACCGTCCATCAGCACGGCGTCCTCAACGGTAGCGCCCTCTTCCACAACGACGCCTGCGCTCAGCACAGAGTGCTTGACGTTGCCGTAGATCTTGCAGCCCTCGGTGATGAGGGAGTCCTGCACAACGGCGCGCTCGCCGATCTTCTGGGCGGGCAGCACGGGGTTGCGGCTGTAAATTTTCCAAGTCTTATCAAAGATATCAATGCCGGAGTTCTCGGGATCCAGCACTTCCATGTTGGCTTCCCACAGGCTGTCGATGGTGCCGACGTCGCGCCAGTAACCGGCAAAGCGGTAGGCGTACATCTTGCGGCCGTCACGCAGCAGGGCGGGGATGATGTTCATGCCAAAGTCGTTCTTGGAGTTGGGGTCAGCCTCGTCCTCCACCAGATACTTCTTGAGCACATCCCAGTTGAAGATATAGATGCCCATGGAGGCCAGATTGGACTTGGGCACCGGGGGCTTCTCCTGGAACTCGGTGATGCGGTCGGTCTCGTCTGCCACCATCAGGCCGAAGCGGGAAGCTTCCTTCCAGTCCACTTCCATAACGGCCACAGAGAACTCTGCGCCCTTTTCCTTGTGGAAGCGCAGGAAGTCGGCGTAGTCCTGCTTGCAGATCTGGTCGCCGGACAGGATGATGACGTACTCGGGATCATAACTGTCGATGAAGCCGATGTTCTGGTAGATGGCGTTTGCGGTGCCCTTGTACCAGTCGGTGCCGTTTGCCTGCTCGTAAGGGGGCAGGGTGTGCACACCGCCGTGCAGACGGTCCAGATCCCAAGGCTGACCGTTACCGATGTACTCGTTCAGCTTCTGGGGCTGGTACTGCGTTGCGATACCAACGGTGTCGATATTGGAGTTGACGCAGTTGGACAGCGGGAAGTCCACGATGCGGTACTTACCGCCGAAGGACACCGCAGGTTTTGCCGTCTTTTGTGTCAGCGCGTATAAGCGCGAGCCACGTCCACCGGCAAGGATCATTGCCACGATTTCTTTTGCCATAGCTTTATTCTCCCCTTTAGCATTTCCTTTTTGGAAATGATAGTCAACAGATCAGAATGTTCGTGCGTGCATCCGTGTGGGCATCCTTACTCCTTGGGTGCTTTTGCTTTGCGGGTGCGCTTTGCGGGTTTGGTTTCTGCTTCGGTCTCAGGCTTTGCTTTTGCCGCAGTCTTTGCCTTGGCGGCGGTTTTCTTTACCGGCTTTTCCGCTGCGGCCTCGGGCTTTGCCTTGGACTTGGCAGCGGTCTTTTTTGCTTTATCCGGTTTTTCATCCGCCGTTTCGGCGGCCTTGGCCTTGGTGGTACGGGTCTTTTTTACCGGCTTGTCGGCGTCCGGCTCGGCCTTGGCCTTGCGGGTCGTCTTTTTTACCGCCTTTTCCACGGCGTCCTTGACGGTGGCTTTTTTAGCGGTCTTTTTTGCCGGTTTATCCGCGCTGTCCTCTGCTGCCTTGCGGGTGCGCTTTGCGGGCACCTCAAAGTACAGGGTGCTCATGGGCGGCAGGGTGACGGTGATGCTCTGCTCAAAGCCGTGCTGCGGCTTTTTGTGGGTGCGCAGCGGCTTGTTGTGCACAGTGCCAGAGCCGCCGAAAGCGGCATCATCGCTGTTCAGGATCTCCTTGTAGGTGCCGGACACCGGTGCGCCGAGGGTGTAGCCCTCGCGCAGGACGGGGTTGAAGTTGCAGATGACAAGGATCTGCTTGCCGGCGGCGTCCTTGCGCAGGAAGGCGATGACGCTCTGCTGCGAGTCGTCCGGCACGATCCACTGGAAGCCCTCCCAGCTGTAATCGATCTGCCAGAGGGCAGGGTGCTCTTTATAGAAAGCATTCAGGGTGCGGACGTAGTTCTGCAGCTCGGCGTGCTTGTCGTAGTCCAGCAGCATCCAGTCCAGCTGCTTTGCCTCGTTCCACTCGGCAAACTGACCGAACTCCTGTCCCATGAACAGCAGCTTCTTGCCCGGGTGCGCCATCATGTAGCCGAAGAAGGTGCGCAGGTTGTCGAATTTTGCGTCGTACTCGCCGGGCATCTTGTTCAGCAGGCTGCCCTTGCCGTGCACCACCTCATCGTGGCTGATGGGCAGGACAAAGTTCTCGCTGAAGGCGTAGAAGAAGCTGAAGGTCACCTTGTTGTGGTTGCCGGCGCGGAACAGCGGGTCGGTCTTCATGTAGCTGAGCATATCGTTCATCCAGCCCATGTTCCACTTGAAGTTGAAGCCCAGACCGCCGTCCGAGGCGGGCTTTGTGACCATGGGCCATGCGGTGGACTCCTCGGCGATCATGTACTTGTGGGGGTGACGGCCCAGCACGGTGTTGTTCAGCTTGCGCAGGAAGGCGATGGCTTCAAGGTTCTCCTTGCCGCCGTCCTTATTGGGCTCCCATTCGCCCTGCTTGCGGTTGTAGTCCAGATACAGCATGGAGGCCACGGCGTCCACGCGCAGACCATCGATATGGTACTGCTCCAGCCAGTACAGTGCGCTGGAAATGAGGAAGCTCTGCACCTCGTTGCGGCCGAAGTCGAACACCATGGTGCCCCACTCCTTGTGCTCGCCGCGCTTGGGGTTGGGGTCCTCGTAGCAGGCCTCGCCGTCAAAGTTGTACAGGCCGAACTGATCCTTGGGGAAGTGGGCGGGCACCCAGTCCATGATGACGCCGATGCCTGCGGCGTGCATCTTATCCACAAAGGCCATAAAGTCCTTGGGGGTGCCGTAGCGGCTGGTGGGTGCAAAATAGCCGGTGACCTGATAGCCCCAGCTGCCGTCAAACGGATATTCCATCACCGGCAGCAGCTCTACATGGGTGTAGCCCATATCCTTGATGTACGGGATCAGCTCGTCCGCCAGCTCGGAGTAGTTGTAGGGCTTGCCGCCCTCCTTCAGCTTCCAGCTGCCGGCGTGCATCTCGTAGATATTCATCGGGCCGTTGATCACGTCCGCCTTTTTCTGTGCGGTCTGCCATGCGGCGTCGTGCCATGCAAAGCCGGACAGATCGTAGACCTTGCTGCCGTTGGACGGCCGGGTCTCGGCGTGGAAGGCGTAAGGATCGGCCTTGTAGACAAGGTCGCCTGCGCGGGTGGTCACGCAATATTTATAAACATCGTATTCCTTCATGCCGGGAATGAACAATTCCCACACGGAATCGCCATCCACCTTGCGCATGGGATGGCTGCCGGGCTTCCAGCTGTTGAAGTCGCCCACAACGCTGATGGCTGCGGCGTGCGGTGCCCATACACGGAACACGACGCCGGATTCCCCGACCCGCGTTTCCAGATGTGCGCCGAAGTAGCGGTAAGCCTCGCAGTTGTTGCCCTGCTTGAACAGGTACACCGGCAGGTCCGATGTATTGCTCTGAATCTTTTCTTCGGTCGGTTTCATAGACTGCTCCTCCCCGTGCGGAAGCCGAAAGCGGCTTGCGCAGCTTTGTACTCTTTTATATTAAAAGGTTTTTGCCATTTTTGCAAGACTTTTTGTCCAAAAATCAAATACAATTACTACAAAATTTCTTTCTTTCTCTGTATGTTGTAGGCATACTATCTAAAATTTGCAGTTCGACATCGTGTAAACTGCTCATTTGCCAAACGGTTCCGGCGAAAGCGTTGCGAAAACAGGAAAGGGGGTTCAGTTAAAGTCCCTTCCTGTGAAAATGGAGCACCGGAGCGTCCGCAGACGCTCCGGTGCTCCGAAATAAAAAACAGTTCTTCCGCTTATCATGCCCAGAGCGAAAGCGGAGGGCATTTCAAATCGTTTGGCCGGAAACCTCGCCCTCTCAGGCGCTCCCGCGCCAGATTCCCCCTTTTGTCACCTACGGTGACATCTTCCCCCGGAGCGGGGGAAGTCTTTCCTCAAAGGGAGAGCCAAGTTGTTAGCCTCGCGGCTAAAGTATTAGACAAAATTTAGTTACAAACTTTCCCGTGGAAATAAAAAATCGGAGCACCCGCGGGTACTCCGATTTTTAGTGGTTCTTGTGTTTTGTTTACGGCTCAGTCCACAACGTAGACATTGACCTGAATAGCACCATTGATGACGCTTTCGGCGTAGGTCTCGTAGAACAGGTCTACAAGGATCTGCCCCTTCTGGACGGCGATGCCGGTGTCGGTGGCTACGGCGTAGCCGTAGACGAACTTGCCATCGGTGGAGGTGATGTAGAGCTTGGTGCCGTAGGGAATCACGTCCGGGTCCACAGCCACGGTGCCGTAGCCCAGACCCAGACCGGAAGAGCCCTTGCCGGTACGGGAATAGTAGCCGGTGGCTTTGCCGGTGAGCACCTTGCTATAAGAGGTAGGGGCGTTGGTGGTGCCGTCCGCGCCGGTCAGGGGGGACACCGGCGCACCTGCGCCGTAGGTCTTGATGACGTGGTCGGTGGGCTCCACCGTGGTGGTGGTATCCACGACCGTGCTGTTCTCCAGCTCGCCGTCCACATAGCGGTCACGGGTGGTCACGGTCTGCTGACCGGCTGCGCCGTGCTGCAGGGTGGTGGTGCGGCCGGTGTTGCGGAAGTACAGACTGGTGTAGACATACTGGGTGTCGTAGGGGATAGCCTGGGTCTCCACGCGCTCTTCGTAGTCCACGCGGTGGACCACGATCTTGCTGCCGGCGGTCACAACATGATCCAGCGCCGGCTCGGTGTAGTCGTCCCCTTCAAGGGTGATACCGGCGCGCTCCAGTGCATCGGCTACGGTGCCGAACACCAGCTTTACCGGGTACTCCTGCCCGTTGGCGGTGATGCTGACGGAGAATGCGCGCTCGATGCTCAGGGAGGCAAGATTGCCGCTGAACGCGGTGTAGTAGACCTCATCGCCCTCTTCAGAGCGGATGCCGGAAAGGTGCATGACCTGTGCGGGGGAAGCATCGGCGTCGGTCAGAAGGACCTGCCGTGCACCATTGGAGTCGGTGACGTAGGTCAGCCGCAGATTTGCAGCGGTGACGCCAAGGGTAGCCACAAGGCATACCACCATGACACAAAATGCCAGCACACGGGGAGATACTGCCTGCTTTGCGGCAGTAACTGCTTTCTTCAATTTAACGGAAGCGATACGAGACAACTCCTCTCTTTGTCGTATTTTGCGCGGCCGCGGGCAGTGCATCGGCACCCCGGCCGCCCGGACTGCGGCGGCTCTGGATATAAGCGCCGCACAGTCAAATACGATGCTCTCTCTGGGTAAAAGAAGAAGCATCGTATTACAGGTTGGAATCCGCTTTGGGCAGACCACAAAACTGCCCCGGCACGAGCCGCATCTGCCCATGCCGTGCCGTACGCAGGACGGCTTTTTACTTCATCCAGATAGAATTTAAACGCTGCAACGTTCGTTGCATAAACGTTATTTTACCAGACTGTAAAGCATCTGTCAAATTTGCGTCTTGCACTTTGTTAGATTTGTAACATTATTTTTTGTGCAATTTCCACAGTGTTTTTTTTGATATTTTGGTTTTTAGGTAGTTTCCTTCTGATTTTTTCCTTTTTTCTGGGTGTGATTCGTTCACAAATTTTTAACATTTACAGTGGCTTTTTTCTCTGTGAATAAGGCCGCAGCAGCGGCCGCTGCGCCCAAAACAAGCTGCCCCACATCGCTGGTTTTGCATGGAAAACCAGCAGGGGAATTACCCGGTTCCGGCAGGGTGGAAGGGGCTGTATTTCCGGTGCGAAAACCCCGTTTAGCAAAATGCCGAAGAACAGAAAATTTCACATTTTTAGTACACACTGGATAGTTTTGCACCCCCGGCGGTACAATCGGGACAGCAAACAGAAAAGGAGGTTTTGCATGGAGATCGAGATCCTTGAGCAGCAGTGCGGCGGCACCGAATTTGTACCCCGGCCGCACCGTCTGCACCTTGGCGCACAGAACGCCGAGGGGGTGGACCGGCTGCAGTTCATCCTGCCCGCAGCGTGGACAGGGTGTACTCTGGCGCTGTATCTGCGCCGCAGCGATGGGGTGCAGCTGGCCGCCATTCCGCTGGACGCCGACGACAGTGTGACGGTGGACCGCCGCCTGACCGGCAGTGTGCGGGGACAGTGGATGCTGGCCGCCATAGGCAGCGGCGGCTACACCGCCTACACCCGCCCCGGCAGCTACGATGTGTACGCCACCCTGCCTACGGACGGCGGCAGTGAGGAGCTGCCGCCCTCGGTGTACGAGCAGTTCGTGGCCCGCGTGCTGGAAAGCGCCCACGCCGCAGCGGCAAGCGCCCGCCGTGCCGAGAACGGTGCGGCAGATACCGCCATGCAGGCGGCACTGGCGCAAAAGACGGCGGACAAAATTCTGGCCGACCGCACCGATGCCGAGGCCTGCGCAAAGCGGGCGGAGGCCGCCGCGCTGCGGGCAGAGAGCTATGCGCCCACCGGCGGGCAGGTGCTGAGCGTGAACAGCAAGGGCGGCGCGGTGCAGCTGAACGCACAGGATGTGGGGGCGGTGCCAAGCCCGGCGCAGCCCCTGCCAGGCGAGGTGGTGCGCATCCTCAGCGTGGACGCCGCCACCGGCGCGGTGCAGACCGATACCACCCCGCTGCCGGACCTGCGCCCTTATGTGCGCAGCGAGACCGTGCCTACGGCGGCAACGCCCGGCGCGGTGCGGGCAGACGGACAGTACGGCGTTGCGGTGCGGGCAGACGCCACCCTGACCACCGTGCCCGCCACGGCGGCGCAGCTGGACCGCATGACCGAGGCCTATGCGCCTCTGACCCCGGCGCTGCTGCCCTACGGCGTAAAAAAGGCGCTGACCAGCGCCGCCGGGGCAGCAAGCTGGTCGGCGCAGGAAAAGGCCGCAGCACTATTGCAGCTGGGCGCGGACGATCGGTTCTACTCCAAGGCCGAGGCAGACCGGAAATTTGGCATGGGCTACACCCTGCCGCCCGCTACCGCAGCCGTGCTGGGTGGCGTGAAGGTGGGGCAGGGCCTGACCGTGGGCGCAGACGGCACGCTGCAAGTGACGGCGGAAAACCTTGACACGGTGCTGGGCTTTAGTCTGGCAGAAAAACTGAATCAATTGGGAGGAGTGACGGACATGAACGGAAAGCTTGTCTACACAAGCGCCGGCGCAGCGGGCAAAAGCGACAAGACGCTGACTGTGCCGGACGAGGTGGATTACATTGTAGTAAGGATGGCGAACCCCATAGAATGCACCACGATCAGTACCACCGGCGGAGTAGCCGCAGCCGCTGCTGCGGACTACGGCAGCACTCGCGTCGTGCGGGGCGGTACGGCGGTGGCCATGGTGGGCGGCGGCAAAACCTACAATCTGCGGGGCGGCATTTACTGCAAGGGCGAAGCACTGGTGAAGGTGGCTTTTGCAGCGAACGGCACGGTAAGCTTCAGTGCGGCAAACCAGGAGGCGACCACGGACAGCAGCTATCCCTTCAATGTGGAGGGCTACCGGTATGTGTAAGGGTGGTGCAGCATGAATGAGATGACCATCCGGCTGGAGCGCAACGGCGCGGCAGCGGTGCCCGGCGGGCAGCTGCTGCTGGGGTACGCGGGCAACCGGGGCAACTATCGGCTGCGCATCGAGCAGCGGGGCGAGTGGAAGGGGCTGACCGTGTGCGCCCACTGGCACACCCCCGGTGCAAGCGCAGCTACGCTGGTGGAAAACGGCGTGCTGACCGTTCCGGCGGCAGTGACGGCAGTGCCCGGCGCGGGCTGCATCACCTTTGAGGGCACGGACGGCAGCCGCACCGTGACAAGCGCCGATGTGCGGTGCAGGGTATGCGCCAACAGCGGCACGGCAGAGGGCACGATGCCTGCACCGGCTACCCCGGCATGGGAGGCGCTGGTAGGGCTGCTGGGCACAGGCGGCATTTCTGCAGAAGAAAAACAGTCGCTGCTGGCAATCCTGCGGCTTCTGGCGGCAGACAATGCCGCAGCCATGGCGGCCTGTGACCGCTTGGCGGCATTGTGGGGCACTACGCAGCCGGAAAAGCCGGATCAGCCGACAGACACGGTTTTCGCCGTGCTGGGGCAGGCGATCCTTGGAAAAATGATCTTAGGGAGGAACAAATGAGCTACGAAAAGCAGAATTTTGTGGACGGCCAGACCCTGACGGCCGCCCAGCTGAACCACATGGAAGCGGGCATTGCAGCCGCCGCCACAGGCGTCAAGGGTGACAAGGGCGATAAAGGCGACACCGGCCCGAAAGGCGATAAAGGCGACACCGGCCCGCAGGGCCCCAAGGGCGACCCCGGTGATCTGGGTACGGCGACCGCAGCACCTGTCTACGCGCCCAGCCGCATGGGCTGCGTGAACTATGCGGACGTGGCAGGCTGCGACTATGCACAGATCATCATCTACGGCCAGAGCCTTGCCTCCGGCACCGAGAGCCAGATCGCGCTGACCGATACGGCACTGGACGGTGTGTACATGGTGGGCAGCAGCGCCCACTGGTATCAGGCTGCCACCACCACCGGCCTGAACCCCTGCAAGAACGCGGGCTTTGAGTCCCCCATCGTGGCAGCGGTGAACCACTTCGCCACCATGTACCGCAGACACCGGGACGCGGGACAGAAGTTCATTGCAAACTCTACCGGTCTGGGCGGACGTTCTATCGAGCGTCTCTCCAAGGGCTGCACCAGCTACGGCTACGAGTATCTGTACAAGGACGCCTTTCTGGACTATCTGGACAACACCAAGGCTGCTGTCACTGCGCAGAACAAGACCGTGAAGTGTGTTGCGATCGTGTTTATGCAGGGCGAGTACAACTACGACGGTCACAACAGCGGGCAGGGCTTTACCAACGGCACGGACGGCACTACCGACAAGGCTGAGTACAAGCAGTATCTGCTCCAGCTGAAGAAGGATATGCAGGCCGACATCATGGCCAAGTACAGCCAGACCGAGCCGCCGCTGTTCTTCGTGTACCAGCCCGGCGGTGCGTTCATCACCAACGCCACCAGCAGCATCAACATGGCGCAGCAGGAGGCCGCAGCCGAGTGCGAGGACATGATCCTGCTGGGCAGCGCAATGCCCTGTCAGCGCTTTGCAGGCGGCCACATGACCTCCAACGGCTACCGCTGGCAGGGCGAGATGATCGGCAAGCAGCTGGCTGAGACCTTCCTGTGGGGCATGGCAGACCGGACGGTCATCGACCGCGCCATCACTGTGGAGGGCAGCAAGGTCTGCATCGACTACGAGGTGCCGGTGCCGCCGCTGGTGGCAGATACCTACACCGTACAGGCGCAGCCCAACTACGGCTTCTCCGTCTATGTGGACGGCGTGGGCGTGACCGTGGAAAAGGCCGAGGTACAGAACACCCGGGTGGTGCTGACCTGCGGGCAGGAGCTGCATGGCAAGGTGGTGGTAAAATATGCGGGCAACGCTGTGGGCGACCGTGAGCATCGCGGCATCGGCAACATCCGCGACAGCGACCGCTACACCAGCCTGTACCTGTACGCAGACGATACCAACGAGACCTCCTCGGCGGGCAACACCGTGGACTACCGCCCCAAAACGGCAGATGGCGAGAGCCTGAGCGGCAAGCACTACCCCCTGTGCAACTGGGCAAGCCACGCGTACCGGGAGATCATCGTGAGTGCTATCCCCGCCACCGACTTTACCCCCAAGCTCTCCGGCAGCAAGGCAAGCGTGGGCGATACCCTGACCCTGAACGTCAGCTACACCCCCGCCAACGCAAACAGTGGTCTGGGCGTTACATGGAAGGTGTCGGACGGCACCAAGGCCAAGCTGGAAAATGGCAAGCTGACCATTCTGGGCGGCAGCAACAACGACACGGTCACCGTGACCGGTACGCTGGCAAACGGCGTGGAGCGGAGCGTGAGCGTGACCATTGTGGTGAGCGATAACCCCTATGCCGCCTATTACGGTTACTGGGACTTTACCGGCGGCAGCGCAGCCAACACGACCACCGCAAAGAACCTTGCGACCAAAAAGGATGACAGCATTCTGGTGAACGTGAATGGCACCGAAAGCGGCTATCTGACCGAGGGCGGCCTGACGCTGGCTGCAAACAGTGCCGTGAAGATCCCGGTTGCAAGCGATATGCCGGACGGCATCGAGATCTATATGGACTTCACGCTCCCTGCAAGCCTGTACGGAGATGGCCTGAACGATAAGGGCTTTATTTCGCTGGCAAAGGGCACTGCGAATGTGCTCTCCTTCGGCAGTGAGCTGTACAGCTATGCGTGGCCTTCGATCAATGGCATTGCGGAAGGAAAAACGGCAGAATCGAACTGTGCATGGCGCTGGGCGACAGATGCCGGTGGCACTTCACTGGGAAACACCTATATGTGGTGGGGTGCCGAGTCCCTGCACCAGCATCTGCGGCTGCGGCTGAATACCTCCGGCGGCGGTGAGTTTGCGATGCAGGCAAATACAAACGGCGACAACTGGTGCACTTGGACACTGCCTGCCTATGGCGGCGCAGAGAACAAGTACCCCGGCTTCAAGACCTTCAAGAGCGCCTGTGACGCGATTCTGCTGGGCAACCGTGCGACCCTGAATTTCTGCCCCGCAGGCACCATCCTCCACAGCGCCTACATCAAGGAATACAACGGTTAAGGAAGGATGTGAACTATGGCAATCAAACAATACAGCCTTACCAAAGACGGCAGCCGCCGCCTTGCACCGGACTTTCAGGTGCGGGAGCTGCGCTGCCGGGACGGCACCGACACTGTTATGGTGGACGAGGTGCTGACCGTGGTGCTCCAGTGCATCCGGGAGCATTTCGGCAAGGCGGTGACCATTACCAGCGGCTACCGCACCCCGGCGCACAACGCGGCCGTGGGCGGTGCCAAGAGCAGCCAGCACCTGCTGGGCCGGGCGGCAGACATCCGGGTGCAGGGCGTGAGCGTGGAGGATGTGGCCGCCTACGCTGAAAGCCTGATGCCGGACTGGGGCGGCGTGGGGAGGTACCCCGTCAAAGCGGGCAGAGCTACCGGCTGGGTGCATGTGGATACCCGGGCAGACAAAGCCCGGTGGAGGGGGTGAGCGCGATGACAAGCATCATCTCTGCCATCATCGCAGGCGCGGTGACCCTGATCGGCGTGCTGATCGCCAACGGCAAAAGCCAAGCAGTGACCGACACCAAGCTGGAGGAACTGACCCGGGAGGTGCGGGAGCATAACAACTTTGCCCGCCGCGTACCCATTTTAGAAGAACAGATGAAGGTGGCCAACCACCGCATCGCAGATTTAGAGAAAGAGAGGAACTGAACCTATGAACGATACCCATTGCAAAATTTCTGCCGCCACGCTGGCACGCACCGCTGCGCTGGCGCTGGCACTGACCAATCAGGTGCTGAGCGCCTGCGGCAAGCCCATGCTGCCCATCGAAAGCGCCACCGTGGAGCAGCTGGTGACCACCGGCCTGACCGTGACCGCCGCCCTTGTGAACTGGTGGAAGAATAACTCCTTCACCCCGGAGGCCATCAAGGCCGACGGCTATCTGGAACAGCTGCGGGAGAAAAAGTAAGAGCCGCCTTTAAATAGAGCAATGCCGGAGCGTCTGCGGACGCTCCGGCATTGCATTTTCACGGGGAGGGTATGGGGGGTCCCAACAAAAAACTCCCCCGGCAGCTGCCGGAGGAGCATTCATTTTTCTATTCTAAACACGGATGCGCCGCCCTGACATGGTGCGCAGCCGGTCTTACTTCAGAAACTTTGCCACGGCGCGGGCGACGATGCCGCCCAGAATGCCGGACACCAGAAATTCTGCAACGCCCTGCACGCCAACCAGCAGCACTACGAACATGAAGGGGTTGGCAGCGCCCTTGACGGACACCAGATTCTGCACATAGTCGCAGCCGTAGAAAGCCAGCACGATGTAGCCCATGAAGAACAGGGTGTTCAGGGCGGGTGCGGTCATGGCGCTGAGGATGTAGCTCCAAGTGCGGGACTTGTCCAGCTTCTGCAGCGCCTTGAAGATCAGGCCGCAGCACAGACCCATGAGCACACGCATGCCCACGCACAGGATAAAGGTGTTCAGCGGGCTGACCTGAAACAGTGCGCCGGTCATGGCAGATGCGCCGGTGATGGCATCGTAGAAGCTTACAGCGCCGAACACGCCGCCCAGCAGGGCACCCACGGCGGGGCCCATGGTGATGGCGCCCACGGCGATGGGCAGGGTGAGGAAGCTCATGTACAGCGGACCCACGGGCACACTGCCCAGACCGACAAGCTTCATCACCAGTTCAATGGCCACCAGCAGGGCCACACGAGTCAGCGTCTTAGTATTGGTATTCTTCATAATTCAGTTTTCCTCCTGCTGCCGTTCCGCCCTTTTTGTCGGATACGGCGCAAACCTGCCCGCTCTGTGCGGGTTTTAGGTGAATATTCAAATCTTTGGAAGCGCGTGGTTGTCAGGGCGTGTTCCAGAGAAAAATGCGTTAGAACCTGTCACCGGGGAAGCGCACCCCGGCGCTGCGGCGCGCCACCGTGAGTACCCGGCTCACCGCGATGCTGGTATCCAGCATCCGGGTGCACAGTTCCTGATCTCCGGTGGTCATGGCGCGGTAAAAGGCCTCGAACTCTGCCGCCTGCCGGGGACGGTCCCCGTTCAGGTTATAGTGCTCCTCCCTGCCCTCGTTGGGATGGAAGGTCACGCCGCCGCAGTAGTTCGGGGTGGATTTTTGCAGAATGTAGCCCTTTGTGCCCTGAATGATGCAGCGGGCAGGGGCTGCGCAGTCCTTGGCGGCAAGGCTTACCGCCTTGAAGCCGCTGTAATCCATCATCAGCACACCGCTGGTGTCGATGTTGCGCTCCATGTTGGCGGCATACACCGCCTTGTTCGGCTCGCCGAACAGACCCACGATGTAGCTGACGTTGTACACGCCCAAGTCCATCAGTGCACCGCCCGCGCACAGCGGGTCGAACACCGGCGGGGTCTGCCCGGCGCAAAAGGCGTCGTACCGGCTGGAATACTGGCTGAAGCTGCACTGCACCATGCGCACCGTGCCCACCCGGGGCAGCAGCTCCCGGAGCTTTGCATAGTTGGGCTGGTACTGGGTGGTCATCGCCTCAAAGAGGAACAGCCGCTTGCGCTGCGCCAGCGCAGCCAGCTCCTCGGTCTCGGCGGCGGTCACCGCCATGGGCTTTTCCACAATGACGTGCTTGCCCGCCTCCAGCGCCACCCGGGCGTAGCGGGCGTGCTGCAGATTGGGCACGGCGATATAGACCGCGTCCACCCATTGCAGCAGCTCAAAGTAATTGGTGGTGTGCTGCGGGATCTGATATTGTGCACACAGCTCTGCGGCTTTTGCCGCCGAGCGCGGGGTGCTGCACACTGCCTGCACAGTAAACGGCGTGTGCTCCACAAGCCATGGCAAAAATTCCTGCACGATCTTACCCGTGCCAAGAATGCCCAGTTTCATAATGCTCTCCCTTATCCTCTTGTTCCCTCAGCCTACCAGCGCCTCCGGCTCGCGGCGGGTGCGGCGGTTGGGGTACGGGTGCTTTGCCCGGGGGCGTCCCTGCTGACCGTAGTGCCTGCCGCCGCCATGGCTGCGGCCGTGCTCCTGCGGGGCGTTCAGCTGGTACAGCAGTGCCAGCCCCTTCATCAGCAGCTCCGGGTCATAGGTCAGGGGGTGGCGGCACAGCGGGGTGACGTACTTTGCCAGACCGCCGGTGACCACCAGTGTAGCCGGGCTGCCCAGCTCCTCCTCAATGCGCTGCACCATGCCGTCAATGAGCACGGCGGTGCCCAGCACCGAGCCGGACAGCATACAGCTTTCGGTATTGGTGCCGATGGCTTTTTTCGGGGAGCCCAGATGCACCTGCGGCAGCTGGGCGCAGCGTTCGCCCAGCGCGCGCAGCCCGGTGGAAAGGCCGGGGCAGATCACACCGCCCCGGAACACCCGGTCCTTGTCCACCACATTAAAGGTGGTGGCGGTGCCAAGGTCTACCGTGACGACCGGCAGCGGAAAGTTTGCCGCCGCGTAGGCGGCATCCACCAGCCGATCCTTGCCCACGGCGCGGGGCTCGTCCACCCCTATGGTCAGCCCGGTGCGGATGTCCGGCGAGACGATGACCGGCTTTTTGCCGGTGTAGTGACGGGCGCACTCGGCCAGTGCCCCGGTGATCTGGGGCACTACGCTGGTAAGCACTGCACCCTCAAAGCGCATGGGGCGCTCCGGGTGGCGGCGGTGCGCAAAAATTTTATCCATTTCGGCACGATATTCCGCAGCCGTGCGGGTGCGCACCGTGTCCATGCGCGCCACAAAGCATACACGTCCGTCCCGGATGCCCCCAAGGGCGACGGTGGTGTTGCCTATATCAATGGCTAAGATCATAATTCTGTTTTCCTTTTCAAAGTAAAAGAAAAGAACCGGTTTGCTCTTTGTCAAGCGTATTTTACCGCATTTTTGCTCCGGATACAAGTTCCCGGCAAAGATTTTGTTGTGCTGGTGGAAGTTTTGCATTATACTAAGGTAAGATATGTGGAAAAGAACTGTTTTTCCGGGAGGTAAACGAACCATGGATCTGAACGGCAAGTGCGTCCTGCTGGGCGTGAGCGGCGGTATTGCCGCCTATAAGATGGCCAATGTGGCCAGTGCACTGCGCAAGCTGGGTGCGGATGTGGAGGTCATCATGACCCAGAACGCCACCCAGTTCATCACCCCTCTCACCTTTGAGACCCTGACCGGCCACAAGTGCATGGTGGACACCTTTGACCGGGATTTCAAGTTTGAGGTCACCCACATCTCGCTGGCAAAAAAGGCGGATGTGATCTTAGTCGCCCCCGCCACCGCCAATGTCATTGCCAAAATGGCGCACGGCATTGCGGACGATATGCTTACCACCGTGGTGCTGGCCGCCAAGTGCCCAAAGCTGGTAGCCCCCGCCATGAACACCGGTATGCTGGAAAACCCCATCACGCAGGATAACCTTGCCACGCTGGAGCGGTACGGCTTTACCGTCATCCCCTCGGAAAGCGGCGTGCTGGCCTGCAAGGACGTGGGCAGCGGACGCCTGCCCAAGGAAGAGGTGCTGCTGGAGCACATCCTGCACACCATCGCCCGCCCGAAGGATCTGGCAGGGCTGCGCATCGCAGTGACCGCCGGCCCCACGCAGGAAGCGCTGGACCCGGTGCGCTACCTGACCAACCACTCCACCGGCAAGATGGGCTACGCCCTTGCCCGCGCCGCCGCCATGCGGGGCGCGGAAGTGACCCTGATCCACGGGCAGACCGCGCTGCCGCCGGTCAAGTTCACCACCGATGTGCCGGTGACCAGCGCCCGGCAGATGTACGAGGCGGTGACTGACCGCTTTGACACCACCGATGTGCTCATCATGGCAGCTGCCGTGGCGGACTACCGCCCTGCAACCGTGGCAGACGACAAGATCAAAAAGAAGGAGGGCAACCTCTCCATCCCGGTAGAGCGCACCGAGGACATCCTTGGCACCATCGGCCCCCGCAAGACCCACCAGTTCCTGTGCGGTTTTTCCATGGAGACCCGGGATCTTGTGGAAAACTCTTCCGCAAAGCTTGCCAAGAAGAATCTGGACATGGTGGTGGCCAACAACCTCAAGGTGGCCGGTGCAGGTTTTGGGGTGGATACCAACGTAGTCACCTTCATCACCCCGGACGGCACCCGGGAGCTGCCGTTGATGAGCAAGGCAGACGTGGCCGATGCCATTCTGGACGAGATTTTGCAGCGGCGGGCAAAAAAGTAATACTGTTAGGATTTTGTTGTACACATATCACAAAATTCACTAAAACTTTATGGTTCTTTCCGAAAATTCGGCCTTACCTGTTTATTTTATGCCGCAAAAATTATATAATAAGAATGTGTCCCCATATTTGGAAGGAATCGGTCTGCGCTGCAGCCGTTAATATTTGGAGGAGAGCCTTACTATGTTCATGTACTCGGATTATAGCCAGCATCTGCTGGACAATGTAAAGAAGATCCACTTTATCGGCTGCGGCGGCAGCGGAATGTACCCGCTGATCCAGATCCTTGCCGCCAAGGGCTACGAGCTGTCCGGCAGCGATGTGCTGGATGGCAGCATCATCCGCTACGAGCGGGAGATGGGCGTGAAGGTCAGCCTTGGCCACAATGCGGATAACGTTGTCGGTGCGGACATGGTGGTGTACTCTGCCGCCATCTCCAAGGACAATGTGGAGCTGAACGCAGCCGCCTCCTACGGCATTCCCACCGTGGAGCGCAGCGTGCTGCTGGGCTATGTGAGCCGCCTGTACAAGCAGAGCATCTGCGTGTCCGGTACCCACGGCAAGACCACTACCACCTCCATGATCACCACCGCGCTGGAGCTGGCAGGGCGTGACCCCTCTGCCGTCATCGGCGGCAAGCTGCCCCTCATCAACGGCTACGGCAAGGCCGGCAAGGGCGATGATATCGTCATCGAGGCCTGCGAGTTCGCCGAGACCTTCCTGAAGCTGACCCCCTACCTGTCCGTGGTGCTGAACATCGACAACGACCATCTGGACTACTACGGCAGCATGGGCGAGCTGAAGTTCGCCTTCAAGCGCTTTGCCCTGATGACCCAGTTCATGATCTTTGCCAACGCCGACGACAAGAACACCATGGACGTGATGTACACGCTGGACCGCCGGGTGCGCACCTTTGCCATCGACAACCACGGCGATTACCGCGCTGTCAACGTCAACGAGTATAAGCCCGGCTTCTTCGAGTTCGACCTGAAGGAGTGGAACACGACCGACACCACCCGCATCCGCCTGTCCGTGCCCGGCCGCCATAATATTTATAATGCACTGGCTATGTGTGCCGTGTGCCGCTTTGTGGGCCTGACCGCGGAGCAGTGCGCCGAAGCTGCCCTGAACTTCAAGGGCGCAGGCCGCCGCTTTGAGGTGTACGGCGAATGCAACGGTGCACTGGTCATCGACGATTACGCCCACCACCCCACCGAGCTGCGCGCTACCCTGACTACCGCCAAGGAGATGGGCTACAAGCGCCTGATCGCCGTCCACCAGCCGTTTACATACAGCCGTACCAAGATGCTGTTCAACGACTTTGTGGATGTGCTCAAGATCCCGGACATCACGGTGCTGACCCCCATCATGGGCAGCCGCGAGCCCAACGACCCCACCATTACCAGCGCAAAGCTGGCAGCACAGATCCCCGGCTCCGTGCTGGTGAACAGCCTGCAGGAGGCCGCCGACTGGGTAAAGCAGAACGCTCAGCCCGGCGATCTGGTCATCACCCTCGGCTGCGGCGATATCTATAAAGCCAGCAAGATGATGGTGGAAAAGGATCAGTAAGTTTATTTAAAAAGGACACCGGACAGCCTGCGGGCTGTCCGGTGTCCTTTTTTAGGTGGATCGTGAAGATACGGCAGCTGCTGTCAGGTGTCATCGTAATGTCCGCGGCAGGAAACGATAAACACAATGCCGTTTTCTTCGTAGTAAACGATGCGGTTCACATCGTCGATGCGGCGGCTCCACCAGCCGCTGAGCGTACCGCGCAGCGGTTCCGGCTTGCCGATGCCGTCAAAGGCATTGCGGGCGATATCTTTGATCAGCGCGTTGATGCGTTTCAGCGTCTTTTTGTCCTGCATCTGCCAATAAAGATAATCCTCCCATGCACGGTCCTCCCACAGCAGCCGCATCAGGCTTCCTCGATGAGGTCATGCGGGGCAAAATGCGCTTTGCCGCTGCGCACATCCTGCATGATGCCTTCCAGATAACGCTGATTGGCAGAGGAATAAAAGGGGTCTGCGGTCAGTTCAAACGGAATGCGCTTTTCCCGGGCGCAGGCCTTGAGAAAGATGGTGATGGCCGTGTTCATGCTCAGACCGATCTCGTCAAAGGTCTGTTCTGCTTCATGCTTCACGGCATCATCCACGCGTACACTGATCTGTGCCATATCCAGCACCTCCTTCTTTCTTTGATTCTACCACAAATGAAAGCGGAATGCAATCAAGATGCTTTCGTTTTTATTGTATGCCTTTTATCCTGAAATATTTCCGCAGATACAAGGAGCGCCCCGCAGTCATTCGGCTGCGGGGCGCTCCTTGTGCATCTATATATACGATTCTGGAAGGATGTTGGCGTTATCAGAACTTGAACAGGTCCACGATGCGCTGCCACAGGCGGGTGAAGATGTTGCCCTCCTTCACCGTCTCGGTCTCAGCCACAACATTGTCGGCAGAAGCCACGGTCTCGGCGGTCTTGTAGATGAACTTCACACTGCTCTCAGCGTCCTCGGGTGCACCTGCAAAGCTGGTGTAGCTTTCCAGCCGGTCGCTCATCTCGTCCAGCACGGTCTTAAGGCCGTGCAGCTGATCCTGATCCAGTGCGCCGGTCAGCTTGGAGATGCCCTCTTCGTTGAACTGGTTCAGACCATCGTTCAGCTGGTGGGTGCCGTCATTCAGCTGGCTTGCGCCCTCGTTCAGGGTGTTCACGCCATCGTACAGGGTTTTGGTACCGGCGGCAAGCTGTGCGCTGCCGTCCTTGGCAGAGTGGGCACCGTCTGCGGCGGTCTGCACACCGGCGGTGTACTGTCCCACGCTGGAAACGAAGTACTGGATCTTGGAAAGGCTGTCCTTCAGGGCACGCACATCGGCGATATCCTGACTGTTCTCCACCTGATACTTCAGCTCAGCCTTGGCGGTGTCCTTGGCTTCCTGACTGGTCAGCAGCTGCACCAGACCGCACAGCATGGAGGGGTCGTAGTTCTGCATCAGGCGCAGAGCGGCCTCCAGATCGTGGTTGGTCTTGGTAGCGGAAAGGTACAGCGCCAGATCCAGCTGGCTGTCCTTGAAGCTGGGAGCCTGCTCCCAGATGGTGCGCACCATCTTGCGGCGGCCTGCAGCCAGCGTCTTGTCGTTCATGGTCAGAATGTTGTCGATGACCGCGGCGTAGTTGTCCCAGGTCATATCGGTGTCGATCAGACCGCCCTCTTTCAGGGTCTTGTTGGCAGAAGCCAGCACGCCGTCAGCCACCTGCTGTGCGCCGCTGTTCAGGGCGCTGTTGTTGGCGCTCAGGGTGTCCAGACCGTTGGTCAGCTGCCCCAGACCCTCGTCCAGTGCGGCTGCACCGGTGTTCAGGGTGTTAGCACCGTCCAGCAGTGCCAGCACACCGCTGGCCAGCTGGCTGGTACCATCTTCCAGCTGAGAAGCACCGTCCAGCAGCTGGCTCATGGCATCGTTCAGCTGGTTGATGCCATCGGTCAGGTCGTTGAGGCTGCTCAGGTCAAACACGTTGTCGGTGCCCAGAGCCGCAGCACTGGTGGCGCAGGCCATCATCACCTGCGGGCAGGTCAGTTCAGTGACATCCGCTTCCACCGTGATGGTGTCCTGCAGATAGTCCTCGATGGTGTCCAGTTCGTCCGGCAGCAGACCGGACAGGGAATCCTTCACGCCCGGCAGGGTGACAAAGGCAGCCACATTGCTCTTGGCGGCGCTTTCCACCAGACCGTGGGCAGCCACCACGTTGGTGGCATCCTGCCCGAAGATCACGCCCACAGCGGTGACCAGCGGGGTGACGATGGTGCGGTCGGTGCCGTTCACATTCACGGTGCCGGTCTCGTTGTTCTTCAGGGCGATGGTCATGGTCAGATGACCGCTCTTGCCGATCAGATCTTCCAGTGCGGCTTCCTGACCGTCCAGCGCGTAGGTGACGGTAGCCTGAATGGGCAGGGCGCGGTCGGTGTCACCTTTATAATACACATCGGTATCATCGGTGTTCCACACCAGCTTTTCGCCGTCCTGTGTGAACTCAGCGCTGCTCTCGGTGTTCTGGATATTGGTCAGGGTGCTCTGGTCGGTCACATTGGACAGACCGGAGGCGCTGTAAACGTGCTCGCTGACGGTGGTGCTCTGGATGGAGCCATCGGCGTTCATCACAGCGTACACGGTCTCAGACTTGGTAAAGCTGCTGCCGCCTGCGGCAAAAGCCGGGGCTGCACAGCTGGCGGCGAGGGCAACTGCCAGCGCCGCACTGGCGAAACGAAGCGATTTTTTCATAACGCATTACTCCTTTTCAGACTTCTTGGCGTTGGCAGATTCAGGCACCATCCATTTCAGGGTGGTGTGGCGGATGATCCAGTCACACAGCATCAGGGCGGCGGGCAGCACCACCAGAATGACCAGCATACTGATCAGAGCGCCGCGGGAGATCAGCAGGCAGATGCTCCGCAGCAGCTCCATCTTACTGATGGCAGCCACGCCGACCGTGGCGGCAAAGAAGGTCAGACCGCTGGTCAGGATGGACTGGCTGCAGTGCTCCAGCGACTGCTGGGCAGCTTCCTTGGGGGTGCGGCCAAAGGCGCGCTCCTCGTGATAACGGGTGGTCATCAGGATGGAGTAGTCCACGGTAGCGCCCAGCTGGATGGTGCCGATGACGATGCTGGCGATGAAGGGCAGCTGCGTACCGGTAAAGTACGGGATGCCCATATTGATGGCGATAGCGGCTTCGATGCTGGCGACCAGCAGCACCGGGATGGAGATGCTCTTGAAGGAGATGGCGATGATGGCGAGAACCGCCAGAATAGACCAGACGTTGACGTTCTTGAAGTCCACGTCTGCCACCTCGATCAGGTCTTTGGTCATGGCGCCTTCACCGGTGATGACGCCCTCGGGGTCTACGTTTTTGATCAGGCCGATCATCTCGTCCAGCTGGCTGTTGATGGCGTCCGTGCCGGTCTTGTAGGAACTGTTGGCCAAAATCAGCTTGTAGCCGCCGGACTGCAGGATCTCCATAATGCTGTCGGGCAGCAGCTCGGTGTCAAAGCCGGGGCCGGTGATGGAGTCCAGACTTACCACCTGCGTGATGCCGTCCACGTCCTTCAACTCGTCGCACAGGTCGGACACCTGCGTAGCGGTCAGATCGTCATGCACCAGAATGAAGTGGCTGGTGGTCATGCCGAAGTCCTCGCCCAGCTTGTTGGTGCCCACGATGCCGGTCAGGTCTTGGGGCAGAGAATCGAACAGGGTGTAGTACACGCTGGTCTTGTTCTGCGCAATGGCAAAGGGAATGAGGATGAGGATAAACACGACCACGATGGGTACTGCGTGCTTGGAAACAAAGTAGCTCAGCTTTTTCAGCTGGGGGATGACGGTGCGGTGCTTGTATTTTTCCACCCACTTATCAAAGGTAAGGATCAGGGAGGGCAGAATGACCACGGTGCAGATGACGCCCAGTGCCACGCCCTTTGCCATGACAAGGCCGATATCGCGGCCCAGTGTCAGGCGCATGGCGCACAGTGCGAGGAAGCCTGCAATGGTGGTCAGGCTGGAAGCAGAGATGGAGGTCATGGTCTTGCAGATGGCGCTGGCCATGGCCTCCTCGTTGGAGGAGCGCAGTTCCTTTTCTTCCTCGTAGCGGTGCAGCAGGAAGATGGAAAAGTCCATCGTAACGCCCAACTGCAGCACGGTGGCCAGCGCCTCGGTGATGTAGCTGATCTGCCCCAGCAGGATGTTAGTGCCGAAGTTGTACGCGATGGGGAACAGCAGGCCCAGCATGAACAGCAGCGGGGTGAGGGTGCTTTCCAGCGAGAGGAACAGCACCAGCAGGCTGGCGCCCACGGCGATCAGGATGTACATGGGCATTTCCTGATTGACCAGTGCCTTGGTGTCCTGCAGAATGACGCTCATGCCGCCGAAGAAGCAGTCCTTGCGCAGCAGCTTTTCGATCTGCTTGACGGCTTCCATGGTCTCGTCGCTGGCGCTGGGAGCGTCAAAGCGGACGATCAGCATGGTGGAATCGTTTTTGCCGAACATGAACTGCTGCACATCGGCAGGCAGCATGGCGGTGGGGATGTTGGGATCGATCACATCGCTGAGCCAGAAGGTCTGGGTGACGCCGGGCACGGCGTCGATCTCCTTTTTCATAGCGATGAGTTCATTGGTTGGCAGGCCCTCTACCGTGATCATACCGGTGGAGGCCAGATGGAAATCGTCCTCAAGAGCTACCTCGCCGATCATGGAGTCCAGATCCTGCGGCAGGTAGGTGAGGATGTCATAATTGATGCGGGTGGCAATGGCGCCGATCGCGGAAGGGATCAACAGCAGCACTGCCACTGTTAAGATCAGCTTGCGCAGACGCACGATGCCTTGTGCGATCTTTTTCATGAGAACCCTCCAGAATAGAAAGTTGATTGGGAATGCCCGCAAAACTGACTGTCGGTCAACTTCCGGGCAAACACTATTATATCCACCCCGGACAGAGTGTCAAGCAGAAAAAGTGACCGAAAGTCAGTTTTTTTATCATCGGCAAAAAATTGTATAGCAAACCGGGCTTGCACAAACGGCAAAGGACTGCTAAACTAAGGTACACAAGCCGGACGCAGCACATACCTGCGTCCATATTCATAAAAAAGAGAAAAGAGGAATCTACCCATAGCATGAGCACCGTGGAAGGGAAGAAGCAGGAAAAGCGCCGCGCCCTGCTGGATGCAGCCTACGAGCTGTTTCTGGAACGGGGCACCGCCAAGACCAGCGTGGAGGATATCACCAGCCGTGCCAAGGTGGGCAAAGGAACGTTTTATCTGTATTTTCAGGATAAGGGCGCGGTGATGCAGGCGCTGCTGGGGCGGGTGAGCTACCAGCTGCTGAGCGATGCCTGCCTTGCAGTCGAGCAGCACACCGAGCTGCCCGACTTTACCGCACAGGTGGTGTTCGTCATCGACCATATCATCGAGGAGCTGCGTCAGGACGTGCTGGTGCTGCGGTTCTTGGAGCGCAACTTCGTCTGGCCCGGGCTGGACCAGATCGAAGCCAGCAGGGAAGCCGAGCCCCTGATGCGCAAGCTGCTGGCCATCGTGCTTTCCAGCCCGGAGATGGCGGGCCGCACCGAGCGGGAGGTCTACCAGCGCATCACCGCCCTTGGCAGTATGTGCATGTCGGTGTGCTATTCCAGCATTCTGGAGGGCAAGCCGGACAACATCGACGCCATGAAGCCGGTGCTGTACGACATCATCCGCCGGGCGCTTTCGCCGGAAAAGTAAAAAAGAACGCATAAAAAGCACAAAAGGTCTTGCTTTTTGTAAAAAGCTGTGGTAAACTATCCAAGTCGATATGACATGGACGGTTAGCTCAGCTGGTAGAGCATCTGCTTGACGTGCAGGAGGTCACAGGTTCGAGTCCTGTACCGTCCACCATACAGTTCGTACTCGAACCCAATTCTTTATGAAAAAGGGTTCGGGTACGTTTTTTGTTTATCGGAGGTTCTGCGGAAGGACTACTCGGAACTGTAAACGAGCAAAGGCAGGGTATCACCATGAAGGTGGTGCCCTGCCTTTTATTCTTAGTATTTGTCAAAAATCGCATCCAATCAATTTACTTTTTCTGCGCAGTTTGCTATAATGATATCTACTAGTATGTATAGCCAGATTAGACTTCGAGTGGCTTGTCTGTAAAGACAGGCGGCATCGTACCAATGGGTATGGATGTGTTTTTCCGGTAGGAGTTCCCTCGGTTCGGCCTCATTCTACACTGCAACACGAGAACATCGTTGCATCGAGTCACAGTGTGATATGGAATTATGTTAAGGTGTTAAGTAATGTTGGTCTGAGCCTATGCAATTGTTTGGGAAGTCGGATTTGTGCTGGTGTGAATTCAGGATATAAGGCTATCGCATCTCTTTGTTATTTGAGGACGGGAAGTCCCCTCATTTATTTGGGGGCCAATAATAACAAGGAGGTGAATTTCGTGAATAAGACGGACAAGCCTTTTGTTGTTGTCAATATTAACATATTCGGCAACAACAATAAGCTATCAACGAATGAGACTCGTTCTCATGTCCCTGTTGCTTTGGTTATCTTAGCGATTTCCATTGCGGCCATACTGGTTGTATCCTATTGCTGCCCTGAACTGCTTCCCGATTTAGTCCGTTGGATGATCGGCAAAGTAGTCAACAGCTAACACCAGCATATTTTAAGAATTGAGGTGTCATACCTTTTGAAATATAGTGATTGCCCTTTATATGGAATTCGTTCCAAACGTATGCTTAAGTATGTCCTTCAAATAAAAAATGATGATATGCTAAAGCAATCCAATATCACATCCAAAATCCATCCATATATAGATAAGACAAAAAAGCCTCGTCTTATTGAAGCACCGCAGGCAGAATTAAAGATTGTTCAAAGACGGATAAAAACATTATTGGGCAAAATTCAAACGCCCGATAATGTTTTTTCTGGTATAAAGGGAAAATCTTATCCAGAAAACGCACGTATGCATATTGGAGGAAGAAAACGAAACCTCTACAAAACTGATTTGACAGCTTTTTTTCCATCTATCAGTCGAGAGGATGTTTATCAATTTTTTAATAACGAATTGTGTTGTTCTCCGGATGTTTCAGAAGTGCTGACCAATTTAACAACAGTTAGCCTTGAAAGATTTCCAAAAGAAGAACTCACAGAAGTCTATGACTTTTTAGGTCAAAAAGGTGTGCATTGCTACAATCATTTGATTTCAGGAGCACCAACCAGTCAGATATTATCCTATCTTGTCAATCATAAGATGTTTGATGAACTGCATACGCTATCTGCTAAAAATGATATGGTAATGACTGTATATGTGGATGATATGGTATTTTCAAGCGAACATAAGATATCTTCACATTTTAGGAACTCTGTCAAATCAATCATTAAGAAGTACAGATATAAACTATCCCATAACAAAGTAAAAGGTTACTCAAAGGGATATCCAAAATTAGTAACGGGTGTTGTCATCGACTGCAATGAAAATATGATTGTCAAAAATTCATTGCAACATAAAATCATATTGGAATTTGAGCATTTGCGCAAAAATCCAATGGATCAGGAAAGTCGCCAGCGATTGCGAGGCCTAGTAACATCGGCGCAGCAAATTGATAAGTCGATTTTCCCAAACATCAAAAGATTTGCATTTGAAAATCCATCCAAGTAAGTGTTCAATGTATTGTTCTTCTGGTAAATTGAATCTGATTTTCTGGCATGTGTGGACTTAATCTACGTAGTGAGCCATCGTGAGACGATAAAATATATGAATAACATGTCTGGAAATCACGAACTAGAGGACGAAACACAAAAAAACAAGGTGCGCCCTGCCGGACGCACCCTGAAAAATCCACACACGATAAGTAAGGCAGGGAGTTCCCCAACGGGAACTTCCTGTTTTTCTTTGGTTGCAATATGAGCCTGTTCCGCCTGCCACGCGGCAAACTCCCGTTGGCCTTTCTCACTGTTCCAGCAGGCAAGGATGGCCGGGTAGAATGCCCGTGCCAGACGTTCGATGGCTTCATCGGGATAAGGGGAAGTGTTTGTGGACTTCTTCTTTTTGTTCAAACGCACGCTCCTTTGATCGTCCCACCGTGGCAAAGCCGGGCGAGAAAATCAAAGTTCCATTTTTTATCAGGCGCAAGGGCGCGGATGCTTTCTGCCCTGCTCTTGCGGCTGGGGGCTCGTTGATGGCTTACAGGTGTCTGCTGTTATGCGGTCTTTTCTTCTTCAAGGGCTTCTGCAAGAGCCTTTTCCAGATAGGTTTCGATTTCAGTCAGGTAGTTAGCAGGCCTCTGCATTGCGAAGCGGAGAACCTTTTGTTTTTCCGGGTCAGTGAAATAGCTGGGATTGTTTTTGAGCGTTTTCTTCCATGAGTTTTTCATCATTTCGGTCGCACGGCTCAAGGATTTGTAAACCTTCATAAACTCGTCCGGTACATGATAGCGCCGGAATTCTTCTGTTTGTGGTGTGGGCATGGGAACAGATTCTGCTTTTTCAGGTTCAAATTCTGCGCTGGCAGATTCCAACACTTCCAATGCCTCTGGATGCAGGATTTGAGCAAGGATATCTGAACGATGCTCGGCACTTGCCTGCACGAGTTTGGACATTTCTTCGTTGGTAAACTTCACCTCGCCGGAAAAGACTTTCTGCTTGATGCCGGGAGAGAGGTTGTCTGCGATGTCGATGCCTCGTGTATAGTGGCTGGCGCGGAGAACGGAGGCACGGCTGACACCGTTTTCCTCTGCGATCCGGTCACAGGTTTTCTTTCTAGAGTGGTGGTTATCACCGTGATCACCACCACTTTTCTTTGCTAAAGTGTACTGATTACCCCGAAAGATTTTTGCAGCTTTCTTTTCAGCTTCATACTGTTTCCCAAGCAGATAGCGTTTCTGTTCGGGGCTCAGGTTTCGCCGTCCCAACTGATTCCGGCAAATCCACGCAATGGCTTCTTCGCGGTTCTCAAATCGGAGCGGCATAGTGGAAAAATAAACCTCAGGATGCTTCTGGAGAATGGCATAACGGTTGTGGCCATCAACAAGTGTATTATTCCACACGATCAAAGGAGAGAGCAGCTTGCCCTCTTTCAAGATATTTTCTTCAAGCTGCTTGAATTCATCATCGGTCAGAGGGGGAATCTGGGACTGGAACTCCGGGTCAATTTTCAGATTGATCATACGCACACTCCTTTATCTCTCCTGCTGCGTCTGTTCTTCCTCCCGGAAATAGGACGCAACATTCTGCTTTGCGGTTTTCAGCTTGAGCAATTCCTCTTTGGCTTCCTTGTACTGCTCATAGAACTTCGCCTTTTCGGAGGCAAGCTGCGCATACTCGCCCTCCAGCTTTTTCGGGCTAGGCAGCTTGGTAAGGTCGTTTGCCTTGAAATAGGCTGCTGCCGCCCGGTGTGCTGTCAGCTCTGCACGATGCTGCTCCTCAAAGACTGCGGGTCGCTTGGCGGTTTTTAACTGCTGGGCGATGCTCTTGGTGCTGGTGTAGACTGCGACATGATAGCGCAGCTCTTTGTTGGCCTTCATGCGACCTTCAAGGTCTTTCACCACCGCCAGTGCGTCGTGATACTTGGTTTCCAGTTCAGCGATGCGCTGGTTCAGGGCGTCCTCGTCGGTCAAGCCCTTTTCCTGCAGAAACTTCACAGTCTGTGCCATAACTTTGAGATTGTGTTTCGTGAGCCAACGCTTATAGCCGATGCCTTTGCCCTCGGTCATCCTCGACTGGATGTCGATCAATTTCCCGATGGTATCCTGCTTGAACTGCGCCTTGGGTTTGCGTTCGGCGTTTGCCTGCAACGTGGCAAACACTGCCGTCTTATCGAACTTGTCCCCGAGATATTTCGCTCGGATGAACTTCATTCTGCCAGCGGGCAGATAGCTGAGCCGCCCACGGCTTTCCTTGACGGCAATACCATACTGCTGCATGAGCCTATCGGAAAAATCCTCAAAACTCACAGCGCGATACAGCACCGAAGAAATCTGTTTCCGTAAAGTGTCTTTCACGGTTTGAAACTTCTTCTGCTTGGGCTGCTGTCCAGCCGCGGTAAAGGATGCGTTCTCGCGGTCAAGTTTCATCTGGCCGCGCCGTCTTGCCCAATACTCAGCTTCGCTCACACGCTCTTTCGAGCCGTTGAGCAAATCAATCTGGTACAGTCCGGCACCTTCGCACAGCTCCATGACCTCGACACGCAAGTGCCGCATGGTCTGGGCTGTGCTGGAGTGCTTCATGCCCTCTAGCCAGTCGCGGGGCTTCTGCATATAGGGCTTGCGCTCCACCTCTCGTGTTCGGACGCTGCCGATCACGATGTGGACATGGATGTTTCCCGAATGGTTATGCCCATCGGGGTGAGTGCAGACGATGGCGGGATGACCGGGAAAATTTTCAGAACAAAACTTCAGGCCAAGTGCCTGTGCCTTTTCCATGGTCAAGCCGTTGTCGGCTGCATCGCGCGGGTCAAAGCTGATGATATATTGATGGCTCTTAATATCATCGCACTGAGTGTTCTTACCATACTTGCGGTTTGCCAGCAGGCAGGCTGTTGCAAACGAGAAATCGCCACACTCAAGGGTGTCGAGCAGGTAGGATTCCCGCAGCTTCGGCTTGCCCTGTTCATCCAGAAGTTGCTTCCCGGTGAACGCATCGTGCTGGTAAACAAGATAGGCTTCAATGGCGGAGTAGTCCGAGTTTTTAGAGCTTATATGCTTGAGCGTTGCCATACAGTTCACCCAAAACTTTCTCGGCGTTCAGCCGAAATGCGGTCAGGTCTGCAAGTTCGTCAAGGATTTTCGCTCGTATCTGCTCGGTGTCTGCACCGCCGGAATTGAAGTGCCTTGCAAGCTGGTTGAGGTTGGTGCCCACCTTGCTGCACTGGGCAAGCAGGGTGGAAACAGTGGTCAGGGTTTCTTCGCCACCGTCTGCAACGATGACCGTTTTCTCGATCTTGACGTTGTGGATGGCACGGCGGATAAAAGTGGAGAGGGAGAGATTCAGGAGTTTGCAAGTGAGTTCCAGTGACGTTTTTTCCTCCGCTGTCACACGGAACTTGATGACGTGCGTTTTGTTGTTCGGCGTGTCGTGGTGCTGGGAATTGCTAGGGGTCAGTTGAACATTCGTTTTGGTCATTGTACCTCCTGTCTGTTCGATAACTCCTCGGTGAAGTTATGTAAAGCACGACACGCCGTTCCATTCGTGCCGCTAGGCACGAATGATGAGCAGGGTTTGGGGCAGGCACGCCCCAACAAGATCACTTCGGAAATGCAGACGCATTGCAGAAGTGAAGTCCCGAATGGACAGAAAATTTTCAAGAATTGAAAATTTGTGGCCACGGGACGGTTCTTGCCCTCTACCGCTGCGCTCAAAACGCATTTTCAACAAATGTTTCCGAATTGTTAAGACGCAAAAAATAAGTAGAGAGTTCCGCTGCTCGTGTATGTTGATCGCCGTTTGCTCCGAACGAAGTTCCTGCCCCTGTTTGTGCAGCGGCGTTGTCCGGCTCGCTCACGGAAAGTGTGAGGTCGTGGCACGGTATCACGTTCAGACGGCTTATGTAGGATTCAAGGTACAGTATGAAGAAAGCTGGGCGCAGTGCGGACACTACGTTCTGCTTCTTTCAAGCACAAGAATAACACTTTGAAGTTGTATAGTCAACAACTTAAAATAAATTTTAGAGAAACGCACAACCACATAAGGTTCTATTTGTAAAAAAATACCGCCCACGCAGCGCAGCGATGATTTTGTCGGGCGAAGTAAGCGGCAAAATGAATCGGGTGTGTTGCGGGGCGGTAAATTCTTTCGTGGACTTTTCCTCACTGAAGTGGTGGGTCTCACGGTGATAACCAACCACTTTCTGCGGCTGTGTTCAGAGCGAACACGACCACATCTTGTGGAGAGATTCGGGCCACTCCACAAAATCAGTGGGATTTACAAGAAAAATACCACTGTATGTGAAAATCGTCAAGAGGGTTTTGGAAAATTTATGGCAATAAAGTGGAGAGAGTAGGACTTATTATAGCAAACAAAGGTGTTGGCATGGGCTTCTTGTCTTGCGATAAAACAAAATCATCATAGATGAAAATCTTGTTTTGTATCCAAATTCCTTTTTTCATGTTGCGCTTCTCCTTTCAGGATCTGCCCATCTTCAATTTGAATGATTTTCCTTTATACGCCGCTATTCCCACGAGAACTGACGCTCATTGGCGGTGTTGCACTATAAAATGCTTTGCCGTTTACGGTGCCCTGCGTCATGCCAATTAAATCGATCAGCTGATCCTCAGAATATGCAACCGGACAGTTTTTCAGTTTCTTGGTGCTACACGAATAGGCTCCATCTGTTAAGGTGACTACACCCATCCGTTCCAGACTTGCCAGCATCTTTCCAAGTTCTTTTCGGTCACATTTTATCCCTTTTTCCGAAATGACCGTTACAATCTGGGATGCCGACAATGTTTTTTCAGTTAGCAACATAGCCAATGCAAGCTTGGCTCCTTTTAAGTAGTAGGGGACGATTTTATTGCGTATCCAAATTCCCTTTTTCATGTTGCGCTTCTCCTTTCAGGATCTGCCCATCCTCGATCCGAATGACTTGCTGCGCCTTCTGCGCAATTTCCGGGTTGTGCGTAACAACGATAAGCGTTTGCCCGAACTCCGCAGCACATTCCATCAACAGCCGCATCGTATCCTCGCCCGTCCGCGTATCCAGATTTCCGGTAGGCTCGTCTGCGAAAACGATGCGGGGTTTTGCGATGAGTGCACGGGCGATTGCCACACGCTGCTGCTGTCCGCCGGAAAGCTGCGCAGGGCGGGAATGCAGTTTGCCCGCAATACCCAAGATCCCGGTCAGCTTATGGAGCATCTGTTCATCCGGTGCTCTATGGTCCAGATAAAACGGGATCAGAATATTATCCTGCACCGTGTACTCCGGGAACAGGCGGAAATCCTGAAAAATAAAGCCGATCTTTTGCCGCCGCACCTGTGCCAGCTGCTCCGCATTCATCGCATAAATGTCCTGACCATCCAGCAGCACCTTACCGGTGGTGGGCGGCAAAAGTCCTCCCAGAATTTTCAGGAGCGTGGATTTTCCGCTGCCGCTGGAACCGATGATGGACGCAAATGTACCGTTTTCAAGGGTCAGGTCGCTATTTCTGAGGGCGTGAACAGCGCTTTCTCCTTCCCCGTAGGTTTTGGAGATCTGCACTGCTTCCAGAATTTTATCTTTCATAAGATATCCCCCTTGGATGCTTTTTTACGAATAAAAGAGAAGATCGGCAGTAATGCTGCGGACAGCCAAAACACCATCAGCAGAATGCTGACCATGATCTGACTTCCCACAGGTTTATGGAACGCATACACCCGTCCGCTTGTATGGATACGGATCAGGTCGAGAATGCTCTGGATCGGAACGATACGCGAAACTGCCGCATAGACAACGATGTTCACAAGCAGCGTCGTCCCAACGATGACCGGGAGCAGCAGCTTTGCATAGGACAGCACCAGTTTTTTCGGGGAAACACCCAGCGTCAGGAGAAGCGACAGCCGCTGCTGCTGGACTTCATAAGCCGAAAGATTCAAAACCACCAGCAGCGCACACCCCAGAAGGACTCCGAATACCGCAAGGATGCCGACAAGGAAAGCGCTCTGTGTGCCCTCGGTGTAGCTCTGGCTGATCAGGTCGTAGTT
>CAKSYT010000016.1 GCA_934524985.1 uncultured Faecalibacterium sp. | reverse complement strand
AGCAGAATGTTGCGTCCTTTTTCCGGGAGGAAGAACCGGCGCAGCAGGAGAGATAAAGGAGTGTGCGTATGATCAACCTGAAAATCGACCCGGAGTTCCAGTCCCAGATTCCTCCTCTGACCGATGATGAATTTAAGCAGCTTGAAGAAAACATCCTCAAAGAGGGCAAGCTGATTTCTCCTTTGATCGTGTGGAACAACACCCTTGTTGATGGTCACAATCGTTATGAAATCGTTCAGGAGCATCCCGAAATCTCTTTCTCCACCATGCCGCTCCCGTTTGAAAGCAGAGAAGAAGTCCTCGCATGGATCTGCAAGAATCAGCTGGGGCGGCGTAATCTCACGCCGGAGCAGAAGAAGTTCCTCATTGGAAAACAGTACAGTGTGGAGCATCGGAAGCCCGGTGGAAACGGCAACAACCAGCACACGGCTGCTGCCAAGAAAACCGCCCCGGAGGAATTGTGTCAAATTGACACAATTCCTCCCACTGCCGCAGAAGCAAGCGTCCGCAAACAGATCGCAGAGCGGAACAATGTCAGCGAATCCTACGTTGCCCGGTCTGAGAAGTTCATGCGGGGCGTGGAGATCATGGAGCAGATGATGCCCGGTATGAAAGAGAAAATCCTGTCCGGGCAGTTCAAAGTCCGTGATGCCGATATGCACCGCCTCGCCAGAGCTGATTTTCCGAACCGCAAGCAGATCGTGCACGAGATTCTTCACCCGGAAGACCGTCCGGTTTCGCAGTCGAGCTACTCGCACTACTCTGGAATCAACTACTCTGCGCTGGAGGTCGCTGTCCGGCGGATTCAGCAGGACTTTGATTTTTTGATGAGATACCTGCCCAAGCTGCCGGATGATTCCTACGCCAAAACTGAAACACTAAAAATCCTCAAGCAGCACAAAGCGTATATGGCACAGTTTGAAGAAATGCTGAACGACGAAAAAATCGCATAACGACAGGCACTTGTAAGCCATCAACGAGCCACCAGCCGCAAGTGCAGGGCGGAAAGCATCTGCGCCCTTGCGCCTGATATGAAATTGGAACTTTGATTTTCTCGCCCGACTTTGCCACGGTGGGACGATCAAAGGAGCGTGCGTTTGAACAAAAAGAAAAAGTCCACAAACACTTCCCCTTATCCCGATGAAGTCATCGACCGTCTGGCGCGGGCGTTCTACCCGGCCATCCTTGCCTGCTGGAACAGCGAGGAAGGCCAGCGAGAGTTTGCTGCATGGCAGGCGGAGCAGGCTCATCATATCCCCAGTAAAGAGAAACAGAGCGTTCCCGACGGGGAACGCCCTGTTGTACATATCGCTATCGTATGTGGATTTTTCAGGGTGCGTCCGCAGGGGCGCACCCTGTTTTTTTGCCCTTAATCTTCTAATCCATGGCTCCCGGTCACATTCTTCAAATATTCCCCCGGGTCACTATTCAGAATCAAATCTGCATAGCCCAGCGGGTCATTGTAGATGAGGTAGTCCAGTTTTGACCTCTGCGCCATGGTCACATCAAGTGTATACTTCAAGGCCAATGTAATTTACTTTTGCACGAGAGAGCTTCTACAAATATCCAGCCTTACACTCGCTGTCGGCTGAATAGTCTAACTAGAACACTGGTCTCTCTGAATGCAGCAAATATTCTTATTTCTGTCCCATTATTGACTTTTTTGTCCCAATCGTGGTATAATGCTAATGTACAGGAGGGGGTGTACATTCTATGAAGAAAAAAAACATTATTAATCTTATTCGTTGCTATACAGAAAAGAATGATGAAGGCTTCAGAAACGAATCATATGAAATCGCTAGAGATTTTGATGAATCAGGCGACCATCAATTAGCTGAATATATTATGTCGTTGCTTTCGAATGTAAATACTTTTGTTCCACAGATGGAAGGGCATGAATCTACATTTTTTGAAAGAATTGAAGCAAAAGAAGATATTTTATTGCTACCTGATTCAATCATGCAAGATCTTCTAGGGGTTGTAAATGCAATAGCACATCGAATCGGTATTCACAAATTTCTTTTTCAGGGAGCTCCTGGTACTGGAAAAACAGAAGCAGTCAAACAACTTGCGCGCATCCTTGAGCGGGAAATATATATGGTTGATTTTTCAACGGTAGTGGATAGCAAATTAGGTCAGACGCAGAAAAATCTTGCTACGCTTTTCACCGAAATCAATAGTTTCCCACAACCAGATCGTATTATAATTCTCTTCGACGAAATTGATGCGATAGCTTTAGACCGAACTGACCCTAATGATTTACGTGAGATGGGAAGAGCTACTTCGGCCATGCTTAAAGGCTTAGATCGTATAAATGAAAACATTGTACTAATTGCAACTACTAATCTGTACAATCATTTTGATAAGGCCTTAATTAGAAGATTTGATTCTATTATTAATTTTAATCAATATAGTAACGAAGATCTTATGTCTATCGCAGAAAAAATGCTGGATCGTTATCTTAGCAAATTGAAATTAGCTAATCGAGATGTGCGCTTATTTCGAAAAATCATGGGCTTGATGAATCCACTTCCGTATCCCGGAGATTTGAAAAACTTAATTCGTAGTTCAATCGCATTCAGCGATCCTCAGGACGGGCAAGATTATTTCCGTAGACTCTATTCTGCTGCATATGGCAAAAAGCCTGAAAATCTTCAAATGCTCCAAGCTCAAAATTTCACTGTTCGCGAAATTGAAATTTTAACGAAAAAGTCCAAGAGTAGTGTCGCTCGAGAATTGAAAGGTGGGCTGTTAAATGAATAATATACTGACACTCAAAGGCCATTTTGACCATCGGCCCAATACGTCTTCATTTGGACCGATTAATTTGCCAAAAGGCAAATGCGTAAAATCCTCTCATTTACGAACATTGTCTTCCCAGTTACAGGATATTTTGGAATTTTGGGCACACCACCGGGAAATCGCGGGTGCATTGGTTAGCGTGCATTATAAGCATGTCGTAGCTAAAAGCAATCGTCTTCGGATTTTGCTTTCCAATAATAGCCAATCACCAACTGCTTCTATTCGAGGAGCAAAGTTTGTTTGGGAACCTGATAAAGACGGGAACCTTATTCAAAAACATGTATTTACACACTATATTTCTTTGTCGGCTTTACAAAAGTCTGTCGATTTGTTATCTAAAGCTGCTGATATTATCGATGCGGGCTACTCTGGTGAAATCAAAGCTGAAAACACCGAGAAAATCAACACTCAGGGTAACTATATATACAACGATTTCCTTTCAAAATCTGTGTTTTTAAAAGTAGTTCTCGATGGACTATATACAGAATCCTTTGGTATTGATAGAGTCTCAGACGAAATAAAAGAAGAATCTATTGTCACCATTTTTAAAACGGATGTAGATACGAAGCAGCTTCTGCAAAAATTCGGAATTAATATATTTGATGACCGTATTATTGATGATACAACGCTTCGGTTGAACCCTACTGAATTGGAACTGCTTCTTAATCACGCACCATACCTGATTGCAATGGATGTGAAAAATTTTGCTGAGCTTGCAAAGGATGATATTTTGCAAATTGAAGCAGACGAAGAGCTGACGGCTGATGAACAAATTCCTCCTCCGAATAACGAACCCATCGTTGGAGTTATTGACACTCAATTTAATGAAAAAGTCTACTTTCACAAGTGGGTTGACTACCGCAATATGCTTGATCCGAATATTCCATTAAAAAATAGTGATTTCTATCATGGTACAGAAGTTACATCTATTATTGTGGATGGTTCGCATGGAAATCCGAATCTAGATGATGGATGTGGACGTTTTCGAGTTCGACATTTCGGTGTTGCCACTGACGGCCCTATGAGTTCGTTTTCAGTTCTAAAGTTGATCCGACAGATTGTTTCCACGAATCGGGACATTAAAGTTTGGAATTTGTCCCTCGGTTCAACTATGGAAATAAAAGAAAATTTTATTTCTCCAGAGGCCGCTGAATTAGACAGAATTCAGTGTGAATACGATGTCCTTTTCGTTGTGGCTGGAACCAATCGCCCTACTAATAAAGAAAAAAAGACTATGAAAATTGGGTCTCCGGCAGATTCTTTAAACTCCCTTGTTGTCAACTCTGTCGATTTTAGAAAAAAAAGTGCTTCATATACTCGCGTTGGTCCAGTGCTTTCGTTCTTTAATAAACCGGACGTAAGCTATTATGGTGGCGATGGTCCAAACTATTATGATAAAATTGTCGCCTGTAAAGATGATTTGGGCGCAGTGTACGTTTCTGGTACCTCTTTTGCTGCACCGTGGGTTACGAGAAAAATAGCTTATTTAGTTTATAATATGGGCCTGACTCGAGAAATTGCAAAAGCACTTATTATCGATGCTGCAGCCGGATGGAAGTGTAAAGGCGACCCATCCCATGCAATAGGATATGGAGTAGTTCCAATTCACATTTCCGATATTCTTCATTCAAATGATGATGAAATTCGCTTTATTATGAGCGGAACAACTGAATCTTTTGAAACCTATACCTACAATCTTCCGGTCCCAATTGTCAAAAATGCACATCCGTTCTACGCTCGCGCGACGCTTGTCTATTTTCCACAGTGCAATCGTTCACAAGGAGTTGACTACACAAATACAGAAATGGATATTCATTTTGGGAGAGTCGTTTCAAAAAATGGAAAGGCGAGCATCGCTTCTATTGATGCAAATCGGCAATCCGATGATGGATTAAACATTATCTATGAAGAAGATGCACGAAAAATGTATCGTAAATGGGATAATGTTAAGCATATTAGTGATGTCATCAAATCTAGAGCTATTCCCCGCAAAGCTTATGATTCAGGTTTATGGGGATTAAGCATTAAAACGAAAGAACGAATGCAAACAACTCCACAAAAAACATTGCCATTCGGTGTTGTAGTGACGTTAAAAGAAATGAGTGGAGTAAATCGAATTGAGGACTTCAAACGATTGTGTATGGCACGCGGATGGCTGGTAAGTGAGCTAAACGTCCAGAACCAGTTGGATATTTATCTCCGAGCAGAAGAAAATCTAGACCTAGAGTGAGTATAGCTTACTTCGATGACAAAGAAGAAAAGTTTGTTTGCTCTCAAATATAAGATAGTAGACGGAAAAATTAAATTGGTATAGGCGCAAACGGTCACTCGCGATGTCAACTAACGAAGCGAGTGACCGTTTGTGATTTGAGGCAATGCTTAATGACGGTAATTAATAATTGCTAAATTATTTTATTGGATTTTTGGTAAAAGCTATTCTATATTATGCATGGAAATTTCTGATAATCAACACAGTTAATCTTCTAACCCATGGCTCCCAGCCACTTTTTTCAAATATTCCTCCGGGTCACCGTTCAGGATCAAATCAGCATAACCCAGTGGGTCATTGTAGATGAGGTAGTCCAGTTCGGTCTGCTGTGCCATGGTGACATCCAGTACATCCTCGACCCCAGTACAGTCAATGGAGATTTTTCTCCCATCCCGGAGCAGCAGTTCCACACACCCGGTATCCATGTTGAAATTGCAGGCTCTTTCATCGTACTTCATGTTCGTGTCCTTTCTGCCTTACGGCACCTTTACAGTTGTGACCTTCGTGATACGTCTTTTTTGATAAGGTTTTGGACACACAGCCGTTTGAAATGAGCCTTCATTCTGCTTTCCGAAGAAAACAAAAAATCCGAACCCTTCTCCTATCGAGAAAAGGTTCGGATTTTCATTGTTTGGTGCGATGGAAGGGACTCGAACCCCCGGCCTACTGATTCGTAGTCAGTCACTCTATCCAGCTGAGCTACCAACGCATACGTTCCGTTCGGAACATGATGTATTTTATCACGAAGGGCGGGGTTTGTCAACAGCTTTTTTAAAATAATTTTATATTTTTCGAAAAAGAACGTCTTTTCTTTGATTTTACTGTGTTTTTTCTGCGTTTCTTCTGCCATCCCGGCGCAAAAAGCGGCTTTTACAGCCGGTTCGCAGCCGCCGGGCGGGGGATACGGCAGAGACAGCGCTCAGTCCTCCTGCGCCAGCTGACGGGCGATTTTTACGCCGGTGGGGGTGGCGGCAAGGCCGCCCTGACCGGTCTCGCGCAGATCGGGGGAGAGCAGACTGCCCACGCGGCCCATGGCGTCGATGACCTCGTCGCAGGGGATGGCATAGTCCACCCCCGCCAGCGCCATGTTGGCGCAGGAGACCGCGTTCACCGCGCCCACCACGTTGCGCTTGATGCAGGGCACTTCCACCAGACCGGCTACCGGGTCGCAGACCAGACCCAGCAGGTTGCCCAGCGCCATGGCGGCGGCAGCGGCGCACTGCTCCGGGGTGCCGCCCTTCAGGTTACACAGGGCGGCGGCGGCCATGGCGCTGGCAGCGCCTACCTCGGCTTGACAGCCGCCCTCTGCGCCCGCCAGCGTGGCGCGGGCGGCGATGACCTGCCCGAAGCCTGCCGCCACATACAGCGCATCGCAGACGGCATCCTCGTCTGCCTGTCCGGCGCGCGCCAGCGGCAGCAGCACCGCCGGCAGCACCCCGCAGCTGCCCGCCGTGGGCGCGGCTACGATGCGCTTCATGCAGGCGTTGCACTCGGCGGTCTTTAGGGCTTCTGCCGTGACAGCGGCCAGATAGTCATCGCCCAGCAGACGCCCCTGCTGCCACGCCTGCTCCACCTTGGCGGCATCGCCGCCGGAAAGGCCGCTGCGGCTGCGCTGCGCGGGATCGTATTCCTGACTGGTGGCCTGCATCACCTGCCACAAATGCCGCATGGCGGCGCGGCTGTGTGCCTCGGTCAGGCGGCTCTCCTCCAAATCGCTGCGCAGCACCGCTTCTGCCAGCGTGATCTTCTGGCTGCGGGCAGCAGCCAGCATCTCTTCACAGGACAAAAATGCCATGGCTCATTCCTCCGTTTCTTCCGGCTCGTCCACGTTCAGGCAGGTCACCTTCAGCAAGCCCGGCATTACCGCCAGCTGCCGCTCCAGCGCGTGGGGGATGTGGGAGTCGCACTCCAGCACCATCACCGCATAGCCGCCTGCGGCGGCGCGGAACACCTGCATGGACGCGATATTGATGCGCCGCAGCGCCAGCGCCATGGTCACCTCCGCAATGCAGCCGGGGGTGTCCTCGTTGTGGATGATCAGGGTGTTGCTGTCCCCGCCGAAATCCGCCGGGACGCCGTCGATCTCGGTGACGCGGATGCGTCCGCCGCCCACCGATGCCGCCTTGAGCGAGAGCTGCCGCCCGGTGCGGCTGGTCAGGGTGAGCACGGCGGTGTTGGGGTGGGCAGAGCGCAGCTCCACCGGGTGGATGCTGAACTGCATTCCCTGCTGCGCAGCCAGTGCAAAGCTGTCCGGCAGGCGGGAGTCGTCCGGGCGCAGACCCAGCAGCCCCGCCACCAAGGCGCGGTCGGTGCCGTGGCCCTTGCCGGTGGTGGCAAAGCTGCCGTACAGGCCGATGTCTGCCTGCGCCGGAACCTCGCCCAGAAGCTTTTGTGCGGTATAGCCGATCTTTGCCGCACCGGCGGTGTGGCTGGAGGAGGGTCCGATCATCACCGGGCCCAGAACATCAAATAATCGCATAGGGGACAGCCTTCCTTTCCTGAGGGGTTTCCCACTTTTGCGCGGCAGCTGCTGCCGCAAAACGCGCTTTTTTCCTGCTTGAATGGACAAAAATTGCCAAAACGGCACATTTTTATCAAGTTTATTATACCGCTTTTGCTGCACTTGTGCTATAATAACTTTACTAATGTTTGAAAATGTCCCCAAAATGGCGTTCCGGCTGCTGCCTTGGCAGTACCGCACCGCCGCCAAGGGAACAACACGGAGGGTAGATCCTATGAAACTGGTAAGCGTGGAAACTCCTGAAAAGAGTGTCTGCAAAATGACCTTTAGCGCTACGGCTGAGGAACTGGAGGCCGCCTCCAACGCGGTCTATGAGCGCACCCGCGCCACTTATACCATCAAGGGCTTCCAGAAGGGCGAGGCCGACCGCGCACAGATCGAGGCTGACCGCGGCGAGCACACCTTCTGGTACGATGCCATCAACGACCTGATGGATCAGGATGTGCCTGCTTTGTACGAGGCTGCTTTAAAGGAACACGGCTTTGCGCCGGTGGATGATCCCAGCTACGATCTGGTAAGCGTGAAAAAGGACGAGGGCTTTGTGGCTACCGCCACCGTGGCGCTGCAGCCCGAGCTGAAGCTGACCAAGACCACCGGCTTTACCTCCCAGTGCGTCACCCCGGAGGTGACCGACAAGGAGATCGACACGGTGCTGGAGCGCCGCCGCAATTACGCTGCAGAGCTGGTACCCCACAAGGGCCCCGCTGTAAAGGGCAACGTGGTGCACATGGACTTCGAGGGCCTTCTGGACGGCGTGGCCTTTGCGGGCGGCACGGCAAAAGATCAGTCGGTGCAGCTGGGCAGTGGCCGCATGATCCCCGGCTTCGAGGACGGCATTCTGGGCCACAAGGCAGGGGACGAGTTCGAGATCAACGTCACCTTCCCCCAGAACTACCCCAACAAGGAGCTGGCCGGCAAGCCTGTCGTGTTCAAGATCAAGCTGCATGACGTGTGCGTGCGTCAGCTGCCCGCCCTGAACAGCGATTTTGCCAAGAAGATGGGCAAGGAGACCATGGAGGAGTACCGCGCCTTCGTGAAGCAGCAGCTGTTCGACGGCCGCCACGGCGGTGCGCTGAACCACGCCAAGGACATGATCCTTGGTCAGCTGGCTGATGCCGCCGAGGGCGAGATCCCCAGCATTCTGGTGGAGAACGCCTACCAGCAGCAGATGCAGGGCATCCAGCAGCAGCTGCAGATGCAGCGCATGAGCCTGAACACCTACCTGAGCCAGATCCATGAGACCCGCGAGAGCTTTACTGCCAAGGTGCACGCCGCCGCAGAGAAGAACACCCGCGCCCGCATGGCACTGCTGCAGATCGCACAGCAGGAGAACCTGCTGCCCACCGACGAGGAGATCGACAAGCAGCTGGCTGAGCGCGCCGAAAAGACCAAAAAGACGGTGGAGGAGATCAAAGCCAGCACCGACGTTGCCGCCCTGCGCCGCAACGAGGGCATCCGCAAGGCTGCCGATTGGGTCATCGACCACTCCACCATCGAGGAAAAGGTAGAGAGCAAGTAAGTTTAAGATACAAAAACAGCCAAGCCCGCAGGCTTGGCTGTTTTTTGTTATAGATCATGAAAATTGCAGCAGAATCTCGTCCAGATTTTTCCCAATGACCTCCATGGTGCGGAAAAACGCCTCCCGGGTAGCGGCATCGGTGTTGTGCAGCAGGCGGGCAAAAAAACGCTCCTGCACCTCGCGCCCCCGTGCGATGACCGGCTGCGCCTTCTCGGTGCACAGCAGCTGGGTCTTGCGGCGGTCGCCCGCCACGGCGCGGCGCTCCAGATACCCCTCCTGCACCAGGCGGTCCACGTTTACCGACACAAGGTTCGCCTTGATCTTGCGGATCTCCACGATATCCCGGGCAGTGGTGCAGTCCGGGTTGTTGGCCAGAAACATCAGGATGTCAAAGGCGGTCTGGGGCAGCTTGAGTTCCTGGCACAGCGGCTTGCACATGGCGCTGTACGCCTGCGCGGTCTTGAAGCTGATCTCTATGGTAGGGTTCATGGGGCGCTCCTTTTGTTCTTATATGGATAGTTCATTTTTGAAGTATTATAGTGCAGATAAGGGGAGATGTCAAGGGGAAACCCTCTCAGGCGCTCCCGCGCCAGCTCCCCCGAAGGGGGAGCCAAGCCGTTAGGCTCGTTGCTGAAGTTTTTAGGTGCAATGAGAAACCTTCCCACCGCCGCAAAAAAGCTCCCCCTTCGGGGGAGCTGGCATCGCGTAGCGATGACTGAGAGGGTTTCCCCCGCAGCGCCGCGCTTTCGCAGAAAGCGGCGCTGCAAATGCCGTTTCCTTCCACGACCCCTCCCGTGAAAAAGGGTTTCAGGAAAGTCCGCAGACTTTCCTGAAACCCAAAATTAAAAATATTCTTTCCGCTGATGATGCGCAGAGCAACGCGGAGCGCATTCAAATCGTTTTTCAGAACACCGCCACAGCGACCAGACGCACCAGCAGGGCACACAGCCATGCCACGGCGCACTGGTTGACCACCATGATGGTGGCCCACTTGCCGCCAAGCTCCCGCTTGACCGAGGCCACCGCCGCGATGCAGGGGGTGTACAGCAGGCAGAACACCAGCAGCGGTGCGGCCTGTGCCGGGGTGAGGGCTGCGGTCAGGGCAGCGGTGGAGCCGAAGAGGATGAGCAGCGAGGACACCACGCTCTCCTTTGCCATAAAGCCGGTGATGAGGGCGGTGGAGATGCGCCAGTCCGCAAAGCCCAGCGGGGCAAACAGCGGAGCGATATCGCCCGCGATGCGCGCCAGAATGCTGGCCTGCGGGTCGGCGGTCAGCGACAGCTGCAAGTCAAAGTTCTGCAAGAACCAGATGACGATGGTGGCGGCAAAAATGACCGTGAAGGCCTTCTGCAAGAAGTCCCGGGCCTTTTCCCACAGCAGCTGCGCCACGTTTTTCAGGCCGGGCAGGCGGTAGTTGGGCAGCTCCATGACAAATGGCACGGCTTCGCCCTTGAACACGGTGCTCTTGAGCAGCAGCGCTGCCAGCACGCCCACCAGAATGCCGGTGAAGTACAGCAGCACCATCACAAGCCCCGCGTACTTGGGGAAGAACGCCGCCGCAAACAGGCTGTAAATGGGCAGCTTTGCCGAGCAGCTCATGAACGGAGTGAGCAGGATGGTCATTTTGCGGTCGCGCTCCGAGGGCAGGGTGCGGCTTGCCATCACGCCGGGCACGGTGCAGCCAAAGCCGATGAGCATGGGCACGATGCTGCGGCCGGAAAGGCCGATGCGGCGCAGCAGCTTATCCATCACAAAGGCCACACGCGCCATGTAGCCGGTATCCTCCAGCATGGAGAGGAAGAAGAACAGCACCACGATGATGGGCAGAAAGCTCAGCACGCTGCCCACGCCGGTAAAGATGCCATCGATGACCAGCGAGTGCACCGCCGCGTTGACGTTCCAGTTGGTCAGGGCGGTGTCCACAAGGCCGGTCAGGGCGTCGATGCCCAGCTCCATGAGGTTCTGGAAGAACAGACCGATGACGTTGAAGGTGAGGAAGAACACCAGACCCATGATGGCGATAAACGCCGGGATGGCGGTGTACTTGCCGGTAAGGAACTTGTCGATGCGGTTGGAGCGCAGCTGCTCCTTGCTCTCGTGGGGCTTGACCACCGTCTGCGCCACCAGCTCCTGAATGAAGGAGAAACGCATATCCGCAATGGCGGCGGCGCGGTCCAGCCCGCGCTCCTGCTCCATCTGCACAATGATATGCTCGATCATTTCTTTTTCGTTTTGGTCCAGCTTGAGCGCTTCCTCAATGCGGGGGTCGCCCTCCACCAGCTTGGTGGCGGCAAACCGCACCGGGATGCCCGCCGCCTTGGCGTGATCCTCGATGAGGTGCAGGATGCCGTGGATGCAGCGGTGCACCGCGCCGCCGTGGTCGTCCTCGCTGCAAAAATCCATGCGCCCGGGGCGCTCCTGATACTTTGCCACATGGACGGCGTGGTCTACCAGCTCGTCCACGCCCTCGTTCTTGGCGGCGGAGATGGGGATGACCGGGATGCCCAGCATGGCTTCCATCTTGTTGATGCGCACCGTGCCGCCGTTGCCGCGCATCTCGTCCATCATATTCAGCGCCAGCACCATGGGGATGTCCAGCTCCATCAGCTGCATGGTCAGGTAAAGGTTGCGCTCGATGTTGGTGGCGTCCACGATATTGATGATGCCGGTGGGCTTTTCGCCGATGATGAACTGCCGGGTGACGATCTCCTCGCTGGAATAGGGGGACATGGAGTAGATGCCCGGCAGGTCGGTGACCTCAGTCTCCGGGTGACCCTTGATGGCACCGCTCTTGCGGTCCACCGTCACGCCCGGAAAGTTGCCGACGTGCTGGTTGGAGCCGGTAAGCTGGTTGAACAGGGTGGTCTTGCCGCAGTTCTGGTTGCCCGCCAGTGCAAAGGTCAGGGTCTTATCCTCCGGCAGGGGATGCTCCCCCTCTTTTGTGTGGTACTTGCCGCCCTCGCCAAGACCCGGGTGCTCCACCATTTTTCCGTCCACCGGGGCGTGCACCGCCGGGGTCTTTTCGGTGGGGGTCACGGTGATCTGTGCCGCGTCGTCCAGACGCAGGGTCAGCTCATAGCCGTGGATGCGCAGCTCCATGGGGTCGCCCATGGGCGCCAGCTTTACCAGCGTGACCTCTGCCCCGGGGATCAGACCCATATCCAGAAAGTGCTGCCGCAGTGCGCCCGCACCGCCCACAGCATCCACTATGGCGCTTTTGCCGATCTGTAACTCTTTTAACGTCATATTTGTTTGCCTTCTTTTATATGTACCATTTTTATGTGTTAGTCCGTGTTAACAAATGTAGTATAGACTAACTAACAGCGGATGTCAATAGAGAATATGGGGGAGTTGCTTGACGGGAAGAACCCTCTCAGTCATCGCTGCGCGATGCCAGATTCCCCCTTTTGTCGCTGCGCGACATCTTCCCCCGGCCGGGGGAAGTCGGCCCTCAAGGGGACGGCCGCCCTCTCAGGCGCTCCCGCGCCAGCTCTCCCAAAGGGAGAGCCAAGGTCTAAGGCTCGTTGCTAAAGTGTTAGGCATAATGAGGAAGTTTCCGGCAGTGCTCTTGGCTCTCCCTTTGGGAGAGCTGTCACCGCAGGTGACTGAGAGGGCGCACGCCATTAGCCTTGTCGCTAAGGTTTCAAGTGCAATGAGAAACTTTCCCACCATGCCAGAGGGAGTTTGCACAAAAAAAGCACCGCACACTCTCGGGCGAGAATATGCGGTGCTACGGTTTTATAAGTTACTTCACGGTATGGTAGCCATCGGGGTTGTTCTTCTGCCAGTTCCAGCTGTCGGCGCACATCTCCTCGATGCCGTACTCAGCCACCCAGCCCAGCTCGTTCTTGGCCTTGGTGGGGTCGGCGTAGCACTCGGCGATATCGCCGGGGCGGCGCGCCTCGATGACGTAGGGGATCTCCTTGCCGCAGGCCTTGGAGAAGGCGTGGATGACGTCCAGCACGCTGTAACCCTTACCGGTGCCCAGATTGCAGATGAAGAGGCCGCAGCCGGTCTCCAGCTTGCGGATGGCGCACACATGGCCCCGGGCCAGATCCACAACGTGGATGTAGTCACGCACACCGGTGCCGTCCGGGGTGGGGTAGTCGTTGCCAAAGACGTGCACCTTTTCCAGCTTGCCCACAGCCACCTTGGCGATGTAGGGCATCAGGTTATTGGGGATGCCGTTGGGGTCCTCGCCGATCAGGCCGCTCTTGTGAGCACCGATGGGGTTGAAGTAGCGCAGCAGCGCCACATTCAGGCTGGGGTCCGCCTTGCAGACGTCCTGCAGGATGCGCTCGGTGAAGGCCTTGGTGGTGCCGTAGGGGTTGGTGGTAGCGCCCACGGGGAAGTCCTCGGTGATGGGCACACTGGCGGGGTCGCCGTAGACGGTAGCGGAGGAGCTGAACACGAAGTTATGGCAGTCATGATGGCGCATCACGTCCAGAATGACCAGCGTGCAGTTGAGGTTATTGTAGTAGTACTCGATGGGCTTGGACACGCTCTCGCCCACAGCCTTGTAGGCTGCGAACTGGATGACGGCGGTGATGTCCGGGCACTCGGAGAAGATCTTCTCTACGTCCTCGCGGCGGGTCATATCTGCCTTGTAGAAGCGGAAGTCCTTGCCGGTGATCTGCTTGACCCGGTCCAGAACCACAGGAGAAGCGTTATAATAGTTATCTGCCACCACGATATCGTAGCCAGCGTTCAACAGTTCGATGCAGGTGTGGCTGCCGATGTAGCCGGCACCGCCGGAAACCAAAATTGCCATAGCCGAGTACCTCTCTCACATAGTATTATCACTTTTATCTCTTTGCACCGGGCGCTGCCCGGTCTGCTTAAAGAATACCGCTTTTTGCCGCCGACTGCAAGGGGCGCTTTCTTTATTCAGATATATTTTTGTTGCATCTTCGTGCATTACACTTTTGATTGACAGAGATTTTTCGCACTTTTCACATGGAGAGAATGCGCTGTTTGTGCAAAACATAGAAATGGAGAGGGAGGATACCCCTTTCGTCATCGCTGCGCGATGCCACCTTCCCCAAGGGGACGGCAAACCCTCTCAGTCACGGCTTACGCCGTGCCAGCTCCCCCGAGGGGGGAGCTTGACCGGAAGATGCCAAAAAGCTCCCCCCTTCGGGGGAGCTGGCTGCGACCATCGGGAGCAGACTGAGAGGGTTGTCGCCGTAGGCGACCGGGGGAGTTCTCTATTTACGCAAAAAACGCCTGCCGAAGCAGACGTTTTTGCGTAATTTATCATTTTTAAAGCTTTCCGCACTGTTTGCCGGTGAAGAACCGCAGGGTGGTGGTGGCGCGGAACACCTTGCCTGCCCGCAGCACCGTGGAGGGGAACTCCGGGTGGGAGGGGCTGCAGGGGAAGTGCTGGGTCTCCAAAGCAAAGCCGCCGTACTTGCGCAGGGGTTCGCCGCCCTTGCCCGGGGCGGGGCATTCCTGCAAAAAGTTGCCGGTGTACAGCTGGATGCCCGGCTGGGTGGTGTACAGCTTCATGCTGATGCCGGTCTTATCGCTGGTAGCCCAAGCGCAGATGCTCTGGCTGGAGCCGCGTGCGCGGTCGATGACATAGCAGTGGTCGTAGCCGCCGCCCACCATGGTGGTCTGGGAGAAGCCGGTGTCGATCTCCTTGCCGATGGTCTTGCCGGCGGTAAAGTCCATGGGGGTGTTCGCCACAGGCAGGATATTGCCGGTGGGGCAGGTGGTATTGTTGCCCTCCAGATAGCGGGAGGCGTAGATGCGCAGCTTCTGGTTCAGCACATCGCCGCTGCCGTCCAGATTGAAGTAGCTGTGGTTGGTCAGGTTTACAAGGGTGTCGGCGTCCGAGGACACACGATAGTCCATGCGGAAGGTGTTATCATCGGTGAGGGTATAGCGCACCGCGATCTTCAGCGTGCCGGGAAAGCCGTCCTCGCCGTCGGGGCTTACGGCTTCCATCAGCAGGGTATCACCGAAGTACTTCACCTCATAGATCTTCCGGGAGAAGCAGCCGTGCAGATGGTGCTCGCCGCAATTTTTTTCCAGCTGGTAGGTCTTGCCGCCCAAGGTAAAGACGGCGTTCTCGATGCGGTTGGCATAGCGTCCCACAAAAGCACCGCAGCAGGTGCTGCCGGACGAGGTGAAGTCGTTTTCGTAATCTGCCATGGTGTCGTGACCCAGCACCACATCCACCGGGCCGTTTTTGGCCGGGACGATAATATTTTTGATCACGCAGCCGTAATCCAGCACACTGACGGACATTCCGCCGGGGTTCGAGAGGATGTACTCGGTAACATTAGCGCCCTCTTTGGTCACACCGAAGGGCTTGGAACGGATCTGTGCCATTGGGCCTCGCCTCCTAAAGCTTTTTTCGGAAATGCAAAAGGGGGCAGACTGCCCCCTTTGCATCTTGTCTGTATTTATGATTATATCACAGTTTTACGGTTTTGTGTTGGATTCCTTTTAGAATTACCATCCAATTTTTCCGGCGATTTTTTGGTAGAATCATCGAAAGTGCCTACAATGGGGATTTCAGCGGCGGGGCGGTTACCCCTTCCGTCATCGCCTGCGGCGATGCCACCTTCCCCAAGGGGACGGCCGAACCCTCTCAGTCACGGCTTGCGCCGTGCCAGCTCCCCCGAAGGGGGAGCTTTTTGGCATCTTCCGGTCAGCACGAATAAAGCTCCCCCTTCGGGGGAGCTGCTGAGCGCAGCGAAGCTGAGAGGGTTCAGCCCGCTGAAAGCCTGTGCAGGCTTTCCCCGCAGCGCCGCGCTTTCGCAGAAAGCGGCGCTGCAAATGCCGTTTCCCGCCACGACCCCTCCTGTGAAAAGGCAAGTTGGGAAAATCCGCAGATTTTCCCAACTTGCAAATTAAAATCAAAATTCCGCTGATGATGCGCAGAGCGAAGCGGAGCGCATTCTAAATCGTCCCGCCTGCGGGCAGACAACCAAAAAGCGCCCCGCACTTCCGGTGGAAATGCGGGGCGCTTTGGAGATTATAGCTGTAAGCCTTATGCCTCCGGCTGGGGCTGTGCCGCAGAGGACTGGGCGGCAATGAACTCGGCGGCATCGTCCGGGATGTCGTCCAAGTCCTCGTCGCTGCCGATGTCCACGTTGAGCGGCGGCTTCTTGAACAGGATATCGTACAAAATGGGCACGATATACAGGGTCATCAGGGTGGCATAGCTCAGGCCGCAGATGATAACGATGGCCATGCCGCTCATCAGCTGGCTTGCCATATCGTTGCTGAACACCATTTGCAGCATGGCCAGCACGGTGGTCAGGGTGGTCATCAGGATGGGGCGCATACGGGTCTTGCCGGTGGCCACCAGTGCGGCGCGGCGCTCCATGCCGCCCATGCGCAGCTGGTTGGCGTAGTCCACGAACACGATGCCGTTGTTGACGACCGTACCCATCAGCACGATGAAGCCCATCATGGAGATCATGGTCAGCTGCTGGCCGGTGAGCAGCAGGCCCAGCAGACCGCCGGTAAAGGCCAGCGGCACGGTGAACAGCACGATGAAGGGGGACAGCAGGCTCTGGAATTGTGCCACCATGACAAGGTACACAAAGGGCAGGGCCAGTGCCATCCACTGAACCATCTCGTTGGTCATATAGTTGACGCTGTCGCTCTCGCCGCCCATGGAGAAAGAGCAGCCCTCCGGCATCTCATCGGTGAGGGCAAAGGCGTCCAGCGCCTTTTTCACGGCACGCGCCTGCACCGTGGTGTTGTAGCCCGACACAGTCTCGGCGGTCACAGTGACGAACTGGTTCTGGTTCTCGCTGGTGATGGAGTCCGGCGCGGTGCCGGTGGTCCAGCTGGCGATATCTGCCAGTGTGCAGGTACCGGTGGCAGTGGTGCCGTCTGCGGACATGACGGTGGTCTCAAAGGTCATGTCCATCATGTTTTCCTTGGTCAGCGGGTCCAGATTGTTGCTGATCTGCACGTCCATCGTGGTGCCATCCACGGTAACAGGGGTCTGTGCCGTGGTGGTAGTGGTCAGCTTTGCCGCGATCTGCTGGTACACCTGCGCAACGGTCAGGCCGTTGGCGCGCACCTTGTCGCGGTCCACCTGCAGGATGATGGTGGAATCGCCCGCACCCAGACCATTGGTGGCGTTCTGGAAGCCCTCGGTGCTGTTCACGATGTCGATGACCTTCTCGGACAGGGCGGTCAGGGTCTCGGCATCGGTGCCGTAGATCTTGATGGTCAGGCCGGTGGACAGCTGACTGGTCAGGTCATCGGTCATGCCGTACTGCTGGACGGTAGCGGTGCAGTCCGCAACGCCGGCCACGGCTTCCTCCATGGCCTTGCAGGCGGCATCGATCTTGGAAGAGGAGAGATCCTCGTTGAGCTTGACGTTGATCTTGTACCTGCCGTAGCCGTTGGCGGCGTTCAGCAGATCGGTGATGGTGGAGGGCAGGCCGAGGTTGGAAACATCCATGCCCGCCACGGTGTTGTCGGGGGTAATGCCTACCTCCTCCACGCCGTCCACGGCCATTACAGCCTGCACCACCTTACCGGCCACATCATAGGATTCCTGCTGCGAGAGGGTGTCGGTGGTAGAAAGGGTGATCATGGCCTCGTTGCTGGTGCTGGTGGGCAGCAGCACAATGCCCATGGAGACCACCCGCCAGCAGCAGAACACCAGCAGCAGCACGGCGGCGGCCAGCGGCACAAAGCGCTTTTCCAGCGCCTTTTCCAGACTGCGGCCGTAGGCGTCCTGAATTTTATCGAACCATGCCAGCTTTTTGGGCTGGGCGTTCTTCAGCACGGTAGCCGAAGCGGCGGGCACAACGGTCAGTGCCACGATGAGGGAAGCCATCAGGCAGTAGCCGATGCACAGGGACATGGGGCCCATCAGGTTGCGGATGAGGCTGGCAGAGAACACCGCCGGCAGGAACACGCAGACCGAAGTCAGGGTAGACGCCACAACGGACATGCCCACCTGACGCGCACCCTGCACCGCCGCGCGGGCGGCGGGCACGCCGCGTCCGCGCAGACGGTAGATGTTCTCGATGACAACGACAGAGTTATCCACCAGCATGCCGATGCCCAGCGAAAGGCCGGCCAGCGTCATAACGTTCAGGTCCAGCCCGGTGAAGTACATCAGCACCACGGCAAACAGCACCGACAGGGGGATACTGACGCCGACCACCAGCGTGGGCTTGACGTCCTTCAGGAAGATGGCCAGCACGATGATGGCCAGTGCGGCACCCACCAGCATACTGGTGAGGATGCTCTTGATGAGGATGCTGATGTAGTTGCCCTGATTGGACAGCACCACAACGTGCAGGCCGTCGTACTGGGCTTCCAGCTCCTTGAAAGCCTCCAGACAGTTGGCGGATACGTCACCTGCGCTGGAGCTGTCGTCCTTGTAGATCTTCAGCACCGAGGCCTGCTCGCCGTTCAGGCGGGTGTAGCTGTCGGCGGCGTTGTCGATGACTTCTACGTCTGCCACATCGGAAAGGCGCACGTCACCGTAGCCCTCCACATGGAGCAGCAGCGCCCCGCGGATATCCTCCACGCTGTCGTATTCCTCGCCGACCTTCAGCAGCCACGACTCGCCGCTTTCGTCCTTGACGTAACCGGCGGGCATGGAGAAGTTCTGGGCGTAGATCAGGGTGGAAAGGGTCTTGATGTCCAACTGCTTGGTCACATCCGCGCTGGCAAGTGCCTTTTCCTTGGCGGCTTCGTACTGGGTCTTGGCCTCGCTGAGCTGCTTTTCGTACTCGTTCAGCATCTCGCGGGCTTCGGTAAACTGCATATAGGCGTTGAGCTGCTGCTGGGTAAAGCTGCCCAGTGCCTTGGAGAACTCGCCCATCATACCGGGCACATTATCCATGGCCTTGATGGTATCTTCCAGCGTCTTATAGATGACGTTCAGGCTGTCCTGCAATTGCAGCTCGTCTGCCAGATCCGCAGCGCCTTCGCCCTGCGTGCCGGTCTCGGTATTGATGCGGTTCTGCAAAGTCTGCAAGGCACCGGAGAGCTTATCGGTGATATCGCGCAGCTCGGACACGATCTCGATCAGGGAGTCGATATCCCGCATACCGGTGTTGTTGAACTTGTCCAGCACCCGCTGCAAACCGGCCTGCACCTCGATGAGTGCCTGCTGCACCTCGGGCTCCTTGACCACGGCGATCAGGTTGTTGACGCTTTGCAGCAGCGCTTCGGCCTGCTTGCGCACCACCTCTACGGCATCGCCGACCTCAGAGCTCAAAGTGCCCATGACAGAGTTGGACACAGTATTGCCGAAGTTTTTGAACTGCTTGTCGTATTCTGCGCGGCCGGCCGCGATCTTGGCCTCAGCCTCCTCCAGCTGTTTATGCGCCGCCTCCAGCTGGGTGTCGATGAGCTCCATCAGCTTTTCGTTGATGGCATCCACCTTTTCCTGATTCAGCTGCACCTGTACCAGCTTCTCCACAAGGCCGCTGGAAGATACGCTGGACACGCCGCCCTTGCGCTGGACGTAGGGGGTCATGGTGTTCTTGATAAAATCAGAAAGCTCGTACACCGAACTGCCCTCGCGGCTGACAGCCACGGTCATAAAGGCGTTCATGTTCATGCTGTACTGTATCACAGAAGGGGTCAGTGCCGTACTGGGCAGGTCGCTTTTGGCCTGATCCAGCTTGTTGGACACCTGCACCATTGCGCTGTTCATGTCCGTATCATCCACGAACCTTATCAGCAGCAGGCTGTAGTTTTCAGCCGAGGTGGCGGTGATTTTTTCCACACCGGGCACCGTAAGCGCGTTTTGCAGCACATCCGAGACTTCGCTCTCCACACGCTCCGGGCTGGCACCGGGATATACGGTAACCACCATCAGGTACGGGGTGCTGACATCCGGCAGCAGGTTGGTTTTCATCTTGGTGATCGACACAAAGCCGAGCATCAGCACCATGATGACTGCAACCAGCACCGTAAATGGTTTTTTGACACTGAATTTTTCCATCTTATCCTACCGTTTCTCTGCCGCACCGCCCGGCGCAACAGTTCCTCCCTCTTTGGGGGCAATGGGTTCCTAACATTCCTATTATACACGCAAGGCGTGTGCTTTCAATAGCGGGGCGGCGAATCTTTTGCGAAAGTTCTGTCAAAATCTGCAAAACGCACAACTTTGCCGTCCCAAAACCGGCATTCTGTCTGCCTTCCTCCCCTCTGCCGCCGGACAGAATTCCGACACTTTTTCCCATACTGCATACGGTTGAGCGGGGGGAATTGTTGCAGGGGAGGGAAAATTTTACTCCCTCAGGGAGGGAGTCTCTGGCGCATCCGCAAACTTTGCGCTTGAGCCGGAAACTGTACCGCTGCCGCTGAAGCCTTCACCCACCGGGGGAAGGTGGCGCGCAGCGCCGGATGAGGGGCAGCACCCGTTAGCCCCGTGCGCCCTCTCAGTCAAAGCCTACGGCTTTGCCAGCTCTCCCAAGGGGAGAGCCAAGAGCGCTGCCGGAAACTTTCTCATTGCACCTAATACTTTAGCATCACGGTTAACGGCTTGGCTCTCCCTTTGGGAGAGCTGGCGCGGGAGCGCCTGAGAGGGCGAGCCCATCCCCCAAAGACTTTTCTTTTTGCATAGAAATGTGCTTTTGATTATGGTATACTAACAGCAGACTGAAAAAGCTGCCCCTTTTGGGGGCTTATCCGATACAAAAACGAGGAACACTATGAAAAAAGTTATTTCGGTCCGTTTTAAGGAAAACGGCAAAAGCTATTATTTTGATCCCGGTGATGCTGTCATCCACACCGGGGAATACGTTATTGTGGAGACTGCCCGCGGCGTGGAGTGCGGCGAGGTGGTGCAGGGCGTGCGGGAGCTGGCGGATGCAGCCGTGCCCAAGGCGCTGAAACCCATCACCCGCATGGCCGACAGCGTGGATATCCGCCGGATGCGCCAGAACCGCGAGGACGAAAAGCGCGCCTACCACACCTGTCAGGAGTGCATCGCCCGCCACGGGCTGGAAATGAAGCTGGTGGAGGCCGAGTACACGCTGGACCGTTCCAAGATCATGTTCTACTTCACCGCCGACGGGCGGGTGGACTTCCGGGAGCTGGTCAAGGATCTGGCCGGCATCTTCCACACCCGCATCGAGCTGCGCCAGATCGGCGTGCGCGACGAGAGCAAGATGATCGGCGGTCTGGGCATCTGCGGCCAGCCCTTCTGCTGCAGCCGCTTTTTGAAGGATTTCCAGCCCGTTTCCATCAAGATGGCCAAGGAACAGGGCCTTTCACTGAACCCCACCAAGATCAGCGGTGCCTGCGGCCGCCTGATGTGCTGCCTTGCCTACGAGGAGAGCGCCTACGAGTACCTGAACAGCATCATGCCCATGGTGGGCAGCACGGTGCGCACCCCGGACGGTCTGGGCACCGTGCTGGAGGTGAACCCGGTATCCGGCTATCTGCGGGTGCGCTGCGGCACCGAAAGCCTTGCCCCCCGGTACTACAAGGTGGGCGTGTGCGAGTATGTGAGCGGCGGCAAGCGCCCGCCCCGCCGTCCCGACCCGGACGATGATTACTCCGGCGTGCGCAACCCCGCCCCGGTGGTGGCAAGCTCCGATGATGAAAAGCGCCCCGCCTGCCCCCGCCGCCGCGCAAGCGAAAAGGAATAAGCATAATGGCTTGCTCTTAGCCCGAACCCTCTCCGTCATCGCTGCGCGATGCCACCTCCCCCGAAGGGGGGAGGTTTTGTGCGACGGCGGACGCTTTCTCATTACACCTAATACTTTAGCAACGAGCTTCACGGCTTGGCTCTCCCTTCGGGAGAGCTGGCGCGGGAGCGCCTGAGAGGGTTTGCTTGCGGTTAGTATCATAAAACTAACTAGGCTTCGTGATTTTCGCTAAAAATCTCCGGCAATTTTGGCTATAAGTTAGGCTGTGCTTTTGTGCAACCCCACAAAATATTTTATTTTGTTGTTGTGGCAACACGGTTAGTCTTGCCTTTTCCGGCCTGCTTTGTTAGAATGCAGACAAGGATACAAATTCCGGGGGGCGTGCGTGGCCGTGCCAAGGTACGTTTCTTCATAATTACATCGGCACGGGATAAAAAAGGAGAGTTTATTATGGCACACAAGGTTTCTGACGCATGTGTTGGCTGCGGCGCTTGCGAGGGCGCTTGCCCGGTTGGCGCTATCACCATCGAGAACGGCGCTGCAGTTGTGAACGCTGATTCCTGCATCGATTGCGGTGCTTGCGAGGGTGCTTGCCCCACTGGTGCAATCGCTGCTGAATAATCAGTAGTTTTTGCTGAAAACGCATCAAAAAGGACTGTTGCACACCTGTGCAGCAGTCCTTTTTTGTGGTATCATAAAACAAGATCGTACGCATCGGGCTCCGCAGAGCCCGATGCGTACAAAATCAAAAATATTTTCCGCTGCACATGGCCAAAGCACACGCGGCGGCCATTCCTGATCCTCCACCGCAAAAGAGGCCCTGCGCAAAACACCGCGCAGCCGCCCCTCTTTTTGTTTCATGCACAAATTCCGCAGGAAAATACCCTGCATTTTTTGGAAGGGAAACGGCACACTGTCTATGGAACATTCTACGGAAGTTTTGTATAATAGAACTATGGTCTACTGCACCCCGGAGCACCGGTTCGGCTCGGATGCGCTGCTGCTGGCACGCTTCTGCGAGCCCAAGCGCAGCCAGAAAGCCGCAGACCTGTGCTCCGGCTGCGGCATCGTGGCGCTGGAATGGCACGACCGGGGGCATCGCGGCCCCTGCACTGCGCTGGAATTGCAGCCCGAGGGCAGCGCCCTGCTGGCGGCAGCGGTGGAAGAGCAGCAGCTTACCCACATCACCCCCGCCTGTGCCGACCTGCGCACATGGCGGCAGGGCGAAGGGCAATTTGACGTGTGCGCGTGCAATCCCCCTTATTTTACCGAGGGGCCGCAGAGCCAGAACGCCGCCCACGCCCTTGCCCGGCACGAAAACACCTGCACCTTGGAGGACGTCTGTGCCTGCGGCTTCCGGCTGTTGAAGGACGGCGGGCGGCTGGCGCTGTGCCACCGCCCCGAGCGGCTGGCCGAGGTGCTGGCTGTGCTGCGCGCCCACCGGCTGGAGCCCAAGCGGCTGGCCTTTGTGAAGAACACCCCGGAAAACGCTCCGTGGCTCTTCCTTGTAGAAGCCCAGAAGAACCGCAAGACCGGCCTGCGGGTGGAGCCGGACGTGCTCATCCGCGCCGGGGCGGCGCTGTACGGACGATAAATTCAGGAGGTAATTATGGCAGGAACTCTCTACATCGTGGCGACCCCCATCGGCAATCTGGAGGATATGCCGCCCCGGGTGGCTGCCACCTTTGGCGCGGCCGACTTTATCGCCGCCGAGGACACCCGCGTGACCATGAAGCTGCTGAATTATCTGGGGCTGAAAAAGCCCATGGTCAGCTACTACGAGCACGCTTTGCAGAAGGGCGAAGCCATTTTGCAGCGCATCGAGGCAGGGGAGAGCTGCGCCTTGTGCAGTGACGCCGGTATGCCCTGCGTGTCCGACCCGGGCGAGGTCATCGTGCGGGACGCGCTGGCCCGGGGCATCAAGGTGGTGCCCATCCCGGCCGCTTCTGCCTGCGTTACGGCGCTGGCGGTCTCCGGGCAGGACACCTCCCGCTGGGTGTTCGAGGGCTTTCTGCCGGTGAACCGCAAGCAGAAAAAGGAGCGTCTGGCCGAGCTTTTACAGGAGAAGCGCACCGTCATCTTTTACGAAGCGCCCCACAAGCTGCGCACCACGCTGGACGATTTGACCGCCGCCTTTGGCGCAGACCGCAGCATCACCCTGTGCCGGGAGCTGACTAAGCTCCACGAGGAGATCTGGAAAACCACTCTGGGCGAAGCCGTGGAGCACTACCGCGCCGCCGAGCCCCGGGGCGAGTATGTGCTGGTGATGGCGGGGGCCCCCGCCGGTGCCGCCGAGGAAGAGGAGCTGACACTGGAACAGGCGGCGCAGCGCGCCTTTGCGCTGACCAGCGAGGGCTTCAGCGCTTCTGCCGCCGCCAAGGCTGCTGCGCAGGGCACGGCCTATTCCAAGAGCGAAGTGTACAAGCAGCTGCTGCTGTTGCAGCAGGCTGCCGAATGAGTATAGAGGAGGACATTTTTCCGTGACAAAACTACTGGTCCTGAGCGACAGCCACGGTGCGCGTGGCGCCATTGAGCGCATTTTGAACAAAGAACAGAACAACGTGGATGCCGTGATCTTTTTGGGGGACGGCCTGCGGGATCTGGAGCAGGCGCTGGCCTTTTTCCCGCATCTGCGGGTGTATTCCGTGGCCGGCAACTGCGATTTTGGTGCGCTGGAGCCGCTGGACGGCTTGGCGGGCTTTGATCAGACGGTGGTTTTCTATACACATGGTCACATGTACGGTGTAAAATACGATCTGGATACATTGGCGGACGCCGCCGCCGCCCGGGGCGCAGAGGTGGCACTGTTCGGCCACTCCCACATTCCCCACGCGGAGCAGCGGGGCAAGGTGTTTTTGTTCAACCCCGGCTCCTGCGGGCGCTGCTACACCGGCCCGGACACCTACGGCCTGCTGACGCTGGAAAACGGCGCAGTGACCGCCTATGAGCACAAAGAGGTACCCAAGCAATGAGCATCAACGAGGTGCGCTATCTGCCGGAATGCGGCAGCACCAACGCCTATGTAAAGGAACATTTCGAGGAGTTCGGCCCGGTTGCGGCGGTGTATACCGAAAACCAGACCGCCGGGCGCGGGCGGCTTGGCCGCAGCTGGGTGAACGCCGAGGGCAAGGCGCTGTACTACACGGTGGCCATCAAGGAGCCGCTGGCGCAGCCCGCCACCCTGCCGCTGCTGGCAAGCCTTGCGGTGCGCCGCCAATTGCAGCTGCGCTACGGCGTGGACTGCCAAATCAAGTGGCCCAACGACCTTCTGCTGAACGGCAAAAAGATCGTGGGCATCCTGTGCGAGAGCGTGAGCTACGGCTACCAGCAGCAGGGACGCGGCATTTTGTGCGGCATCGGCATCAACCTTGCCCAGCCCCAGAGCTATTTTGACGCCGCCGACCTGCCCCACGGCACCTCGCTGGCCTTGCAGGGCGCTGCGGTGGATCTTGCCGCCGACCCCGCATGGCTGGCAGAGGGGCTGACCGATTTCGGCTTTGACCGCAGCCTGTACATCTTTGCCCGGGACGGCTTTGCGCCCTTCCGGGAGGAATACAAGGCCGCCTGTGTCAATCTGGGCCGCCGGGTCACCTTTGACCTGCCGGACGGCAGTCAGGGTGCAGGCGAAGCCGTGGACGTGGACGCCGAAGGGCGTTTAGTGGTGCGCACCGATGCCGGGGAGCAGCACGTTTTCACCGGGGAGGTTTCGGTGCACGGCATCTACGGGGCAGTATAAATTATAAAAAGGGGCAGATGCACAACCGTGCACCAGCCCCTTTTATCTTTGACGATTTGGAATGCGCGCCGCGAGGACACCCCCTCAGTCTGCTCACTGTGTTCGCAGCCAGCTCCCCCAAGGGGACGCCTGAACCCTCTCAGTCACGCCTGACGGCGTGCCAGCTCCCCCGAAGGGGGAGCTTTATTCGCGCTGACCGGAAGATGCAAAAAGCTCCCCCTTTCGGGGGAGCTGGCGAACGCAGTGAGCCTGAGAGGGTTATTTTTCATCTTCTCCGCTTCATCTGACGGCGGCGCTGGTTGAGGGTCAGCCCGCCGCCGCAGCGCAGGGTGACAAAGCCCAGTGCGCACAAAATCAAAATCAGGGCGCAGAGCAGCAGCAGGGTGGCCTTGAGATCGGTGCGGAAATCCGACACATACTCCCGGTGGGTCACAAGGTCTACCTGTCCCACCTCGTAGCCGTCCAGATAGACGGTAGCAGTGCCCAGCTTCTGCCCTTCCTTGACGGTGGCAGAGACGCTCTCGGGCAGGTCGAAGGAATAGCTCACCTTATCGTCGCTGTGACCGTAGCCGCTGACCGGCGCGGCGGCATACAGCTCCACGGAGGGCTCGGTGCGGCACTTGGTCAGGTCTACGGTGGTCAGCACGGTCTGGGTATCCACCAGCGGCCGGTCGGCAAAGCTGGCAAATGCCCAGTCGAACAGATCGTCACATTCGGTAAACAGGTGGTCGAGCGTGTCGCAGCCAAGGATCACCAGCCCGTAGCTGTGGCCGTCCTGCTGGGCAAAGGCCACGATGCAGCGGCCTGCCAGCGTGGTAAAGCCGCCCTTGACCCACTGGACGTACTCCCGGTAGTTGGCGCTTTCGCTGTTCATCAGGCTGTTGGAGCTGCTGATGGTGTGCTCCGCCTTGCGCAGATTGGTGGCAGGCAGCACATAGCTGGCAGTGCCCGCCACCTGTGCAAAGGTCTGGTTCTCCGCGCAGGCGGCGGCGATTTTTGCAAGATCCTGCGCGGTGGACACGTTGCCGTAGTCAAACAGGCCGTGGGCACAGGTAAAGTTCGTGCCGGTGCAGCCCAGCTCCGCCGCCTTGGCGTTCATCTGCTGCACAAAGCCCACCACGCTGCCCCCCACGTCCCACGCAATGACGCTGGCGGCGTCGTTGGCACTGACGATGAGCATGGCGTTCAGCAGGTCGATGCGGCGCACGGTCTCGCCGATGCGCAGCCCCATGGTGGTGCCGTTGGCGTTCTGGATATCCTTGAACTCCTGCGTCAGGTCGGTGGGCACGGTCACTTCACCGTTCAGATCCTTGCCGCTTTCCACCAGCAGCAGGGCGGTCATCAGCTTGGTCAGGCTGGCCACATATTTCTGCTGGTCGGCGTTCTGGTTCAGGATGGTCTTGCCGGTGTCCGCGTTGAACAGATACACCGCCTCGGTCTCGGTTGCGGTCTGGATGGGCATGGGGTATGCCGCAAACCCCGGCAGCACTGCCGAAAGAGCCACTGCCAATGTGAGCACCAGCGCCGCCAACCGGCGGCCGAACGTGTTGTAAAGCATGAGCGTACCCCCTAATCAACTTCTTCAGCGATAAAGCATATCACAGAAGCCGGTAAAGGAAAACCGGCTTTTTTCAGGCAGCAGCAGGCTGCTGCGGACAGCCCGCAAAGGCCCAGTCCAGAATGGCCGCGGCCTCGGCATAGATGTTTTTCCGGTCCGAGCCCAGAATGACCAGCCCGTAAATGCTGTCGCCCTGCTGGGCGGCGGTCACATAGCAGCGCCCCGCTTTTGTGGTAAACCCGGTCTTCATGCCGTGAATGTAGGCGCGGTAGCAGCTGTTTTCCGGATCCAGCATCTTGTTGGTGGAATGGATGCTGCGCGCCGCGTGCTGATTCGTTGCCGGGATCTCGTATTGCAGGGTATCGGCGATCTGGCGGTAAAGCTCGTACTGGGCACAGGCCATCGCGATCTTTCCCATATCCTGTGCGGTGGAAACATTTCCATCGTCGTACAGGCCATGCGGGCAGGAGAACCTTGTACTGGTGCAGCCCAGCTGCGCCGCCCGGGCGTTCATCTGCTGCACAAAGGCAGGGATGCTGCCCGCCACGTCCCACGCGATGACGCTGGCGGCATCGTTGGCGCTGCACACCAGCAACGCATACAGCAGGTCGATGCGGCGCAGCTGTTCGCCCGCCGTCAGCAGAATGGTGCTGCCGTTCTGACTGCGGATATTTTGGAACTCCTCCGTCAGGCTGGCGGGCACGGTAATGGTCTCGTCAAGGTTCTTGCCGCTTTCCAGCAGCAGCAGCGCGGTCATCATCTTGGTCAGGCTGGCTACGCAGCGCTGCTGCCCGGAATTTTGATCCAGCAGCACCTCACCGGTGACAGCGTTGATCAGGTAAACGCTTTCCTGTGCATTGGCTGTCTGAATGGGCATCGCATATACCGCCCCGCCCGGCAGCGCCAGCGCCGCAGCCAGTGCCAGCGTAAGCACCCATGCCGCCAGTCGGCGGCAGTTTTTATGAAGATCCATGAACTTCTCCCTTGATGATAAAGCGTCAGCTTGCTAGAATAGAAACGGCGAGACCCGTCTTTATAAAGAATACCATAAACCAGCCAAAAGAAAAAGAGTGAAAGGTGGTTTTTAACAATGTTCTTATCCTTTTGTGGAAAAACGCCCCGGGATGAAGGCGCAGCCTTTGTAGCACCCAGCGCCACGGTGCAGGGAGATGTGGTCTTGAAGCCCGGCTCCACCGTCTGGTACGGCGCGGTGCTGCGCGGGGATGACGGCACGCTGACCATCGGCAAAAACAGCAACGTACAGGACAACGCAGTGCTGCACTGCGACATCGGCGGCTGCGTGACCCTTGGCGAAAACGTCACGGTAGGGCACTGCGCACTGGTGCACGGCTGCACCGTAGGGGACGGCAGTCTCATCGGGATGCACGCCACCTTGCTGAACCACTGCGTGGTGGGCAAAAACTGCATCATCGGGGCAGGGGCGCTGGTGCCGGAGGGCATGGTCATCCCGGACAACTCGGTGGCGGTGGGCGTGCCCGCCCGGGTCATCAAGCAGGTAAGCGCGGCGCAGGTGGAAGCCAACCTGCACAACGCCGCGCACTATGTGGAGCACGGAAAACTGCACGCAGAGCAGATGAAAAACGGGTGAGGGCTTTCTCAAACGTTTCATTTTGTATTTTTTTCGCACTGCGGTACAAAGTTTCAAGAACTTTTTTGATTTTTCACAGAAATGTAATGACTTTTTTCGTAAAATCGGGTATACTGTATCTTGCAGGGACAGTGGGGCCGCAACCACTTCCCCGCACATGATTCCTCCTCACACCAAAGCAATACCCCAAACAAGAAACCCCTCCGGTGTACCGCAAGCGCCGGAGGGGTTTCTTGTTGTTCTGTTATTTTTTAAAGGGTGCGCAGCTTTGCTACGAACACCGAAAGCACCACCTTGGGGTTTACCTGTGCGCCCAGCCGCTGCAGGGCGGCGTCTGCCAGACGCACCGCCTGCCGCGCCTGTGTGCCCTGCACCGGGGCGCGGGGGCTGCTGCGCAGGCCTGCCGCTGCCACGGCGCGGAAATCGGTCAGCAGGGCAGAAGCCGCTGCCTTGTCCTTTTCGTAGGCGGCAAGCAGCACGGCGGCGGTGTAGCTGTCGCGGGCAGCAGCGGCGCGGGCAAGCTCCAGCGCCTTTTCCACCTGTGCGGTGCGGGCTTCGTCCCGGGCGACCGCCAGCACCGTGCCGATATGACCATCGAACAGCTCACTGTACAGTGCAGCTGTTTTTTTGTCCACCCCCTGCGCCGCGCAGTAGCGGGTGCAGTCGGCGGGGGATACCGGTGCCACCGCAAAGCTGACGCAGCGGCTGCGGATGGTGGGCAGCACGCTGGCAAGAGAATCCGCCGTAAGCAGGAACAGCACCCCCTCCGGGGGCTCTTCCATGACCTTCAGCAGGGCGTTGGCGGATTCCTCGTTCATGCGCTCCACATGGTACAAAAGCACCGCGCGTCCCTCGGCGGAAAGGCTGGTGTTGAAAATTTCGCTGCGCATGGCGGTGACCTGACCCACCAGATACTTCCCGCCGCTGCCCATGCCGGACACTGAGATGGCTTCCCGCACGATGCCGGTCTCCACCGTGCCGCTGTCGCGCTTACCGGCTTTTGCCACGGCGCGGCAGCACTCGCCGCGCAAAAGCGCCTCGGCGGCGGCACCGCCTGCCGGGTAGAGGTAGTCGGCGGCGATGCAGCGGGCGGCAAAGCCGGTACCAAGCCCGGCTTCGCCCACCAGCAGCACGCTGTGGGTCAGCCGCCGGGTGGCCAGCATCTGCTGCACGCTGGTTTTCAGTTCTGCGTTGCCTTCCATGCGGTCCAGCATCATGATGGGGGTACTCCTTTGTGAGACGTAAGACGATTTAAAATGCCCTCCGCGTTGCTCTGGGCATAGATAGCGGAAAAATTATTTTTAATTTCGGAATACCGGAGCGTCTGCGGACGCTCCGGTATTCCATTTTCACGGGAGGGTTTATCTCCTATTCTTCCTCTTCCACTGCTCCCGGCGCACCCATGCGCGGAGGGAGCGGTAGGCCATGGGGACAAAGAAGAGCCAGACGTTGAGCATGGACAGCAGGTAGTCCAGCTTGCCGGGCAGGGAAGCACCCAGAAAGCTGAACACCCACAGCACCGCCGCAAAAACGCCGAAGTACTTCACCCGGATGGGGATGACGAAGAAGAGCAGCAGCTGCACCTCCGGGTAGAGCATGGCAAAGGCCAGCAGCAGCGAGAGGGACAGGCAGTAGGTGCTGGCGGTCACGCCGGTGAGCAGGCAGCCCAGCACCGTGCCCAGCACGCCGGACAGCAGATACACCGTGTAGCGGAAATCGCCCCACTCCCGCTCCAGCGCCGTGCCGACGAACCATGTGAAGTAGATGCCCAGCACCACGCTGAGGATGCTGCCTCCGGAAAAGGGGATGAATATAAAGCTGATCACCCGCCAGATCTGCCCTTGCAGCAGCAAAAACCGGTTCAGGCCCAGCCAGCCTGTTACAGTGCGGTCAACAAACAGCTCGATGGCCAATACTAAAATCTGCCCCGCCACCAGAATATTGGTCAGGTTCGGGATTCCGTAGCGGCCATACTTGCGCTCCAGCTTATTCAGCCAGTTGTTCATGTGTTTCGCCTCCGTTGCGGGATGCCCCGCCAGTTTCATGTTACCCCTATTTTACCATGACCGGCCCCCGCATTCAAGAAAATCCACGCGGAAGGCGTTGAAACTGTGCTTTCTTTCCCGGCAGACAGGCTGCACGCGCAGTTTTTTCACACCGCAGCCGCCGGGGTGTGGAAAAGGCGGGAAAAGCACAGCATTCATGCGGGTTTTAAGTCCCAAAACGACAACCGAAAATTGTATGGACTATCCGGTCTGGAATGAACTTTTCACTTTTTCCACCGGGTTTTCCACCGTTTTTGTGAAAAAGAAGCGCAGTTTCCAACGATGTTTTCCACCTTTTCCACATAGTTTTCCACATCCGATGGAGGAAAGCCCTATACAAGCCGTAATGGATGCCGCCGCATTCTGGAAATTTGTGGGCTAAAATGTGGGCATTCTGCCTTTTATAAAAAAGAAAGTCGAAGGTTTTTCTTTTGTTTTTACAGTTTACTCCGGCTTACGGGTTTGCTTTTCTCCAAATTGGAATCTTACCCCGGGCAGTTTTCCACAAACCGCCGGGGAGAAAAACCCGGTGTGGAAAACGGACACAAACGGTGGTTTTCCACACTGTTTTTAGTCCCGCCTGAACCCTCTCAGTCGCCTGCGGCGACAGCTCCCCCGAAGGGGGAGCTTTTTTGCAATAACCGAAACGTATCGGATGAATGATAAAAGCTTACGGCAGTGCTATAAGCTCCCCCTTCGGGGGAGCTGTCTGCGACCATCGGGAGCAGACTGAGAGGGTTGGACGCAAAAATAAGCCCTCTCGGGCAGACAAAGTGCCTGAGAGGGCTTATAAAACCATATTTTATGCCTTAGCAGCGGCGCGTACTAGGGGTATGCAGCGGCGCAGGGGTCAGCTTGGCCTTTTCTCTAAGCAGAGATACACCGCAACGTAGGTTTTGCCATCCATAACACGAGTGGCAATATCGTACTCCTTGATTCGGTACTGCTGCCCTGCCGTAATAAAGTAAATCGGTCCGTATTTCGTCATATTTTCCGGGGTCAGCGCAACTGCCTTAGTTTCCGAAACACCATAATCCCATGCCCTCGGGTCTGAGATGATGACCCAATAATAGCTTTCCTTTTCAGTTCCGTTTGCCTCTTCACCCCAGCCGTCTCCGGCTGTGAACTTCCCGTCTTTGCCGATTTTTGCCAGAGCAGCCATCATCTCCGAGTGTTTGACGTCAACTTTTTGTACCGTTTTGCCCTCCGGCAGTTTGCTGTTGAGCTGCTCTACGAGCCATTTTTCGTATTGCTCGCCAATGGTAGGCTGCGCTGCACCGCAGGCGGTGAACAAAGCCAAGGCCAGCACCGCGGCCAGTAAAAGGGCAACCAAGCGTCTTGTCTTTTTCATGATACACCTCCGGTAACAAAAATACAGGTTCTATCCAACGCACAGGAAATCAAACGACCTCCTGTTATTATTTTACACCATCACACCCGTGGTGTGTCAATTGACAGAGCATATAAAATATAGCCGCCGATTTAGGCAAATGCGCCAAAGGGTTGGATGCAAAAAGCAATGCCGGGCAGTCCGCAGACTGTCCGGCATTGCTTTCTTCTTTACATCATATTGCGGAACACCAGCTGTGCGATCTGGAAATACAGGATCAGGCTGCAAGCGTCCACGATGGTGGTGATGAAGGGGGTAGCCATGATGGCGGGGTCGGCACCCAGCTTTTTGGCGGCAAGGGGCAGCATACCGCCCACCAGCTTTGCCAGAATGACGCTGAAGAACAGCGACACGCTGACCACGATAGCGTACCCCATCACGTTGGCGTACTGGCCGGGGAAGAGGAAGGTGTACATCAGGTAGATGCGCAGGCCGTTCACGATGCCCAGCACCGCGCCCACGATGGCAGATACCCGCAGCTCCTTGCCCAGCACCCGCACAAAGTCGGCGGGCTCTACCTCGCCCAGTGCCAGACCGCGCACCATCAGGGTGCTGATCTGATTGCCGCAGTTACCGGCGGTATCCATCAGCATGGGCATGAAGGAGACCAGCAGCGGCAGGCTGACAAAGGCTTCCTCGTAGTGGGTGGTGACCATGCCGGTAAAGGTAGCGGACAGCATCAAAATCAGCAGCCAGGGGATGCGCTGCTTGGCGTGGGTCCACACGCTGGTGCCAAAGTAGGTGGTGGCGTCGTCATCCGGGAGAATAGCAGCCATCTTCTGCATATCCTCGGTGCTCTCATCGGTCAGAACGTCGATTGCGTCATCGATGGTGATGATACCCACGAACATGCCCTCGTTGTCCAGAACGGGCATGGCGGTAAAGTCGTAGCGCTGCATCTCACGGGCCACAAACTCCTGATCGTCGGTGACCTTCACGGTGACCAGATTGTCCTCCATGATCTCCGTGATGGGGGTCTTGGGGTCGGCCAGCAGCAGATTACGGGCAGAGACAACGCCCTGCAGCCGGTTGCTCTCCACCACATAGCAGGTGTAGACGGTCTCGGCGTTCTCGCCCTGCTTGCGGATGGCGGCAAAGGCCTGCTCCACCGTCATATCCTTGCGCAGACGGACATATTCCGGGGTCATCAGGCTGCCGGCAGAGCTTTCCGGGTAGTTCAGCAGCTTGTTCAGGCTCTCGCGGGTCTGCCGGGAGGATTTTTCCAGCACCCGCTTGACCACGCCTGCGGGCATATCTTCCAAAAGGTCGGCAGCATCGTCCAAGCTCATCTCCTCGATGGCGCTCACCAGCTCCACGTCCGAAAAGGCGTTCACCAGATCGTCCCGGGCTTCATCGGACATATAGGCAAAGGCTTCGGTGGCAACTTCCTTTTTCAGCAGACGGAACACCACCAGACGGTTGTTCTCGTCCAGCTCTTCCAGCAGCTCGGCAAGGTCGGCGGGCTGCTCTTCCTCGGTCACCTCGCGCAGCTTGACGTACTGCTTTTTGATCAGCAGCTTCAGCAGGCGGCTCTTGGTCAGCATCTCGGGGTTCGCCTTGACCTCTTCGTCCTTGGCTTCCTCTCGCTCTGCCTCCCGCATATCCTGCTTCAGGTCCTCGGTGGCTTCCTCGTTCAGATCCTCAGCCAGCTTCTGACGCACCTCGGCGGGGATATCGGCGGGCAGCTCCTGCACCGGCAGGTTCTGTTCCGTGTTGGTTTCCAGCTTCTTTTCTTCCATATCCATGGGCTACCTCCTCTGGGTACTGTACGGCGCAGAGGGCTTTCTCCGCGCCGGAGGATGCAGCAGGTCGGGAAACAAAAAACGCGCCGCCCGGTGCCGGAATGCCGCAAATGCAGCCGTTTCCGCGCACGCAAAGCCGCGCCTTTCCTATGCCGGGGGCTTTTTAAGCCGCCGGATGCAAAAAGGCGAACGCAGTACTTTTTGTTGTCCGATCTACCGCATCGGTGGAGCTACTTCGACTATGATCAGGGTCCATTGTCCTGCGTTCACCTCCCAGTTTTCTTAAATTTCGCAGCCGCAGCACCCGCGCCGGGCGCTGCTTTGGCTATATCCTTTTTTATTATAGCGCCGCAAAAAAATGGGGTCAACCCTAAAGCGAAGTTTTGCAAAGATTTTTATAAGGTGTCGTACAGAAACAAAACACCCTTCTCTGTGTTGCGGCACACAGAGAAGGGTGTTTTGCTTGGATATTGCCTTGGTGTGAGGAGGAATCATGTTACTTGGGAATCGGTTGCGGCCCCGTTCCCATGGCAAAAGTATAACAGCTTTCACCATTCATTTCGTTAAGAAGCTATGAAGAAACTGTAAAAAGGAAACGGAAAATTCTGGAAGATTTTGTGATAAGCTTTTCGGTTGACGTTCGGTTTCAGAGATGCTAAAATGAAACTGTAAAAACAGCCATGAAGGAGGGTGTCTTATGAGCGATTGTGCGTTTTTGAACAACAGCGGTGATTTCACCGCGTTCAGCTACAACGGCAGAACCATCCGGTTCCGCACACCTTCTTCACTGGAACGTTACACGGATATTCTGGAATGGGACAAGGGCTATCTTGTAGTCATGGCAAAATACAAGGGTGCTCCTGCAGAAGAAGAGTATATCGATCTGGTTCCCATCCTGAACAATTTGTATATTGATGCCGATGCTTTTTTAAAGCCGATCCGAAAGGTAGAGTTGCAGTATGCCTGATATTTTAAGCATTGCTGACCATGCAGATATGATTTAAGCGGAAAAATTATTTTTAGAGAATAAGCCCGGAGCGTCTGCGGACGTTCCGGGCTTATAATTTCATTTACACAAAAATACGCCCCGGTCACCGGAGGGTGAACGGGGCGCTAAAAACTGATGCAGTTTTTTCACTGGGGCAAGATCCCTGCACAGCAGGTCTTATGCCGCAGGCGGAGCAAGGTATCTGCACGCAGACCTTATGCTCCTGACACACGCGGGGTGTGCTCTCAAGGGCCCTCGCGGGCGCTTTGGTATCTCAAGCCCCTGCGCAAAAGGAGGGGAATGAAATCAGTTTTTCGACCGTTCTGTCAGGTACAGGGCAAAACGTTCAGCCTGTTCTGTGCACGGCAAAGGCAAATTCCACAGTTCCGCACCGCTGCATTGCGCAGTAACCGCCGATGCGGGGCTGCCGCTCTTCACACGGGAAAGAGCGGGGGCCGCTGGTTCATTTGGTGTCTCTGCCGCTGCTTAAAAACAGCTTACTTGTACAGCTCGACCAGACGGGTCAGGTGCTCGTAGCGGTCGTTTGCAACCTCCTGGTTGCGAGCGAACAGCTCCTTAGCACGCTCGGGGAAGGCGCGGGTCAGACGGCTGTAACGGGTCTCGTTTGCCAGCAGAGCCTGATACTTCTCGTTGTCCACAGCCTTGGAGGTCAGGGTGAAGGGGTTCTTGCCCTGAGCCTTGTTGGCGGGGTTGAAGGTGAACAGGTTCCAGTAGCCAGCCTCGACTGCCTTCTTCATCTCGTTCTGGCAGTTGGTCATGCCGCCCTTGACACCGTGCAGCTCGCAGGGAGCGTAGCCGATGATCAGAGAGGGGCCGGGGTAAGCCTCAGCCTCGGCAATCGCCTTGACAGCCTGGTTCATGTTAGCGCCCAGAGCGATCTGAGCAACATAGATGTAGCCGTAGGTCATTGCGATCTCGGACAGGCTCTTCTTGCTGATTTCCTTACCTGCAGCAGCGAACTGGCAGACCTCGCCGATGTTGGAGGCCTTGGAAGCCTGTCCACCGGTGTTGGAGTACATCTCAGTATCGAAGACCATCACGTTGACATCCTCGCCGGAAGCTAGAACGTGATCCAGACCGCCGAAGCCGATGTCGTATGCCCAGCCGTCGCCGCCGAAAATCCAGACGGACTTCTTGGCGATGTACTGCTTGCTCTTCAGGATCTCTGCAGACTTCTCGCAGCCGGCAGCAGCAGCCTTCTCCAGCTCAGCGATCAGGGCCTTTGCGGGCTCGTCGTTGGCCTTGGTGTTGTTCTTGGTTGCGATGAACTGCTCGTAAGCAGCCTTCAGCTCAGCAGAAGCCTTGTCGGAACCAGCAACCTCTGCGATCTCCTTGATCAGGTTCTCGCGGACGGTCTTCTGGCCGATGTACAGGCCCAGACCATGCTCTGCGTTATCCTCGAACAGGGAGTTGCACCATGCAGGACCATGGCCGCTGTCCTTGTTGACGGTGTACGGAGAGATGGA
>CAKSYT010000015.1 GCA_934524985.1 uncultured Faecalibacterium sp. | reverse complement strand
GTGAACTTGGAGCGCTTCAGGTTTCTCGGTGCTAACCGGAACTTTTCAGCGTCTATTGGTTCTTTTCAAGGGCTTCCCGCTGAGCTTTCAGAAGTCATTCTTTTGTCTCAGCGCTTGGCGCTCAAGTATAATACCACACCCCGCTGCGCTTGTCAACACTTTTTGACATCTTTTTTCCAATTTCTTTGCGGAGGCAAAAGCCTTGCGTATCGGCGGCGGGTGCGCTATTATATATTATATACATTATAAAGCGCCGCGAAAGGAGCCCTGACCCATGATCCTCACCGTCAATATCGGCAACACCCACATCACCGTGGGCGGCTACGAACAAGACACCCTTATCTTCTGCGGGCGGCTGCATTCCGACCCCGCTGCCACGGTGGAGGAATACGCCATCCGGCTGGTGAATCTGTTACAGCTGTACGGGGCATCCCCGGCGCAGATCGAGGGTGGCATTCTGGGCAGCGTGGTGCCCATGCTCAGCGGGCGGGTGCTGGCGGCTTTACAGCTCTTATGCAAGGCACGCATCCTGACCGTGGGGCCGGGGCTGAAAAGCGGCATCAAGCTGCGGCTGGACAACCCCGCGCAGCTGGGCGCAGAGCTGCTGTGCGGCGCGGTGGCGGCGCTGGCAGAGTGCTCCGGGCCGCTGGTGCTCATCTCGGCAGACACTGCCATCTCCCTGATGGCGGTGAACGCCAGGCAGGAGCTTGTGGGCGGCGTGATCCTGCCCGGGCCACAGCTTTCCATGAATGCGCTGGTGCAGAAAACCGCCCAGCTGCCCCAGATCGACCCTGCCGCCCGCGCCTCGGACTCGGTGCTGGGCAAGAGCACCTCGGCCTGTTTGCAAAACGGCTTCGTGCTGGGCACCGCCAGCCTGCTGGACGGTCTGGCTGACCGTTTCTGCGCCGAGCTGGGCGCGCAGACTGCTTTTTACGCCACCGGCGACCTGCCCCGCTCCATCCGGGAGGCCTGCCGCACCCCCATCCACTACCGCGAGACCCTGATCACCGACGGCCTGCACCGCATCTGGCTGCGAAACCGGAAGGGTTGACGATTTTCGTTTGCATTTTGCATCCCGATGTGTTATACTGTGTTGTACCCACCAAAGGGGTACGGCATTTGCGATCGTAGCTCAGCTGGATAGAGCGTTCGGCTCCGACCCGGAAGGCCAGAGGTTCGAATCCTCCCGGTCGCACCAAGGACTGCTGCACAGGTTTTGTGCAGCAGTCCTTTTTATTTATTTTATCGAATCCATCTTGCAAAAGCAGCGCAGTGCCTTATAATAGAGGCTGTGCCCCGGTGTGCGCGGGCACGGTTTAGGGATATATAGGATAAAGGAAAAAAGAGTATGAGTTCTCAAACGAATACGCTGACGGAAGGCCCTCTGGCCAAGCAGATCTTTCTGGTCAGTCTGCCGCTGGCGCTTTCCAACCTGCTGCAGGTGCTGTTCAACATGTCGGACGTGGCGGTGGTGGGGCGCTTTGCCGGGTCTACGGCGCTGGGCGCTGTGGGCTCCACCAGCACGCTGGTGACCCTGTTTACCGGCTTTCTCATCGGCCTGAGCAACGGCATCAACGTGCTGGTGGCGCGTTTTTACGGCGCACGCCACCCCAAGGACGTGGAAAAGACCGTCCACTCGGCGGCCATCATCAGCGCCGTTGCCGGTGTGGTGCTGCTGCTCATCGGCCTGCTGGGCTCCCCTGCCATGCTGCGGCTGCTGAACACCAAGGAGGATCTGCTGCCCGGCGCGATTTTGTATCTGCGGGTGTATTTTCTGGGTATGCCGGCGCTGGCGCTGTACAACTTCGGCAACGCGGTGTTCAGCTCCATCGGCGACACCAAAAAGCCGCTGATGTATCTGTCCATTGCCGGTGCGCTGAACATTCTGCTGAACCTGTTCTTTGTCATCGCGTGCGATCTGAGCGTGGTGGGCGTGGCGCTGGCCAGTGCCATCAGCCAGTGCGTTTCCGCCTTTCTGATTTTGCGGGCGCTGACCCGGGTGCAGGACTGCTACGCGCTGGATGTGCACAAATTACAGCTGGACTCGGCGCAGGCCAAGAGCATCCTTGCGCTGGGCGTGCCCGCCGGTTTGCAGAACGCTATTTTTGCCATCGCCAACCTGTTCATTCAGGCGGGTGTCAACTCCTTCGACTCTTTGATGGTCAAGGGCAACAGCGCCGCCGCCAACGCGGATGCGCTGATCTACGACTGCATGGCGGCCTTCTACATGGCCTGCGCCAGCTTTATGAGCCAGAACTACGGCGCGGGACGGCCTGACCGGGTGAAGAAGAGCTACTTCATCAGTCTGGGCTACTCCTTCGGCGTGGGGCTTGTGCTGGGCGCGGCGCTGTTCTTCTGCGGGCCGGCCTTCCTCGGGCTGTTCACCACCGAGACCGCCGTTATTGACGCCGGCATGAAGCGCGTAGCCGTGATGGCCTTTGCCTACTGCATCTCGGCCTTTATGGACTGCACCATCGCCGCCTCCCGCGGGCTGGGCAAGACGGTGGTGCCCACCGTCATCGTGGTGCTGGGTTCCTGTGTGTTCCGGGTGATCTGGGTGTACACCATCTTTGCCCACTTCCACACCATCCCGGCGCTGTATCTGCTGTATCCGTGCAGCTGGACGCTGACCGCGCTGGCAGAGATCGCCTATTTTGCCAAGTGCTACAAGCGTGCCATGGCTATTTTCCGCAAGCAGGCGGCGGCGTAAGAGGCAATATGATATAAAAATTGTCCCCCGGGAAAATCCGCGGATTTTCCCGGGGGACTTTTTACGAAAGGGGGCGTCCCCGCACACAAAAGGGCTGCTGCACAAACCGTGCAGCAGCCCTCTTACTTTTTAGTGATTACTTGCTCTGTTTGCCCAGCCAAGTCCACAGATCCTCGCCGGTGATATCATCCTTGCATTCCCGGTTGAAGAAATACAGCCAGCTCCAGTGACCCATATACTGGTAGGGTTCACCATCCGTGCCTTTGTACAGACCGGTGGTATCATGAACATCGGCAAAAATGCTGGTGTGCACCTTGGCATCCACCGCTTTCAAACGCGCCAATGTGGGTGCCTCAAAGACCGCCGGGTCCACAGTCGTGTCGTTCTCTGCATAGACGAACCACATGGGCAGTTCCTTCAGCGTTGCCAACTGCTCCTCGGTAATGCCGCTGTCCTTGTAGGCCTCGCAGATGGGGTAAGCCGCTGCAAAGTACCCGGGATACTGGATCGCCATGTTCACGGTCATATAACCACCGTTGGAGCAGCCGCCAATAAGGATGCGGTTCGTGTCGATCTGGGGATGCTCTGCCACAAAGGCATCAATGAGCTCCTTCAGGGTCTGGGTGTACACCGAGGGCACGCCCGGATTGCCGCCCCAGTCCCCGGCTTCATTATATTGCAGCCAGAACGTGGGGGTCTGGGGCAGCAGCACATAGGCAGCCCCGCCCATGGCCTGCTGGAACTCGTCACTGAGGAGCGCAGAGGCTTTGTTGCCCAGAAAAGCAATAGAAGGATCCTTGCCGCCCTCTCCCGCACCGTGGAGCCAGATGACCAGAGGCAGCTTCTGACCCTTAGGTGCGTAGTAGCCATAGGTCAGCTCTTTGCCATCGGTGCCGCGGAACACTCCGTCGGTGACAAACTGCTTCATCTGAGGGATCAGAGCATCCTCGTGGTCCACTACCGGGTCCACAGCAGCGGTGATCTTCTGCCCAAAAATGGTAGCCAGAGCGGAGTTTTCCTTCATGTTGATCTCCAGCTCATAGGGCTTGCACCATGTATTCATGCCTACCAGAAAGTCGTAGCAGAAGGGACTGCCGGTGTTGGGGTCGCAGGACATTTCCAGACAGACATACTTGGAGGGGACCTCCAGCTTTTTACCGGTTTTAGAGCAGGTATAGGCCGCTGTTACCGTGCGGGGCGCGCTGGCCACGATGTGGGGGCCGCCAAAGTTGCCCCAATCCATGGACTCCTTGTGCTCCACCACAGAGGCGATATCCTCTGCCCGGACGCTGCGAGGATCCAGTAACCGGTCGAAGGTAAGAATGGTCGCCTTGACGCCGGGGCCCCAATCGTAACCCTCCACCACAGCGGTCTGCGTGCAGGTAAGAGCCAACTCCGGCTCAAAACAAGCGCTGGCAGAGGTAGCGCCGCTTACCACTGCTGCACCCAGCATACCGGCAGCTGTGCCGGTGCGAAGAAACTGACGACGAGAAATTTTGTTCATGATAATCTCCTTTTTTCGGTGTTCTCCCTGCTGCGGAGCCCGAAGCTCCATATCCTGATGCTAGGATAGCATATTCCAGAGAAAAATATCATTTTTTTCACAATCTGTCGTTTTCACTGCACAATCTGCAAAAGTTTCAAAATAGTATCATTTTTTACTGTATAGATTGCACAACGCAGCTTCCCCTTTTATTGTGCAACATTCTATACCGCACTATCCGAAGGCCGGTGTGCATAACGTTCCTGTAAAAGCAAAAACCGGACGGCCCGCAGGCTGTCCGGTTTTGTGCTATCACATATTTTACTGATAATCGTGGTTGAGGAACAGGGCCTTGATGACCACCACCTCGTCGTATTCCTCCTGCTCCACCTGCACGTCCGCGTTCAGGCTCTTCAGGCGTGCCTTGACCGCATCCAGTGCTTCCGGCACGGTGACGGCGCGGCCCTCCTCCACGGCGTCCATCATCTGCTTGAGCACGATAGGGTGAGCGTACCAGCTTGCCACCGGGAAAGCGCCGTGGGGGTAGTGCTTGACATACTCTGCCATGGCGGCTTCGGCCTTGTCTGCACGCTTCATGATGGCGCTGTTGTTATTGTGGGCGGTGGGCAGCATATTGTAGCTGGAAAACAGGAAGATGGCGGCAAAGCCGAACAGCGCAAAGTACACGCCGTAGCTGCCGGTGTGGCTGAACACCGAATACAGGCCGTAGGCCGCCGCCGCAACGCCCAGCACAAAGATGGCCAGCGCCACATACCGGTACACCGGCTTGCTTTGCAGCTGCGCACGCTTGCGGCGCTCGGCAGCGCTCAGCTCCGCGGAAAGCTCCGGCTTTGCGTCCAGATACTCCTTTGCCCGGCGCAGCACGGTAAGGCTGTGCTGTGCATCCTCGGAAAGCTCCGGCAGCTTGCGGGCGGCCTTTTCGGCGGCTTTTTTCTCCAGCGCCTGCTCACCGGCGGCGCTCAGCAGATGCAGCTGCGGCTGCTCCTTGGCAAGCACCTCCAGCAGGGCGTCCACGTCCCGCTCGTCTTTGAAGTTGCACTGCTTCTGCTTGCCGCCGTCGTACTCCACCACCAGATACGCCATGGAGGCAAACACGCCCTTGCCGGAAAAACCGCCGGAGCTCATAGCCACCCGCTTGAACACCCGGGTGATGCTGCCGTAAGGCAGATAATAGCGGCGGTCGATGTAAAAGCTGTTCAGGTACAGCGCCTTTTTGCCAACGCCGCAGGGGCCGATCTTCCGGCAGGCCTTTTTGTCTGCCTCCAGCTCCTGCGGGTCAAGCTTTGCCATGCCCAGCTGTGCGGGTTTGAAAATCATGGGTAGTTCCCTTCTTTGCTATAAATTCTACGCCCCTATTTTCCCACGGGGCGGGGGCAATTGCAAGCCTTGTTTTTTAAAAAACAGCGCCCGCCGCTGTACGGTCAGGCAGCGGCGGGCGCAAGTTTACTTACGGAGAAATAGAGCCGTCAGTTCCTTATGCCTTGGAAGCAGAGTGCTTCTTGGTAGCATGGAGGAACAGAGCCAGCATTGCGATGGCAAAGACGATGCCGATGGGGTAAGCAACGGCGGTGTTGTAAGCCACCAGCTTGCCGTCCGCATAGGTGTTGATCATCTTGCCCAGGCACTCGGGAGCCAGCACGAAGTAGGTGCAGGACACAGCGCTCATGAAGGTAGCAGGCACGGCGGTGATCCAGAAGTTCTTCTTCTCCTTGAACAGGTACATGGAAGCAGCCCACAGGACGATCATAGCCAGCGTCTGGTTGGTCCAGCTGAAGTAACGCCAGATGACGGTGTAGTTGATGAAGCCCAGTGCGTTGCCGATGCCAAGGAAGGCACCAACGCCCAGCACGGGGACACACAGCTTCAGGCGGTTTGCGTAGCTGTCCTGATCGATCTTGAGCCAGTCGGACAGGGTCAGACGAGCGGAACGGAAGGCGGTATCACCAGAGGTGATGGGGCAGATAACGACACCGATCATAGCCAGTGCCACGCCAACCTTACCCATGGTCTTGAGGCAGACGTCGTAGATAGCGGCAGACTGACCGGCAGCCAGAGCCTCGGCCAGACCGACCATCTTGCCATCGGTGATGGTGTACAGTGCGCAGCCGGCAGCAGCCCAGATCAGAGCGATGATGCCCTCGCTGACCATTGCACCGTAGAACACGAAGTGACCCTGCTTCTCACTCTTCATGCAGCGAGCCATCAGAGGCGACTGGGTGGAGTGGAAACCGGAGATAGCACCACAGGCAACGGTGATGAACATGAAGCTCCAGATCGGAGTGTTGGAGGGGTGCATATTGCTGAAGTTTGCCCAGATCTCGGGGATGGTGTAGGCGGGGTTGGTAAAGATACCGAAGATAACGCCCACAGCCATGATGATCAGGCAGATGCCGAACAGGGGGTAGATCTTACCGATGATGGCATCAATGGAGATAAAGGTTGCGATGAAGTAGTAAGCCAGAATGATGATCAGCCAGAACAGAGTGGTGGTCATCACACCGGACATACCGCCGTTCTTGCACAGGGTAACGATCAGGCCTGCGGGGCCCACTGCGAACACGGTACCGACCATGATCAGCAGCACCACAGAGAACACACGCATGATGTTCTGCATCACGGGGCCCAGATAGCGGCCGGTGACCTCAGCGATGGAAGCGCCGTCGTTGCGCTCGCTCATCATGCCGGAGAAGTAGTCATGTACGCCGCCGGCAAAGATGGTGCCGAAGGTGATCCACAGGAACACCACGGGACCCCAAAGAGCACCCTGCAAAGCACCAAAGATGGGGCCCAGACCTGCGATGTTCAGCAGCTGGACGAGGAACAGCTTCCACTGGGGCATCACAACGTAGTCAACGCCATCGTTGATGCGCACAGCAGGAGTTTCGCGGTCGTCCGGTCCGAACGTGTTGTCCACGATCTTACCATAGACAAAGTAGCCGATGATAAGAAGCGCCAGACACAGTAAGAAACTAATCATACCAGAAACCTCCTTTTGAATTTCAGCCGCGGCAGCTTATGCCATACTGCGGCTATGACCGATCTCTGGCTTCATGTTAACACCTTTTTCATAATTGTGTTAATATTTTTTGGGTATAGTTCCTATATCAAAAAGTATATGACCGCTTATTTTATTTGTTTGTGCAAACCTTCATTTTGCGGCGATAGCACGTTTCAATTCGTTGCTCAATTTCTCAGAATATTTCTCCCGGGAACGGTCAGACCCGCCCCCGCCAAACTTTGCGCCGCCTTTTTGTGCACTTTGCTTAATCGTTTACGATTTTCTCCCCAAAACGTGGGATTTGGGACGAAAAGTGCCCTCTCAGGCGCTCCCGCGCCAGATTCCCCCTTTTGTCACCTACGGTGACATCTTCCCCCGGAGTGGGGGAAGTCTTTCCTCAAAGGGAGAGCCAAGCCGTTAGCCTCGGTACTAAAGTGTTAGGTTCAATAAGAAAGTTTCCGGCAGCGCTCTTGCCTCTCCCTTTGGGAGAGGTGGCATCGCGCAGCGATGACGGAGAGGGCGAGGACATTCCCCGCCGCGCGACTGTTTCCGCAGGAAACAAGCGCGGCAGCTGCCGTTTGCCTTTACGACCCCACCTGTGAAAAAGGGGTTCAGGAAAGTCCGCAGACTTTCCTGAACCCCAAAATTTAAAATATTTCTTCCGCTGAATATGGCTAGCAACGACGACGACCGCCGCCAGCGGCGGAAACAGGGAGGAGTTGTTGGGGCAGCGGCCAGCAAGACGCAAGTGCCGCCCAAGGCACGATGCGGATGCTGGGTGCCGCAACCCGGAAGACGCGGAGCGCATTTCAAATCTTCTTCCACCCGCTGTCCTTGATGGTGGCATCCGCCTGCTTGTGCAGCAGCTGCACAAACAGCTGCTCCTCCGGCTGCAAAGGTTCCCGCTCCGGGTACACCAGCACGTCCCGCATCTGCTGCTTCTGCGCCGGGCAGCCGTGCAGCGCCAGATGGTACTGCTCCAGCGCGCGCTGCGGCATGGGAGACGACCACATATAGGCCGTGGGCAGGTTTTGCAGAATGGAGAACTGGCTGCATCGCTCGTACACATGGACGCGGCGGTTGGGGTTCACCTCCCAGCGGGAAGCGGTGCTCTCCTCCCCGGGCAGATGGGTGTCGCCGTGCAGCACCTCGATGTAGTCGTTCAGCTCGTCAAGGTTCTGCACCTGCCGCCGCGCCAGCGGGCTGTCCTGACTGGTGAGCAGCAGGTAGGAAAACTCCATGATAGGCTCCTGCCGCAGGCCGTGGCGCTGGCAGTAACGCAGATAGTAGTCCTCGTCCTCGGCGGCGTAGCGTAGCAGCGCCATGTGATAGCCCTGCCGCAGCACAAAGTCCAACGCTTCAATGGCGCCGCTCTCCCGGATATGCACCCGCAGCTGCTCGCTGCGCGCGGCCTGCTGCAAAAAGTCCACCGCCGCATAGGAGGCGTAGGTGGCATGGGTCAGCACCACCCGCAGTTCGGCGCAGCTGCGCTGCTGCTGGTGCGCCTCCTGTTCCAGCTCGTCCACCTGCTGCAGCACCCGCTGCGCCTGCCGGATGAACCGCTTGCCCTGCTCGGTGGGGATCATGCCCGTGGAGGAGCGCTCGAAAATGCGCACCCCGTATTCCTCTTCTAGGTTCTTCAATGCCTTGCTGACATTGGGCTGCGCCGCGTACAGCTGCTTTGCCGCCGCCGACACCGACCCCCATTTCATGATGGCTACCAGATATCGCAGTTCCGTAATATTCATGAACCCCTCCGCGTTGTTTGCAGTCGTAACCGTATTGTAACAATTTTCCAGCATTGCTGTCAAGCGGGGGAGAACAAACCCTCTCAGTCCGCTCCCGTTGGTCGCGTCCAGCTCCCCCGAAGGGGGAGCTTTTTGCATGGCGGCAAAGTTTCCGGCTAAAGCACAAAGCCTCCGGGCGCGCCAGAGGCTCCCTCCCCGAGGGAGCTGGCAAAACCGTCAGGTTTTGACTGAGGGAGTTCGTTCCAAACCCCTCCCGTGAAAAGGCAATTCTGGAAAATCCGCAGATTTTCCAGAATTGCAAATTAAAAATAATTCTTCCGCTGAAGATGGCTAGAGCAAAGCGGAAGCCATTCTAAATCGTCCCCCTCTCCCCCCTTGCACCAAAGCCCCCGGGTGCTATATAATAAGGAAAAACACAAAGGAGGGGCTGTACCATGCCGGAATACCGCGTGCTGCGCATTGACGAGCAGCTGTACGGCTGCGAGGAGCTGCCCGCCGGGCAGCCGGTGCTGTGCGATGTGACCCTGACCGATGCCGCCGGAGCTGCCCGCATTCTGCCCTACCCGGACAAGGAGCTGACCCGTCTGGGCATCGACGAGGGGGACACCGTCTGTCTGCTGCCGGACGGCACCCTGCACAAGCTGTAAGGAGTAATTTTATGCATAATATCTATTTCACCCGCCACGGCGAGACGGTATGGAACGTGGAAAACAAGATCTGCGGCATGACCGACAGCCCGCTGACCGCCCACGGGCAACAGCAGGCGCGGCAGCTGGGCGAACTTGTCCGGGACAGCGGCCTGCACATTGACGAGATCTTGTACTCTCCCCTTTCCCGCGCCGCCGACACCGCAAAGGCCATTGCCGCCGCAACCGGTCTGCCTGCCCGCTGCGAGCCCCGCCTGCGGGAGCAGTGCTTTGGCAAATACGAGGGCACGCCCCGGGACGGTGCGGAGTTCCGCATCTCCAAGACCCACTTTGCCGACCGCTATGTGGGCGGCGAGAGCATGATGCAGCTGGCGCAGCGCATCTACAACCTGCTGGACGAACTGAAGGCCGACACCGGCAAGACCTACCTGCTGGTGGCGCACAACGGCATCGCCCGGGTGGTGCACTCCTATTTTTACGATATGACCAACGAGGAATACGCCGCTGCGGGCATCAAAAACTGCCAGCTGGTGGAATATACCTTTGAATAACCAAGAAAGCCGCCGGGGTTCCGGCGGCTTTCTTGTTATGGCGCATCAACCATGACGGTAATGGAATGTTTTATCCTTTGTCACGAACATATACACGGTCACCGCCAGCGTGGCAAGCTCGGCGGCGGTGACGGCCAGCCACACGCCGTCAAGGCCCCAGAGGGCGGGCAGAAGGAACAGTGCGGCCATCTGGAACAGAAACGTGCGCAGAAAGGAGATGAGGGCGCTTGTCACGCCGTCGCCCAGCGCCGTGAAGAAGGAGGACGCATAGATGTTGAAGCCCTTGATGAGGAAGCACAGCGCATACAGCCGGAACGCGCGGCTGGTCAGCGCCAGCAGCTGGGCATCGTAGCCCACAAAGATGCGCGCCACATAGGGAATGATCACCACAGACGCCGCCGTCATGGTCACAGACACCACGGCGATTAGGCGCAGGCTCTTCTGGTAGAGGTTGTGCACCTCGGCGTGGTTGCGGGCACCGTAATGGAAGCTGACGATGGGTGCGCTGCCCACCGCATAGCCCACGAACACTGCCACGAACAGGAAAGCGGCATACATGATGACGCCGTAAGCCGCCACGCCGTCTTCCCCGATCAGCCGCAGCAGCTGGAAGTTATACAGGATATTGACCAGTGACATGGAAAGGCTTGTCATCAGTTCAGAAGAGCCGTTGATGCAGGCATCCCACAGCACGCGGCCGTAAAACTGCGTTCTGCACAGGTGCAGACAGCTGGTGTTGTTGTGGTCGATAAAATAAAACACCGGCAGCACGCCGCCCACCAGCTGGCTGATGAGGGTGGCAAGGGCAGCGCCCTCCACGCCCCAGTGCAGAGTGCCCACCATCACAACGTCCAGCACCATATTGGTGCAGCCTGCACCTACGGTGAACCAGAAGCCCAGATGCGGCTTTTCGGCGGTGACGAAAAAGCTTTGGAACAGATTCTGCAAGGCGAAGCCCGGCAGCGCCAGCATCAGGATGCGCCCGTAGCGCACAGCGTAATCCAGCAGCTCGCCCTTTGCGCCCAGCAGCACGGCGACCGGCCGCAGGAACAGGATGCCCAGCACGGCCAGCACACCGGCCGAGATAAGCGCTGCCCACATAAACATGGTAAAATAGCGGTCGGCTTTTTTCCGGTCGCCCTCGCCCAGCGTGATGCCTACGATGGCGCTGCCGCCGGTGCCCAGCATAAAGCCAACAGTGCCCAGCATCTGCGGCAGCGGCATGATAAGGTTGATCGCCGCAAAGGCCGTTTTGCCCACAAAGTTGGAAACACACAGCCCGTCCACGATGCCGTAGATGGAGGTGAACAGCATGGTGCCGATGCAGGGCAGCACGAACCGCAGCAGGCGGGAATAGTTGAAATGATCGGACAACTGGATGGTTTTCTTTGACATAGATCCTCCTTTTCCGAGATCCGTATATGCAAAAAGGCCGGATAAGAACCACCGTTCCGGTGCGTTCCCTTTTCTGCTGCGGCACTACGGTGCCCACAGCCTCCGGGAAGCACGAACGGTGACATCTTATCCGGCCTTTCAATTACGTTAAAACAGCCCTCCGATGAGCGAAAAACAGTATAACAAAGTTTATTTTTTATGTCAAGCTCCGTTTTGCATCATTCTGCCGCAAAGTGTAAAACACGAAAAAAGAGAACACCCGCTGCGAATGCGGCGGGCGTTCTCTTTTTTGAGCAAGGGTGGGGTGACGATTCCCACATCTCCTAACAATGGGCGACGGCTGCCTGTTCCGTCCTCCGTTGCTCATCTCTATCCACTATTATTATATCATAGGAATTCAAAATGTCAACACGCGATAACGCGTCAATATTTTTTCAAATTTCCCTTGTCGATAAAGCTGCGGACACGATTTGGATTTAATCTGTAAACCGACCTTGCAAAAAGTTGTCCTTTTGTAGACACCCGTACCGCAACTTTGACAAACACATGGTCTATTTCTACTTCTCGGACATATTCAATGGAGTTATCCTTTTTATTTTGCGCCACATAATCCGGTTCTCTTAAAATATCCGGGATGTACTCTCCATATAATGCAAAGTCCTCAGGATGGCGTGTTGTCATGTGCCCAATGTTGGAATCGCCAAGAAGAATATCTTTTCCTTCCGGCAACTCCAATTCCAGCAGTTCGATCACACGTTTTGTCAGAACTCCAACTCGTCTTGTTTTTTCCATTCTACACCCTTTCTTTTATTTCTCCGTAAGGCGGACAAAGGGCGCGATGGCGTTGGCGTCGCCGTGGCGGACGATGGAGTAGGTGATATCGCAATAGGGCTGGATGGCGGTGCTCTTTTCCACGGTGGAGATGAGCAGCACCTGCAATTGCAGGCGGCGGAACAGCTCCATCATGGGGCGGATGCGGTCGCTGGTCATCTTGCTGAAGGCTTCGTCCAGCAGCACCAGACGGATGCTGTTTTCGCTCTTCTGGTAAATTTGCAGAAGGCTGGCGCAGATGGCCACATAGAAGGGCGCCTGATTCTCGCCGCCGGAGGAATCGCGGCTGACGCGGGAAAGATACGCCTGCTGCCCGGTGACCTGATTGGTCACCTTGATATCGTAGTCCAGATAGGTGCGGTAGTCCACATAGTCCGAAAGGGTGGCACCGGCAGCGGTGCGTCCCTCCTGCCGGGCGCGGGTGTTCTCGTCCACGTCTGCCATGATCTTTTCCATCAGTTCGTCCACCTGACGCTCGTAGGCGGGGTCGGCGGTAGCGGCAAGATTGTCCAGAGAATCGCCCTCGGTCATCTGCTGGTTGCCCTTATCCACAATGACCTGATAGAACGCCGCCAGCTGCGGGTCGCGGCTGGGCTCCAGTTCAAAGCGGTAGACCTCCTCGCCGTAGGTCAGCTGCTCCATGACCTTGTTCAGTTCCCGGAACTGCCGCCGGGCGTTGAAGATATCGTCCTTCATGCGGAACAGGATATCCTTGCGGAAGCGGTCCTTGCAGTCCCGCTGCGCCTGCTCCAGACGGGCGGCGTAGCGCTCCAAATCGATGCGCACAAGGCTTTCGTGCTGGGCGCGGTACTGCTCCAGCCCGGCAAGCCCCAAGGGGTAATCGCAGACATAGCGCTGGTTATAGGCTCTCTGCGCCGGTTCCAGCGTGCTGTTCAGGTAGACGGTCAGGGCATCGTCCAGCTTGGCCTGTGCCTTTTCGGCGGCCTGCGCGGCGGCGCGGGGAGACTTATCCGGCCCGGTGAGCGCCTGCTGACGGCTGCGGGAGAGCGGCTCCACCAGCGGGTGGGCGGCAAAAAAGCTCTCGGCGGCCTGTGCGCTCTTTTCGGCGGTGTCCACTGCTTTTTGCTGCTCGGTCTCGCAGGAGGTGATCTGTTTTTCGCACACGCGCAGGTCGCCGCCGGTCTGCTCCACGGCAGTGCGGGCGGCTTCCCATGCGGCTTCGCGCACCTCTTCCTCCTTGTACAGCTGCTGCAGCAGGGGGTTCTCGCGGCACTCCGCCAGCTTTGCGGCCTGTTCCTCCGCCGCCGCGCGAGCGGCGGTCAGGGCGGCGCGGGCGTCCCACAAAGCGGCAAGCTCTTCCAGCGTGGTGCCGCGCAAAAGGGTCTGGTACTGGCTGTATGCGGCTTTCAGGTTCTGCTCTGCCTGTGCGGCGGCGCGCACCTCCTCGGCAAGGGCGTTCATCTCCCCTGCCAGTGCCCCGGCGCGGGCGCGGCGGGCTTCCAAGCCGATATAGCGCTGCGGGGTGCGCAGACGCTCCAAGCGGAAGGGATGGTGGCGCAACAGGTCACGGGTGGCGCTGTCGGGGTAGTTTTCCAGCGTGTCGGGGGTGTCGCAGCAGACGATGCGGCGCAGAATGGTGTCGGCGTACTGCGCGGCCAGCGGGTTTTCGCTGGTGACCTGTGCCGCCAGACTGTCGGCGGGGGCGGTGTCGGCGCGGCGGTTGGCCTTGCGCAGACCCGGGGTGTCCAGCAGGCTGATGGGCCCCACCTTATCCTTCAGCGCCACAAAGGCGCTCTTTGCGGCGGCGTAGTGGGCGGGCGGCACAAGGATATCGAACCGGCGGTCGCCCAGACAGGCTTCCACGCAGTCCTGCCAGCTTTCGTCCTCCACGTTCAGCAGTTCGCAGAAGATGCGGGCGTCCGGCTCCATGCCCCGGCTTTTCAGCTCGGCGTTCACGGCATCCCGCACCCGGGTGGCAGCGTCGCCGTGGGGGTACACCCACTTGCCGCCGGACACGGCGTCCAGCTCGGCGCGCTTCTCGGTCTGCTGCCGCTGCAAAGCGGCGGTGTGCTGCCGGGCGGCAAAATAGGCTTCTTCCAGCGGCTTTTCCTGTGCGGTCAGCCAGTCGGTCAGGGCGGGCAGGGTGTCGGGGGTCAGGTCGGCCATCTTCTGCCCGGCAGCAAAGCCGCTGCGGCGCAGCACCGCCAGCAGGTTGCCGGTCTTTTCGGCAGCTTTTTCAGCGGTGTCGGCCTTGCGGGCGGCGGCATCCAGTGCGGTCTGCCGGTGCGCCAGTTCCTCGCTGAGGGCGTCCAGTGCGCGGCCCTCGCCGCTGGCACCGGCGGCGCTGTGGGCGGTCAGGTAGGCGCGGCGGGCTTCCGCTTCGGCGGTCTTGGCCTCGGCGTAGCGGGTGCGCAGCGTCTCCTGCTGGCGGCGTCCGGCTTCCACCCGCTCCTGCCAGACAGCCTTTTCCCCGGCATCGGCAGCAGCCCGCGCCAGCAGGGCGGCACCGCGGTTCACAAGGGCTTCGGTCTGCTTTTCGGTGGCTTCGCGGCCAAAACGCACGATCTCGTCCAGCGCATCGGCGCGGGTCTGGGCTTCCGCCAGCACGGCGTGCAGGTTTTCCAGCTCCAAACGGTCACCCTGCAAGGCTTCCAAGTCCAGTTCCGGCTGCGGGAGGATGTACTGGTACAGAAACTCCCGGAAGTTCGGGATCTCGTCCATGCTGGTGCCCATCTGGAACACCTCGTTGAACTTTTTACCCAGCGGGCTGGCTGCGCGCCCGATGCCCAGTGCGCGGCAGATGCGGTCCCGCGCTTCGCTGGGGCTGCGGGTGTAGGAAAGCCGCCCCTCGGCGGGCTTGAAGTCCTCCTTGGCGCTGGGCGCACCGGTGCGCGGGTCAATAAAGGGCAGCTGTTCCAGCGTGATGCCGTCCTCCGAGATATACCATGTCTGGTCGCCGGGGTGCAGTTCCTGCATGGGGCCCTCGGACTCCACCCGCACCGCGATGACAAAGCTGGTGTGTTTTACGCTGTCCCAGAACTCCGCCCCGATATACGCCACGGTGTGCCCCGGGCGGCGGTAGGCGTTTTCGCCGCGCTGCTTGGCGTGGACAGAGCCCTGCAGGGTGCGTCCGCTCTTTTTATTGCCCAGCGCATTGAAGTTGCGGTTGGTGGTCAGGCAGTAGCGGATGGCGTCCAGAATGGTGGTCTTGCCCACGGCGTTCACGCCGATCATATAGGTCAGGCGGGCGCAGTCGAAGGTAGTATTTTCAAAGTTGTGCCAGTTGATAAGTTTCAGGCGCTTGAGTTCGATCATGCTTCACCCTCCCCTGCTTCCATGTCTGCGCCCTCCGGGCGCTCGTACAGGCCAAGCTCGGTGCGGGTGCGGGCGCTCTCGGCGGCGGCATCCGCAAGGTCAGCGTCCGGCAGCGCCAGCAGCACCGTGGGAAATACCTCGATGCGGCTGTCCAGCCCGGAGAGCCGTCCCACCGGACGCGCCAGATTGTACCGGCGCAGGGTGCGCATGAGCTTTTCCAGCGTTTGCTGATCCAGTTTGCGGGGCAGGTTCATCTTTTGCAATTCGGCCTGTACTTCTTCTACGGTCACCAGCACCTCGTCCGCGCTGGCGGCAAGGCTTTCCCGCTTTTGCAGGTACAAAAGCCGCAGCACCAGCAGCAGGATGCTTTCGTACTTGAGCAGCCGTGCCTGACTGCCCTCGTGCTCGTTGACCAGCGCCGCCGCCTGCATGGGTGCGGGGTACAAAAGCACCGCATAGCCCAGCGGTTTGAACACCGCACGCACCTCGTTGAGGTGATCCTGAATATACAGATATTTTGCCCGCTGTTCCTCTACGCAGCCCAGCACAAAGCAGTGGTTGAGCAGATAGTTTGCGGTTTCTTCCAGCAGATCAATGGTTGCCATCCGTGTTTACCTCCTTGCGGCGGGTCAGGACAAAATCCTGAAACCGGAAGCCGCCGCGCTCCACCCAGTTTCCGGTCAGGGTGATATCATACTCCCGGTGCGGCGACTGGGAATAGGTGTGCAGGCCGATGATGCCTGTAAAATCGCCCGGGTATTCCTCCACAAGGGTGGAGGCGTTCACCTGCGGGCGGGCAGCCAATGCCTGCTGCGCCAGCAGCGCCACGTTTTCCTCGGTGACGGCAAGGCGGGCGTAGTCCAGCAGCAGCTGCTGCTCCTGCCGCAGCCGGTCGGGGTCGAGGGGCTCGGTGCGCACCGGGGCAAGGGGTGCTTCGGTGCGGGGCGCGGCGGGGGGATACAGCGGCTTTGCGCCGAACACTGCCGCCGGGTACAGGTGCAGCCGCGCCGCCACCGGGCCGTCGTCCGGCTCGAACAGCTGCTCCGGGCTGCGGATGTCCTCCGCATAGCGGCGCAGCAGGGCGGTGACGCTGCCCTGCGCCGAGCGGTCGCTCAGCAGCAAAAACTGTGCCCGCTGCACCGCACGCTTGCGGTAGCGGATGTGGCTGGCATCGATCTCCTTCATCAGGGTGCTCATCTCTTCCAGCGCGTCCCGCTGCTGCTGGATAAGGGCACGCACCCGGGGTGCCGCCTCGCCGGGGGCGCAGCGCTCCACCCGGGCGTAATCCAGCGCTAAGCGCGGCAGCTGGTTCTGCTCGCAGTCGTCCAGCTCTTCTTCCAGATAGGCGCGATAATTGAACAGGTTATCGCTGGTTTTAAAGCGGTGGTACGCCGCCGCCACCACCTTTTCCTCATACTGGTCGAACAGTTCCAGCACCTCCTGCGGGGTGCGGTTATGGGTCAGGCGGTCGATGTAATGCCCGATGGAGGCGTTGAGGGCGCGCAGGGACTTGTTCAAAGTCTCAAGGTCTGCCGCCACCTCCCGCAGCACGTTCTCGTAGGGGCTTTTTTCCTGTCCGATGCTGCCCAGCAGCTGCCACGCCTTATACAGCTTGCCGGTATAGGTGACCACCCGGGGGTTCAGTATTTCTTCCAGCGCGTCCAGCAGCGGGGTGACCTCCGGCATAAAGGCAAGGGTGGGCTCGCTTTCGTAGCTGCCGGGCTGCTCCTCCAGCCAGCCGGTGCGGCGCAGACGCAGCAGAAAGCCCACCGCCAGCGTGTGGGGGTCGCGGGTGGGCTGCTCGTCCTCATCGCCCGCGCCGTCGGCATCCAGCGCCAGCGGCTTTGCCAGCGCGGCAAAATAATCCTCGGCGCGGGAGACGGCTTCGGCGCGGGAAATGCTGTAATCTGCCGTATGGCGGCACTCCTCCCAGAGCAGCAGCAAAAGCTCTGCATAAAACGCCCGGTTCGGCCCCGCCAGCGGGCGGAACAGCCGTGGGCTGACCAGTTCAAACAGCTGCATGGAAACGTCCTTTCTGTGTAAGTTCGATACCCTTTTATTGTACCACAGCGGGCGGAGTTTGTCACAAAAAGGCGAAAAAAAGCCCGCCGGGAGGGCGGGACGATTGAAAATGGCTTCCGCTGCGCTCTAGCCATATTCAGCGGAATTATTATTTTAAATTTCGGGATAGCGGAGCGTCTGCGGACGCTCCGCTATCCCATTTTCACGGGAGGGGTTCACGCAAAAAGCCCCGGGGAGCGGGTGCTCCTCGGGGCGGGATGCAATTACTGTGCGGTGATGTTGGTCAGTTCAAAGCCGATGGCAACATAGGTCTTGCCGCCAATGGTCCTTGCGCCGACACCTAGCGCGGTAAGCTCCAGCGTTATGCTGTTTTCCTCTGCGCCGCCACACTCATCTTTCACGGTGCGGAGCAGGGCTTGAACATTGAGCCGGTTCGCCGTGATGGTCTGCGCGGCTGCGGCCTGATAGAAAAGCGGCACAAAGGCATCCGGCTTGCTGCTTTTTGTATCATAGCAGAGCTGCACCTGCCGCACCACGGTCTTTTCGTCGCCTTCTGTTTTGCAGCGTGCACTGCCGGTCAGGCTGTCCGCGCCGTGTTTCTCGGTGATGTGGGTGACCGCCAGCGCCCGGATGGCGTCATCGTTTTCAAAGCTCGTCTTAAACGCCTTATTCAGCGCCTCCAGATAGGCTCTTTCCACCTTGGTATCAAACTCCGGGTTGCCGGGGTCGCTGCTGTCGCTGCAGGCGGTGAACAGTGCCAGTGCCATGATACCGGCCAGCAGAACAGCCGCAAGACGCTTTAACTTTTTCATGCAATGCTCCTTTTATAAAATGCAGGGGTTCCCGTGCGGATGCACAGGGCATTCTGCTTTCATTTTACAGCAGCGCGGCAGTGTTCGTCAATGGCAAGTGTGCCTGTTTTTTGCCGGGATTTTTGGGCAGGGCGCAAAAAAGCCCCGGAGGGCAAGGCGGGACGATTGAAAATGGCTTCCGCTGCGCTCTAGCCATATTCAGCGGAAAAATTATTTTTATTTTCGGGCTAGCGGAGCGTCTGCGGACGCTCCGCTAGCCCATTTTCACGGGAGGGATCGTAAAGGCAAACGGCATTTACTGCAATCAAAACAAAAAGCCCCGGAGGGCGGGTGCTCTCCGGGGAAGAAAGGACTGATTATTCTTTACTTATTTGCCCTTGTAGTTGGGGTTCTTGACCTTGAACGCAATTGCCATGTAGCTATGCTTGCTATCTCCCTTGACAACAACGCCAATGTCTGTCCAAGCGCCATTCTGGTTAATATTGACATTCGCATCGGTATTGACCTTCTTCGAAATCTCGTTCAGAATGAGACCCAGTATCGTATCCTCATAGGAGAAGTTCGTCGCCACGAGAACCGTCAGATACTCTTTGTCCTTACCCTTTACTTCGCCGCCAAGAACGAACTTATAACCAAAGATGCTGCCAGAAGCATTGATCTTCTCGTCCAAGAACTTTTCTGCTTCAGCCTTCAGGGCTTTGTTATTATCTACGCTTGCAGCGCTGGTGCTATACTTGCCCAAAACCTTAGCCTCAGCCGTTGTGTCCTCTTTCAGATTGCTGCTGTTACCGCCGCCGGAACAGGCGGTGAACAGTACCATAGCCATCACACCTGCCAGCAGCAGGGCTACGAATTTTTTCAGGTTCTTCATAAGGGTATCCCTCCAATCAGCGTTTTTGTGGTTATGTTTCTTTTTTCTTGAAAGGCTTTGCGCAACCGTTGTTGCCTTTCTGCCCTGATTATATCCGACAAGAGACGGTTTTGTCAATCGGGAATATCGCTAAACTTCCTGAAGCAGTTTCGTGAAAAAGGATGAAAACAGGTCAAGTTTGTTGCACTGCTGAAATGTTTCGGGGCCGGTTTTGTCGACAGTCTACGGAATCCCCGTTTCCCTGCCCCGGCGGCGCGGTTTTGCCGGGTGCGGGGTTACTTAAATTTGGATATATGTTGTGTTGGCGGGTGTGAACCCCCTCAGACGCAGCTTGCGCCGCGCCAGCTCCCTCTGGGAGGGAGCCAACCCTCTCAGTCAAAGCCTGACGGCTTTGCCAGCTCCCCCGAAGGGGGGAGCTTTGTCGGCGCAAATCGGCAGATGCAAAAAGCTCCCCCTGAGAGGAAAGACTTCCCCCGGTCGGGGGAAGATGTCGCGCAGCGACAAAAGGGGGAATCTGGCGAGCGAAGCGAGACTGAGAGGGTATTTCCCCCTTATTTTGCCTTTTTACACATTTTCACCACGTTTTGGTGGTAAAATCATGTCCGAATTGAAACGAACTCGGAGGAAGTACCCATGCAACACTGTCCCGCCCGCGCGGCACAGCGGCTGGCGGCGGCAGTTCTGGCGCTGGTTTTGCTGCTGTGCGCCTTTTTGCCCCGTGCCCACGCCGCTGAGCTGAAAGAGAAAAACGGCATCCGGCTGCTCAGCTTCGACACCAGCCACATCCTTTCCATCGGCAACCAGACCTCCGGTAAGTGCAGCCTGTACGCGCTGCGCTACGCCCGCACCATTCTGGACGGCAAGGTGTGCTCCGGCAGCGGGATGTGGTCGAACGGGGCGGTGTGGTCGGCTGCGGGCTACACGGGGTACTCCGGCACCCGCGCCGAGTGCCTGAAAAAGCTGTACAGCGAGCTTTCCGCCGGGCGTCCGGTGATCGTGCACCTGAAAAACACCACGGTCAGCGGGGTCAAAAAGCACACGAACCGCACCTCTACTTATGAATACCACCTGACCGGCTCCGGCTGGGACGAGGTGAACTACCCCCACATTGCCACCAGCAGCACCTACGGGCACTGGGTATGCGTGGCGGGCATCTCCCCCACCGCCGACCCGGAAAACCTGACCGAGAGCGACTTCTACGCCCTCGACCCCGCCCGGGTAACGGCAAACGGACGTCTTGCCGTCACCCGCCTGCTGGACAATACCCTGTGGGTGGAGAACTCTCCCCTCAAGGTGCTGGGGTGAAAACGATTTGAAATGGCTGCCGCTTCGCTCTAGCCATAAATCAAGGAATTTCTTTTTAAATTTCAGGACAGCGGAACGCCTGCGGGCGTTCCGCTGTCCTATTTTCACGGAAGGAGTTTGGAACGAACCCTCTCAGTCTCGCTACGCTCGCCAGCTCCCCCGAAAGGGGGAGCTTTTTTGCATCTGTCGGTTTGCGCTGACAAAGCTCCCCCTTTCGGGGGAGCTGGCAAAGCCGTCAGGCTTTGACTGAGAGGGTCACGCCTGACAGCCATTCCAAATTGTCTTTCTTAATATCCCTTTACCGAGAAGCCGCGCTCCCACGGGTCGGGCGGGATATCCTTTTGGCGGATGCCGGTGATCTGGATATAGTCGCTTTTCTGGATCATGGCGAATAGGGACATGAACTTATCCGGGTCGCCCTGCACTTCCAGCGTCACGCTGCCGTCATCCTCGTTCTGCACCCAGCCGGTCAGACCAAGCGCTTGCGCGGCGTACCGCGCCCGGTAGCGGAAGCCCACCCCCTGCACCTGCCCGGTGATGGTGTAGCGCCGCCGCACCGTGCCTTCCGGCAGCGCGGGCGGGGTGCGGTCCTTTTTGGAAAGAAAATCAAACACGGCAGTGTCCCTTTACAGTTCCTGATAAGCGGTCATCAGGGCGGGGATGAACTGCTTTTTGCGGCTCACCACGCCCGGCAGCGTCCAGCTGGCATCGGCGGCGGGCTGGGTCTCGAAGCCATCCGTCAGCACCCCGGCGGCGTAGCGTCCGTTGCAGATAACCACGCTCTCCTCCTTTGGCACATCGGTCAGCAGCATGTAGATATCCTCCACGTTCTGCTTGTTGCGTGCTTCCTCGAGATAGGGCTTCAGCAGCGCCTCGGCGGCGGTCAGGTTCTTACGGGTCATGTAGCTGCCCTGCGCCACACCAAAGCGGATATCGCCGCACATGAACACCTTGAAGTCCTGCAAAAAGACCTCTTCGGCGGTCTTGCCGTCCAGCTTTTCGCCGGCTTCGAACATCTCGTTGGCAAACTCGTTGATGTCCACCCCGGCGATCTTCGCCAGACGGTTGGCGGCGTTCACGTCGATGGGGGTACAGGTGGGGCTGCGGAACACCAGCGTATCCGACAGGATGGCGGCCAGCAGCAGACCGGCGGTCTTTTGCGGGATAGTCACGCCGTTTTCGTCGTACATCTGGGTGACGATGGTGGCGGTGCAGCCCACCGGCTGGTTGCGGAAGTACACCGGGCCGCTGGTCTCCAGACTGCCGATGCGGTGGTGGTCGATGATCTCCAGAATTTCGGCCTGATCGAAGCCCTCCACCGCCTGTGTGGCCTCGTTATGGTCCACCAGAATGATGCGGCGCTTGCGCAGGTTGATGATGTTGCGGCGGCTGATCATACCGCAGTACTTGCCGTCTGCGTCCAGAATGGGGAAATACCGGTGGCGCACCTTTGCCATCACGCGGGTGACGTCTGCCACCGGGGTGACGAGGGTGAACTTCATGATATCGTCCCGGGTCATGTAATAGGAGATGGGCGCACACTGGCTGATGAGCTTTGCCGCCGCGTAGGTATCGCAGGGGGCGCTCATGATGGCTACGCCGGTCTCGGCGGCGATGTGCTGGATGGTGCGGCCCACCTTTGCGCCGTTGCAGATGATGATAAGAGAAGCTTCCTTCTCGATGGCGCAGAGCTGGCTTTCGTAGCGGTTGGTCAGGATGACGATATCACCCTTTTCCATGTTGCTTTCCAGCATTTCCGGGGTGGCGGTGCCAATGCGGATGTGACCGGTGGTGCACACCGCGTCCTCGCTGCCCACCACCATGGTAGCACCCAGCGTTTCCAGAATATTGCGGTAGCTGGTGCGGCTCTTGGCAAGGATGCCGGTGTCGAACAGGTCCATGTTGGCGGTGGCGATATCCTTCACCGTGATAAGACCCTGCAATTCGTTCTCCTCGCTGGTCACGGCAAGGGTGTCGATCTTCTGGTCGCGCATGATCTCCCACGCCTTGCGCAGGCTGGTAGAACCGGGAATGCCGGGGATCTGCCGGTAGTCCACATCCCGGATCTTCGGGTTGACGTCGGTGCACATCCGGGGCGGCGTGACCCCGAACTTTTTCAGTACAAATTCGGTCTCCTGATTCATCTTGCCCGCACGCCGGGCCTCGCAGACCAGATCGCTGGTCTTGTTTTTCAGCTCTGCATAGGCAATGGCAGAGCAGATGGAGTCGGTGTCCGGGTTGCGATGCCCGATGACCACGACCTTGTGCGCAGTTTGCTGCATAGTGTACCCCCTTATGGGTTTTTACCTTCTTATCATATATCTTATCATTTATCAAAAGCAGTGCCCCTCTCCTGCACAGCGGGGCGGGCTGCAACCTTATTTTAACACAACTGCGCCCGGGGGTAAAGGGCGCTGAACGCGGCGGGCTGTTGCTTTTTGACACTTTCTTGTATACAATCTATTGCATTTCAACCGTTTCCGCTGTATGATAGGAGTATTCGAGCTTTTTTGTCATTTGCAACGGAGGACAGCATGAAATCGTCCAAATTTACATCCACTCCCCTGTTTCCACGGCAGGCGCTGGTGGCGCTGCTGCTGCCGCTGATCGCGGAGCAGGCGTTAAGCGTGACCATCGGTCTGGCTGATACCTTAATGGTATCCTCGGTGGGCGAAGCCGCCGTGTCCGGCGTGAGCCTTGTGGACAGCTTCAACACCCTGATGATCCAGATCATGAGCGCACTGGCCACCGGCGGCGCGGTGGTCACCAGCCAGTACATTGGCCATCAGGAGCCAAAAAACGCCAAGGCGGCGGCAGCACAGATCTTATTTGTGCTGTCCAGCTTCAGCGTGCTGGTGGCGGCGGTGGTCATCGGCGGGCGGCACGTCATTTTGCGGGGCATCTTCGGCTCTATTGATGCGGACGTGATGCACTACGCCGAGACCTATTTTCTGCTTTCGGCGCTGAGCTACCCCTTCATCGGCCTGTACAACGCCGGTGCGGCGCTGTTCCGGGCGCAGGGCAACAGCAAGATCAGTATGCTGTCCAGCTTGGTGATGAACGTGGTGAACATCGGCGGCAACGCGGTGCTGATCTACGGCTTCGGCATGGGGGTCATGGGCGCGGCGCTGGCCAGCCTTGTGTCCCGCGCCATTGCCTGCGCGGTGGTGCTGTATCTGCTGCAAAAGCCGGGCTGCGCCCTGCGGGTGGACAGCCTGCGGGCGATGGCACCGAATGGCGGGCTGATCCGGCGCATCCTGCGGGTGGGCATCCCCGCCGGTATTGAGAACGGTATGTTCCAGATCGGCAAGCTGTCGGTTTCCAGCCTGACCTCCACCCTTGGCACGGCAGCCATTGCCGCCAACGCGGTGGCCAATACCACCACCACTTTCCTGAACATCCCCGCCAACGCCGTGGGCATGGCTGCCCTGACTGTGGTGGGCCAGTGTCTGGGCGCGGGCGAAAAGGAGCAGGCGGTATACTACTCCCGCCGCCTGATGCTGACCGCCTACTGCGGCGCGTGGGTGATGAACCTGTCGGCGTTCTTCTTCGCCAACCGGTTCGCGGTGTCCCTGTTCAACCTCTCGCCGGAGGCACAGGCCATGGCACTGGACATCATGGTGTGGTTCAACATCGTTTCCCTGTTCGTGTGGCCGTCCAGCTTTACCCTGCCTAACATCCTGCGCGCCGCCGGTGACGCCCGGTTCACCATGACCGTGAGCATCGTGTCCATGTGGGCGTTCCGGGTGGGCTTCTGCTATCTGGTGGTGCTGTGCTTCGGCGGCGGGCTGCTGAGCATCTGGATGGGGATGTATCTGGACTGGGTGTTCCGCTCGCTGTGCTTCTATCTGCGCTTCCGCCGGGGCAGCTGGCTGGAGCAGAGTGTGATCTGATTTTTTAGCATCCATCCCTTTGCCGCTCCTTACAGACCGGTGAAGGGGTGGATTTTTTCTTTTTTTGCAGGAAAACGCCGTTCTGATTCGTATTATCAACAGAAGAGCGCTGGTATTTTTTTACAAGTTCCACAAATTATTTTTTTAGCACTTGACAAAGTTTTCACCTTTCGTTCTTGCAATCTTCATCGTTCGGGCGTATAATTTCTCAATGCTATCAGACCTTGCTCTTCTGCAAAAGGAGGCTATTCTATGAAACGCAGCTGGCTTGCGCGCCACCCTGTCGGGTTTATGGCGCTGTATACTATATTTTATCTTTCCGTTTTTCACCATCTGGAGGCAAACGTCCCCCTGCGCAGCATTCTGGTGCACTGCCGTCTGGACGATGTGATCCCCTTCTGCAAATATGCGGTGATCCCCTACTTTGCATGGTTTTTGTGGATCCCCTTCACCCTGTTCTATCTGCTGTGGAAAGCCCCGCGTGAGGACTTCTGGCGGCTGTGCCTGCCGCTGTTCTCCGGCATGACCATTGCACTGGCGTGCTACGCGGTGCTGCCCACGGCGCTGGACCTGCGCCCCTACTGGGTGCCGGGCAGCGACGTCTTTGCGCAGACCGTGCGCTTTTTGTACCGCACCGACACCGCCACCAACGTCTGCCCCTCCATCCATGTGTTCAACTCGGTAACGCTGCTGCTGGCGTACTACCACAGCCGCATCTTTGATGCACCGCGCCGCCGCTGGATGCGTCCCGCAGCCGCTGTGCTGTGCGTTTCCATCGTCTGCTCCACCGTGCTGCTCAAGCAGCACAGCTGCATTGATGTAGCCTTGGGTGCACTGCTGGCACTGGCGCTGGACAGCGCCTTTACCGCTCTCGAGCGCAGCCAACTGCCGCAGGTGCGGAGAGCATAAAACCTTTTTTCGGCAGCGTAGGACGATTTGAAATGCCCTCCGCTCCGCTCTGGGCATAATTCAAGGAAAATTTATTTTTATTTTGGCTTCCAAAAAGTCTGCGGACTTTTTGGAAGCCTTTTTTCACGGATGGGGTAACCCTCTCAGTCACGCCTTACGGCGTGCCAGCTCCCCCGAAGGGGGAGCTTTGTCGGCGCAAACCGGCAGATGCCAAAAGCTCCCCCTTCGGGGGAGCTGGATGCGAACGCAGTGAGCAGACTGAGAGGGTTCTTTCGTCAGAACAGCCCCTCGGGCAGGCAGATATCCTGCTTGGGGACTTTCGTCCACGCAAAGTCCGGCACAAGGCTTTCCGGGGTGCGGGGGGCAGGCTCCGGCTGCAAGCCGTAGGCATACGCCAGCTTGCCGATGATCTCCGGCGCGGTGTATTTTGCCCGCAGGTTTTCAAGGCTCTGGTCGCCGTCCCGCTTGGACAGCCGCCGCCCGTCCGCCGCCAGCAGCAGCGGGCAGTGGGCAAAGTGGGGCGGCTGCAGGCCCAGCAGACGGTACAGGTACAGCTGCCGCGCCGTGGAGGATAGCAGGTCTGCCCCGCGCACTACCTCGGTGACGCCCATGCGGGCATCATCCACCACCACCGCCAGCTGATAGGCAAACACCCCGTCTGCCCGGCGCAGATAGAAGTCGCCGCAGTCCCGCAGCAGGTTTTCGGTGTGGGTGCCCATGCAGCCGTCCGCAAAGGTAATCTCCTCATCCGGCACCATCAGACGATAGGCAGGGGCTTTCTTTTTGCGCTTTTCCGCAATTTCCTCCGGCGTCAGTCCCCGGCAGGTGCCCGGGTAGATGACGTTGCCGTCCGAGGTGTGGGGTGCGCTGGCGGCGTGCAGCTGGGAACGGGAGCAAAAGCAGGGGTACACCAGCCCCCTCTGCTCCAGCTTGCGGTAGCTTTCGGTATAGATGTCCCCGCACTCGCTCTGGTAATAGGGCGCGTGTGCGCCGCCGGTGCTGCCGCCCTCGTCCCATGTAAGCCCCAGCCACGCAAGGTCCTGCTCCAGCAGGTCGGCGTAAACGCGGGGGCAGCGCTCGGCGTCCAGATCCTCGATGCGCAGCACGATGCGCCCGCCCTGACTTTTTGCGCTGAGCCATGCCAGCAGGCTGCAGGCCAGATTGCCCAGATGCAGCCGTCCGCTGGGGCTGGGCGCAAAGCGCCCGGTGACCGGGCGGCTGGTGGGGACAGGGGCTTTGTTTTGCATGGGTGTGCTTCCTTTCGCTTCCAATGGTTTTTACTCATTATAAGCCCTTGCCCTGCAAAGGTCAATGCGCACAAAAAAGCCGCCGCAGGCGGCAATGCCTGCGGCGGCGGGAAAGCCGGCTGCTCAGTGCAGCTCCGGCCAGTAGCCCTTGTTGGCTTCGATCATATCGTCCAGAATGGCCTTGGCAACGTTCATGCTGGGCACAGTCTTGTTCAGGGTAAAGGCCTGCAGCACCTTCTCGTAGCTGCCTTCCACGCAGCCCTCCACCAGCAGCTTTTCGCTGTTGAGCTGCTGCATCATCAGGCCCTGCTGGAACAGCGGGATGTTGTCCCGGGCAATGACCTCCGGGCCGTTCTTGCCGATGTAGGCGGGCAGCTCCACCATTGCGTCATAGGGCATATTGGGGATCGCGCCGCGGTTCTCGGTGATGATGAGGAAGCGTGCCTTGGTGTCGTTCTTCAGCGCAGCGGAAAGATCTGCGATCCAGTCGCCGTGGCTGCCGGCATAGAAGGTGTTGGCGTCCACCTCGCCGGTCTTGAGGTAGTGGTCGATGCCGTCGAACAGGTTCTTTTCGCGGGTCTCCTCCACCTCGTTGGCGCGGGTGTGGTTCGGGTCCGAGTGCTCCACGAACTCCTTGGCCTGCAGATAGTAGTTCAGGTAGGTGTTGGGCAGGTACTCCGGGAAGTTTTCCATGATCTCGTACTCGCCCTTCCACACATAGTACCAGCTGCCCTTGGTGTGGCGGTTCTGGCTGCCGGAGGAGGTCAGTGCGCCCATGCCCTTGAGGTAGCTTTCCGGCAGAAGGATCTGGTTCTCCTTGATGTAGGCGCGCAGCTTGGGCATCAGGTCCTCGCCGTGGTACTGGATGGAGGTGAACCAACCGAAGTGGTTCAGGCCAAAGTAATCGTAAACGATCTCCTTCTTGTTCTGGATGCCCATGGCAGCTGCCACCACGTCAATGATAGCGATGGGCATATCGCAGATGTTGATGATCCGTGCCTTCGGGCGCAGCTTGCGGCAGGCTTCGGATACGATGGCGGCGGGGTTGGAGTAGTTCAGGATCCAGTAGTCCTTCTTGGCATACTTTTCCACGTCGTCGATCAACTGGATCATGGGGAAGATGGTGCGCATTCCGTAGGCCATGCCGCCGCAGCCGCAGGTCTCCTGTCCCACGCAGCCGTGGCGCAGGGGGATCTTTTCGTCCTGTTCCCGCATGGCGTAGCCGCCCACGCGCATCTGGGCAAACACAAAAGAGGTGTCGGTGTAAGCCTCCTGCACATCAGTGGTGACCACCAGCTTGATGTCGGTATTCAGTTCCTTATGCAGGACCCAGTCCACCACAACGGCAACCTTGTCCTGCCGCTCCTTGTTGATATCGAACAGACGGATCTCGTCTACTTCCAGTTCTTCCCGGCGCAGGGCGATGGATTTGACGATACCGGCGGTAAAAGTGCTGCCGCCGCCAGCGATGGTAATGACCATAATATAAACGCTCCTTTTTTGTATTTTCAGGTTAGCCCGGCGCAATCCGCCGGGGCGCGGAAAAGCGGTTTACTGGTTTTCCAGCTGTGTCTCCACGGCACGCTTGATATCGGCTACCTGCAGACCGTAAACGATCTGGATATCGGTTCCCTTTTTCACGATGCCGCTGTTCGGCAGCTTGTTGATGGAAGCTTCGTCCAGTTTTGCGGGGTCCTTGATGTTTACACGCAGGCGGGTGAAGCAGTTGTCCACCGACAGGATGTTCTCCTTGCCGCCCAGACCGTCGATGACGCACTGCACCTCGGCAGCGTTCTTCACGCTTGCCTTCTTGGCGGGGGCATCGCTCTTGGCGGTCTCGGTGCTCACCTCTTCCCGGCCGGGGGTGTGGATGTTAAAGGCCTTGATCAGCAGGGTGAACACCACAAAGTACACTGCGATCTGGCACAGCGCCAGCAGGTACAGGGTGGGATAGTTGGTCTTATCTGCACCGGCAGAAAGGTTCATCAGCACCGAGCCGAGGAGGTTGGTGGTAAAGCCGGTGACATGGAAGGTGTGCAGCAGCACGATGAACAGACCGGAAATGCAGGCGTGTGCCACCCACAGGATGGGAGCAGAGAAGCAGAACATGAAGTCCAGCGGCTCGGTGATGGAAGCCAGAGAAGCGGTAAAGGCCAGCGGCACCAGAACGGCAGCGGTCTTTTTGCGGTTCTCCTTGCGGGCGCAGAAGATGAAGGCCGCCACGATGCCAAAGTAGCCGAAGGTCTTGGTGAAGCCGGTGTACATCCACACGATGCCGTCCGAGAAGGGCAGACCCATGCTGTACTCCATCATCATGACGATATAGGAGCCGGTGTAGGTGGCATCGCCCACGGTCAGGCTGTTGCCCAGTGCAGAGAACTGGAAGGGGGTGTAGATGAGGTGGTGCAGGCCGGTGGGAATGAGGAAGCGCTCCAGGAAGCCGTACAGGAACAGGCCGAAGTTGCCGGAGGTGGCGATCAGATCGGTCAGTGCGCTGATAACGCTCTGCACCGGCGGCCAGAAGAAGCAGGAGCCGAAGCCGAACAGGATGGAAAAGACCACCATGCAGGTAAAGGACCAGCGGTTGCCGGAGTAGATCTGGGTGATGATGCCCTTGAACTGCTTTTCACAGGTGCGGTTGTACACCCAGCCGCAGACCAGACCCAGCAGGATGCCGCCGAACACGCCCATATCCACCGTCTGGATGCCGAACACGGTGGACTGACCGGTGCCGTACAGACCCACCATCGGGTCCGCCTCAGCCAGCATACCCAGCTGGGTCAGGGTGACGTTGCCGGCGGTCAGGTACATAAAGTAGCTCATCAGGCCGATGATGGCAGCCTGCTGCTTGTTCTTTTTGGCCAGCGCTGCTGCGATGCCCACGCAGAACATCAGGCTGAGGTTGTTGATGATGACCATGATGCAGTTGTAGATCAGCTGTCCAAGCAGCTTGATGGGGGTCCACTGCAGAACGAGGATCATCGCGCTAAGGCTTGTGCTGGTAAGCAATGCGCCCAGCACAAGGATCAGGCCTGCTGCCGAGATATACGACAGCGGTGAGAGCATGGCTTTGGAGAACTTTTCCAAGCCATTCATGACTTTCTCTTTCATCGTGTAATACTCCTCACTTTTTGACTTGACTGTTTTTGGGGGATGATTTCTATTCCGCAGGGCTTCCGGACGCCCTGTTGAAACATTTTAACCAACTTAACCAACGATCTTGGTCAGGTGGATGAGCAGATAGACCTGCTCCTGATGATCCAGCTCGTAATCAAATTCCTGCCGCAGATAGGCATTGATGCGCTGCAAGCACACCTCGTTGCGGCTGTCGCGCTGCAAAAGCACCGTGTACATGGATTCCAGCCCGGCGTCTTGCCACGGAGTGTGCCGCAGAATGCGCGCCGCCAGAAACTTGAGGTGTACGGTCAGGCGGGTGGTCTCAAGGCTTTCTTCCTCAAAGGTGCAGTGATAGGTATCGCAGATGATCTCCTTGACCGCCTTGACGAACTTTACGGTGTCGTAAGCCAGCGCACCGTCTGCCGCACCGGCTACCAGATGTAGGGCAATGTAGCCCGCTTCGTCCTCCGGCAGCTGTACGCCGCAGAACTGCCGGACAAGCTCCAGTGCCCTTTGCCCCACTGCGTACTCCTTCGGGTACAGCATCCGGGTCTCCGAGAGCATGAGGTTGGGCAGAAAGGCGCCCTTTTCTACACGTTCCAGCGCAAAGCTGATGTGATCCACCAGCGAGATAGTGCTTTTGCTGCTGAGCATAATGCCCTGCTCCTCTGCCGCCAGCGAGATGCGCTCGGCGGCCTGCATCACCTGCGGGGTGACGTTATCCAGCATCCTGAGGAACTTGGTCTGCAGCTCGTTCTGCACATAGTACACCTTGGAAACGCGGCTTTTGTCGATCACGTCCCCCGGGCGGCGGCCAAACCCAAGCCCGTTGCCCACGAGAATGGCTTCCCTGCCGTCCGGCATGACCACCGACACCGCATTGTTATTGAATACCTTTACAGCCTGCATCGCCGCACTCCTCCGCTTCCATGCCGCAGCTTTTATAAAAAGAAAAAGGGCACAAGAACCAAAGGGATGCCGTTGCCGCCTTCCCTCTGATGCTCATGCCTGATCGAACAGTTACACGCACTGATAAATTCACTTGTCTGTCTTTGATTATACGAGCCAGCGCGGAAAATGTCAATGCGTTGAACTGCCTGAAATTTAAGCTGCATTTTTGTATATCCTGCACAGGTCTGCTTGAAATTCGTCCTGCGCGGAACGATTGACAACGCCGTGCGCAGAACGTATACTTAGGGTGTAGATCCCGCATTGCTCCGGCGGCTTGCCGGGGCACCAGTTACGGAGGTTTTTCTTATGACATCGAAATATATCCGTCCCCTTGCGCTGCTGCTGTGCGCCGCTTTGCTGGGCTGCCTGCTGGCAGCCTGCGGCGGGGCTGCCAGCAGCAGCCCCGCATCCAGCGCTGCGCCCGCTTCGGACAGCGCATCCGCTTCCGGCAGCAGCGCGCTGCCCTCCTCCACCACAGAGGCTAACACCGGAGAGCTGAACCCCGGCAACTTTGACGAGAACTCGGTGTTCTCCATCACCGGCACCTCAAACGCCTTTGCGCCCTGTCTGGGCTGGGGGCCCGGGGTATCCGGCTGCTCCCTGAAATCGGTCATCGCGGCGGCATCGCTGCTGCAATGGGCCGAGGGCACACGGATGTCCAGCCGCTCCCCGGAGGCCATTCAGGAAGCCTTTTACAGCTGGTATGACGGCCTGACCGATAACGAGCAGGAAGGCTTTGCCGAGGCTTGGCCGCTGATCAAGGACGCCGCGCTGGACCTGCTCAGCGACAAGGACAGCATGACCGGCCGCATTGCGGACGCAGGGCTGGACGCTGACACCCTGCCCGGCTGCACCCTGAAAAACTGGCAGGCGCTGCAGACCGTGCTGGACGATATCGTGCCGGAGACAAACGGCGAAGCTTAAACTCAACCTTAAACTTGAAAGCGCAATGGGGCGCTGACCGTGTGGTCAGCGCCCCATTTTGTCTTTATACCTTTTTCAGCACATACTGGCGGGTGCCCATGCCCACCTTCTCGGCCTGTTCAAGGGTGGCCTTCCACTCAATGTTGGGGTTGGAGTCCTTGAAGTTGTCGTGGTAGCAGTTCCAGCCCGGCTTTGCAAGGTTCGTGCTCAGCTGGCTGTTGGGCAGCGGGGTAGCGCTCAGGCAGGCGTCCACGCAGGCCTGATCCAGCGCCACAGGGTCAAAGGACGCAAAAATGCCGATATCCGGCAGAATGGGCGCGTCGTTCTCGCCGTGGCAGTCGCAGTTGGGGCTGATGTCCTGCACCAGAGAAATGTGGAAGCAGGGACGGTCGTGGCAGACTGCGGCGGCGTACTCCGCCATCTTGCGGTCCAGCAGCTCGTTGGCGCAGTCGTTGGGAGAATAGATGGCGTCAAAGCTGCACGCGCCGATGCAGCGGCCGCAGCCCTTGCACTTGTCGTAGTCGATGACCGCCTTGTTTTCGGCATTGTAAGTAATGGCGTCCGAGCCGCACTCCTTGGCGCAGCGGTGGCAGCCGCGGCACAGCCCCTCCTGCACGGCGGGCTTGCCGGCAGCGTGCTGCTCCATCTTGCCCGCGCGGGAGCCGCAGCCCATGCCGATGTTCTTGATGGCACCGCCGAAGCCGGTGGCCTCGTGTCCCTTGAAATGGTTCAGACTGATGAACACATCCGCATCCATGATGGCGCGGCCGATCTTTGCGGTCTTGCAGTATTCGCCGTTCGGCACCGGCACTTCCACCTCATCCGTGCCGCGCAGACCGTCGGCAATGATCACCTGACAGCCGGTAGTCATGGGCCAGAAGCCGTTCAGCTGGGCGCAGTTCAGGTGTTCCAGCGCATTCTTGCGGCTGCCCGGGTACAGGGTGTTGCAGTCGGTCAGGAAGGGCATACCGCCCTGCTCCTTGCACAGGTCTGCCACCACCTTGGCGTAGTTGGGGCGCAAAAAGGCCAGATTGCCCAGCTCGCCGAAGTGCATCTTGATGGCCACGAACCGGCCGTCCATGTCGATGTCCTTGATGCCGGCGGCAATGCACACCCGGCGCAGCTTGTCCAGCAGGCTGGTGCCCACCGGACAGCGGAAATCCGTATAGTAGACTTTGGATGCTTCCATGGTGTTTTTCCTCCCATATCTTTCCGGCGGCGTCTGCCGCGCGGTCTCTCTTTTGTTCAGTATAGCACACCCGGGCGAGCGGTGTAAACAGAAAAAAGAACAGAGCCACAGGAATCAATTATTGCAGCTTTACCCGGAGGGACAGAAGCCTTCACCCCTTGGGGGGAAGGTGGCGCGCAGCGCCGGATGAGGGGTAATTTCCCGTAAGCTGCTGCTTGCCTGCGCCCTCATCAGTCACCTGCGGTGACAGCTTCCCCCGGCCGGGGGAAGCCTTCAGTCGGAAAATTGATTCCCGTAGTTCTGCCCATTTTGGGGTTGACAGCCCTGCCCTGCGGTGTTATTTTATATCGGTTCCAAAAAACGGAACGGACGTCAATATACAGGAGTTTTTCTATGAACGATTTTGATACATTCCGGCACGAAGCCGAAGCCGCCCTGCGGGTGGCGCTGCAATGGTTCTTTCTGGCGGTTCCCATGGGTCTGCTCTGCGGATTTCTGGGCACCTTGTTCCACCTTGCCGTCGAGCACGCCACCGAGCTGCGCGCCGCGCAGCCCTGGCTGCTGTTTTTGCTGCCCGTTGCGGGTCTGCTCATCACCGCCCTTTATAAGGTGACCAAGTGCGAGGGCGTGGGCACCAACAACGTTCTCCGCGCCGTGCAGAGCGGCGAGCCGGTCAGCATCCTGCTGGTGCCCGCCATCTTTCTGGGCACGGTGCTCACCCACCTGTGCGGCGGCTCTGCCGGCCGCGAGGGCGCAGCTTTGCAGATGGGCGGCAGCATCGGCTGGAACCTTGGCACCCTGCTGCGGCTGAAAGACCACGACCGCCGCACAGCCACCATCAGCGGCATGGCTGCGTTCTTCTCTGCCCTGTTCGGCACCCCGCTGGCGGCGGCCTGCTTTGCCATGATGGTGGAGGATGTGGGCCTGACCTTTACCTCTGCCTTTGTCCCGGCCTTTACCTCCGCCCTCATCGCCTACGGCTGCTCGCTGGCCTTTGGCATCGCCCCCACCCACTTTGCCCTCACCGCGCCGGAGCTGAATGTCCGCACCGCCCTGCTGGTCATCGTGCTGGGCGTGGCCTGCGCTGCCGTCTCCCGGCTGTTCTGCTACACCCTCCACTTCATGGAGCACTTCGTGCCAAAGCTTCTCCCGAACCCGTGGGTGCGGGTCTTTGCGGGCGGCGTGCTGGTCATCGGCTTTTCGTACCTCTTCGGCGTGGGGCGGTACAACGGCGCGGGCATGAGCGTCATTGTTGCTGCCGTGGAGCAGGGACAGGCGCTGCCGTGGGATTTTCTGTGCAAGATCTTCCTCACTGCGCTGACCCTTGCCTGCGGGTTCAAGGGCGGCGAGGTGGTGCCCAGCTTTTTTGTGGGCGCTACCTTCGGCTGCGTGGTCGGCCCGCTGCTGGGTCTGCCCGCCGAATTTGCAGCGGCGGTGGGGCTGGTGTCCATCTTCTGCGGTGCTACCAACGTCCTGATCCCCTCTATTCTGCTGGGCTTTGAGCTGTTCAGCGGCGCGGGGCTGGAACTCATCGCGCTGGGCTGCGGCATCTGCTATATGCTCTCCGGCCACCACGGCCTGTACAGCAGCCAGACCTTTGTCACCAACAAGCTGCGCTCGGAGTATATGTCCCACAAGTGGCACATAAAGGCGAAAAAAGGGAAAGAGTAAGCTTTTGATGCTAAAAAACAGGGGCTGTTGCGCAAGCAACAGCCCCTGTTTTATCATATCTTATGCCAGCGCGGTGATGGCCGCCACAGCCAGCACGATAGCACCCAGCACGATGCGGTAGATGCCGAAGAACTTGAAGTCGTGGCGCTTGACGTAATCCATCAGGAAGCGGATGGCTGCAAGGCTGACCGCAAAAGCCACAACGCAGCCCACCAGCAGCACGGCGATCTCGGTGCCGGTGATGGCAGTACCGGAAACCGCAAACTTGACCACCTTGAGCAGAGATGCACCCGCCATGACCGGGATGGCCAGATAGAAGGTGAACTCCGCCACGCAGGCGCGGGAGAGCCCCAGCAGCAGACCGCCCACGATGGTAGCGCCGGAGCGGGAGGTGCCGGGGATGATGGCAAGGCACTGCCACACGCCGATGAGCAGCGCGTCCCGGTAGCTGATCTGTTCCAGCTTTGTGACCCGGGGCGTAGTGCGGCGGTTCTCCACCACAAGGAAGAGCACGCCGTACAAAATCAGCATGGCGGCTACGGTGATGTAGTTATAGAAGTGCGCCTCCATCCAGTCGTCCAGCGGGCTGATGACCAGCACCGGCAGGGTGGCGGCTACCACCTTGAACCACAGGTTCCACACGCTGGGCTTGGAGATGACCTTGCCCTGCCGCAGCCCGAAGGGCCACAGCTTATTCCAGAACAGCACCACCACGGCCAGAATGGCACCCAGCTGGATGACCACCCGGAACATGGACATGAACTCTTCACTGGCATTGAACTTGACGACCTGCTCCACCAAAATCATGTGACCGGTGGAGGAGATGGGCAGCCACTCGGTAATGCCCTCTACGATACCCATCAGGATCGCTTTGATGATCTCGAAAAACGTAATAAATCCCTCCTGCAGCACCCGTTGGGTGCGTAGTTTTTTCAAAAGCAGTTCCAGTATACCATACTATGAGCCGCTGTGCATACAGATTATAAAAATTTTACCGGTGGCGCTGTATTTATCTGCCCCGGGAAATGTGCTATACTATAAAAATAAGAAGTCTGTCCGCTTTCTGCGCCGGGCGCAGAAAGCACTGAGAACAACGAGGTGAACCTTCATGAACATACTGGTGATCGGCTGCGATCAGGTGGGTGCGGCACTGATCCGCGATCTGGAACGCATCGGCCATGATATCTCGGTGGTGGAAAAGGACCCCGAGCAGCTCAAGCGTCTGGATGCCTTTGACGATTATACCTTTCACGGCACTGCCCTTGTGGGTGACCCCACCGACCCGGACACCCTGCGCCGGGGCGGCGTAGAGAACTGCGACGCCGTGGCGGCGGTGACCGAGGAGGACTCGGTGAACCTGATGGCGGCACAGCTGGCAAAGAACATCTTCCGCCGGGACAAGGTCATCTGCCGGGTGTCCGACCCGCATCTGCAAATTTTGTACCACAAGGCCTACGAGCTGGAGACCATCTGCCCCACCGTGCTGACCGAGCAGGCGGTGTTCCGTGCACTTTCCAAGTAAAAAGCCTTCACCCCTTGGGGGGAAGGTGGCGCGTAGCGCCGGATGAGGGGTAATTTCCCGCAAGCAGCTGCTTGCCTGCGCCCTCATCAGTCACCTTCGGTGACAGCTTCCCCCGACCGGGGGAAGCCTTTAGAGGAAAATTGATTTCCGTGAAAACGGCCTGTATTCGCTTTACAAACAGTAGAACGAGGTAACGATATGAAAGTTTGTATTGCCGGCGGCGGCCGGGTGGGGATGTATCTTGCCCAGAGCCTGCTGTCCCACCGCCATAAGGTGACCATCATCGAGCCGCAGGAGGCGCTGTGCCGCACCCTTGCCGACACGCTGGATATCCCGGTCATCTGCGGCGACTCTCTGAGCTTTGACACCCTGCGCACCGCCGATGTGGCCAGCTGCGACGCCTTTGTGGCGGTGACCAACACCGACGAGACCAATCTGGTGGCCTGCCAGATCGCCAAGCGGGAGTTCGGCGTGAACCGCACCGTGGCGCGCGCCTCCAACCCCAAGAACCGGGACATCCTACACACGCTGGGCGTGGACACCGTGGTGTGCGGCACCGACAACCTGAGCCACATTCTGGAGCGGGAGATCGAGACCGACACCATCCGGCAGCTGCTTTCTCTGGGCGGCGGCACCGCCAGCCTGAACGAGATCCTGTTGCCTGAGGACTTCCAGTTCGCGGGCAAGGAGATCAAGGAGATCCCCATCCCGGGCGACGCCATTCTGGTCAGCATCACCCGGGATACCGAGTTCATCATCCCCCACGGCAGCACGGTGCTGCTGCCGTGGGACCGGCTGCTCTGCCTGACACAGGACGACACCCTGCATCTGCTGATGGATGCGTGGGGTCTTTCCTCCCACAAATGAGCGAGCAGGAGCTGCTGCGCACCGCGCTGGTGCTGCCGCCCCGCGCCCGCCGGGTGGTCTGCGTCTGGGCAGCCGTGCCCGGGCTGGTCTGTGCGCCCTTTGCCTTCTGGCAGAGCGTGTGGGCGGGGGCGGTCTTTTGCGTTGTATGGGCGGCGCTGGTGGCGCTTGTCCGGGTGCGCTGCTGCAGCTTTGTCGCCGCCCTGACGGCGGACAGCGTCACGGTGCAGTCCGGGGTGGCTGTCCCTGTGCTGCGCCGCATCCCGCGCCGGGCGGTCACCGGGGTGCAGCTGCTGCGCACCCCGCTGCTGTGGGCGGCAGGGTGCACCGTGCTGCTTGTGCGCAGCCCGGGGCTGCAATTGGTGCTGCCCGGCATCCCCGCCGCGCAGGCTACCGCGCTGGCGGCTGTGCTGATGGAGGGTGACGTATGAGCCGGGAAAAGCACTTCCACCCGCTGGCGGCGCTGCATCTGCTGCGCAAGACTTTGCTTGTGTACCTTCTGCCGCTGGTACAGGTGCTTTTTGCCCGCAACTGGGAAGCTTTGCGTGCGGCGCTGCGGCAGGACCTTGTGCTGCTCTTCTTGATCAGTGCCATGTGCTGGGCGGTGTACTACGGCGGCCGCTGGCAGGTGGATGCCGAGGGCACGGTACACGTCAGCTGGCGGCTGGGGGTGCGGCTGGACCGCGCCCTGCGCGCCGAAGGTCTGGCGGCGCTGGTGCTGGAGCAGCCGCCGGTCTACCGCCTGACCGGTGCCTGCCGGGTGGTGCTGTACCCCGTGGGACAGGCAAAGACCATTACCCTGTATCTCACCCGGCAGCAGGCTGAAACGCTTGCCGATGTGCTGCTGCCGGTGACAGACCCGCTGTGGCACGCGCCCAAGGGCGGCGAAAAGCTGGCCTTTACGGTGCTGGGCGCTAACGGTCTGTCCACTTTGATTTTATGGTGGCTGGCCATCCACCAGACCCAGAGCTACGCCCCGGACGCCCAGACTGCTGCCCTTGCGCAGTTGGGACAGCTGGCGGCGCTTGCCGCCCGCTGGCTGCCGCTGGGCACGGCATGGCTGCTGGTGCTGGCGGGCACCCTGTTCTGCATCAGTCTGGTGCGCAGCGCTTTGCAGGCGGTGCATTATACCGTCTGGCGCACCGATACCCAGCTGGGCAGCCGGGGCGGGCTTATCCGCCGGTACGAGATGCGGCTGCGGCTCAGCCAGCTGAACTACGCCGACCTGCGCCGCTCCCCCGCCACATGGGCGCTGCATTACTGCCCGGTATTCGTCTCGGCAGGGGCGTGCCGCCCGGAACTGCCGTTGTTCGTCTGGCGGGAGGGCACCCCGCTGCTGCGGGAGCTGCTGCCCGAGATGACGCAGCTGCCCCCGGACACCCGCGCCGACACCACCGACCGCAGCATGGTGTTCTTTTTGCCGGCGGGCATCCCGCTGGCGCTCTGTCTGCTGCTGACGGCGGTATCCCGCACCACCCTGCCCGCCCTTACCCTGCCGCTGCTCATCCCCACCGGGGTGTTTGCCGCCCTGCTGGGTGCTGCCGCCGTGGGCTGGCACCGGGAGGGCGTATGGCAGCAGCAGGGACAGCTGCTGCTCTGCCGACAGCACCAGTTCCACCTGCACCAACTGTGCGTGTTCCACCCGGACACCGGCTTTACCGCGCTGCAATCCCCTTGGGCGGTGACGGTGCAGCGCGCCAACCTGACCCTTGTATTCCCCGGCAAAGAAAAGGTCACGGTGCGCAGTGTACCGCTGGCGGCTCTTGATTTTCTGGAAATATAGAAGTATACTTGCGATGCCCCGCTGAACCTACGGTCGGCGGGGCATTTTTTTGTAACACAGACCAACGGAGACTATTTTTATGATAAAGACTGTATTATTTGATCTGGACGGCACCCTGCTGAACACCATCGACGACCTTGCCGATGCCGGGAACTGGGTGTGCGCACAAAACGGCTGGCCCACCTTTACGGTGGAGCAGTTCAAGCTGATGGTGGGCAACGGCATCCCCAAGCTGGTGGAGCGGTTCTCCCCCGCCGACGCCCGCACCCCGGCGCAGCTGGCGGCAACGCTGGCGCAGTTCACCGCCCGGTACGATGCCCACAAGGAGGACAAGACCGCGCCCTACCCCGGCATTCCGGCGCTGCTGGACGCACTGAAGGCCGAGGGCATCCAATGCGCGGTATTCTCCAACAAGGCTGACGCGCTGTGCGGCGGCATCATTGCCCACTACTTTGGCACCGGCCGCTTTGACGCCGTGCGGGGCAGCCGCCCGGGCGTGCCCACCAAGCCCGACCCCACCGGTCTGTACGCCCTGATGACCGAGCTGGGTGCAGACCCCGCCGCCACCCTTTTTGTGGGCGACAGCGACGTGGATATCCTCACCGGACACAACGCGCAGCTGCCCGCCATGGGCGCGCTGTGGGGCTTCCGCGGCCGCGCCGAGCTGACCGCCGCCGGTGCCGACGCACTGGCAGAGGTGCCGGAGGATATCCTGCGGTATGTGCAGGAGCAGAACGGGTAAAAACTTTTAAATCAAGAGGCCGTTGCACAGCATTTTGTGCAGCGGCCTTTTATGTATGGGACGATTTGAAATGGTCTCCGCTTTGCTCTGACCATATTTAGCGGAAAAGCATTTTATAATAATTCGCGTTTGTCGCGGCCTGCGGGCCGCTCCAAACGCATTTTCACAGAGAGGGGCTTAAAGGCCCAAGCGGCAGCTGTCTGAAAAAGCAAAAACGCCCTTGCGCATTGCGCAAAGGCGTTTTTATGACCCGTACGGGAATCGAACCCATGTTACAGCCGTGAAAGGGCCGTGTCTTAACCGCTTGACCAACGGGCCTTATAAATACAGAGCTTCGCTAAAACCTCCGACTTCCATCATCCACTATTGCGGACGACCGTCCCCCTTATCTTAGCGAAACTCTGTAACGTGGTAGCGGTAACTGGATTTGAACCGGTGACACTTCGGGTATGAACCGAATGCTCTAGCCAACTGAGCTATACCGCCACATATTTAACTTGCACTCGAACGGTGCTTTATTATTATATCCATAGATGCCCCTTTTGTCAACACATATTTTCAAAAAATTTTGCATTTTTTTGATGCACTCAATTTATCCACATAGATGCGTTAAAATATAGCTTTTTCTTATCATTTTTGCAAGGGTTCTGCTGCAAAAAAGATTTGGAATGGCCTCCGCTACGCTCTGGCCATAATCAGCGGAAAGATCATTTATATTTCGCAATTCTGGAAAATCTGCGGATTTTCCAGAATTGCCTTTTCACGGGAGGGGTCGTAAAGGAAAACGGCATTTGCAGCGCCGCTTTCTGCGAAAATGCGGCGCTGCGGGGATGAATCCTCTCAAGCTTATAGCGCTACCGCAAGCTTTGCGTTTGAGCCGGAAACTTTACCGCTATGCCAAAGGCTCCCTCCCCGAGGGAGCTGTCAAAACCGTCAGGTTTTGACTGAGGGAGTTAAGCTCCCCCTTCGGGGGAGCTGGCACGCCGTCAGGCGTGACTGAGAGGGTTTTACACAGCTGCTGACCGCTATTCCAAAATCAAAAGCCCGCTTCCCACGCAAAAAGCACCGCTTCCCTCTACGGAAAGCGGTGCTTTTTTCAACATTTTTCTGTCCGAATGTTGAAAACCCGGTGCAGTTTTAGTTCTTCTTGTTGGTAGGAACCATGACCTTCAGGCCGCCCATGTACGGCTGCAGCACTTCGGGGATGGTCACGCTGCCGTCGGCCTGCAGATGGTTCTCCAGGAAGGCGATCAGCATACGCGGAGGTGCCACGCAGGTGTTGTTCAGGGTGTGGGCCAGATAGGTCTTGCCGTCCTTGCCCTT
>CAKSYT010000014.1 GCA_934524985.1 uncultured Faecalibacterium sp. | reverse complement strand
GTGCCGTGGCTCTCACGCAGACGGTGCTGGCCAAAGCGCTTGATAACGCCCTGGTAGCCCTTGCCCTTGGAAACGCCTGCAACGTCAACCTTGTCGCCTGCTGCAAAGACGTCAGCCTTCAGGATGTCGCCAACGTTCATTGCGGAAACGTCGTCCAGACGGAACTCACGCAGGGTCTTCTTGGGGGCAACGTTTGCCTTCTTGAAGTGACCTGCAGCTGCCTTGTTGACCTTCTTGGCGGAAACCTCGCCGAAGCCCAGCTGAACAGCCTGATAGCCATCGCTCTCGACAGTCTTCTTCTGCACGACGGTGCAGGGGCCTGCCTCGATGACGGTGACGGGGATAACCTTGCCGTTCTCATCGAACAGCTGGGTCATACCGACTTTCTTGCCGATAATGCCTTTAACCATTTTCTTTTCCTCCTGTAAAGGTTATTGGTTGGCAGCGCACGTCACTGCCAACATGACCCCTCGGGAAACGAGGGCATCGAATTTGATCGTGTGTGGTTTACAGCTTGATCTCGATGTCCACGCCAGCGGGGAGCTGGAGGCTCATCAGAGCCTCGACCGTCTTGTTGGACGGCTTCAGAATGTCGATCAGACGCTTATGAGTGCGGCTCTCGAACTGCTCGCGGCTATCCTTGTACTTGTGGGTAGCGCGCAGAACGGTGACGATCTCGCGATCGGTGGGCAGGGGGATGGGGCCGGACACGCGTGCACCGGTGTGCTTTGCGGTCTCCACGATCTTCTCTGCTGCGGCATCGATCAGCTGAGCATCATAGCTCTGCAGACGGATTCTGATTTTCTCTTTGACTGCCATTGCTTACGCCTCCTGAAAAATTGTTTTTGCCCTAGGCGAGCCGATAAATTGCTCTACACAGTTCCGGGTGTTCCTCGATTTGGCACTATAAAAACCGGTGAACCGCATGGCAGTTCTCCCGGAAACATATTAGCAAATCAAATCCGAACATTGGTTCCGCCCGTTTCGCAGAGGAGTAACTTCTCTGCCGAGGGAACGTATTCCATCGCTGTCAGTAATTTTTTCGCCCGGTTCTAAGATCGGACATACTCCGCGGAAATAACCCATCGCAGCTATCGCCGGATGACAACCTCCCGCATCAACGCATATCGCTGGCCTGCACGACTTGTATCGCACAAGCCTTTTGCAGCCGAGAGATATTTTATCACATCTTCGTCTATTTGGCAAGTGTTTTTTGCAGAAAATTACGATTTTTCTTTTTTATTTTCTCTGTTTTGTCAATGGCCGTATTTTCTGTGCAAGATGCACAATCCCGGCGCTTTTTGCCGGTGGAAAACTCCCCCGCTCCCCTTTGCAGCATCAGTATGGGCGGGAAGGGTTGGGGTTATACCTATATTATAAGGGAACTCCCTCAGGCGAACCCTCTCAGTCATCGCTGCGCGATGCCAGCTCCCCCGATGGGGGAGCTTTTTTGCGATGACGGAAAAGCTTCCGGCTAAAGCGGAAAGCTTGCGGGCGCGCTGAAGCCTTCCCCCACCGGGGGAAGGTGGCGCGCAGCGCCGGATGAGGGGCAGGGTGCGGCTGAACCCTCTCAGTCCGCCCCGCTGGTCGCGTCCGGCATCCTCGCCCTCTCAGTCAAAGCCTGTCGGCTTTGCCAGCTCTCCCAAAGGGAGAGCCAAGTGCACTGCGGAAGCTTTCTCATTACACTTAAAGCTTTAGCAACGGACGTAACGGCTTGGCTCTCCCTTCGGGAGAGCTGGCGCGGGAGCGCCTGAGAGGGCGTTCCACCCGTGAAAAAGGGGTTCTGAAAAGCCCGTAGGCTTTTCAGAACCCCAAAATTCAGATCATTTCTTCTTCAGCTGCTCTTCCAGCCCCTCGCGCGGCGTGATGTAGACGGTGGTGTACACCTCGTACAGCACCATGCCGGGTTTGGCACCGTTTGCTTTCCAGATGTTCTTCACCTCGGTGGTGTCCACCGCCACCTTGGCACCGGTGCCCGCCTTGTAGGCGCTGGAGTGGATGACCGCCAGCTCCGCCGCCTCCTGCTTGGTGGTGTCCGGGATGTCCTCGCCGTGGCTCATGACCACAACGTGGCTGCCGGGGGCTTTCTGCACATGGAACCACAGGTCTTTGCCCCGGGCGGTGTGCAGGGTGAGCTTGTCGTTCTGGGCGTTGTTGCGGCCTACCAGGATCTCAAAGCCGTCGCTGGAGGTATAGCGCAGAAAGTCCGCAGGCTTCTGCTTTTTGTCCCGCTGCTTGTAGTATTTCAGGTAGCCCTGATTTTTCAGCTCCATGCGGATCTCGTTCAGCGCGGCCTCGCCGGAGGCGCTTTCCACCTCGTAGAGCACCGTTTCCAGATAGGCGATCTCTTTTTCGCCCTCTGCCAGCAGGTCCACCAGCATCCGGGCGGCAGTCTGCTTCTTTTTGTAGTTCTTGAAGAAGTTCTGGGCGTTCTGGCTGGGGCTGAACCGCAGGTCCAGCGGGATGGTCACCTCTTTGCCCTCATCATACCAGTTGGGCACGGTCAGGCTCTTCATGCCCTTTTGCGCCAGATAGAGGTTGGCAGACAGCAGCTCGCCGTACAGGCGCAGCTTTTCACTTTTGCCGCTGGCGGCAAGCTCCTCCTGCCGGGCAGCCTGCTTGCGCAGGGCGCGGTCGTACATATTGTGCACCGCCTTGTGCAGCTCCTTGCTCTTGGTGCGCAGCCGCTCGGCGCGGTCCTTCTCGGCATAGTAACCCTCCAGCATTGCGTTGAAGGACGGCCACTCCCGGATGGTGTACTGCTCGCCGTACTGCTGCGGACGGAAGAAGGTATACTCCACCGGCTTGCCGTCCGGTGCGGTGACGCTGCAGGGACAGCCGCCCTGCGCGTGCAGCTCCTTCAGTTCATCGATGGCTGCCATCAGGCTGCGCTTCTGGGCATCGGTCAGCTCGTTGGCGGGCAGGTGCTCGCCGTCAAAGGCGCGCCATGCGGCTTCGCGGCAAACTACCGGGCCTACACCGGCCACCGTCTTGTTCAACGCGTCTGCCACCGGCAGCTCCCGCTGACAGGCTGCTGCCACGATGGACGCACTGCTCACCAGCAGAAAATCCGGGCGGGCAGGCTTTGGGGGCGTGGTGTAGGGCAAGCCCGGCAGCAGCTGCCGGACATCGCTGTCCTCAAAATCCACCCGCTTGAGGGCGTCGATAATTTTTCCGCTCTGCACCAGCACAAGGTTGGAGTAGCGCCCCATCAACTCCGCACACAGGGTGTTGCGCACAAGGTCGCCCATCTCGTTGGTGCACTGAAAATCAAAGTAGACGATGCGGTCGCCCGGCTCCATGTGCACGTCCAGCAGTCTGCCGCCGGTCAGGTGCTTGCGCATGAGCATACAGAAGGAGGGCGGCGTCTCGGGGTTTTCAAAGGTCTCCTCGGTCAGGCACACCCGGGCAGAGCCGCTGCGGGCAGACAGCAGCAGCGCGTAGGTATCGGTGCGGGTGCGCAGGGTGATGACCAGTTCATCCCGGGTCGGTTCAAAAATTTTTGCGATCTTGGCATCGGTCAGGGTGGCTTTCAGCTCCGCTGCCGTCAGCGCCAGTGTCGCGGCATCCAGTGCCATAAATGTTACCTCGTTTTATCTATAACCCTCTCAGTCAACGCCTGCGGGAGAGCTTTTGCTCTTTTTCGGTTTATGCTGAAAGACCTCCCCCTTTCGGGGGAGGTGGCATTGCGCAGCAATGACGGAGAGGGTCCTCTCTTTATAAATAAGTATACGGGTCGCGGTTCTCGGTGCTCACCAGCACCTCCAGCTCCGGCAGGGCGGTGCGCAGGGCAGCTGCCACGGCGGCGGTCACCGGGAACTCGGTGGCGTAATGTCCCGCCGCAATGAGGGACAGCCCCAGCCGCTTGGCATCCAGTGCATGGTGGTGGTTGGCTTCACCAGTCAGCAGACAGTCCGCGCCCTCGGCGATGGCTTCGGCAAACAGACTGCCGCCCGCGCCGCTGATGACCGCCAGCCGGTGCACCGGCTTTCCGGTGTCGGCAAACTTCACCTGTACCGCTGCACCGGTGTCCGGTGCGTTGCATAGCGCCGCCAGTTTGCGCTGCGCCTGTGCTGCCAGCTCCGGCACGGTGATGGGGTCGATGTCCCCTACCCGGCCGCAGCCGTCCGCAAAGGCGGTGCGCTGCCGGATGCCGAAAAGGTCGGCCAGCACATCGTTCACCCCGCCCTCGGCGGCATCCAGATTCGTGTGCATACAAATGGCGGAAATGCCCGCCTGCACCAGCTGATAGGGCACATCGGCGGGGCACAGCCGCTTGAGCGGGTCAAAGATGACCGGGTGGTGCGCCACGATGACCGTGCACTGCTTTGCCGCAGCCTCTGCCACCACCTCCGGGGTGATGTCCAGCGTCACCAGCACCCGGCGCACTGCGCCGCCGCAGTCCACCAGCAGGCCGGGGTTATCCCAGTGCTCTGCCAGCTCCGGCGGGGCAAGCCGCTGCATTACTTCGTATACCTGCTGTACCGTGGTCATTTCAGTTTCCCTCTTTCAGAATGGCATCCATCTCTGCGGCAAGCGGGCTGCCGTCCGGCACGCCCAGCCGCATCCGGGGCAGCTTTGCTCGCTGCCATGCGGCGTAGCCCGCGCCCTCCGGCCAGCGGCCGGTATCCCCCAGCAGGCACCGGGTGAAGGTGGGCTCTATCACCTCGCCGGTGTACTCTGCCGCCATCACCGCATACCAGCGGCCTGCGGCCTGCACCGGACGGTCTGCCACAAGGGCAAAGCCGTGCTGCCACAGCCAGCGGCGCAGCTCGCTGTGGCGGGTGGCAGGCACCATGACAAGGCGCGGCCCGCCCACGGCGGACACCCACGGCGCTTTTTCGAGGATTTCCCATGTGGTCTGCGCCGACACGCCCGCCAGCACGATGCTGCCCACCTCCCCGGCAGACAACACAGAAAGACCGTCGCCGAGCCGAAGCTCAGCGCGGTCCAGACAGCCTGCATTTTCCAGCGTCTGTTTTGCCTTGGCCAGTGGGCCGGGGCGCAGGTCTGCCCCGATGACCTTCGGGTACCTGCCCGAAGCCGCCAGCACCGCCGTCAGCTTGCCGTGGTCGCAGCCGATGTCCGCCACCGGCTGTCCCGGGCGCACCAGTTCTGCCGCTGCGGTCAGACGCGCATCCAGTGTGGGCAGCACTCAGGCCTTCTTGGCTGCCAGATGGGTGTTCAGCTTCTCCAGCAGTTCGTCGCAGTTCACGCCGTGCACTTCGCAGGCTTCCTCGATGGTCTCGCCGCGGGAAGCCGGGCAGCCCAGGCAGTGCATCCCGATCTCCATAAAGTAGGGTGCGGTGCTCTGGTCCATATCCAGAATGTCGCCGATGATGGTATCGCGGGTCACCTGCTTGGGTGCGGTGTGCTGCTCTTTTTTGAGCATATTGAAAATATCAAACATGATAGCTTTTCCTTTCTGTTTTGGGTGAGATACAGTATAACCTACTGTTCCTCTATACTATACCCCAAACCGGGGCAGTTTTGCAAGAGCCTTGGGGAAATCCGCTTTTCTTAAAACCCTCTCAGTCACGCCTGACGGCGTGCCAGCTCCCCCGAAGGGGGGAGCTTTTTGCCATCTTCCGGTCAGCTCCAATGAAGCTCCCCCTTCGGGGGAGCTGGCGAACGGAGTGAGCCTGAGAGGGTTCTCTTACTCCTCCGCCTGATAGTCCTTTTCCAGCGAGAAGCCGCGCCCGCTTACCTCGGTAACGTGGCTCACGATCATAAAGCAGGTGGGGTCGATGGCGTGCGCCAGCTTTTCCAGCCTTGGCAGCTGCCGGTTGGAGACCACGCTCAGCAGCACCGACTCCGGCTCCCGCAGGTAGCCGCCTTCGCCGTGCAGGATGGTCACACCGCGGTCCAGCTGTGCAAAAATGGCGGCGCAGATCTCATCGGACTTGGCGCTGATGATCTTTACCTCGGTGCGGGTGGTGCCCAGCATGAGCACCTTGTCCAGCACGACGGTGTAGATAATGGCCATCACCACGCCGTACAGGGACTGCCGCACCGGACTGAAGGCCGCCTGCGCCGCCAGAATGAGAAAGTCGAAGACCATCATGGTGCTGGATACCGGCAGATGGAACCACTTGTTCAGCACCAGCGGGGGGATATCCATGCCGCCGGTGGAAGCACCGGCGCGGATGGTGATACCCAGCGAGATACCGATGCCAAAGCCCGCAAATACAGTGTTCAGCACCAGATCATCGGTCAGCACAAGATTGCCCAGCAGCCGCTCCCACAGCGCCATAAAAAAGGGACTGAGCACCGTGCTTGCCATGGTGTTCAGGGCAAAGCGGCGTCCCAGCACCCACCAGCCCAGCAGCAGCATGGCCACGTTGACCACGAACAGCACTGCGGACACCGGCAGTCCGGTGACCTTGTTGAAGGCCAGTGCGATACCGGTAGCGCCGCCGGTGATCAGGCCGGAGGGCATCAGAAATAATACTACAGTCAGCGCATACATCGCGTTGCCCACCACGATGGACAGGGCGTTGAAGAGCTGCTGTTGCTTGCGTGTTAATTGCGTCATCTTCATCTTCCTTTGTTTGTAGTTGAAGTTTCTTCTACTATGATAACGAAAATATCCGCATTTATCAAGCCTTCGGCGATAAATGCGGATATCGGGATCGATTTTTAAGGGGTCACAGGGCAGCTTCCGGCTGAACCTCGTCCTCTTCCATCAGCCGCAGACCGGCGGTATCGGTCACCGGCAGCGAGAACACGATAGCGCCCGCCTTGGGGTTTGCCCCCTCCATGATGGCCTTCATGATGGTGTTTTTCTGGCTGGTGCGGCTGACGATGAGCACCAGCTCCTTTTCGTTCACCAGCTCCACGCCCAGAAAGGCGGCTGCACCCTCCATGCCGGTGCCCTTTGCGTGGATCACCGTGCCGCCGCCTGCACCGGCGGTGCGGGCAGCGTCCATAATGGAGCCGGTGTAGCCCTGATTTGCCACCACCAGCAGCAGTTCATAGCGGGTATCCTTCAAGGTGCTCTCCTCCTTCCATGTAAGGGGCTGGTGCTCGGTAAGGAACATCAGCGCCCGTTTGCCGCCGATGCTGCTCAGCGGCACAATGAACGCAATGCCGGTGCCCGGCACATCGATCTGCATTTTGCGGCGCAGATCCTTCTGGATCTTCTGCCAGCTTTCTGCCGTTACCACGGCCAGCAGCACCGCCTTTTCGGTCTTTTCCAGCCCAAGGGTGGAAAGCGTCTCCTGCACCGCCGTGCCGGAGCCCACGGTGCGCATGCTTACCGTTACGCCGTGGCTTTTGTACAGCTGCAAAAAGCCATCGGTAGAGCGGCGGTCGGTGATGGTGATCATCAAAAACAAACTGCTCACGTTCTGCCTCCTTTACAGCTCGATAATGGCGTCATCCGGCAGATCCGCAAACACGGTGGCAAGCACCGCAGCGGGCTGCGCCGTCCGTGCCTTGCGGGTGCGCAGTTGCGCCACCAGACCCATCATCTGCACGGTGATCAGCGGAGTCATGGCGACCATGGCCACCACGCCGAAAGCATCAGTCACGATGTTGCCGCCCACCGCCACGCAGGCACCCTGCGCCAGCGGCAGCAGGAAGGTAGCGGTCATGGGGCCGGAAGCTACGCCGCCCGCGTCAAACGCGATGGCGGTAAACAGCTTAGGCACCACAAAGGAGATGCTGATGGCGAACACATAGCCCGGCACAAGGAACCACAGGATGGAGATACCGGTCAGCACCCGCACCATGGCAAGTCCCACCGAGATAGACACGCCTGCGGAAAGCGCCAGACCCATAGCCTGCGCCGAGATGGCTCCGTCGGTCACCTCTTCCACCTGCTTGTTCAGCACATAGACCGCTGGCTCGGCCTTGACGATGAAGTAGCCGATAAGCATCCCGATGGGGATGAGCGCCCAGCGCACCCCGCTGCCTGCCAGCACCTGTCCCAGATAGTTACCGGCGGGCATAAAGCCCACGTTTGCGCCGGTCAGAAAGAGTACAAGGCCGATATAGGTATACACAAGACCCACGCCGATGCGCCCCAGTGTGCGGCGGTCCAGCCGCAGGGCGATGAGCTGAAACGCACCGAACATCAGCACGATAGGCAGCAGCGAGCGGGCGATCTCAGCCAGATAGGTGGGCAGACCCTCCCGGAACAGCTGCCACAGCTCCACCGAGTCTGCCACCTCCGGCAGAATGGGCGGGATGTAGGTGCTGTCCGCTGCGCGGAACGCGATGCCCAGCGTCAGCACCGCCAGAATGGGGCCGATGGAGCACATGGCCACCAGACCAAAGCTGTCGTCCGCCGCATGGCGGTCGCTTCGGATGGAGGAAACGCCCACGCCCAGCGCCATGATAAAGGGCACGGTCATGGGGCCGGTGGTCACGCCGCCGGAGTCAAACGCCACGGCAAGGAACTCCTTAGGCACAAAGGCCGCCAGCAGAAAGATGATGCCATAGAACAGCACCAGCAGCTTTGGCAGCGCAATGCCGATAAGCATACGCAGGAAGGCAAAGACCAGAAACAGGCCCACGCCCGCCGCCACCGAAAGAATCAGCGTACCGCTGGGGATGGAGGGCACCTGATCTGCCAGCACCTGTAAGTCCGGCTCGGAGATGGTGATAAGGAAGCCCAGCAAAAAGCCGAGCACAAGAATGAGGGGCAGCTTGCGGCTGCGGGTGATGACTGCACCCACCCGCTCGCCCATGGGGGTCATGCTCATCTCTGCACCCAGAGTGAAGAACATGATGCCCACCACGATCATGGCAGCGCCCAGCAAAAAGCACAGCAGGATGCTGGGCGATACCGGTGCTACCGAGAAGCAGAGCACCAGCACAATGGCCACAATGGGCAGCACCGCCTGCAGCGCCTCCAAAAGCTTTTCCCGCAGCTTGGGGAGCGATCGTCTGAGAATGATGTCCACCGCCTTTCGTCTGTATCCTGTTTGTACACTTTTGTACAAGATATATTTATAGTATACGGATTCTGGGGGATGCCGTCAACCGCCAGAAGGAAAAAACTTGAGCAAGTTCCATAAATTGTAAAAAACATTGCTTGTCCGAAGCGAACCCTCTCAGGCGCTCCCGCGCCAGCTCCCCCGAAGGGGGAGCCAAGCCGTCAACCTCGATGCTAAAGTATTAGGCGTAATGAGAAAGTTTCCCGCTATGCCAAAAGCTCCCCCTTTCGGGGGAGCTGACATCGCGCAGCGATGACTGAGAGGGTTTTCCCGCTAAAGGCAAACTTCAGCTTCTCCGCAGCGCCGCCGCTTCCGCAGGAAGCAGGCGCTGCAAATGCCGTTTTCCTTCACGACCCCTCCCCGTGAAAATGGAATACCGGAGCGTCCGCAGACGCTCCGGTATTCCGAAATTAAAAATAATATTTCCTTGGCTTATGCGCAGCAACGACGACGACCGCCGCCAGCGGCGGAAACAGGGAGGAGTTGTTGGGGCAGCGGCCAGCAAGACGCAAGTGCCGCCCAAGGCACGATGCGGATGCTGGGTGCCGCAACCCGGAAGACGCGGAGCGCATTTTAAATCGTCCCGCTTTACGCCTTTTTCGGCTTCAGCCAGCCGTCCACGGCGGCTACCAGAGCCTTGCCCCGGCGGCCCAGCAGGCGGGGCAGCAGCACCCGCGCCATCGCCCATACGCCCGCAAAGTTGTACAGGATGATCACCAGCGTGATCAGCCCTGTCCACAGCCCGTACAGCGGCGGCTCTGCCAGCAGCACAAAGGCCTCGAACACCAGCGCGGCGGCGTTTGCCAGCACCCGCCCCGGGTGGACGTGCATCCCGATCATGCGGCGGGCATCCACCGCACGCAGGGTGAACACCAGCGCAAGGCCAAGGAAGGACGCATAGGTCGCGCCCACAGGCCCCCACAGCTTGATGAAGAAGTAGTTCATGATGCAGTTGCTAATGGCACCCGCCATCATGGTGACCATGCTGCGGTCAGACTTTTTGGTCACCACATAGACGCTGTTCATGAACTGGTTGAAGCAGCTGCAGGTGGAAGCCAGCACGAGGAAGGGCACAAAGTGCCATGCGTAATAATAGTTGGACTTCATGACGTGCATCACCGGGCGGCACAGCCAGATAATGCCCGCCGCGCAGCAGAACAGCACGCTGGAATAGGTGCGGAAGATCTTGGTAAAGAACCGGGCGCGCTCCTCCTCCTCGGTGACGGCGGAAAGCTGCCACGCATCGTAGAAGATCAGACCCAGCGTGGTCAGGATGGTGGGCAGGAAGTAGCCGGTGGAAAGCAGACCGCTCCATGCGTTGCCGGTGCGCCCGTCCAGCCCCTCGCACATTTCGCGCACGAAGAACAGGTCGGAAGCGTTGATGATCCAGAAGCTGATCTGCGCCGGGATCATAGGCAGCGAGAAGTTGAGCATCTGCCGCCACAGCTTTTTGTTGATGCCCTTCAGCTCCACATAGTTCCACAGCTTGCCGGTGAATGTTAGGAACAGCACGCTGACAAGGTCGCCGCTGATGATGGCCAGCAGATAGCCGTTAGCGCCCCACTTGAAGCCCACCAGATACAGCACATAGAACGCCATGGTCGCCACGGTGCACAGCACGCCGTCCACTGCCACCAGCTTATTCCACTGGCGGCTGCGCACGAACTGGGTACACAGGGTGCGCAGGCAGCTCATGAGCACATAAATGTAGATCAGCAGGCCGTACTGCGCCATATCCGGCAAAAACTGGGTGACCGGCCAGCACAGCACCAGAATGCCAAAGCCGCCCAGAATGGTGAGCAGGCCGTTGGTAAACACCTGTTTTTCGCTGTTGCCCTTGTCCAGACCAAAGCGGATGATGGCGTTGGACATACCCATAGACACAAAGGGGATGAGCAGGTTGGCATACTGGCTCAGGATCTTGGACAGACCCAGATCCGAGATCTCCGCCATGGCGTAGGTCAGAAAGGGCTGTACGATCAAAGTGAGTAGCTTGGATGAAAAGCTGGAGATTGCAAAGATCAGGGTATTACCGGCCAGTTTGGAATATTTATCGCCGGTCTTTTTTTCGTTTTCCAAGGGAATTTCCCTCCGTTTTTACGATAGATTATTTTTTCAGCAGTTCCCGCCGGGCCTTCCAGTCCGGCAGCAGCTTTTCCACCTCCGCCCAGAAGGCCGGGCTGTGGTTCAACTGCAAAAAGTGGCAGTACTCGTGTACTACCACATAGATCTGCGCCGCAGGGGGCTGGTTATACAGCTGCAAGGCAAGGGTGATCTGCCGCTTAGCCGGGCAGCACACGCCCCAGCGGCTGGTCATGCTGCGCACTTTCAGGATGGGCTTCTGCCCGCCCAGCACCATGGCAAAGGCCGGGTAGACCTTATCGCTCATGGCGGTAAAGTAGGCCAGCGCCGTGGCCTTATCCGGCAGGTCGGCGTTGTCCTTGTTCCGCTTGGTGATGTTCTTCACCCGGGTATCCCGGATCCACTGGGCGTTTTGCAGCACAAAACGGTCAGCCTGTTCCAGACTGGCCGTCAGGGGGATGCTTACCATCACGGTGCCGTTGTCCCGCACCCGCAGGTGCAGCTGCTTTACCTTTTTGCGCACCAGCTCGTACTGGATGCCCTCCACGCTGCGCAGCTGGGCGCACGGCTTTGCCGCCACCTCAGGCTTTGCTCCGCATCAGGCGGCCAAGGGGCAGCTGCGCCAGCACCACGGCGGCAAACAGCAGCACGCAGCCGGAGGATTCCCGGAGGGAAAGGTTCTGGTGCAGCAGCAGCCAGCCGCCCAAGGCGCTGAATACGCTTTCCAGACACATGATCAGGCTTGCCACAGCGGGGTTCAGGTCCCGCTGCCCCAGAATTTGCAGGGTGTAGGCCACGCCGCTGGACATGATGCCGCAGTACAGAATGGGCCCGGCGAAGGTGACGAACTCTGCCATGGCAGGCTGCTCGAACAAAAACGCCGCCACAGTGCTTTCCACCGACACCACAAAAAACTCCACAAGGCTCAGGCGCACGCCGTCCATCTGCGGGGAGAAATGATCCACCGCCATGATCTGGAAGCTGAACAGCACTGCGCACAAGAGCAGCAGCCAATCGCTGCTCTGGATGCTGCCAAAGCCGTCCTTCATGCACAGCAGGTACAGCCCCACCACGGCAATGGCCATGCTCACCCACAGTTGCGCGCTGCCCTTGCGGCCCAGAAACAGGCCGAACACCGGCACCAGCACCACATACATGGCGGTCAGGAAGCCCGCCTTTGCGGTGGAGGGGTCCAGCGTGATGCCAAGCTGCTGCGCCGCGCTGGCTAAAAACAGCAGGGTGCCGCACACAAGCCCGGCTTTCAGCAGCAGCTTGCGCTCGGCTGCGGTCTTGGGCTTGCCGTCCGGCTTGCCCTGCCGGTGGTGCAAGGCGTCAAACGCCTTGACGGTGGGGATCAGCACCAGAACCGCCATCCAGCTGCGCCCCGCCAGAAAGGAGAACGCACCCATGCCGGAACCGGCGCTCTGCGCCACAAAGGCTGTGCCCCAGATCATAGCGCACAGCATCAGCAGCATTGAATTTTTCGTCTGGTTCGTCATCCGGCAATGCCCTCCACCTTCAGCAGGCCGTACAGGTAGTACCGGCTGGAATCATAGGAGATGGTCACGCGGTACTGCGCCGCCGGGTCCAGCCCGGAAATGGTGCAGCGGTAGTCGGTGCCATCGGTCTTGACGTAGTAGGTGCTGTCCGGCACATACTCTGCGCCGCCGTCCACCTTTTTCCACAGCGCCACCTTGAACTTCTGGGTGCCCTCGGCGGTGCCGCAGGCCATAATGTTCAAACTGCCGCCCGGCACGGTAAAGTAGCCGGTGTTGCGGCTCCAGATGCCGTTGAACACCGCGTACAGGCAGCCGTCTGCGGTGGCGGTGGCATACTTTGCCGAGGCATCCGCAATGCCCTGAATGATCAGCGGGTCGGTGGTGGATTCCGCCCAGCGGGTGGTGTCCTCCTCCTGCACTTCCTCGGAGTGGCCGGTCACCTTCTGCGCCACCTTTTTCAGGGTCTCCTTGCAGCCGGTCAGGCTAAGCACCATCACCGCAGCCAGCAGCAGTGCCAAAAGCTGTTTTTTCATCTTCATAGCTTTCCTCATAGAAACAAAGAAACTTTTCTTTTTCGTGCGTCTCTGCCAACGGGCAGATACAGGGTAAGTATACCGCATTTTGCCGCTCTGCACAAGATACCTGCACTTATTTTGTGCGGTTTGCCGCCTGTTTCTGCGCAAATTTTCACTTATTCAGCGCCCGCAGCGCTGCGCACTCGGCCTCGGCCAGCGCGGGAGCCTCCGGCCCGAACAGGCTGCCGTAGCGGTACAGTGCCCAGCCGCCCGCCGCCTGCTGCCGTAAGTCCTCCACCTGTGCCGCCAGCGCACTGCCGGTGCTCCAGCCGGACACGTTGTCCGGGTTCGCGCCGCCGTCCCCGGTGCCCACCCGGTAGGCCCCCAGCCCGAAGTACAGCGCCACATCCCCCGCCCGGGGGTAGGCAAGCCACGCCGGAACGATGTTTTCAAAGGCAAAGCGGGTGCTGCCGGAGTGCAGGGTAAAGCCGTAGCCCCAGTACACCTGCGGGCAGAGGTAGTCGATGACCTTCTCCTCCCCGCCCGCCGCCAGCCATGCGGTCACATCGCTGTACTGCTGGTCAAGGTCGTTGTCCGGGTTGCCCTGCGGGCTGATGCCGAACCGCAGGGTGGGGTCTGCCGCCTTTACGGTGCGGTGCACTTTCGCCACCAGTGCGGTGACGTTCTGCCGCCGCCACGCGGCAAGGTCGGCTGCGCCGCTTGCCGCAAACTGCGCCGCGTCCACAGCGGCATCGGTGGTGGGGTAAAAGTAATCGTCAAAGTGGATGCCGTCCACCGGATAGTTCTGCACAAGCTCTACCACCCCCTGCACCACATAGTCTGCGGCGGCGGGCACGGCGGGGTTCAGGTACAGCCCCTCCCCGGCGGTGCACAGCCAGTCCGGGTGGATGTTTGCCAGATTACTCTCTGCCAGATTCGGCGGCATCGCCGCCGAGGAGCGCAGGCGGTAGGGGTTGACCCACGCCTCCACCCCGATGCCCCGGCGGTGCGCCTCGGTAAGAAAGACATCCAGCGGGTCAAAGCCGGGGTCTTTGCCCTGCACCCCGGTGCACAGATGGCTCCACGGAAACAGGCTGCTGCGGTACAGCGCATCCCCGAAGGGACGCACCTGCGCCAGCACGGTGTTCAGCCCCAGCCCGGCGCAGTTGTCCAGCAGCTGCGCCGCCCCGATGCGGAAGGTGTCCTCGGTGGAAAAATCCAGCAGCGCCCAGTCCAGATAGCTCACCCACACCGCCCGCCACTCCCCGGCAGGCAGAGCGGAGTTTGGTGCCGGGGGCGTGTCCTGCCCGGAAGCGGCAGTATGGTCTGCATCGCTTTTCTGCCGCAGATACCACCCCGTTGCCGCACAGGCTGCTGCGCCCGCCCCGGCCAGAAAGGCTCTGCGGCCAAAACGGCGTTTTGCCTTGGCTTTAGACGTCCTGCGGCGCTGGGTCACAGGGTCTCCTCCTGCGTCTTATAAAGGGTAAGCCCCGCCCAGCCCCGGGCGCAGGTCAGCAGCACGAACATAATGTTCGTCCAGAAGGCAAGGCCGCTCATGCCCGCGTACTTGGTCAGCATCCAGAACACCAGCCGCAGCACCTCGGCGGCGCTCACCAGCTGCAGCTGCCGCTGGATGGGTCTGCCGCGCTCGTACTCCGTCGCCAGCAAAGCAGGCCACACCAGCGCCGAGCAGATATCGCCCGCCCAGCCGCTGGCACCCAGCTTGCTGAGCATCAGCACCACGAACACGCCGGTGTAGTTGCGCTTTTCCCTTGCCGGTGCGCCCTTCTGCGCCGCCAGAAACAGCACCGCGATGCCGGTAAGGCAGAACACGACCATTTCCAGCCCGGAAAAATCCATCCCGCCCAGCACGGCAAAGCCGCCCAGCATGGACACTGCCGCCGCAGCCAGCAAAAAGAAATACCATGTCTTGCGTGTGAATTTAAGCTTCATGAGCCCCTCCCCCGGGCGTTTGCGCCCGGCTTGCAGAAAAATTTAAAAAAGAATTGTAAATATTATAGCACAAACCCCCGCAGGTTGTGTTACAATAAGGAAAACTCTTTTGGGGGAGGTCTTTCCATGAACGCTGTCGTTTCCGTCTGTCTTTTAGCCTGTGCGCTGGGCATCATCGTGTACCTGCTCTCCCGGCGGGAGACCAGCCGCCGCAGCCAGTACGGCCCCGCCGGCCTGTCCGAGTTCCGCACGAGCCTTGCGCTGGACGAATGCTTTGACCGTCTGGACACCCACAGCGACACCGACCTCTTTGCCTACGAGTGCCGCCGGGAGAACGACGGCGGCTTTATGCTGCACCTGACGCTGCACCAGCCCAGCCAGCAGCCGCTGGACACCTTGTACACCCTGCGGCTGGACCCCGGCCGCCAGACCGTGGTGACTTTGATCTTTATCCGGGAGGCCTTTGGCTACAAGGAGCCGTTGTTCCCGCCCGCCATGCTGGACGAATTTATGCTGCAAAAGCTGGATGCCCGCCGCACCAAATGATTTTTGCGGAAAACGCTTTCTTTTTTGCGCAGTTTTTGCTATACTAGTGCGTGTTGCAGCAATGCAGCACCCATACGGGCCAGTAGCTCAGCTGGTCAGAGCTGGCGGCTCATAACCGCTTGGTCGCGGGTTCAAGTCCTGCCTGGCCCATACGAAAAAAGACACCCTTTCGGGTGTCTTTTTTGTATTTCTGAGCAAATAAAGCTTCCATACCCTCATTCATCTATCATTTTTCAGAAATCATGATTGATGAATGAGAGATGAAATGATATGATTAAATAAAACACACAGGAGGCCTCTGCCATGCGAAACCAAAAACCGCCGTTTGAGATCACGGAAGCAATGCTCTCCGATGTCATGGAGATCAGCGAACTGGTAGGCAAGCTCCGTTCCACGCAGAACCTTTCCACCAGCCCCGTGCTGCGCCGTCAGAATCGCATCCGAACGATCTATTCTTCTCTGGCTATCGAGCAGAACACCCTTTCGCTGGAGCAGGTGACCGCCGTCCTTTCCGGCAAACGGGTGCTTGCACCGCCAAAAGACATTGCAGAAGTGAAAAACGCCTACGAGATCTACGACCATCTGGGCGAGCTTGACCCCTACGCCCTTGATGACCTTCTGCTTGCGCACCGCACTATGATGCAGGGGCTTGTGCAGGAAGCTGGGCTGTTCCGTTCCCGCCCTGTGGGCGTGGTAGACAGCAAGGGCAATGTGCTGCACTTTGGGACCCTGCCGCAGTATGTTCCCGCCTTAGTCGAGGAGTTGATCCACTGGACGGAAAGCAGTCCGTTTCCCCTTTTGATCAAAAGCTGCGTTTTTCACTATGAGTTTGAGGTGATCCACCCCTTTGCGGACGGAAACGGACGCATCGGCAGGCTCTGGCACACACTGCTGCTGTCAAAGTGGGATCCGCTGTTTGCATGGCTCCCGGTGGAATCCATTATCCACGACCATCAGCCCGCATACTATGCAGCGATCAACCAGTCCAATGCGCTGGGCGAGGGAACGCCGTTTATCGCCTTCATGCTGGGCATCATAAAGGAAGCTTTGCAGGAAGCTGTCGGCGCGCAGCCCGCAGCTATACCCGCTCTGCAAAGTGATCTTGCTCTGCGCTGGGATACGATCGCGGACTTTCTGCGCAGCAGCTGCTTTATCCAGAACGCGGATGTGCAGACGCTTTTCGGCGTTTCCCCTGCAACCGCAAGCCGTATTCTGGCTGCCCTGACCAAAGAAGGAAAACTGGTCAAAGTGCGGCGCGGACGCTACTGGGCTTATCAGCTGGCTGAAGTCGGCGGCTCATAACCGCTTGGTCGCGGGTTCAAGTCCTGCCTGGCCCATACGAAAAAAGACACCCTTTCGGGTGTCTTTTTTGTATTTCAAGGCTTTTATTCTCCATCCTCTGCGGGCAGCTGGTTCCACAGGCGGTAGTAGATCCCCTGCTTTTCCAGCAGCTGGGCGTGAGTGCCCTGCTCCACGATGCCCTCCTCGCCCAGCACAAGGATGCGGTCGTAGTCCTTGATGGTGGTCAGGCGGTGGGCGATGGTCAGGGTGGTGCGGCCATGAGCCAGTTTTTCAAGGCTCTGCCCCACAAGGATCTCGCTCTCGTTGTCCAGTGCGCTGGTGGCTTCATCCAGAATCAGGATGGGCGGGTTCTTCAGGAACACCCGGGCAATGGCGATGCGCTGCTTCTGTCCACCGGACAGCTTGACGCCGCGCTCGCCCACATAGGTGTCGTAGCCGTCCTTCAGCGCAAGGATGAACTTTTCCGCGCCCGCCAGACGGGCGGCGGCTTCGATCTCCTGCCGGGTGGCGCCGGGCCTGCCGTAGGCGATGTTCTGCGCCACCGTGCCGCTGAACAGGTACACGTCCTGCTGTACGATGCCGATATCCTGCCGCAGGCTCTTCAGGGTGACACGGCGGATGTCCTGCCCGTCAATGAGGATGCGGCCGCTGGTCACCTCGTAAAAGCGGGGGATCAGGTTGCACAGGGTGGTCTTGCCGCCGCCGGAGGCACCCACCAGCGCCAGACGCTCCCCGGCACGGATGTCCAGACTGACGTCGTGCAGCACCTTGTTGTGGTCATCCGGGTACTCAAAGCACACCTTCTCGAACCGGATCTCGCCGGGGCCGGGCTGCAGGGGCACGGCGTCCGGGGCGTCCTTGATGGCCACCGGGGTGTCCATGATCTCGGCAAAGCGCTCGATGCCGGTCATACCGCGCTGGAACTGCTCGGCAAACTCCACGATGCGCCGGATGGTGGCGATGAGGGTGGTGACGTAGAGCATATAGGCTACCATGTCACCGGCGGTGATCTTACCGTACACCAGCGACAGACCGCCTGCCAGAATGACCACCAGATACATCAGGCCGTCAAACAGGCGGGTGGAGGTGTTGAACGCGCCCATGGCGTAGTAGCCAAGGGTCTTGATCTGCTCAAAGGCGCGGTTGCCCTTGGCGAACTTTTCCCGCTCCTCGTCCTCGGCGGCAAAGGCCTTGACCACGCCCTGTCCCAGCAGGCTGTCCTCGATGGTGGAGTTCAGCTCACCGATCTGGACGCGCTGCTGGCGGAACCGCGCCCGCAGGCGGCCATTCAGGTATACCGACACCACGCCCATCAGCGGCACACAGGCAAACACTGCCAAGGTCAGCGGGATGCTGGCGCGGCACAAAATGACAAAGGACGCCACGATCTTGATGCCCGCGATGAAAAACTCCTCCGGGCAGTGGTGGGCAAACTCGGTCACGTCGAACAGGTCGTTCGTGATGCGCCCCATGATGGTGCCCACCTTGGTGTTGTTGTAGTAGGTGTGATCCAGCTGCAGCAGGTGGTCAAAGGCATCCCGGCGCATATCCGTTTCGATATGCACGCCCATGATATGGCCGATGCTGGACATATAGTAGCTGGCTGCGCCGTCGATGATGCGCAGCACAAAATAGAGCGCCGCCAGTTTCAGCACGATGCCCGCCGTCAGGGTGATGCCCACCCCCATGGCGGAGTTGGTGATGGTGCTCATGATCTTGGGCAGCACGATATCGCACAGGGTCGTCAGCGCTGCACAGAACAGATCAAGGCACAGCACCATCTTATAGTTTGCCAGATACGGCAGAAAACGCCGGATCAGCGCACCGCTGCTTGCGTGGTGCGCCCCGGGGTCGTTAGGCTTGGTTTTCGGTTTTTTAGACATGATACCTCCGTTATAAACCCTCTCCGTCTTTGCTTCGCAAATCCACCTCTCCCGAAAGGGAGAGGTTTTACACAGCTGTCTGTCAGCTCGCATAAGCTCCCCCTGAGAGGAAAGACTTCCCCCGGCCGGGGGAAGATGTCGCGCAGCGACAAAAAGGGGAATCTGTCGCCGCAAGGCGACTGAGAGGGTTCGTTTTTACTTTTTACTGTAATCCCGTTCGCCGTAGATAGCGGTGCCGATGCGCACAAGGGTAGCGCCCTCGCGGATGGCGTTTTCAAAATCACCGCTCATGCCCATGGAAAGGGTCTGCATCTCCACGTTGCGGTAGCCCCGCTCCCCTGCCCGGACGAACAGCTGATACACCTGCGCCAGATAGCGGCGGTTCTGGGCATCGTCGTCGTTCACGGGCGGGATGGCCATCAGACCCTTGACCCGGATATGCTCCTGTGCGGCGGCGGTGTCCAGCAGCGGCCAGAGCAGCTCCGGCGCGGCACCGGTCTTGCTCTCCTCCCCGCCGATGTTCACCTCCAGCAAAATATCCTGCACGATACCGGCCTTGGCGGCTTCCTTCTCGATGGCCAGCAGCAGATGCTCGCTGTCCACGCTCTGGATCAGGCTTGCCCGCCCCAGCACCTTTTTGATCTTGTTGGTCTGCAAATGGCCGATAAAATGGCTGGGCTTGCCGCAGTAGGCACCGGCATCGTAGTTTGCGCACAGCTCCTGTACATGGTTCTCGCCGAACACATCAATGGGCAGGGCGGCACTGGCTGCAATGGTCTGCGCCGTGCGGGTCTTACAGGCGGCGCACAGCTGCACTGCTGCCGGGTCACGTCCGGCTTCCCGGGCGGCTGCGGCCATCTTTTCCCTGATCTCCGCGACGGCCTGCCGCATCTCTTCCAAATTTTTTTCTGCCATCTCGCTCAATCCTCCTCGGTATAGCGGGCGCGCTCGCCGCCGATCAGCTTCGGGCGGGTGTAGGCGCACAGAATATTTGCTTCGCCGATCTTAGCAAGGCTCAGCCGTACCGGCACAGCCACCCGCTTCAGGTGCATCCCGATCAGGGTGCCGCCGATATCCATGCCCGCGTTGGCGCGGATCTCCTCCACCGCCACCGGGTCTTTGAAGTTTTTCCAGCAGGTAGTGGCCCAGCTGCCGCCCGCATGGGGACGGGGCACAACGCACACTTCCTCCCAGCCGTATTTTTCTGCGGCTTCCCGCTCAAGGATGAGGGCGCGGTTCAGGTGCTCGCAGCACTGCGCCGCCAGCCAGATGCCTTTTTCCGCCAGCACCGGCGCAGCGCCCGCGTACAGCGCCCGGGCGGCTTCCAAGCTGGAATCCTTGCCGATGTGACCGCCCACCATCTCACTGGAAGAGCAGCCCACCACGAGCACATCTCCCTTTTTCAGCTTTGCCGCAGCCACCAGCTCGGTCATTGCCTGCCGCGCTTCGGTCTCGATCTGTTTTGCAAATGCTTCGGTCATACAAAAACACCTCGCTTATCGGTTTGCAGCCAGCAGGCTGTTCGCCCCTGCTGCACCGAAATATACTTTACTTTCCACCGGACACACCGCCGCGCAGCTGTCCTGTGCAAGGCCGGTAAAGGTCTGCTCCCAAGCCCCGGTGGCAAGGTTTACCGCTTCGGCGCAGGGTGCGTCTGCGGTGCGCCGGAACAGCCGCTCCTGTGTATTTTGCCCCGCCCGCAGGGCGATGCCCCGCAGCAGGGTGCTGTCCGCGTTCTTTTCCAGCCAGCTGCTGCGCGCCCAGCGGTAGCTGATGTACAGCGTGCCGTCCGTGTCCGCAGCCAGCGCACCGGGATAGCCCGGCAGGCCGGCAAAGGCGGCGGTGCAGCCCCGTCCCCCGGCGGTCAGCTCCCGGGCAGCGGCATCCACCGCCCAGATGCAGCGGCTGCCAAGGTCGGAGACATACAGGGTGCTGCCGTCCGGGCTGAGCGCCAGACCGGCAGCGCCTGCCACCCCGCCCAGCACCTTTTCCACCGTGCGGGCGGCGGGGTCGTACACATACACGCAGCCGGTGGCGGTGTGCGCCAGCAGCTCGGTGCGCAGGGCGCTTTCCAGCCCGTTTTCCGCGCCTGCCGCCGCAGCCACCGCAAAATACACCTTACCCGCCGGGCTTACCTCCACGGCAGATACCGCCCCCAGCGGCGCACCGTCCAGCTGGGTGACCACCTGTTCCACCGCTGCGCCCCAGCTGTCGTGCTTGGCGCGGCACAAGGTGCCCCCGGCGGTGGTCAGCTGGGTCAGCCACACATCCCCGGCGGCATCAAAGGCAAAGCCGGTCAGCTCGCCCTCCACGCTCAGGATGGCGGCAGCGTGCCCGCCATCGGTGCGCACAAGGTCGGTGGTGCGCTTTTTCAGCGCAGCGCCGTTCCATGCGGCGGCATACAACAGGCCGTCCTTTGCGCGGATGCAGTCCACGCCCTGATACTCCCCCAGCTCCAGCCGGGTCTTGCGGTCGGTGGAAACTGCCGTCTGCATTGCGCCCGTCTCCTGCCGGAGGTCGGGGGCTTTATAGGCCTGCGGCGGGGTGTCGATGGGACGGAAGCCCAGCGCGTACACCAGCACCAGCAGAATGCCCACCCCGAACACCGTGCTGGCGGTGCGGAACCGCTTGAGCATGGCGTCCCGCTCGGCAGCCATCTGGGCGGCATACTCTGCCCGGCGGCGCGCCGCCATGGCGTTGGCGCGGTTGGCACGCCGCATCCACCGGTCCACGAACAAAGCCACCCGCGGCCCCACCGTGAGGGACGCAATGGCCAGTATGAGCAAAAATTCGATCAGTCCGATTCGCATAAGCGCTTTTCCTTATCTCCGAAAAACCTGCGGACAGCGCACTGTCCTTTATCGCTAAAGTATAGCATTCCTGCGCAAAAAGGGCAAGCGGGGCGCAAAAAAGAACCGCCGCACAGCGTTGTGCGGCAGTTCCGGTTTTCAGGGTCTCTTTTTCAGCCGTCCCTCGATCCGGCCGCGCAGAGGACAGTACCATGTATAGTAGCGCTTCTTCAGCAGCCGCTGCAAAATGCGGCTGACCGTGCTGGGCTTCGGCTTCCAGCTCTCGGCAAAGCGGTGGATGGAGTAGGTATTGGGTGTTACCCGGAGCTTCCGGGTGTAGAAGTCCATCGGGCAGAAATACTCTGCCGGAAAGATCTCCATTTCCGCGATGCTCTGCCTTGTACCGTCTTTGCGCACGCCCAGCGTCTGCAATACCTTTGTATTCCGCTCCGGGCAGGGCGTCAGGTCCGCGCTGCCGTCCGCCTTTATAAAATCCAGTGCAGCGTAATCCTGCAGCAGCGCCTGCACCACCGGGTTGCCTTTGCATGCCCCGAGCCCCAGCCCGGTGGCTACCTCGTTGTTGGTCTGAAAGCCCATAAAACCGGGCAGTTCCAGCAGCTCGTCCAGCGGGCGCACCAGCTCCACATCTGTGTCCAGATAGATGCCGCCGTACTCGTACAGCACCGCCAGCCGCGCATAGTCCGATACAAAGGCATATTTCTTTGCCGCATAGGCCTGCTGTGCGTAGCGGTTTTTGCTGATGTCAAAGTTCTGCTCGTTCCACTCGATAATCTTGTAATCCGGGCAGTATTTCTTCCAGCTTTCCATACATTTGCGGTTCTCCGGGCTGATGTCCCCGCCGCCGAACCAGCAGTAGTGGATGATCTTGGGAATGCTCATGGACGCTTCTCCTTTTTCTCTGCAAATGCCCCGTTTGTTACGTCCTTATTTTACAAAAGGGGTATTTTATTGTCAAGTTTCCCCGGCGTATTTTGCCGCGTCTTTCCGTAAAAAGATTGCCGCCCCGCCGCCCGGTGTGGTATACTGGGTGCAGACGGTTTTGTTTTTCCAAACCATTCACTTAAAATTCACAGCTTTTTCCAATTCTTGCATTAGAATAGAGTTGTATATGATATATGATAGGAGGAGTCTTGTTTTATGGCAAAGATCCTGATCGTTGACGATGAGCCCCGCATCCGGGAGCTGATCCACGAGCATCTGCAATATTCCGGGTACATCTGCGAGGAAGCCGGGGACGGCTCTGCGGCGCTGGCACAGCTGTCCGGCGGCGGGTTTGATCTGGTGATCTTAGACCTGATGATGCCCTTTATGGACGGCATGACCTGCCTGCGGGAGATGCGCGCCCGCCACATCAACACCCCGGTCATCATCCTGACCGCCCGGGGCGAGGAATACGACAAGCTGGCCGGGCTGGAAAGCGGCGCGGACGACTATGTGGTAAAGCCCTTCTCCCCCCGGGAGCTTGTGGCGCGGGTACGCGCGGTGCTGAACCGCACCATGCCCCGCCCCACCGAGGCCGCCGACACCATGACCTTTGGCGAATTGACCATCGACACTGCCAGCCATACCGTGCGGGTGTCCGGCGAAGAAGTGGCCCTGACCCCCAAGGAGTTTGACCTGCTGGTATTTCTGGCGTCCAACAAGGGCATTGCCCTGAGCCGGGAAAAGATTTTGCAGAAGGTGTGGAACTACGACTACTTTGGCGAGGACCGCACCGTGGACACCCATGTAAAGATGCTGCGCGGCCATCTGGGCAAATGCCGCAGCTACATTGCTACGGTATGGGGCATCGGCTATAAGTTCGACCCCGATGCCGCCCGTTGACTGAAGGAGCGTGCGGTTCATGCGGCAAACCACCAAAGCACGGCATACTCTTGGCATCCGCGGGCAGCTGATGTGGTTTTTGTGCTTCATCTGCCTGTTTCTGCTGGGGCTGTTCTGGCTGCTGTCCACCCAGCTGCTGGAGCCCTTGTACACCAAGCACATCGAGACCCAGCTTACCAATCAGGCCGACAGCATCGTGGAGCGGCTGGACGACGCCATTGCCGAGGGCAAGGTGCTGTCCGCTTGGTCCTTCGGACAGCTGTCGGTCAACAGCGATTTTTTTGATAAGCTCACGCTGGAACTGTACACAAAAGGCTCTTTGAACAGCTTCTGCGTGGATATCTCGGACACCACCCTGCACACCATTTATAAGATCGAGAACCAGTCCTTCTGCAACCTGCACGGCACTTATCTTTCGGATTCTGCCAACAACGATAAGATCATTGCCACCGCTCTTGCCATGCGGCGCAAGTGCCGCAGCGTGGGCAGCTTTGTGCAGACGCTCAACCCGCCCCGGCTCTCCGGCTCGGCGCAGCTGCTGGTAGGGCGCACCACGGCAGACGGCAGCTACACCGTGCTGGTGACCACCAGCCTTGTGCACGTTGCCGAGGCCAGCAAGGTGCTCAGCACCCTGCTGCCGCTGGCGGCGGCGCTGATCTTCGGCTTTGCCATATCGGCGGCGTGGCTGTTCAGCGAGTGGTTCACAAAGCCGCTGCGCCAGCTTTCCAGCGCCGCACGGCAGATGGCGCTGGGCAACTACGCCGTGCAGGTGGACAGCCGCCGCAACGACGAGCTGGGCGACCTTGCCCGGGACTTCAACCACATGGCCGAGGAGGTGCAGCACGCGGTGCAGATGCAGCGCGACCTGCTAGCCAACGTCTCCCACGACCTGCGCACCCCGCTGACCCTTATCAAAGGCTACGCCGAGACGGTGCGCGACCTGACCGGCGACGACAAAGCACACCGGGACGAGCAGATGAACATCATCGTGGACGAGGCCGACCGCCTGACCGCGCTGGTCTCCAGCGTGATGGAGCTGAGCAAGGTGACCAGCGGCACTTATAAGTGCGAGCGGGTGCACTTTGACATGGGGCAGCTGTGCGATGAAGTAAGCGAGCGCTACGATGCCATCTGCGCCCAGAACGGCTGGCAGCTGCAGCTGGAACTGCCGGAAGAAGAGCTGCCGGTCTACGCCGACCCGGACATGATGCAGCGTGCGCTGCACAATTTGCTGGGCAACGCCATGCACCACATCGGCCAGGACGGCATCTTTATCCTGCGCGCCTTCCGCTGCACCGAGGGCGTGCGGGTAGAGGTGGAGGACCACGGCCCGGGCATTGCCGCCGCCGACCTGCCCTATATCTTTGACCGGTACTACCGCTCCCGCTCGGACGCAGGCAAGCAGGGCACCGGTCTGGGGCTTTCCATCACCAAGGCCATCTTCCAGCAGCACAGCTTCCGCTTTGGCGTACAAAGCACCGTAGGCAAGGGCACCACCTTCTGGTTCGTCATGAGCGACCTGCCCTATGTGGACGATTTTGAGGGCAAGTGAACGCCCTCTGCAATACAGAAAAAGCACCGGCAGCTTTCCTGATTTTCCAATCGAGAAGCTGCCGGTGCTTTTATTATGTTCCGCTCTCTGCCGTGTGGTAGATGCCAAAGGTGTTGTCCGGGGCGGGCATCTCCACCCGGGAGGCGCGGTCGTTCACCGCCCACATCATCGCGCCCATAGCACCCAGCACCACCAGAATGATGAGCCATTTTACTGCATTGGGTAATTTTTTCATTCCGTTATCCTTTCCGTAGTCTCCATACGGCACTTCTGCCGGGCAGCGCGCAGCAGCGCAGCGGCTTCAGCCGCCGAAAGCGCCTGCACCCAGCCGGGGCGCTCCCCTGCGCCCGCGCCGGTGCTGCCTGCCTCGGCAAAGCCGGCCAGCGCCGTGTCGGTGCGGTCGTTCCATCCGGCAAAGCCTTCCGGCGCAATGTGCGCCCCAAGGCGGCAGTCCAGCACCGCCGTTTTGCCGGTAGGCCGCCACGGTCTGCCCAGATACACGCTGCCCGCCGGGCAGTCCGAGACAAAATCGCAGTCCCAGAACACAAAGCCAAGCCCCTGCGCCGCACCGGAGGGCGCGGTGACCCAGCTGTGTGCAAGGCCGTTATCCACCGTGCGCAGGGTGCAGTGCTCAAACAGGGCGTCTGCCCCGCCAAAGATAAAATCAATGTCCCCGGCGATCTCGCAGGCGTGGTAATACTGCGCGCTTGCCCGGCGGGGTGCCAGCCCGCGCGGGCCCAGAAAACCGTCCTTCTCCCGCTCTTTCTCCGGCAGAGGGGCGCAGAACAAAGTATCCTGATTGCCCAGCAGCCGCACACGGTCAAACGCCGCCCGGGCGCTGTCCACATAGGCTGCGATGGCCTGCCCGACCTTTGCGCCGGGGCCTGCGTCGTTCTCGATGGTCATATCCTCCACCCGCAGCTTTTCGCCGCTGAAAAAGGCGGTGTAGCTGCGGAAGGTGTGGGTGGGGCGTCCGTCCGGGTGCGGCAGCTTGCCGCCGTCGTTCCATACCAGCCGGGTGGCATCCATGCCCGCGCCCGCAAGGGTGATATCCTTTTTCTCACAAACCAGTTTTTCCCGGTAAATACCCGGTGCGATGCGGATGACCGCAGGGCAGTCGTAGGGCACCGCCAGCACCGCCTCGGAAATGGTGGTAAACTGTCCGCTGCCGTCGGGTGCAACGTTGATGGTAAGCATAAGCCGCCTCCTGCGCCCGGCACTGCCGGGCTGAAAAATATGCTTCCAGTATACCCCTCCTTCCCGCAAATTGCAACGGAAACTCTGCCGCCGTCACCCGCTCTTTTCCAGCCGGAGCACGGCGGCGGTGATATCGTCCGGGCGTCCGGTCTTTTGTGCGCGGATGCGGGCGGTCTCCACCAGCGTCTCGGCAAGCTTTTCCGGCGCGTCCCCTGCCGCCGCCGAAAGTTCCACCTGCTTTGCCACCCAGCCCGCGCCGTCCACCAGCAAGCCGTCCGATACCAGCACCGCGTAGTCCCCGGCGGTCAGGTGCACCACCCGGCTCTGCCCGTTCACCCCGCCCAGCACCCCCATGGGCAGGGTGGCTTCGCCCACAGCCCGCACCCGCCCGCCATGCACCAGAAACCCCGGGGCGGCTCCGGCCTTGAACAGCCGCGCCGTGCCGGTGTATAGGTCCACGCTGATCAGGTCCAGCGTTGCGCCGCTCTCGTCCTCGCTTTTCAGCGCCAGCGCCACGTTCACCAGCCGCGCCGCCAGCTCGGCGGTAAAGCCCGCCTTGAGCAGCCGGGCGGTCAGCTCTGCCGCCAGATTGCCGTCCACCGCCGCCGGGCGTCCGGTGCCCATGCCGTCACATAGGATCATCTGCGCCGCCGTAGGGCTGCAAAATTGCTGCACTGCATCGCCGGAAACTTCGCCCCGGGCGGCAGCGCTTGCCGCGCCGAACACTGCCCGCAGCGCCGGTCTTTCGCTGAACAGCAGGGTGGTCATGCCCTTGCAGGAGAGCACCTGCGGCACTTCCAGCGTGCGGCGGCAGATATGCCCCACCTCCCCCGCCAGCGCCGCCAGCTCCTGCGGGGTGAACCGGGTGCGCGGCAGGGTGACGGCGGCATGGGTGCGCCCAAGGTCGTCCAGCGTGACGGCGCACTCCTGCGGCGGTGCCCCCAGCCCGGTGAAGAACTCCGCCACCCGGCTGGATTTATAGGGCTCCGGGTCGCCGGGACGTCCCAGCTGCTCGCTGAGCACCCCCAGCGCCTCGGCTACGGCGCTGTACTGCTCGGTCAGGGCGGTGCGCATGGCCTCAGAATGGATGCGCGCTTCCTTGCGGCTGCGGTACAGTGCAAAGCTGCGCCCCGCCGCCGCGCACAGCGCCGCCGGGTGGATGCAGCGGGATAATTGCCCGGGCAACTGCGCCGCTTCCACGCTGCCATTCTGTTCCAGCAGCGGGCGCAGCGCTTCCATGCCCGCCATGGTGGCGGTGTATTCCTGCTTCCAGCAGGTCTCCCGCCGCCCGCAGTTGAAGCAAAGGGTATCATGTACATTGTCTATGACCCAGCGGAACCCTTCCCGCCGCCGGGGCAGGCCCTCGTAGACCGCGTTCACCGTCTCTGCCAGTGAGGAAAGGCTCTGTGCCACGGCTTCCAGTCGGGTGGAGGCCGCCGCACTGCGGGCGGGCGCGGGAGCGTTCTCCCCGCTCTGCGGGGTGTCTGCTGCCGGGGCAAGCCAGCCGCCGGGCAGCAGACAGACCACCGCCATGCCGCCGCAGGCGCTGAACAGCAGCCCAAAGGCGTTTCCGGGCGGCTGTACGCAGAGTACCCCGGATACGCAGCCGCCCGCGTAGGCGGCAAGAGTCTCCATCCGCCGCCCGGGTGCCAGCACCGCCGCCGCTGCCGTGGCACAGCCAAGCCCCGCTGCCGCCGGGGCAAGGGCAGGGTCTGCGGCGCAAAGAGCTGCGCCCAGTACCGCGCTGCCGCTCAGGGCGGCAAACTTCTGCGCCCGGCAGCAGAGTGCCAGTTCTGCGGCGGCACACGCCAGCACCCCGGGCGAGAACCACCCCCACCGCACACTGCCCAGCGCCGCCGCCACGGCTGCGCCCACCAGCAGTGTGCCCATGCCCGGGCGCTCCGGGGCAAATCTGCGCAGCCCAAAGCCGATACCCGCCGCAAGCAGGGCGTCCGCCGCGCTGTACAGCAAAAGGTCTGCCCCGCCGCTGCTGCCCAGCGCAAAGCACAGTGCCATGCCGGTCAAAGTGCCGCAGCCCGCCAGCGCGGCGGGCACAAACCTTTGCGGCAGCAGCCAGCGTGCCGCCACAGCTGCGCCCAGCGCACACAGCTGACACAGGCTGCGCAGTGAAAGCGCCCCCAGCCCATGGAGCAGCAGCCCCAGCGCCGCCCCTGCCGCGCAGGGGGCAAAGCAGTCCTCTGCCAGCCCAAGGGTCAGCCCCAGCCCAAAGGGCATCAGCGCCCCGTACAGCACCGCCCAGCCGCCGGCAAAGCCGATGCCCACCGCTGCCAGCCGCCGCGCCGCCGGGCGCAGCATCGCCCGCGCCGCAAGGGGTGAAGGCTGCAGGCACCGCCCGTCCGAAGATAAAACACCCATCCGCTCTGTCATAAAAATCCCCCGCTTTCCGGCGGGGAATTTTTGTTCTGCTCCCCGCACTTTCTGCATATACTGTAACGCGGGGCAGCGGCAGTTTTTGGCGCGGTGCATAGAACCGCCCCAAACCCGCCCAAAGACGCAAAAAAGCCCTGCGGCCGTCATTTTGCCGCAGGGCTTTGGGGGTATTTTGTAAAACTCAGCCGTTCAGCTTTGCAAGGGCATCCTGCACGCGCTGCAGGGTCTTTTCGCGGCCCATCATGCAGGCAAGGTCGGTGCCGCCGCCGGGGGTGCGCTGCTTGCCGGAAAGGGCAATGCCCAGCGGGTAGAGCAGCCAGCCGTTCTTTTTGCCCAGCTCCTCGGCCTTGGCCTTGCAGGCATCGAACACGGCATCGCGGTTTGCAAAATCCAGCGCCTCGTCGCTCAGCACCGGCAGCAGGGCTTCCAGCGCCTCTTTGGCGGTCTCCGGGGTGGTCTTTTGCTTTTTGTTGGCGTACAGGCTCACGTCGTACTCCGGCATGGCATCAAAGAAATCCAGCTGCTCGGGGATCTCGCCCAGCACCTCGCACCGGGGCTGCAAATTTGCGCACAGCAGCTTTTTGTCGATGGCGCTGTGCACGGCGCTGTCGATCCACGGCTCGGCCTTTTTCTGGAAGTCCTCGGGGCTGAGGCGGCGGATATACTCCGCATTGATGGCGCGCAGCTTGAGGGGGTCGAAGATGGCGGGGGACTTGGAGATGCCATCCGGGGACCAGATCTTGACCAGCTCCGGCAGGGAGAAGATCTCCTGCTCGGCGTACTCGCCGCGGGGGCTCCAGCCCAGCAGGCAGATATAGTTCAGCACCGCCTCGGTCAGGTAGCCCTTAGCCACCAAGTCCTGATAGCTTGCATCGCCGTTGCGCTTGGACAGCTTGTTCTGGGCGTCCTTCATCACCGGCGGGCAGTGGATATAGGTGGGGATGTCCCAGCCAAAGGCCTGATACAGCAGGTTGTACTTGGGGGTGGAGGACAGATACTCGCTGCCGCGGATGACGTGGGTAATGCCCATCAGGTGGTCATCCACAACGTTCGCAAAGTTATAGGTGGGCATTCCATCGGTCTTGATAAGGATCTGGTCGTCCATCTCGCTGTTGTTCACCTCGATGTGGCCGTACACCACATCGTCAAAGCCGGTCACGCCCTCGCGGGGGATCTTCTGGCGGATGACATAGGGCTGGCCTGCGGCAAGGCGCTTTTCCACTTCCTCCTTGGGCAGTTCGCGGCAGCAGCCGTCGTAGTGGGTCATCTCACCGGCAGCGCGCTGCTCGGCGTGCAGAGCCTCCAGCCGCTCCTCGGTGCAGAAGCAGTAGTACGCCTTGCCCTCTGCCACCAGCTGCTCGGCATACTGCTTGAACATGCCCATGCGCTCGCTCTGCACATAGGGGCCCACAGGGCCGCCGATATCCGGGCCCTCGTCCCACAAAAGGCCGGTCTCCCGCAGGGTGTTGTAGATGACATCCACAGCGCCCTCCACATAGCGGCCCTGATCGGTATCCTCGATGCGCAGGATGAAGGTGCCATCCTCGTGCTTGGCCATCAGGTAAGTGTACAGGGCAGTACGCAGGTTGCCAACGTGCATATAACCCGTAGGCGAGGGTGCAAAACGGGTGCGGACTTTATTGCTCGGCATAGAAAAACGCTCCTTTATTCTCATGCAAAAAATTTGCGGATAGCTATGTTTTATTGTACTTATTCTGCGCAGTTTTGTCAATGCGGGATAATATCATGCACCCATGCAAAAAGGGGCTGCTGCATCAAATGATGTGCAGCAGCCCCTTTTTATAATATTATTCTCCGTCCTTCGGGTCATCCAGATGCTCGCGCCGTTTGCGTGTCAGAGTGGCACACAGTTGCAGCAATGCAAAGCACAGGATGCCGGTAAAAACACCGGTAAAAGCGGCACCGACCCAGTATCCACGGGAAAACCCGCTGATCAGCGTAACCGCCACCGCAGCCACCAGAGAACACACGGCATTGGCCGGGGGCGTATCCGAAAGGTGGCGATCCCACAGACCATTGCGCAGACACGCGACAGCCATATAGATGCAGCCGATCATGAATACGACCCACTCTCCGGCAGCCTTGTCCGCAGCCCCGAACACCGTCTGCACGATCCACGCCGCCAGAAGGCTGCCCCACAGCAGCCAGAAGCCATGGCTTTCAATTTTGCGCAGGGTCTGCTCCTGCATCTCGTCCAACTGGTTTTTCTTGCTATACAGTGAAAATTTCATAGTTTATTCCTCCCAGAACAGTTCATCCAGTGTCTTATCCAGAATTTTACAGATACTGCGGCAAAGGTTGATGGTGGGGTTGTACTCCCCTTTTTCAATGGCGTTGATAGTCTGGCGCGAAACGCCTGCCGCTTCGGCAAGCGCACCTTGCGTCATGTCCTTTTCCGCACGGGCGGCCTTTAATTTCAGGTTCTTCGGCATTGATATGCTCCTTTCCTGCCGGTTTGGCATTTGTTTTATCCTCTGGACATATAGTATCATTTACCATTCTAAATGTCAAGTATATATTACAAAAAGTTTTTGCACGCAGACAAAAAGCACCCCGGCTGTTTTCAGCCGGGGTGCTTTGCGGTTATGATTATTTCAGCACGACTTCGCCGTTTTCATCGGCATCCACCACAAGGGTGCCGCCGGATGCCAGCGTGCCGTCGATCAGGCGCTCGGCGGCGGGGTCCTCCACCGCCTTGCGGATGGTGCGGCGCAGGTCGCGTGCGCCGAAGCGCCCGCCCTGACTCTTTTGCACCAGCGCCTTGAGCGCTGCCGGGGTGTAGCTGTAAGCGATGCCCTTGGCTTCCATGCCGGGCTTGTACTCGTCCAGCATCAGGGCGGCGATGCCCTGCAGGGTCTCCTCGGTCAGGGGCTTGAAGGCGATCACTTCGTCCACGCGGCCAAGGAACTCCGGGCGCAGGAACTGCGCCAGCGCCTTGCGGGTCTTTTCCTCGCTGCGCTGGGCGTCGCTCTTGTTAAAGCCAAGGCTGCCCGCGCTCTGGTCGCTGCTGCCGGCGTTGGAGGTCATGCAGATGACCGTGTTGGAAAAATCCACCGTGCGTCCCTGCGCATCGTTGATCTTGCCCTCGTCCAGAATCTGCAGCAGAATGTTCATCACATCCGGGTGCGCCTTTTCGATCTCGTCAAACAGCACCACGCTGTACGGGCGGCGGCGCACCTTCTCGGTGAGCTGACCGGCTTCCTCGTAGCCCACATAGCCCGGAGGCGAACCGATCATGCGGGACACCGCGTATTTTTCCATATACTCGCTCATGTCCAGACGGATAAGCGGGTCGGGGCCGTCGAACAATTGTTCTGCCAGCTGCTTGACCAGCTCGGTCTTGCCCACGCCGGTAGGGCCCACAAAGATGAAGCTTGCGGGACGGCGGTGGCCGGAAAGGTCGGCGCGGCTGCGCTTGATGGCCTGCGCCACCAGATGCACGGCTTCGTCCTGACCGATGACCTTCTGCTTGAGGGCGTTTTCCAGCCCTGCCAGCTTGACGAACTCGGTCTCGCGAATTTTTACCGCCGGGATACCCGTCCACAGCTCGATGACCTTTGCCACATCGTCCATGGTCACCTGAATTTCGCTGGCAGCAGCCTGCTTTGCGGGCAGTTCGGATTCCAGCTTGGCGATGCGGGTCTTACGCTCGGCTACGCGCTCGTAGTCGATGGCTTCGTTCACATCCGCGCTCTCCATCTCGGCTTCTTCCTGCTTCAGGGCGTCCAGCTCCTTCTGCATCCCCAGATACTCGGAGATGACCGGGTGTGCCAGATTGCAGCAGGCACAGGCCTCGTCCAGCAGGTCGATGGCTTTATCCGGCAAAAAGCGGTCGGTGATGTAGCGCTCGCTCAGAGTGACCACCGCCGAAAGCACCTCGGCGGGCACCTGCACATGGTGGTGCTGCTCGTAGTAGCGCTTGATGCCGTTCATCACGGCAAGGGTGTCGGCCACGCTGGGCTCTTCCACCCGCACAGGCTGGAAACGGCGCTCCAGCGCCTGGTCCTTTTCAATGTACTTGCGGTACTCGGTAAAGGTGGTGGCACCGATGACCTGAATCTCACCGCGGGAGAGGGCGGGCTTTAAGATGTTGCCCGCGTTCATGGCTCCCTCGCTCTCACCGGCAGAGGTGATGGTGTGGATCTCGTCAATGAACAGGATGACGTTTCCTGCCGCCTTCACCTCGCTCAGCAGACCCTTGACCCGCTGCTCGAACTGACCACGGAACTGGGTGCCCGCCACAAGGCTGGTGAGGTCGAGCAGGAAAATTTCCTTATCCCGCAGGCCGATGGGCACCTGACCCTTGGCAATGCGCTCGGCAATGCCCTCGGCGATGGCGGTCTTGCCCACACCGGCTTCACCGATGAGGCAGGGGTTATTCTTCTGGCGGCGGCTCAAGATCTGGATGGTGCGGTAAATTTCGCGGTCGCGGCCGATGATATCATCCAGCTTGCCCTCCCGCGCCTTGCGGGTCAGGTTTTCGCAGTAGGTATCCAAAAATTTGCGCTTGGGCGGCTTTTTGCCGTTTTTGCGGTCGGCCTTTTTTTCGCCGTCCTGCTTCTCCGTGCCGGTAAAGCCCAGCGGGAAGGTGGCATTGCTGCCGGGTACAAGATCTTCGTCCATGTTCTCCGCATCGGCATCCTCGCCGCTGCCGGACATATTCATCAACATGGAAAGGGGGTTGGAGTCGCCCAGCTCCTCCATCATGCTCTCCATGCGGTTTTCCATGTTATCCAGATCCTGTTCCGACATCCCGAATTGTTTCATCAGATCGTCCACGGGCTTGATGTGCAGTTCCCGGGCACAGTGCAGACAGTACCCCTCCTGCTTCATCTGACCATTCTCCATCCGCTGGATAAAGATGATCGCCGGACGCTTCTGGCATCGAATACAGACCATAGTTCCTCCTTGTCGCCCCTGTTACAAAAAGGGGTTGAACATATTAAACACTTTATAGTAAAGACTGCTGCGCATTACAGTGTCGTTGAGCACATTTAAGTTGCCGCCGGTGATGACCACAAGGCCCCACACCACGCACAGCACGAGGTATAAGTCCAGCAGAGCGGTCACGCCGCCGGTCAGCCAGCCCAGACCCCGGTTGACTTTCCCGATGACAGGCAGCTTGTTCACCAGCCCCAGCACGGTGACCAGCATACTGACCAGCAGCCGCAGCACCGCGTAGAACACAAAGAACAGCACCAGCATGATCACCGGGGTGAGCAGCGGCTGCAATACTTTTTCCACGATGGTATCGGCCAGCACCACGGCGTTATCTGCCAGCACGGCGTTGATGCTGCGCTCACAGGCCGCCACGATGGAGGCACGGAAGCTTTCCGGCAGAAAGCCCGCGTACTGCTGGGCAATGCCGGAAAGGTTCACCACGCCGTCCTCCGAAAGGTGCGCGGCAATCTGGGTGCGGAAGCCCCCGGCCAGCAGATTTTCGAACACCCAGCCCGCACAGGCGGCAGAGCACTGCCGTGCGCCCAGCAGACTGATAAGGTTGCCGGACAGCTGCACGATGGACGCCAGAAAGCCCTTGCGGGCGTAGCGTGCCATCAGCACCAGCCATACCACCGTACATAGGATATCAAAAAGAAATGACGGATTCTTGAACATATCTTGTTTTCCCTGTTATAAAGATCACTTTCCCCGCAAAAATACCGGTTTTTCCCCTCGGTCACCGGGCGCTGGAAGCCGTTTGCTCCGGCGGGGTGATCTGCTGCACCGTGTTTCCGCACAGCACCAGCAGCTGCTTGCCCGCAATGAGCGCCTGCGGACGGACGGAAAGTTCCTGTCCCCACTGGTACACCCCATCTGCGGCAAAGCATTCCACGCCGCTGTCGGTAAGCAGATAAAAGTTTTCGCCCCGGCGCAGGATCTGGTTTGCCGCCGGCACATTGCCGCTGTACTGCACGTTCAAATCTTTATCCAGCAGCACGGCGGTGCACACCTGTCCGTTTTCCAGCAGCAGGGCGGCGTTTGCGCCGTCCTGCGAAGCACTGACAAGGCTGCCGCCGCCAAGGTCAAAGCGCCCGCGCTCGCCGCCGTCTGCGCCGTACACCACGGCGCAGTTCTCGTACACAGCCAGCACGGTGTCGTTGTTCAGCCAGCCCAGCCACTGGGGCACACTGTCCCCGCTGCTCAGCTGCACCGGGTCGCCCTGCGCAAGGCTGAGCACAAAGAGGTTTGCCTGTAACTGTCCGGCGCTGGAAGTGACCGCCGCCACCGCCAGACGGCGGCTGTCGGCGGCAAAGGCCATCCGCACCGGGGTGCCCTGCGCGCCGGTCATATCCCAGTGCAGCTGCTCCGTCATGGTGGAGGTGTACACGGTCAGCCGGGCGGTGCTGTCGGCGGAATCGGTGGCTACTGCCAGCGTGCCGGTGTCCGACATGGCGCACAGGTAGATGCTGTTTTCCAGCGTTTTGCTGTAAAGGTTCTGGGTGCGGCTTTCCACCCGCAGCTCGTTGCCGGAGCGGTTGTACAGCACAAAGCGGGTCTTGCCCGCAGCCAGCGCCGGGCGGGCGTAGCCGCTCTGGATGCCGGCAAGGCGGGTGCCGCCAAGGCTGTACACCGCGCAGGCATCCTCGTCCATGGCCACAAAGCTGCCGGACATGGGCTGCACGGCGGTCAGCTCGCCAAGGCCGGTCTGCTGCGGCCAGCCCACCGCCGGGGACAGGGCGATGTGCACCGTATCCACCAGATCCTTCACCCGGGCGATGGATGCGCCCACCGCGCCGGTGGCAAACAGGGTGACCAGTATCAGCGCCGCCAGCAGAATGGCGGTGCGGCGCAGACGGCGGCGGCGCACCCGCTGGCGCGCTGCCTCCAGATATTCCACACGCCCGGCAGAAAGCGGCTCTCCGTCCGGGCTGCCGCCGCGATGAAGCTTTTTCATAGCTGCTCTTCCTTTCTTTCCGGGTAATCCACACACTTTAAAAACAAGCCCTTCGCGGGCAGGGTGGGGCCCGCCCGGCTGCGGTCCCGGCTTGCCAGAATGGCGGGAATGTCCGCCGCGCGCATCCGCCCCGCGCCCACCTCGCACAAGGTGCCCGCCAGAATGCGCACCATGTTGTACAGGTAGCCATCGGCGGTCACCTCAATGTCCACCTCGTCCCCGCGCCGGGTGACGTGGCAGTCCGTGATGGTGCGCACGGTGTCCCCATGAGCGGCGGCAGAACTGCCCGCCGCGCACAGGGCCAGAAAATCATGCGTCCCTACGAACTGCTGCGCCGCCGCCTGCATGGCAGCTTCGTCCAGCCGCCGGGGCACACGGGTGTAGTAGGCGGCGTCAAAGGGCGAGTCAATGGGGTGGTTATGGATGCGGTATAAATAGGTCTTGGTATGGGCGGCGTACCGGGCGTGGAAGTCCTCCGGCACGGTCTGTGCCGCCAGCACCCGGATATCCGGCGGCAGATGCTGGTTGAGCGCCAGCGGCAGCTTCTGGGGCGGGATGCGGGTATCGGCATGGAAGTTCAGCCGGAAGCCCAGCGCGTGCACCCCGGCATCGGTGCGGCTGCAGCCCTTGATATCGGGGCGGCTGCCCAGCACCGCTTCCAGTGCATCCTGAAAGGCGGCCGCCACGCTGCGCCCGTTGGGCTGCACCTGAAAGCCGCAGTAATTTGTGCCGTCGTAGGCAAGGGTAAGTAAAAAGTTCATAGTAAAAAGCCCTCTCAGGCGCTCCCGCGCCAGATTCCCCTTTTTGTCACCTACGGTGACATCTTCCCCCGGAGCGGGGGAAGTCTTTCCTCAAAGGGGGAGCCAAGCCGTAAGGCTTGTTGCTAAAGTATTAGGTGTAATGAGAAAGCTTCCGGCAGTGCTCTTGCCTCTCCCTTTGGGAGAGGTGGCACGGCTTAAGCCGTGCCGGAGAGGGCGCACGCCGTTAGCCTTGTCGCTGAAGTATCAAACGCAACAAGAAACTCTCCCACCACCGCCAAAAGCTCCCCCTTTCGGGGGAGCTGTCAAGGCCATCAGGCCTTGACTGAGAGGGTTCTCCTCTTTAATAATTCGGGAACACCAGCCGGGAGGCAAGGATGACGGCAAAGCAGGCGATGCAGACCGCAAGGTCGATGTAGTCCTGCTTTTCGCAGCGCAGCACCTTCAGGCGGGTGCGGCCTGTGCCGCCGCGGTAGCAGCGGCACTCCATGGCCATAGCCAGCTCGTCTGCGCGGCGGAAGGCCGAGATGAACAGCGGGATAAGCACCGGCACCAGCGCCTTGACCCGGTCAGTCATTTTGCCGGTGTCCAGCTGCGCGCCGCGCGCCTTCTGTGCGTTCATAATTTTATCCGTTTCCTCGATGAGGGTGGGGATGAAGCGCAGGGCAATGCTCATCATCATGGCCAGCTCGTGCACCGGGAAGTGCAGCTTGCCCAAGGGCTTGAGCAGCTGCTCAATGGCATCGGTCAGCACGATGGGGCTGGTGGTGTAGGTAAGCAGGCTGGTTCCCGCGATGAGCGCCATCACGCGCACCGCCATCAGCACCGCGTAGCGCACGCCCTCGGCGTAGATGGTCAAGAACCAGAAATGCACCAGCGGGTCGCCCTCGCCGGAGACAAAGAAGAGGTTCAGCACCGCCGTGAACAGCACGATGGGCAGAATGGGCTTCAGGCTTTTGCCGATCATTTTGACCGGAATTTTTGCCACTTTATACATGACCCCCAAAAAGAGGATGGACAAGGTAAGCCCCAAAGGGTTGGAGGCTGCAAACAGCAGCACGATATAAGCGACTGTCAGCACAAGCTTCAGTCTGGGGTCGAACCGGTGCACCAGACTGTTGCCCGGGAAGTGCTGACCGATGGTGATATCTCGCAGCATCAGACAGCACCCCCTTTCCGGGCAGCGCTGCGGGGCAGCACAAGGCTTTCCCCGGCATCGCGGCGGCGCTTTGCTTCCAGCAGGGTCTTGACCGCATAGGGAATGGTGTACACGTCCGCCGGGACGTCCACCCCCATCTCCCGCAGCTTGAGGAAAATTTTCGTCACCTGCGGCACCGACAGCCCCAGCTCCAGCAGCTCCGGGGCGCGGGCAAAGATCTTTTCCACCGTGTCGTACATGGCAATTTTCTTGTTGCTCATCACCAGCACGCGGTTGGCATACTTGGCGATATCCTCCATGCTGTGGGACACCAGCAGCACGGTGGTGTCGGTCTTTTTGTGGTACTCCTTCACCTCGGAAAGGATATCGTCCCGTCCCTCCGGGTCAAGACCGGCGGCGGGCTCGTCCAGCACAAGGATGCGGGGCTTCATGGCCATCACACCGGCCACCGCCACCCGGCGCTTCTGACCGCCGGAAAGCTCAAAGGGGCTGCGCTCCAAAAGCGCCGGGTCTAAGCCTACAAAGTCTGCGGCTTCGTGGACGCGGCGGTCTACTTCGGCCTCGTCCAAGCCCATGTTCTTGGGGCCAAAGGCGATGTCCTTGTAGCAGGTCTCCTCAAACAGCTGGTATTCCGGGTACTGGAACACAAGGCCGGTGAGGAAGCGGAAATCCCGGATCTTTTCCGGGTCTGCCCACAGGTCGCGGCCGTCAATGTAAATTTTGCCGCTGGTGGGCTTGTTCAGGCCGTTCATGTGGGTGATGAGGGTGCTCTTGCCGGAGCCGGTGGCCCCGATGATGCCCACAAAATCGCCCTCTTCTACGGTAAAGCTCACGTCGTCCAGCGCGGTCACTGCGGTGGGCAGGCCGGGGTTATAGACGTAGCTCAGATGTTCTACCTTAATGATATCTGCCATTTCGTCCGCCCCCTTACTGCAGCAGCTCATACAGCGCCTGTGCGCAGGCACCGGTGTCGATGATGCCCTCCGGCATCGGGATGCCGGCCTTCACCAGCTCGTCCCGCAGCTCAGCGGCCTGTGGCACATCCAGATGCAGCGAACGCACCTTCTCGGTCTGGCTGAACACCTCTTTCGGGGTGCCCTCCATCACCACATGGCCCTTGCTCATTACCAGCACACGGTCGGCCTGTGCGGCTTCTTCCATATAGTGGGTGATGGACACCACCGTGATGCCCATATTCTCGTTCAGGTAGTGGATAGTCTGCATCACCTGCTCGCGGCCGCGCGGGTCCAGCATAGCGGTGGCTTCGTCCAAAATCAAGCAGTCCGGGCGCATGGCAACCACACCGGCGATGGCCACGCGCTGCTTCTGACCGCCGGAAAGGTTGTGGGGTGCACGCTCGCGGTATTCGTAGATGCCCGCCATCTTCATGGAGTCATCCACCCGGCGGCGCATCTCGTCCTGCGGCACGCCGAGGTTTTCCAGCGCAAAGGCCACGTCCTCTTCCACCACGGTGGCCACGATCTGGTTATCCGGGTTCTGGAACACCATGCCCACGGTCTGGCGGATATCGTAGAGTTTCTCTTCGTCTGCGGTATCCATGCCCTCCACATACACCTTGCCGCTCTCGGGCAGCAAAATGGCGTTGAAGTGCTTGGCCAGCGTGGATTTACCACAGCCGTTTGCACCCAGCACCGCCACGAACTCCCCGCGCTTTACCTGCGCAGATACGCCGTCCAGCGCGTAGACCGGCTGCTCGGCATCGTAGCGGAACTTCAAATTTTCAGCAGTTAAAATCGTATCACTCATGCTTTGTTTCTCTTTCTGGTGGTGCGCCCCTCCGAAAGGGGCTGTACCCCATTCTTGAATTTTTTGCTTTTTCAGGATGGCTGCCTTAGGGCGGCCCCTCCCGTGAAAATGCGTTTGGAGCGGCCCGCAGGCCGCGACAAACGCGAAATTAAAAATCTATTTTCCGCTGAATATGGCCAGAGCAAGGCGGAGGCCATTTCAATCGTTTCGGCTTTTTTATTCTTCCCAAATGGCGGTGGCGCCGCAGGGCACCACGCCGCCGGTGGCAGACACCGGCAGACCGATCTCATCGCAGCTGGTTTTGCCGCCAAAGCGGGGCACCAGCGTGGTCTTGAGCATATACTCCATGACCGCCGGGGACAGGCCGGTGGTGTAGCTGTTGACTGCAAAGAACAGCGGGGTATCGCTGAGCACCTCCTCGCACTGGCTGATGAGGTCGTAGATGCAGTCCTCCAGCTTCCAGATCTCGCCGCCGGGGCCGCGCCCGTAGCTGGGCGGGTCCATGATGATGCCGTCGTAGGTGTTGCCGCGGCGCTTTTCCCTCGCCACAAACTTGGCGCAGTCGTCCACCAGCCAGCGGATGGGCTTGTCGGTCAGGCCGCTTGCCACGGCGTTGTCCTTGCCCCATGCCACGATGCCCTTGGAGGCATCCACATGGCAGACGGTAGCACCGGCAGCGGCACAGGCCAACGTAGCGCCGCCGGTGTAGCCGAAGAGGTTCAGCACCTTTACCGGGCGGTCCGCGGCGCGGATCTTCTGCTGGTACCACGCCCAGTTGACCGCCTGCTCCGGGAACACACCGGTGTGCTTGAAGCCGGTGGGGCTGACGATGAGGGTGAGCTTATCCTCCCCCTCGCCGCAGCTGATCTTCCACTTTTCCGGCAGACGGCGGCGGTACTCCCACTCGCCGCCGCCCTGATTGGAGCGGTGGTAGATGGCATCTGCCTTTGCCCACAGGGGGCTTTGCTTGGGGGTCTTCCACACCACCTGCGGGTCGGGGCGGATGAGCAAAGTTTCTCCCCAGCGTTCCAGCCGGTTGCCGTCGGTGGCATCCAGCAGTTCGTAGTCTTTCCAAGTATCTGCAGGGCGCATAGCGTCCTCCTTCCGTTTAATTCCTTTATATGATAGGTCAGAACAGGCTCTGCTGGCCGTTTTCCTCGGCGCTGCCGGTCTCCGGGGCTTTCATGCCCAGATGCTCGTAGGCAAGGCGGGTGGCGCAGCGTCCGCGCGGGGTGCGGGTCAAAAAGCCCATCTGCATCAGATACGGCTCGCACAGATCTTCCAGCGTGACCGCCTCCTCGCCCAGCGCGGCAGCCAGCGTTTCCAGACCCACCGGCCCGCCGTTGTACATCTCGATGATGGCGCGCAGCAGGCTGCGGTCCAGCTCGTCCAGACCCAGCGCGTCCACGTCCATCCGCTTGAGCCCCAGCAGCGCCACATCCTGATCGATGATGCCGTCGCCCAGCACGGTGGCAAAGTCGCGGATGCGCTTCAAAAAGCGGTTCGCCACGCGGGGAGTTCCACGGCTGCACTTTGCCAGCTCGTAAGCGCCCTCCGGGGTGATGGGCTGATCCAGAATGCCCGCCGACCGCATGATGATGCGGGAAAGTTCGTCCGGGCTGTACAACTCCAGCTTGAGCAGCACGCCGAAGCGGTCCCGCAGCGGGCCGGTGATCTGTCCGGCGCGGGTGGTAGCGCCCACCAGCGTAAACCGGGGCAGATTGATGCGGATGCTCTGGGCGCTGGGACCTTTGCCGATCATGATATCCAGCGCGTAGTCCTCCAGCGCGGGGTACAGCACCTCCTCCACCTGCCGGGACAGGCGGTGGATCTCGTCGATGAACAGCACATCGCCCTCCTGCAGGTTGGTCAGCAGGGCGGCAAGGTCGCCGGGCTTTTCAATGGCCGGGCCGCTGGTGATGCGGATCTGCACCCCCATCTCGTTGGCAATGATGCCCGCCAGCGTGGTCTTGCCCAAGCCCGGCGGGCCGTAGAGCAGAATGTGATCCACCGGCTCGCCCCGGCGCTTGGCGGCTTCCAGATAGATCTTCAGGTTCTGCTTGGCCTTTTCCTGCCCGATGTAGTCCTCCAGATGCTGCGGGCGGAGGTTATTTTCCTCACTGTCCGCCGGGGTCATGACGGGCTGCATCATTTTTGCGCCGTACAGCGCGGTATCGTCCTGCATTGCTTACCTCCTGCCTGCCATGCTGCGCAAGGCCAGCTTGATGATCTCTTCCACCGGCAGCGCGGCATCGATCTTTGCGATGGCCAGCGCCGCCTCGCTCTGGCTGTAGCCCAGCGACACCAGCGCCGCAATGGCCTGTGCGCTGCTCTGGGTCGCGGGCGTGTCGGCGGCAGAGCCCGCCACATCTTCCAGCGAGATACCGTCCACAAAGCCCTTGGCCACCTTATCCTTCAGTTCCAGCACGATGCGCTGCGCCAGCTTGGGCCCCACGCCGGAAGCGGCCTTAAAGGCCTTGTGGTCCCCCGCCGAGATGGCCAGCGCCACCCGCTGCGGCTCCATGACGCTGAGGATGGCCAGCCCCACCTTGGGGCCCACGCCGGACACGGCGGTCAGCATCTCAAAGCAGGCCTGCTGCTCCTCGGTGGCAAAGCCGTACAGGCTCACATCGTTCTCGGTCACGCTCATCACGGTGTACAGGGTGGTCTCCTGCCCCACACCGGGCAGTGCCCCCGCCACGCTGGCCGGGCACTGGGTATAGTAGCCCACACCGCCGCAGCTGAGCACCACGGCGTTCAGGCTTTTTTTCACGATTTTTCCAGTCAGACAGTAGATCATTTGAATAAAACCCTCTCAGTCAATGCCTTGCGGCATTGCCAGATTCCCCCTTTTGTCGCTGCGCGACATCTTCCCCCGGCGCGGGGGAAGTCTTTCCTCAAAGGGGGAGCTTTTTATCGGTTAAATCGGGCCCGCCACCCGGCGGGTGTAGCGGTTGAGCTGGTTGCCGTTGGTGTGGCAGAAAGTGATTGCCATCGCCAGCGCATCGGCGGTATCGTCCGGTTTTGGCACGGCGGGCAGATGCAGCAGCACCCGGGTCATCTCCTGCACCTGCTTTTTCACAGCCTTGCCGTAGCCGGTGACCGCCTGCTTGACCTGCATAGGGGTGTACTCGTAGATGGGCAGCCCCGCCTGCGCCGCCGCCAGCAGTATGACCCCGCGCGCCTCGGCTACGCCGATGACGGTGGTCTGGTTGTGCTGGTAGAACAGCTTTTCGATGGCAAGCACCTCGGGCTTTGTGCGTTCGATGACCTCCTTGATGCCGGTATACACCTCGTCCAGACGCCGCTCAAACGGCACGCCTGCGTCCGTGCACACCGCGCCGAAATCCACCGGCGCAAAGCGGTTGCCCGCATACTCCACCACGCCCCAGCCCACGATGGCGTAACCGGGGTCGATGCCCAAAACTCTCATGCTGCGTTCCCTTTCCGACACTACTCCTATTATAGTTTTCTATTATAGCACAACGTCTGGTTGGGGGCAACAAGAAAGCTGTCGCCCGCCGCCCCAAAAACCGCGCTGCACCGCACAGAAGCCGGGTTTGCGGGCGTTTTTTCAAAAAAGTTTTACAATTTTTGAAAAAAGGTCTTGCTTTTTGGCGCAGGGTGTGGTATTATAATCTAGCTGATTTCGGCAAAACAGAATATGGACGGTTAGCTCAGCTGGTAGAGCATCTGCTTGACGTGCAGGAGGTCACAGGTTCGAGTCCTGTACCGTCCACCA
>CAKSYT010000013.1 GCA_934524985.1 uncultured Faecalibacterium sp. | reverse complement strand
GAAGATGCAGAGAAGTGCAGGCATTTTGCTGCCCATCAGCAGTCTGCCGTCCCCTTACGGCATCGGCTGCTTTTCGCAGGAAGCATACGACTTTGTGGACTGGCTCAAGGAAGCCGGGCAGACCTATTGGCAGATCCTGCCGCTGGGTGTGACCAGCTACGGCGACAGCCCGTATCAGAGCTTTTCCGCCTTTGCGGGCAACCCTTATTTCATCAGTCTGGATGCACTGGTGGAGGAAGGGGTGCTGACCGCCGCCGAGTGCAAAAAGGCAAACTTCGGCCGCAAGGCAGATGACATTGATTACAGCCGCCTGTATACCGAGCGCGGCCGTCTGCTGCGGCTGGCATACTCCCGCAGCGACATCGGCCACAACGAGGCGTTTACGGCCTTCTGCGAGAAAAACAAGTGGTGGCTGGACGATTTTGCCCTGTTCATGGCGGTAAAGGATCGCTTTGAGGGCAAGCCGTGGATCGAGTGGGCAGAGGACATCCGTCTGCGCTGGCAGCCCGCCATGGACTACTACCGCCGGGAACTGTACTTTGAGGTGGAGTACTACAAGTATCTTCAGTTCAAGTTTGACGAGCAGTGGCGCAAGCTGAAAGCCTACGCCAACAGCAAGGGCATCCAGATCATCGGCGACATCCCCATCTATGTGGCGCTGGATTCGGCAGACGCATGGGCAAACCCGGGGCTGTTCCAGCTGGATAAAGACAACATTCCTACGGCAGTGGCGGGCGTTCCCCCGGACGGCTTTTCCCCCACCGGCCAGCTGTGGGGCAACCCGCTCTACCGCTGGGAAGCCCACCGCGCCACCGGCTATCAGTGGTGGATCACCCGGCTGTGGTACTGTTTCGAGCTGTACGATGTGGTGCGCATCGACCACTTCCGCGGCTTCGATGAGTATTTCTCCATCCCCTACGGCAGCGAGACCGCCGTGGATGGTCACTGGGAAAAAGGCCCCGGCATCGAGCTGTTCCGTGCGGTGGAGCAGGCGCTGGGCAAGCGGGAGATCATTGCCGAGGATCTTGGTTATATGAGCGACACCGTGCGGCAGCTGGTGCGGGACAGCGGCTTCCCCGGCATGAAGGTGCTGGAATTTGCCTTTGATTCCCGCGATACCGGCAGCGCCAGCGACTATCTGCCCCACAACTACCCGGTGAACAGCGTGGCGTATACTGGCACCCACGACAACGAGACGCTGGTATCCTGGTACCAGACCATCTCGGACGCCGAGCGCGCCATGGTGCGGGATTACCTGTACGACTACGCCACCCCGGACGCGCAGCTTTATAAAAGCATGATCGCACTGATCCTGCGCAGCGCAGCGGCAAGGTGCATCATCCCCATGCAGGACTGGCTGGGGCTGGATAACGCTGCCCGCATCAATAAGCCCTCCACCGTAGGCCAAAACTGGCGCTGGCGGCTGAAAAAGACCCAGCTGACCAAGAAGCTCCAGAAAGAGATCTGCCAGCTGACCACCCGCTACGGCCGGAAGAACTGGGCGTGACCGAAAGAAACTTCAATACAAAGGGCAGGGCAGCCTGTGGGCTGCCCTGCCCTTTGTGCAGATGCCCCCTTGGCAAACCGGACGTGATTGCGCTATAATAGAGCCGTAACAGTTCCACAAAGGTGTGGTAAGGGAGGTGCGGTCATGATCCGGGTGGCGATCGTAGAGGACGACGCGGAGGTGCAGGGGGTATTGCAGGAGTATGTCCGGCGGTACACCCGGCAGTACGGGACAGAGTTTGAAGTATCGGTCTTTGCGGACGGAGTGGACATTCTGGACAATTACCGCGCGGTCTACGACATTATTTTTCTGGATGTGGAGATGAAGCATCTGGACGGCATGACCACGGCAGAGCGCATCCGGCAGATGGATGCAGAGGTCATCCTGATCTTCATCACCAATATGGCGCAGTACGCCATCCGGGGCTACTCGGTGGGAGCGCTGGACTATGTGCTGAAGCCGGTGCCCTACTTTGCCTTTTCGCAGCAGCTGCTCAAGGCCGTTTCCCGGCTGGAAAAGCGGGCAAAACGCTGCCTGACCGTGCCGGTGGAGGGCGGGCTGCGGCGGCTGGACACCGCCAGCATCTATTACTTGGAAAGCGAGGGGCACCGGGTGCACTTTTACACCGATGAGGGCGATTTTTCCGCCCCCGGTGCCCTCAAGACCTTTGAGGAAAAGCTGGCAGACTGCCCCTTTGCCCGGTGCAACAGCGGCTACCTTGTCAATCTGGCACAGGTGCGGGAGCTGCGGCAGAGCACCGTACAGGTGGGCCCCTGCGAGCTGCAGGTCAGCCGCCCCAAGCGCAAGGCCTTTCTTGCCGCACTGACCGACTACATCGGAGGTGAAGGCTCATGACCGCGCTGCCGGATATCCCCCGGCTGTACACTGCCCTTGCCGAGTGTCTGGCGGTGCTGTTGTTCACACCGGCGCTTGCGCCCCGGTTTTCCAAGGCGGTCACCGGGGGCGTCACCCTGCTGTGGGTGGTGGTGCTGTCCGCCTTTCTGGGGCTGACGGGCAACGTGCCCGGTGGGCTCTGGATCCCCTGCATGGCGGCGGCCATCGGGCTTTCCTACTTATATTTATGGGGCGTGTGGAGCATCACCCTGCTGGAAGCCGGGTATCACTGCGCCCGGGCGTTCATTCTGGCAGAGCTTGCCGCCAGCGTGGAGTGGCAGCTGCACTGCGCCCTCTGGCCCGCCCGCAGCCCGTGGGAGCCGCTTTCTTTGCTGCTGCTGGCGCTGGCGTACGGGGCGCTGTTCGGCGTCATGTGCTATTTGCAGCACCGCCGCCCCCAGCCTGCCGGGCACTTGCAGATCGGCGGCAGCGCCGCCCTGACGGCGGTCATGCTGGCGCTGACCGCCTTTGCGGTGAGCAATCTGGGCTTTCTGCCCGGCAGCGATATCAACATGAGCATCTTTTCCATCCGCACGCTGGTGGATTTTTCCGGCGTGCTGATCTTATCCGTGCAGCACGAGCAGCTGCGGGAGAACGCTTTGCACAGCGAGCTTGCCGCCATGGACGAGGTGCTGCACCGCCAGTACGAGCAGTATAAGCGCAGTAAAGAGGGCATCAACCTTATCAACCGGCGCTACCATGAGCTGAAAGTCCAGCTTGCCCGCATCCGGGAGGAGCAGGACCAGACCAAGCAGAACGCCGCCATTGCTGCCATGGAGCAGAACATCCGCCAGTACGAGGCCGAGAACAAGACCGGCAACCCGGTGCTGGATACCCTGCTTACCGCCAAGACCATGGAATGCCAGCAGGAGAACATCACCATCACCAGCGTAGCGGACGGCAGGATGCTGGGGTTTCTCACCATCCGGGAGCTGTGCACCATCGTGGGCGTGGCGCTGGACAACGCCATTGCCGCCGTCCGCGCCGAGCCGGACCCCGAAAAGCGGCTCATCAAGGTGGCGGTGTACAGTCAGGGCGGCTTTGCCATGCTGCGGTTCGAGCACTATACAGAGGCTGTCCCCGCGCTGGATGCGGACGGTCTGCCAAAGCAGGGGTCGGACCTGAAAAGCGTCCGCACCACCGTCGGACAGCACGGCGGCAGCATGACGCTGCACTGGGAAAACAACTGGTGCACCCTGCGGATCCTGTTCCCGCTGCCCAAAAACAAATAAATAATTTACGGCAGGTGTCCCCTGCCGTTTTTTGTTGTCTGGCAGGGTGCACAAATACAATGCGGTGATATTTGTGTATATGCACAATAAAAATTGAAACCGTATTGTAACTTTTGCAAATTATGCGTCTAGAACGACAGTTTGTGAACAAATTGAAAATTCTCCGGCAATTTCTGGTATTATAAAGCCAAGCTGGCAGGGGCGTCCCCTGCCGTTGTCCGATTCGACAAAACAAGGAGGAGAAAACTATGTTGTCCATCAATATGGATGACGTCATCAAGGTCCTCAACTCGATCAAATCGCAGTTGATCGGCTTTGGTGTCGTAGCAGTTCTGCTGATCGCAGTCATGATCGCCTGCCGCAAGCAGAGCAAGTCCAAAAAGTATCTGATCCGCTGGCAGGCGGGTCTGGGCATGGTGCTGGCACTGGCTATCACCGTGAACCTGATCCTGACCGGCCCCATGTACTCCATGGTCACCCTTGCCACCGGCAACGGCAAGGTCAGCGAGGAGAACGTGGCATCCGCTACCCAGCTGTGCGAGAACATTGCCGATGAAGGCATCGTTCTGCTGGATAACGATGGCACCCTGCCCATGGCCAAGAACAGCAAGCTGAACGTTTTTGGCTGGGCTTCCACCAACCCCTGCTACGGCGGCACCGGTTCCGGTGCGCTGTCCGACGCCTACCCCACCGTTACCCTGCTGGAGGGCCTGAAGAATGCCGGCTTTGAGCTGAATACTGAGCTGAGCGACTTCTACACCTCTTACCGTGCTGACCGCCCGGAGGTGGGTATGTTCGCTCAGGACTGGACCCTGCCGGAGCCGGAGGCTGCACAGTACACCGACGAGATGATGAACAACGCCAAGGCTTTCTCTGATACCGCCATGGTAGTCATCACCCGCGTGGGCGGCGAGGGTGCTGACCTGCCCACCGATGTGTCTCAGGTCACCTACGACGCAGGCCACAGCTACAATGACTTTGAGCCCGGCGACCACTACCTGCAGCTGTCCAAGACTGAAAAGGACATGATGGACCTGGTCTGCAAGAACTTTGATAAGGTCGTTGTGGTCTACAACAGTGCCAACGCCATGGAGCTGGGCTGGGTCAAGGACTACAGCCAGATCAAGAGCGTTATCTGGTGCGCCGGCACCGGCCAGAGCGGCTTCAACGCACTGGGCTCCATCCTCTGCGGTGATGTGAACCCCTCCGGCCGTACCATCGATACCTTTGTGTACGACCTGACCCAGACCCCCACTGCGAACAACTTTGGCAACTTCACCTACACCAACATGGATGAGTTCAAGGCCAACGCCTTTGGCACCGACACCATCCCTGCTTTCGTGAACTATGTGGAAGGCATCTATGTGGGCTACAAGTTCTACGAGACTGCCGCCGCCGAGGGCCTCATCGACTACGACAAGACTGTGGTGTATCCCTTCGGCCGCGGCCTGAGCTACACCACCTTCACCCAGACCCTGAACAGCGTTACCGAAGCTGACGGCACCATCACTGTGGATGTCACCGTCACCAACACCGGTTCTGCCTCCGGTAAGGAGGTCGTGGAGGTCTACTATAATCCTCCGTACACCAACGGCGGCATTGAGAAGGCTTCTGCAAACCTGATCGGCTTTGCAAAGACTTCTGAGCTGGCTCCCGGCGCTTCCGAGAACGTCACCGTTACCTTCAAGGCCGAGGATATGGCCTCCTACGATACCTACGGCAAGGGCTGCTATGTGCTGGAAAAGGGCGATTACGTCATCAGCATCAACGCCGACTCCCACACCGTTCTGGATTCCAAGGTCTACAATGTGGCTTCCGACATCGTCTACGACGCTTCCAACAAGCGTGAGAGCGATGTGGAGGTCGCTGACAACAAGTTCGACTTTGCCGAGGGCAATGTGACCTACCTGTCCCGCGCAAACGGCTTTGCCAACTACGCCGAGGCTACCGCTGCTCCCGCAGACTTCGAGCTGCCGGCAGAGGCTAAGGCTACCTTCTACAACAACTCCAACTGGAACCCCGAGGACTTCAACAACGCCGACGATGTGGCTCCCACCACCGGTGCCAAGAACGGCCTGCTGCTGAAGGACATGGTGGGCGTGGATTACAACGACGCCCAGTGGGATACCTTCCTGGATCAGCTCACTGTCTCTGACATGGACAAGCTCATTGCTCTGGGCGGCTTCCAGACTGTGGCAGTGGATTCCATCGGCAAGGTGCAGGCCATCGACTGCGACGGTCCTGCCTCTATCAACAACAACTTCACCCGGCAGGGTTCCATCGGCTTCCCCTCCGCTGTGATGATCGCAGCCACCTGGAACACCGATCTGGCACACGACTTCGGCACCTCCATCGGCAAGATGGCCGACGACATGAATGTTTCTGGCTGGTACGCACCGGCTATGAACATCCACCGCTCTGCCTTTGCAGGCCGTAACTTCGAGTATTACGCTGAGGACGGCGTACTGTCCGGTGCGATGGCTTCCAACGCCATCATGGGCGCTCAGGAGCAGGGCGTTTACGCCTTCATGAAGCACTTTGCCCTCAACGACCAGGAGACCAACCGCTACGGTATGCTCTGCACCTGGTCCACCGAGCAGGCCATCCGCGAGATCTACCTCAAGCCCTTTGAGGAGTGCGTCAAGGCAGCTGACTGCCACGCTGCCATGTCCTCCTTCAACTACATCGGCAACACCTACGCCGGCAACTGCTCTACCCTGCTGAACGATGTTCTGCGCGGCGAGTGGGGCTTCGTGGGCATGGTTCTGACCGACTACTACGGTGTGTACGGCTATCAGGATTCTGACCGCCTGATCCGCAACGGCGGCGACTTCTGCCTGGTCAACTACGACACCGAGACCAACCACCTGACCGATACCACCAGCGCTACCGCTCTGGTGTCCGCACGTCAGGCCTGCAAGAACATCCTGTACACTGTGGCAAACTCCCGTGCTTACTACCCCGAGAACCTGAACCCCGGTATGCCCGGTTGGGAAAAGGTGATGATCGGTGTGGACGTTGTACTGGCAGCCGCTCTGATCGCACTGGAAGTTCTGGTGGTCAAAAAGGGCTATGCAAAGCGCAAGGAAGAGGAAGTCAACGCCTGATCTTAGGCAAGACATTCTGAACGGATGCAGCACCTGAACTGAAACCAGATAAAAGGCCCGCTGCGTAAAAAACAGCGGGCCTTTTCTGGATTTGAAAAGGCAAAGAGGAAAATGCCATGAAACATACAGATATCATCAACAGCCTGAGTCTGGAACAAAAATGCGCCCTGCTGAGCGGCGGCACGGTGTTCACTACCCGGGCGCTGCCGGGCAAGGGCATCCCGGCCATTACCCTGTCGGACGGCCCCAACGGCGTGCGCAAACAGGCGGGCGCTGCCGACCATCTGGGCCTGAACCCCAGTGTGCCCGCCACCTGCTTCCCCACCTCGGCTACCGTGGCCAACAGCTGGGACCCCGCGCTGGGCGAGGCTGTGGGCGCAGCCATGGGCGAGGAAGCCGCGGCACAGGGGGTGTCGGTGCTGCTGGGCCCCGGCCTGAACATCAAGCGCAGCCCCCTGTGCGGCCGCAACTTCGAGTATTTCTCGGAGGACCCTTACCTTTCCGGTAAGATGGCTGCGGCCTACGTCCGCGGCATCCAGAAAAACGGCATTGCTGCCTGCCCCAAGCACTTTGCGGTGAACAGTCAGGAACTGCGCCGCATGGCCTCGGATTCCATCGTGGACGAGCGCACCCTGCGGGAAATTTACCTGACCGGCTTCGAGATGGTGGTCAAGGAGGCGCAGCCCAAGACCATCATGTCCGCCTATAACCTCATCAACGGCACCTACGCCAACGAGAACACCCACCTGCTCATGGATATCCTGCGCGGAGACTGGGGCTTTGACGGCGCAGTAGTCACCGACTGGGGCGGCAGCAACGACCACGCCCTCGGCGTAAAGAACGGTTCTACGCTGGAAATGCCCGCCCCCGGCGGGGACGCCGTCCGGGAGCTGATGAAGGCGGTGCAGACCGGCAAGATCACCGAAGCGGACGTGGACGCCCGGCTGGACGAGCTGCTGGAGCTGGTGTTCACCACCAAGGCGGCGGTGGACGCCGCACCCGGCAAGTTCGATGCCGACGCCCACCACGCACTGGCGCGCCGGGCTGCTGCCCAGAGCATCGTGCTGCTGAAGAACGAAAACGGCCTGCTGCCCCTTGCAAAGGGGGAAAAGGTGGCGGTCATCGGCGACTTTGCCCAGACGCCCCGCTATCAGGGTGCAGGCTCCAGCGCCGTCAACTCCATCAAGGTGGATTCCTTTCTGGACTGCCTTGCCGAGAGCGGCCTGAACAGCGTCGGCTACGCCAAGGGCTTTGACCGGCAGGGCAAGCCCGATGAGGCGCTGAAGGCCGAAGCGGTGCAGCTGGCAAAGAACGCCAATGTAGTGCTGCTGTGCATGGGTCTGGATGAGATCAAGGAGAGCGAGGGCATCGACCGCGCCGACATGAAGCTGGCAGAGAACCAGTTGGAACTGCTGTCCGCTGTGGCGGCGGCAAACCCCAACGTGGTGGTGCTGCTGAGTGCAGGCTCCTCGCTGGAAAGCGGTTGGGTCAAGGACTGCAAGGCGCTGGTCTACGGCTGCTTGGGCGGTCAGGCCGGTGCGGGCGCACTGGTCGAGGTGCTCACCGGCGCGCAGAACCCCTGCGGCAAGCTGGCAGAGACTTGGGCGCGCAGCTACGCCGACACCCCTGCAAAGGAGCATTTCGGCGGCGACGGCCCCACCGTGGAGTACCGCGAGGGCCTGTATGTGGGCTACCGCTACTACGACACTGCCGGTGTGCCCACCGCCTTCCCCTTCGGCTACGGCCTGAGCTATACCAGCTTTGCGTACAGTGACCTGAAAGCAGATGAAAAGGGCGTGACCCTGACTGTCACCAACACCGGCAGCTGTGCAGGTGCCGAGGTGGTGCAGCTGTATGTGGCAAAGCCGGATGCAACGGTTTTCCGCCCCGTCAAGGAGCTGAAGGGCTTTGTAAAGGTGCAGCTGGAAGCCGGCGAGAGCAAGACCGTCACCATCCCGCTGGACGACAAGGCGTTCCGCTACTGGAACGTCAAGACCGACCGCTGGGAGGTGGAGGGCGGCAGCTATCAGCTGCTGGTGGGCGCTTCCAGCGCCGATATCCGTCTGACTGCCGCCGTCGCGGTGGCGGGCACCGGCGCACCCGACCCCTACGCGGGCAAAGACCTTGCACATTACCGCACCGCACAGGTGCAGAAGGTGCCGGACGCGGAGTTTGAGGCGCTGCTGGGCCGTCCCATCCCGGAGAACAAGGTACACATCGACCGCAACATGACGCTGGGAGAGATGGGACACGGACGCAGCCCCATCGGCTGGCTGGCGGCTGCCGTGCTGGGGGCTCTGCTGCGCCGCAGCATCAAAAAGGGCAAGCCCGACCTGAACATCCTGTTCCAGTACAATATGCCCCTGCGGGCGCTGGCCAAAATGACCAACGGCGCCATCAGCATGGGTATGGTGGACGGCATCGTGATGGAACTGCAGGGCTTCTGGATCATCGGCCTTGTGCGGGTGATCGTGGAGGCCGTGAAGAACCTCGTGCTGAACAGCCGCATGGAAGAACGCTTGAAAAACAGCTGAAAGGAAGCAGGCTATGAATTTCTGGAATAACTTTGCGGCAAAGCACCCCGCCGCTGCCAAGTGGGTGCGCGAGGGCGGCTTGTTCGTCATCGTGTCCAACCTCATCACCGTGTTCAAGTACCTGCTGCTGCAGTTCCTGCCCAAGGCTTTTGCCAGCCTGCCGGTGGTGGATTTCGGCTGGCCGGGCATTGATATCACCCTCTTCGGCGAGACCTTCAAGTGGAACATCCTCGGCTACGACGCCGCCCACGGCGGTCTGCCCTACTTCTGTGCTTACATGATCGCCATGGTCATCGGCGAGTGCATCAACTTCCCCATCCAGCGCAATTTCGTGTTCCGCAGCAAGGGCAATCTGGCAAAGCAGATCGGCTGGTATGTGCTGGCGTTCTGCGTCATCACCTGCATCGTCAACTCCATCAACTGCATCTGGGTGGCGGTGGCAGGCCTGCTGGTGCCGGACTTTATCTACAACATCGGCACTACCGTGCTCAACGGCGGTATCTCCATGGTCATCTTCTTCTTCGTGAATAAGATCATCTTCCCGGAGGGCGAAAAAGCCGCCAAATAATAAGCCATCTCCTTCATTTTCTTCTTTTCATCACAAACCAGAAGGGCTGCCCCGGAAAACGGAGCAGCCTTTTTGGCTTGGGGGAGTGAACCCTCTCAGTCACGCCTGACGGCGTGCCAGCTCCCCCGAAGGGGGGAGCTTTTCTGTACTGCCGGAAGCTTTCTCGTTATGCCTAATACTTTAGCAACAAGCCTTAGAACTTGGCTCCCCCTTCGGGGGAGCTGGCGCGGGAGCGCCTGAGAGGGTTCGTTCTTATTTTTGTTTTTCTGCACAAAATGTTCTGCGGGCAGGGTTTTCCTCTTGACAAGCGGGCAAATGTTTCGTACTATATTTAGTAGTATGGAATCAAAGACGCTGTACGCAGGTTTCTGTGTGACCCTGTACCCGTTTCAGGCAAAGCGTGCCTGTTTGATATAAAATGGAACCGTAGAGAGAAAAGCCGTATGCTTTTGCCCGTGCCGCCGGTTTTGGACGGTGCGTATGGTTTTGGTGTCACTTTTTGGATTGAAAGCTCTTTCTATATCATTGCCCGTGTCCTGCTGCGCAGCGTCTCCTGCTTTTAATTTTGCATTGAATTGAAACAAAGGAGAGTGAACGCAATGACTGCGATCGGAGTGATCGTGGCCTTGATCGTTGCTGTTGTCGGCGTGGCTGCGGGCTATTTTATTGGTTACAACAACCGTAAAAAGACCGCTGAGGCCCAGATCGGCAGCGCCGAAGCCGAGGCTACCCGGCTGGTGAACGAGGCGATCAAGACCGCCGACCAGAAGCGCAAGGAAGCGGTTCTGGAAGCAAAGGACGAGGCTTTCCGTCTGAAAGCCGAGGTCGATGCCCAGAAGGCAGAGGCCGACAAGGAGATCAAGCAGCGCCGTGCGGAGATCAGCCGTCAGGAGAACCGCATCGACCAGAAGGAGACGGCGCTGGACCGCAAGACCGAGGCGCTGGAAAAGAAGGAAGAAGAGCTGAAAAAGCGCGCTGCCGAGGCCGAGGAGCGTCTGGCAGAGATCGATGCCCTGCGCGCCAAGGAGATGGAGCGTCTGGAAACGCTGGCAGGCCTGAGCCAGGAGGACGCCCGCGAGGTGCTGCTGCACAAGGTGGACGAGGAGCTGACCCACGAAAAGGCCGTGCGCGTTGCCGCCTACGAGACCGACCTGAAGGAAAACTGCGATAACATCGCCCGCAACCTCATCGGACAGGCCGTCAGCCGCTGCGCTGCCGACCATTGCAGCGAGACCACCGTCAGCGTGGTGCCGCTGCCCAGCGATGAGATGAAGGGCCGCATCATCGGCCGCGAGGGCCGCAATATCCGCGCTCTGGAGACCGCTACCGGCGTGGATCTGATCATCGACGATACCCCGGAGGCTATCACCCTGTCCTCCTTCGACCAGACCCGCCGCGAGGTCGCCCGCATGACGCTGGAGCGCCTGATCGGTGATGGCCGCATCCACCCCGCCCGCATCGAGGAGACGGTGGAAAAGTGCCGCCACGATCTGGAGCTGCAGATGAAGCGCGAGGGCGAGCGCGCGGTGATGGAGCTGGGCATCCACGGCCTGCACCCCGACCTGATCAAGCTGATCGGCCGGCTGAAGTACCGCACCAGCTTTGGTCAGAATGCCCTGACTCACAGCATGGAAGTGGCTTGGGTGGCCGGTCTGCTGGCAGGCGAGATGGGCGTGAACGTCACCATGGCACGCCGCGCCGGTCTGCTGCATGATATCGGCAAGGCACTGGATCACGAGATCGAGGGCAGCCACGTCCAGATCGGCGTGGACATCTGCCGCAAGTACAAGGAGAACACCCAGATCATCCACGCTATTGAGGCACACCACGGCGACGTGGAGCCCAAGACCCCGCTGGCCTTCATCATTCAGGCTGCCGACGCCATCAGCGCCGCCCGCCCGGGTGCCCGCCGCGAGAACGTGGAAAGCTACGTCAAGCGTCTGGAAAATCTGGAGGAGATCTCCTCCGGCTTCGAGGGCGTGGAGCAGGCCTTTGCCGTACAGGCAGGCCGCGAAGTGCGCATTCTGGTCAAACCCGATGTCATCAGCGACGATCAGGTCATTCTGCTGGCACGCGCTATCGCTAAAAAGATCGAGGACACGCTGGATTACCCCGGCCAGATCAAGGTCAACGTCATCCGCGAGAGCCGCGCTGTGGAGTACGCAAAATAAAGCTTTTTCCGCAGGCTGCCGTGTTTTTGCACGGCAGCCTGTTTTTTTGCGCCAAAACGATTGCATTTCCCGCAAAAAAAGGGTATCATGGATGCAGAAGAAAGCAAAAAGCGGCGTCCGCACCGGATGCAGACCCGCAACGACCCCGGAACGGAAAGGAGCATCGTTTTATGAAAAACTGGAAAAAATTACTGGCCTGCCTGCTGGTCGGCCTGATGGCATTGACCGTGTTCACCGCTTGCGATGCCAGCGTGGGCGCACCCATGGGGCCCAAGCACGCGGACGCTGAAAGCGCAAACGTAAAGGCGCTGTGCAAACAGTTCAGCGTGACCTACGATGAGGAGCTGAGCGAAAAGGCTTACAGCATTGCAAACTGGGTCGCTAGCTACTCAGTGTCCTGCTCTGTCAACAAAGAAAAGACCGCGCTTTACCGTGAAGGCAATGCAAACGACAGTGCAAAAACCTTTCTGAAGCAGCATCTTTATGCCTCTGCATTTGAAAGCATGAGCATGGGCATTTATGGAGCAAACGACTTTACCCCGGGCTTTTACATTGATACAGATCTGGATTCCAGAAAAGACTATATCAGCTTTACTCTGCCGAATGACGGTCGTGTGACCGACACCATGACCAAAGCCGCAGAGGGCAAGACCAAACTGGGCGTTGCCTATGTGATGAAGGATGGCGTAAGCTACGCCGTGGTGCTGTTTGGGTAAAATGTAATATAAACCCTCTCAGGCTCACATTCGTTCGCCAGCTCCCCCGAAAGGGGGAGCTTTTTTGCGTGGCGGGAAACTTTGCTGTTTGATTGGAAAGTTTTTGCCTGCCGTCAGCGTGCAGGGACGCTCCGCTGGGCCAGAGGCAGGGAGGGGTGTTCCGAGTCCCCCCTCCCTACCTCTGGACTCCACCCACCCCGCAACGGGCCAAGGGCTGCACGCCCTTGACAATCCTAAAGAAGAAGTCGAAGCACAAAAAAGCTAGCGCTGCGCCAGTCGGCGCTATCGCTTTAACGCTTTTTTCGCTTCTCCATCCATAGCCCCTCAGGCTCACTACGTTCGCCAGCTCCCCCAAGGGGGAGCAAGCGCGCCCGAAAGCTTTCTCATTGCACCTAATACTTTAGTGATGAACTTTACGGCTTGGCTCTCCCTGAGAGGAAAGACTTCCCCCGCTCCGGGGGAAGATGTCACCATAGGTGACAAAAGGGGGAATCTGGCGCGGGAGCGCCTGAGAGGGTTCAGCCCGCTGAAAGTCAACAGGAAACTTTCCCGCAGCGCCGCGCTTTCGCAGAAAGCGGCGCTGCAACTGCCGTTTTCCGTTACGACCCCACCTGTGAAAATGGAACACCGGAGCGTCCGCAGACGCTCCGGTGTTCCGAAATTTAAAATAATCTTTCCGCTGAATATGGTCAGAGCGCCAGCGGAGACCATTTCAAATCGTCCCACGCAAAAAGCAGCCGCCGCACTTTCTCGTGCGGCGGCTGCTTTGCTTCTGTTATAAGGTTATCAGCCCTTCAGGAAAGCAGGCAGGGGTTTGCCTTCCTTGAGCCACTGGTGATACTCGGCGGTGGCGGCAAATTCCACGTCACCGGCAGAGTTCAGCGCAGTCTCCACCGAGTCCTGCACCACGCCGATGATGAAGCCCACGCCCACCATCTGCATGGCGATGTCGTTGGAGATGCCGAACAGCGAGCAGGCCATGGGGATCAGCAGCAGGGAGCCGCCGGCCACGCCGGAAGCGCCGCAGGCACCCAGAGCGCTCATGGCGCTCAGCACGATGGCGGCGGGCAAAGACACCTGAATGCCCAGCGTGTTGGCCGCTGCCAGCGTCATGATGGTAATGGTGATGGCTGCACCGTCCATGTTGATGGTAGCGCCCAGCGGGATGGACACAGAGTACATATCCTTGTCCAGACCCAGCTTTTCACACAGGGACATATTCACGGGGATGTTGGCGGCAGAGCTGCGGGTGAAGAAGGCGGTCAGACCGGACTCCTTCAGGCAGCGGAATACCAGCGGGTACGGGTTGCAGTGCAGGTAGATGAACATGATGAAGGGGGAGACGATCAGCGCCATGAACAGCATGGTGCCCACCAGCAGCGCCAGCAGCTTGCCGTACTGGGTAAAGATGGCCAGACCGTTGCCGGAAACGTTGGTGTACACCAGACCCATGATGCCGAAGGGTGCCAGATTGATGATCCAGCGCACGATCTGGGAAACGGCATCGGCGGTGTTTGCCAGAAAGACCTTGGTGCTCTCTGCGCCGATCTTCTTCATGGCAATGCCGAACATGCAGGCCCAGAACAGAATGCCGATGTAGTTGCCGCTCATCAGGGCGCTGACGGGGTTAGCCACAAAGTTGGTCAGCAGGGTGCTCAGCACCTCGCCCAAGCCCTGCGGGATCACGTCAGACTGCGCCGCATCGGCCAGCACCACCGTGACCGGGAACATAAAGCTGGTGATGGCTGCAATGGCTGCCGCCAGAAAGGTGGTGAGCATGTACAGCCAGATCACGGTGCCGAAGCGGCGGTCCAGCTTGGACGAGCCCTGTGCCAGTGCGCTTGCCACAATGACGAACACCAGCACCGGGGCAATGCCCTTCAGCGCACCGACGAACAGGCTGCCCAGCTCGCCGACCCAACCCGCGCCCGGCACTACCAGTGCCAGCACCGAACCGACTGCCAGGCCGATCAGGATGCGCAGGATCAGGCTGGTCTGGTTGTATTTTGCTACAACCGCTTTCAAGGTTTTCATATCGTAACACTCCTCTTGCACTGTACGCCTAGTGCGTACATTTTCCTGTTTCTTACACGAGAACAGTTGTCATTATAGCATATACGAACCAAAAGAGGAAGTGCTTTCAGGCATTTTGCAGCCCAAAACGGCGCTTTTTGTAAATGTTTGCAAAGTTTCCTTGAAAACTGTACTTGAACAAAATACAGTTTTGCGGTTTTGACGAGGAACAAAACCCTCTCAGTCATCGCTGCGCGATGCCAGATTCCCCCTTTTGTCACCTGCGGTGACATTTTCCCCCGGCCGGGGGAAATCTGTCCTCTCAGGGGGAGCTTTTGGTATGGCGGGAAGGTTTCCGGCTGAACCGCAAAGCTTGCGGGCGTGTTCGCTCCCCCTTGGGGGAGCTGTCGCGCAGCGACTGAGGGGCTTTAAATGGAGAAGCGAAAAAAGCGTTAAAGCGATAGCGCCGACTGGCGCAGCGCTAGCTTTTTTGTGCTTCGACTTCTTCTTTAGGATTGTCAAGGGCGTGCAGCCCTTGGCGACGGGTTGCGGCTCCCAGCATCCGCTTCGTGCCTTGGACGGCACTCGCGTCTTGCTGGCCGCTGCCCCAACAACCGCTCCCTGTTTCCGCCGCTGGCGGCGGTCGCAGTTGTTGCATTGCGGGGTGGGTGGAGTCCAGAGGTAGGGAGGGGGGAGTCGGAACACCCCTCCCTGCCTCTGGCCCAGCGGAGCGTCCTTGCACGCTGACGGCAGGCAGAAAGTTACCATAGCAGCAACGCTGCAACTGCCGTTCACCGTTACGACCCCACCCGTGAAAATGGAACACCGGAGCGTCCGCAGACGCTCCGGTGTTCCGAAATTATAAATAATTCTTCCGCTTATCCCAGCTGGCTCTGGGTCAGGGACATCCGCTGGTAGGCGATGCGCGGGGTGCCGTCCTCCACATGGATGATGCCGCAGCGGGTAAAGCCCTCGCTCTCCAGCAGATGCTGCATTACCTTGTTGTCGGCGTGGGTGTCGGCGCGCAGGCTCTCGCAGTGCTCCAGACACCACTCCACTACCGCCTTGCCTACACCCTTGCTCTCCCCTGCCGATGCCAGCCGGTGCAAAGTGCCGTAGGGCAAGGTGTCGTTGAGCCACTGCCCGTCCTCGATGACTTTATAGGTGGGGTCCTCGCCAAGGATAAACGCAAACACCGCCTGCATCTGGCCGTTGATCATGTACACGAACAGCCGGTTGGTGTCGATGTCCTCTTCCAGCAGCTCCGGGCTGGGGTAATTGTCCCCCCACTGGGTGGGGTTGCCGTTTTTCGCCATGAATTCCCGCGCACGGGCATAGACCTCAAGGATCTTTGCCAGATCCGCTCTCACCGCTCCGCGAAACATATCTTCTCATCCTCTCTCGCCCGCGCCCTGCCGCGCGGGGTGCATTTGTTTCAGTATAACACATTTTTCCATAAAGTACCAGAATTTTCTCCATTTTGCGGCAAAAACAGACCGCCGTGCGCGGGGCGGCAGCACGGCGGTCGGGGGCAGCAAACCAAAAAAGGGGTTCATGCGGTGGGGCGGCGGGGAGCAGTGCCGGTGCGCACCAGCCGGTACTCCCGGGGGCTCAGACCGTAGCGCTCATGGAACAGGCGGTAGAAGTAGCTGGTGTTCTCGTAGCCCACCTGCGCAATGATCTGCTGGATGTTCAGATCGCTGCGGCGCAGCAGCCGCGCGGCGGTCTCCATGCGGTGCTTTTGCAGCAGCTCCTTGTAGGTGCGCCCGGTCTGGGCGCGCACGCACTCGCTGACATACGCCAGCGAAACACCATAAGCCCTTGCCACGTTGGAAAGGCTGGCCTCACGATAATTTTGGGTGATCTCCTGCAGCGCCGCCTGCACCAGTGCATCGCGGCTCACGGCCTCCATACGGGCTTGCTGCGTGGAGCATTCAAGCTTTGCCATCATTGTATCTGTCCTCCGTAACGGTGCGGCGGGCGGGGGACTGGGGGAAGCCGGACCACCCGCCGCACGATAACTGCGGAGCCCTTTCCGGGCTCTTATACCTTGAATACGAATGACCCGCCGCAAACATTGCAGAAAAGATAAAAATTTTTTAGTCAATTTTCGTTGTAGGGGGAGAGGACGATTTTGAATGCGCTCCGCGTTGCTCTGCGCATCTTCAGCGGAAAGAATATTTTAAATTTCGCGTTTGTCGCGCTCTGCGGAGCGCTCCAAACGCCTTTTCACGGGAGGGGTCGTGAAGGGAAACGGCATTTGCAGCGCCGCTTTCTGCGAAAGCGCGGCGCTGCGGGAAAGTTTTGGTCAAACCGCAAGGTTTACGGGAGCGCTCGCTCCCCCTCGGGGGAGCTGTCGCGCAGCGACTGAGGGGCTATGGATGGAGAAGCGAAAAAAGCGTTAAAGCGATAGCGCCGACTGGCGCAGCGCTAGCTTTTTTGTGCTTCGACTTCTTCTTTAGGATTGTCAAGGGCGAGCAGCCCTTGGCGACGGGTTGCGGCACCCAGCATCCGCTTCGTGCCTTGGGCGGCACTCGCGTCTTGCTGGCCGCTGCCCCAACAACCGCTCCCTGTTTCCGCCGCTGGCGGCGGTCGCAATTGTTGCATTGCGGGGTGGGTGGAGTCCAGAGGTAGGGAGGGGGGACTCGGAACACCCCTCCCTGCCTCTGGCCCAGCGGAGCGTCCATGCACGCTGAAAGCAAGCAGTAACTTCCCCCGCGGAGCGCGGTGCACTTTTCTGGTTCTCTTTTGCCATCAAAAGAGAACATTCTTCCTTCATAGAAAAAGGCTGCCCGCCAATTGGCAGACAGCCTTTTCCAGAAGAAAATAAGGAAAACACGCGCCCAAAGGGGCAGAGTGAGTATCAGAACATGCTTTCGTCCTTGTAGCGCCCGGTGCGCACGAACTGCACCCACTCGGCTACATTCACGGCGTGGTCGCCGATGCGCTCCAGATACTTGATGACCATGAGCAGATCCAGCGCGGCGTCCACCTTGGCGGGGTCGGCGGCGATCTCCTGTGCCAGCGTGTGCTTGATGGCGTTGAAGTCGTAGTCCACGGCGTCGTCTGCGGCGATGACGCGGCGGGCGGCGATCTCATCCTCGGCGGTCAGGGCGTCCATGGCGTCTAAGATCATCTGGTAGGCCTTGCGTCCCATGGCAATGGCCTGACTGACAGCGGGGTCTCTCTCCTTACGCACGGTGACAAGATGCGGGATGATCTCGGCGATATCCGAGGCGTGGTCGCCCATGCGCTCGATATCGGTGACCACCTTCATGGCGGTGGAGATGTGGCGCAGGTCGCCCGCTACCGGCTGCTGGCGCAGCAGCAGGGTCATGCAGCGGTGCTCAATGTCTCGCTCCATGTTGTTGATGCGGTCATCCCCCTGCACGATCTTCTGGGCAGCTACGGTGTCGGCGGTGCACAGCGCTTCCAGCGCGTTCTCCACGGCCTCGGCGGCGTTCTGCCCCATCTCCACCAGCGCGGTCCTGAGGGCTTCCAGATCGCTGTCGTATTGTTTGCGAATGCTCATTGCTTTGTTCCTCCCTGCATTAACCGAACCGGCCGGAGATGTAGTCCTCGGTGCGCTTGTCCCGGGGCGTGCTGAAGATCTGGTTCGTGGGGCCAACCTCCACCAGCTCCCCCAGCAGGAAGAAGGCGGTGCGGTCGCTGATACGGGCAGCCTGCTGCATATTGTGGGTGACGATGACCACGGTGTAGTTCTTTTTCAGCTCGCTCATCAGCTCCTCCACCTTCATGGTAGAGCCGGGGTCCAGTGCGCTGGTGGGCTCGTCCATCAGCAGCACTTCGGGCTTGACCGCCAGAGCCCGGGCGATGCAAAGACGCTGCTGCTGGCCGCCGGAAAGGCCAAGGGCGCTCTTTTTCAGCCGATCCTTCACCTCGTCCCACAGGGCTGCGCCCCGCAGCGAGCTTTCCACCAGCTCGTCCAGCTCGGCCTTATTGCGCACGCCGTGCAGCTTGGGGCCGTAGGTGATGTTGTCGTAGATGCTCATGGGGAAGGGGTTTGCTTTCTGGAACACCATGCCCACGCGGCGGCGCAGGTCGGTCAGCTCCATCTCGCGGGCAAAGATGTCCTCGCCTTTCAGCCGTACATCGCCCTCGATGCGCACGCCCGGCACAAGGTCGTTCATGCGGTTCAGGGTCTTTAAAAAGGTGGACTTGCCGCAGCCGGAGGGGCCGATGAGTGCGGTGATCTCCCGCTCGCCCACGTCCAGCGAAATGCTCTTCAGCGCCTTGAAGTCGCCGTACCAGAGGTTCAGATCCTTTGCCGATATCACCGGCACATTCGTGTTTTCCATAGAGTACCTCATATTGAATTGGGACGAACCCTCTCAGGCGCTGCGCGCCAGCTCCCCCGAAGGGGGAGCTTTTGTCATCTGCCGGTCAGTGCTACTCTAGCTCCCCCCTCGGGGGAGCTGGCATTGCGAAGCAATGACTGAGAGGGTTTCTCGTTCTCTTTTTACTGCTTCTGTTTCAGTTTTGTTTTAGCCAGACGTGCTGCCAGATTGATGAGCAGCACCAGCACCAGCAGCACTGCGCCGATGCCCCATGCGGAGGTGAAATCGCCGTCCTCAAAGGCGCGCAGATACAGCAGCACCGACAGGGTGGCACCGTTGGAGGTGTAGGCCTTGAATACGCTCTTGGCAATCACCTCTGCCGCACCGGCGGTGAACAGCAGCGCGGCGCTTTCGCCCACGATGCGTCCCACCGCCAGAATGCAGCCGGTGACGATGCCGTCGATGCTGCAGGGCAGCACGATGGTGCGGATGATGTGCCACTTGCCTGCACCCAGACCCATGGCACCCTCACGGTAGCCCTGCGGCACCGTTTTGAGGGATTCCTGGGTGGTGCGGATGATGGTGGGCAGGTTCATCACCACCAGTGTCAGGCTGCCGGACAGCAGACAGGTCTGGAAGCCCAGCGCCTGACTGAACACCAGCATACCCACCAAGCCGTAGATGATGCTGGGGATACCGGCCAGCGTTTCGTTGGTGAACTCGATGACCTCAATGAGCCGCCGGTTGGAGGCGTATTCGGTCAGGTAGACCGCCGCACCCACGCCCAGCGGCAATACGATGAGTAATGTCAGCAGAATGACATACAGGGTGTTGAGGATGGCAGGCAGGATGCCGTCGGTCTTTTTCAGCACACTGGCGGTGGTGGAAAGGAAGTTCCAGCTGATGTGGGGGATGCCCCGCACCAGCACCAAGCCGATGATCCCGGCCACCAGCACCATCACCAGCACTGCGCTGGCCCAGACCAGCACGGTCATTACCCGGTTCCATGCCCGGCGGGAGGGCGAAAAGCCGTTATTCATCGCGGTTTCCTCCCTTCAGTACCACATTCAGCACAACGTTGATGAGCATGATGAACACGAACAGCACCAGCGCGATGCTGAACAGTGCCTGCCGCTGCAAGCCGCCGGCGTAGCTCATTTCCTTGGCAATGGCGGTGGTCAGCAGGGTGACGCTGCGGAACAGGCTGTCCGGCATGTTGGGGCTGTTGCCCGCCACCATCATCACAGCCATGGCTTCGCCGATGGCGCGGCCGATGCCCAGCACGATGCCTGCGGCAATGCCGCTTTTGGCTGCCGGGATGCTGATCTTGAACCATGTTTCGGTGTCGGTAGCGCCCAGCGCCAGACTGCCCTGCTCATACTCCGGCGGCACGGCGTTGAGCGCCGTCACCGACACGGACACGATGCTGGGTAAGATCATGATGGAAAGCACCACGATGGCGCTGAGCAGGCAGGCACCGGAAGCCTTGCCGAAGGTCTTGGCCACGGCGGGCACCAGCACCTGCATACCCAAAAGGCCGAACACCACGCTGGGGATGCCGGACAGCAGCTCGATGGCGGTGACCACCACGGTGCGCAGCTTGGGGTCTGCGGCCTTGGAAAGGAACACTGCCGTCAGCAGGCCGATGGGCACGCCGATGATGGTAGCGCCCAGCGTGCCGTAGACACTGGACAGGATGAAGGGCAGGATGCCGAACAGCGGCTCTGCCGCGGTGGACGCCCATTTGGTGCCGAACAGAAATTTGAAAATGCCGATCTTATGGATCGCCGGCACGCCGGAGACCACCATGTACACCGAGATGAGCACCACACAGCACACCGCCAGCATTCCGCATAGGAAGAACAGGAAGTTCATGATAGCTTCCAGCCAGTCGGCGGGGGTGCGGGGCAGCCGCACCCGGCGCAGAGAAGAGGTTGTATTTTTCATAACGTGATCCTATAAAAAGCCGCACCAGCCCAGCCTTTTAGGGCAGGCCGACGCGGCAGTTCTCTTGTTCAGATGCGGGGCAGGCGGTTCACCGGGGAGCTTTCCCCGCGAAATAACGGGTTGCGGCACCCAGCAGTTGCTTCGCTTTCGCTTGCATCTTGCTGGCCGCGGCCCCAACAGCAGCTCCTTGTTTCCGCCACTGGCGGCAGTCGCTGCTGTTGCAGGGCTTCCAGCTCCCGCCCTATTGCCTGCGGCAACAGGGTCCCACCCTCGGATCATTCGCCGGGGAAACTCCCCGGCAAACCACCCGGTAATTACTCGTTCACGGGCACTGCGCCTGCGGTGCGGATGAGGTCGGCAGCGGCCTTGCTGGTGGCAAAGTCCACAAAGGCCTGTGCCTGCTCAGACAGGGTGACGCTCTTGTTGGTGACGAACACGAAGGGACGCTGGATCTTGTAGCTGCCGTCCTTCACGGTGTCCTCGCTGCACTCCACACCCTCCACGGTGACCATGGCAACGGTGTCGCCCACAGCGGACAGAGAAGCGTAGCCGATGGCCAGCGGGTTTGCCTCCACAGCGCTGATGACAGCGCCGGTAGCGGTCAACTCCTGTGCGTACTTGCAGCTGTCCTTCACGTCCACGATGCTCTCAAAGCCATCGCGGGTGCCGGAACCGGCCTCACGGCCCACCAGAACGATCTCGCCGTCATCGCCGCCGACATCCTTCCAGTTGGTGATCTCGCCGGTGAACATCTTCTTCAGCTGCTCCACGGTCAGGTCGGCGACCTTGCTGTCCTTGTTCACAACGATGGCGATGCCGTCCAGCGCCACGGTGGTGCCGTCCACATCGTTCTTCTCGTCGTCCTTCAGGGCGCGGGAGGACAGGCCGATGTCCAGCGTCTTGTCGGTAGCGCCGGTGATGCCTGCGCCGGAACCGGTGGGATCGTAGCTGACGGTGACGCCCGGCTCGACCTCGGCAAAGCCCTCGGTCAGGGCAGCGATAACATTCTTCATGGAAGTGGAACCGCCGGTAGCAACGTTGCCGCTCAGGGTACCGGCCGCCTGCCCGGCCGCGGAAGAAGCGGTGGTGGATGCAGAAGCAGCGGTGGTGGATGCAGAAGAAGCAGAGCCGCCGCAGGCGGTCAGAGCAGCAGCCGCAGCAGCTGCACCGCAAACGGTCAGGAACGAACGACGAGAGATCTTTTTCATGATAGATTTTCCTCCATTAAAAACCCGGGCTCCCGCCCGGCACTGTCTTTTTGTGTTTTCCTTGGGAACGGCCTTATTCTACCGCTTTGCCGCCCTTGCTGCGACCATGGACGTGCAAAAAGTGCGTAAAACTTTGTGCATACTGCCAGCCCCAATGTAAAGAACAGGTAATGCGGCACAAAACAAAAAAACCGCCGGGCACTCCTGTTTCCAAGAGTGCCCGGCGGCGGGGTGTATTTGGTTTTACTCTACGCTGCCCGTTACGTTTTTGCCGTTGTTGCCGTAGAGGAACACAGCGGTTTTGCCATTGTAGCGCACACGCAGCTCATAGGTACCGGGGCTGTTCTTTTCCGGGATGCGCTCCTTGGTTTCCAGACAGAACTTCTGCGAACCATTGTAGACAGCCGTCTGCCCCGGCGCTGCGATCAGCTCGTTCCGCTTGAAATACAGCGTTTCCTCTGTATCTGCCTCGCGGAAGATGCAGGTGATATCCTCCGGCTTGATGACCACCTTTTCGGTGCTGTCGTTCTGGATGGTGAACTCTGTGCAGTAGGTCAATGCAAAATTATCGCCGCCGCCTAGAAACGGTGTTGCACAGATAAAGGTGACATCACCGATCTTCGCTACGCCGCTGGTCTTGTCGATCACGGTATCCCCGCAGCCGGTCAAAGCCCCTGCGGCGGTCAGCACCAGTGCCCCGGCGCTGAGCTTGAGAAATGTTCTGCGGTCGATCATAGCAATGCACCTCCTGTATCGGGTATCACTTAGAAAATTCTGCTCTGCGGTATCAGACGGTCTGCTTTACAAAAGTGCTGGTCGCATAATCCAGCGTGTAGATTTCCCTTACGCTTGCGCTCGAGATCGTAAAAGTAACATCGGCCTTCTTGGCTACGACAGCTTCGTACAACTCTTTCTGGTCTTCTTTCAGCGTGAAAGTCATCCAGCCCTCTCTGATCTGGCCCTTTGCAAGGTTGATCTTACCGTCATTTTCCAGCAGATCGCCATCAGTATAGTTGTTGACCACCTGTCCGTTGATCTTCAGGACGAAATAGCCCTTTGCAGGGATCGGCTGGGGCTTTTTGATGCCGGAGGTATCCTTGATGCGCACCCAGACGCTGATGTAGCCTTCCCATCCGGCGCCAGCAGTGCCACCAAAGTCGATGCCGTTGGTTTTACCCAGAGCCTTGACTGCCGTTGCCTGGAACAGGCCGAAATCCGTACCGATAGCGCTGTCGCCACAGCCGCCCAGCAGTCCGGTCATGGATACTGCCACAGCCATTGCGGCAGAAGCCTTTAAAAACGCACGACGATCCATTTTCATAGCCATAATACAAGCCCTCCTCAAAAGCTTTTTTGTACCCTAAGAGTACCACATTTTACCACATTGTCAACTATCGAAACTTAGGTTTCACCATTTTATCGTTCCTTTATAAAAGATGGCATAGAACGGCTGCGGGCGCGGTGTCTGCCGCCGCTATGGGCTGCGGCGGAAATTTTTTGAATAAAATCGAAATTTGCTGTTGACAAAGGGTATCCGGTATGATAGAATAGCCAAGTCGGGTGCGAACACCTGATGCAAAATGGACGTATGGCCCGTTGGTCAAGCGGTTAAGACAGAGGCCTCTCACGCCTTTAACATCGGTTCGATTCCGGTACGGGTCACCATTTTATAGTAGTAAAACGGCCACGCGCCGTTTTATATAGATGCCTCTTTAGCTCAGTCGGTTAGAGCACCTGACTGTTAATCAGGGTGTCGCCTGTTCGAGTCAGGCAAGAGGCGCCAGTAAAGCGATGGAAATTTTCCATCGCTTTTTTCTTTTTCCGGCAGTCTTGTTGACAGCACCGCCCCGGGGGGCTATACTTAACACACTATAAAGTATAAAAGGAACCTCTTGCCGCGCAGCTTTACGGTGCAGTAAGGCGAAAAGGCACCCCCTTGGGGGAGCTGGCAATGCCGTAAGGCATTGACGGAGGGGGTCAAACCCTTGACAAAGGAGAACATCATGAAAAAAGTTATTCTGACCGGCGACCGTCCCACCGGCCGCCTGCACGTTGGCCACTATGTCGGCTCTCTGAAGGAGCGGGTGCGGCTGCAGAACACCGGCGAGTACGACGAGATCTTTATCATGATCGCCGACGCGCAGGCGCTGACCGATAACGCCGACAACCCGGAGAAGGTGCGCCAGAACATTTTGCAGGTGGCGCTGGACTATCTGGCCTGCGGTCTGGACCCCAACAAGGTGCACATCTTCATCCAGTCCATGGTGCCCCAGCTGACCGAGCTGAGCTTCTACTACCAGAATCTGGTCACCGTCAGCCGTTTGCAGCGCAACCCCACCGTGAAGAGCGAGATCCAGATGCGCAACTTCGAAGCCAGCATCCCGGTGGGCTTCTTCTGCTACCCCATCAGTCAGGCTGCCGATATCACCGCTTTCAAGGCTACCACCGTGCCCGCCGGTGAGGACCAGAAACCCATGATCGAGCAGTGCTGCGAGATCGTGCACAAGTTCAATTCCGTCTACGGCGAAACGCTGGTAGAGCCCGAAATCGTTCTGCCCCAGAACGCTGCCTGCCTGCGTCTGCCCGGCATTGACGGCAAGGCCAAGATGAGCAAGAGCCTTGGCAACTGCATCTACCTGTCCGAGGAGCCGGAGGATATCGAGAAGAAGGTCAAGTCCATGTTTACCGACCCCAACCACCTGCGCGTGCAGGACCCCGGCAAGGTGGAGGGCAACCCGGTGTTCATCTATCTGGACGCTTTCTGCCGCCCCGAGCATTTTGCCGAGTTCTGGCCGGAGTACCAGAATCTGGACGAGGTCAAGGCGCACTATCAGCGCGGCGGTCTGGGCGATATGAAGGTGAAAAAGTTCCTGAACAGCGTCATGCAGGCTGAGCTGGAACCCATCCGCACCCGCCGCAAGGAGTGGGAGCAGCGTCTGCCCGAGGTGGTGGAGATCCTGAAGGAGGGCAGCGCCTACGCCGAAAAGACTGCTGCCGCCACGCTGGACGAGGTGCGCAAGGCCATGCGCATCGACTACTTCAATAACGATAACCTGCTGAAATAATATTTATGAGAGAGCCCGAAACGCCTGCAGCGTTTCGGGCTCTCTTTTGCATCGTTTACGAAAATTGCATAGAATGCGCGGTCAAATTGTGCTAAAATAGGGGCAACAAGTACAGAAAACCCCGTTCTGGGGGCGAGAAGAAAAAAGGAGAACCACCATGCAAAAGACCATCTGGATCACCGGCGCAAGTTCCGGCATCGGCCGGGAGTTCGCCCGCCGGTACGCCGCCATGGGCTGTCGGCTCATCCTGACCGCCCGCCGCGCCGACCGTTTGCAGGCCCTTGCCGAGGAACTGCACGCAGCCCACGGCACGGAATGCCGCATCGAGACTGCCGACCTCTCCCGCGCCGAGGAGTGCAGCCGCCTGTGCGAGGTGCTGGCCGACGAGCAGATCGACATCTTTATCAACAACGCCGGTTTCGGCGTCTGCGGCAGCATTCTGGAAACGAATGAAGCCCGCGAGGAAGAGATGATCCAGGTGAACGTTGCCGCCATGGCGCGGCTGTTCCGCGCCGTAGTGCGCAAGATGAACGCACAGGGCGGCGGCACCATCCTGAATGTGGCGTCCTCTGCGGGGCTTCTGCCCGGCGGGCCCTATATGGCGGGCTACTACGCCAGCAAGGCCTATGTGGTCAGCATGACCCGCGGTGTGGCCGAGGAGCTGCGGGAGATGCACAGCCCGGTCTACGTCTGCGCCCTCTGCCCCGGCCCGGTGGATACCGAGTTCAACGACCGCGCCGGGGTGACGTTTGCCCTGCGGGGCATCACGCCGGAGCTGTGTGTGGAGGAGGCTCTGCTGGGCATGATGCACCGCAAGACCATCATTGTGCCTTCTGCCTTTATGCGGCTGTGCACCAGCGCCCAGCGCCTTGTACCCATCCCGCTGCTGATGCCCATCGTGGCACGCCAGCAGAAGAAAAAGCTGGGGTAAAAGACAAAGGTCGTCCAAACTTGTCAACAAGCCCAAAGAAAGCCGGAATATCTTGTGCACCGTGACGAGGTGCGTCAGTGCACGCAAACTGACGTATCAAAAAGCGACGTTTATGCGCATTATTATGTGAAAGAAAAACGGAAATCTAAAGAAAGTACAATAAAACTTCATAAGAATGTGCCTTGACACTTTCTGCAAAGGATGCTAGACTGGTATACAAGTAAGAGCGCACTCCGGCACGGCCGGATACGACGCGCTTTGCAAAGCAGCACGGCTGCAATTTGCGCCGTGTAGAATACATTTTTTGACAGGAGGACTTTATTATGGCACAGTGCACTCCCAAATCCTTTGACCTGACCGGCAAGGTGGCGCTGATCACCGGCGCATCCTACGGCATCGGCATGGCAATTGCAAAGGCTATGGCAGCCAACGGCGCTACCATCGTGTTCAATGATATCAAGCAGGAGCTGGTGGACAAGGGTCTGGCTTCCTATGCAGAGGCTGGCATCAAGGCGCACGGCTACGTCTGTGACGTCACCGATGAGGACGCCGTCAACGCTATGGTGGCAAAGATCACCGAGGAAGTCGGCCACATCAACATTCTGGTCAACAACGCCGGTATCATCAAGCGCATCCCCATGATCGAGATGAGCGCTGCCCAGTTCCGTCAGGTCATCGACGTGGATCTGAACGCTCCCTTCATCGTGGCAAAAGCCGTCATCCCCGATATGATCGCACAGGGCGGCGGCAAGATCATCAACATCTGCTCCATGATGAGCGAGCTGGGCCGTGAGACCGTTTCTGCCTATGCAGCAGCAAAGGGCGGCCTGAAGATGCTGACCAAGAATATCGCTTCCGAGTACGGCGCTTACAACATCCAGTGCAACGGCATCGGCCCCGGCTACATCGCTACCCCGCAGACCGCACCTCTGCGCGAGATCCAGCCCGATGGCAGCCGTCACCCCTTCGACCAGTTCATCGTTGCCAAGACCCCCGCAGGCCGCTGGGGCGAGGCCGAGGATCTGGGCGGACCCGCTGTGTTCCTGGCATCTGAGGCTTCTGACTTTGTCAACGGCCTGATCCTGTATGTGGACGGCGGCATTCTGGCCTACATCGGCAAGCAGCCCCAGTAAGCGCTGAGGGCACTCCGCAGTTCTGACCCCGGGGACTGCCGCACAGCGTTGTGTGGCAGTCCCCTTTTGTATTTGTACGGGAAAGGATGTTATGCTATAATGGAAAAAGCACATCAGGATATCCCTTGGGTGCCCCATGCCGAAATTTCCCCGGAACCCTGCGGCCCCGGGGTGCAGCGCCGCGTGCTGGCTTACAGCAAGGACGCCATGTGCGTGGAAAACACCTTTGAGACCGGCGGCGTGGGTGCCATGCACTGCCACCCCCACACCCAGATCACCTATATCGTCTCCGGGCGGTACCGCTTTACCATCGGGGACGAGACCCGGGAGGTAGGCCCCGGCGATACCCTGCTCAAGCAGAACGGCGTCATGCACGGTTGTGTCTGTCTGGAGGGCGGCGTGATGCTGGATTTCTTTACCCCCATGCGGGAGGACTTTGTATAACACCTGCGTACCGCAGGAAAAATAAGAAGGAGAACCATTGTTATGAAGATCGCACTTATCAACGAGAACAGTCAGGCCGCCAAGAACGGCATCATCGAAGCCGCCCTGAAGAAGGTGGTGGAGCCCATGGGCCACGAGGTGGTCAACTACGGCATGTACGCCGCCGATGACGCTGCACAGCTGACCTATGTGCAGTGCGGCATTCTGGCTGCCATCCTGCTGAACAGCGGCGCTGCGGACTACGTTGTTACCGGCTGCGGCACCGGCGAGGGTGCCATGCTGGCACTGAACAGCTTCCCCGGCGTCATCTGCGGCCACGTTGAGGACCCCGTGGATGCCTACACCTTTGCCCATGTCAACGACGGCAACGCCGTTGCCATGCCCTTTGCCAAGGGCTTCGGCTGGGGCGGTGAGCTGAACCTCGAGTACTGCTTCGAGAAGCTGTTCGGCTTCGGCCACGGTCAGGGCTACCCCAAGGAGCGCGTTGTGCCTGAGCAGCGCAACAAGAAGATTTTGGACGGCGTGCGCGCTGCCACCTTCAAGCCCCTCATCGAGTGCCTGAAGAGCATCGATCAGGAGCTGCTGAAGGGCGCTGTGGCGGGTGCCAAGTTCTCTGAGCTGTTCTTTGCTTCCTGCAAGGACGAGGAACTGGCCGCTTACGTCAAGACCCTGCTGTAAGCTGCGGAGGAGATCATGGAAGGACTGACCCTGTTCAACCTGAACCTCACCCACCTGTTGGATGCTTTTCTGGAAACTGCAGTGCCCATGATCGCCGGTCTTGCCGAGGTGGTGGGCCTGTTCATCATCATCACCAGTCTGGCCAAGGCCACTTTCTACTATGTCCGCGCCACCTTCTTCAACGACCACCGGGACTTCCACCATGAAATGAGCAGCGGCCTGACCACCGCGCTGGAATTTCTGATGTCGGCAGAGATCGCCAAGACCTTCCTGCTGCAGAATCTGGAGTCGGTGGTGCCGCTGGCGGCTACCTTTGCGCTGCGCGCTTTGATGAGCCTGCTGCTGCACTGGGAGATGGAGGGCGGTCACCGCCCGGCCAACGCCAAGGAAAAGGACAAGTCCGAGCCCCCAAAGGACGGCGAAAAGGGCTGACAGGCAAAACATTTGCCAAACTTTAGCAGGGCAAAGTTTTTCCGTATTGTGAAAAACGTAAAACCTTGAGATGAATACTTGACAGGTTTGCACAAAGAGACTATACTCGTGCCATCGAAAGCAAAGGCGCTGACGGAAGCAATTCCGCCAGCGCCTTTTGTGTTTTCGGGGATACTGCCGCACGGAGAGAATAGAGGGCTCCCTGTGCAAAAAACGACCGTAGGAGGTAGGAAAAATGTTCAACTCCGTCAACACCTGCTGGACGCTCGTGGGAGCGTTCCTAGTGTACTTCATGCAGGCCGGATTCGCCCTATGCGAAGCCGGCTTCACCCGGGCAAAGAATACCGGCAACATCCTGATGAAAAACATGATGGATTTCTGCATCGGCACGCCCTGCTACTGGCTCATCGGCTTCGGCCTGATGTTCGGCGGCACCGGCGCACTGATCGGCGGTTTCGATCCCTTCATTCAGGGCGATTACAGCCATCTGGGTCTGGATATCCCCCTGTGGGTGTACATCGTGTTCCAGACCGTGTTCTGCGCTACGGCAGCCACCATCGTCTCCGGCTCCATGGCCGAGCGCACCAACTTCAAGGCCTACTGCGTGTACTCCGCCGCCATCTCGCTGGTGGTGTACCCCATCTGCGGCCACTGGATGTGGGGCGGCGGCTGGCTGCAGAGCATGGGCTTCCACGATTTTGCAGGCTCCGCAGCCGTGCATAACGTGGGCGGCGTCATCGCTCTGCTGGGCGCTTGGATGCTGGGCCCCCGCATTGGCAAGTACGATAAGGACGGCAACCCCCACGCCATCCCCGGCCACAACCTGACCGCCGGTGCTCTGGGCGTGTTCATCCTGTGGTTCTGCTGGTTCGGCTTCAACGGCGGCTCTTCCCTGAGCCTGTCCACCGATGCCACCATGACCCTGACCGGTCTGGTCTGCTTCAACACCAACCTTGCCGCAGCCGTTGCTACCTGCGTGACCATGATCTTCACTTGGCTGCGCTACGGCAAGCCGGACGTCTCCATGACCCTGAACGGTTCTTTGGCGGGCCTTGTGGCTATTACCGCAGGCTGCGATACCGTCTCCCCCTTCGGCGCTTTCTTCATCGGCTTTGTGGCCGGTATCCTTGTGGTGCTGAGCGTGGAATTCTTCGATAAGATCGCCAAGGTGGATGACCCCGTAGGTGCTGTTTCCGTCCACTTTGCAAACGGCGTCTGGGGCACCATTGCGGTGGGTCTGTTCTCCACCGGCTCCAACACCGCCCATGCCGGTCTGTTCTACGGCGGCGGTCTGGCACAGCTGGGCACCCAGCTGCTGGGTCTGGTCTGCGTGGATGTCTACGTTGTGATCGTGATGTTCATCGTCTTTAAGATCATTGATAAGACCCTTGGTCTGCGTGTGCCCGCCGAGGTGGAGATCGACGGTCTGGACATCCACGAGCACGGTCTGGCTTCCGCTTATGCAGGCTTTGCCATCTCGGATGCCAACTCCGCTGCCATGACCCCCAACGAGAACACCGATCTGGGTGAGGACGACGTCACCAAGGCGACCGCAAAGCAGATGGATGCTGCCGTGTCGGTGGTGCGCGAGCCCGTGATCCACGATGGCGTCTACGACACCGGTATGCATAAGGTGTCCATCATTGCAAAGCTGGCAAAGTTCGATCAGCTCAAGACCGCTCTGAATGATCTGGGCGTCACCGGCATGACCGTGACGCAGGTCATGGGCTGCGGCATCCAGAAGGGCACCCCTGAAAAGTACCGTGGCGTGCCGGTGGATACCACCCTGCTGCCCAAGATCAAGGTGGAGGTCATCGTCTCCCGCATCAGCGTGGACGCTGTGGTGGAGGCTGCCAAGAAGGCACTGTACACCGGCCACATCGGCGATGGCAAGATCTTTGTCTACAACGTGACCCGCGTGGTCAAGATCCGCACCGGCGAGGAAGATTACGCCGCTCTGCAGGATGTGGAGTAACCCTCCACAAACTTCTCCGCTGTTCCCGCTGCGGCGGCAGCCCGGCTGCTCCGACACAGTCCCCGCCGCCCGGCGTGACAGATAGATCGTTCTCCTTTTTCCTTTTCCTTTTTTTGTTCGAGTCTACAGTAAGTCGAAAGCCCCGCTCCTGCGCACAAAGGAGCGGGGCTTTTGCTGTGCTCTCTTCTCTGTGAAAAAGGGTTTCTGAAAAGTCCGCAGACTTTTCAGAAACCCAAATTTAAAACAATTTTTCCGCTGATTATGCCCAAAGCAACGCGGAGGGCATTTAAAATCGTCTTATCAAAAAAGGACGCTGCACAAAATGCTGTGCAGCGTCCTTTCCTATTATAACTTACAGGCTGCGGGTGCGGATCTCGGTGGTGACCTTGGCGATGAAGTCCTCAAGGCTCATCTCGGTGGTCTCGCCCTTGCGGTCGCGCACGGAGATGTTGCCGGCCTCGGCTTCCTTCGCGCCCAGCACCAGCATATAGGGCACACGGTCCACCTGCTGTGCGGCGCGGATCTTGTAGCCGATCTTCTGGTTGTCGTCATCCAGCACAACGCGGACACCGGCATCGGCCAGCTTCTCGGTCACATCCTGTGCGTACTCCAGCGTCTTTTCGGACACGGGCAGCACCTTGACCTGCGTGGGAGCCAGCCAGGTGGGGAACTTGCCCTTGGTCTCCTCGATCAGGTAGGCCATGAAGCGGTCCAGAGAGCCCAGAATTGCGCGGTGCAGCACCACGGGGGTCTTTTCGGTGCCGTCCTTGTCCACATAGGTCAGGTGGAACTTTGCGGGCAGGCAGAAGTCCAGCTGGCAGGTGGACAGGGTGTACTCGGCACCCACGGCGGGCTTCACGTTCACGTCCAGCTTCGGGCCGTAGAAAGCAGCCTCGCCGATCTCCTCGGTGAAGTGGATGCCCAGCTCGGTCAGCACTTCGCGCAGGGCCTGCTCTGCATGGTTCCACATGGCATCATCGTCGTGGTACTTCTTCTTATCGGCAGGATCACGCAGGCTCAGCACGCAGCGGTAATCGGTAATGTTGAAGTCCTTGTACACCTCAAAGATCAGGTTGCACACGTCAGCCACTTCGCTCTTGATCTGCTCCGGGGTGCAGAACAGGTGAGCATCGTTCTGGCAGAAGTGACGGCCGCGCTCGATGCCCTTCAGGGTGCCGGAGGACTCGTAGCGGAAGTCGTGGGCGATCTCACCGATGCGCATGGGCAGGTCACGGTAAGAATGGGGACGATTTGCGTAGATCATCATGTGATGGGGGCAGTTCATCGGGCGCAGAACATAGCTCTCGCCCTCCATCTCCATGGCGGGGAACATGTTCTCACGGTAGTGATCCCAGTGACCGGAGGTCTTGTACAGGTTCACAGTGCCGATGCAGGGAGTCATAACGTGCAGGTAGCCGCGTGCACGCTCCTTCTCCTTGATATAGTTCTCCAGCTCCTGCCAGACGGTGTAGCCTGCGGGCAGGAACATGGGCAGGCCGCGGCCCACCAGATCGTCGGTCATGAACAGGCCCATCTCCTTGCCGATCTTGCGGTGATCGCGCTCGCGGGCCTCCTGCTGCTCTTTCTCCCATGCGTCCAGCTCTTCCTGATTGCGGAAAGCCACGCCGTTGATACGGGTCAGCATCTTGTTTTCCTTGTCGTTCTTCCAGTATGCGCCGGACTGCTGGGTGATCTTGAAAGCCTTCAGTGCCTTGGTGTAGGTCAGGTGGGGTCCGATGCACATATCAACATACTCGCCCTGCTGGAAGAAGCTGAACTCGGTCTCGTCGGCAAGGTCTGCCATGTGCTCAACCTTGTAGTGCTCCTGACGCTCCTCCATCAGCTTCTCGGCCTCGGCACGGGGCAGGATGAAGGGCTTGATGGGCAGGTTCTCCTTGACGATCTTGCGCATCTCTTTTTCAATGTTGGCCAGATCCTCGTCGCTCAGCTTCTGGTCGCCCAGATCGACATCGTAGAAAAAGCCGTTCTCGGTGGCGGGGCCGAAGGCAAAGTCAGCCTGCGGGTACAGGCGCTTGATGGCCTGTGCCATAACGTGAGCAGCGGTGTGACGGATAACGTGCAGCTCCTGATCCTGCGGGCACTCGTCCACATGACCGTCCTTGTAGATGATCTTCATAGTAGATTCTCCTTTGACAATGTGGTGTTGAACAAAAATAAAAAGCGCTTCACCCCGTAAAACTCACGGGATGAAGCGCCGATCAAATGTCTGCGTTCCACGGTTCCACCCGAATTGCGCGCTCCCCGGCGGGGAAACGCGCCCCTCGCAGTGCTGTAACGGGCACGCCCGGCAGAGGTTCGCCTCTGCACTCTGCGGTGGTAGAAGCCGGGGTCATGGCAGGCTGCTTGCAGCACCCGGAAACCCGGGGCAGCCCTCTCTGCGGCATGAAAAGCGGGGCTTCAGTTTGTCCGCATCAATGTTTTGGACAGGATGAAACTACGCTGATTGTAGCACGCCGGAGCAAAAAAATCAAGGGATAGCGGCAGAAATGTACTTTTTTATGCGCCCTGCTTCTCCACGCTGCGCACAGCCAGCGCCTTGGCGGGCTTCATCAGCAGCACGCAGACACCGTTAAAGATCACAGAGCCCACGATGAAGGTGATAAAGAACTGCGGCAGATGGGTGGTCAGTGCAGGGATATCGATGCAGGCCACGGTCAGGTAGGCAAAACCCACGTTGTTCAGCACCTTGGGTGCGTAGGGGTGCAGGATGATGAGGATGAACAGCACCACGGCCAGCGGCAGGATAAAGCCGAAGAAATCGCCCAGAATGGGGGTCAGGGCGCTGATGGACAGCAGCGCCGCCACGGTGAACACCAGACCCACAAGGCCGCCCAGCTCCACGGTGACAAGGCGATCCTTCACATCGCCCTCCAGCGTGAACATCATGATATTGCTCAGGAAGATCAGCCAGCTGTACTCCATGCCGGTCAGGTGGATGACGGCGTTTGCAATCAGGATCCATGCCAGCAGCATCAGGCGGAAGTAAAGCAGAAAACGCTTGGTTACGGCCTCGTTCATAGGGGATGTCCTCTCTTTCTCGTCTGTATTGACAAGTGCTTCTTTTCAAACGTTCGGATATTTTAGCAAGCAATACTTGCACTGAACGGGACAAGTATACAATACTTTCCAGAAAAAGACAATAGTTTGGCAACTAAAAGTTGCATTCTATGTAAATTCGGTATGGCGGGGGTGGTGGGGATGCAGACGGGAGACGAACCCTCTCAGGCGCTCCCGCGCCAGCTCTCCCAAGGGGAGAGCCAAGCCGTTAGGCTCAATGCTGAAGTTTTAAGTGCAATGAGAAACCTTGTCGCCACCGCCAAAAAGCTCCCCCTCGGGGGAGCTGTCGCGCAGCGACTGAGGGGCTATAAATGGAGAAGCGAAAAAAGCGTTAAAGCGATAGCGCCGACTGGCCCAGCGGAGCGTCCTTGCACGCTGAAAGCAAGCAGAAACTTTTCCCGCGGAGCGCGGCGCATTCAAAATCGTCTCCCCCTCTTCGCCTTGCCACGGGCGGCGAAGCAGTGTATAATAGCCTCAGAACGCTACAACGCCGGAAACCCCGGCTGATACAGGAGGAATTGCAGATGAATAAACCGGTACTGGTCGTCATGGCAGCCGGCATGGGCAGCCGTTACGGCGGCATGAAGCAAATCGACCCGGTGGGCCCCAACGGACAGGTCATTATGGACTACTCCCTTTACGATGCCCGCCGCGCTGGCTTTGAGACCGTGATCTTTGTCATCAAGCACGAGCTCGAGGATGCTTTCAAGGCGGCCATCGGCGACCGCGTGGCCAAGGCGATGAACGTAAAGTACGCCTTCCAGCAGCTGGAAGAGCTGCCCGCAGGGTTTGCCGTGCCGGAAGGCCGCGTAAAGCCGTGGGGCACCTGCCATGCCGTGCTGGCTGCAAAGCCCCTCATTGACGGCCCCTTTGCGGTCATCAATGCAGACGACTACTACGGCCCGGAGGCGTTTCAGGTGATGTACGATTACCTGTCCACCCACGCCGATGATGATTTCTACCGCTACTGCATGGTCAGCTATCTGCTGAAGAACACCCTGTCCGAGAACGGCAGCGTGGCACGCGGCGTGTGCATCAAAAACGAGGACGGCACCCTGCAAAGCGTGACCGAGCGCACCCGCATCGAGCCCTGCACCGGCGGTGCACACTACACCGAGGACGGCGGCGAGAGCTGGGTAGATCTGCCCGGCGACACCCCTGTGAGCATGAACCTGTGGGGCTTCGGCAAGAGCTTTCTGGACGAGGCCGAGCAGCGCTTTGCGGGCTGGCTGACCGAGAATCTGCCGGTGAACCCCCTGAAGTGCGAGTACTTCCTGCCGCTGGTGGTGACCGAGCTGATCGAGGAGAACAAGGCAAAAATTCAGGTGCTGCGCAGCACGGATAAGTGGTTTGGCGTCACCTACCGGGAGGACAAGCCCTTGGTGGTGGAGGCCATCGCCCGCAAGACCGCTGAGGGTCAGTACCCCGAAAAACTGTGGGAGTGAGTGCCCGCAGGGCAGGAGGGACGATTTAGAATGCCCTCCGCTGTGCTCTGGGCATTTTCAGCGGAAAGAATATTTTAAATTTCGGGGTTCAGAAACGCCTGCGGGCGTTTCTGAACCCCATTTTCACGAGAGGAGCCGTAAAGGAAAACGGCAGCGTGTCCAACCCCTCCCGTGAAAATGCAACGTCGGGCAGCCCGCAGGCTGCCCGACGTTGCTCTAATTTAAATAATTCTTCCGCTATTGATGCGCAAAGCGCAACGACGACGACCGCCGCCAGCGGCGGAAACAGGGAGGAGTTGTTGGGGCAGCGGCCAGCAAGACGCAAGTGCCGCCCAAGGCACGCTGCGGATGCTGGGTGCCGCAACCCGATAAGCGGAGCGCATTTAAATCGTTCTGCCATTGCCGCGCGGCGGCACAGCATTTACAAAAACCGTTCCAGCTGGATGCGGTTATCCTCTTCAAAATCCTGCAGGCGCTGGGCAAGGCGCTTTGCGCCCGGGGCGGCGTTGGGGTAGTCCTTGCAGCTTTTCACGCAGTCCACCACCCCCATGCCGCTGCCCTGCGTGAGCATCTCCGCCAGATTGCGGGTGGATTTGTCCGTAAGGGTCTTGAGCCCGATGCCCATTTTTGTGTTCAGCTTTGCCATGGTGCTCTGTCCCTGCGCGCTGCCGCCGCAGGCTTCGATGGCGGTGTGCGCCTCCTGATTCAGCTGGTGGTAGATGTTGCGCTGGCGCAGCAGCTCGGCCTTGAACTGCACATCGTTGGTCATGGGTAAGATCTGCTCCAAGGTGTTTTTGCCCATCTCAGTGTTCTGCACCACCGCCTCCAGCAGGTTCAGGTTGTCGTTTTTCTGGTTTTCCATACAAAAAATCCCCCTTTGGCACCTAGTATGTGCCCAAAGGGGGATTTTATACGGTTATTTAAGATGCACCCTAGCAGATCTTATTGCCGCCGGAGATCTGGATGCCGCGCAGCCGCTCGTCACAGATGGCGTACAGGCGCTGCCAGCAGTTGGCGGTGCTGTCCAGCTCGTCCAGCCCTGCCACTGCGACGCTCAGGGTGAAAGGCACCCGCTTCATCATCCCCATGGAGGTGACGCACTCGTGGGGCATTTCGGCGTAGATGTCCCGCATCTGCTGTGCCAGCTGCCCGCCGTCCATATCCAGACAGCCCACCACAAAGGTGGTGCCGGTCAGGCGGCAGACGATCTGACTGCCCGGGATATCGAAATACTTTTTCCACTGGTTTGCCACAAAGCAGATCAGCTGATCCATCACCGGCTGACCGTAGGTGTCCCGCAGCTGTGCGCCGTGATCCAGCGATATCAGCGCCACAGCGGCCTTGCGCCCCTGCTGTGCCCAGCGGTCCAGCTCGGCTGCGATCACGGTCTCCAGATAGCGGCGGTTGTATACGCCGGAAAGAAAATCGTGGGTCAGATCCTCGCGGCACAGCTCCCGCTCGCGGGCGCTCATGCGCTCTTCCGGCAGCAGATTGCCTGCCAGCGGAGCGGACATGGTGATCCGCCACAGCTTGCCGTCTGCCCGCACCGTGCGGTGCAGCACGCAGCTTACCCGGCCGTTGCACAGGGTATAGCTCACCTGCAAGCCCTCGTCCTGCCAGCCGGTGTCCTGTGGTAACTCGTCCAGTAATACCGTTTCAAACGCAGTCTGTGCGCCCTCGGCAAAGGTGCGCAGATCCTGCTCTGTCCATGCTCTGTCCATCTGTAATTTCCCCATCATCCGTACGCGCCGCCGCTTCCGACGGGCAAAATTCCAATTTTCCCGCAAAATCCGGGAACTTACGGCTATTATACCATTGAAATACAGATTTTTCCAGCAAAACGCACAAATTTTTACGGCAGTTTTTGCAATTTCGTCAGATTGCTAATTATTTCACGTTTTGAGCGTCTGCATTGCAGCGGCAGTACACGGCGCACTCGGCTTCGATCTGTGCGGCAAGGGCTTTGGAGTCAAAACCGGCCTTGGCGCGCCATGCCCAGTTGCCGCCCAGCTTGCCCGGGGTGTTCAGGTGTGCCTCAGCGCCCAGACCCAGCCAGTCATACATGGGAATGATGGCCCGGTCCGCCACCGAGCCCAGCGCCGCCCGCAGCAGGGCGGTGCGCGCGTCGGCAGTCTTGACCGCAGCCACCTCCTTGGCGGTGGGCTTGCAGGAGGTCAGGTGCAGGTAGGCCGCAGCGGTGGCCTTTTCCTTTTCGGAAGCGCCGTTCTCCCACCAGTCGGTCAGGGTGGTGTTGTCGTGGGTGCCGGGGTAGACCACGCCGTTCTTGACGTGGTTATGGGGCAGATACTCGTTGTCCCCGCCGCCAAAGGCGAACTGCAGCACCTTCATGCCCGGGAAGGTGCTGTCGGCCAGCAGCTTGCGCACGCTGGGGAACAGCTCGCCCAGGTCCTCGGCGATGATGGGCAGCTTGCCCAGTGCGGCTTCCAGCGCATCGAACAGCTCCATGCCGGGGCCGTTCTCCCACTTGCCGGTGCGGGCGGTGGCGCTGGTGGCCGGGATGGCCCAGTAGGTGTCGAAGCCGCGGAAGTGGTCGATGCGCAGCAGGTCGTAGATGCCCAGTGCGTGGCGCACCCGGCGCACCCACCATGCGTAGCCGGTCTTTTTGTGGTATGCCCAGTCGTACAGGGGGTTGCCCCACAGCTGGCCGTCTGCGGAGAAATAGTCCGGCGGGCAGCCCGCCACCCGGGCAAAGCGGCCGTCAGCGTCCAGCTCAAACAGCTTGCCGCCCACCCATGCGTCCACCGAGTCGGCAGAGACGTAGATGGGGATATCGCCCAGGATCTGCACGCCCTTTTCGTTGGCGTAGGTCTTGACCGCCTGCCACTGGACGCTGAACTTGTACTGCACGAACTTCCAGAAGCCGATCTCTTCCTCGTTTGCGGCAGCAAAAGCGTCCAGCGCGGCCTTGTCGCGGCGGCGGTAGGGGGCGTCCCACTCCACCCAGTTCTTCATCTTGTTGGCAACCTTCAGCGCCATGTATAGGGCGTAGTCGTCCAGCCAGTCCTCATTGGCAAGGGTAAAGGCGTAATAGTCGTCGGGGTAGTAGTAGGCACAGCCGTGCAGCCCGGCGCACTGGCTGCGCCATGCGGCGTAAGCCTTGCGCAGCACCGCAAAGCGGCTGACATACAAAGTGCCGTAGTCCACTTCCAGCGGGTCTTTCCCCCAGCTTTCTGCCTTGAGGTCTGCGGCGGTCAGCAGACCCTCTTTTTCCAGCGTTTCCAAGTCCACAAAATAGGGGTTGCCCGCAAAGGCAGAGCAGCTCTGGTAGGGGCTGTCGCCGTAGCCGGTGGGGCTGAGCGGCAGCAGCTGCCAGATCGTTTGCCCTGCCGCAGACAGGAAATCTACAAATTGAAATGCCGCCTTGCCAAAGCAGCCGATCCCGTAAGGGCCGGGCAGACTGGATACCGGCATCAGAATACCACTTTCACGCATGATCCGTTACCTTCCTCGCTGTCAATTTTCGGGAATATTCGTTGATTCCTATCATAACATAACTGTAAACTATTTTCCACAGGCAAAAATCGTGGTATACTGAAAAAGATGACGCTTTGAACTCCCTCAGTCAAAGCCTGACGGCTTTGCCAGCTCCCTCTGGGAGGGAGCCTTTGGCATAGCGGGAAGGTTTGCGGTTTGACCGGAAGCTTTTGCTTGCCTTCAGCGTGCAGGGACGCTCCGCTGGGCCAGAGGTAGGGAGGGGTGTTCCGACTCCCCCCTCCCTACCTCTGGACTCCACCCACCCCGCAACGGGCCAAGGGCTGCACGCCCTTGACAATCCTAAAGAAGAAGTCGAAGCACAAAAAAGCTAGCGCTGCGCCAGTCGGCGCTATCGCTTTAACGCTTTTTTCGCTTCTCCATTTATAGCCCCTCAGTCGCTGCGCGACAGCTCCCCCCCGGGGGAGCAAGCGCTCGCCCGCAGCGCCGCGCTTTCGCAGAAAGCGGCGCTGCAAATGCAGTTTGGGGTTACGACCCCACCCGTGAAAATGCGTTTGGAGCGGCCCGCAGGCCGCGACAAACGCGAAATTAAAAATAATTTTCCGCTGAATATGCCCAGAGCACAAGCGGAGGGCATTTTCAATCGTTCTATATACAGGAGGTACTCGCGCTATGCAGCGCACAGAAAAATACTTTGAGCAGGACGCTTTCCGCACCGGGTGCGAAAGCGTCATCCTTGCCGCAGAGCCGGACGAAAAGACCGGCGGCGGGCGCATTGCGCTGGACGGCACGGTGTTCTACCCGGAGGGCGGCGGTCAGCCCGCCGACCGGGGCACGCTGACCCTGCCGGACGGCACGGTGCTGCGGGTGCTGGACGTCCACGAGCAGGCGGGCATCATCTGGCATACGGTGGATGCCCTGCCCGCTGCCGCAGCGCCCGGCGCAGCCGTGACCGGCTGCATCGACTGGGACTGGCGGTTCGATAAGATGCAGCAGCACACCGGCGAGCATATCCTTTCCGGCATTTTGCACCAGATGTTCGGGGCGGAGAATGTGGGCTTCCATGTGGGCACCGAGGCGGTGCGCATGGACACCAGTGTGCCCATCAGCCCCGAGGGACTGCGGCAGGCAGAGCTTGCCGCCAACCGCATCGTGTGGCAGGATGTGCCGGTGCTCATCAGCTACCCCACCCGGGAGGAGCTTGCCGCCCTTGTCTACCGCTCCAAAAAGGAGATCGAGGGACAGGTGCGCATCGTGACCATCCCGGGCGCGGACGTCTGCGCCTGCTGCGGCACCCACACCCGCACCACCGGTCAGGTGGGGCAGATCAAGATCCTTGCCAGCGAGAACTACAAGGGCGGTGTGCGGCTGAGCGTGGTGTGCGGGGCCCGTGCGCTGGCGGCGGCGCAGGCCATGCGCGCCCGGCAGGCGGATATCGGTGCGCTGCTCTCTGCCAAGGCCGACCAGACCGCGGTGGCGGTGCATCGGGTCTACGATGAGTATACTACACTTAAATTTACACATTTCGGACTGTGCAGCCAGCTGTTTGACGCCCTTGCGCAGCTGACCGCGCCCGATGCAGACGCCATCCGCACCCTGCCGGGGCTGGACCCGGACGGGCTGCACCGGCTGGCTGTGCGCCTGACCGAAGCCACCACCGGCCTGTGCGCAGCCCTGACCCCCACCGAAAAGGGCACCGGCTACTGCCTTGCCCGGCGGGACGGCGATGTGCGCGTCCTGACCAAGGCGCTGAACGCCGCCCTGAACGGACGCGGCGGCGGCAAGCCCGGCATCTGTCAGGGCAGCTGCGCCGCCACCCCGGAGCAGGTGGAAGCGTTTTTGCGGGAGCAAAAATAACCCTCTCAGACAAAAAAGATAAACTTTCCCTCTTATGGTCAAAAAGCTCCCCCTTTCGGGGGAGCTGCCGAGCGAATGCGAGGCTGAGAGGGTCCACAACATCAAGGAGAACAACAAACTATGAGAATGCGTTTCAAACCCTATGCCCACGATGAACTGATGGCCGCGGATTTCCATGTGCACGAGCCCCTGATCTGGGGCGGCAAGTGGCACGGCCAGTATGCCCGCCCGGAGCAGCCCTTTATTCTGGAGCTGGGCTGCGGCAAGGGCGGCTTCATCTCCCAGCTGGCCTGCGCCCACCCGGAAAACAACTATCTGGGCATCGACATCACCGACAAGGTGCTCATCCTTGCCAAGCGCAAGATCGAAGCCGCCTATCAGGCTGCTGGACGCCCCATCGACAACGTGAAGATCATGAGCACCGATATCGAGCGCATCAAGGGCGTCATCACCCCGGAGGACGAGGTCAGCCGCATCTACATCAACTTCTGCAATCCGTGGAGCAAGAACGACTCCTCCCACAAGCACCGCCTTACCTACCCGCGCCAGCTCATCGCCTACCGCGAGTTTTTGAAAGACGGCGGCGAGATCTACTTCAAGACCGACGACGATGATCTGTTCCGGGACAGCGTGGAGTACTTCCCCGCTTCCGGCTACGACATCGAGTGGATCACCTACGACCTGCACGAGAACGAGCCGGAGTGGAACATCCGCACCGAGCACGAGGGCATGTTCACCGAGATGGGTATTAAGATCAAGGCGCTCATTGCCCGCAAAAAGCCCGGTGCCGACAGCGTGACTTGGGTAGACCCCAAGGTGCTCAAGCGGATGGCGCGGGAAGCTGCCGCCGCCGAAGCCGCCGCACAGGAAGGCGAAGCCAATGTCTGACCCCTGTGAGCTGTGCCTGAATAATGTTCAGGACGAATACGGCAGCTATTACTGCGCGCAGGGCGCTGCGCTGGACGAGGACGAGATGGCACGCTATCTTGCCCGCAATACTGCTGCCTGTCCCTTTTTTGAGCCGGGGGACGAATATAAGATCGTATCCAAACAGAACTGAAGAACGGAGGTGCTCATGGTTAGTTTTCTCACCGAGACCATGGTGTGCGGGTTTTCTCTGTACCACATTCTGGCCTATTTCCTGATCTATTCCTGCATGGGCTGGTGTCTGGAGGTCATCTATGCCGCCGCCACCACCGGTCAGCTGGTGAACCGGGGCTTTTTGAACGGCCCGGTCTGCCCCATCTACGGCTTTGGCATGATCATCGTGCTGTTTGCCCTTACGCCCTTGCAGCACAGCATCCTGCTGCTGTATATAGGCGGCGTCATCCTGCCCAGTGCGCTGGAGCTGGTGGGCGGCTGGGCGCTGTATAAGCTCTATCACACCCGCTGGTGGGATTACAGCGACCTGCCCTTTAACATCGGGGGCTATATCTGTCTGGAATTCTGCTTGCTGTGGGGCGTGGGCACGCTGGTGGTCATGCGCATCGTGCACCCGGTGGTGGCAGACCTTGTAAAGCTCATCCCGCCCTTCGTGGGGGTCATCCTCATGTGCTTTTTGTACGCCGTGTACGCGGTGGACGTGGTGGCTACCGCCATTGCCGCCTCTGCGCTGGCCGATACGCTGGACACCATGGAGCAGCTGGGCGACAGCATCCACGCCGTCAGCGACGCCATGACCCAGCTGCTGGGCACCACCACCCTGACCGCCGACCAGAAGCTGGACGAGGGACGGCTGCAATTCAAGCTTGCCGCCGCCGAGGCGCGGGATGCCGCTGAAAAGCGCCCCTCTATCCATGAGACCATGGCCGCCGTCCGCGCCAAGGCCGCCGAAGCCAGCGAAGCCGCCCGCCGCGCCAGCGAGGACGCCCGCCTGAACGCTGCCGAAGCCGCCAACGCCGCCCGGCTTGCCGCCAAGGGCACTGCCGAGCGCGCCGCCGAGCTGTTGCAATTGGAGCAGCTGGCCGCAGAGCTGCAGCAGCGCAGCGAGGAGATGCAGGCACAGCTGCTGCGCACCCCCCGCATCGTGGGCCCGCGCCGTATGCTGCGCGCCTACCCCAAACTGAAGCACGGCAAAAAGCTGCGCAGCCTGCCCACATTGCGGGAGATGCTGCACCGCGCCGAGCAGAACGACAACAAGAATACCAAATGACCCTGAATGCCGCACCGGCGCTGCCGCGTGTGGCATTTTTGTTGCGCTTTGCTCGAATAATGTTGTTAGAAAGTGTGAAAAACCTATTTCAAAACGGCTTAAACCGTGTTATACTGATTATAAAGTACACAAGCTGACCGCAATCGACTTTGTCCGCATTCAAATTCATCCAAATTGTGAGGAATCGTCATGTCAGAGGAACGAAAGATCAAAACAGATGCCGCCGCACCGGCACCTGCTGCGTTGGAGCGGATCGACCGCAAAGACGCATTTTTACAGGCCCTGCATACATTCCTGACCGCGCATCAGGGAACGGAATGGGCTGTTGCCGCTGTGGATATCCAGCACTTCAAGCTTTATAACGAGCTTTACGGCACCGAAAAGGGCGATGCTCTGCTGGAAACAGTGGCAAACTGTCTGCTGGGTTACAGCAAGCAGACCGGCTATCCTGTGGGCTATTTTGGAAACGATGACTTTTTCCTGTGCCTGCCGGACGAAAAAGCCGAGCAGACCGCCGTGCTTGCCACGCTGCAAGCCTGCATGGCTGCCGGCAGACAGGATGTCACCTTTTTTGTGGTAATGGGTGTGTGCCCCGTGCAGGCAAACCCCGGCGCAGACGCCGCCACCCTGTGCAACTATGCGCAGATCGCCGGTGTAACGAACGACAGCGGCTATCTGCACCGCTTTGAGCCCACCATGCTCAACGAACTGAAAGAACAGCAGCAGCTGCTGGGCGAGTTGGAGCACGCACTGGATCACCACGAATTCTGCTTCTTTCTGCAGCCCAAGTGCAACAGCATCACCCGCGCCATCGTGGGCATGGAAGCACTGGTGCGCTGGAACCATCCCACCCGGGGCTGTGTTCCCCCCGCCGAGTTCATGCCGCTGCTGGAGCGCACCGGCCTTGTGACAAGGCTGGATCAGTACATCTGGGAATCCGTCTGCCAGACCTTGCAGAAGTGGCAGGAGAGCGGCAGCAACCTTGTGCCGGTATCGGTGAACGTTTCGGTGCAGGATATCCTGAACTTGGATGTGCCGCAGATCTTTGCAGATCTGGTGGAAAAATATAAGCTGGAGCCAAAGCTCTTGCTGGCCGAGATCACCGAGACCATGGTGGCCGAGGATACCCAGATGGTGGAAAGCGCCATTCAGGGGCTGCACCGCAAGGGCTTTGCGGTGATGATGGACGACTTCGGCAGCGGGTATTCCTCGCTGAATATGCTCAAAGATACCAATGTCGATGCCATCAAGCTGGACATGAAGCTCATCGACATGAATCAGGAGAACCGCAGCAAGGGCGTGCAGATCGTGGAGTCGGTGGTGGATATGGCGCACCGGCTGAACCTGCCCATCATTGCCGAGGGCGTGGAGACCCCGGAGCAGGTGTCCATGCTGCAAGCCGCGGACTGCCTGTACTCGCAGGGCTACTACTTCTTCAAGCCCATGCCGGTGGAAAATGCCGAAAAGCTGCTGGCAGATCCCACCAATCAGGATTACTGGGATCTGCGCCGCGACCTGATGCGTCGTGACCGCCGGGTGGAGAACCCGAGCGGCGAAAAGACCGCGCTGGCGCTGCAGGCTTACCAGATCTTTACCGACAACGTGCTGGAGATCTCGCTGCTGAACCTTGCCACCGGTGCGTACCGGGTGATCAAGCGGGACGCCCGCCTGCTGGGCGCAGATCTGGAAAAGGAAGAGGATTTTGTCAATTACTGCGACCGCTTGGTGAACGAGAAGATCGTGCACGAAGAGGACGCAGACCTGTTCTTGGAGCAGACCGATCTGGAAGCCCTGCGCGCTGTGCTGTACCACGCCACCGCGCCGGAGTTCTACCGCTACCGTGAGAACGTGTCCGGCCAGTACGTCTGGGTCACCACAGAGGTGCTGCCCTGCCGGGGCTGCTGCGCCCAGAACCCGTGGGCGACCGTGCTGGTGCGCAATGACGCACAGGCCGACCAGCTCAGCGAGGAGCTGGACTTCTCTTACAGCCACGACACCCTGACCGGCCTTGCCAACCGCAGCCGGTACGAGGCCGACCTGCGGGAGCTGCCCCACAGCGGATACGAATCCGTGGTGTGCACCTACATTGATGTGGTGGGGATGCACGAGGTAAACGAGCATCTGGGTCACCGCAGCGGCGACACCCTGCTGTGCTGCTTGGCAAATGCCGCCCGCAAGTTCTTTGCCACCAGCCGGGTATACCGCATCGGCAGCGATGAATTTATCATCCTTACCCCCAACGAGCCGCCTTACAGCGTGTGGAGCACCGTGGACCGGATGCGCGCCTTCCTGAAGGAAAAGGACTACGCCATCTCGGTAGGCATCCAGCAGACCACCGACCTGCGCCGTGTGGACGAGGCTGTGGCCAAGGCCGAGGCTGCCATGCGGCAGGACCGGCAGGCCTACTACGACCACAACGGCCGCGCCCGCCAGCTGGAAGGCCTGAACGAAAAGATGGAGCGCACCCTGCAGGAAAAGCGGGACGCGGAGCACTTTTTGAAGGTGCTTGCCCCCAAGTACAAGACAGTGATCGTGGTGGACTTGCAGGAGGACACCGTGCGCCCCGTTATTGTGCCGGACTACTTCCAGTCCGTTCTGGACACCTGCGGCGGCTCCTTCCGGGCTGCGCTGACCAACTACCGCGATACGCTGGTAGTGCCGGAGGACAGGGACGGCTTTGCAAAGCTGCTGGATTTCGGCCTTGTGCGCAGCACCGTGTTCAGCAGCAACCTGCTGGAGCACCGCTACCGCAAGACGGACGGCCGCAGCTTCTGCATCCGTGTGACCCCCTACTCCCGCAGCGGCTCCCACATCAACGAGGTGCTGTGGATCTTCGCCGATGAAGATGTAGAGTAAAACTTTTTAATAAACTATAAAAGCAGCCAGACCGACCGGTTTGGCTGCTTTTGTATTTGACGCGACCCTCTCAGTCACGCCTGACGGCGTGCCAGATTCCCCCTTTTGTCACCTGCGGTGACATTTTCCCCCGGCCGGGGGAAATCTGTCCTCTCAGGGGGAGCTTTTGGCGGTGGTGGGAGAGTTTCTCATTGCACCTAATACTTTAGCGCTAAGGGCAACGGCGTGCGCCCTCTCCGTCATCGCTGCGCGATGCCACCTCTCCCAAAGGGAGAGGCAAGAGCACTGCCGGAAACTTTCTCATTACTCCTAACACTTTAGCAACGAGCCTTAGACCTTGGCTCCCCCTTTGGGGGAGCTGGCGCGGGAGCGCCTGAGAGGGCGCGGCCCGCCGTCTTGCAAAAGCGTCGGGATGTGCTATAATAACAATTGCGTATTTCATACAATCTATGTGGGTAAATGGGCGCGCCGCCCGCTGAGCCCGCAAAGCAAGGAGCTTTTCTATGCAGCATCTGTCCCGAACCGTTTCCCCCGCTCTGCCGCACCCCTGCCTGCGGGCGCTGCGGGCGGCTTTTCCGCAGACCATCCCGGTGCTGGCGGGCTATTTTGTGCTGGGGCTGGGCTACGGCATCTATGTGCAGTCCTTGGGGCTGCCGGTGTGGATGCCCATGCTCATGGGCACTGTCGTGTACGGCGGCTCGCTGGAGTTCGTGCTGGCAAGCCTGCTGCTGGGCGCGTTCTCCCCGCTGTCGGCCTTTTTGATGGCGCTGATGATCCAGGCGCGGCATCTTTTCTACGGCCTTGCCATGCTGGAGCGCTATAAGGGCTACGGCTGGCGCAGCTTTTACATGATCTTTGCCATGAGCGACGAGACCTTTTCCATCACCTGCTCGGCAGCGCCGCCGGAAGGGGTGGATAAGGGCTGGTTCATGTTCTTCATCACCCTGCTGGATCAGATCTACTGGGTGGGCAGCGCCGGGCTTGGGGCTGCGCTGGGCACGGTGCTGCCCTTCAGCACCGAGGGCGTGGATTTTGTCATGACCGCAATGTTCACGGTCATCTTCCTGAACCAGTGGGAAAAAGATAAGCAGCACGGCAGTGCCCTCATTGGCCTTGCCGTGCCGCTGGTGTGTCTGATGGTATTCGGTTCCGGCAGCTTTCTGCTGCCGTCCATGGGTGGTATTCTGGTGCTGCTGCTGGCTTTGCGCCGTCCGATGGAAAAAGCAGCCGGGGAGGTAGAGGAATGACAGCAGTTCAGATGGGGCTTACCATTGCGGTGTGCACCGCCGCTACCATGCTTACCCGGTTTTTGCCGTTTCTGATCTTTTCCAGCAAGGAGCAGCAGCCGCCGGAGGTGGTGCGGTATCTGGGGCGGGTGCTGCCCGCCGCCATCTTCGGGATGCTCATCGTCTATTGCCTGAAGGGGGTCACCCCCTTCTCCGGCAGTCACGGCATCCCGGAAGCAATCGCGCTGCTGGTTACCATTGCGCTGCACAAGTGGAAGCACCAGACCCTGCTCAGCGTAGCCGGGGGCACTTTTTGCTATGTACTGCTGGTGCAGCTGGTGTTCTGAAAAAGCGGCTCAATGGTAGAAGGTGTCAAAGTTCACCTGACGGTAGAACCGCTGCTGCAGCTGGTCAAAGCTTTCGCAGTTCTGCGCCAGCAGCCACATACTTTTGGTCACCACGGCCTCGATGGTCATATCGTGGGCTTCCAAAAAGCGGAAGCGGTTGCGCACCCGCTTGCCCACCTCGTACACGCCCACATCGCTGCCCTCGTAGGTGACCTGCGTGGTCATAATAAGCACCTTGTGGGTGGTTTCGTAGTCGCCCAGCCCGGCGGCAAAGGCATCCATCAGCTGCTGCGGGATGCCGCCCACGCCGAAGCTTTCCACGATGACGCAGTCGTACAGGCGGAAGATCTCCGGGATGAGCGCCGGGGACATGCCCGGGGTCAGCTTGAGCAGGAACACCCGGCTGTCCAGCGTGCGGCTGAACTCCACCGGGCCGGTGGGCCACGGTGAGGGGATGTACCGCACCAGCCGGTCGCCCTGCACCAGCGCCAGCTCCGGGAAGTTGACCGAGGCAAAGGCGTCGTAGCTGATGGTCTTGTTCTTCTTGGCGCGGGTGCCCGCGATGACATGTCCGCCGAACACCACCATCACGCCCCGGCTGCCCGGGTCGATGGCGCAGATCACGCTGTCCCGCAGGTTTTTCTTGGCATCCGTGATCTCGTTGGAGATGGGCTGCTGTGCGCCGGTAAGGATGATGGGCTTATCCGCGTTCTGGATCAAATAAGAGAGTGCCGCCGCAGAGTAGGCCAGCGTATCCGTGCCGTGGCAGATGATAAAGCCGTCGTACAAGGCGTAGTTTTCCTGAATGGCGCGTGCCATCATGAGCCAGTGCTCCTGCCCGAGGTCGGTACTGTCGATGCTGCACAGCGCCAGCGTTTCCGGGCAGCACAGTTCCTTCAGTTCCGGCAGATGGGCAAGCAGCTCCTCGCTGGTAAGCACGGGTTTCAGCCCCTGCTGGGTGCGCACGCTGGCAATGGTGCCGCCGGTGGTGATAAAAAGCAGACGTTGTTTGGACATAAAGCAAAAGCCCCCTGTGGCGATAATTTCAAGGTGAGACCAGTATAACATACTCCCCGTGGCTTGAACAGTGCCCGCCGCCTAAAAAGTTTTTGCGACCCGGTCACAGAAGTCCGCACGGTTTTTGTGTATAATAAGGAAAAAAGAATCAGGCAAAGGAGCAACACCATGTCCAACATCGTTATCGTAGGTTCCGGCCCGGCGGGGGTATCCGCCGCTTTGTACGCCGTGCGCGCCGGGGTGCAGACCACCGTGCTGACCAAGGGCTCCGGGGCGCTGGAACGCGCCGAAAAGATCGAAAATTATTACGGCTTTGCCCAGCCGGTCTCCGGGCCGGAGCTGGAGCGCCGCAGCATCGAGAACGCCCGGCGGCTGGGGGTGCAGTTCGTGCAGACCGAGGCCGTGGGCCTGACATGGACCGACCGCCTGACCGTGGAAACACTGGCGGGCGCGTACCCGGCAGACGCGGTCATTCTGGCCACCGGTGCTTCCCGCGCGGTGCCCCGCATCCCGGGGCTGACCGGGCTGGAGGGCCACGGCGTAAGCTGGTGCGCCGCCTGCGATGCCTTTTTCTATCGCGGCAAGGACGTGGCGGTGCTGGGCAGCGGCGAGTACGCCCTGCACGAGGTGCAGGCGCTTTTGCCGGTGGTAAAGAGCGTCACCCTGCTGACGGACGGCGCAGCCCTGACCGCAGACTTCCCGCCCGAGGTGACCGTCTGCACCCAGAAGGTGGAGGCCATTCTGGGCGAGCAGGCCGTCACCGGCGTGCAGCTGGCAGGCGGCACGGTGCGGGAGGTATCCGGCGTATTCGTGGCGCTGGGCGTGGCAGGCAGCACTGCACTGGCCCGGAAGCTGGGCGCTGCCGTAGAGGGCAGCCGCATCGTGGTGGACGGCAAAATGCAGACCACCGTGCCCGGCCTGTACGCTGCCGGGGACTGCACCGGCGGGCTGTTACAGGTGGCAAAGGCGGTTTACGAGGGCGCACTGGCGGGCACGGAAGCCGCCAAAGCGCTGCGAAAGGGGTGAGCCGTATGGCAGAAGCATCTCCGAACGCGCAGTGCCTTGCCTGTGCGTTCCCGTTCTGGGAGCAGCTGACCCCGGAAGAGCAGGAGCGGCTGTGCCGCTTTACCCGCCCGGTGCACTATGCCAAAGGTGCCCGGGTGCACAGCCCGCTGGAAAGCTGCGTGGGCATCCTTCTGCTGCGCAGCGGGCAGCTGCGCAGCTACCTGCTGTCCGAGGACGGCAGGGACGTGACGCTGTACCGCCTGTTCGGCGGGGAGGTGTGCATCCTGTCGGCCTCCTGCGTGATGGACGCGGTGAACATCGACCTGTACATCGACGCCGAGGAGGACACCGAGGCGCTGTGCATCAGCGCGGGCATCTTCCGGCAGCTGATGCAGGAGAATGTCTATGTGCGCTGCTACGCCTACCAGATGACGGCGGAGCGCTTTTCCGACACCATGTGGACGATGCAGCAGATCCTGTTCATGAGCGCCGACCGGCGGCTGGCGATCTTTCTGACCGACGAGCTTGCCAAGACCGGCGGCGCGGACATCCGCATGACCCACGACCAGATGGCAAAGTACATGGGCTCTGCCCGCGAGGTGGTAAGCCGGATGCTCAAATACTTCGCGCAAGAGGGCTGGGTGCGGCTGTACCGCGGCGGCGTGCAGGTGCTGGACAAGCAAAAGCTGCAAGCGCTGGCAAGAGGAGAATAAGCTCCTCTTCTTTTCGCGGGGACGATTTTGAATGCGCTCCGCGTTGCTTTGCGCATAAGCTAAGGAAATATTATTTTTAATTTCGGAATGCCAGAGCGTCTGCGGACGCTCCGGCATTCCATTTTCACGGGTGGGGTCGTAGAGATAAACGGCATTTACGCCCCTTCTGTGAAAAAGTGGCTCAGAAACGCCCGCAGGCGTTTCTGAGCCACAAATTATAAAATATTCTTTCCGCTGAAAATGGCCAGAGTGCAACGACAACGACCGCCGCCAGCGGCGGAAACAGGGAGGAGTTGTTGGGGCAGCGGCCAGCAAGACGCAAGTGCCGCCCAAGGCACGCTGCGGATGCTGGGTGCCGCAACCCGATAGCGGAAGCCATTCCAATCGTTATACGCAGATCAGGAGATCGCGTCCACGTCCCACTTCATGCGGACGGCATCGGCACCGTCCAGCTTGATGTGCATGGCACCGGCGTTGTCCAGTACCTGCTCCGGCTTGCGGGCACCGCACAGAACGTGCAGCCCCGGGATCATGCGGGCGGTCAGGGCGATGACCAGCTGCGCCATGGTGCAGTCGTACTTCTCGGTCAGGTCGCTCCACTTTGCCAGCAGTTCCAGCGCCTGTGCCCGGCGGGTGGGCTGGAAGCAGGGGTTCGTGTTGCGGGTGCTGCCCTCCGGGTAGGTGGTGTCCATGGTCACCTTGCCGGTCAGCAGTCCCTGCTCCAGCGGGGAGTACGCCTGTACCGAGACGCCCAGCTCCTTGCAGGTGGGCAGCAGCTGCTTTTCAATGCGGCGGGTCAGCAGGCTGTACTTTTCCTGAATGACGTCCAGCTGGCCGTACTTGCAGTAGCCCCGGATGATGTCGGAGGTGACGTTGGAAGCACCGATGGCGCGGATCTTGCCCTGCTCCTTCAGCTTCATCATGGCTTCCATGGTCTCTTCCAGCGGGTACACGCCGAAGTCCGGGCTCTGCCAGTGGGTGTACAGCACGTCCAGATGGTCGGTGTGCAGACGGCGCAGGCTGTCCTCCACGTCCTCGATGATGCCCTTGGCAGAGAGGTCGCGGTACACCTGCACGCCGTCCACTACCTTGTGCAGGATGGGGGACTCGTGCCGCCACTCCAGGCCGCACTTGGTGGAAAGCACCACCTTGTCGCGGTCGATGTGCTTCATGGCTTCGCCCACCACTTCCTCGCTGTGGTACAGCCCGTAGATGGGTGCAGTGTCGATCCACTGGATGCCCTGCTCCACGGCGGTCTGGATGGCCTTTACGGACAGTGCATCGTCGTTATCGCCCCACCATGCACCGCCGCCGATGGCCCATGTACCCATGCCCAGAAACGGCACAGCGATGCCGCTTTTGCCAATGTTGATGTTCTGCATATACTTTACCCTCCATGCCAGCAGTGTTCCCCGCAATGGAAACCCTCATTCCAATGTCTGGCATACTTTGTTGTGTTTTTTATTCTATAAAAAAGAACTGCGGAGCGCAGGTGCACTCCGCAGCGCTCTTTTATCAGATGTTGCCGAACTCGCTCAGCTGCAAGCTCTCGTTGTGGGTCTCGGCCCAGCGCACCGCCCAGTCGGAGGTGAACAGCAGCAGACGGTTGCCCTTCATGTCCTCCACAGCCTTGGTGTCGCTGGTCAGGTCCAGATCCCGCAGGTTGTAGGTGTCGGGATCGTTCTGCACCCAGCGCAGCTGCTCAAAGGGCAGCTGCTGCATGCGAATCTCCACGTTGTACTCGGTGTTCAGGCGGTACTCCAGCACTTCCAGCTGCAGCACGCCGACCACGCCGACCACCACTTCTTCCATGCCGCCGCCGACCTCGCGGAAGATCTGGATGGCGCCTTCCTGCGCGATCTGCTCCATACCCTTCACGAACTGCTTGCGCTTCATGGTGTCCTTCTGCTCAATGCGGGCAAAGTGCTCCGGGGAGAAGGTGGGGATGCCCGCGAACTGGACCTTCTTTTTGCCGGTGCACAGGGTGTCGCCGATGGAGAAGATGCCCGGGTCAAACAGGCCGATGATGTCGCCGGCGTAGGCCTCGTCCACGATGGCGCGGTCCTGCGCCATCAGCTGGGTGCCGGTGGCCAGTTTGATGTTCTTGCCCTCCTGCACATGGTAGGCTTCCATGCCGCGCTCGAACTTGCCGGAGCAGATGCGCATAAAGGCAATACGGTCGCGGTGGGCCTTGTTCATGTTGGCCTGAATTTTAAAGATAAAGGCGGAGAACTCGTCCCGGCAGGGGTCCACCGGCTCGCCGGTCAGGCTGTCCACGCGGGCCAGCGGGGCGGAGGTGAGCCGCAGGAAGTTTTCAAGGAAGGGCTCCACGCCGAAGTTGGTTAATGCAGAGCCGAAGAACACGGGGCTCAGCTCACCGCGCAGCACCTTGTCCAGATCAAACTCCTCGGCAGCGCCGTCCAGCAGCTCGATCTCGTCCACCAGCTGCTGGTGCAGATAGGGGGTCAGCAGCTCGTCCAGTGCGGGGTCGCCCAGCTCGGCCTCGGTCTCGCTGACCTTCTTCACGCCGTTGGCGCGGCCATCGCTGGAGAAAGCCAGCACCTTGCGTGCGTTGCGGTCGAACACACCCTTGAACTCCTTGCCGCAGCCGATGGGCCAGTTCATGGGGTAGGTCTTGATGCCCAGAATTTCCTCGATGTTCTCCATCAGCTCAAAGGGGTCGCGGGCTTCGCGGTCCATCTTGTTGATGAAGGTAAAAATGGGGATATGGCGCAGGGTGCACACCTTGAACAGCTTGATGGTCTGTGCTTCAACGCCCTTTGCGGCGTCGATGACCATGACGGCAGAGTCTGCCGCCATCAGGGTGCGGTAGGTATCCTCCGAGAAGTCCTGATGGCCGGGGGTGTCCAGAATGTTCACGCACTTACCGGCGTAGTTGAACTGCAGCACCGAAGAGGTGACCGAGATACCACGCTGCTTTTCAATGTCCATCCAGTCGGACACGGCGTGCTTGGCGCTCTGCTTGCCCTTGACGGAACCAGCCTGATTGATGGCTCCACCGTACAGCAGCAGCTTTTCGGTAAGGGTGGTCTTACCGGCGTCGGGGTGGCTGATGATGGCGAACGTCCTGCGGCGTTCGATCTCTTCACGATTTGTCATAGATGATAGCTTCTCCTATAAAAATTGCCTTTGCAAGGCAGAGAATGAATGGCAGACAGATGGTGTCTTACATGGGAGCCTCCATCCTACTTTCTGAGAAAACCCTCTCCGGCCTGCTGTCAGCCGTGACGGAGAGGGTTCTTGTTTTTACACATACGCACCTTATTCTATACGAAAACGCGTGATAATGCAAGGGTTTTCGTTATTTTTTCAGGATCAGGCAGGGCAGAGGGGCAGTTTCGGCCCAATTGGCAAAATCACACACCAGAACGGTGAAACTTTTGAGCGGAAGTTCCTGAAGAAAGCGCAGCACCGCCTGTTTTTCGTCCGAGCCGATGATCGCCCCGCTGTACAGGATGGCGCTCACGATGCCGCCGGGGCGCACCGCCTGCAATGCTGCCTGCAAGGCGGGGATGCTGCTCTGCGCGGTGGAAAACACCCCGTGGTCTGCCCCCGGCAGCCAGCCGAAGTTGAACATGACTGCATCGGCGGTGCCGGGCTGCACATACTGTAACAGGTCGGCATGACTGCCGCAGATGAGCTCGTACCGGTCGGCGGGCACATTTGCCTGTTCCAGCCGGGCGCGGGTGGAGCGGATGGCCTCGGGCTGCACGTCAAAGGCCAGCACCCGCCCGGCGGGGGCGGTCAGATCGCACAGAAAGGCGGTGTCGCCGCCGTTGCCGCAGGTGGCGTCCACGCACAGCTGCGGGTGCACCAGCCGGGCGGCTAAAAAGTCCTGCACGAACTTGACCGCCGTCAGGTCCGGGGTGCGGCGGCGCACCAGCTGCCCGCCCTCGGCGGCAAAGCCGAATTTGCCCCAGAAGGCAAGCTCGGCGGCGTTTTCCGGCAGTGGGGCGGTAAACACGGTGGCGGCTTCCCGGTCGTAGCCGCCAAAGCTGCGCAATACTTCTTTTAACAGGTAGGAGCCGTAGCCCTTGCGCCGCCACCGGGGCAGAATGCACAGGGCGGCAAGCTGTGCGCCCTTGGGGGCGGCAGAGAGGGTGCATTCTCCGATGCAGTCCTTTTCTTTATACAGGGCAAACCCCTGTTCGGTGCGGCGCAGTTCCATAAAAAGCTCCTCCTTGACGGGCCGATGTTCTCCCCTTACAATAGCAAGCGGAAACGCAGCTGTCAAGGGCAGAAAAGCAGGACCGCATTTCACATATTCTTCACGGCGCAAGCGATTCATTTTCACATTTGACAGTTACAATAGGGACAGTTCAAAGGAACAGATGTCCCTGCGGACCGGCCTTTGAGGGAAGGATGTAGTAACATGGAAAACGAGAACAAGTGGGAATACGATTATTCCGCTTCCAATAACGAGACCGGCTACCCCAACGTGGGCAGCAGCGGCATGAACACGGCAAACCAGTATAACGAGCCGGAAGCGCAGCCCGCGCGCCCGGCCGATACCGCCCCGGCAGACGGCGGCAGCGTGCCGCCCACCCCGCCGGAGCAGCCGCAGTACAGCGCCCCGCAGCAGCCGGAAAAGCCCCGCCGCAAAAAGAAGAAGTTCAATGGCGGAAAGCTGGCACGCAGCGCCGTAGCGCTGGTGCTGGCAGCCGCTATGGGCTTTGCGGGCGGCTTTGTGGGCGCAAAATACGGCGGCGGCAGCAAGGTGGTCATCCAGCAGGTGGAGCGCCCTGCCAGCTCTGACAGCAGCACCGACAGCACCGGCAATTCCATCAGCGCCACCAGCGGCACCGGCCTGAGCACCGCACAGGTGGCCGAGATGGTCAGCCCCAGCGTGGTGGTCATCACCACCGAGCAGGTGGTCTACTCCCAGTGGTCTTGGTACGGCCAGAATCAGGTGGAGAGCGGCGCGGGCAGCGGCGTCATCATCAGCTCGGACGGCTATATCCTCACCTGCGCCCATGTGGTGAGCGGTGCATCCAACATCACCGTGAGCATCGGCGACAAGGATTACCCCGCTACGCTGGTGGGCGAGGATACCACCAGTGATATCGCTGTGGTGAAGATCGACGCCACCGGCCTGACCCCCGCCACCGTGGGCAACAGTGACGACCTGAAGGTGGGCGAAAGCGTCATGGCCGTGGGCAACCCCTTGGGTGAGCTGGGCGGCACCGTGACCAGCGGCATCGTCAGCGCACTGAACCGCAGCGTCAGCATTCAAGGCTCGAATTCGGTCAACACCATGTCCCTGATCCAGATGGATGCCTCCGTCAGCCCCGGCAACTCCGGCGGCGGCCTGTTCAATATGAACGGCGAGCTGGTGGGCATCGTCAATGCAAAGTCCTCCGACAGCGATGCCGAGGGTCTGGGCTTTGCCATCCCGGTGAATGACGCCGTGAAGGTGGCGCAGGAGCTGCTGGAAAACGGCTATGTGACCGGGCGTCCCTATCTGGGCATCAGCTACTATGCCGTGACCGACGCCCAGACCGCCGCCCAGCTGGGCGTGAACGCCTACGGTGTCTACATCGTGGAAGTGGTCAAGGGCGGCCCTGCCGATAAGGCGGGCCTGCAGGCCGGTGACCGCATCGTGAGCGTGGACGGCAGCGAGGTCGCCACCCAGAGCGACCTTGGCACCCTGATGCAGAACCACAAGGCCGGTGACACCATCGAGATCACCGTCGCCCGCGGCGGCCAGATGCAGACCGTTACCGTCACCCTTGGCGAAAAGGGCGCGGATAATAGCTAAAAACCATAAAAAGGCTGCTGCACGGAATGTGAACTGCACCCCATTTGTTAGACAGTATGGTATACTGTTTAGGAAATGGGGTGTTTTTGTATGCCGGAAAAGAA
>CAKSYT010000012.1 GCA_934524985.1 uncultured Faecalibacterium sp. | reverse complement strand
TCCAGATCGTCCAGCACGGTGATGACCGGCAGACGGCCGATCAGCTCCGGGATCAGGCCGAACTTGACCAGATCGTGGGGTTCTACCTTGCGCAACAGAGCGCGCTCGGCCTCGGTGGAGTTATCCTTCAGCGCACTGCCAAAGCCCAGCGCGGACTTATCGGTGCGGCGCAGGATATACTTGTCCAGACCGTCAAAGGCACCGCCGCAGATGAACAGGATGTTGGTGGTGTCGATCTGGATGAACTCCTGCTGCGGGTGCTTGCGGCCACCCTGCGGCGGCACGTTGCTGACAGTGCCCTCCAAGATCTTCAGCAGTGCCTGCTGTACGCCCTCGCCGCCCACATCGCGGGTGATGGAGGGGTTTTCACTCTTGCGGGTGATCTTGTCGATCTCATCAATGTAGATGATGCCGATCTGTGCCTTCTGCACATCAAAATCTGCCGCCTGGATCAGCTTGAGCAGAATGTTCTCCACGTCCTCACCCACATAACCGGCCTCGGTAAGGGTGGTGGCATCCGCAATGGCGAAGGGCACGCCCAGCATCTTGGCCAGTGTCTGTGCCAGCAGGGTCTTGCCCACGCCGGAGGGACCCAGCAGCAGCACGTTGGACTTTTGCAGCTCCACATCGCCGCCCTTGCCGCTGAGGATGCGCTTATAGTGGTTGTAGACCGAAACGGACAGCACACGCTTTGCCTCGTCCTGACCGATGACATACTGATCCAGACCTTCCTTGATCTCGGCCGGGGTCATGATGTTGATATCCAGATCTGCGGCAGCGGGCTGGACATGGGCGCGGCTTGCGCTGCCGCGGCCCGGACGGGCGCTTTTGGGCTGATCCGGCTTGTCAGAGAGCAGATCGCGGCACAGGCCGATGCACTCGCTGCAGATATTGACCCCGGGGCCAATGATCATGCGCTCTACCTCGTCCTGATGTTTGCCGCAAAAGCTGCAAATCAGATCCTTATCGTTTTTGCCGGAATTGTTATTTGCCATAGCTGTTTTTCCTTATCCTGGATAGATTATAGCGGTTTACCGGTGGGCAATGACCTCATCGATCAGGCCGTATTCCTTTGCCTGCTGCGCGGTAAGGTAGTTGTCGCGCTCGGTGTCCTGCTGGATCTTTTCCAGCGGCTGGCCGGTGTACTCGCTGAGCATCCGGTTCATCTTATCGCGGATATAGACCATGTGCTCGGCATGGATCTTGATATCCGTGGTCTGGCCGGAAAGGCCGCCGCCCTGACCGCCGATCAGCGGCTGGTGGATCATGATCTCGGCGTTGGGCAGTGCAAAACGCTTGCCCTTGGTGCCGCTTGCCAGCAGAAATGCGCCCATAGAGGCAGCCATGCCCATGCAGATGGTGGAAACATCGCACTTGATATACTGCATGGTGTCGTGGATGGCCATACCGGCACTGATGGAGCCGCCGGGGCTGTTGATATACAGGCTGATGTCCTTATCCGGGTCCTGCCCTTCCAGATACAGCAGCTGCGCCACCACAAGGCTTGCGGTGGTATCGTTGACATCCTCGCTCAGCACGATGATGCGATCATTCAGCAGACGAGAGAAAATATCGTAGGAACGCTCTCCGTGCGCCGACTGCTCGACAACGTAAGGAACAAAACTCATAAAGTTCGCCTCCTGAAATGGTTTAAGTTTATTGGCAAAATTGACCGATACGGGTCCCCTGTAAAGTTCAGCCGTACCGGTCAATTTTAACAACCTTTGATAAAACGCCTGCGGCGCTTTACAGGGCCCGGCACTGATTACTCAGCGTCAGCAGCCTTCTCAGCCTCTGCGGGCTTCTCCACGATGTTAGCGTGGCTCTTGATGAAGTCGATAGCCTTGGTGCGAGCCAGATCCTGCTTCAGATCCTCGAGGTTGATCAGCTCACGAACCTTGTCCTCTTCCATCTTGTACTGGTCAGCAATGCGCTTGATCTCGGCATTGATCTCGTCCTCGGAAGCCTCGATGTGCTCAGCAGCAGCAACAGCCTCCAGAGCCAGACCGATCTTGACCTGCTTCTCAGCCTGCGGCATGAAAGCGGCGCGGAACTGCTCCATGGACTGACCCATATACTTCAGGTAGTCCTCCAGACGCAGACCCTGCTGCTCCACACGGAAAGCAAAGTCGTTGACCATCTCGTCCATGCGGACATCGTACATAGCCTGAGGGATCTCGCCCTCCATGCTCTCGATGACCTGATCGACCAGAGCGTTCTCGACAGCCAGATCATCCTGCTTGTCCAGCTGCTCCTGGTTGTTCTTGCGGATGGAAGCCTTGAACTCGTCCAGAGTGTCGTACTCGGAGCAGTCCTTTGCCAGCTCGTCATCCAGAGCGGGCAGCTCCTTGTACTTGACCTCGTGCAGCTTGATCTTAAAGACAGCAGCCTTGCCGGCCAGCTCAGCAGCCTGATACTCGGTGGGGAAGGTAACGTTCACGTCGAACTCCTCGCCGGCGGAGTGGCCAACGACCTGCTCCTCGAAGCCGGGGATGAAGCTGCCGCTGCCCAGAGTCAGGTTGTAGTGCTCAGCCTTGCCGCCCTCGAATGCGACACCGTCCACAAAGCCCTCGAAGTCGATATCAGCGATATCGCCATCCTGAGCAGCGCCCTCACGGGTCAGCTCACGGGCGTTGCGCTCCTGCACACGCTTCAGCTCAGCGTCCACAGCCTCATCGGTAACAGTATGGACAGTCTTTTCCACGGTCAGACCGTTGTAGCTGCCAACCTTGACCTCGGGCTTCACGGCGACCTTAACGGTCAGGGTAGCGCCCTCTGCCTCGCTGGCAGAATCCACGGTGACCTCAGGACGGCCCACGGGCTCCACGCCGGCTTCCTTAACGGCAGCCTCGAAAGCCTCCGGGAACAGCTCGTTGATGGCGTCGTAGGTAAAGACGTCTGCGCCGTACATCTTCTCGATCAGAGCCTTGGGAGCCTTGCCCTTGCGGAAGCCCTGCACAGGGTACTTCTTGCCCTCTTTTTTGAAAACATCGGCAACAGCCTTCTTGAAAGCCTCTGCGTCGATGGAGAACTGCAGTTCTGCCATGCTCTTCTCGAGCTTTTCACACTTGATGAGATTCATTTGTTTATCCTCCACTCAAATATTCTATTGCTCAGGGCAGGAAGTTTTTGCCCGGGGCAACCGCGCACCACGTCCTTGCTGTATGCACACGGAATGCGGGGACGCGCGCGCTCAATTGGGTGCAACAATCGCGTCAAAACTTATTATAGCACGCTCTGGACACAATTGCCATACCAAATTTTTAAATTTTGTCGTTTTTGCCCTTTTATTCCGCCGTTAATTGATGCGGTAGGGGCAGAAACGCAGGCCGTCGGCACTTACCAGCTTGTACCGGATGCCGTCCACCTCGCCCTGTACGGCAAACCGGATGGCATTGCCGTGCAGATGCCCGTAGAAGCAGGTCTTGATGCCGTACTCCTTCAGGGTGGCTACGATCTCCGGGGCGCTGGTGCCGGTGTAGACCGGCGGGTAGTGCAGGAACACCAGCTTTTCCAGCCCGGGCTCCGCAGCCTGCAAACTCATGCGCAGACGGCCGATCTCGCGGTTCATCACCTTTTCGTCATGGGGTTCTCCCACATCGAACAGCCAGCCGCGGGTGCCGCAGATGGCGTATCCCTCCACGCTGTAAGAATTGTTGTGCAGGATGTGTAGGGTATCAAAGCCCTCAGCCTTGAGGTAGGCGTTCATCTTGTTGGCGGTGGACCACCAGTAATCGTGGTTGCCTTTCATGATGATCTTCTGCCCGGGCAGCTGCTGCAAAAAGGCAAAATCTTTGCGGGTATCGGTCAGGCGCATGGCCCAGCTGATATCCCCCGCCAGCACGATGGTATCCTGCGGGGTGATGAGCTTGCGCCAGTTTTTCTCCAGCCTGTCCACATAATCGTTCCAGCCGGGGAAGATATCCATCGGCTTGGATGCGCCCAGGGAAAGATGGGGGTCGCCAAGCACAAAAAGTGCCATAGTCTGTTTACTCCTGTTCTGTCTGTCCGCAGAAGCTTATGCCTGATAGCCCAGCGCCACCTCGGCGATCTGTGCCGGGGCAATGACCGTATCAAAACGCTCCGGTTTGCTGCGCAGAGCGGCAAGGCTTGCCGGTGCGGCGTGACCGGTGGCAGCCTCCAGCTGCTGCATGGCCTCAAAATCGTTTTCCGGGGCGGTTTTGCCCAGTGCGCTCAGCACGCTGCGGGGGAACTTGAAGGGCGATGCGGTGGAAAGCACCACCATGGGCACGCCCTGCCGCTTTTTCTGTGCAGCCACATGGAAGGCCACGGCGGTGTGGGTATCGCACAGGTAGCCGTCCTTTTCGTAGCGGGAGCGGATCTCCCCTGCCACCTCGTCCTCGCTGCTCCAGCCGCAGAAGAAAGTCTCCTGAATCGCTGCCAGCGTCTCGGGACGGACGGTGTAGCTGCCGGTAGCAGCCAGCTGCTGCATAAAGCCCGCCACCTCGGCATCGCTGCCGGTCACATGGTACAGCAGGCGCTCCAGATTGGAGGACACCAGAATGTCCATGCTGGGCGAGGTGGTCTTGAAGAACTCCCGCTTTGCGGTGTAAGTACCGGTGGTGAGGAAGTCGGTCAGCACGTTATTCTCGTTGGAAGCGCAGACCAGCTTGCCCACGGGCAGACCCATCTGCTTTGCGTAGTAACCGGCGAGGATATCGCCGAAGTTGCCGGTGGGCACGCAGAAGTCCACCTCGTCACCGAAGGTGATCTTACCTGCCTTGAGCAGCTGGGCGTAGGCGGCAAAGTAGTAGACGATCTGCGGTACAAGACGGCCCCAGTTGATGGAGTTTGCGCTGGAAAGACGGATGTTCCGCTTTTCCAGCTCGGCGGCAATGGCCTTATCGCCGAACACCTTCTTTACGCCGGTCTGGGCATCGTCAAAGTTGCCGCGCACGGCGTAAACAGCAACATTAGCGCCCTCCTGCGTTGCCATCTGCAAACGCTGGATCTCACTGGTGCCGCCGGTGGGGTAGAACACAGCGATCTCCACACCGGGGATATCATGGTAGCCGTCCAGTGCAGCCTTGCCGGTATCGCCGCTGGTAGCCACAAGGATCAGGGTCTTTTCGGTGCGGCCCAGATTCTTTTTGGCCTCCACCAGCAGCTTGGGCATCAGCTGCAGGGCGTAATCTTTAAAGGCACAGGTAGGGCCGTGCCACAGCTCGAGGGCATAGGTGTCCCCTTCCACCGGGGCAAGATAGCCTGCCTTGCCGCCAAAAGCAGCGCCGTAGGTGCTGCGGGTGGCCTCGGTCAGGAAAGTGGGGTCGTAATCGGTCAGGTACTCCCGCACAACGGCGGCTGCCAGCGCGGGATAGTCCAGCCCGCACAGAGCTTTTACATCCACCTGCGGAAAACTTTCCGGCACAAACAGACCGCCCTCATCGGACAGTCCCTGTGCAATTGCCTGAGAAGAGGTTACTTTGCGGTTCTGATCTCTGGTACTGAAAAACTGCATGGTCATCGCTCCTTTTCGCCACGGAACGTGCCGGGCACGTTCCCGGTTGCACGGCAAAACCGTCGTTTTGCCGCATACTTCCCACCGGTGCCACGGTTTCTGCCTAAGGATCGCAGAGAAAGGCACCCTTTATAATATGTACCATCCAGCGCCCGCTGTCAAGAGGAACTACCTCTGCAACGTCAAAACGCACCGGTTCTTCGCTTTGGCCGGTCTGCTGCAGATACCCTTGCGCAGCGCAGATCAGCCGGTGCTGCTTGGCCGGGTCTACGGCGGCAGCGGGGCGTTGCAGCATCCCTTGGCTGCGGGTCTTTACCTCGCAGATGACGATGGTGCCGTCCGGCTCCCGCAGCACAAGATCCAGCTCTCCCAAGCGGGTATGAAAGTTATGGGCCAGCAGCTGCGCGCCCTGCTTCTGATACCAGCGGGCAGCAGCAGCTTCTCCCCTGCGGCCGATCTCGGCGCGGTTCATTTACCGCTCTCCGGCCAGTAGCCCTGCTTTTTAAGGAAGCTGCGGCGGTAGAACGGCTGGATGCCGTACTGCGCGATCAGCTCGTAATGCAGCTTTGTGGGGTAGCCCTTGTGCTTTGCCAGCTGATACTGCGGGTACTGCTTGTCCAGCTCCAGCATATAGCGGTCACGGCTGACCTTGGCCAGTACCGAGGCTGCGCCGATGCTGGCGCTGGTGGCATCGCCCTTGACCACCGGCTGTGCCGGGATCTGCAAGCCTGCGGGGGTGCGGTTGCCGTCCACCAGCACCAGATTGGGCACGATGTCCAGTTCTTCCACCGCCTGCTGCATCCCGCCCATGGTGGCGTTCAGGATGTTTTCCCGGTCGATGATCTCCGGCCCCACAAAGATGATGCGGTAGGCCAGCGCTTTTTCGCAGATCTCGTCAAACAGCGCTTCGCGCTTTTTCTCGGTCAGCTTTTTGGAATCATTGATGCCGTACACCGGGTTTTCCGGGTCCAGAATACAGGCCGCTACGCACACAGGGCCGCAAAGCGGGCCGCGCCCGGCCTCATCTACACCGGCAAAGCAGCCGTACTGGCTGCGCACCTCGGCGTCAAAAGCGTACAGCGGAGCGGAGATCTCTTCATCCGAGCGGCGCTTCATTCCCCGTCCTCCTCGGCAAAGTCGGCCAGATCATCCCGCTGCGGCGGGCGCTCCAGAGAGATGCGGCCCCACTTGCAGGCGCGGAACTCGTCCACCAGCATGATGGCGCAGCGCTCGGTGTTCACCTCGCCGCCGCGCACCAGCAGACCACGCTTGCGGCCGATGGCTTCCAGCAGCTCATAGGGCGGCAGTGCCAGCGTTTCGGCATCCAGCTTGTAGCGCTGTGCCACAAGGTCGGGATAGTTGCGGCGCACCTCGTCCAGCAGGTTCATGGCCAGCTCTTCTACATCCAGAATGTCGTCCTTGATGGAGCCGATGAAGGCCAGATTGGAGGCGATGGTCTTGGAATCGAACTTTTTCCACAGCACGCCGGGCATATCCAGCAGGTCAAACTTTTCGGTGCTGACCCACTGCTTGCCCTTGGTCACGCCGGGACGGTCTGCCGCCTTGGCGCGGGCAGAGCCTGCAAAGGTGTTGATAAAAGTAGATTTGCCCACATTGGGGATGCCGCACAGCATCACCTGCGTTTTGGCACCGCCCATGCCGCGGTTCTGGCGGCGCTCCAACAGACCGGAAAGCTCCTTTTCAATAGCCACCTTCACGGCGTTTGCGCCGCCCTTCTGCTTGGCGCTGATGGCCACGCAGCCCGCATCTGCAGCGTGGAAGTAGCGGATCCACTCCTCGGTCACAGCCGGGTCGGCAAGGTCGGCCTTGTTCAGCGCATAGAGCTTGGGCTTGCGGTCGGTGATGCGCTCGATCTCCGGGTTCAGGCTGGAAAGCGGGATGCGCGCGTCCAGCAGCACAAGGCTGGCATCAACGTGCTGAATCTCCTGCTCCATCATGCGCAGGGTCTTGGTCATGTGGCCCGGGAACCACTGAATATTGTACTGGTTTGCAAACCGGGTATCCATTTCGTTCATTTTACCACCCCAAAATCTGTAAAGGGCATAAAGCACAGCAGCACCTTGCCCAGAATATCACGCTCGTCAATGCAGCCGACATAGGAGGAGCGGCTGTCCAGCGATTCGTTGCGGTTGTCCCCCATCACAAACAGGGTGCCCTCCGGCACTGTGAACGGGAACTGCACATCGTAGCCCAGATAGGTGGGCGCTGCAACGTAATCCTCCTGCAAAAGCTCGCCGTTCACCGTGACCGTACCGGCGTCGTAGTCGATGCTGATGGTGTCGCCGCCCTTGGCGATGATCCGCTTGACCAGCGGCTTACCGTAGACGGTGTAGCTATCTACGATGACCACATCGCCCCGCTGCGGGGTGTAGCCTGCCGCCCAGACGATGAGCTTATCGCCGTGGGTCAGGGTGGGCACCATGGAGCGCCCATCCACCTGAATGATGCGGAAGAAAAACGAAAAGATCAGTACCAGCACCAGCGCTGCGGAGATGAGCGCTTCGTACCATTCCAGTATGCCCTGCCCGCGCACAGCGGGGGCAGACTGCTGCTGTTTTTCCATAGCTTTGCCACCAGCCTTTCCTGATTTTACACATACGCCCGGGCTTTGAAAAAGAAAAAAGGGACAACAAGTTGTCCCTTTTCTCCCGGTTTCAAATCGGGGATGATCAAATATCGCTCTTGACCTTGGCAGCCTTGCCCGTACGGCCACGCAGATAGAACAGCTTTGCGCGGCGGACCTTGCCCTTGCGGACAACAGTGACCTTCTCAACGAAGGGGCTGTTGATGGGGAAGACACGCTCGATGCCGACGCCGTAGGAAACGCGGCGGACGGTGAAGGTCTCAGCAACACCGCCGTGCTTCTTTGCGATGACAGTGCCCTCGAAGGCCTGAATACGCTCACGCTCGCCTTCCTTGATACGAACATCAACGCGGACGGTATCGCCAACGTTGAACTGGGGCTTTTCAGCCTTGATGCTGCCTTCAGAAATAATCTTCAGTGCGTCCATTTTTGAATCCTCCATTTGTTTTTAGACGTTCATGCACGGCATAGCCGTCAGAGGACCGCCCGTTTAATGATAAATACTTGTCATTAACCCCGCTGTGGTCTCAGCGGACACTAACGCCCTAATAGGATAGCACAAAACCGGCTTGAATGCAAGCAATTTAGCGAAAAATCTTGCAAAAATTTTCTGTTTTGCCTGATAGACAGACTTTTGCGCCGCTTTAAGCAAACAGCTGCCGGTCTGCCGTTAAAAATTTGGTGCGCAGAATGTTGGCGCTTGCGGCGGGCAGGCCGAACTTTTCTTCCAGAAAACCGGTGAGCAGCGAAGGGTTCAGGTTCAGCTCCTGCGCAGCGGGCAGGCACAGCTCCAGCTGCACGGTGTCCCCTGCTGCTGTATAACTTAGCTGCGGGATATGCTCTTTGAGGTCTACGATCTTTTTGCCGCGCTTGCTGTGCTTTTCCACAGGGGCTGCTTCCAGCGTGTTATACTGCTCCAGCACCGCAGCGGCAGCCGCCGGGTAGCTTATGCGGTAGCAGGCAAAGGCGATGCTGTCCGCCTTCATCTCCACCGGAGCCACCCGGGTAACGTGGATACCGGCGGGCATAATGGCGTTGAGAGCGGTCTGCCACTGGGCAAAATCCGGAGCTTCGGCTTCGGTCTTGACATCCACGCACTCGCACTCGCTCTCCTGCCCCAGCGAGAGCGGGCAGGCAAAGGTCATGTAGATATGGGGGTTGAAGCCCAGCGTATGCCACACCGGCAGGCCGCTGCGCTTGAGCACCCGCTGCATCACCCGCTGCAAGTCCAGCAGGGAGATATAGGAGGCTTCATTTTTCTTTTCAAACGAGATTCTGACTGTAATCAAAGCAGGGACCTCCTAACAGATGGTTGGCACCGCAGGCGTTGCAGGCACGGTTGCAGGGCGGGGTGGTCTGGGCAGCCAGAGCCTTATTGTACTCCCGCACCAGATACTCGTGGGTGATGCCGTAGTCCATGTGGGACCACGGGGTCACCTCGTCCAGCGCGATGGGGCGCTGGCAGTAGAAGGCGGGGTCGATGCCCAGGTCCGCAAAGGTCTGCATCCAGGTATCGTACTTGAAGCACTCTTCCCAGCCGTCAAAGTAGCAGCCGCGTTTATACGCCTCTACGATGACCGGAGCAAGGCGGCGGTCGCCCTTGGCGAACACACCCTCAAGGAAGCTGGTGGTGCTGTCGTGGTAGTTCACCTTGATCTTGCGGCTGTGCACGCTTTCCAGCAGATGCTTCTGCTTGGCCTGCAGGGTCTCGGCGGTATCCATGGGCACAAACTGGAAGGGAGTGTGGGGCTTGGGCACAAAGCAGGCGCAGCTGATGGTCACCTGCACACCGCGTCCCTTGGCGTGGTTCGTGTTCTTGTAGTAGAGGTCTACCACCTTCTGGGCGGTCTCGGCAATACCTTCGATATCCTCCATGGTCTCGGTGGGCAGGCCCATCATGAAGTAAAGCTTGACCGAGGTGTAGCCCGCATTGAAAGCGATGGTGCAAGTCTTTTCGATCTCGTCCCAAGTGACGTTTTTATTGATGACGTTGCGCAGGCGCTGGGTACCGGCTTCAGCGGCAAAGGTCAGGCCGCTCTTGCGCACCTTAGTGGTTTTTTCAATGAGGCTCTGGGAGAAGTTGTCCACACGCAGGGAGGGCAGCGACAGGCTGACGTGCTCCTTGGGTGCCCACTCGTTCAGATCATCCAGCAGTTCTTCCAGCTGCCCGTGGTCAGAGGTGGAAAGGCTGGAAAGGCTCAGTTCCTCGTAGCCGGTGTTGGCGCACAGATTCTGCGCGGCCTTGTTCAGCAGGCTGGCATCGCGCTGGCGCATAGGACGGTACAAAAAGCCCGCCTGACAGAACCGGCAGCCGCGCACGCAGCCGCGCAGCACCTCGATGCTGGCGCGGTCCTGAATGGCGCCCACCATGGGCACCACAAAGTTAGTGGGCGGGGCAAACTGGTTCAGATCCTTGATGATGGCCTTGGTGATGCGCGCCGGAATGCCCGGCTCGTTGGGGGTGATGGCCTTGACCCGGCCATCCTCGTGGTAGGTGACATCGTAGAAAGCCGGGATGTACACGCCCGGGATCTTTGCAATGTTGAGCAGCAGCTGCTTTTTGGAGATGCCCTCTTTTTTGGCCTTTTCGATCTCGGCGCAGATGGCGGGCAGCTGGTTCTCACCCTCGCCCAGCTGAATAACATCAAAGAAATCCGCAATGGGCTCGGCGTTGCATGCGCAGGGGCCGCCCGCAACGATCAGCGGCCAGCGGTCATCGCGGTCTTTGGAATAGAACGGGATGCCCGCCAAGTCCAGCATGGCAAGGATATTGGTGTAGGAAAGCTCGTACTGCAAGGTAAAGCCCACAGCGTCAAAGGCCGTGAGGGGGTCTTTGCTCTCCATGGTGTACAGTGGCAGCTGCAAGCGCTCCATCTCCGCCTTCATATCCAGCCAGGGCATAAAGGCGCGCTCGCACCACCAGTTCTCGTGGCTGTTGAGCAGCTCGTACAGGATCTTTTCGCCCAGAAAGGACATTCCCACCTCGTAGGTGTCCGGGAAGCAGAAAGCAAAGCGCACATCCACCTTATCCTTTTCTTTATAGATACTGCCGGGTTCACCGCCGGTATAGCGGCCGGGCTTCTGCACCCGTCCCAGCGCTTCTTTCAGTTTGGGATCAAACATCGGGTCCTCCATAAACAATCCGTTTTTTGCGTTCTTTTTATTTTACCCCAAATGTGCCGGTTTTGCAATCGTTTCCGGCGGTTTGTGTGCACTTTCCGTATTTTTGCCGCCAGAGCGCCGCCGCGCACGCTGCCATCTGTGCGCCGTCCAGCGGCGGCACCGGCAGCAGATTGAACAGCCCCGTCAGCAGATTCGCCGCCCAGAACGCGCTGCCGCGGATGGTAGCAGTCTGCGCAAGGCGCACCGCCCACACCCCGGCAAGGGCAAAATTGACCGCAGGCCCGGCGGCAGCCAGCACGAGGCGCTGGCGCGGGGAGAGCCACTCCCCTGCCGTGCGCATACAAAAGCCGGTCATGGTCACCTCGATGACCGGCAGATGCCTTTGCTGGATGCAGTAAACGAAAATGTGCCCCAGTTCGTGCAAAACAGCCGCCAGCAGTCCCAGCCGCAAAAAGCCGCTGGCATCAAAGTAGAGCAGCAGGTACACCACGCCGCACAGCAGCACCGGGTCCCGAAATACAAGCTTCCCTGCCCGTACCCGGCTCATGGAGCATTCTCCAACAGGGCGGCGGGGTCGCAGGCAGTGCCCTGCTGCCACAGTTCCAGATGCAGGTGCGCACCGGTGGCGCGGCCTGTCTGCCCCACTGTGCCCAGCGTTTGCCCGGCCCGCACCACCTCTCCCGGGCGGACATAGAGGTATTGCAGGTGCGCGTAGCGGGTCTCGCAGCCGTCCGGGTGTAGGATGCGCAGATGGTTGCCGTAGCTTGGGCTGTATGCCGCCGCAGTCACTACGCCCTCCTGCACCGCCCGCACTGCCGTGCCCGCTGCGCAGGCAAGGTCGATACCCTGATGGAATGCAGACTTGCCGGTAAAGGGGTCTGTCCGCGCGCCGTAGGCGTCCGAGATGCGCCACACCGTGGTATCCAGCGGAAAGCAGTATTTTTTAGTGCTCCGCGCGGCCTGTACCGGCAAAGCAGCCAGTAGACAGAGTGCCAGCCCCGCCAGCACAAGTGCCATGATACCCCACCGCCGCCTGCGTATCTTTGCTGCCTGTCCGCTCCGTTTTGCCCGCATACGCTGCCCTCCTATCCTGAAAAGTGTATGCACAAACAGCGGGCAGCAGAACCCGTCCACCATTCAGGTGGAACGATTCAAAATGCCCTCCGCTTGTGCTCTGGGCATATTCAGCGGAAAATTTATTTTATATTGCGCTTTTATCGCGTCCTACGGGACGCGATAAAAGCATTTTTACGGGATGGATCACAGTGGAAAGCAGCATCCACAACAAAAAGAGCCGCCGCACAAATTTTTGCGCAGCGGCTCTGGTTTTGGTTTACCCGATTTTACAACTCAGCGCCGGAAAAAGCTTCCGATGCGTTCCAGCAGGCTCTTTTTTCTGGGTGTGGTGACGGCAGGCTTTGCAGCCGGGCGGGGTGCAGCGGGCGTTTTCGGCGCGGGCTGCGCAGCGCGGGGCTTGTTGTTCAGCATCTGCTCCAGCGCCTCATAGTGGTCGGGCTGCTGTGCCGCCGGGGCGGCATTCTCTGCCTTTTCCGGTGCAGGCTGGAACACATGGGGCAGCTCCTGTTTGAGCTGCTCCACGGTAACTTCCTGACAGACTGCCGCCGGTTTTTCCGTTTCCGGGGCGGGGGTGGTGCACTTCCACGGCTCGGGGCGCTGCCAATCGTTGCGCAGCAGCTCGTACATGCCCATCTGGCTGTTGACCAGCGGCTCGCCCTCGGCGGGCTTCACCTTCTGGTAGCTGCCGCTGGCATCCATGACCCGGGCGTTGACGTTATCCCGCAGCTGCAGCTGAAGGATATCGGTGAGCTTTTGCACCAGAACGGGGTCCTCCACCCGCACGCCCACCTCCACGCGGCACTCGGTATTGCGGGTAAGGAAGTCGCCGGAGGCAATATAGATGCGGGTGTGGATACCATCGAAGAAGCTGTAAATGCGGCCATGCTCCAGATAGCGTCCCACCAGACTGCGGATGTGCAGGTTCTCGGTCTTGCCGGGCACCTCTGCGCGCACGCAGCAGATGCCGCGCACGATCATATCAATGCGCACCCCGGCGCAGCTGGCTTCCTGCAATTTCAGGATGATATCCCGGTCACTGATGGAGTTGTTTTTCAGGATCATGGAAGCCGGGCGACCCATACGGGCGGCAGCGATGACGTGATCCATCTCGTCCAGCAGCACGCTCTTGAAGCGCAGCGGGGCTACCAGCATCTTGTCGCTTTCCTCGGTAAGCTGCTGCACGGCCAGATTGCGGAACACCTTGGAAGCTTCCTCGCCGATGCGCTCGTCTGCGGTGATAAAGGAATAATCGGTATACAGCTCGCTGGTTTTTTCGTTGTAGTTACCGGTACCGATCTGGGTGATGTAGGAGTAGCCCTCTGCGCCCTTGCGGGTGATGAGGGTCAGCTTGGAGTGCACCTTGTAGTCCTCGAAGCCGTAGATGACGGTACAGCCGGCACTTTCCAGCTGCTTGGACCAGTCGATGTTGTTCTGCTCGTCAAAGCGGGCGCGCAGCTCCACCAGTGCCACTACTTCCTTGCCGTTTTCGGCGGCTTCCATCAGCGCCTGCACGATTTGGGACTCCCGCGCCATGCGGTAGAGGGTCATCTTGATGGAGATGACGTCCGGGTCCTGTGCGGCCTTTTTGAGCATGGCGATAAAGGGACGGATGGACTGGTACGGGTAGCTGAGCAGCACATCATGCTTCTGCACCTCGGTGGCAAGATCATAGTCCGGCGGCGGCAGCATGGGGCGTGCGGGGGTGTAGAACAGCGCCGGGTGACCCTCGGCCTCCATGCGGCCGGAAAGCTTGAAGAAAAAGCTCAAATCCAGCGGGCTCTTTTGCAGGAACACCCGCTTGCGGGTCAGTTCCAGACGGCTGCACAGCAGCCGCTCCACCTCCGGTGCGGGGGCGGGAGTGATCTGCAAACGGACAGCGGCCAGCTTGCGGCGGCGCCGGAGCAGCTCGGTCATGATCTCACGATAGTCGATATCGTGATCCATCATGCCCTCTTTTACGTCGATATCCGCGTTGCGGGTGACCCGGAACAGGCATTTTTCCTGTATGGAATCCTTGCCGAAGATGCTGGACGCATAGTGCAGCACCAGCTCCTCGGTGAGTGCAAACTGCACAGCACCGTCCTTTTTGATAAAGTGCATCCGCTCCATCTGGCTGGAGATGGGCACGATGCCAAGGCTCTGCTCCTGCGTGTGCTTTTCCTTGAGCAGCACGCCAAGGTAGATTTCCTTATTGCGCAAAAACGGGAACGGATGGCGGTTATCCACGATCTGCGGGCTGAGGATGGGGAACAGCTCGGACTGGAAGTATTTTTTCCAGAGATGCTCCTCCTCCTTGGTCAGGTGGTCGAAATCCACCTTATGGTAGCCGTTCTCCGCCAGATTTTCCAGCGCTTTTGCGTAGAATTTATCGCATTCCTCTTGCAGCTGCGCCGTTTTGGGCATAATGGCAGCCAACTGCTCGGCGGCGGTCATGTTGGTCTTGTTTTCCCGCTTTTCCTTTTTGGTCTTGCTCTGCTCAAGGTTTGCACGCTCCTGCAAAGAGCCCACGCGCACCATGAAAAACTCGTCCAGATTGGAGCCGTAGATTGCCAGAAACTTGGTCCGCTCGCCCAGCGGGACGTTCTTGTCCTTGCCCAGCGCTAGAACGCGGCGGTTGAAATCCAGCCAGCTCAGTTCGCGGTTGATAAAGATCGATTCGTCACTCATAACAATAAATCTCCGTATTTCCTCTTTGACCAAGGCAGAAAGCGGGCTGCGCCCTTTTCAGCGGACATACGCCTGCCCTGCCCATGAATCCACCATTGCCTGGGTAATGCCCGGCACCTGCGCGGCATCCTCCACCTGTGCAAACGGGCCGTACTGCGCCCGGTAGTCCAGAATAGCCTGTGCATTGCGGGGACCGACACCGGGCAGGGTGCACAAAGCGTCTGCATCGGCTGTGTTCAGCTCCACCTGCGTATACGCTGCCAGCGCCTTTGTGTCCGGCAACGTCTGCGGGGTTTGCGACCGCAGCGGCACTGCGAACCAAAACGCCAGCACAGCGCAGACCCCTGCGGCGGCAAGGCACAGCAGCAGAAACAGCCCTTCGCGGCGCTTTTTGTTTTGCATAGGCTTCTTCTCCCATTCTACCTGATTCCTTGTTAAAAAGAAAGCCCTCTGCGGGAAAATTGCAGAGGGCTTTGCACAAATTTTACACGGATTTTTCAGCAGCACGCACCATGCGGTACAAAACCTCCACGGCAGCACCACCGGCGGCATCCGTCAGGGTGATCTGCTCGGCGGCAAGGCGCAGCTCTGCCGGGGCATCGGCTGCCACTGCGCTGTGCTCCACAGCCTGTACCAGCTCCAGCATGGGCTGACCGCCCGCCAGCGCAAGGACCTGCTCTGCCCCCACCTGTGCCATGGCGCAGACGGTGTCCAGCATTTCCCGGCCGGAGATGCGTTTCGGGGTGAGGACAAGGGTGTCCGGGGCGATGCGCTCGCCCAGCAGGGCAACACGATCCCCGATGGCCTTTTCTGCCAGCGAGATCAGGGGCACAGACTTGCTGTCCTGATACAGCAGCACCCGCAGCACCTGCTCGGGGCGGATGTCGGCGGCGTTCGCCAGCAGATACGGGGTCCACTCCTGCCGCAGATGGCGCTCCAGCGCGTTGCTCATGCGCAGCACCCGGGTGGTACCGTCCTGCATCTGCACGGCAACGCCCACGCCGGGGGTATCCGGCAGGCAGGTGAAAAGCTCCTGCTGCTGGGCAAAGCTGCACAGGGGCACCCGGTTGCCGTCGGCATAGTGGTAGGCCATGGTGCCGCCGCACACCAGCGCAGGCGCAGCCAGACGCACGCTGCCCAGAATAGAGCGCACCGCACGCGGAGAGCGCTGCGAAAAAACAGTAAGTCTGCCGCCGCGGCTGCTGAACAGCTGCAAAACATCCCGCACCACTTGGGTCAGATTGCCATCCTCGCCCAGCAGCAGGTTATCCAGATCACAGAGCACCAGAGTGGATGCCAGAGAATCGTTCATGTGTTTTTCCTCCTGAGCGTTGCGAGAAAATGGGTAAAGTAGTCCGGCAGTTCGGAATCGAACCGCAGCTGCTCCCCGGTGATGGGGTGGATAAAGCCCAGCGTTTTGGCGTGCAGGCACTGGCCGTGCAGGCTGGTGATGCAGTTGTGGGGGCCGTACACCGGGTCCCCTGCCACCGGATGGTGGATGGAGGCCATGTGTACGCGGATCTGATGGGTGCGGCCGGTCTTTAGGCGGCATTCCAGCAGGGTGAACTCGCCCAGCCGCTCCAACACCTTGTAGCCGGTATAGGCGTACTTGGTGTGGGGCTCGGTGGCCGGGTAGACTGCCATTTTTTTGCGGTCGGTCTTGCTGCGGCCGAGGTTCGCTTCCACAAAGCCCTCGTCCTGCACAAAGCCGCCGTAGACCACCGTCTGGTAGGCGCGCTCCACACTGTGCACCGCCATCTGCTGGGAAAGGCCGATGTGGGTGGCGTCGTCCTTTGCCACCACCAGCAGGCCGCTGGTGTCCTTATCAATGCGGTGGACGATGCCGGGGCGGATCTCGCCGCCAATGCCGGAAAGGCTGCCCTTGCAGTGCCACAGCAGGGCATTGACCAGCGTGCCGTCCGGGTTGCCGGGGGCGGGGTGCACCACCATGCCCTTGGGCTTGTTGACCACCAGCAGATGGGCGTCCTCGTAGACGATGTCCAGCGGGATATCCTGCGGCACGGCCTCGATGGGCTTTGCGTCCGGGATCTCCAGCAGCACGGTGTCCCCTGCCTTGAGCTTCAGGCTTTTAGCAACGGTTTTGCCGTTGCACTGCACATGCCCCTCTGCCACCAGCGCTTGCAGCGCCGAGCGGGACAGGCCGGTGTCCTCGCCGCTGAGAAAGCGGTCGATGCGCTGCCCGGCAGTCTCCTGCTCTACGATAAATTCACGCTGTTCCATGGTTTACTGCTCCTTGGCGGCATCATCGGCGTGGAGCTCGTCCAGAAAGATCACCAGCACCCACAGTGCCACGCCCACGCAAACGCAGATATCCGCAAAATTGAACACGGCAAAGCGCATGAACAGCAGGTTGATGTAGTCCACCACCTCGCCGTTGAGCACGCGGTCGATCAGGTTGCCGATGCCGCCGCCCAGCACCAGTACCAGCGCTGCCTGCTGCAAACGCTTGCCGCGGCTGCGAAAAAACAGGCCGTAGGCCACCGCCAGCAGCGCTGCGCTTGTGGCAATGATCAGGAATAGCTGCTTGCCGCTGAGCAGGCTGAAAGCCATGCCCTGATTGAGCACGAACCGCAGCTCCACTACATGGGGGATGAACGGCATAGCGCCTACCGGCTGCAAGGCCTGCACCGCCCACAGCTTGATCAGCTGGTCGATGCCGACCAGAGCTGCCACAGCCGCCAGATTAAAGAGAATAAATGCCATTGGCTACCTCGTTTCTGTTATAAAAAACGGCGCTCCCCGGTCAAGGGAGCGCCGCCCTTTTACAAAACAGATTTGTATTTATGCGGGACGCTTATGCTTCCACAACGCTGGCGCAGCGTGCGCACAGGGTGGGGTGTGCGGGGTGGCTGCCGATGGAAGCAGAGTACTTCCAGCAGCGCTCGCACTTGTCGCCGGTGGCGTGTGCAGCTGCAACGCCCAAGCCCTCGACAGCGCTGGCAGCGCCGCCCTCGCCCTTGACCAGCTCCACATGGGAGACGATCATCAGGTCGGCCAGCTCGTCCATGGGGATGCTGTTCAGCAGGTCATAGACGGCATCATTGCAGTACAGGGTGACGGAGGCCTCCAGAGAAGCACCGATCAGCTTTTCAGCACGGGCCTGCTCCAGCACCTTCTTGACCTCGTCGCGCACAGCGATGAGCTGTGCCCACTTTGCCTTAAAGGCATCGTCGGCGGCGTACTGGCCAGCCTTGGGCATCTGCTCGAACACCACATACTTGTTCATACCCTCGCTCTTGGGCATGAAGTCCCAGATCTCCTGACTGGTGAAGCACAGGATGGGGGCAATGATCTTGTCCAGAGCGACAAGGATCTTGTACATGGTGGTCTGGGCTGCCTTGCGGGCGGTGCCGTTGGTGCAGTACAGGCGATCCTTGGTGACGTCCAGATAGAAGTTGGACATAGCCACCACGCAGAAGTTGTACACGGCGTGGTAGACCTTGTTGAAGTCGTAAACAGCGTAGCCTGCGTTGGTGTTGACGATCAGGTCATCCAGCGCAGCCAGTGCCCAGCGGTCGATATCCTGCAGCTGGTCGTCTGCTACACAATCGGTGTTGGGGTCAAAGCCGTCCAGATTGCCCAGAATGAAGCGGGCGGTGTTGCGGATCTTGCGGTAAGCCTCGCTGAGCTGCTTGAAGATGTTTTTGCCGGCGCGCACGTCCACAGTATAGTCGGAAGAAGCCACCCACAGACGGATGATATCGGCGCCGTAGTCCTTGATGATCTCGCTGGGCTCCACGCCGTTACCGGCGCTCTTGTGCATCTGCTTGCCCTGCTCGTCCACCACCCAGCCGTGGCACAGCACGGACTTATAGGGTGCGCAGCCCTTGCTTGCAACGCTGGTCAGCAGACTGGACTGGAACCAGCCGCGGAACTGGTCGCCGCCTTCCATATACATATCGGCGGGGAAATGCAGCTCGGGGCGCTCGTCCAGCACGGCGGCGTGGGTAGAACCGGAGTCGAACCAGACGTCCATGATGTCGGTGTCCTTCTCCCACTCGGAAGCGCCGCACTTTTCGCACACTTCGCCTGCGGGGATGATCTGCTCGGCATCGTACTTATACCATGCGTCAGAGCCTTCCTTGCGGAACAGGGCGCTGACAGCCTTGATGGTAGCATCGGTGATGTGGTAGGTGCCGCACTTCTTGCAGTAGAAGGCGGGGATGGGCACGCCCCAAGTGCGCTGGCGGCTGATGCACCAGTCGTTGCGGTCGCGCACCATGCCGGTCATGCGGTCATGGCCCCAATCCGGCATCCAGGTGACGGTATCAATAGCCTTGTACACGTCCTCGCGGAACTTGGCAATGGAGCAGAACCACTGCTCGGTAGCGCGGAAGATGATGGGGTTGTGGCAGCGCCAGCAGTGGGGGTACTGGTGCTTGATGTGCACCTGACCCATCACAGCGCCGGAAGCAGTCAGGTCGGCCAGAATGGTCTTGTTGGCTGCCCACACGCGCTGACCGGCGTACTTACCGGCCAGCTCGGTCAGGTAACCACCGTCATCCACGGGCACGGTGATGGCCACCTGCGGATACTTCTGGCAGACGTTGAAGTCGTCCACGCCGTGGCCGCCTGCGGTATGCACGCAGCCGGAACCGCTTTCCAGCGTGACGTGGTCGCCCAGAATGACCCAGCCCTCCTTGGGCAGGTAGACGTGGTTGTAGCGCATCAGCTCGAACTCAGCGCCGGAAACGGGCTCGCCCACGATCTCGTAGTTCTCAATGTGGCAGGCGTCCATGACGCTCTTGACCAGATCGGTCGCCATGATGTGGTACTCCTCGCCGATCTTGACGAAGGAGTACTCGAACTGACCGTTCAGGCAGATAGCCTCGTTGGCGGGCAGGGTCCAAGTGGTGGTGGTCCAGATGACGAAGTAGGTCTTATCCATGGGGATGCCGTACTTTGCCAGCACACCGTTGGGGTCCTGCGAGACGTGGAAACGCACAAAGATGGAATCGCAGTCGTCCTCGCCGTACTCGATCTCGGCCTCTGCCAGCGCGGTGCGGCAGTCCGGGCACCAGTACACGGGCTTGAGGCCCTTGTAGATGTAGCCCTTCTTGGCCATCTCGCCGAAGATCTCGATCTGACGTGCCTCAAACTCCGGCTTCAGGGTCAGGTAGGGGTGCTCGAAGTCACCGATGACGCCCAGACGCTTGAACTGGTCGCTCATGATGTCAATGTGCTCGGTGGCAAACTTTTCACAGATCTGGCGCAGCTCCAGCTTGGAGATGTCCTTCTTCTTGTCGCCAACGGAGGACAGAGCCTTCAGCTCAATGGGCAGGCCGTGGGTATCAAAGCCGGGCACATAGGGAGCCTGATAGCCCTCCATGTTCTTTTCGCGGATGATGATATCCTTGATGATCTTGTTCAGGGCGGTGCCCATGTGGATGTTGCCGTTTGCATACGGAGGGCCGTCGTGCAGAATGAACTGGGGCTTGCCCTCGTTGTGCTTCATGAGCTGGTTGTACAGGTCGTTGTCGTCCCAATCCTTGAGCATGACCGGTTCCTTTTTGGGCAGACCGGCGCGCATCTCAAACAGGGTCTTGGGCAGATTCAGCGTACTGTCGTACTGCGATTTGTTCTTAGCCAATGGTTTACACTCTCCTCTATTTTTGCGTTGGGTACCTTACTCGCTGAACTTTACGCCCTGAAAAGCGTCGTAGTCCGGCTCGTCCGGCTTCATATCAGCAGGAGGCGGGTCCAGCTTGAGCTGGCTTTCGTCCTTTGCCCAGAAATCCTCGCTGCTGTCAGCCGCCTTGTCGTCATCGGCAGGGGCGGCAGGTTCGGTGGTTTCGGCGGGTTCGGCAGCCTTAGCGGCAGGCTGCTCGGCCGGGGCTGCTGCATCGGCTGCGGGGGCAGTCTCGGGCTGTGCGGCGGGCTGCTCTGCGGCAGCTTCCTGCGCAGGCGCAGCGTCCTGTGCGGGGGCGTCCTTAGCGGCGTCCTTAGCGTCCTTCTGGAACTCCGGCAGACGGCTCAAAGATTCCACATGGCTGCGGTACAAATTGAGCACATCCGACTTGAAGCGGGTGACCTCCAGACGGACGCGGTCATACTCCCGCTCCTCTGCCAGACGCTTCTCGTTGGCCTCGTTCTCGATCTCGTCTGCGCGGTCGCTTGCCTTCTGCAGCAGCTCGTTGGCATCGCGGATGATATCGTCGCCCCGCAGGTTTGCGCGGTGGATGATCTCCTCAGCCTTCTGGTTTGCTTCGCGGATCACGTTTTCGCCCATGCGCTGGGCATTGATCAGTGCGCTCTTGAGCATATCGCCGTCGGCCTCAAAGCTTTGCAGCTCGCCCTTAAGCTTCTGGTTCTCTGCGGTCAGATCAGCGATCTGCTTGCGCAGCTGCTCTGCCTGCGCATCGTTCTGCTGCAGCTGCTCCTCGACCTTGTCCAGAAAACGGTCCACGTCCTCTGTACGGTAGCCGCGGAGGTTTTTTTCAAATTGTACAGAGCGGACATCCTGCGGAGTCAGCATAGTCATTTCCTCCCATAGCTTTTAATATTGAAAGAACTCAATGATCGAACGATCTTTTTTACTTTTCCCGGGCAATGCGGTCAGCCGGAAACGGCCCTTGCCGCGCACGGTAAACACATCCTGCTCGTATACGGGGGCATGGGGCTTTTCCACCGGCAGATGGTTGATCTCTACCCTGCCCGCCTCGATCAGCTCCGCAGCAGTGCCGCGGCTGACGTGCAGCATGGCAGAAAGCACCGCGTCCAGCCGCAGGGAGGACACGGTGGCGGTGAGCAGCTGCCGCTCCGGTGCCGGGAAAGCCGGGATCTCGTCCGGCTCCAATAGACGGGTGGACACCTCGGTGCGCCCCGCTTGACACAGCTCCCGACAAATGAGTTTTGCCACCGGTTCCAGTGCGAACACATAGGCTGTGCCCGGCGCATCGGCAGGCAGCAGAATATCGCCCAGAGCCTCGCGCTTGAGGGCAAGCCCCATCAGGCTGCCCAGATAGTCCTTGTGCGCCGGAAGCGCCGCACCGGGCAGTGCCCGGCATTGCAGCTGTACGCAGCGCACCGGACACTCGCCGTAGCTGTACTCCGGCTCCAGACAGAGCACCCGGCGCTCGGCCTCGGGCCAGCCGCCGTCAAAACGCCAGCCGTCCCGCACACCGGCACGCCCCAGTGCCGCCCGGGCAAGATCCTGCTCCCGGTCGCTGAGGAATGCAGAGTACCGGGCTATGCCGCGGGAAAAAGCCGCATCGGCAAGATCCTCGATATGCCGCATGAGATAGCGTTCCTCATCGTTGCGGGCGGGCACAAAGCCCCGCACCGCACCGGCTGCCGGATCAATAGAATGCGCCATTGTTCTCCAGCTCGTCCAGCAGGTCACCCATGATATCCACGTTGTACGGGGTAATGATAAAGGTGCTGTTGGCTACGCGCTTGATCTGGCCGTTGTTGGCATAAGCCACGCCGGACAGGAAGTCCACCAGACGGCGGGAGACCTCCTTGTTGGTGGACTCCAGATTCAGCACCACGGTACGCTTGTTGTTCAGATGGTCGGCAATGGTGCTGGCATCCTCGAACCGCTCGGGCTTGACAAGGACCACCTTGAGCTGGGTGGTGGCATGGATGTTGACCACCTTGTTCTTCTTGCTGGCACCCTCGGCAGGCTCTTCGGTCTCTTCGTCCAGACCGATGCCGACGCCGCTGTTGTTGTTCACCATCTGGGGGCCGTCATCGATGTACTGATCCTCGTACTCGTCCCCTTCGCCCATCAGGCCCTTCTTAATGCTATCCAGCAAAGACATAATTATCTGCTCCTTTCATTCGGGCAGCGCCCGGCTGCCTGGCGTTCTTTGCAAAAAGAATGCAAATAGCTTCTACTATTATCTGATTTTTTTCAGCAGATGTCAATAACTACAAAAGTTTTCCGTCATATAAATTTTGTCCCGAGACGATTATTTCGTCATAAAGCCTTACCTGACTGACGGAACCGTCCGTTCCCTTGGGCAAAACAAGGATGTAATCCCCTTCTGTGACCAGCGGATGGTCGGCATCCACGGGGTCGATCTTGCAGAAGCGGGCGATGTTGCCGTACTTGACGTACACGCCGGGGATATAGTTTTCGCCCTGCGTCTCGGCCTCGGTGCCGTCCTCCTTGAGGTAGTGCACCGCTGCGGCAGGCACCCGCAGACCGGTGCTCTCGCCGGTGCTGATGCGGGCGCGAGCGTGGTTAAGGCACAGCACATCGCCGTTGATGGAATTGCAGCGCAGCACAAAGCGGGCAACATCCTGTTCTGCATCAATGGTCACCTCGGTGACGGTGGCACGCAGAGCGGCATCGCTCTGGCCGGGAAAGCTGATCTCCACCGCCGTGCGCAGGGGCTTGCCGTCCGCGCCCAACAGCTTTTCGGCCTGCTTTGCCGAGCACACCCCGGCGTACTGCCAGCTGAACCCGGCCACCAGCTTGCCCACGCAGCCATCCAGCGGCATCTCGGGGTCCGAGTCCAGATAGGCCTTGAGCTGCTCCGGGCTCTGCGCCAGAATGTCCGCAGCACCGGCGTTCAGCCGTCCGCTGCTGGCAGCCCGGACAAAGTAGCCGGTGGTAGGGGCGAGGATCTGGGTGGGGTTACCCAGCTGTGCCTGCACGGTCTGTGCCTGCTGGGCAAGCAGCGCGATCTGATCGGCAAAACCGGCGGTATCGCCGGTGGTGATCCACAGCTTGTTCTGCGCCAACAAATAGGCATCGGCGCTGTTGTCCACATCGCTGTAACGGGCGGTATCCAGTGCGTCCAGCAGGTCGTACAGTGCACCGGAGCGCTCCTTGAGCAGGCCGTCCAGCTGGGTGGCTGCGGTGTTCTGGGAGCGCTGCAACAGGTCGATCTGGCTGGTGAGCTGAGTCAGCTGCTGGCGCAGCACTGCCTGATTGGCATCGGTATACAGCTCTGCAACGGCAGTGCCTGCCGACACCCGCTCGCCGTCCGAGACAAGGTAGCCCAGATTGCCGCTGCCGGAAATGCAGGTCTCGTCAAACAGCAGCACGCCGTCCGCTTCAATGGTATCGGAGATGGTGATGGGCAGCGCCGTTTCGTAGACATTCTGGGGGAAAAGGATGTGCGCCGCCTGCCAGCAGACATACGCTGCCGCCGCCAGCAAAAAGGTGGCCAGCACAACGGCCAGCGTGGTGAGAGCCGAGAGCTTCCGGCGCGGCTCCTGAGGGGTTTCCGGCATAAGGATCATCCTTTCGATAAAAAGTCTTGGGTCAGGCGCAGGGCGGTCTGCCGCACGTCTGCCGCCCCGGCGTCCAGCCATGTGACGCCGTCCATGTGGCGGAACCATGTCAGCTGGCGCTTGGCGTAGTTGCGGGAGGCCTGTTTGAGCTTCTCGGTGCAGGCATCCAGCGCGGCTGTCTGCTCAAAATACGGGAAAAATTCTTTATAGCCGATGGCCTGTGCGGCGGTACGGAAAGCATCGCGGTTGCGCCAGACGTATTCCGCTTCGGCTAAAAGCCCGGCTTCCAGCATTTTGTCCACCCGCAGGTCGATGCGGCGGTACAGCGCTGCACGCTCCGGGAAATCCAGCCCCAGCACAAGGCTGCGGTAGGGTCGCTCCGGCGGCAGCGAATCGGCCTTCTGCTCGCTGAGACGCTTACCGGTGGCATAGTAGTGCTCCAGCGCCCGCAGCACCCGTACCTTATTATTGGGATGGATGGCAGCGGCGGCTTCCGGGTCTACGGCTTGCAGTTTTGCGTACATGGCCTCCGGGCCGATGGCCTCCAGTTCGGCGGTCAGCTGCTCGCGCAGACCATCCGGGGCTTTTTCGGCGGTGAAACGCACCCCGTACAAAAGGCTCTGCACATACAGTCCGGTGCCTCCTACCAGCAGCGGCAGATGCCCCCCGGCGGTGATATCCTGAATATACTCCCCTGCCAGCGCGGTGAAATCCGCCACGCTGAAGGTCTTTTCCGGGGTGAGGATGTCCACGCCGTGGTGCGGGATGCCGCAGGTCTCCTGCGGGGTGACCTTGGCGGTGCCCACATCCAGACCTTTATAGATCTGCATGGAGTCGGCGCTGATGACCTCGCCGGAGAACTGCTGCGCCAGCGCAACGCCCAGCGCAGTCTTGCCGGTGGCGGTGGGGCCTACCACAGCCACCACGGCGGGTTTTGCATTACACGATGCGTCCAAACTGCTTTTCCAACTCCTTTCGGGTAAGCTTGAGCACACAGGGACGGCCATGGGGGCAGAAGGGCGGCACCTCGCCGGAGAGGATCTTCTCGGCCAATGCCATAAGCTCCTGCGGGGAGGACTTGTCCCCCGCCTTGATGGCGGCGCGGCAGGAGATGGAGTGCAGCACCCACTCGGTATGCTCGTTCAGCGCGTCACGGCTGCCCTTGAGCAGGCGGTCAGCGATCTCCACCAGCAAGTCCTCAGCGTTCTGCGGCTCTACGTCCGCAGGCACGGCACGCAGCAGCACGGTGCTGCCGCCAAAATCCGCCACATCCAGCCCGGCGTTTTCCAGCAGAGGCTGGTTTTCCAGCAGCGCCTGCTTTTCCTCTGCGGAAAGGTCGATGGCGGCGGGCTGCAGCAGCAGCTGGCTGGGCACGTTGCCGTAGTTGGCGGCAAGCTTTTCGTATAGCTGACGCTCGTGGGCGGCGTGCTTATCGATCAGACACAGCTCATCTCCTCGCTCCGCCAGAATATAGGTGCGGAAAACTTCGCCCACATACCGCAGCGGCTCTTCCCCCTGCGGCACATCAAAGCCCAGCTGCTCCGGCTGCTCCGGCTGTTCGGGTTCTTCCGGCTGATAGGGCACCGTTGCGGCTTCGATCTCCGGGGCGGCGGGCATGGTGTTCCATGCCGCCATGTGATCCAGCAGCGGGTCAGCTGCACCGTCCGTTTCCGGGTGTACATCCAGCTGCGCCTCACCAGCTGCTGCCCGGAAGGGCTGCGGTGCGGGCTGGACTTCGGTTGCATCCGGCTTTTCCGGGCTATGGAGGGTAACCACCGGGTCCAGAATGTCCTCTGCGGGGTCAGACTGCCGCCACGAGGGCACAGCAGCCGCTACGCGGGCAGGCTGCGCGGGCTGTACCGGCGGGGTATCTGCCGTAAAAGCCGGGGTTTTCACCGGGGCAGCGGCAGGGCGCTGCGGCGGCTGCGGGGCTTCCCAGCGCTGCGCGGGCAGCGCACCGGGGTCTGCCTGACCCGGAATCACAGCAGAAAGCCCTGTAAAGTGATTATTCTTTACAGTGTTTTCGCTTTGTATATCGTTTTCTTTTTCAGTTTTCTCTTTTTCGTCTGCTTCAAAGGTAAAGCGCCGTTCCCCGGTGCCGGGCTGCGCCAGTGCCAGCTTGACCGCATGATAGATGACATCAAACACGTCATTTTCCCGGGCAAAGCGGGCTTCGATCTTTGCAGGGTGGACATTGACGTCCACAAGATCGGTGGGCATTTCCAGAAGCAGGATGCCGCCCGGGAACTTGCCCTGCATGGTCGTACCCTTGAAGGCCATTTCCATGCCCGCCATAATGGTGCGGTTGCGCACATAGCGGCCGTTGATGTAGAAATGCTGCATACTGCGGCTGGCGCGGCAGCTCTTGGGCGGGGTGATCAGGCCGGTGACCCGGTACAGCCCTTCCTCCGAGTGCACCTCGATGAGGTCGCGGCTGAACTCACGCCCCAGCACCGCATAGGCGGCGCTGCGCAGCTGGCCATCGCCGGGGGTGACGTATTGCAGCTTGCCTTCCCGGATGAATTTGACGCTGACCTCCGGGTGGCTGAGCGCGACATGCCCTACGTTATCTGCCACAAAGGTGCCCTCGCTGGAGTCCTTTTTGAGGAACTTCATGCGGGCGGGGGTGTTGTAGAACAGATCCTGCACCCGGATAGTGGTGCCCACGGCGCGGGCGGCAGGCTCCCTGCCCTGCTCCTCGCCGCCGGCGATGCGGTAGCAGGTGGCAAACTCGTCCACCTCGGTGCGGGTGAGCAGCTCTACCCGCGCAACGCTGGCAATGGAAGCCAGTGCCTCGCCCCGGAAACCCAGCGTATGGATGCTGTTCAGGTCGTCCGGCTTTTCAATTTTGCTGGTAGCGTGGCGGATGAAGGCTGTCGGGATATACTCGGCATCAATGCCGGTGCCGTTATCGCTGATCTCGATCAGCTTTACGCCGCCGGACTCGATGCTGACGGTGACCTGCGTTGCACCGGCGTCGATAGAGTTTTCCAAAAGCTCCTTGACCACCGATGCCGGGCGCTCCACCACCTCACCGGCGGCGATCAGCTCAGCGGTATGCTTATCCAGTACATGGATGACTGCCATGGTCTTTTCCCTCCCCTGTGGTTGATTTTTACGGTCAGCCGTTCAGGCTGCCCTTGAGGGTCTTTTTCAGCTCGTACAAGAAGTTCAGCGCTTCAATGGGGGTAAGCGTTTCCACATCCACGGCTTCCAGCTTTTCCATCATCTCGCTGGGCACTGCCGGGGAATTGTACTCCTGCAAGGCGTCAAAATCCATCTGTTCCACCTTGTTTTTGGGAGCAGAGGCTTCCAGTGTGCGCAGCACTTCGTGGGCACGGCGGGTCACGCTGCCGGGCAGACCGGCCAGCTTTGCCACCTCGATGCCGTAGCTGTCGTCGGCGGGGCCGCGCACGATGCGCCGCAGGAAGGTGATGTCCTCGCCGCGCTTTTTGACCGCGATGTTGTAGTTTTTTACGCCCTCCACGGTGCCTTCCAGCTCGGTCAGCTCATGATAGTGGGTGGCGAACAGAGTCTTGCAGCCCAGACCCTTGGCGGGGTCTGCGATATGCTCCACCACGGCGCGGGCGATGCTCATGCCGTCAAAGGTGGAGGTGCCGCGCCCGATCTCGTCCAGCACCACAAGGCTCTTGGCGGTGGCATTTTTCAGAATTTCGGCCACCTCGGTCATCTCCACCATAAAGGTGGACTGACCGGCGGCAAGGTCGTCTGATGCGCCAATGCGGGTGAAGATGGCGTCCACCACGCCCACATGGCAGCTGGCAGCCGGCACAAAGGAGCCGATCTGCGCCATCAGGGCAATGAGGGCATTCTGACGCATATAGGTGGATTTACCCGCCATGTTGGGGCCGGTGATGATAAGGCAGCGGTCGGTGGTGCAGTTGAGGGTGGTGTCGTTGGGCACGAACATACTGCCCTTGAGCACCTGCTCCACCACGGGGTGACGTCCCTCGGTGATGGTCAATACATCGCTGTCGTCCACCACAGGGCGGCAGTAGTTGTTTTCCGCAGCCACCTGTGCCAGCGCAGCCAGCACGTCCAGTTGGGCAATGGCGTTGGCGGTGCGCTGGATACGGTCCAGCTGCGCACCGATGCTTTCCAGCAGCTCATCAAACAGGCGGCGTTCCAGCGAGATGAGCCGCTCGTGTGCGCCAAGGATCTTGCTTTCCAGCTCCTTCAGCTCCTGCGTGATGTACCGCTCGCCGGAGGTGAGGGTCTGCTTGCGGATATAGGTCTCCGGCACAAGGTTCTTATAGGAGTTGCTCACCTCGATGAAGTAGCCGAACACATGGTTATAGCCAATTTTCAGCTTTGGGATGCCGGTCTCCTGCCGCAGACGGGCTTCCAGCTGTGCCAGAACGCCCTTGGTGTTATCGCGGATGGAGCGCAGCTCGTCCACCTCGGCGTGGTAGCCCTTGGCGATGACGCCGCCATCCTTGAGGGTGGAGGGTGCGTCCGGGTCTACTGCGGCATAAATGCGCGCCTTGATATCCTCCAGCGGGTCGATGCCGGCGGCAAGCTCGGAAAGTTCCGGGCAGTTGCAGTCCTCCGCCTGCTTGCGTAGACCGGGCAGACGGTCGCAGGTCTGGGCAAGGGTGTAAATCTCCTTGGGGGTGGCAGAGCCGTACACCGTGCGGGTCATCAGGCGCTCCAGGTCTGCGATGTAGTGCAGCTCCTCGGTCAGGTCGCCGCGCACCATGGTCTGGCGCACCAGCGCTTCCACAGCGTTCAGGCGGTGGTTGATGAGCTGGCTGGAAATGAGCGGCTGCTCGATCCAGCTGCGCAGCATCCGCTTGCCCATGGCGGTGCTGGTCTTATCCAGCACCCACAGCAGGGTGCCGCGCTTTTCGCGCCCGCGCAGGGTCTCGGTCAGCTCAAGGTTTGCGCGGGTGACCGGCGAAAGCCGCATGAACTGGGCTTCGTTGTAAGTAATGACCGTCTTTAACCGCTCCACGCCCTTGATCTGGGTATCGTGCAGATATTCCAGCAGCGCGGCCATGGCAAAGCGCACCAAGCCCTCGGCGGCTATGCCGGTGGTCTGCGGCCAGTCGCGGCCAAACTGCTCTTCCAGCGCAGAAGCCACCAGCCCCGGCGCATAGCGTTCGTCCTCGACCAGCTCCACCGAGCAGTTCATGTTCTTTTTGATGTAGGCGGTCACCTCGCGGCAGTCCAGCAGGCCGGGGTTCAGCAGCACCTCGCTGGGGTGGTAGCGGCACAGCTCGGTAATGACCGCCGGGGCGATCTTATCCGCCGTCAGTTCGGTGATATGCGCCGTACCGGTGGAAACGTCCGCAAAGCACAGGCCCGCCTTTTTGCCCTTGAGGTACAGGCTGGCAATGTAGTTGTTGCGGTCGTCCTGCAGCATACTGCTCTCGATGACCGTACCGGGGGTGACCACCCGGATGATATCCCGCTTGACAAGGCCTTTCGCCTTGGCGGGGTCCTCCACCTGCTCGCAGATGGCCACCTTATAGCCCTTAGCGATCAGGCGCGCCACATAGCCCTCGTAGCTGTGGAAGGGCACGCCGCACATAGGGGCGCGCTCCGCAAGGCCGCACTGCTTGCCGGTAAGGGTAAGATCCAGCTCCCGGGAGGCCGTGACGGCATCGTCGAAGAACATCTCGTAAAAATCGCCGATGCGGTAAAAAAGAATTTCGTCCTTGTGTTGATTTTTGATCTCAAGATACTGCTGCATCATGGGCGAAAGCTCTGCCATGGTTTTTCCTCTTTCCCTTGTATGGTTCCGTCAGCCGGTTTGCGGGCTGTAACCGCCGTTGCAAACAAAACGCGGTCTGTGTTGCACAGCCGCGTTCCGGTCAAAAAAGTTTGCTCAATGGCAGCCGCCGCAGGTGGAGCAGCTGCCGGTGCAGGAGGCAGAAGGCTCCTGCACGGTCATGGGGTCGCCGCCGTTCATGGCGGTGTTGATGATGGCGTCGATATAGTTGACCAGATTCTCGCACTCGCGCTTGGCCTCGTTGTATGCCACCATGCCCTCGTTGCCCATGATCTGGCCGTAAAGGCTGTTCACCTTCTCGTTCAGCTCAGCGATGCGGGCGTCGTCGCGCTCGTTCTTGCCGATCTCGTTGTTCAGGTCCATGCGGGCCAGATTGAACTCGCCGATCAGGTTCTGCAGCTCCTCATCCTTATCGTTTGCCTTGCGGGCCTGATCCAGAATGACGTAGCGGGGGTCGGTCTGAAGTGCCATAGCGGCACGCTTAAAAAGATCAATGCAATCCATGATTGGGTTCTCCTTGTTATTTTTATTCTTTCTGGGGCAGTTTGCCCCGGAATCACTTTTTTATGCTTCCACTTCGCCCAGCAGCACGGTGGCGCGGGCACCGGTAAGATGTACGGTCGCGTAGCTGCCCAGCAGTGCCGGGTCGGCGGCAAACTCCACGGTCAGGTTGTTGTCCAACCGGCCGGAAAGGGTGCCCTCGCTGCGGCCGAAGCCCTCTACCAGCACCCGGACGGTCTGCCCCACCTGCGCCTTGACCAGTGCCATGGCGATCTCGTCCTGCGTTGCCAGCAGGCGGGTCATGCGGTCGGTCTTTTCCTTGCGGGGGGTGGGGTCCGGCATTTCGGCAGCCTTGGTGCCGGTGCGCTTGGAGTAGATAAAGGTAAACAGCTGCATATAGCCCACCTTGCGCACCAGTTCCAGCGTTTTTACAAAGTCCTCCTCGGTCTCGCCGGGGAAGCCCACGATGATATCGCTGGAGAAGGTGATGCCGGGCACGGTCTTGCGGGCGTAGTCGATGAGTTCCAGATACTGCTCCACCGTATAGTGGCGGTTCATCTGCTGCAAAAGCCGGTCGGAGCCGCACTGCACCGGCAGATGCAGGTGCTTGCACAGCTTCGGCTGGGCAGCGATGGTATCAATGAGCTTATGGCTGGCGTCCTTGGGGTGGCTGGTCATAAAGCGGATATGATAATCGCCGGGCACGGTACACAGCAGGTTGAGCAGGTCGGAGAAATCGATCTGCTCTTCCAGCCCCTTGCCGTAGCTGTTCACGTTCTGACCCAGCAGGGTGATCTCCTTATAGCCCGCTTCCACAAGGCTGCGGAACTCGGCAAGGATATCGCCGGGCTTGCGGCTCTTCTCGCGGCCACGGACGTAAGGCACGATGCAGTAGGTGCAGAAGTTATCGCAGCCGTACATGATGGGCAGCCATGCGCGGAACTCGCTCTCGCGCCGGATGGGGATGTTCTCCACGATGACCGGACGCTGGGCGGGGTCCAGCAGCACCCGCTTATGCTTTTGCAGCTTCTGGGCAACCAGCTGCGGCAGGGTGTCGATGCCGTCCACGCCGAACACCAGATCCACATAGGGGTAGCTCTTGCGCAGCTTTTCCACAACGTGCTGTTGGTTAGCCATGCAGCCGCACAGGCCGATGATGAGGCCGGGCTTTTTTTCCTTGAGTCCCTTCAGCGCGCCCACGTTGCCGAACACCCGCTGCTCGGCGTGCTCGCGCACGGCGCAGGTGTTGAACAAAATCAGGTCGGCGTCCTCGGGTTTATCGCACAGGCCGTAGCCGATATCCACCAGCACGCCCTTGATGCGCTCGCCATCGTTGACGTTCTGCTGACAGCCGTAGCTGTGCACAAAGGCCAGCGGCGGGGTGTCGTAGGTCTGCCGCACCAGCTCGGCGGCAACGGTATTATGTTCAAAGTTAATGTATTCCAAAAAAACCATCCTTCTCCGCCGGGCAGGGTAGCCCCATGCGGCGAAACTCTATTTTCTGCCATTCTATAAAAGACACTCTTTAGTATACCCTGTTTGGCCGCTGCGGGCAAGAGGAAACACGCAAATTTTATGCCTGTTTGGCCGCTGCGGCCTCTGCATCCTGCCTGCGGCAGCACTCTTCGCACACGCCCAGCAGCACCACGGCGCAATCCTGCACCCTGCCCTTCTGGTTTTTGACCAGTTCCATCACCTGTTTTCCGTCCACATCTGCATCGGTCACGCCGCCGCAGACGGTGCAGTACAAATGGCTGTGCCACGGCAGGGTGTGGTCAAAGCGGTCTGCCTTGCCGGGAATGGATACCCGGCGCACCCGCCCGGCCTCCACCAGACTGTTCAGGTTGCGGTATACGGTGCCAAGGCTCAGGTTCGGGCACTCCTGTGCGGCTTTATCGTAGATCTCCTCCGCAGTCGGGTGGTCGCACAGCCGCTCCACCGTCTGCATGACAAGCTCCCGCTGTTTTGAGTAACGCATATCCATCCTCCTTTTTCACACGGTTCAGACGTTTTCTTCTCCTTTGATCTTTGCCCAGTACGCCCGGGCGGCCTGCTCGGTCTTGTTGTCGCCAAAGGTGTAGTATTTGGTATCCTTGAGCACATCCGGCAGATACTGCTGCTGCACCCAGTGGTTTGCGTAGCTGTGGGCGTATTTGTAGTTCTGCCCCTTTACCAGCGCATCCTCGCCGTCAAAGTGCTTGTTTTGCAGCTGGCGCGGGATGGGGCCGGTGCGCCCGGCCTGCACGTCCGCGATGGCTGCGTTGATGGCGTCGTGGGCGCTGTTGGATTTGGGGCTGGTGGCCACCAGAATCACCGCGTCCGCAAGGGGCAGACGCGCCTCCGGCAGACCCACCATGTTGGCGGCATCCACCGCCGCCTTGACGATGGGGATGATCTGCGGGTAGGCAAGCCCCACATCCTCGCAGGCGCACACCATCAACCGGCGGCAGGCAGAGGGCAGGTCTCCCGCTTCCAGCAGACGCGCCAGATAGTGCAGCGCCGCGTCCGGGTCGGAGCCGCGCATGGACTTCTGGTAGGCGGACACGATGTCGTAGTGGTCGTCGCCCTCCCGGTCGTAGCGCATGGCGGTGCGGCGGGTGACCTGCCGGATCATATCTAAGGTGATGCGCTTTTCTCCGTTTTCCACCGGCGCTGCCGTGACTGCAAAGTCCAGACAGCCCAGCGCCTTGCGCAGATCGCCCCCGGCGCTTTCAGCCAGATAGGCACAGGCGTCCTCGTCCATGCACACCGGCACCTGCTCCCCTTCGGAAAGGCGCTGCACGGCGTTGCGCACACCGCGCTCCACGTCCGCTGCGGCAAGGGGCTTGAACTCAAACACAGTGCAGCGGGAAAGCAGCGCATTATAGATGTAAAAATAGGGGTTTTCGGTGGTGGAGGCAATCAGAGTGACGCTGCCGTCCTCGATGCATTCCAACAGGCTCTGCTGCTGCTTTTTATTCAGGTACTGGATCTCGTCCAGATACAGCAGAATGCCGCCCGCTGCTGCCAGCGTACCGATATCCTTGAGCACCGCCTTGATATCCCCGGTGCCGCAGGAGGTGCCGTTGAGCTTGTGCAGGGTCATGCCGCTGTTCTCGGCAATGATGCGTGCCACCGTGGTCTTTCCGGTGCCGGAAGGGCCGTAAAAGATCATATTGGGAATGCGACCGCTCTCAATGGTGCGGCGGAACACCCGTCCCGGAGCCAGCAGATGCTGCTGCCCGCACACATCCGCCAGCGTTTTGGGACGCAGGCGCTGCGCAAGTGGTTCATTCATGGTGAGTTCTCCTTCCCTGCCCGCAAGGCACTTTTTATATAGTATAACGCATTTAGAAAAGGAGAACAAGGGCTTTTCTGAAAATCATTCTCAGATAATGGCCCGCAAACATTTACAAATCCTGTCAAACATGGTATGATTCAGGTATTCCCTACGATAAAGGAGGTTTGTCCCATGCCGGTACGAAAAAAAGCCCCGGAGGACCTTACCGCAAAAAAAGCGCTGGCGCTGGAGGTCATCCGGCGTCTCAAGGCCGAATACCCGGATGCAGGGTGCACGCTGGACTACGACCACGCATGGCAGCTGCTGGTCGGCGTGCGGCTGGCAGCCCAGTGCACGGATGCCCGGGTGAACATTGTGGTGGAGGAGCTGTTTGCCAAATACCCCAGCGTAGCGGCACTGGCTGCTGCTGAACCGGAGGACATTGAAGCCATCGTCAAGCCCTGTGGGCTGGGTCACTCCAAGGCGCGGGACATCTCGGCCTGTATGCGGATGCTGCGGGACAAGTACGACTGCCGGGTGCCAGACACCTTTGAGGCATTGCTTGCCCTGCCCGGCGTGGGGCGCAAGAGCGCAAACCTCATCATGGGGGACGTGTTCGGCAAGCCCGCCATCGTCACCGACACCCACTGCATCCGGCTGTGCAATAAGATTGGCCTTGTGGACGGTATCAAGGAGCCGCAGAAGGTAGAAATGGCCCTGTGGAAGATCATCCCGCCGGAGGAAGGCAGCGACCTTTGCCACCGCTTTGTGATGCACGGCCGTGCGGTATGCAATGCCCGCAAGCCGGAATGCGAAAAATGCTGTTTGAAGGACATCTGCCGCACTGCCCGCGAAGCCGCCGGACAGCAGGCAGAGCCGTAATTTTAAGGAGGTATAACCTATGATCACTTTAACGATTTTGCTCATCGTTGCCCTGCTGTGTGTGCTGGTGGGCTGCCTGACCGGCCTGCTGACGCTGGTGGGCGTGCTGGCATCCCTTTTTGTGGGCGTGCTGGTGGGTGCACTGGCCGGATATCTGGCCGGGCGCTTTATGGGCACGGAAACTTCCCTTGGCCGCAACATCCTGATGGGCGTGCTGGGCAGCTTTGTGGGCGAGTTTTTGTTCGGTCTGCTGGGCATCCACGCTTCCGGCAGCTTTTCTTCCTTTGCCATCTCAGTAGTTGGTGCCTGCATCTGCATCTGGATCGGGCAGAAGCTCTCCAAGTAATCGTTTTATAGCAATACACCGCCGCGTTCTGCCGCCGGAGTTTCCGGGCAGAGTGCGGCGGTTTTTTATGGGCGTTCTGCCGGATAACCCCTTGCCCGGGCTGTGTAAACCGCCAAACTTTCTGCCAATTCTTGACAGGCATTCCCCGCCGTTGTATCGTTGACCCAGAAACGGAGGGTTCAACATGGACAAAGCACTTGCACATATTTCCGAGGACGGAACCCGCACCCAGACCGTCTACGAGCACCTTTCCGGCACAGCACGCCTTGCCGGAGCTTTTGCCGCACCCTTTGGCGCAGCACAGGAGGCCGAATATACTGCATGGCTGCATGATATCGGCAAATACAGCGCCGCTTTCCAGCAGCGGCTGGCGGGCGGTGCTGCAACCGACCACTCGACCGCCGGTGCACAGGAAGCGATGAAGGGCTGTGCGCCCCACGTTCAGGCGGCCTTTGCCGTAGCCGGGCACCATACCGGTCTGCCGGACGGCGGCAATAAACGGGCTGCCGATGCCGCTGACGCTACCCTGTTCGGGCGGCTGAAAAAGCCGGTGGAGCCTTACGATGGCTGGCGGGAGGTCACCCTGCCCCAGAGCGCCCCACCGGACTGGGCAAACCGCGACCCGCTGGATTTTGCATTCTTCACCCGGATGCTCTACTCCTGCTTGGTGGACGCAGATTTTATTGACACCGAAACTTTTATGAACGGGCAGGCCGCGCCACGGGGCAGCAGCACCGCGCTTTCCTCTCTGCTGGAAAAGGTGCGTGCCAAGGCGGCTGGCTATCTTGCGGCACAGAGCATTTCGCCGGTAAGCTGCAAGCGCAATGCCGTGCTGCGGGCCTGCATGGAAAAAGGTGCCCACGGCGCACCGGGTCTGTATACCCTCACCGTGCCCACCGGCGGCGGCAAGACCTTTGCCTCCCTTGCCTTTGCGCTGGAACAGGCCGCAGCGCAGGGCATGAAGCGGGTGATCTACGTCATTCCGTATATGTCCATCATTGACCAGACTGCCGCTGTTTTTGCAGACCTTCTGGGTGCAGAAAACGTTCTGGCGGATTACTCCTGCGCAGACTACAAAAGCCTTGAACAGGAAAAGCTGAACCATGCGCAGTACCGCCAGCTGCTGGCCAGCGAAAACTGGGACGCGCCCGTTGTGGTGACCACTGCGGTGCAGTTTTTTGAATCGCTGTACGCTAACCGCAGCAGCCGCTGCCGCAAGCTGCACAATATTGCGGACAGCGTGATCATCCTTGACGAAGCGCAGACCCTGCCCACCAGTTATCTGCTGCCCTGCGTCAGCGCTATTGCGCAGCTGGTGCGGCACTACCATACCACCGCCGTGTTATGCACCGCTACCCAGCCCGCACTGGAGCCATACTTCCGGCAGTTTGCGCCGGAGCTGCCCTTGCAGGAGATCGTGCCGGACACTGCCGCGCTGTACACTACCCTGCGCCGCACCACCCTTTGCGACGCCGGAGAGCTGACACAGGAGGCACTGACCGCACAGCTTTGCGCACTGCCGCAGGTGCTGTGCGTAGTGAACCGGCGCAAAACGGCACAGGAATTGTACGCCGCCCTGCCCGCCGAGGGCAGCTACTGTCTGACCACCCTGCTGTGCGCCGCAGACCGCCGCCGCCAGCTGGCAGAGATCCGGCAGCGGCTGCGGGAGGGACTGCCCTGCCGGGTGGTGTCCACCTCGCTGATCGAAGCCGGTGTGGACGTGGATTTCCCCGCCGCATACCGGGAGCAGTGCGGGCTGGATTCCCTTTTACAGACCGCCGGGCGCTGCAACCGGGAGGGACGCCGCAGTGCGGCAGAGAGCTTGGTATACCGTTTCAAGCTGGAAGGCTGCGGCATACCGCAGATGCTGCGTCAGAACGTGCACGCCATGCAGTATGCCGCAAGCTGCACCGCAGCGCTGGACAGCCCGGAGGCGGTCAGAGCTTATTTTAAGGAGCTGTATTTTGCGCGGGGCGAGACCGCACTGGACACAAGCGGCATTCTGGACGCCCTGCGCAAGGGGATCTCGGGCTGCATTTTCCCGTTTGCGCAGGTGGCAGAGCAGTTCCATCTGATCGAAGCCCCCACCCGCACAGTTTACCTGCCTGTTGGCGAAGGCAAAGCCCTTTGCGAGCAGCTGCGCAGCGGGACTGTGAGCCGCGCACTTTACCGCAAGCTGGGTGCTTACAGCGTAGCCTGCTATGCCCAGCAGTTTCAGGCGCTGGAATCTGCCGGAGCGTTGGAACCACTGCCCAACGGCAGCGCCATCCTGACCGACAGCACCCTGTACGATGCCAAGACCGGGCTTTCCATGGACGTGGAGACCGGAAAAGGCCTGTTTTTCTGACAAAAAATCAGAAATAAGGCAAAGAAAAAACGTAAAAGTCCTTTTTATAACACCCTAGAAGCTGTATTATAAATATAAACTAAATTTGAAAGGAGGTGGTGTTCATGTCCATGCTGATCGAGGTCTGGGGCGGCTACGCCTGTTTTTCAAGACCCGAGATGAAAACCGAGCGTGTATCCTACGACATCATGACGCCCTCGGCGGCGCGCGGGCTGGTGGAGGCCATCTACTGGCACCCGGGCATGAAGTACCATATCGACCGCATCTATCTGCTTAACCCGGTGCAGTTTGCCAGCATCCGGCGCAACGAGGTCAAGGATACCCTGCGGTCCTCGGCGGCGCTCAGTGCAGCCAAGGGCGGCGAGGTACCCATGCTGTGCACGGCAGAGAATATCCAGCAGCGGGCAGCGCTGGTGCTGCAAAATGTGCACTATGTCATCGAATGCCATTTTACCATGACCGAAAAAGCCGCACCCGGCGATAACCCGGGCAAATTTCAGGATATTTTGCGGCGGCGGCTTGCCAAGGGGCAGTGCTATCACCAGCCCTGCTTTGGCTGCAGGGAGTTTCCGGCAAACTTCCGGGAATGGCACGGCAGCGCCGAGGAGATCCCCGCGCTGCCGCTTACGCAGGATCTTGGCTTTATGCTGTATGATCTGGACTACTCCGACCCGGAAAATATCCGCTCCCAGTTCTTCCGGGCAAAGCTGCAAAACGGCGTGCTGGACTGCCGGGATGTGGAGGTGTTTACATGATCTTACAGGCACTTACTGCCTATTACGAGCAGCTTGTCCGGCAGGGCAAGCTTTCTGCCCCCGGCTGGGACGACAGCTTTAAGGTAAGTTATGAGCTGCGGTTGAACGATGCCGGCCAGCTGGTCAGCATTGTCCCCCTTCTCACCGAAAAGACCATAGGCAAAAAGACAGTCCTTGCCCCGCGTGCCATGCGCGTACCGGCGCATGAAAAGCGTTCCTCCGGCATTGCAGCCAACTTTTTGTGCGATAACTCCTCTTATCTGCTGGGCGCAGACGAAAAAGGCAAGCCGGAGCGCTCTGCGGATTGCTTCAAAGCCTGTGCTAAATTGCATCACGCCATTCTGGATGGCGTGGACAGCCCCGCTGCCCGGGCGCTGCTTGCTTATTTTGACAGCTGGGATCCGGCGCAGGCTGCCACGCATCCCCTGTTGCAGGAGCAGTGGAAGGAGATCACCGGCAATGCCAACCTGATCTTTGGCTACGAAGCTGCCGACCACAGCCACAGTTTTGTCAATGACGACCCTGCTATTCAGAACGCATGGCAGACGCACTACAACGGCCGCTCTGCCGATTCGGACATAGGGCAATGCCTGATCACCGGCAAGTATGCCCACATCGAGCGCACCCATCCCAATATCAGCGGCGTGCCCGGGGCGCAAAGCTCCGGCGCAGCACTGGTATCCTTCAACGCACCCGCCTTCTGCTCCTACGGCCACGAGCAGGGCGATAACGCCCCTGTCAGCAAGTACGCCGCTTTTGCCTATACCACTGCACTGAACCGTCTGCTTGCCGACCGCAGCCACTGCAAGCACGTTGGCGATACCACCATTTTGTGCTGGGCAGAGAACGCAGAGCCGGTCTATCAGGACGCCATGAGTATGTTCCTGTTTGGGGCAGACGAAGCCGCAGGCATTCAGGAAAGCGATGTACAGGCCGCGCTCAAACGGCTGTCTGCCGGGCAGACAGTGCCTTTTCTGGGAAAGGAGCTTTCCCATGACCAGCACTTTTATCTACTGGGGCTGGCACCCAATGCGGCGCGCCTTTCGGTGCGGTTCTTTTTACGGGACACCTTCGGCAGCTTTGCGCAAAATCTGCAAAAGCACGCCGAGGAAATGGCGATCGACTGCTCGGAGAAGGAAAAGTTCCGCACCCTGCCCATCTGGGCTGTGGTGAACGAGACCACCCGCACCGTGCCCGGACAGCCCGCAAAGCCGTCCCCGCAGTTAGCCGGTGACCTGCTGCGCGCCGTGCTGACCGGCGGGCGTTACCCCGCCACCCTGCTGAACGGGGTGACCCTGCGCATCCGCGCCGAACAGGCCGTGACCCGCGGCCGGGCTGCTGTGATCAAAGCGTATTACCTGCGTAATTACCCTACCGAGCTGAACAAGGAGGTCTATACTGTGAGCCTGAACGAAACCACCAATGTCCCCTATCTTCTGGGGCGGCTGTTCTCTGTGCTGGAGGCGGTGCAAAAGGCTGCAAATCCCGGCATCAACACCACCATCAAGGACCGGTATTTCAACGCCGCCTGTGCTACGCCGGGCATGGCCTTCCCCACCCTGCTGCGGCTGAGCCAGAAGCATCTGCAAAAGCTGAATGACGGCCTTGCCGCCTACTACGACAAGCAGATCACCGCGCTGATGGCGCAGCTGCCGGAAAGCGGTTTTCCTGCCCGGCTCAGTCTGCCGGATCAGGGCAAATTCACCATCGGCTACTACCACCAGACCCAGAAACGCTTTACCAAAAAGAACGAGGAGGAATAAAAAATGTCTGCACCTATCAAGAACCGCTACGATTTCGTCATTCTGTTCGATGTAGAGAACGGTAACCCAAACGGTGACCCCGATGCCGGCAACATGCCCCGCATCGACCCCGAGACCGGCTACGGTCTGGTGACCGACGTCTGCCTGAAGCGCAAGATCCGCAACTATGTGGAAACGCTGAAGGAGGATGCCCCCGATGCCGACAATTACCGCATTTATGTCAAGGAGGGCGTGCCCCTGAACCGCAGCGATGCCGAGGCGCTGGAGCACAACGGTCTGACCCCCAAGGACGACCTGAAAAAGGCCAAGAAAAGTGACCCGGAGATCGACCGCAAACTGCGGGATTATATGTGCGAACATTTCTACGATATCCGCACCTTTGGCGCTGTGATGACCACCTTTGTCAAGGGCGCGCTGAACTGCGGTCAGGTGCGCGGCCCGGTACAGCTGAGCTTCGCCCGCTCTGTGGATCCCATCGTGCCGCAGGAGGTGACCATTACCCGTGTAGCCATCACCACCGAGGCAGACGCCGAAAAGAAGAACAGCGAAATGGGCAACAAGCATATCGTACCCTACGGCCTGTACCGTGCCGAGGGTTACGTTTCTGCCAATCTTGCCCGCAAGACCACCGGCTTCTCGGAGGAGGACTTGCAGCTGCTGTGGCAGGCTATCCTGAATATGTTCGAAAACGACCACAGCGCTGCACGCGGCAAGATGGCCGTGCGGGAGCTGATCGTGTTCAAGCACGATTCCGAGCTGGGCAATGCGCCCGCCTACAAGCTGTTTGACGCCGTTACCGTGGCGCACAAGGCCGAGGTGGTCGCGCCCCGCAGCTATCAGGACTACACCGTTACGGTGGCCAACACCCTGCCGGAGGGTGTGCACTGCGAGAGGTTCCACTGATGGACGCGCCGGACGACTACCTGCAAATGTCCGGTATCCAGCATTTTGCCTTTTGCCGCCGCCAGTGGGCACTGATCCATCTGGAGCAGCAATGGACTGAAAATCTGCGCACCACCGAGGGGCAGCTGAACCACGCCCGTTGTCACGATGATACCCGCACCGAGCGCCGGGGCGATCTGCTGATCACCCGGGGCATGCGGGTGGTCAGTCACCAGCTGCGGATGTCCGGCAACTGCGATGTGGTGGAGTTCCGGGCTTGCGAAAGCGGCATCCCGCTGCAAAGCACCCCGGGGCGCTGGCAGCCCTACCCGGTGGAGTACAAACACGGCCACGCAAAGGAAACCGATGCTGACCGGCTGCAATTGTGCGCACAAGCCATGGCGCTGGAAGAAATGCTGGTGTGCCATATCCCGGAAGGGGCGCTGTATTACTGCGAGACAAAACGGCGGGAGGTCGTACCTTTTACCGAGGCACTGCGCAGCACCACCCGGCAGATGGCCGATGAGATGAACCAGTATTTTGCCCGCGGCTACACCCCAAAGGTAAAGCCCGGCAAGCACTGCAACGCCTGCTCCCTGAAGGAGCTCTGCCTTCCGGTGCTCTGCCAGAAGGCAGACGCCAAGGACTATCTGCGGCGTTATCTGGACGAGGCTGCGGCCACGGAGGTGACACCATGCGGCAATTCCTGAACACCCTGTTCGTTCTCAGCGAGGACGCTTACCTCACGCTGGACGGCGAAAACGTTGTGGTCAGCCGTGGGAAAACCGAGGTCGGGCGGGTGCCGCTGCACACGCTGGAAAGCATCCTCTGCTTCAGTTACGCCGGTGCCAGCCCCGCGCTGATGGGCAAATGCGGGCGTATGGGCATCGACCTGAGCTTTTATAGCCCGCGCGGCCGCTTTTTAGCGCGTACTGTGGGCGAGGAGCGCGGCAACGTATTGCTGCGGCAGACCCAGTACGCCGTTGCCGCCAGCGAGACACTCAGTTGCAGCTACGCCCGCAGCTTTATTCTGGGCAAGGTGTACAATGCCCGCTGGGTGCTGGAGCGTGCCACCCGGGATCACCCGCAGCGGGTGCCCGTAGACGAATTGAAGCAGACCAGCGCCCAACTAGCTGCTGCCCTGCCGCTGGTGGAAAGCTGCGAGGATCTGGAGCAGCTGCGCGGGCTGGAGGGCGAAGCCGCACAGCGGTACTTCGACCGATTCAATGCACTGATCTTACAGCAAAACGATGCTTTTGTGTTCACCTGCCGCAGCCGCAGACCACCGCTGGACAACGTGAATGCGCTGCTCTCCTTTGCCTATTCCCTGCTGGCCAGCGATTGCGCCGCTGCGCTGGAGGGTGCCGGGCTGGACCCCTATGTAGGCTTTCTGCACCGGGCACGCCCCGGGCGGCACAGCCTTGCGCTGGATCTGATGGAGGAACTGCGCGCCGTTCTGGCTGACCGTTTCGTGCTGTCCTGTATCAACCAGAAAGTGCTGAGCGCAAAGCACTTTGAAAAGCAGGAAAACGGTGCCGTTCTGCTGACCGAGGAAGGACGCCGCGCGTTCCTGAACGCATGGCAGCAGAAAAAACGCGAGGTCATCACCCACCCGTTCTTAAAGGAAAAGCTCTGCTGGGGGCTTGTGCCCTATGTGCAGGCGTTGCTGCTGGCGCGCACCCTGCGGGGCGATCTAGAGGTCTACCCTCCGTTTTTCTGGAAATGAGGTGCAACCATGCTGGTACTGATCACCTACGATGTAAACACCGAGACCTCTGCCGGACGCAAGCGGCTGCGCAAGGTTGCCAAGAAGTGCGTAGATCATGGGCAGCGGGTGCAGAATTCCGTGTTCGAGTGCCTGCTGAACGCTTCGCAGTACGCGGTGCTCAAGGCAGAGCTGACCGCCCTGATCGACCCTGCCTTGGACAGTCTGCGGTTCTACCAGCTGGGCAACAATTACCAGACTAAGGTCGAGCACGTTGGGCTGCACCCGGAGTTTGCGCAGGATAGTGTGCTGATCTTTTGATGCTCGGCCAGTGCGAACGGGCAGCGCACATGGTTTTCCCGGACGCTTCGCACCGGAATACCAGCCGTTTGCGCAAGTAACGGTGTGATTTTGCGGTTTGTTTTACAGGCACCTCTTTGCAATTTGTGCAGAGAGGTGTATAATAAGACAAAAGCAGAGGGTTTTCTCTCTGTTTTTGCTGTCGCCCTCCTCGCGGAGGGCGTGGATAGAAATTGCATCGTTGATGATGCAAAAAGCCCCTGCCGGGTCGCCCTCCTCGCGGAGGGCGTGGATAGAAATTCCTTTCTGGTCGAGCTGGTTTTCCAGCCTGACGTCGCCCTCCTCGCGGAGGGCGTGGATAGAAATGATATATTTGCGTATAACTGGATGACCGTTATACGGTCGCCCTCCTCGCGGAGGGCGTGGATAGAAATTCGACAACTCCATTTTAGCACGTTTGGCCGCAGAGTCGCCCTCCTCGCGGAGGGCGTGGATAGAAATATATCTCTTATTCATTCGGCTTGCCCTCCCATGCCGTCGCCCTCCTCGCGGAGGGCGTGGATAGAAATAAGATCAACCTGAACTCCCTGGTGCGTATGGCAAGTCGCCCTCCTCGCGGAGGGCGTGGATAGAAATATATCGTCATTGCATGTGACGTTTGCTCCACGCGTCGCCCTCCTCGCGGAGGGCGTGGATAGAAATACTTACGTCGTGTGGGAAGAGGAAGAACTCCTTGGTCGCCCTCCTCGCGGAGGGCGTGGATAGAAATTGGGCAGAGACAACCGAATACACAACACCGGTAACCGTCGCCCTCCTCGCGGAGGGCGTGGATAGAAATAACCTCCATTGCAGCGGGTCGCCTCCACCTTGCGGTCGCCCTCCTCGCGGAGGGCGTGGATAGAAATAAAACCCCTTTCTTTGTCCATGTTGCCCAGTACGCGGTCGCCCTCCTCGCGGAGGGCGTGGATAGAAATAATGAAAAACTCGTCAGAATCGGGAATGACGCGCGTCGCCCTCCTCGCGGAGGGCGTGGATAGAAATATGGACTGCGGCGTTCACACCGGCGGCACAAAGGGCGTCGCCCTCCTCGCGGAGGGCGTGGATAGAAATGTTTTGAGCGTGAGCAGCTTCGCCCGCTTTCCAAGTCGCCCTCCTCGCGGAGGGCGTGGATAGAAATCCTTGCCCGGTAACGGTCAGCAGAGACAAACGAGTCGCCCTCCTCGCGGAGGGCGTGGATAGAAATGGTGGTGTGTGGGTCGTCGGTGACCGGCCACAGGTCGCCCTCCTCGCGGAGGGCGTGGATAGAAATTACTTTGATCAGACATGGACGCGCCCGATGCCAATGTCGCCCTCCTCGCGGAGGGCGTGGATAGAAATATCAGTTCGTCCGTTTCCAGTTCTAGCGACAGCAAGTCGCCCTCCTCGCGGAGGGCGTGGATAGAAATTCAGTTAGATGCAGATGGTAAATCATGGTAACTTCGTCGCCCTCCTCGCGGAGGGCGTGGATAGAAATACCATGTTGCCGCCATGTTTCAGCGGTCGGGAGCGGTCGCCCTCCTCGCGGAGGGCGTGGATAGAAATTTGCGATTTCTGTTTTACCTTCTTGCATCCACTCTGTCGCCCTCCTCGCGGAGGGCGTGGATAGAAATGTCTTATTGCGCGCTGCAACATCCAGATGGTAGGTCGCCCTCCTCGCGGAGGGTGTGGATAGAAATTGGCCTGCTGGTGCTCCTGTTGGTCGGCTGGCTGGTCGCCCTCCTCGCGGAGGGCGTGGATAGAAATTTTGAAGCACTCCAGCCGCTGGCAAATTGGGCACGTCGCCCTCCTCGCGGAGGGCGTGGATAGAAATTGTCTGCTTTTTCTTTTCGTGCTTTTTGTAAAGGGTCGCCCTCCTCGCGGAGGGCGTGGATAGAAATACTGTCAATGATCGTGGTCTGCGTTCTTTGCGTACCGTCGCCCTCCTCGCGGAGGGCGTGGATAGAAATAAGAGATAAAGCTACATATTGTGGTATATCCCTAGGTCGCCCTCCTCGCGGAGGGCGTGGATAGAAATTACTTTGAACAGACGTGGACGCGACCGATGCCGATGTCGCCCTCCTCGCGGAGGGCGTGGATAGAAACTGCTGACGAAACGGCTGTACGAGCAGACCACTGGGTCGCCCTCCTCGCGGAGGGGGTGGATAGAAATATTTTGCGACCACAGTTCGGACAAACTCGTTTGCTGGGTCGCCCTCCTCACAAAGGGCGCGGATCTGCCATTGTCATTGTCCTGATTTTGGCTCTGCATTTCGGGACTCCCGCAGCTTACCGATGATCTGATTCAAAAGTTCAACACGCTGTGTCCGTTCATCCGAGTACCGATTGATCTTTTCCAGTCTCATCATATCTTGCCGAACATCTTCTGCGACATAGTACATTGCCAGCGCAGAATGTTTTCCAAATTCTTGAAGCGCGTCTGTGTTGGCAGCCTGAACACAAGCCCCCGCCGCACGAATGTACCCTTCATAGATCTCCCGATCGTGCTGCTGTTTTTCTATCTTGTCCTGATGTTCGTATTCCAGTTGTTTCATTTTTTCTGCGTGTTTGTTGTTCAGATATGTCGTTGCTACCGGAGATACAACGGCTCCAATAATAGCCACAATCGCTGCAATTTCAGAAAAATCCATTTTCATCGCCTTCCTTCTGCCCCAGTATATCGCAGAAACAAGCCCGCATCAAGGCGGTCACACTACCGTATACAAAACAATATCATTCTGAATTTTCCCTTGTTTTTCCAGCGTCCGGTGCTATACTTATTGCAGAAGATACTTCCTGTGCATCCACAAGGGTGCACCGCACTGCCTTCGGGAGCAGTGTAGGAGTATCTTTTTTATTGCGGATGGATTTGCTGCACATAATTTATTGCCCTACGATACAGTTTGCACCGTGCTTTTATTGCGCCGCCTTTTGCGCCACTCATTAAAGCAATTTTCCAGATAAACAGGGGTAATTAAGGCACAAGCGCCCACTTTCCCATCCCCTGCCGCACAAACAAAAACCCCCGAAAATCGGCTTGACAAGCCAACTTTCGGGGGTTCTCCTTTGGAGCTACTGACCTGATTCGAACAGGCGACCTGCTCATTACGAGTGAGCTGCTCTACCAGCTGAGCCACAGTAGCACATTGCACATCTGCTGCAACAGGCAATATTTTACCATATTTCCGCGGCACTGTCAAGGCCGGATTTCCTGTAAGCGGGGCAGCTTTTGCAGGGAGTTTCACAAAAAGTTATTGCATTTTAGCCCGGCGGCTTTATAATAGAATTGATTGCGCAAAAGGCCGCGCCTTTTGCCGGAAAGGACGAGCTGCACCATGATCTTTGTTCCCCTGCTGCACTACTTTTTGTGCAAGAATGATTACAGCGGCAACGAGGCCGGGCTGCGCTACCGGCTTACGCCGGGCAAGCGCACCGTGCCGGACCCGGACGGCGGCGCAGATGCCACCAAGGAAGAAAAGATCCTCACTGTGGACTACTGGCCCGCGCCTTGGACGATCGACAAGACTGACCCCGCCCTGCGCCGCCGGGAGGTATTTCCGCTTACGGACGAGGGGCGCGCCGCCGCCGCGCAGTATCTGAAAGATGCCTACGATGCCGAGCCGGAGCGCTGGAACAACTGCCCGGACATGATGGACTGCGACCCTTGGGAGCCGCCTGCCGAGCCGGAGCCTGCCAACGAATAAACCGAACGAGGAAACCATGATTTACCGTTTGAAAGAACTGAAGGGCGATACCATCGCCGTGCCGCAGCTGGTATTCTCCAAGTTGGGCATTGCCGAAGAATACAATGTGCGGGTGGCGCTGTATGTGCTGGCCACCGGCGTGACCGACCCGGACAAGATCTGCGCCGACCTCAAGCTGCGCAGCCGCATCAGCGCCGAGAGCGCGCTGGCTTTCTGGGCCGGTGCGGGGCTTTTGGAGCGCTATGAGGAAAACGCCGCGCCGGGCGCAGAGCCCAGCGCCCCCGCCCCTATGCGCTGGGCGGAAATTGCCGCCGCCAGCCGCACCGACCCCATGATCTCCAGCTTGATCGACTGCGCACAGACCAGCTTTGCCCGTCCGCTGACCCACACCGAGATGGAAAAGCTGGTAAACCTGTATGTGCAGGAAGGCTTTGCACCCGAGACCGTGATGCTGTGCGTGGCCTATGTGGCCAGCCGGGGCAAGCGCACCATGGCTGCCGTGACCCACGAGCTGAAGGTCTGGCGCGCCGAGGGCGTGGAGACCGGCGAGCAGGCCGATGCCCACTTAAAGCTGCTGGCACTGCGCCAGAGCCGCGAGGAATACGTCAGCAACCTGCTGCAGATCACCCCCGAGGAGCTGACGCTGGGCGGGCGCAAGGCCATTGCCCGCTGGTACGAGGTGTACGGCTACGACGACGCCATGGTGCAGGAAGCCGCCGTACAGGCCGGCCCCAAGCGGGATCTGTGGTACTGGAACAGCATCCTTAAAACATGGAACGCCAAGGGTCTGCGCAACATCCACGATGTGCGCGGGCCGGTGGCCGCAGCCGGAGCAAGCCGGAATATCCGGGTAGACCGCGCCGCGCCCAGCGGAAACGATATCCTGAAAAACGCCACCCGCCGCCGTTCCCTGATCAAGAAACCGGAGTAAGGAGCCTTTATGCGTACCAAAAACGAATTGTATCAGCAGGCATTGCGCACCGTAGCCATGCGGCGGCAGACCGCCCGCGCACTGGCGCAGGATGCACAGGCCGAGGCCGAAGCCGCTATTCCCGGGCTGCGCCACGCCGAAGAGGAAGTGCGGGTGCGGGGCATCCGCTGCGCCATTGCCGGAGCTTCCGGCAAGGACCGCACCGAGGCTGCCGCTGCCCTTGCGGCGGCAAAGCAGAAGCTGACCGCCCTGCTTGCTGAGAGCGGACGCCCGGCAGACGCGCTGGAACCGAAGTTCACCTGTAAGAGGTGCGAGGACACTGGCGCGGTGGATGGCCGCACCTGCGACTGTGTGCGCCGGGTGATGCAGCAGCTGCGCCGGAAGGAGATCGAGGAGCTGTCCAGCCTGTCCATCTCCAGCTTTGACACCATGCAGCTGGACTACTACCCCAACACGGTGGATAAGACGCTGGGCGAGAGCGTGCGCAGCTACATGGCCGAGGTTCTTGCTGACCTGCGGGATTACGCCGCAGACTTTTCCCCCGCCACCCGCGAAAGCCTGCTGCTGGTGGGCAACGCAGGGCTGGGTAAGACCCATGCCGCCCTTGCCATTGCCGGGGAGGTGCTGCGGCAGAACTACGATGTGATCTATGTCTCCTGCCCGGACTTTTTCGGCAAGCTGGAGGCGCTGCATTTCGGCACAGACCCCGGCGGCGAGGAGGAAACTTTGTTCCAGACTGCCTGCAACGCTGACCTGCTGATTTTGGACGATCTGGGTACTGAGTTCAATTCCAGCTTCTTCCTGACGAACCTGTACAGCCTGCTGAATAACCGCTTGGGCGCAAAGCTGCCCACCATCGTCACCACCAATATCACGGACGGGGCGCTGCTGGAAAAGCTGTATACCGAGAAGATTTCCAGCCGCCTTGCAGCCTTTGTGCAGATTCAGTTTTTAGGCAGTGATATCCGGGTACAGAAAGCCGCAGAATAAGTCGTTTTGTTTCTGCCGGAGTTGTACATCTTTTGAGAGAAGTAATTGCAAAATAAGTGCGAATTGCCGCGTAAATAAAAAGCCATCTTCCGCAGCATGACCGAGGTTTGAAACCCTTGGAATCAGCTGCGGCAGATGGCTTTATTGTTTGACAAATCAAAACTCTAATGCAGGGCTCACCTCGTTGCGGCGCTGTGCCTGCACGATGCAGTCCTTTTCCGGCACGACACCGGCTGCGCCCAAGGTGGTGAACACGGTCTGCAGGGCAAGAGCGGGGGTGTTGTTCTCCTGCGAGAGATGGCACAGGGCAAACTTTTTGCAGCCGCTCTGGATGAGCTCCAAGAGCTTTGCGGAGCACTCATCGTTGGAAAGGTGTCCCCGCACGCTCTCGATGCGGGCGCGCAGATAGTAGGGGTAGGGCCCGCTGCGCAGCATGTGCAGGTCGTAGTTGCTTTCCAGCGCCACAAGGTCACAGCCGGAAAGCGCCTCGTGCACCGGCGGGGTCAGGGTGCCAAGGTCGGTGGCGATGGTCATGGTCTTATCGTCCGGGGTATGGATGCGGTAGCCCACGCAGGGTACATCGTGGCTGGTGGGGAAAGACTGCACCCCAAAGCAGCCGATGTCCTCTTCCCTGCCCTCCAGCGCGTTCAGCTCACAGTTGGCGGGCACGATATCGTTGGCGTCCAGAAAATCCAGCGTAGCCGCTGCGCCGTACACCGGCAGCGGGTTCTTTTTCAGGAAGGTGGAAAGCCCCTTGACGTGGTCGCTGTGCTCGTGGGTGACAAGGATGCCCGCGCAATCACTGATGGCAAGCCCCAGCGATTTGAGCGCTGCCGTGGTGGTGCGTACACCCTTGCCCATATCCACGATGAGGTACTGTGCGCCGCAGCGCACCACGCTGCTGTTGCCGGAGGAGCCGGAATACAATGAAATGAACTCTGCCATGAAAACCTCTTATGTTACCACCTGAAAACAGCCCGCCGCACAGAACTTACGGCAGGCTGTTTGTTTTGTTGTTTGTGTTACAGGGCCTGTTCCAGCGCAGCGGGCACCCGCTCCACCTTGCTGATATCAGCGCCCAGACCGCGCAGCTTTTCCACGATATTCTCGTAGCCGCGCTCGATATGACCGATCTCCTCGATCTCGCTGGTGCCGTCAGCCATCAGAGCAGCCACCACCATAGCGGCTCCGGCACGCAGGTCGGAGGCACGCAGCGGGGCGGGGCTGAGCTTTTCTACGCCCTCAAACACGGCAACCTGACCGTCCACCTGCACGCTGGCCCCCATCTTGCGCAGCTCGTCCACATAGCGGAAGCGGTTGTCCCACACGCTCTCGGTGATGGTGCTGGTGCCCTTAGCCACGCTCAGCAGCACACCCATCAGGGGCTGCATATCGGTGGGGAAGCCGGGGTGCGGCATGGTGTTGATCTTCAGCGGCAGAATATCGCCGGCACGGGATACCCGCACAGCATCGTCAAATTCTTCCACAGTGATCCCTGCACGGCGCAGCTTTGCCGTGATGGGTTCCAGGTGCTTGGGGGTGACGTTCTTGATGAGGACATCGCCGCCGGTGGCAGCAGCAGCTACCATGTAGCTGCCGGCTTCGATCTGATCCGGGATGATGCTGTAAGTGCAGCCGTGCATCTTTTCCACGCCGCGAACCTTGATGACGTCCGTACCGGCGCCGCGCACGTCTGCGCCGCACATATTCAAAAAGTTTGCCAGATCCACCACATGGGGCTCCTTGGCGCAGTTTTCCAGAATGGTCTGACCCTTGGCCATGACCGCAGAGAGCATCCCGTTCATGGTAGCGCCCACGCTGACCTTATCAAAGAAGATATGGGCACCTGTCAGCTCCTGCTTGGAGCGCACCGTAATCATACCATAGTCCACGCTGTCCTCTGCGCCCAGCGCGCTGAACACCTTCAGGTGCTGGTCGATGGGGCGGGGGCCCAGATTGCAGCCGCCGGGCATGGCCACCTGTGCCTTGCCGAAACGGGAGAGCAGCGCACCAAGGAAGTAATAGCTGGCGCGCATCTGGCGGGACAGATCGTCCGGGACGTTGGTGGTGACCAGATGCCGCGTATCGATCTCGTAGGTGTTGCGGTTGAGCATCTTCACCTGTGCGCCAAGGGTGCTCAGGATCTTGAGGCTGACCGACACATCGCTGATATCGGGCAGATTTTCGATTACGCAGACATCCGCTGCCAGAATGGTAGCAGGCAGAATACCCACAGCCGCATTTTTTGCGCCGGAAATGGTCACTTCTCCGTGCAGGGGCTTACCGCCGGTAATAACAAATTTCTCCACTTTTATGATCTCCTTGTCAAAGGCCTGTGCCACAGGCCTGTTAAGGCTACTGAAAGCATTCCATTTCGTTACTTGTACCGCCGGGGTGTACAGATTCACCAACACAGGGGCGGATTTATAACTATCCTATTATACACTACTTCCACAAAAAAGCAAAGCCCGATTTGTATCTGTTTCATTATTTTCTGTTTTGCCCAGATTACACGCAGATATCCCAAAATTTTATTGGGTTTTTCATCAATTTTGACCAAAGCCGACCCAGATTCTACCCTTTGGCGATATCACCAAACGTGATCTTCGCACCGCGCCTCCGGGATCCAGCCCAGCTGATAGGCCGTTACCAGCTGCTTAAGATCATGCACGCGCTCCCGCAGCACCTCGCCCTCGTCCGTATCTTCCACGAGGATGCGATGATTTTCGGTTTCCAGAATGTTCTTCTGGGACAGGATGTCCAAATTCTCCCGCACCGCCTTTTCTGCGCTTTCAAAGGGCTGATGGGTGCGCAGGGACATGGTGCGGCTGGAATACACCAGCGTATACCCGGCAATGCCGGTCTTTTCGTGGTAAGCGCGGCAGAACCCGCCGTCGATGACCACCAGCCGTCCCCCGCCCTTGATGGGGCTCTCGCCGTTTTTCTCTTGCACCGGCACATGGCCGTTGACGATATGGCTCGTGCCCGGCAGGCCGAACTCTGCCAGAATGCGGCGGCAGGCGGCTTCGTCGTTGTACCAGCTATAATAGGGATCCTTGACCTCCGTATGGGTGGCGGGGTCGGCGATATACAGCCGCTCGAAGGTGGTCATGGCGCTGCGGCCGAACAGCGGCGAAAGCTTACCGCACCACAGATACCACAGAAAATCCTGTCCGCTCTGGCGGGCGGCGCTGCCCTCTGCCCCATAGTAGCCCCGGCGGGCGCGGGCATCGCAGTAGTCCATCAGGGCACGGCCGGAGTAGCGGCGTCCCTCGAAGTGCTCCACCGCAAAGCCGCCCTTCGTATTCATGGGCACAGCGCCGTGGTAAAGCAGATTGCCATTTTCAATATGGTACACGCTGCCCTTGGCGTACAAAAATTCAATGTGCTGCTGCAATCTTTCGCTCTGCCGGAAGGACTGTACCAGTTTGCGCAGTACCAGCTGTTCGTCCGCGTTCAGCTTTGCGGGGTCTGCCGGATCTACCGTGGGGAAGGAGATGTCCCGCAAAGGATAGCGCTTCTCCCCCACCTGCACGGTGTGGGCGTCCCAGTCGATGCGGCGCAGATAATCCCGCCCCTGCATCTGGAAATCCGGGTTGCGGTCGATGACCTGACACTCCAGCTTGAACATGAGGATGGAGATGGCCTTGTGCATCACGGCGCAGCGGTGGAGCATTCCCTGCGTATAGGGGCCGCGGGCGGCGTCAGTGTGGGGCATCCAGATGGAAAGATCATCCTCGCCGTAGAACTGCTCCGCCATGCGCTGCAAGTGCCGCAGGTTGATGCCGTAGCAGTCCTCCAGCATCCCGTGGTTGTGGTAGGCAAGCGTGGTCTTAAGTACGGTGCAGATGCAGATAGGACTGCCGGCGGCAGCACCCATCCACACCACGTCATGGTTGCCCCACTGGATATCCACATTGTGGTGGCGCATCAACAGATCCAAAATAATGTCCGGGCGGGGACCGCGGTCAAACAAATCGCCCACGATATGCAGCTTATCCACCGCCAGATGCTTGATCAGCTCGCACAGCCGCACGATAAAGCGGTCGGCACGACCGTTCTCGATGATGCTGCCCACGATCTGGCCGTAGTACAAGTCTTTATCGTGATCCTCAAAGTGGGCATGGAGCAGCTCATCCAGAATATAGCCGCAGCTGGAAGGCAGACAGCTGCGCACATGGTCGCGGGTGTGCTTGGAGGACACCAGACGGCAGATGTCGATCAGCTGGAGAAGGGTCTGGGTATACCACTGCTCCAGTGCATCCTCGGTGGAGCAGCGTGCCTTGAGCTGGGGCAGCTTTTCGGTGGGATAGTAGATCAGGGTGGCAAGCTCGGCACGGGCTGCCTCCGGCATGGTATCGCCCAAAACGGCATCCACCTTTTCCCGGATGACACCGGAGGCCGAGTTCAAAATGTGCACAAAGGCCTCGTTCTCGCCGTGCAGGTCGCTCATGAAGTGCTCGGTGCCCTTGGGCAGCTTGAGCAGCGCCTGATTGCTGATGATCTCGCTGGCGGCCGCCGCCTGCGAAGGGTAATCTCTGGCCAGCAGGGTCAGATACTTCAGATTATCGCGGATCTCATCGGTTTCGGTGCGCATGGTCTCCTCCATTATAACGCAGTCCTTGCCCTGCAAAGATGTTGCGTTTTTTGTATTATCGTTTCTCTGTATTTCAGTATAGCACGAATGGCATCAAAAGTGGTATACTGAATACGAATGAATCCGAAAATTTTAAGCAAAGGACTTTGGATATTATGCCGAAAACCATTTCCGTTCCCACCTGCTGCACCCTCTGCCCCCGCCGCTGCGGTGCAAACCGTGCCGCCGGGCGCACCGGTTTCTGCGGGGCGGGCGCAACCTTAAAGGCTGCCCGCGCCGCCCTGCACTACTGGGAGGAGCCCTGCATCAGCGGCACAAGGGGCAGCGGCACGGTGTTTTTTTCCGGCTGCACCCTCAAGTGCTGTTTCTGCCAGAACTACCCCATCAGCGCCGAGGGGCTGGGCAAAGAGATCACGGTGGAGCATCTGGCTGAGATCTTTTTAAATTTACAAGCGCAGGGCGCGCACAACATCAATCTGGTCACCCCCGGGCAGTGGCAGCCGTGGATCATTGCCGCGCTGGACATTGCCCGCGCCAAGGGGCTGCGGCTGCCCATCGTGTGCAACACTGGCGGCTACGAGACGGTGGAAAGCGTACAGGCATGGCGCGGGTACATCGACATCTGGCTGGCCGATTTAAAATATGTGTCCTCTGCCCTTTCCGCAGAGCTTTCCGCCGCGCCGGACTATTTTGCCGAGGCAAAGCCCGCCATCGAAGCCATGATGGCGCAGGCTGGGCACCCGGTGTTCGATGCAGACGGCGTCCTGCAAAAGGGGGTCATTCTGCGGCATCTGGCGCTGCCGGGCCATGTGGAGGACAGCTTTGCTGTGCTGGACCAGATGGCTGCGTGGAACGACGCCGACCCCGGGTGCTTTCTGCCCAGCGTCATGAGCCAGTACACCCCCTTCTACAAGGCCGCAGAGCACGGCATCGGGCGGCGCATCACCACCTACGAATACCGCCGGGTGGTGAACTACGCCATGGACAAGGGGCTTGTGCAGGGCTATATGCAGCAGAAGAGCAGCGCCAAGGAGGAATACACCCCCAGCTTTGACCTGACCGGGGTGTGATTCCGCATTAAGGCAGCTTTTTCGGCAACTTTACCAAATTTTATGGTTTATTTTCTCTTGCTTGCGCGTGCAAACGCTTGCATTCTGTCCGGGAACGCACTATAATGGATACAACGATGTGTTAATAGTTGCGGATTCCCGCAATGTCATCAGGAGGAGCTTTATGGAACATTTCAATCCGATCCTTGGCAGCGAACCCAATGGCCAGAAGTTCATCACCTGTGGTGAGATCATGCTGCGCCTGACCCCGCCGAACTACGAAAAGATCCGCATGGCATCCGGCTTTGAGGCCAGCTACGGCGGCAGCGAGGCCAACATTGCGCTGGCGCTGGCAAACCTTGGCGTGGACAGCACCTTCTTCAGCGTAGTGCCCAACAACAGTCTGGGCAAGAGCGCTGTGCGCTGGCTGCGCTCCAACGATGTGCACTGCACCCCCATGATCCTGACCGAGCCGGACGAGACCCCCTCTAACCGTCTGGGTACTTATTATCTGGAGACCGGCTACGGCATCCGCGCTTCCAAGGTCATCTACGACCGCAAGCACAGCGCCATTACCGAGTACGATTTTTCTCAGGTGGATCTGGACGCCCTGCTGGACGGCTACGACTGGCTGCACCTCAGCGGCATTACCCCGGCACTGGCCCCCAACTGCCGCAGCCTGATCCTTGATATGCTGAAGGTTGCCAAGAAGAAGGGCCTGACCGTGAGCTTTGACGGTAACTTCCGCTCCACCCTGTGGACCTGGGAGGAAGCACGGGACTTCTGCACCGAGTGCCTGCCCTATGTGGACGTGCTGATGGGCATTGAACCCTACCACCTGTGGAAGGACGAAAACGACCACAGCAAGGGCGACTGGAAGGACGGCGTGCCCCTGCAGCCCAGCTACGAGCAGCAGGACGAGATCTTCCAGCGGTTCATCGAGCGCTACCCTAACCTGAAGTGCATCGCCCGCCATGTGCGCTACGCCCACAGCGGCAGCGAGAACAGCCTGAAGGCCTTTATGTGGTACGAGGGTCACACCTTCGAGAGCAAGCTGTACACCTTTAATATTCTCGACCGCGTGGGCGGCGGCGACGCCTTTGCCAGCGGCCTGATCTACGCCATGCTGCACAACTACAAGGCCATGGATATGATCAACTTTGCGGTGGCCAGCAGCGCCATCAAGCACACCATCCACGGCGATGCCAACATCACCGATGATGTGAGCACCATCCGCAACCTGATGAACATGAACTACGATATCAAGCGGTAAGCCGCATACAGCAACAGGCTCCCTGCCATTTGGCAGGGAGCCTGTTTTGCACATATTGTGGGATTCACGCTGCGGTATCAGCCCCATACCACAGCTTTTTCAGCCAGCCCGAAAAGCTGCACTTCGTATCGGAGGTTTTCTCCGCTATAGGCTGCTTTGCTGCAGACGACCCGCTGAGATCCAGGCCAGCCTTTTGTTTGAGGGTCAGGATCCGCCGGACACTTTCGTTCAGGCGCTCTTCTGAAAGCGTGCCGTCCTCCACTGCCTGAATTACACCATCAAAGGCCGCGCGCAGATCACTGGGCATCAGCAGCACATCCACACCGGCTCGAAGTGCTGCCACAGCCGATTCCGCCGGCGTAAAGTGGTTTTTGATGGCATTCATTTCCAGTGCATCGGTTACGATCACGCCCTGAAAGCCCAATTCTCCGCGCAGCCGCTCGGTTATCATCGTGTAGGACAGCGATGCCGGCAGGCCGTCCGTGGTCGCATTCGGGGTCGTGATGTGCGCCGTCATGACCACATCGGCCCCAGCGGCGATCCCAGCCTCAAAGGGAAGCATCTCCATCGCTTTCATTTCTTCCCAGGTCTTGTAGGATGTCGCTGTTCCATAGTGGCTATCCTGTCCGGTATCCCCATGGCCCGGAAAATGCTTTACCGTGCAGAGCATCCCGGCCTCGTGGAAGCCCTCCACTGCAGCGGCCACCATCTGCGCTGTCTGCTGCGCATCGGTGGAAAAAGCCCGCCTGCCAATGACCAGATTAGCCGGGTTGGAATCCACATCCGCAACCGGTGCAAAGTCCAGATTGAACCCGTAAGCGCGCAGGTAGCCACCAATGGTCTGTCCCATCTGGCGGGCCTGCTCCGGGCTGCCTGTTTCTCCAATATCCCGGGCACTCTTATATTTTGGCAGAGAGAAAGCCTCATGGTTTGCCAGCCGTGCCACCGAGCCGCCCTCTTCATCAACAGCCACGATCATCGGTATTTTGGAGGCGCTTTGGAAACCCGCGATCAAAGAGGAAAGCTGATCCTCGTCCTGAATGTTCTTCTTAAAAACCACGATCCCGCCCACCGGATACTGTTCCAAATTCCGCCGCATGGTCTGCGTCAGCGTCTTTTTCTCAGGATCCAGTGAAAAGTCCAGCGTTTCAGGGCGCACCCAGAACAGCTGTCCAACCTTTTCCCGCAAGGTCATTGCTGTAAGCTTTGCTTCCACCGCATCCGTTGCTTCTTCCGAGAATGCACTGGGAAGCATCGCACCGGCCAATGCAGCGCTGACGACCAACGCCGCTGCTCGTTTCCAAAGTTCTGTCATCGCACTCCCTCTTCAGGATAGGATCATGCGGTCGTTGGCAAACTCGCCGCCGCTGGCGATCTGGAACTTTGCCAGCAGGTCGGAGACGTGCAGCTTCTGCTTTTCCTCCCCTGCCACGTCGTAGATGATATGACCCTCGTGCATCATAATGAGGCGGTTGCCGTACTTGATGGCATCCTTCATGTTGTGGGTGATCATCATGGTGGTCAGGTGGTTCTCCTCCACGATGCGTGCCGAGAGGGTAAGCACCTTCAGGGCCGTTTTGGGATCCAGTGCGGCGGTGTGCTCGTCCAGCAGCAGGAGCTTGGGCTTGTTCATGGTGGCCATCAGCAGGGTCAGCGCCTGCCGCTGACCGCCGGAAAGCAGCCCCACGCGGGCGGTCAGGCGATCCTCAAGGCCCAGATCAAGGGTCTTGAGCAGCTCACGGTACTGCTCCCGCTCTGCCTTGGTGATGCCGATGCGCAGGGTGCGGCGCTTGCCGCGCCGGGCTGCCAGCGCCAGATTTTCCTCGATCTGCATGGTGGCGGCGGTGCCGGTCATGGGGTCCTGGAACACGCGTCCAATGTAGGCGGCACGCTGATGCTCGCTCAGGCGGGTAACGTCCACACCGTCGATCAAGATCTTACCCTCGTCCACCGGCCACACACCGGCCACTGCATTCAGCATGGTAGATTTACCCGCGCCGTTGCCGCCGATGACGGTAACGAAATCGCCTTCGTTCAGCTTCAGGTTCAACCCGTTCAGGGCGGTTTTCTGGTTCACCGTGCCCGCATTGAAGGTTTTGGAAACATTTTGGATCTCAAGCATTTTTTGCGCCCTCCTTTGCCTTTTTGACCGGCTTCGAGAAGTATTTGCCCTTCCAGTACGGCACAGCAAGGAACACCGCCACCACGGATGCGCTCAGCAGCTTGAGCAGGTTTGCATCAAAGCCCAGCGTCAGCACCAGCTGAATAACGATATAGTAGATAATTGCGCCGATGGAAACAGAGGCCAGCTTGAGGGCAAAGTTGTGGAAGATGCGGCCAAACACGGCCTCGCCGATGATGACAGCAGCCAGACCGATGACGATGGCACCGCGTCCCATGCCCACATCTGCAAAGCCCTGATACTGGCTGAGCAGCGCACCGGACAGCGCCACCAGCGCATTGGAGACAGCCAGACCCAGCACGATGTTGAAGTTGGTGTTGATGCCCTGTGCGCGGGACATGGCAGGGTTAGAGCCGGTAGCACGGATGCCGCAGCCCAGCTCCGTACCGAAGAACCAGTACAGCACCCCGATGACCACCGCCGTAACAAGGATGACCATGATAATGGGGTTGTGCAGGGCAAATTCCTTGACCCAGCGCAGGGAGATGAGCAGGCCGTATTTATCCACGTTGATGGACTGGTTGGCCTTGCCCATGATCTTCAGGTTGATGGAATACAGCGCCAGTTGGGTCAGGATGCCGGCCAGAATGGCGGGGATGCCCATAAAGGTGTGCAGCAGACCGGTGACAAGGCCGGTAGCAAGGCCAGCCAGCACGGCCACCGCCAATGCAGCCCAGACATTCATACCGGAAAGCAGGCACATGACGCACACCGCGCCGCCGGTGCCAAAGCTGCCGTCCACGGTCAGGTCGGCTACATCCAGAATACGGTAGGTCAGGTACACACCAATGGCCATGATACCCCAGATAAGCCCCTGCGCACAGGCACCCGGCAGAGCGCCCGGCAAGTTTGCAAGTCTTGCAATGATCTCCAAAACAATTTCCTCCTAAACGTTACACTTTTTTATCTCCCGCTTTGATACGGGAAAGCGGAGAAGAGCAAGAATCCACTCTTCTCCGCTATTTTTATATTGTTCCGGTTTTGCTGTTATCAGGCTTCGATCTCAACATAGCCTTCCGGTGCGGTCAGGCCAAGGTCATCGCAGACAGCCTTATTGTACTTCTTGGTCACATCGGTGTACTCGATGGGCATGGTGGAGATGTCGCTCTCACCATTCAGGATCTTGACTGCCATCTCACCGGTGGTGTAGCCCAGATCGTAGTAGCTGATGGACAGGGTAGCCACGCCGCAGCCGGAGCAGATGCCCTCCTCACCGGCGAACACAGGCTTCTTAGCCGGGCGGCAGATGCCGTCCACGATGCCGGTATTGGCGGCAACGGTGTTATCGGTGGGCACATACAGTGCGTCGTTCTCGTCCGCAGCCTTCTGGCAGACGGAGGACAGATCGTTGGAATCCGAGAAAGCGTACTGGGTAGCAGTCACGCCCTTGGCCTCCAGATACTTCTGCACTTCGTCTACCTGATACTGGCTGTTAGCCTCGGCAGAGCAGTACAGCAGGCCGACCTTCTTGACCTCGGGCATCCACTCCACGATCATATCTGCCTGCTGATCCAGCGGTGCCAGATCGGAGGTGCCGGAGACGTTGCCGCCCACGGTGCCGGAGAAGTTATCCAGACCCAGTGCCACGCCATACTCGGTAACGGAGGTACCCAGAATGGGGATGGTGTTGGTAGCGGCCTGTGCAGCCTGCAGAGCAGGGGTAGCGTTTGCCATGATCAGCGCCACGCCGGAGGAAACAAAGCCGTTGGCAATGGTGGCGCAGGTAGCGGAATCGCCCTGTGCATTCTGGAAGTCGAAGGTGACGTTCTCGCCAAAGGAAGCGGTCAGCGCATCCTCAAAGCCCTGTGTAGCGGCATCCAGTGCAGCGTGCTGCACCAGCTGGCAGATGCCAACGGTGAACTTTTCGCCGTTAGAGGCGGCAGCGACCGATGCAGAAGCAGCCGTGGAGGATGCTGCCGCAGAAGACGCGGAGGAAGAACCGCCGCAGGCAGAAAGAGCAGCTGCTGCGCCGCAGGCAGCAGCAGCAGTCAGGAAGGAACGACGAGTGATTTTACGCATATTGATGATCTCCTCTATCTCCAGCCCTTGCAGCCAACAGGACGCCGCACTCCGGGCCGATATTGTAAGCGGATCAAACAAGGTTCGCTTTACACTCGTGAAGTATATCACAGAATCGCTGGCAAAACAATCCACTTTTGCCTGAAAACGGCCTTAATTATCGATTCAAGTAAATCTATCCATCAATTATTTTGAACCATCATTTCGCTTTTTCTGATATTCCGTCAGTTTGCGCAGCTCCGTGTCCAGCGTTTGCAGGTTTGCTTCCAGCTGCGGCAGATAGTCCTGCGCATAATCGTAACCAAAATACAGTGCCTGCCAAAGCTTTGCCTGCATCCGGCGTACCAGCACCGGGCTGAATACCGTCTCCAACTGCTCCACCGTATCCTCCAGCGCCATGCAGGTCTGCGCCCAGCGCACATCAATGGCTTCCCGGGCGGGCACATCGTAGCGGGCAAGGTAATCCTGCACCCTTGCTTCGATCACCTGCCCGCCGCAGCCGGTGGGCTGCAAAAAGTAGTGCACCTCCCCTGCCCGGCTGATCTCCTGCGCCAGCGGATACAGTGCACATACCAGCGGCTCAGCATCATGGATGGCGCAGTGGTTTTCGGTCAGAAAAGGGCAGTTGTTGCGGTTTTCCTTGACCGGGGCGAGCCGCAGCACCGGAAGATGGCTCACCCTGCCAATGCTGCTGCGGCAGTAGCCCCGGGCCACGATCTGCGGCGGCAGGCGCAGCCGGGCAGCAATACGCCACAGGTCATAGCCGGACAGCACGATATCCTCCCGCCCGCGGCAGCAGTTGCCGCAGCCCGCACAGGCAAAGCGGAACTGCGCATCCCGCTCCAGCAGCGGCATGGCATCGGTACGGGTAAAATCCACCTGTCCGCACAGGTCAATGGCTTCGTCTCGCATAGTCAAACATCCTTTTCCTTGATAGAATGTCCCTATTGTACCGCCGAAGCACCCGGTTTGCAAGGTAGTCCCTGTGTAGCACGGTTATTTTTTATCTGCCAGTTTCCGGTACACCTGCACCGCATCGCGGATGTTATATTGTTTCGTCCCATGGTCTCCGGGCGCGGCAAGCGTAACAAGGATGTACTCTTTTCCGTTCACGGTAGCAAGACTGGCCAGACACAGCCCTGCGGCGGCGGTATATCCCGTTTTTCCGCCCTCGATCTGTGTTCCCGCCGGAAGCTCTGTTCCGTCCAGCTTGCCCAACAGAGTGCTGGTCAGCGAAACACCTTCCGGGTGCTGCGCAGTCGCTGTGGTGGTGTAGTGCTCCGCTGTAAAAATGGTGCGGAAGGTTGCATTTTGCAGCGCCGCCTGCAACAGCTTTGCCATATCTGCCGCGCTGGAATAGTGCTCGGTATCGGTCAGGCCGGTAGCGTTTGAAAAATGGGTGTTCTTCATACCGAGCTCTGCGGCTTTTTGGTTCATCAACGCGGCAAAGCTTTCTTCGCTGCCGCTCACCAGCCGCGCCAACGTCTCACAGCATTCTGCGCCGGAGGGCAGCATCGCACCGTAGAGCAGGTCCCGTACCGTCACCGTCTCCCCGGGCGCAAAGCCCGCCATGGAGGCGTTTTCGGTCTGTAAGTGCGGGAAAATATCCTCCGGCAGTGTTACCTGCTTATCCAGGTCGGACTCAGCCTCAATGGCCAGCAGTACGGTCATCATTTTTGTCAGGGAAGCCGGTGCAGTACGCTCATCAGCACGTTTTTGCGCCAGTACCCGCCCGCTTTGGGCGTCCAGTAAGATCGCGTGTCGGCTGGCTGTATCCAGCAGAACATTCTGCCGCAGAAAAAGAACCAGCAACACAAGCAGTGCCGCCAGAATACAAAGCCGCCGACAACGACGATGGAATCGTTTCATGATCAATCGCATCCTTTTTGCAAAATTATAAAGCGCTTTCACCTCTTAACACGAGACAAAAGCGCTTTTTCCTACAAATTTGCGGCTATGTATTTTTATGTTAATGCAACAAAAAAGCTCCGAGATTTTCATCTCAGAGCTTTTAGCTAAGTCGGCGACTACCTATTTTCACAAGCCGTTTCCAGCTAACTATCTTCGGCACAAGTAAGCTTAACTTCTGTGTTCGGAATGGGAACAGGTGGAACCTTACCGTCATCGACACCGACCGATTTGACTGAATCAGTATAACACATTTCTGTATTTCTGTCCAGTATTTTTAGAAGGACGTGCCTTCAAAACTGAATAATCACTGCTAACATTTTTTCGTTGACTTAAAAGTCTCAAGCGAATTGTGGTCAAGCCCTCGACCTATTAGTACACGCTTGCTGAATGGATCACTCCACTTACACATCGTGCCTATCAACCTTGTAGTCTTCAAGGGGTCTTACTTGTTTGAAACAATGGGATATCTTATCTTTGGGTCGGCTTCACGCTTAGATGCTTTCAGCGTTTATCCAATCCGTACATAGTTGCCCAGCTATGCCCTTGGCAGAACAACTGGTGCGCCAGAGGTACGTCCGCTCCGGTCCTCTCG
>CAKSYT010000011.1 GCA_934524985.1 uncultured Faecalibacterium sp. | reverse complement strand
CCCTTTTTCGTGGCTCCAGCGCGTCGAAATCGCTGGCACTTTTCTGGTTCTCTTTTGGTGTCAAAAGAGAACATCCCCCGGCTGTTTCCTCCTACCCCAGCGGAACGTCGCTGCAAATACTGCTGTTCAGCCGCAAAAAATAACGGAACGTCCGCAGACATTCCGTTACGCTGAAATTCTATTAGTTCTGATTCGGCTGGGGGCGGAAGGTGATCTCGCCGGTGGTGCTGTCCATGGCGTCCACGATGGCAAGGCTTTCCAGCTGGATGCCCTTGCTGCGGATCAGCTCGCCGCCCTGCTGGAAGCCCTTTTCCACGGCGATGCCGATGCCCTCTACGGTGGCACCGGCTTCCTCGGCCAGTTCCAGCAGACCCATCAGGGCGCAGCCGTTGGCCAGAAAATCATCGATGATCAGCACATGATCCTCCGGGGTGAGGAACTTTTTGGAGACGATGACGTTGTAGATCTTTTTGTGGGTGAAGGACTGGATCTGGGTCTTGTAGTTGTCGTAGTCCAGATTGATGCTCATGGATTTTTTGGCAAACACCACCGGCACGTTCAGCTCGCTGGCCACCACAGCCGCAATGCCGATGCCGCTGGCCTCGATGGTGAGCACCTTGTTGATGGTCTTGCCTGCAAACAGGCGCTTCCACTCCCGGGCCATCTCGCGGAACAGCGGGATGTCCATCTGGTGGTTGATAAAGCTGTCCACCTTGAGCACGTTGCCCTCGCGCACAATGCCGTCCTTGCGGATACGATCTTCCAGCATCTTCATAAAATATATCCTCCAACCCTTGCAGGTGCGTTTTCCGCCTCCGGCTCGCCCGCCGCGAAAAGCGCCTGCCTGTTTTCCATTCCCGGGCGCGCACCACACGCACCCATGATATAATGTTTCACCTAGTATACCGGAAGCACCCCGCTTTGACAAGGGGTTTTCTTGCCAAAATTCGTAAAAATACGGCACCAAACCTCTTCGTTTTTTCTAAAAGTATGACCTTGTCCAAAAATACCGAAACTTCGCGAGGTTGTCGGGTCATTTTTGGCTTATCCCCCCTTGTTCTTTCGCGGTTTTCGAGTATACTATTCTTGTAGGAGAAGGGTAATATCCGGGATTTTTGACCGGACGAGGAGGAAAATGGTATGAAAACAGGACTTGTGCTGGAAGGCGGCGCTATGCGCGGAATGTTCACCGCAGGCGTACTGGATGTGCTGATGGAGCATAACATCCAGCTGGACGGTGCCATTGGCGTGTCGGCGGGGGCAGTGTTCGGCTGCAACTACAAGTCGCACCAGATCGGGCGCACCATCCGCTACAACACGGAATACTGCACCGACAAGCGTTTTGCCAGCTTTGGCAACCTGCTGCGCACCGGTAACCTGTACAGCGAGCAGTTCTGCTACCATACCGTGCCGGAAAAGCTGGATCCCTTTGACACCGAGGCTTTCCGGGAGAACCCCATGGACTTTTTTGTGGTGTGCACTGATGTGCGCACCGGTGAGCCCATCTACCACAAGTGCCGCACAGGCGACGCCGAGGACATCCAGTGGATGCAGGCATCGGCATCCATGCCGCTGGCAGCAAAGATCGTAAAGATCGGCCACTATCAGCTGCTGGACGGCGGCGTTGCGGATTCCATTCCCGTGCGTTTTTTTGAATCCATCGGCTACAAGCGCAACCTGATCATCCTGACCCAGCCCAAGGGCTTTGTAAAGCAGAAAAACAAGATGCTGCCCCTCATCCGGGCGAAGTTTGGGCTGCGCTACCCCGCCTTTGTGGAGGCTGTGGCAGACCGGCACCAGCGCTACAACGAGACGCTGTCCTATATTTCCATGCTGGAGCAGTCCGGTCGGGCATTCGTCATCCGCCCGCCCATCCCGCTGGAGATCCCCTCCATGGAGCGTGATCCCGCCCAGCTGCGCCGTGTATACGAGACCGGTCGTGCCGTGGCACAGATCCAGATCGACAAGATCGCAGCCTATGTAGAAGCTAGCAAGGCTGCACCGGAAGAATAACACGAAAGGCTGCTGCACGGGCTTGTGCGGCAGCCTTTTTTGTAGGAGAACGATTGGGAATGCCCTCCGCTTTGCTTTGGGCATCTTCAGCGGAATTTGATTTTTATTATTAGGCTTCAGAAACGCCTGCGGGCGTTTCCGAAGCCTTTTTTCACGGGAGGGGGTAAACTAAAAAAGAGGCCTGCACCTTGCGGTGCAGACCTCTTGATGTTCAAGAAAGAACGGTAAGAGAAGGGGTTAAATTACTTAACCTCAACCTTAGCGCCAGCCTCTTCCAGCTTCTTCTTGATGTCGTCAGCCTCAGCCTTGGAGACCTTCTCCTTGATAGCCTTGGGAGCGCCATCGACGATAGCCTTAGCTTCCTTCAGGCCCAGACCGGTGATCTCCTTGACCAGCTTGATGACCTGCATCTTGGTAGCGCCAGCCTCAGCCAGGATGACGTCGAACTCGGTCTTCTCTTCCTCAGCGGCAGCAGCAGCGCCAGCAGCAGCGGGAGCAGCAGCAGCAACAGCAGAAACACCGAACTCCTCGCAGTAGGTGTCGATCAGTTCCTTCAGCTCCAGAACGGTCAGGCCCTTGACGGACTCGATGATGGCAGTAATCTTCTCAGAAGCCATGGTAATAACCCTCCAATATCAATGGTTTTAGTTTGTTTCAGTTTTTTGTTAAGCGGCGGTCACGCGGCCATCAGGCAGCGGGCTCCTCCTGCTTGTCGGCATAAGCCTGCATTGCAACGGCCAGACCAGACAGAGTGCTGGTGAGGGCGCCTGCAAACATGGACAGCATACCTTCGCGGTTGGGCAGCTTTGCAATAGCGTTGGTCTCGGCGGCGTTCATAGCCTTGCCTTCCATGAAGCCAGCCTTCACGACGAACTTCTTGGACTTATCGCCATCCTGATACTTGCACAGGATGCGGGCAGCAGCCATGGGATCCTCTTCGTGAGCAAAAGCGACAGCGGTGTCGCCCTTGAAGTTCTCAGCCAGACCCTCCAGAGCGGTACCCTTAACTGCCAGACGCAGCATGGTGTTCTTCACGACCATGTAATCAACGCCTGCCTCACGCAGCTCCTTACGGAGCTTGGTGTCGTTCTCGACGTTAATGCCGCCGTAAGCGACGACGCAGCCGGAAACCGCACTCTCAAACTTTGCCTTCAGATCAGCGACGTAAGCCTGCTTTTCAGAAAGAATCTTTGCACTGGGCATTCGGTTTCACCTCGTTTCAAAAACTTGTATCGAAAGCCGGAGCAATGAAAAAAGCCTCTCTCCCGCGCACTGCGCCGAGAGAGAGGCATAAAGCAACTTTACGCACGTTTCTCGGCAGGCGGTCAAACTTTACACTGGACTCCAGCGCCTGCTGTCTTAAAAACAGCATGATTATAATACCGCAAACGTGCGGCGTTGTCAAGTACTTTTTTCAATTTCCGACAAAATTTTTCTGCCATTCCGCAGAACGGCAGAAAAACATCAGAAATCTAAATCAGACACCGTACTTCAGGGTGTTCAGACGGATGCCAGGGCCCATGGTGGTGGCGATGGTAGCGCTCTTGAAGTAGGTACCCTTTGCTGCAGCGGGCTTTGCCTTGGCAATAGCCTCCATCACAGTGTCCAGGTTGGTGTACAGCTTCTCTGCACCGAAAGAAGCCTTGCCCACGGGCACATGGATGATGTTCTGCTTGTCCAGACGGTACTCGATCTTACCAGCCTTAGCCTCGCTGACAGCCTTGCCCAGATCGGGAGCCACAGTGCCGGCCTTGGGGTTGGGCATCAGGCCGCGGGGGCCCAGAACCTTACCCAGACGGCCAACGCGGCCCATCATATCGGGGGTAGTCACGACGACGTCAAAATCCATGAAGCCGCCGGCGATCTTTGCGATCAGCTCATCATCGCCAACGATATCAGCGCCAGCAGCCTCGGCAGCAGCAGCTGCGGGGCCCTTAGCAATAGCGCAGACGCGGACGGTCTTGCCGGTGCCGTTGGGCAGAACGACAGCGCCGCGGACCTGCTGGTCAGCGTGACGGCCATCAACGCCCAGACGGACGTGCAGCTCGACGGTCTCGTCGAACTTGGCGGAAGCGGTCTTGCAAGCCAGCTCCAGAGCCTCGTTCACATCGTATGCCTTAGTAGAATCGACCAGCTTTGCAGCGTCGACATAGTGCTTGCCATGTTTCATTGTATATCCTCCTGTGTGGTCATGCGGGCAGTGTTATGCCCTCCCACTGTTTATGTCTCAGCCCTCGACGGTGACGCCCATGGAACGGCAGGTGCCGCGGACCATGCTGCAGGCAGCTTCCAGAGAAGCAGCGTTCAGGTCGGGCATCTTGGTCTTGGCGATCTCCTCCACCTGAGCGGCGGTCAGAGAAGCAACCTTTTCCTTGTTGGGCTTGCCGGAAGCGGTGTTGATGCCAGCGGCCTTCTTGATCAGAACAGCTGCCGGAGGAGTCTTGGTGATGAAGCTGAAGGAGCGGTCAGCGTACACGGTGATGACGACGGGGATCACATAACCCATCTGGTTCTTGGTACGCTCGTTGAACTCCTTGGTGAACGCCATGATGTTGACGCCCTTCTGACCCAGAGCAGGGCCAACAGGGGGAGCCGGAGTCGCCTTGCCGGCCTCGATCTGCAGCTTAATGTAGCCAGTAACTTTCTGTGCCATGATAAATGCACCTCCAAAAATCTGTGGTGAGTTGCGGCGTAGTGTCTCCACGCCTCCCACGAGCGTGTACACGCTGCACACGCTCTATAAGAACCGCACTGCGGTCTTACCTTGGTAAACGGTTTTTGCCGGTTGGTTACGGCAGCTCGACCTGACCGATCTCCACCTCTGCGGGGGTCTCGCGGCCGAACATATTGACCTTGAGCTTTACCTTGAAGCTCTCGGTATCGATCTCTTCCACAAGGCCCATAAAGCCTTCCAGAGGACCGGCGGTGATCTGCACGGTATCGCCGACAGCAAAATCGACGCTCAGCGGTGCAGCCTTCTCCACGCCCATCTTCTCCACTTCCTCAGCGGTCAGGGGAACGGGCTTGGAGGCGGGGCCGACGAAGCCGGTGCAGCCGCGCGTATTGCGCACGACATACCAGGTATCGTCGTTCATCACCATTTTGACCAGAACGTAGCCGGGGAACAACTTGTGCTCCACCATCTTCTGCTTGCCGTTCTTGTCGATCTCAGGAACCATCTCGACGGGAACCTTGATATCGCAGATCAGTTCCTGCAGGTGACGGTTCTCCACCATGGTCTGCAGGTCGTTGGCGACCTTGTTCTCGTAACCGGAATAGGTATGCACAACATACCAAAGAGCCTCAGTGGACTCATCTACCAGCTTGGTTGATTCTTCCATTTTGGTTGACCCTCCGTTTCAAGATGATTCTCAGGCGCCGATGATCAGGCCCAGAATACCACCGAAGATGGCATCCAGCAGGATCATCACAACCGCTGCGATCGCGACGGTCACAAGCACGACGATGGTGTTGGTCTTGACGTCCTGCTTGGACGGCCAGACCACCTTCTTCAGCTCGCTCTTGGTATCGCGGAAGAACTTTGCGACCCGTGCGCAGAAGCCCTTGACAGCGGCTTTAGCTTTGGCCACAAAGCCCGGCTTTTTCTCGGTTTTGTCTGCCATTATGCTCCGCCTTTCTTTTACTTGGTTTCGCGATGAACGGTGTGCTTCTTGCAGAAACGGCAATACTTCTTCATCTCGAGACGATCGGGGTTGTTCTTCTTGTTCTTCGTGGTGTTGTAGTTGCGCTGCTTGCACTCGGTGCAGGCCAGAGTGATTTTAACGGTCATTTGTTGACACCTCCATTATAACGGTTGTTTTGAACCTCCCTCGGGTGCGGGTGGCAGCTGTAAAAACAGGCGCACTTAATAACCCCGCAAAAGAGGTGATATCATTGTACCACGCGTTTTTCAATCCGTCAAGCAGAAAAAAGCGATTTTGAGAAACTTTTTTCGCAGCCTGTGTCTTTTTGTCCCAAGGCGGCTTTTTTGCATTCTGCTTGCATCGCGGGCGTAGATATTGTATAATGAATCGAAACGGCATTTTACCGGTTTGAAGCCGCCCCTTTACCGGGGCTTTATAAATAGGAGTGAGATATCATGCAGTCTGCAAATAAAATGTGCGTAGCGCTGCTGTTCGGCGGTATGTCCAGCGAACATGAGGTCAGCTGTGTCTCTGTGGGCAACTTTGTCCGCAACATCGACCGCAGCAAATACGAGGTGCTCACCGTGGGCATCACCAAGGAGGGCCGCTGGCTCTACACCGAAGCCACGGCAGAGCAGATGGCTGACGGCAGCTGGGAAGAGCTGCCCGGCAATATGCCCTGCGTGATCAGCCCGGACCGCGCCGACCACGGCATGATCCTGTTCACCCCGGACGGCCGGGTGGAGAAGATGCACCTTGACGTGGTGATCCCGGTGCTGCACGGCCTGTGGGGCGAGGACGGCACCGTGCAGGGCCTACTGGAACTGGCAGGCATCGCCTATGTGGGCTGCGGCGTGCTGGCAAGCTCCGTGTGCATGGACAAGGCTGTGGCCAACGCCCTGTTCGAGGCCAACGGCGTGCCCCACACCAAGTGGGTAGCCGCCAACCGCTGGGAGATCGAGAAGGATCTGGAGGGCGTTTGCGCCGGTGTAGAAGAAAAGCTGGGCTGGCCGGTGTTCGTCAAGCCCGCCAACGCAGGCTCCAGCGTGGGCATCTCCAAGGTGTCCAGTCAGGAGGAGCTGAAGGCCGCCATCGCCCTTGCGCTGGAAAACGACCGCAAGGTGGTGTTTGAAGCCTTTGTGGACGGACAGGAAGTGGAGTGCGCTGTCATCGGCTCTGACCCCGCCGTGGCTACCCGCCCCGGTGAGATCCTTGCCGGTGCAGAGTTCTACACCTATGATGATAAGTACAAGAACGGCGTGAGCCAGACCGTTATCCCGGCACATCTGCCGGAGGCCAAGCTGGACGAGGTAAAGACCTACGCCGCCATGGCCTACACCGCACTGAACTGCGAGGGTCTGGCACGGTGCGATTTCTTTGTGGAAAAGAACACCGGCCGGGTGCTCATCAACGAGATCAACACCTTCCCCGGCTTTACCGCCATCAGCATGTACCCCAAGCTCATGGAGCACGAGGGTCTGCCGGTGCCGCAGCTCATCGACCGCCTGATCGCACTGGCGGTGGAAAGGACGGAAAAGCAGCATGGATAATCGCCCCATCGGTGTGTTCGACAGCGGTCTGGGCGGCCTGACCGGCGTGCGGGAGCTGCGCAAGCGCCTGCCCCATGAGGATATCATCTACTTCGGCGATACCGGCCGGGTGCCCTACGGCAGCCGCAGCCCGGAGACCATTTTGCAGTATGCCCGGCAGGACGTGGCCTTTCTGCTTTCCAAAAACGTCAAGTGCATCATGGCCGCCTGCGGTACGGTAAGCAGCACCTACCCGGCTGCGGAAGCAGCGCAGCTGCCGGTGCCCTACCTTGGCGTAGTGGACGCCGCCGCACGGGAAGCTGCTTTCGTCACCCGCAACCGCCGCATCGGCGTTATTGGCACAGCCGCCACCATCCGCTCCCGCAGCTACGAAAAGCTGCTGCGGCAGCTGGTGCCCGGGGTGGAGATCACCGCCCGCCCCTGCCCGCTGTTCGTACCGCTGGTGGAGGCCGGGTATGTGGATCACAGCGAGGCCGGGAAGCAGCAGGTCACAAAGCTGGTCATCGCCCAGTACCTGACCGAGGTGCGCGAAGCCGGGGTGGATACCCTGATCTTGGGCTGCACCCATTACCCGCTGCTGAAAAGCATGATCGGGGAGTTTATGGGGCCGCAGGTCACGCTGGTGGACCCTGCCATGACCGCCGCCCATCATCTGGAGCGGATGCTCGCCGAGCGCGGGCTGCGCGCCGACCACGAGAACGGGCAGGCACACTTTTACGTCAGCGATGTGCCGGACTGCTTTGTGCAGACGGCAGACCTGTTTCTGGGCGAGTACAAGGGCGGCCCGGTAGAGCAGATCGCCATTGATAAATATTGATAAGGAAAAACAACGTGAGCAAGCCACTGAAGGAAGACTATATCATCCGCATCAAAAGCCGCATTGAGCAGCGGCTGGACGAACCGGCTGCGGAGGAAGAAAAAGAAGAATTTGTGGAGCTGATGACCCGGGGCAGCCTTGTGCTGAAGGGCGGCAGCTACTATGTGACCTACCGCGAGACCGAGACCACCGGCTACGAGGGCTGCACCACCACCCTGAAGATCGCCGCAGACGGCAGCCGGGTGGCCATGCTGCGGTTCGGCAAAGGCGGCGGGGCAGGCACCCAGCTGCTGATCGAAAAAGGCCGCCGCAACCTGTGCCACTACGAGACCGGCTTCGGCTCCATGACCTTGGGCGTGACCGCGGACGAGATCGACTGTCAGCTGACCGAAAAGGGCGGCACCGCCCGGTTTGCCTACCTGCTGGATGCCGACAGCGCCGAGCTGGTGAGCCGCAACCGTCTGGAAGTTACCGTGACCCATGTGAATTGATGAAGTTCCCTGAGACTGTGAAAGGAATCCGACCCATGACTGATTTTGAAAAGACCTACCAGAACTACAACCCCCGGCAGGCTGCGCTGGATGAAGCACGCGCTCTGCTGACCGCAGCCGCCAAGGCTGCTATGGCAGACGGCACCCTGCCCGAGGCAGAGCTGCCCGCCTTTATCGTGGAGATCCCCGCCGACGTGAAGAACGGCGATATCGCCTCCAACCTCGCCATGGCGGGTGCGCGCACCTGGCGCAAGGCGCCCAAGATGATCGCAGACGCCCTGCTGGCACATCTGCCCTCTATTGAGGACAGCGTGTTCTCCAAGGTGGAGGTTGCCGGTCCCGGCTTCATCAACCTGTTCCTGTCCCAGAGCTTCTGGGCAGGCGTAGTGCTGGGTGCCTGCGCCAACAAGGAGTACGGCCGCACCGACCACGGCAAGGGCGCAAAGTACAATGTGGAGTTCGTTTCTGCCAACCCCACCGGCCCCATGCACATGGGCAACGCCCGCGGCGGCGCACTGGGCGACTGTCTGGCCGCTGTGCTGGACTGGTCCGGCTATGATGTGACCCGCGAGTTCTATATCAACGATGCCGGCAACCAGATCCAGAAGTTCGGCAAAAGTCTGGCGGTGCGCTACCTGCAGCAGTTCTGCGGCGAGGAAGCCTATCCCCTGCCCAAGGAGTGCTATCAGGGCGGCGACATCAAGGTGCTGGCCGGTGAGTTCGCTGAGCTGAACGGCGACAAGTACGTTGCCGCCTGCAAGGGCATGGACGAGGAAACTCTGTTTGAGAGCGAAGCCTTTGCCACCCTGAAGGACGCACTGGTGGCCTACGCCCTGCCCAAGAACATTGCCGCGCTGAAGCGTGACCTCGGCAAGTACCGCATCGATTACGATGTCTGGTTCCACGAGAGCACCCTGCACGAGTCCGGCGCAGTGCTGGCTGTGGTGGATAAGCTGCTGGAACTGGGTGCCTGCTACAAGGCCGAGGACGGCGCTATCATGTACCGCAGCGCCCAGTACGCTGCCAAGTACGGCACCGTGAACAAGAAAAAGACCGAGGACGGCACCGAGGAAGAAGCCAAGGACGAGGTGCTGGTGCGCGCCAACGGCATCCCCACCTACTTTGCCGCCGATATCGCCTACCACTACAACAAGCTGGCCACCCGCGGCTTTGCCAAGGCCATCGATGTGTGGGGCGCAGACCACCACGGCCATGTGGCCCGCATGAAGGGCGCGATGGACGCCATCGGTCTGAACGGCGAGGATCTGGATGTTGTGCTGATGCAGATGGTCAACCTGATGCGGGACGGCCAGCCTGTCCGTATGTCCAAGCGCACCGGCAACGCCATCACCCTGACCGACCTGCTGGAAGAGGTGCCCATCGACAGCGCACGCTTCCTGTTCAATATGCACGATGCAGGCAGCGGCATCGACTTTGATCTGGATCAGGCCGTCAAGACCGACAACGACAACCCCGTGTACTATGTGCAGTACGCCCATGCCCGCATCTGCTCCATTTTGAAGAAGATGGAGAGCGAGGGCGTGCAGTTTGCCGGTGCGGAACACATCGACGCCACCCTGCTCACCGAGCCTTCCGAGATGGATCTGATCCGGATGCTGGCCGCCTTCCCGCAGGAGATCGTGATGGCTGCCGAGAAGTACGACCCCAGCCGCATCAACCGCTTTGTCATCGATCTGGCCAGCGCCTTCCACCGCTTCTACGGCAACTGCCGCATTCAGGGCGCAGACCCCGCCGTGCAGCAGGCACGTCTGGCTCTGTGCATCGGCGTGAAGAACGCCATCTTTAACGTGCTCACCATGTTCAAGATCAACGTGCCCGAGAAGATGTAACATAAAACCACAGGGGCTGTTGCACAGCATTTGGCGCAACAGCCCCTTTTTACGGTGTATGGCAGGAAAGCAACTGCCGCTTTCCGTCACGACCCCTCCCGTGAAAATGGAATACCGGAGCGTCCGCAGACGCTCCGGTATTCCGAAATAAAAAATCAAATTCCTTAAATTATGGCCAGAGCGCAAGCGGAGGCCATTGTAAATCGTCTACCCCAAAACAGATACAAGGAGAACCCATGGAACCTTTGAAGATCGGCAATATCACCCTGCCCCACCGGGCGGTGTTCGGCCCTATGGCAGGCTTTACGGATGCCCCCTGCCGCCGTCTGATGGCGCAGCACGGCGCGGGCTTTACCGTCAGCGAGATGGTGTCCAGCCGGGCGCTGGTGTACGGCGACCATAAGACCGTCAGCCTGCTGAAGGCAGAGCCCAACGGCGCGCCCTATGGGGTGCAGATCTTCGGCGAGGTGCCGGAGATCATGGGCGAAGCCACCGCCGCCATTGAGCAGTACGACTTTGACTTTGTGGACATCAACATGGGCTGCCCTGCCCCCAAGATCGTTTCCGGCGGGGCGGGCAGCAAGCTGATGCTGGACCCCGACCGCTGCGGACGCATCGTGGAGCAGGTAGTGGCGCACACCAAGCGCCCCGTCACCGTAAAAATGCGCAAGGGTTGGGACGCCGACCACATCACCGCCGTAGAATGCGCCAAGGCCTGCGAGCAGGCGGGCGCGGCGCTGGTGGCGGTGCACGCCCGCACCCGGGAGCAGATGTACACCCCGGGCATCGACCCGGAGATCATCGCCCGGGTAAAGGACGCGGTAAAAGTGCCAGTGCTTGGCAACGGCGATATCCACTGCGCCGAGGACGCGCTGCGCATGGTGCACGAGACAAACTGCGACGGTGTGATGATCGCCCGGGGCGCACTGGGCGACCCGTGGCTGTTTGAGCGGGTGAACGCTGCACTGGAGGGTCTGCCCGCCCCCAAGGAGCCGAACCTTCAGGCGCGGATGAACGCGCTGCGCCGTCAGGTGGAGGAGATGGTGGAGCAGAAGGGCGAGTTCGTGGCCATGCCGCAGGCACGCGCCCAGACCATGCACTATATGAAGGGGCTGAAGGGCGCCGCCGCCCTGCGCCGCTACTGCTGCACCCTGACCCACTTGGAGGATCTGGACGAGCTGATCGCCGCTGTATTTGAAGAACAGCGCAAAGCCGGGCTGGACCCCGATGATGTGCGGGAAGTGCCGTTCCCGTAAGCCTGCTGGCTGAGCAACGATTTAAAATGGCTTCCGCTTCGCTCTAGCCATATTCAGCGGAAAGAATATTTTAAATAGAGCAATGCCGGAGCGTCTGCGGACGCTCCGGCATTGCATTTTCACGGAAGGGGTCGTAGCGGGGAACGGCATCTGCCGCGCCGCTTTCTGCGAGAGCGCGGCGCTGCGGGCGGGCTTGCTCCCCCTTGGGGGAGCTGTCGAGCGTAGCGAGACTGAGGGGCTATAAATCGGCGGAGCCGGAAAAAACGGTTAAAAGATCTTCACGCCGAACAGGCGTGAATCTTCAGTTTTTTCCGGTGTAGCCCACTTCTTTGGGGTTAAAAGGGGCGAGCAGCCCCTTTTTCGTGGCTCCAGCGCGTCGAAATCGCTGGCACTTTTCTGGTTCTCTTTTGGTGTCAAAAGAGAACATCCCCCGGCTGCCTGCTCTTTCCCTTTACAGCTTCGTCAATTCGTCCAGATTCTGGGTATAGCAGGGCAGGCAGTGCTCCAGAAACCAGTCGGCCTCCGGGCAGCGCATGGCTTGCAGCGCGGCGCGCTGCTGCGTGAGCGCGGCATCAAATTCGTGGTTGCCGCTGCGCTGCTCTTCGGTGCATTTGATCAGCGCGCTCAGCCGGTCGGCGGCCTTGAGCAGCCGGTGCTCCTCTGCCGTCAGGGCGCTGCCGTCCATGCAGGGGGTCAGTTCTGCGGCCAGCTCTGCGGGCAGCAGAGCTGCCATGGAGCGCACGCTCTCGGTCTCCAGCGCCTTGTAGGCGTCCCGCAGCGCCGGGGAGTGGTACTTGACCGGCGTGGGCATATCCCCGGTGATGATCTCCGGGGCATCGTGATACAGCGCCGCTACCGCCACCGCCTCGGGGCGGCAGGGCGTTCCGGTGTAGTGCCTGGCGATGAGGCACAGCAAATGCGCCAGCAGCGCGGTGTCACAGGTGTGCTCGCTGAGGGATTCCGCCCGGGTGGAGTGCATCAGGCTCCACCGGGTAATGTACTTCATGCGCGCCAGTAAGGCGCTGAAGGGATACAGCATGGCAAACGCCTCCTTTTCTTCACCATACCCGCCAAGTGCTTGATTGTCAAGCCCTTTTTTCTTGCACGCTGCCGTGTTATAATACTACAAGGTGACATCAAATCCACTTCCGCGCCGGTGCGCGGAGAAAGAGGAACGCTATGGAAAAGTTTATAAAACCACGGCTGCTCACACCAAGCGGGCAGAACCATAAAAAATTCTGGCAGGCGGTGGGACTGTGCGCCCTGACGGCGGCGGTATTCTTTCTGCCGTTCTACATCCTTGACGGCGGCTTTTTCCACTATGCCGGCGATTTCAACAGCCAGCAGATCAGCTTTTACCGGTATATGAACGGTTTCGTCAAGGGCGCGGGCTACCCGGACAGTGCCTTTGCCGGTGCGCCGCACAATACTTTTTCTTGGGCGACCGACCTTGGCAGCGGAGTGATGAACGCCTACTCCTTCTACCTGTACGGCTCGCCGTTTTTCTGGCTGTCGGTGCTGCTGCCGCAAAGCTGGCTGCCCTATATGATGGTGCCGCTGCTGGTGCTCAAGTTCGGCGTGGCGGGCGGCGGCGCGTTCCTGTACCTGCGCCGCTACGTCAAAAGCGCGAACTACGCGGTGCTGGGTGCCTGCCTGTACGCGCTCTCCGGCTTTGCGGTGTACAACGTGTTCTTTAACCACTTTGTGGATGTGGTGGCGCTGTTCCCCTATCTGCTCTGGGCGCTGGACGAAGCCATTTATGAAAACCGTCACGGCCTGTTTGCCTTCTGGGTGGCGGTGAACCTGCTCAACAACTACTTCTTCTTTGTGGGACAGGTCATTTTCCTGTGCATCTACTTTGTGTGCAAGCTGACCGCCAAGGACTTCCGACTGACCGGGCGCAAGTTCGGGCATCTTTTGTGGGAGAGCGTGCTGGGCGTGGCCATGGGCTGTCTGCTGCTGTTCCCGGCGGTGCTCAGCCTGCTGCAGAACCCGCGCACCATCGACCTTTCCTCCGGCTGGGGCTTTTTGACCTACGCCAAGGTGCAGCAGTATCTGGCTATCCTGCTCAGCTGGCTGTTGCCGCCGGACTCCCCTTACCTCACCTCGGTCTGGTCGGAGGGCGTCATCAAGTGGACGAGCATGACCGCCTATCTGCCGCTGTGCAGTCTGGCCGGTGCCATGGCCTACTGGCGCAGCCGCAAGGCCGACAGCAAAAAGCGCATCGTGGCGGTATGCGCCGTGTGCGCGCTGGTGCCGGTGCTGAACAGCGCTTTCTATGCCCTCAATTCCAGCTACTACGCACGCTGGTACTATATGCCCACCCTCATCCTTGCCGCCATGACCGTGAACGCGCTGGAGGATCCGGAGGTCGATCTGGACGCGCCTGCCCGGGGCATCGGCTGGATCATGCTGGCTACGCTGGTCTTTGCGGTAGTGCCCGTGCGGGACGATACCACCGGGACATGGTCCTTCGGCGTGCTGAAGAACCCGGGACAGTTCTTTGCCGTGCTGGGCTTTGGTCTGCTGGGGCTTATGCTGTACCGCTACCTCTGCGGCGTATGGCGGCAGGACAGCCGCTTTGCCCAGCGCATGACGGCGGCAGTGCTGGTGTTTGCCTGCGTGTTCACCATGGTGCACATCGGCATTGGCAAGTTTGGCCAGTGGCACACCGACAGCGACCTTGTGGAGCAAGACAATAACGCCCTGCTGCTGAAAAACGATCTGCCGGAGGGCGACTACCGCATCGACACCTACAAGATCCACGATAACATCGGGATGTGGCTGGACAAAAGCTGCCTGCAATACTTCGGCAGCACGGCTGCCCCCAGCATCCTCAGCTTCTACCCGGGGCTGGGGGTCAAGCGGGACGTGCGCAGCGAGCCGGAGATCACAAACTACGCTTTGCGCGGCCTTTTGAGCGTGGAGTACCTCATCACCACCCCGGAAAAGCGCGAAAGCTTTGAGGACGAGGCAGACGAAGGCTGGACCTATCTGGGCGATGCGGACGGCTACACGCTGTACCGCAACGACAACTATGTGCCCATGGGCTTTACCTACGACTACTATGTGACTAAGGCCACCTATGAGGCCTCGGTCAAGACCCTGCGCTCCAACCTGCTGCTGCGGGCGCTGGTGCTGGAGGACGAGGACGCAGAAAAATACAGTTCCTACCTGACCGAGCTGCCGGACACCCTGCTGGATGATCTGCACTACGACAGCTACACACAGGACTGCGCCGACCGCCGCGCCCACAGCTGCTCGGTGTTCCAGATGAACAATGCGGGCTTCCACGCCGAGATCACGCTGGATAAGGCAAACCTCGTCTTTTTCTCCGTACCCTACGATGACGGCTTTACCGCCTACGTCAACGGCGAAAAGACCGACATCCTGCGGGTGGACGAGGGACTGATGGCGGCGCTCTGCCCGGCGGGCACAAGCAGCATCGACTTTGTGTATCAGGCTGACGGGCTTTCTGCCAGCCGGGTGGTGACCGCCGTAGCCATTCCGGTATGGGTGGTGTACGTTGCCTGCTTTGTGCGCCGCAAGCGCCGCAGCACCGGCACCCCGGCAGAAGAATGACTTTGACCGGGCCAAAAAATAAAAATTTTAAATTTCCTCTTGACTTTACGAAGATAAAGTGTATAATGCAATCAAACCGATGAGGCGGAGGAGAACCTGCACAGCGCATCTGCAGTGAGCCCGGACAGTGCAAACGGGCGAAAGCGGGGCAGAGTTTCGTGGGCCGCCGAGGGCCGGGCAAACGGGCAGAAGCCTTAGTAGCTTTGGACGGAAGTCTCCGTTACAGGACAGGGGAGTGTTGGCTCTCCGTGAGTGGCTCTGCTGTATTGGATGCAGAGCAAGCAAGGTGGCACCGCAGAATCGTAATTTACCGATCCTGTCCTTGTGGATAACACACAGGGACAGGGTCGTTTTGTTTTAAGACCCGTCCCGCAAAGGGAGCGGGTCTTTTGATTTGCCGCCCGCTCCGGGAAAGGAGTTACCACTATGAAAAACCTGAACATGATCTCCCGCCGCAGCTTCCTGAAGGCCGCTCTGGCCGCTTCCGCTGTTTCTGCCATGGCACTGACCGGCTGCGGCAGCGCCGCTTCCGGCTCTGCCTCCAGTGCAGCAGTCTCCTCCTCCGCAGCGGCCTCCGGCAGCACCGCAGCCGCCGGCGAGACCTTCAAGGTGGGCATCGTCAACTATGTGGACCACGCCTCCCTCAACCAGATCGTGGAATCTGTGGAGAGCCGTCTGGACGCCATTGGCAAGGAGAAGGGCATCACCTTTGACTACGCCGATTACTACGCCAACGCACAGGCCGACCAGTCCAACCTGAACCAGATCGGTGCAGACCTTGTGGCCGACGGCGTGGACGTGATCGTGGCTGTGGCTACCCCCACCGCCGCTACCATGCTGGCTGCCGTGGAGGATACCGACATCCCGGTGGTCTACTCTGCCGTGACCGACCCCGCCGCCGCAGGCTTTGACGGCGAGGAGAACATCACCGGCACCTCCGATGCCCTGAACACCGACGCCATCATGAACCTGATCGTGGCGGCAAACCCCGGCATCGACACCATCGGTCTGCTGTATGACCTGAGCCAGGATTCTTCCACCCAGGCCATTGCGGACGCCAAGGCTTTCTGCGAGAAGAACGGCATCAAGGTGGTGGAAAAGAACGGCACCACCACCGCCGAGGTACAGATGGCTGCCGAAGCACTGGTCGCCGCCGGGGTCAAGGCCGTGTTCACCCCCACCGACAACACCATCATGACCGCCGAGCTGTCCATCTACGAAAGCTTCATTGAGGCCGGTGTGCAGCACTACACCGGTGCCGACAGCTTTGCGCTGAACGGCGCACTGGTGGGCTACGGCGTGGACTACGTCCAGCTGGGCGAGGCCACCGCCGATATGGTCAGCCAGCTGCTGTGCGACGGCAAGACCCCCGCAGACCTGCCCTACCAGACCTTTGATAACGGCATCGTCACCATCAACACCGAGACCGCCGCAGCGCTGGGCTTGGATCTGGTAGCCCTGAAGGAAGCCTTCAAGCCCTACTGCACCGAGATCACCGAAGTGACCACCGCCGAGAACTTCTCCTGAACACCCCGCTCTGTCAAAGCCTGACGGCTTTTTCGGCTCTCCCGCAAGGGAGAGCCTTTGGCGGTTCTGGGGGAAGATGCTGTTTATAATCCCCTTCCCGTAAAAATGGAATACCGGAGCGTCCGCAGACGCTCCGGTATTCCGAAAATAAAATAATTTTTCCGCTGAACATGGCCAGAGCATACGCGGAGGCCATTCAAAATCGTCCACTCAAAAAACATAAAAGGAGCATACACCATGCTGGCGAGTATCTTTTCCCTCAACGTTTTGCAGACAGCGCTGGAGCTGGGCTGCATCTACGGACTGGTGGCGTTGGCACTGTTTCTGAGCTACTCCATCCTGAATATTGCCGACCTTTCCACCGATGGCTGCTTTACGCTGGGCTGCGCCGTGGCCTGTCAGGTGGCGCTGACCGGCCACCCCATCCTTGCGCTGGCGGCTGCTATGGCTGCGGGGGTGTGCTCCGGCTTTGTCACCGCCTTTTTGCAGACAAGGCTCGGGGTGGAAAGCATCATGGCCGGTATCATCGTCAACACCGGCCTGTACACCATCAATCTGGCGGTGATGGGCTTCTCCTCCACCATGTCGCTGGTCAAGACCCCTACCATCTTCTCTATGGCAAAAACTTCGCTGGGCTTTCTGGGCAGCTGGTACAAGCTGGCGCTGGCGGCAGTTATCATTGCCATCGCCTGCGCGGCGATGCTGGGTTTTCTGGGCACGCGGCTGGGTCTTTCCATCCGCGCTACCGGCGATAACGCCGCCATGGTGCGGGCTTCCAGCATCAACCCCGCCTTTACCATCACGGTGGGTCTGTGCGTGTCCGGTGCGCTGTGTGCGCTGTCCGGCGGGCTGCTGGCACAGTACCAGAAAAGCTGCGATATCAACGTGGGCACCGGCATGGTGACCATTGCACTGGCTTCCCTCATCATCGGCGAAACGCTGGTGGGCAAGCGCACCATGCTGCGCCGCATCCTTGGCGTGGTGTTCGGCAGCTGCCTGTACCGCTTTATCGTTGCCGTGGCGCTGCGGTTCAACGTGCCCGCCGCCGCCATGAAGCTGGTTTCCGCCATCATCGTGGCAGTGGCCATCTCCATGCCCGCCATCCGGGAGCACTTCGCCTTTGAAAAGCGCCGTCACGCCGCCCGTGCACGCCGCACCGTGACCAAAAGGGAGGGACAGTAAAATGGAAATGCTGCAGCTGAACGACCTGCACAAGACCTTTAACCCCGGCACCGTCAACGAAAAGGTGGCGCTTGCCGGAGTAAGCCTGCAGATGGAGGCCGGAGATTTTGCCACCATCGTGGGCTCCAACGGCGCGGGCAAATCCACCCTGTTCAACGCCATCACCGGCGGCTTTATTGCCGACGAGGGCAGCATTCTGCTGGGCGGGCAGGACATCACCTTTGCGCCGGAGCACCAGCGCAGCAAGGTCATCGGGCATCTGTTCCAAGACCCGCTCAAGGGCACCGCGCCCAACATGACCATTGAGGAAAATCTGGCGCTGGCCTACCTGCGGGCAGGCACTGCGCCCAATGCCATCTTCTCCCGCATCTCCCGCAAGGATAAGGCACTCTTCCGCGAAAAGCTTGCCCTGCTGGACATGGGGCTTGAGGACCGCATGAAGCAGCCGGTGGGGCTGCTCTCCGGCGGGCAGCGGCAGGCGCTTACCCTGCTTATGGCTACCCTTGTCACCCCCAAGCTGCTGCTGCTGGACGAGCACACCGCCGCGCTGGACCCCGCTACCGCCGAAAAGGTGCTGGCGCTGACCAAGAGCATCGTGGCCGAGAAAAAGATCACCTGCCTGATGGTGACCCACAATATGCACCAGGCGCTGGAGCTGGGCAACCGCACCCTGATGATGGACGCCGGGCGCATCGTATTTGACGTAAAGGGCGCAGAGCGCAGCAAGATGACCGTGGACGATTTGCTTGAAAAGTTCCGCGAGAACGCGGGCAAAAACCTTGATAATGACCGCATCCTGCTGAGCAAGGTGGAGAAATAATAAAAGGTCTGCTGCACCCGCCCTCTCAGGCGCTCCCGCGCCAGATTCCCCCTTTTGTCACCTGCGGTGACATCTTCCCCCGGAGCGGGGGAAGTCTTTCCTCAAAGGGGGAGCCAAGCCGTTACGTTCGTTGCTAAAGTGTTAGGAGCAACGAGAAAGCTTCCGGCAGTGCTCTTGGCTCTCCCTTTGGGAGAGCTGCCGAGCAAAGCGAGGCTGAGAGGGCGAGCCAGCTAAAGAAAAAGCATCTGCAACAAAGTTTCGCTGATTCTGTGAAATTCAGCAGCGAATGTTGCAGATGCTTTTTACGTTATTGATTTTTAGTTTTTTACCACAGGCGGATAACTTTGATGACACCCTCGGCCTTATCGCGTGCCAGCTCCAGATGGTGCTGCAGCGCCATGGATGCGCCGTCCCAATCCCCTGCCAGAGCAGCATCCAGAATTTGCAGATGCTCCTCGCAGGTCTGCTCCTGATTGATCATGCTCACCTTGCCGGTCATGATGCGGAAGCGGGTGTTCAGGCCGGTGATGCGGTCGTAGGCAGAGCGCAGATACTTGTTGGGCAGGGTGCTCATCAGCAGCTCGTGGAAATCGTCGTCCGACTCGCAGAAGTCCTCGATGCGCTCGCTGTGGTGCATCAGCTCGGCGTAAGCCTCCAGCTGCTCCCGGGGGATGGCGCTGCCGTAAGTACGCAGGGCGTAGGGCTCCACCAAAAGACGCATCTCAAACATGCTGTGCACGTCCTCTTCGGTGATGCCGGAGACCATCAGACCCTTTTTAGGCAGAATGGTGATCAGCCCTTCCTGCTCTAAACGCCCCAGCGCATCCCGCATGGGGGTGCGGCTGATGTTGCCCATCTCGGCGCAGAGCTTCTGCTCGTTCAGAAACTCGTTGGGGCGGTACTCGCAGTTCAAAATCTTGGTTTTGAGGTACTGGTACGCCTGCAGTTTCAGGCTGAGCTTTGCCTGTGCTTCCTGCTCTTTCATAAGCACACTCTCCTATTCTTCGTTGTCTTCTTCTCCAAAAACGTTCCAAAACGTCCGAACCGGCAGCGCAAACCCACCGCTGCCGGCTTCTTCTTCTCCATGTTCAGCCAGCTTGTATCCCGGCTGCAATCCAACCACTTTATCTAATATATTATTTCACATTAGGGCATTTTTTACAAGACTTTTTGCTTAACTTTGGCGTGTTTTCCGTTTTACACAAAGATCGCACCCCGATTTTGCTACTTTTTACAATGTTTTTTGTGCTTGTCGCCAAACAGATCTACTTTTTGCCCGCTTCTTTTGCATCCAAGAGCAAACTGTGCTACAATAGGGCTGAAAAACAACACATCTACACCGGAAAGGACCGAATTTCTCATGGCACGAAGCGATGGCTACAACACCCGCACCCGGCAGCTCATCTTGGACTACCTCATCAACAACCGCCAGCACGCAGTAAGCGCCTCCAACATTCTGGAGCATCTGGAGGAGCAGGGCGCAAGCCCCAACCCCACCACCGTGTACCGCTATCTGGACAAGCTGGCGGGCGAGCAGCGCATTATGAAATATGTAGCTGATAAGGGCGAGCGGGCGGTGTTCCAGTATGTGGACGAGGGACGCCACTGCCGGGAGCACCTGCACCTCAAGTGCGTGCAGTGCGGGCGCATCTATCACCTGGACTGCCATTTTATGGATGAGGTGCGCGCCCACCTGATGGCAGAGCACGGCTTTACCCTGCAATGCGAGGGCAGCGTGCTGTACGGGCTGTGCCGTCATTGCGCGCAGAACGCGGCACCGTCCGCAGCTGAAGAACAGCCTGCAAAAAAATGCGCCTGCTGTGTTGACACGGACAAAAACCCGTGATACAATGCAAACAATAAAAGCCTTGACCGGGAAAAGTAAGGCCTCAGGTTTTTTCTTACAGAGAGTGCGGGATGCTGGAAACCGCGCAGAAAACGAAGCCCGAAGAACACCCGTGAGCCGCTCCCTGAACCTGCGGTGTGCAGCAGTAGGGGCAGACGTGCGCCGCTCGTTATCGCGGCAGTGCTTTCAACGGGGAGAGCGCACAAAAGTGACCGGCGTATTGCGTATGCCGGTAATTTAGGTGGCACCACGGATACGGCAGCATATTCGTCCTAGGACTATGGGATGAATGTGCTGCCGTATTTTTATTTTTATCGTTTTTACAAGAGGGGTAAGAAGTATGTGTTGTGTTATGGGTTATACGGGGCACGACCTGAGTGCCGAAAAATTCAAAGAGTATCTGCTGCGCACCGTGGACCGCGGACCGGACGACCAGCGGGTGGTGGAGGGTCCCTACGGCCTGATGGGCTTTGGGCGGCTTGCCATCATGGGACTGACCCCGGAGGGAATGCAGCCCTTTTACCGGGGCGCGGACTGCGTGGTGTGCAACGGCGAGCTGTACGGCTTCCGGTTCGAAAAAGAGATCTTAAAGCGCCGGGGCTACAAGTTCTGCTCCGACTGCGACTGCGAGATCCTGCTGCCGCTGTACTACGAGTACGGGCTGGATATGTTCCGCCACATGGACGCCGAGTTTGCGCTGATCATGTACGATTCCCGCAAGGATCGGCTCATCGCCGCCCGCGACCCCATCGGCATCCGGCCGCTGTTCTACGGCTACTCCAAGTCCAGCCACAAGATTGCCTTCTCCTCCGAGATGCGCAACCTCATCGGCTGGTGCGATGATATCCGTCCCTTCCCCATCGGCAGCTACTACTGCGACGGCCGCTTTGTGCGCTACGAGGACATTGCCGATGTGCCCGCCCCCATGCAGGACGATATGCCCACCATTCTGCAGAACATCCGCGAAAAGCTCATCGCCGGTGTGGAAAAGCGGCTGGACGCCGATGCACCTGTGGGCTTTCTGCTTTCCGGCGGGCTCGACTCCTCCTTGGTGTGCTCCATTGCCGCCAAGAAGCTGGGTAAGCCCATCCGCACCTTTGCCATCGGCATGGACACCGATGCCATCGACCTGAAATACGCCCGCCAGACTGCGGACTATCTGGGCAGCGAGCACCACGAGATCATCATCAACCGCGAGATGGTGCTCAGCAGCTTGGAGGAGGTCATCCGTCTGCTCGGCACATGGGATATCACCACCATCCGCGCCAGCATGGGCATGTACCTGCTGTGCAAGGCCATCCACGAGCAGACCGATGTGCGTGTGCTGCTGACCGGCGAGATCTCGGACGAGCTGTTCGGCTACAAATATACCGACTATGCCCCCACCGCCGACGCCTTCCAGCAGGAGAGCCAGAAGCGCATCCGTGAGCTGTACATGTACGATGTGCTGCGGGCAGACCGCTGCATCTCCTCCAACAGCATCGAGGCCCGCGTGCCCTTTGGCGACTTGGACTTTGTGCGCTACGTCATGGCCATCGACCCGGAAAAGAAGCTGAACCGCTACGGCAAGGGCAAGTACCTGCTGCGCAAGGCCTTTGAGGGCGACTGGCTGCCGCCGGAGATCCTGTGGCGCGAAAAAGCTGCCTTCTCGGACGCTGTGGGCCACAGCATGGTGGATGACATCAAGGAGTACGCCGAAAGCCTGTACACCGACGAGGAGTTCCAGATGCGCCGGGCAAACTACTCGGCACACTGCATGCCCTTTACCAAGGAGAGCCTGTTCTACCGCGAAATTTTTGAGAAGTACTACCACGACCAGAGCCGCACCATCGTGGGCTTCTGGATGCCCAACAAGGCATGGCCGGGCTGCAACGTCAACGACCCCTCCGCCCGCGTGCTGGCAAACTATGGTGCTTCCGGCGTGTAACGCCAGAGCATTTTGAATGCGCTCCGCATAAATAATATTTTATCAGAACAAAGTCGGACAGTCTGCGGGCTGTCCGACTTTGCATTTTTTACAAAAAAAGCCCCCGCCGACAGAGGGAAAAAAGTGTCGGCGGGGGCTCGGGGAAATGTCAAATCAGGGGTTCAGGGCTCAGTCGTCTGCGGCCTCGTCCAGATTGCCCAACTTCTTGGCCTGCTCCACAACAGCAGGCACCAGCATCTCGGGCAGGGTCTCGTAGCGGGCGAACTCAGTGGTAAACCAGCCGCGGCCCTGCGTGGTCTGACGGATAAAGGTGGTAAAGTTTGCAAGCTCCGCCAGCGGCACCTCGGCAATGATGGTCTGCAAGCCGTCCTCGTCCGGCTCCATGCCCAGCACACGGCCGCGGCGCTTGGTCACATCGCCCATAATGTCGCCGGTGTTGTCGTTCGGCACATGAGCTTTCAGGGTGTGGATGGGCTCCAGAATGACCGGACCAGCCTCCGGCATAGCGGCCTTATACGCCAGCTTTGCAGCCATGATAAAGGCCATTTCAGAGCTGTCTACCGGGTGGTAGCTGCCGTCCAGCAGGGTGGCCTTCAGGCCGACCACGGGGTAACCGGCCAGCACGCCCTTTTCGGCAGCCAGACGCACGCCCTTTTCCACGGCGGGGAAGAAGTTCTTGGGCACGCTGCCGCCGAACACCCTCTCCTCAAACACTACCTGCTCGCTGTCGCAGGGCTCGAAGTTGATGATAACATCACCGAACTGGCCGTGGCCGCCGGTCTGCTTCTTATGGCGTCCCTGCTTCTGGCAGGCCTTGCGGATGGACTCGCGGTAGGCGATGCGGGGAGCTTCCAGACCGATCTCCACGCCGAACTTGTTCTTCAGCTTGGCCTTGACCACGTCCAGATGCTGCTCGCCCAAGCCGCCGATGACCTGCTGATGGGTCTCGGCGTTGTTGATGTAGCACAGGGTGGGATCTTCTTCCATCAGGCGTGCCAGTGCGCTGGAGATCTTGCCCTCGTCGCCCTTCTTGGCCACGGTAACAGCCATGAACAGGCTGGGCTTGGGAAATACGGGTGCGGGCAGCTTGACCACGCGGTCTGCATCGCACAGGGTATCGCCGGTCTTTGCGCTCACCAGCTTTGCCACTGCACCGATATCGCCGGCACCGATGCCGTCGTTTTCAATCTGCTTCTTGCCGAGGACGGTCAGGGGCTTGGTGATCTTTTCCACCTCGCCGGTGCGGGCGTTGGTCAGCGGCTCGCCTGCGGTCACCTTGCCGCTGACGACACGCAGATAGCTCAGCTTGCCCACGAATGGGTCAGCCACAGTCTTAAAGACGTAAGCGGCAGTGGGCTCGTCCTCGGTGCAGTGCAGCTCCATCGGCTCACCGTTGGCATCCTCGGCCAGCGTGCTGGCCTCGTGCTCCGGGCTGGGCAGCAGCTTGTGCATATTGAACAGCAGCATATCCAGTGCCTGCATATTCACGGCGCTGCCGCAGAACACGGGGGTGATCAGGCCGTCCTTAACGCCCTTGCGCATACCCTCCACGATCTCCTCGGTGGTAAAGGGCTCGCCGCCGAAGAACTTTTCCATCAGCTCATCGTCGGTTTCTGCAATAGCCTCGCTCATAGCCTCGATCAGGCCCTGGAAGCGGTGGCCGATGTCCGGCAGTTCCACCTGGATCTGCTTGCCGCCCTCGTACTTGAAGGCTTTCTGGCTGAACAGATTGATGTACACGGGGGTGCCGTCATCCAGCTTTGCAGGCACGACACAGGGGCAGACGGTGGAGCCGAAGCGGATCTTCATGTCCTCAAGGATCTTGAAGTAGTTGGCGTTTTCCAGATCGCACTTGGAGACGAACACCATGGTGGCCTTGCCGTTCTTGCGGGCCAGCTGGAACGCCTTTTCTGCGCCCACGGTAACGCCGCTGCGGCCGGACACGCACACCAGCACGCTCTCGGCGGCGCGGATGCCCTCATACTCGCCTGCTTCAAAGTCGAACAGACCCGGTGCATCGATCAGGTTGTACTTGATGCCCTCGTACTCCACCGGCACAACGGAAGCCGACAGGCTGGCCTTGCGCTTTGCTTCCTCGGGATCAAAGTCCGAAATCGTGGTGCCGTCCTCGACCCGGCCCATACGCTCGGCAGCGCCCGAAAAATAGACCAGTGCTTCGGTCAGCGTGGTCTTGCCGCTGCCGGCATGGCCGGCAATCAGAATATTGCGGATGTTGTTGCTTGCGTATTTCATATCGGTTTTTCCCTCATTTCCGCCGCACGGAGCGTTCTCTCCGTTTTTGTGGCATATTTTACAAAGATAATACCACACTCGAAGCGATTTTTAAATATATCGTTTCAAAATTTAGCAAAAACGCCTGCCAAACTTCCGGGCACTGTTTTGTGCAAGTTGACATTGGGGCGTAAAATGGGCAGACAGAAAAAGCAGAACTCCCGGCAGCGCGTACAGGCGCGGAGCCGGGAGTTTTCGTTGCAAATATGCGGGTTTTGTGGTATGCTGTAAGTGCCGCTTCGGCGGCGAAAAGGCGCTGATTGCATAATCGGTGGTCTAGCTCCTTCCGGCTGCGCGCCAGAGGGGACGAAAAACTTTTTGCTTCCCCTGACGCGAAAGCGGAAAGGGGGGATGCCTCATGACGTTTGAACAGGTCGTGTTGCTGCTCACGCTGCTTGGCGGAGCAATCTACATTACCTTTGAGATCACATGGACGATTTCCAACGGCAAAAAGAAATGACCGCTCATGCCCTCAGAAAGCAAGCGGTCATTCTTTACGACTGATTAGCCGGACGAGGAGCTGACCATTGCAGTCAGCGCTCTTTCTATTCGTAGTATAGTCTATTTTTCCGGGTTTGTCAAGCCGCAGACCCGCTGGAAGAGGCAGGAGGTTTTACGCGATGAAGCGCGAGGATTATATCAACTGGGACGAATATTTTATGGGCATTGCGCTGCTTACCGCCATGCGCTCCAAAGACCCCAACAGTCAGGTGGGTGCGTGCATCGTAAGCCCGGAAAATAAGATCCTTTCTCTGGGCTACAACGGCATGCCCATGGGCTGCAGCGATGACGAGATGCCCTGGGAGCGGGAGGGTGCGCCTTTGCAGACCAAATATATGTATGTCTGCCACGCCGAGCTGAACGCCATTCTCAACAGTGCCCACAACAACCTGAAGGGCGCCCGGGTGTATGTGACCCTGTTCCCCTGCAACGAGTGCACCAAGGCCATCATCCAGTCCGGCATCGCCGAGGTGGTGTACTACGGCGACAAGTACCACGACAGCGATTCCAGCATTGCGGCGCGGTTCATGTTCGAGCACGCCGGTGTCCGGCTGACCCCCTATAAGCCCACCGGCCGCCGGGCAGAGCTGGAGCTGTAAGCATAAAAATGACGACAACAAAAAAGATTGACCGCCTCCAGAGTTCCAGCCTGAGCGGTCAATCTTTTGACTAATACGGAACAGAAAGCTGACCTATGCAGTCAGCGTCCTTCTGTTTATAGTATATGTGTTCTTTGTCAAGACGATCGGGAAGGTTCCCTCTTGACCTTCCCGATGCAACGTACTATAATAGAATTATAACTTGAATAAATATTCAAGAGTGTTTGCATAGAGAGGGAAATATACAATGGAACTGAAAAATCGGAGCTTTTTAAAGCTATTGGACTACACCCCTGCCGAGATCGGGCAGCTGCTGGAGCTGGCCGCTGACCTGAAGGCCAAAAAGAAGGCCGGTATCCGGCACGACCAGCTGCGGGGCAAGAATATTGCCCTGATCTTTGAAAAGACCTCCACCCGCACCCGGTGCAGCTTTGAGGTAGCCGCCCACGATCTGGGCATGGAAGTGACCTATCTGGACCCCTCCGGCAGCCAGATCGGCAAAAAGGAGTCCATCGCCGATACCGCCCGGGTGCTGGGACGGATGTTTGACGGCATCGAGTACCGGGGCTACGGCCAGCAGATCGTGGAAGAGCTGGCGCACTATGCCGGTGTGCCGGTGTGGAACGGCCTGACCAACGAGTTCCACCCCACCCAGATTTTGGCCGATTTCCTCACCATTCAGGAGCATTTCGGCCATTTGAAGGGTATTCACTTTGTTTACTTCGGCGACGCCCGCTACAACATGGGCAACAGCCTGATGGTGGGCTGCGCCAAGATGGGCCTGCACTTCACCGCCTGCGCCCCCAAAAAGTACCAGCCCGACCCCTCGCTGGTGGAGCAGTGTCAGGCCATTGCCGCCCAGACCGGTGCTACTCTCTCTTTTGAGGAGGACCCCGTCAAGGCTGCAAAGGGCGCAGACGTGCTGTACACCGACGTGTGGGTGTCCATGGGCGAACCCGTGGAGGTGTGGGCAGAGCGCATCCACGATCTGGCTCCCTATCAGATCAATCAGGATCTGATGAATATTGCAGGCCCGGAGGCAGTATTTATGCACTGCCTGCCCGCCTACCACGACCACAAGACCACCGTGGGCAAGGAGATGGGCGAGCGCTTTGGCCGCGACGCCATGGAGGTGACCGACGAGGTGTTCGAAGGCCCCCAGAGCATCGTGTTTGACGAGGCCGAGAACCGGATGCACACCATCAAGGCGGTCATGGCAGCCACCTTGGGATATCAGGAATAAAAAGATAAGCCCGGAAGTTTCGCAGACCTTCCGGGCTTATTCTATTTAATAATAATTTTCCGCTCAGCGATCATTCCGAAACTGCATTCTGCAGCTTCAGCACGCCTGCCTGGGTCAGGCGCTTACGCAGCAGCGCACCCACGATGCAGGACACCACGATCTTGCCCAGATCCAGCGCAATGAAGGGATAGACGCAGACAGTCAGCGCGTAGCCCAGCTCGCACTGCATCTGGAACACGAACCATGCCGTGCCCAGCACATAGCAGGCAGCATCGCCCAGCACCAGACCCACAGCGGAGACCACCGGGTTGCCCTTGCTCTTTTCAATAAACATACCGCCGATAAAGGCCAGCAGCAGATAGCCCACCAGATAACCGCCGGTAGGGCCTGCCAGCTTGGCAAGACCGGCACCGTAGCCGGAAAACACCGGAATGCCGATAGCGCCCAGCACCAGATAGAGGACCACGCTCAGGGTGCCGAACTTCGGCCCCAGCAGCCATGCGGTCAGGCAGATGACAAAGTTTGCCAGCGAGATGGGCACGGCTCCGATGGGTACGGTCAGCGGGCCCAGCACGCACAGCACGGCAGCCATCACAGCGGTAACGGCCATCTGGTAGGTAGTCAGTTTTTTGTCTTTCATAGTCAGTTTTCCCCCTCTGTTTTTTCGTTTTGCAAGGCATCTGTGCCCGAGTATACCGCACCGGTGCGCCACAGGTCAACGGAAAAGTTTGCAAGGGGTTTACAATCAACAGATATATTGTAATCCGTCGAAAAATATGATATTCTAAGAATACGGCGCTGATTGCATAATCGGTGGTCATGCTTTCCCATCCCGCAGCACTGCTTCTTCCTGTACATGGAACGAACCAGCGGCTTGTGGGAGGAGAACTTTTTTGAGCCAAGCCTCCCCAAGCCCTGAAGGCGAAGGGAGGGATATCTGATGGATCTGTCGGAGATGCTGAACCTGCTGATGGTCATTCTTACGCTGTTGGGATTGATCATCGAGGTGATCCGCCTGACCCTTGAGGTCATGGATAAAGCTTCACAGAAGAAAAACGATGACAACAAAAAAGATTGACCGCCCCAGTCTACCAAACTAGCGGTCAATCTTTTTGACTAATGCGGGATGGAAAGCTGACCTTTGCAGTCAGCGCCCCTTCTGTTTATAGTATAATCGCACCATCGTGTTTTGTCAAGGAGGTTCCCATGGGTGGAGGTCATGTATCGCGGCCGGATTTCGGGATGCCGCAGCCAGACGCGGCGTACCCGCTGACCGAGTTCTATCTGCTGGCGCAGCAGGCGCTGGAAAAAACCGGCAGCTTTATGCTGCCCGCCCTCTACGCAGGGCTGCACGCCCCTGCCCGGCGCATCTATCGGGAAGAAGCCGCCGGGTATTTACAGCTTGCGGCAGCTCCGGCAGAGGGCTTGACCCGACTGCTCTCCCCTTCCCGGATGCAGCTTTTATACAGCAGCTTACAGGTGCAGCCGGACGGCACCCCCGCCGCCCTTCTGCTGACCGAGGAGTGCACCCGCCTGACCGTGGCGGTGCAGCTGCTGCCGCCCTTTGTGTGGGAGGACCCGCTGCCGCCGCTGCCGGATGTACCGGCGGCGCTCACCCTGCAACTGACCATGCAGGACGTGATGGCGATTGACACCGCCCCCGCCGCACTGGCGCAGAAACTGGTGCACAGCACCGACGGCAAATGCTGGCTGCACCACCCCAAGGCTGAGACCTTTCTCTCCGAGCGGCTGGCGCTGCTGCAAAGGGTCTATAAATAATGAGGGAACCGCCGCACATCTCCATGTGCAGCAATTCCTTGCCCATGAGACGATTTAAATGGCCTCCGCGTTGCTCTGGCCATATTCAGCGGAAAGACTATTATTTATATTCGTGTTTGTCGCACTCTGCGGAGCGCGACAAACACATTCTTAGTTTTTTACGCGGGGTCTCCCCTCTTTTCCTTTTTGCGATTCCGTGGTATACTGACCGGTAAACCGGCAGGATATCCAACCTCTGTCGGAGAACGTGGACGCGCCTTGCGGTCCGGTGCGTCCGGTACACAAAAAATGGAAGGATCCGGGTTTTGTTCTGCAATAATCGGGGATGCTGAGCCGTATATTGAGTGAACGTCCCCGTGAGAACCACAAACATTCCATCGAGAAGCCCGCTTCCGGGCATCCAAGGAGAGTTTATAACAATGGGACAGCTGACCAGAAACGAAGTATTTACCCTGGCGGTACAGCGTTACAGCGACACCGTCTACCGCACTGCGGTGCATAATTGCCGCTGCACAGCCGATGCTGAAGATGTGGTGCAGGATGTGTTTGAAAAGCTGCTGCACTATAACGGCATCTTTGAGAGTGAGGAGCATCTCAAAGCATGGCTGCTGCGGGTGGCCATCAACCGCTGCCGGGACCTGACCCGCGCCGCCCACCAAAAGGACACCGAGCTGGACGAGAACCTGCCCGCCCCCGATGTCCTTGCGGAGGACGGCAGCGTGCTGGATGCCATCCGCACGCTGCCGGAAAACTACCGCAATGCCATCTATCTGCATTACTACGAAGGATACACTGCGGCAGAGATCGGGCGGATGATGGCGGTGCCCACAAACACGGTACTAAGCTGGCTGCGGCGCGCACGGGCACAGTTACATACGATGCTGAAGGAGGAGATCGAAGATGAGGTGGTATGAATACAAGATGGAGGTCGATGACCTGACTGCCCCGGACGATCTGAAGGCAAAACTGCTGGCCATGACCGACACCCTGACTGCGGAGGAAAAGGCTGAGCCCATGATGGCTGCCCCTGCCCCGCAGGCTGCACCCGCAGCACCCCTGAACACCGCAGAGCCCAAGAAGAAAAAGCCCATCCACTTTCCGGTAAAGCAGCTGGGCACGCTGGCTGCCTGTCTGGCCGTGTGCGTGCTGGGTTACAGCACCCTGCATCTGGGCATCGGGATGGGCACCGCCAAAAGCAGCGCACCCACCCTGTACGCAGCCGAAGGCGCTGCCAACAGCTCCGCTGCCTCTGTGGCATCGGACAGCTTTGCCGTTCAGCACGCCGCGCTGGACAGCACCCCCGAGGCAGTAAATTACAGTCTGGATGCAGACGACCGCTCTCTGGAAACGGAATACAGCGGCACCGGCAGCACCGAGGCTGCTGCCCCTGCGGTGGATAGCGCCAAGATCATCTACACCGCCAACCTGACGCTGGAAAGCAAGGATTACGAGGCAGCCCGCAGTGCACTGGACAGCGCCCTTGCCGAGGCGGGCGGCTATCTGGAATCCAGCAGCGAGTATTCCAGCAGCGGTTCCAGCCGCTCCGTCAACCTGACCTACCGGGTGCCGCAGGCCAACTACCAAAGCTTTCTGGAGGCCGTTGCCGCTGCCGGTAATGTGACCTACCGCAGCCAGCAGGCCGATGACGTGACCACCCAGTATATGGACGTGTCCGCGCGGCTTGCCAACTTGCAGGCACAGCGCACCCGCTTACAGCAGTTGCAGGAACAGGCTGAAACTCTTTCGGATCTTTTGCAGATTGAGGATTCTCTCACCGAGGTGCAGTCCCAGATCGAAAGCTGGCAGAGCCAGCTGGACTGGTACAGCGATCAGGTGCAGCAGTGCACCGTGTATATCGACCTGAACGAGGTGCAGACCTACACCCCTGCGGACGAGGGTTTCTTCTCCCGCATCGGCACCGCCTTTACCTCCGGCTGGGGCAACTTTGTGAACGGCTTGCAGCAGCTGGTGGTGGCGCTGGCCTCCGTCTGGCCGCTGGCAGTGCTGGCGTGCGCTGCCGTTGCCCTTGCGCTTGCATGGCGCAAAAAGCACCCGAAGAAGTGACCCCCGAAGCACCTCCATATAAATCAATTTTCCGCATGAAGGCTTCCCCCGGCTGGGGAAGCCTTTTGCTCACCCCCGCTGAAAACGAACACCCCTGTCCCGCCGAGCTGCTGCACCGGGAGACAGGGGTGTTTTTTGTATATTTCGCAGTGCTTATTACACGCCGGAATAAGCCGAGAAGCCGCCGTCCACCGGCAGGCAGATGCCGGTGATGAAGCCCGCTGCGTCATTGTTCAGCAGAAACAGCAGTGCGCCCACAAGGTCTTTTTCGCTGTCGCCAAAGTGTCCCATGGGGGTGGCGGCAAGGATCTTCTTGGTGCGGTCGGTGGGAGTGCCGTCCTCGTTGAAGAGCAGCTTTGCGTTCTGCTCGCTGGCAAAGAAGCCCGGGGCGATGGCGTTGACCCGGATGCCCACCTTGCTGAAATGCACCGCCAGCCACTGGGTAAAGTTGGTCACAGCGGCTTTGGAGCCGGAGTAGGCGGGGATCTTGGTCAGGGGCAGGTAGGCGTTCATGCTGGAAATGTTCAGGATGTTGCAGCCCTCGCGGCCCACCATCTGGCGGGCAAAGGCCTGCGTGGGCAGCAGGGTGCCGATGAAGTTCAGGTTGAACACCATCTCCACACCGCTCTCGTCCAGATCAAAGAAGGTGACGGTGTCGCTTTCCAGATCGCCCATCTCAAAATATTCCTTGTCCGTGTTGGCGCGGGCGTTGTTGCCGCCGGCACCGTTCACAAGGATATCGCAGGGGCCAAGGTCTGCCAGCACATCCTCGGCTACCTGCAGGCAGTTGGCCTTGTTCATCACGTTGCAGGTGTAGCCCTTGGCGGTGCCGCCCTCGGCTTCGATCTCATCTGCAAGCTCCTTGAGCTTATCCATGTTGCGGCCCAGCAGCGCCACCTTTGCACCCGCGCGTGCCAGCGCCTTGGCAAAAATGGAGCACAAGGTGCCGCTTGCGCCGGTTACAACGGCCACCTTGCCGGTGAGATCGGTGTTCAGTACATTCTTTTCCATAACATCCTCCTGTTACAGCTGTATTCGTTGGCTAGAGTATAACAGAAAAAGACGGTCTTTGCCAGAACATTCTAATTATAATGGGAAAGTTTTATTCTTTATAAAAGGGATACCGGAGCATCTGCGGATGCTCCGGTATCCCTTTTTGTATAGGCGCAGCGGGCTACACTGTTCAGGCCGCAGCAGCCTGCGCCTATGACCCACAGGGTTTTGAACAATGTGGTCCTTCAGACACAGAAGCACAGCTTTCTAAGCCCACACCGTTCAATCCGAGCAGTGTGCATACTTAGCGTAAGTACGCATCTTTTTACACACTGATCAAATATAAAAAGTTATAATAAGGTTCTACACTGTTCACGCTGCACAATGCGCAGCGGCGGCGGCGCTTCCCGCTTTGCTGTGAACACAAAAAAGCAGGTTGAATTTTTTAAATTCAACCTGCTTGGTGGTTGCGGGGGCCGGATTTGAACCAACGACCTTCGGGTTATGAGCCCGACGAGCTACCAGACTGCTCCACCCCGCGATATTTACTTTTCGCTCTTCAGCGGCTCTCGCTGACTGCTCAAGTATAATACCATAGGCCGGGCAGAATGTCAACCCTTTTTGCGAAAATTTTTTCGTTTTATAGGCTCCGGGTCTTGCGCAGCGCCGGAGTGTATAAAAGCAGCACCCCGCTGCCGTGGGAGCGGGGTGCTGCTTTTTATGATGAAGGAGAAAGAAGATAGCAGTTTAGCCTTTGTCTGCGCCGGAGGTGATGCCCTCGACGTAGAACTTCTGCATGATGACGAACAGGATGGAGATGGGGATGGACACCAGCACGCCGCCTGCGCAGAAGAGTGCAAAGTAGTTGTTGATCAGCGTTTTCTGCAGCATGTTGTACAGGCCAATGGCCACCGTCCAGTCGGCGGAAAGGCCGGAGTTCAGGATCATCTTGGCCATTACGAAGTCCGTCCACGGCACCATGAAGGAGCTGATGATGGTGTACACCAGAATGGGTCTGGACATGGGCAGAACCACCTGGAAGAACACCCGGGCGTCCGATGCGCCGTCCAGCTTGGCGGCCTCCCGCAGGGAGACGGGGATGGTATCAAAGAAGCCCTTGCAGATCAGGTAGCCCAGACCGGACGAACCGGCATAGACCATGATAAGCCCCGCATAGGAGTTGGTCAGGTTAAGGTACTTCAGCACGAAGTAGACCGCGATCATGGCCAATACGCCCGGGAACAGGTTGACGATGACCGAGAGGTTCTGCAGCAGCTTGCGGCCCTTGAACCGGCAGCAGCTCAGCGCGTAGGCCACCATCAGCACAAAGCAGGTGGAGATCACGCAGTTGAAGCAGGCCACCACAAGGGTGTTTGCAAACCAGCGCGGGAACTGCGCCACAGAGTCCGGGTGGAACAGGATGTTGACGTAGTTGCTTACCGTGTAGCTTGCCGGGAAGAACCGCCGCACATTGATGCCCCGGTCGGTAGAAAAGGAGGTGACCAGCAGCCACAGAATGGGCACCAGCCAGATGCCTGCCAGCAAGGCCAGCAGCAGATGCCGCAGAATGCTGCGGACTTCCCGGAGGATGCGCCCGCGGCGCAGCTGCGCCGCAGTTTCCGTCCGGCGTGCCGGAGAAACAGTTGCCTGTGTCAAGAGAATGTCGCCTCCTTTTTATTAAGGAACCGGAAGCAGACCAGCGTGAACACGGCACAGATGATGAACACCATAATGCCGATGACAGCGGCCATCTTGTAGTTGTACTGCTCCTGCGTCAGGCGGAACAGCCATGTGACCAGCAGGTCCACCTCTTTGGCGCTGGAGGATGCCAGTGCCTGATCCTTTGTGATGTAAACGTCCTGCGTGAGCAGGTAGATGACGTTGAAGTTGTTGACGTTCTTGACGAAATCCGTGACCAGCGCAGGCCCCTGCACGCTGAACAGATACGGCAGCTTGATGTGGATGAAGCTCTGCCACGGCGAAGCACCGTCAATGGTGGAAGCCTCCAGCATATCGCTGGGGATGTTCATCAGCACACCGGTGGCGATGATCATCTGGTAGGGCACGCCCACCCAGACGTTGATCAGGACGATCATGAACTTTGCCCAGTGCTGATCGGTCAAAAACGGGATATGGTTCATGTTCTGCCCCAGCAGGCCGATGGTCTTTAAAAAGTCGGTCACGCCTGCATTGGTCATCAGGGTGTTGAAGATGCCGGCGTCCGAGAAGAAGTTGCGCACCAGCAGCAGAGTGACGAACTGCGGCACTGCAATGGTGACCATGAACAAGGTGCGCCAGAGCTTCTGGCACTTAGTCTTTTTGTTGTTGATGAGCATGGCCAGAAATACGCCGCCGAAAAAGGTGGTAAAGGTGGCAAAGAAGGCCCACACCAGCGTCCAGCCCAGCACCCGGCCAAAGGCGTAGTTAAAGGTCACGGTCAGCGACTGCCCGCCGAACAGGGCGGCAAAGTTTGCCAGCCCCACCCATGTAAACAGGGCGGCGGGCGGCATGTGCTGCTGGTCGTAGTTCGTGAACGCCACGGCGATCAGGATGAACAGCGGCACAATGGTGAATACCACCACGCCCAGCACCGGCAGGGTGAGCAGGGTCACATAGAACTTCTCGTTCAGGTACAGGGTGATATCCTGCCGGAAGTTGTTGGGCTTTTTCCCGGCGGCCTTCTGCGCCTGCAAAGCGTAGTTGCTCTGCACCACCAGCATAGCCGCAGCGATCAGGGTTACAATGACCACCAGCGCGATCACGCTGAGCAGCAGGATGGCAAACGAGTTGTCGTAGTTGTTGACCTCATTCTTTAAGGTAAGGGGGTTGAACTGCATCTCCATCTGCACCGTGCCCAGCGTGCCGAACTTTTTCAGCGCCGGAATGCCGGAGGTGCCCAGAAAATACAGCCCCAGTCCCTGCACCAGCGTTACCAGCAGCGCCTTGATGAGCTGGCCGTGGCCGATGTAGCCCAGACCCCAGACAACGAGGGACAGCTTTGTAAAAATATCTCCGTGAACGAATGCGTGACCGAACTTCTGAAGGAAATTCGGCTCCCGGCCATCCGCCCGCAAGGGCGGCGTAAGGACCATTTCTGCCACAGAAGTCAACTCCTTTCTTGTTGCAGAGGGCTTTATAGCAAACAGGATGCTGCTTTTTCTTGCGATAAAAGGCGGGCACACTGCATTCAGCCGCGTGCCCGCCGGAAAAGCCAAAGCTTACTGTGCCACAGGTGCGGTGATACCAGCCACAGTGTCATCCATCAGCTGCTGCGTGGTCTTGCCCTGCGTATCGCCGGAGACAAGGATCTCGCCCAGGCTTTCAGCGGAGCTCCAGTAGTTTGCGCCTACCCGCTGCAGGGTGGCGTAAGAGCTCTGCTCGGCCAATGCGGCAATAGCGGGTGCGGACTGCACAGCCTCGGTGGCGTTTGCGTTGATGTTGGAGGGACCCAGCTTGCGGTCGTTGAAGCGCTTGATCTGGTTGTCCTCGTTGGTGATGAAGTCGGCCAGCATCATGGCCACGCCCACGTTGGCACTGTGGGGGTTGACGCCCACCAGCTTGTAGCCGGAGAAGGAGCCCATCTGGACCTGCTCGCCGTTCAGGGTGTAGGTAGGCAGCTTGGTGGCGGCGTAGCCTTCGCCCCATGCCTCCTCGGCGGTGCTGGCGTTCCATGTACCAGAGATGGCGGCGCAGCAGCTGCCGTCCTTGATGGCGGAAACGATGTCGGCGTCCTTGCCGGACTTGAAGCCGGGGTTTGCGGTAATGTCCAGAATCGCCTGCGTGACATCTGCGCCGGGAGCCTCGTTCCAGTTGCAGACGGTGTTGATGCCGTCATCGGCCAGCGTTGCCACCAGACCGGCACCGGCGTAGAAGCTGTAAATGTACCATGCGTCGTTCACGCTCATCATGAACTTCTTCCCGGCTGCAGCAGCCTTTTCCAGCATGGTGTCCACGCTCTGCACGTCCTCGGCGCTCAGAACGCTTGCGTCATAGTACAGGAAGTAGCCGTTGTCGGCGGTCATGGGGTAGGCGTAGAGCTTATCGTTCAGGGTAGCAGCGCCCACAGAGCCGGGCAAGTTGCGGCTCTTGACGTCGTCCGGGTTCAGCAGCACTTCCTGCAGCGCACCGGCGTTCACCAGCTCGTTCAGCTGGTCGTCTGCAAAGGCGAAAACATCTGCGGCAGACTCCGGGTCAGCCAGAACGGTGTCCTTTGCGGTGGACTCGGACTGCACGCCGATCTCAATGGTCACATTGCCCTTGTCTGCATTCTGTTCAATAAAGGCATCGGCCATCTCGCGCAGCATGGTCTGGTCCTCTTCTGCGCCCCACATGGTCAGCTTCACATCGCCCCAGCTCTCCGCAGCAGAGGCAGCACTGCCGGAAGCGGCAGCAGAGGAAGCGGTGCTGTTGGAGGAGCCGCCGCAGGCAGTCAGCACACCGGCAGCAGCCACAGTACCCATGGCAGCAAGGAAGTTACGGCGGGAAATCAGCTTTTTCATGATCCAGTTCTCCTTCGTTCTCAATCTGAACTCTTCAAGCGCTCTTTGTTGCGCTCATTAGTTGCGCACATCCGAGCAACTATTTTTTGTACTCATAGAATACCGCATTCCTTTGCTCACGTCAATGGACGAAATTCACGGGATTGTTGGGTAAAAACTGGAGAATATGACGGTAAAATCGGGATGCATGGGGTAAAGGTGCGCAACTTTAGCGCAACCCCTGCCGGTCAAAGAGCAAAAATGCCTGCTCCAAAGAAGGAGCAGGCACGGAAAGTGCGTTATTTGATGTTGCGGGAGCGTTCCATCCACTTGGTAGAATCCCGCAGAATGACCTGATAGCCCTCCAGCTGCCGCATGACGATCTCTTTGCCTGCCAGACGGTCCAGCAGCATCCGGCAGGCGGTCTTGCCCAGCTGCTCGGCATCATACTGCACCGCCGAGACCGAGGGCGTAATGCTGGCGAGCATGGAGCTGTCATACAGGCTGGCGACCCGCAGGTCGTTGGGCACGAGGATATGCCGCATCCGCAGCTCCCGCATGACCTCAAAGGCGATCTCATCATCCCCGCAGAGGATGCAATCTGCTTTCTGCTCCAGCGCCGCCTCCAGTGCATCAATGGTCTGCCCGGCAGATTCCACACCGGAATGAACGAGCCGCTGGTCTACCGGTACACCAAATTCCGCGAACCCACGCAGATACCCGCGTGTGCGGTCGGTGTTGACGGCATAGATGGTACTGCCCACCAGCAGCGCGATGCGCTTGGCACCCAGCTGCAAAAGAATGCGGGTCATCTCGCAGGCGGCAGAGACCTGATCGTTGTCTGCCTGCGGGATGGTCTTGTCCTCGCTGCGTCCAATGAGCACGAAAGGCGTCTCGTATTGCCGCAAAAGGTCGATGCAGGGGTCATCTGCCATGGCGTAAGTCAGGATCACGCCGTCCACCTTGTGGTTGGCAAGCTGCCGCTGCAGCTGCGGGTACTCGGTATAGGAGGAGTAGCACAGCATCAGGTCATAGCCGCGCTGGTCTGCCATGGTGCAGATGCCGCCCATGCACTTGCGCAAAAAGGGCAGATCCAGCGTAATAAACCGCTGCGGCATGATCATGGCAATGTTGTTGGTGCGCAGCTTTTCGCTGCTCTGTGCGGAAACCGGCTCAGAGCGGGTGCGCCCCATATAGGCGTACACCTTAGCGCGGGTCTTTTCGCTGATGCGCCCTTTTCCAGAAAGTGCGCGAGATACCGTCGTTTTAGAAACACCAAGCGCATCGGCCACCTGCTCGATCGTCATTTTTTCGGTTTCCTTTGCAGCCACGGAATATCCTCTCCTTTTTCACAGAACTGCGCAACAGCGCCACCCCAGCATACCGGGATAAGCCCGCTTTGTCAAGCCTGAAAACAAACAAAAAGCGTTCTGCTTTTTCGGCAGAACGCTGAAAGTCGGTATTTTTGTTCCTTACAAGATCTGCTCGCCGTTTTTCCAGACGGCTGTTCCGTAACGGTTCAGCGCAACACCGCCTACTTCGACCGGATGTTCATTGCAGTTCTGCACAAAGACGAACGCACCGCGCCGCGCCGCCAGAACGCCGTCCGGCAGTGCTTCCGGCCATGCCGGGGTCAGACCGGCTTCCCGCGCCGCATTGCGGTAAAATGCGCGATAAAGCGCAGTATCAAAGCGGCTTGCCAGATAATATGCGCGGCCTGCGCCGTAAGCATGAACCGCCACGGCAGGGCAGTCGGCAAAGTAATCCTCTGTGTAAACGCTGAGCGGCACAGCCGGATCGGCATCCTGCAGTGCGGCCACCTCGCAGAGCACAGAAGCCTGTGCTTCCGGCAGCTTTGCGCCGTCCACAGGGGCGCAGCGGCGGGTCTCGCCGTCATACATCCCGTCAATTTCGGTGCGGCGCAAGCCCAGCAGCTCGGTCAGACCATAGGGCGTGTCCCCCAAGCGGCACAGGTCGCTTTCATCCACCACACCGCTCCAGTAGGTGACCACAACGGTGCCGCCGTTCTTTGCAAAGGCGCAGAGCTTTTGCGCAAAGGCGTCCGTCAGCAGGTAGAGCATGGGAACAACGACCAGGCCATAGCCGGTCAGGTCTGCTTCCTGGTTTACAAACTCCACCGCGATGCCCTCGCGTGCAAGGGCGTTGTAGTGCAGCTTCAGCTCGTCCCAGTAGCCCATCCCGGCATTGCGCGGGCCGCAGGAGCCTTCCAGCGCCCACTTGTTTTCCCAATCGTGAACGACCGCCGCCTGTTTTTCGCGGCAAAGCGTCGTAATTTCAGAAAGCGCTTCCAGCTTCCGTCCTACTTCTACCGTTTCCCGGAACGGGCGGGCGTCCTCCCGTCCATCGTGCCCGATGACTGCACCATGGAGCTTTTCCTCTGCGCCGCGGCTGGCACGCCACTGGAAATAGAGTACACTGTCCGCGCCATGCGCCACGGTCTGCAAGGCGGAAAGCTCTGCAATTCCGGGCTTTTTCTGCTTGGAGACAGGCTGCCAGTTGGTAAAGCTGGGGCTGGACTCCATCAGCAGGAACGGCTTGCCCTTCATGGAGTAGTACAAATCGTGCATCATCGCGGTGTCCAGCGCGGTCTCTTCCACCGTCTCGGTGGGCTTGTGCCATGTGGGATAGTTGTCCCAGCTGGCAACGTCGATTTCCTTGGCCATCTTGAAATAGTCGATGCCGTCAAAGCGGTACATCATGTTGACCGTGAACTTGGCGTTTGGTGCAAATTCTTTTACGGTATCCCGTTCAAATTTCAAGAAGTCAATGTGGCGGTCGCTGACGAAGCGTTTCCAGTCCAGTGCAAGCCCCTGCACCGCGTTTTCTCCCTGCGGGGCGGGGCTTTCGATCTGTTCCCAGTCGGTGTAATCGTGGCTCCAGAACCGGGCGTTCCACGCCTTGTTGAGCGCTTCCAGCGAGCCGTACCGCGCCTTGAGCCAGCGGCGGAATGCGGCCTGACACAGCGCGCAGTGGCAGTCGCCGCCCATTTCGTTGGAGATATGCCAGAGCAGAACAGCCGGGTCACTGCCGAACCGCTGCGCCAGCTTCCGGTCGATGATGCGGACTTTTTCACGGTAGAACGGAGAGGTATAGCAGTAGTTCTGGCGGCGGTTGTACAGCTCCCGGACGCGGTCTGCCCGGACACGGCGCACCTCGGGGTACTTGTGCGCCATCCATGCAGGGCGCGCCGCACTGGGGGTAGCCAGAATGGTGAAAATGCCGTTGTCATACAGGTTGTGGATGATATCGGCCAGCCAGTCCAGCTGGTACACACCCTCCTGCGGTTCCAGCGCCGACCACGAGAACACCCCCAGCGTCACCGTGTTGACGCGAGCCTTTTTCATCAGCGCAATATCCTGTGCCAGAATGTCCGGCCGGTCGAGCCACTGCTCCGGGTTATAGTCCCCGCCATGGAGTAATTGGAACCGTTGCATCATCGTTCCTCCTTTGATTGCGCAAATTGCGCAACATTTTTGCCAAATAAAGTTGCGTTCAATACTGAGTATAGCAAGAACGCCCGCAAGATGCAATGCAGCTTTATGGCGTTTTGTTGAAACAATCTGAACATTTGATGCAGTGCAAAAAACTTCTCTCCGCCGCTCTGGAAGATTCCACAAGGCAAGCGCACGTTTTATGGGCAAATCGTCAAAGCAGTCTTTCCCGTGGAAAGGGCTCGTTGAGCGGTCGTCTCCCCTGCTCTGCCGGTGTTCTGCAATAAAAACCGACAGCGAAAAGGCAGCGAGACAACAAAAAAAGAGAGCCGGACGACGCTAGCCCTCTTGACAAGGTTTGAAATGTGCGTTAAGTTTGGAATTGCCTTGTTTTTTTCAAATATCTACGCACGCTAAGCTTTTACAAATGATAAATCATGGGTTCTTAATAGCCAAGTTTTTCGTGAACGGCTTGTGTAATTAACTCAGCATTATATTCAGTTTTTCCTGTTACTTTGTCGGCATCAATCATCATGCCACCGAAACTTCCTCCCAAAAGTGAGTAGGTCTTAACAATATCTGCACCATATCCATTTGTTGCGGACACAGTAAAATACCAAACATCTGTGTCATTAGCTTTAAGTGGATTGCTTCTGACTTCCAAGAAGTTCATAGATCCCGGATTTTTAAAGTCGTGTGCTTTAGGGAGAAATGCTTCAACAAATTTTTTCTCGTCTTCGCTCAATCTTTCCCAAGCATTCACCTTCGTAACAGTAACCGCGCACTGTGCACTTACTCCGTTTTCCGTTGTTGCCACAATAACGGTTTCTCCGGCGGATTGAGCTTCAAGCTTTCCATTTTCATCAACCGTTGCAACCGATTCATCTGCTGAAGTCCATGTGATGCCATAATCGCTTGCGCCCTGAGGTAACAACGTATACTTTATCTCATTATCGCCATCATCAGTGATTTCCATATTGTCTGTCGCAAAGACAATTTCTTTAATCGGGACGACGGAAACATCAAACACATAAGTTGCAAGTAGCGTATTGCCATCTTTGATATCAACCTTTGCTTTCCCGGGAGCTTTTGCCTCCACGGTTCCATCCTCAGAAACATCGACAATATCGGTGTTTTCGCTCTTCCATGTAAGGTTGCTTTTCCCATTCAATTTTTCATCTTGAATTTTATACGTTTCTGCGTAATTTAGTTTTATGCTTTTGGAACATCCAACAAAGGCCGCCGCACACAGTATTCCCAAAGCAATTGTTGCAACAAGTTTACACCTCATATTGATTCTCCTCTTTTTTGATTGGCTTAACACAATGTTCTAAAAAATTAAAATCACCGCATTCTAGGGTATTGGTTGCTGTAGTGATTCGAGTATAGTATAGGAAAAGTTGAAAAAGCAATATAATCTTTATAAAATCAGAGGATTTCCGATTTTATCGACTGAGGTTCCAAAATCTTTCTTCCGGTCAGTACGTGCAAGAAAACATTAAAACGAAGTTGCCAACCAGTTTCAGGAAACCACCGGCTGGTGGGCATCGTATTCTTTATGCTTGACCTTCCAGCCTGCTGTGGTCGTAGCCAAGGGAGAGGTAGTATTCGACCTCACCACCCAGCACGAGCTGGGCGTACTCCAAGGGCTTGTTGTAGCACACGAACTTCGAGAATCGTTTGAGCGACTTATTGATTCTCTGTATCCCAGATAAAAAGGGCAGGTACACCATGTTTCCACAGTGTACCTGCCTTTTCTTATGATAGGACTGATATGTTTACTACACCAATCCGCCTATTCAGTTCTTACACCACATCACCCTGTAAGGCTCCTTTTCAGGAAAACGTCCCAAAATTGGTGTAGCCCGGGTGTAGTACCGCAGATGTCGTTTGAATTCCGTTCAAAAATTCATCGTATCTGCGTTTTAATTTTGCATTTCACTGCTCAATCGGCTTCATCGTGGGGAACAGCAGCACATCGCGGATGGAGGCGCTATCGGTGAGCAGCATCACCAGACGGTCTACGCCGAAGCCCAGACCGCCCGTGGGGGGCAGACCGTACTCCAGTGCATTGACGTAATCGTAATCCACCTGTGCCTTGCACTCGGGCTCCAGTGCCTTGCGCTCGGCCACCTGACGCTCGAAGCGGCCCTTCTGGTCGATGGGGTCGTTCAACTCGCTGAAGGCGTTGCCGTACTCGGTGCAGTCGATGAAATACTCGAAGCGCTCGGTGAAAGCGGGATCATCCGGCTTGCGCTTGGCCAGCGGGCTGATCTCCACAGGGTAATCGTAGATGAAGGTGGGCTGGATCAGCTTGTCCTCCACAAAGGCGTCGAAGAACTCGGCCAGGATGGCACCCTTGGTGGGCACCTCGGGCAGCTCCACGTTGTGTGCCTTGGCGGCGGCGATGGCGTCTGCATCGGTCTGCCAGTCGTTAAAGTCCACGCCGGAATACTTCTTCACGGCCTCCACCATGGTCAGGCGCTCCCAGTGACCCATATCGATCTGCTTGCCCTGATACGGGATGACCAGACTGCCGCAGATCTTGAGGGCAAGGCGCTTGTACAGCTCCTCCACCAGATCCATCATGCCGTGGAAATCGGTAAAGGCCTGATACAACTCAATAGAGGTAAACTCCGGGTTATGCTTGGGGTCCATGCCCTCGTTGCGGAAGATGCGACCCACTTCGTACACGCGATCCATACCGCCCACGATCAGGCGCTTGAGGTACAGCTCGGTCTCGATGCGCAGCACCATGTCCATGTTCAGGCTGTTGTGATGGGTGTAGAAGGGGCGTGCAGAAGCACCGATCTCGAACGGGGTCAGGATGGGGGTGTCAACCTCCAAGAAGCCCTTCTCGTCCAGATAAGCGCGGATCTCCTTCAGGATCTGACTGCGCTTGACGAAGGTGTCCTTCACCTCCGGGTTTGCGATCAGGTCCACATAGCGCTGGCGATAACGCATCTCGGTATCGGTCAGGCCGTGGAACTTCTCGGGCAGGGGGCGCAGGCTCTTGGCCAGCAGGGTCAGCTCGGTGGCGCGCACGCTCAGCTCGCCGGTCTTGGTGCGGAACACCTCGCCCTTCACGCCGATGATGTCGCCCACGTCCAGCTTTTTAAAAGCGGCGTAGGACTCATCACCCAGCTCGTCGCGGCGGACGTAAAGCTGGATATCGCCCTTGTCATCGCGCAGATGGGCAAAGCTTGCCTTGCCCATGACGCGCTTGGACATCATACGGCCTGCCAGTGCCACCAGCTTGCCGCTGTCGGTCTCGTTGGGCAGCTCCTTAAATTCTTCCTTCAGGTCGGCAGAATAGGCGTCCTGCGGGAACTTGGTCAGGGTAAAGGGGTCGTTGCCGGCGGCCCGCAGGTCGGCCAGCTTCTGGCGGCGCACCTGTACCTGCTCGCTCTCGGACAGACCCGCAGCGGGGTTTCTCTTTTGCTCTTCCATGGTTACTCCTACTTAGTTTGCAGAATGGGTGATAGCCAGCACGGTGTACTCCACGGTCTGGCCGGTGGGCAGCAGCACTTCGGCCTTATCGCCCACGGCCTTGCCCATCAGGGCGTGGCCCACGGGGCTCTCATCGCTGATCTTGCCGCTGAAGGCGTCAGCTTCGGTGCGGCCCACGATATCGTATTCCTCGGCTTCGTCCTCGCCGGTCTCGCGGATGGTGACGTGAGTACCCACAGAAACGTTATCCACGCTCAGCTCGCTCTCGTCGATCAGAACTGCGTTCTTGATGGTCTGCTCCAGCTCGGTGATGCGGTTCTCCACCAGACCCTGCGTATTCTTGGCCTCGTCGTACTCGCTGTTCTCAGACAGGTCGCCGTGGCTGCGGGCTTCCTTGATCTCTTCAGCCAGCTCCTTGCGGCGGACGGTTTTGAGGTATTCCAGTTCCTCCTGCATTGCCTTCAGACCGGCAGCGGACATCTTGATCTCTTGTGCCATTTGAGAATCTCTCCTTGTTATTAGCTGTATTTGTTTCGCGCAGCCACAAAGCCGCACAGGAATGCCATTTTGACTACACTATTATAATAGCAAGCCGGTGCCTTGTCAACAAAAAAGGCGGCAGTATGGAGGAAAAAGCAGCGCTAGCCGCGTGCCTTTTCCTTGCCGTCCCGGAAATCGTGCTCTCTCCCCTGCTTGCATGAAAATGCGATCCCGGAAAGTCCGCAGACCTTCCGGGATCACTCCGACATCTTTTTGCTCAGACCAGCTTGGGCACTTCTGCGCCCAGCAGCTCTGCCAGCCGGGCGTGACCCTTGCAGGTCAGGTGCATAAAGTCCACCTCGTTGAACTCGCACTCGGCGGCGTCCATAAAGTGCACGCCCTGCCGCTCGGCTACGATGCGCAGCTGCTCGGCGACCCCGCGGGATTTTTCCACGCAGCCTGCGCCCATGACGGCATCGTGGAAGCCGTCCTTGATGCAGGGCGGAGCCACCACCAGAATGTTGGGCACTTTACCGCCCCAGCAGTCCACGCTCTTGACCTTGAGCAGCAGCCGCTCCATGCCCGCGCCGATGCAGGCGGCGTTTGCGCCAAAGCGCTCCTTGACGTCATTCGTGCCCAGCATGATGATGAGCAGGTCGATGACCTCGTGGCTCTTGAGCAGGGCGTAAGCCACGCTCAGTGCGTCCATGGACTCGTGCAGCGGGTCCACGAACACGGTGGTGCGGCCGGAAAGCCCCTCCTCGGTGACCAGATACTCCTCGCCCAGCGCCTTTTGCAGGCGGCAGGTCCAGCGCTCGTCCTCGTTGAAGCGGATGCCGTGGTCGGCGCAGTCGTTGGGGTCGGCGCAATAGCCGTGGGTGTTGGAATCACCCAGACAGAGAATATGCTTTTTCATAACCGAATCACTCCTTTTCCATCGTCTGCCGGAAGTAGTACACAGCGCCTACCATCCCGGCATCGTTGTGCAGCTGTGCGGCGCGGATCTCCAGACCCTCGGCAAAGGCGGGCATGACTGCGGCCTTTACCTTGGCGGCAATGGGGTCGATGAGCAGCTTCTGCTGGGCAGACACGCCGCCGCCAATTAAAATCAGCTGCGGGTTGAAGATATGCACCATGCCCGCCAGCCCCTGCGCGATCTCGTCCGTCCATGCGTCCAGCAGCGCCAGCACCGTCTCATTGCCCGCCTCGGCGGCGGCAAAGATGGCGCGGCCGTCCTTCCATGCCGGGTCCTTTTCCTGCGCGGCGCGTACAAGGGCGGTGGTGGCAGCGTAGCGCTCCCAGCAGCCCTTTGCGCCGCAGGTGCAGTCCACGCCGTCCAGCGCGTGGGTACGGTAGTGTCCCAGTTCGCCGCCCAGACCCCGCGCACCTTCCAGCAGACGGCCGCCGGTCAGGATGCCGCCGCCTACGCCGGTGCCCAGCGTCACGCCGATGACGTCCGTATAGCCCTGCGCACCGCCGACCCACACTTCGCCCAGCGTCATGCAGTTGGCATCGTTGGCTACCGTGACCGGCAAGCCAAAGGTCTTTTCCAGCTCCGCCTTGATGGGTGCGCCGATGTAGTTGGGCAGGTTGCCGCAGGTGCCCGCCACAATGCCTTTGCGGCTGTCGATCTGCCCGGTGGCAGAAACGCCGATGCCCGCAAGGCTTTCCGCCGGGATGTTCTGCGCGGCAAGGAAGTCCTGTGCAGCCCTGAGCACCGTGGTCAGGATGGGGGTGCGGTAGCCGTCAAAGCTTACGCTCTCCTCGGCTTTTGCCAGCACCGCGCCGGTCTCGTCCACGATGCCCAGCTTGACGGCAGTGCCGCCGATGTCGATACCAAGATAGTGTTTCATAGCAGGCACTCCCCTGTGTTATTTTTTAGCGGCGTTGATGGCACCGGTAAAGCGTGCGGTGATCTCTGCCGGGCGGGTAATGGCACCGCCCACCACCAGCGCAAAGGCACCGGCCTCCAGCGCCTTGACCGCCTGCTCCGGGTAGTGGATGTGACCTTCGGCAATGATCTTTGCCGGGCACTCTGCGGACAGCTTGCGGATGAAGTCAAAATCGATATCGTCAATGCCGGTGGTCTCCGGGGTGTAGCCGCGCATGGTGGTGCCCACAAAGTCGGCACCGGCTTCGGCGCAGAGCATGGCATTTTCAAGGTTATCGCAGTCTGCCATCACCAGCTGCTCGGGGTACTTTGCCTTGATGGCGCGGATGAACTGCGCGGAGGTGGAGCCGTCCGGGCGCAAGGCACCGGTGCCCTGCACGGCAAGGATATCCACCCCGCAGGCCACCAGCTCGTCCACTTCCTTCATGGTGACGGTGATGTACATGGGCGTGCCGGGGTAATCCTTTTTGATGATGCCGATGACCGGCAGGTCCACCACCTGCTTGATCTGGGTAATGTCCCGCACGGTGTTGGCGCGGATGCCCACAGCACCGCTCATGGCAGCAGCTTTCGCCATCAGGGGCATCACGCCGCCCTCCTTGGTGTACAGCGGCTCGTGCTCCAGTGCCTGACAGGACACGATGAGCCCGCCCTTGATCTGTGCAAACAGCTTTTCCTTTTCCATGGTCTTACTCCTCCATTCTGATCTTGACGACTGCCTTGCGCACGCTGACGCATCCGTGCTGTACAAGGCCGGGTTTATGCAGTTCCTCCGGGAAGAACAGTACAAATCGTCCCTCGCCCAGTGCGCCGGTCACTACGCTGGCGCTGGCCTGAAAGCCGCAGTCCCCGGTAAATTCCCCGATCTCCGCGCCGGGCACCGTGGTGTAGCCCCAGCCTTCGCTGCCGGTAAGGTCCAGCTGTAAATCGGCGTAGCGCTTGTGGTACTCCGGGTGGTAACCCGCGTCCGGGTGCAATGTGGCATCCATCAGGTTGATGAACACCTTGTCCCCATCCACCTCGGTGCGTCCAAGCGGCAGAGCGGCAAGGTCGTGGGTAAGCAGATAGTCGATGGCGGTATCCAAGTTAGGGTGCAGTCCCCTGTACCGCCCCAGATGCTGCAGGGTATCGCAGATCATTTGCGTTTCCTCCAATAAAAGAAGCGCCCGCCTCCCCTCTGAAAAAGAGACGGAGAGGGGCGCTTTTATTTTGTTACAGCTTTGCGATGGCGGCTTCGATCATGGCCTGTGCCTCGGCCACGATGGCTTCATCCTCGGGGATCAGGCCGGGCATCGGGGCGCGCACGCTGCCCAGTTCCAGCCCGTACATCCGGCGCAGGATCTCCTTTTGCACCGCATACAGGTTGCCGTGGGCAGAGCACATCTTATAGATGATGCGGTTGGCCTCGTACTGGATGGCACGAGCCTTTGCGATCTCGCCCTTTTCCAGATGGGCGTTCATGGCCAGATACAACTCCGGCATCACGGCGTAGGTGCCGCCGATGCCGCCGTCTGCGCCGATGACGCGGCCGGAAACAAACTGCTCGTCCGGGCCGTTGAACACCACAAAGTTGCCCTCGCCGCGGGCGGCAATACCGGCATCCTTGAACATCTGGATGTCCTGCGTGGGCATGGAGCTGTTCTTCACGGCTACCACGTTGGGGTTCTTCAGCATCTCGTTCAGCAGGCTCATGGTCAGCGCCGTGCCGGCCAGCTGCGGGATGTTGTAGATGACGAACTCGGTGTTCGGGGCGGCTGCGGACATATCGTTCCAGTACTTGGCAATGGCGTACTCCGGCAGGTGGAAGTAGATGGGCGGGATGGAGGCAATGGCGTCCACACCCACGCTCTCGGCGTGGCGTGCCAGCTCCATGCTGTCGGCGGTGTTGTTGCAGCCAACGTGGGCGATCACGGTCAGCTTGCCCTTGGCTTCGCTCATCACGGCTTCCAGAACCGTCTTGCGCTCCTCGACGTGCTGGTAGATGCACTCGCCGGAGGAGCCGCCCACATACACACCCTTGACGCCCTTGGCGATCAGGTGGCGGGTCAGCGCCTTGACCCCCTCCACCGAGATGTTGCCCTCTGCGTCATAGCAGGCGTAAAAGGCAGGGATGACACCCTGATATTTTTTGATATCTTTCATATTTCAAGCCCTTCTTTACAATTAGTAATAAATCAAGATAAAATAGTCGTTTGTATCAGGTTCTGACGCTTTCTGCGCCGCTTACAAGGAGCAGTCGAAACACAGAGCCGTTTTCCGAATGAGGGCTTCCCCCGGTCGGGGGAAGCTGCTGATTTGCTTGCGGTCGAAATTTTAGCCTTTGACCGCACCCATTGCGATGCCCTTGGTGAAGTACTTCTGGAAGATGAGGAAGATAATGATGATAGGCACAGCAGCCAGCGCAGCACCGGCCATGATCAGGCCGAAGTCGGTGCTGTTTTCTGCCTGCAGCTTTGCAATGCCCAGCGAGATGGTCAGGTTGCTGGTGCTGGACAGCATGATCAACTGCATGAAGTAGTCGTTCCAGCTGTTGATGAAGGTAAAGATGGCCAGTGCGCCGATACCGGGCTTGACCATGGGCAGCACGATCTTGACAAAGGTGCGTGCCTCGCTGGCACCATCGATGCGGGCAGCCTCCAGCATTTCGGTGGGGATGCCCTCACTGAACTGCTTCATCAGGAACACGCCGAACGGCCAGCCCACGATGGGGAAGATGACGGCCCAGATGGTATTGTACAGGTTCAGTGCGCTCATCTCGCGCAGCAGGGGGATCAGGATGACCTGCTTGGGCAGCGCCATGGCACAGACGATGAGGGTGAACAGCAGCTTGCGGCCCACAAAGCGCTTTTTGGCCAGCGCGTAACCGGCCATAGCGGCGGTCAGACAGGTAAGGATCATGGACATGACTGCCATGAACACGGTGTTGATCATCCAGCGGATGGCGGCGGGTGCCATGGGGCCCACCGAGAAGTAGACAGGCTCACCGTCGGCGCTGAACTTGGAGCCGAAGGGCACGGCCAGCTGCCACAGCGGGGCACGCTTCCCGGCAAACAATTTCTGGTAGTTGGTCAGCACCCACTGGCTGGGCCACCACTCGGGGGTAGTGGCGTTGATGGCGGCACCGGTCTTGAAGGAGCCGGTGATGATCCAGTACAGCGGGAAGGCGAACAGCACCGCCATGATGCTGATGAGGATGATCGCCAGAATGGTGTAGGCGCTCATCTTTTTCAGTTTACTGGGATGGCGCTTCAACGGTTTTTGCTTTTTTGCAGCAGTTGCACGCATTGTTCCGCACCTCCTTAATTATCCTTGTTGCCCAGCTTGAACTGGACAGCAGACAGAATGGCGATGATCACCGCCAGCACCACGCCCATGGCGTTGCCGTAGCCGTACTTGTACTGCTTGAAGGCGGTGTAGTAGATGTAGTACATAATGGTATCGGTCTTGTGGTTGGGGCCGCCGGAGGTCAGCAGCTGGATCAGTGCAAAGCACTGGAAGGAGTTGATGGTGGTGATGACCAGAATGTACAGGGTGGTGGGCATGATGGCGGGCCACTTGATCTTCCAGAAGCACTGGAAGTCGGTAGCGCCGTCCACCTCGGCAGCTTCCACGATGGACTGGTCCACGTTGCCCAGTGCCGAAACGTACAGCACGATGGGCTGACCCACAGAGGTGGTGAGCAGGATCAGGATGATACAGCCCAGTGCGAACCGCTCGTCACCCAGCCAGTTGATGTTTTTGTCCAGAATACCAAGGCTCTTGCCCAGATAGTTGAAGATGCCGTAGTAGTTGTTGTACATCCACTTCCACACCACGGTAACGGCGACCGATCCGGTGACCACGGGCAGGTAGAACACGCAGCGGAAAAGGCTTGTTGCCCACTCCGGCAGGTCCACGATGGCGGAGGACACCCACAACGAGAAGATGCAGGTGATGGGCACCGACACGATGACGATGACGAAGGTGTTCTTTAATGCGCCAAGGAAGATGGGGTCGGCAAACAGGGTCTTGTAGTTTGCCAGACCCACAAAGATATCCGCGCGGTTCATGGTGGAGTCAAAGAAGCTGGTCACCACGCAGAGGATCATGGGATAGATGACGAAGCCCAGAAAGAAGATCAGGCTGGGCAGCAGGAAGCAGTAGGAGGCGAAGGTTTCGCGCCGTACCAGCGCACTGCTGCGTTTGGGCTCTTTCATTGCCGTCTTTGCAGCCAAGAGGATCACCAGACCTTTCGTTTGAGAGTGTTTTTTCCGTAAAAAGGCCCCTCCCTCACCCGGAGGAAGGGGCCTTGCGGTTCAGCTGTGATGCAGTTCAGAAAAAGCAGCGCTTATGCCTCGGCAGCAGCGGCTGCGTTTGCGTTGTCCACAAAGGTCTTAACGGCAGTCTCGACGGCTTCGCCGGAGCCCACGCGCTGCAGCATGTTCCACCACTCGGTACGGGCAGTGGTCCAGCCCGGGGTGATCTGGTAGTAGTCGCCCAGATAGCCCATGAACTTGCTGTACTCGCTCATGACCTCGTTACCGGCGTAGATGTCGCCCACGCTGGTACGGACGGGGAAGTAGGTGGAAGCCAGCACGCTGTCCTTGACCTGAGAGGGGTCGGCAGCGATGAACTCGATAAAGGTCTTTGCAGCCTTGATCTTGGCCTCATCGCCATTATCAAAGATGCCGAAGCCCCAGATGCCGCCACACAGCTTCGGGTCGCCGCTTTCGGTGGGGAATGCCATGGGGAAGATCTCGTCGCCGCTGATGGTCTGGCCTGCGGCAGCGGTGTCAGCGTTCAGCTGCTGTGCAATGTTCCAGCAGAAAGCCATCTGCAGGGTGCCGTTGCGGAACAGGGTGATCTCCTCGCCGCCGTTGATGGAGGGATCGAAATTGACGCCCTTTGCATCGTACAGAGCCTGAATGGCCTTGATGTTCTCAGCAGAGTCGGCAGTGTACTTGGTGTGGGCTGCATCGGTAAAGGTGCCGCCGTACATATTGTTGATGATGGCGCGGGTGCCCTGGTCGCCGCCCTGACCGCTGCAGTAGATGGCTGCCACGTTCTCGTAGCCGCCCTTGTACAGTGCATCCACGGTCTTGAGGAAGCCGTCAGTGCTCCAAGTGTGCTTGTCGGTGTCGATGTACTGGTCAGCGCCCACTTCCTTGACCTTGGTCATGTTCACGGCCATGCAGTGTGCGGTCATGCACAGGGGGTACTCATAGTAGTCGCCCTTCTCGTTGTGGCAGGCAGACTCCACAGAAGCGTAGATGTCCTTCTTTGCATCGTCAGTCCACAGATCGTTCAGCGGTGCCATAACGCCCTTGGCGCCCCAGTTGGCCACCAGACGCTCGGGGCCTTCCATGACCAGATCGGGTGCGCTGCCGCCCTCGATGGCGGTGTTCACCTGATCGTCGCCGTTGGTGTAGTCCAGATACTCCACGGTCACCTTGATGTCGGGGTACTTTGCGTTGAAGCTGGAAATCAGGTTCTGGACGGTATCGTCATTGCCCCAGCCGCCGATGGGATATGTCCACAGCTTGATGCTTGCGCCGGTGCTGGCAGTGCTTGCAGCAGCAGAGGAAGCGGTGGAGGAAGCAGCAGTGCTGGTGGAGGAGGAACCGCCGCAGGCGGCCAGTGCACCGGCAGCGCCCAGAATACCGGCAGCCTTCAGGAACGAACGGCGGGAAATGCAGTTTTTCATGGTAGATTCTCCTTGTTCATCTTCTTCGACCCATCGGTGGATCGTGCTCCGTTTTGCTCGTAGCGGCTGCTCGTGTCCGCAGCCGTTGTTTGTAGCCTAATTATAGAAAAATATTTTCATTTTGTCTATTCATTCTTTTCATAAATTTTCATTTTCAAACCCAGCAGCCTGCACAAAATTGTGGGATATCAGAAAAAACACAATAATTTTGCCCACTTCACTTGTCAAAATAGTTACAAAACGGTACACTTTCCGCTGCTGTTTTGAAAATCGCTTTCAGTCTCAGAATTACAAAAATGAAAAGCATTTTCACGATTTGAACCGTTTTTTCTCAAAAAACTGTGCCCTCTGCACAGAACCGGCGGGCAAAATGTGTTCATTACGCCTCTTGCACAGCGGTGCGGTTTCTCTTATACTTTTATATAAGAAGGTAAGCACCAAAACGGCACCGGTGCACCACCGGCAGCCGAGTGAGGAGAAGGAAGAATGTCTACGAATTTTTGGGAGCTGCTGCAGCAGCATCAGGGCGACCTGACAAAGTCCGGCCGCACAGTGGCGGAATATCTGGTGCAGCACGCTGCGGAGGCACAGTATCTGTCCATATCATCGCTGGCCAGAGAGTGTCAGGTGGCCGAGGCCACGGTGTTCCGGTTCTGCCGGGCGCTGGGCTTTGAGGGCTACCACGAAATGCGCATTGCGCTGGCGCAGGCCAACGCCACCGGCGTGCTGGTAAACCAGCAGGAGCCCGCCCCGGACGCCGACACTGCTACTTTGTGCGAGCACGCCTCGGCGCTGTTCATGACCGCCATCAACGGCACCCAGAACGCCCTTTCGCCGCAGGCGGTGGAGCAGGCCGTGGCGCTGCTGCATAGCGCCCGGCAGGTGTTCTGCATGGGACAGGGCGGCAGCATGGCCGCCGCCAACGAGATCTGCGCCCGGTTCGCCTGCATCACCAACAAGTTCCGCGCCACCGCCGACAGCCACATGCAGGTCATGGCTGCCAGCCTGATGACCGAGCAGGACGTGGTGCTGTTCGTCTCCTACTCCGGCGCTACCCGCGATCTGATGGAGACCCTGCGCACCGCCAAGGCCAACGGCGCAAAGATCATCCTGATCACCCACTACGAGGACTCCCCCGGCGCAAAGCTGGCGGACATCGTGCTGCTGTGCGGCGCGCAGGAGAGCCCGCTGGACTCCGGCAGCATCCCCATCAAGGTGGCGGTGTTGTATGTGGCCGAGGTGCTGGTGCTGCGGTACATCCTGGACGACAAGCCCGGCAGCACCGAAGCGCAGGAGCACACCACTGAGGCGTTGGCCGTAAAGCTGATTTGAGCAATCGCCGAAAATTTCAGATTAAAAAAATTGGGGTCGGGATTTTCTCCCGACCCCATTCTTTATAGAGCAAAAAAATCGGTCAGACCCACAGGCCTGACCGATTTTTTGTTATCAATGATATTGCAGCGCTGTACGCTTAGTCGCGGCGGCGGCTGTTAAGACCCAGCAGACGCACCACATACAGGAAGATGTTGATGAAGTCCAGATACAGGGTCAGTGCACCGTAGATGGAAGCCTTTTCCGCCAACTCGCTGTCCCCTGCGTAGTAGGAGTACATCTGGCTCAGCTTCTGGGTGTCGTAGGCGGTCAGCAGCATGAACACCACCAGACCGATGCCAGAGTACAGCACCGTAGTCATAAAGCCCATACCGAACAGCAGACCGACGAAGCCGGTAACGATCAGTGCAAACAGCGCCATCATCAGCTTGGGGCCCCAGCCGGACAGGTCTTTGTGGGTGGTGGTGCCGTAAACTGCCATCAGGCCGAAATACAGCGAGGTGGCAAGGAAAGCCAGCACCAGCGTGCCCAGATCAAAGGCAAGGAAATAATAGCTCAGCACCATGCCGTTGAGCAGGGCGTAGCCTAAGAACACCCCTCTTGCCGCGCCCACGGACATATTCTGCACCCGGGCGCTCAGCACGAACACCAGCGCCAGCTCGGCAATGGTGAACAGCAGGTACAGCGAATTGACCACATAGAACAGCGGGGTGGCGGCGGTGACAAACGCCGCCGCAAAGGTGATCAGCAGTCCCAGCGCCATCCAACGGTAGGTGCGGGTCATATAATCAGCCGAGGTCATTGTAGGCTCTGCATAGCCACGGTTGTAATTGTTGTAACTCATCTGGGTTCCTCCAGTCTATTCTGCCGGAGCATTTCTCTCTTGCTCCGGTCTACGGAATATAGTATACTGCATAGAAATGAACGTTTCATGAAAAAGGCTGTGATATTGTATGTCCCTTGGACTTTATCTGCATATTCCCTACTGTTTTTCCAAATGTCGGTACTGCGATTTTTATTCCCACCCCGGGGAGCGGGGCGTGCCGGACGCTTATGTGGACGCACTGCTGCGGGAGCTGCACCGCTTTGCGCCGGATGCGCCCCTGCGGCCGGATACCGTCTATTTCGGCGGCGGCACGCCCAGCCTGCTCACCCCGGCACAGGCAGAGCGGCTCATCCGGGCGGCAGACCCCGTGCCCGGTGCAGAGATCACCTTAGAGGCAAACCCCGAGACCGTTACCGAGGAGAGCCTGCGGGGCTTCCGGGCGGCGGGGGTGAACCGCATCTCCTTTGGGGTACAGTCTGCCCGGGACACCCAGCTGCGCACCCTTGGCCGTCCTCACAGTGCCAAGCAGGCGCGGGCAGCTTTTGCCGCTGCCCGGCGCGCCGGGTTCGAGAACATCAGCGGCGACATCATGCTGGCACTGCCCCATTATACGCAGGCCGAATTTGACGAGACGCTGGAGCTGATCGAAAAGGGCGGTGCCACCCATATCTCGGCTTACCTTTTAAAGATCGAGCCGGACTCCGCCTTCGGCAAGCACCCGCCGGAGGGTCTGCCCACCGGCGATGAAGCCGCCGATTTCTACCTTTACGCTGTGGAGCAGCTGGAGCACCACGGCTACCGCCAGTACGAGATCTCCAACTTTGCAAAGTCGGGCTACGAAGGGAAGCATAACCTCATTTACTGGGACTGCGGTGACTATCTGGGCCTTGGCCCTGCGGCGCACTCCTGCATGGGCGGTAAGCGGTTCTGCTATGCACCGGACACCGCCGCCTTTTTGCAGGACGCCGCTGCGCCCATCATGGACGGCAGCTGCGGTGCCGAGGACTACCTGATCTTGCAGCTGCGGCTGCGCAAGGGGCTTGACCTTGAAGCCTACAAAACCCTGTACGGCAAGCAGTTTTCCACCGCGCAGCTGGTCTTTGTGCAAAACTGCGTCCGTGCCGGGTATGCTACCTTCGATGGCCGCACCCTCGCCCTGACCCCTGCCGGGCTTATTGTTCAAAACAGTATTCTTGCACAGCTGCTCTGACGGGCGGGCGAAGCAAAAACAGCAAGGCAAAGCATAGCATCGTAAAACAAAACCGCAGCGTATTTTGATACGTTGCGGTTTTTTTGGTGGGCGCGGGTGGATTGCGCGAGCCGCGCAGAATAAGGAGCCCGGGTCGCGGCTCCCAGCGGCTGCATCGTGCCTTGGGCGGCACGCGCATCCTGCTGGCCGCAGCCCCAACAGCTCCTCCCTGTTTCTGCCGCAGGCAGCGGTCGTCGCTGTTGCACCGGGGCTTTTTTACCCGCCGGACTGTTCGGCGGGTCTTACGAGTTGCGCTTGCCGCTTTTTCCGCAGCCCCTTGGCAGGGCTTTGAAAAAGCGGAGCGCTGCCCCAGCCTCGCCTCCCTGCTTCCGCCGCAGGCGGCGGTCGGCTCCGCTGCTGTTCGAATCCACCCTTGCATCCCCTTTTTCAAGACTGACAAAACAGAAACTCCAGTACCCATTGGATACCGGAGTTCTTGGTGGAGCGAAGCAACCCAAATCCGAACCATTGCCCTCTGGGGCCTCTTTGGCGGCGATTTCATCGAAAGTGATGGTTTTTGTGCCGTCTTTGTAGTTGAATGCAATCAAAACTTTTTCATCATAGAGATAAACCGCGTTCACGAACGTGTTGATAAGCGTCTCCCGGTGGCTTTTTACGTTCGGGTCGAGCTTGCGGAACCGGGTCAGCCAGAAACGAACCTGATTTTCACTCAACCGTGGCCGAGCGATTTTTTCTTCGGCAATCCGAACTTCAAGTTCTTTCTGCTGGGCTTCCAGCTTTTCCAAACGCGATTTGGTGGAATTGGTCAGCACACCTGCTTGGATGGCGTTCAGCATATTCTCGATGCCATTCTCTACCTCGCGCATCTGCTTTTCCAGCAGAGGAAGCGTGGTGTTTTCCTGATCCTGCAACTCCATCACTTCCGCAACGATGGCATCAATCACGGCATCGTCCTGAATCAGCTTCATAGTTTCAGCTATGACCAAATCTTCCAGCCACTCTTTACGGACGGTCTTTTTCTTGCAGGTCTTGAAACGCTTCGCGGTGGCGCACTTATAATAATGATGAACGACCTTGTTTCTACCCGTACCGCACTCGCCGAACATCATCGCACCGCACATTCCGCAGAACAGCTTGGTGGTGAGCAGATAATCATCCTCGGCTTTGTGGCGGGCAGGAGCGCGGCTGTTCTTTTTGATTTTCAGCTGCACTTCCTCAAACAAGTCCTTGTCCACGATGGCCGGGATGCTGTCGGGCATTACGATGTCTTTGAAGTGGTTTTCTCCGATGTACCGTTTGTTCGTCAGCAGCGTCTGGACACTGTTGTAGGTGAACTTCTGGTTGCGGTTGGTAGTCACGCCACTGTCGTTCAGCCAGTTCATCAGCTCCTTCATGGTCGCGCCCTCATTGTAACGCTGAAAGGCTTCTACCACAAAGGGAGCTTTCAGCGGGTCGATTTGAAAGAACTTCTCTTCGTCCACCTTAAAACCAATGGGGATCGTGCCGCCGTTGTACTTGCCCTTCAGAACATTCTCGGTCATGCCGCGCACGACTTTTTCAGAAAGCTCTGCCGAATAGTATTCGGCCATGCCAGTGAGCATACTCTTGACCATGATACCCGCAGGGCTGTCAGAGATAGGCTCCGTGGCAGACACCAGCTTGACATGGTTGCGCTCCAACTGGTACTCATAGTGCGCTGAATCATAACGGTTTCGGGCAAAGCGGTCGAGTTTCCAGACCAGCACAATGTCAAACAACCGCTTCTCGCTGTCCTTGATCATCTGCTGGAAATCCGGGCGGTTATCGGTTTTGGCAGAAAGGGCGCGGTCAATGTAGTGCTTGACCACGGTGATGCCGTTCTTTTCGGCATAAGCCGTACATTCACGAATCTGACCTTCAATGGATTCTTCGCGCTGGTTATCGCTGGAATAGCGGGCGTAGATTACGGCGGTCACACAAACACCCCTTTCACTTCATTCTCCGCAGGCGGCGCACAAGGTCGGATGCACTGTACAGCACACGGGCTACTGACACCACATCCTCGCCCACGATGTAGAATACCGAGTAGTTGTCCACCAGAATCTGCCGCAGCCCTTGGGTGCGCTCTGGCTCACTTTCCACCAGCGCACAGCGTTCCGGCAGGATGTTCAGCGACTGAATGGCTTCTGCAATGCGGTTGTACTGCCCCATAGCCGTATCAGGTTCAAGCAGACGGTCAGCAATGTAGCTGTAAATCTGTTCCATATCGCTGAGGGCTGCATGGGAAATTTTTACGTCATACTGCTTCATCTGTGCTGTTCCCTGAACTGTGCGAATGCGCTTGCGGCATCCACGGTGTCACCGTTCTGAATTTCCTTAATGCCTACCTGCAAAGCGGCATGGAGTTGGTCATCGGTCATGGTGTCAGCGTTCAGTGCCGCAGGAGCCTTCGGCAGGGACAGCGAGAAGGGAATTCCGCCAGTCAGGGTGATCTGGCGCAAGTACATATCAATGGCGGTTGCCATTGGGATGCCAAGCTGCTTCAACACATCCTCGGCTTGCTGCTTGACGGTAGGGTTGACACGGAGATTGAGCGTCATCGTTTTTTCCATGGTTATCACCTCGGTTTTATTGTAACGCATTTTGCGTTGCAATTCAATGGCGTATCTATATATGAAGAAAAATCTCCAGCTTGCACAAAAATAAGTTGAGGATTTTGGTTACATGGATGATTTAGCCAATCTTTCGACCATCAACATATACAGAATCAATATACAATCCACATATATTTTCCTTTTTATCTCTACGAGCAACTAACATCAATCCTAGCTTATAGCCAAACCCACAATATTTATCAGTCAATACAGCCAATCGTTTTTTGTCATTCTCCATATCCAAATGCTTATATTCTTTTTTCATTTCGATACAAATTAGGTTGTCGTACTCACCTTCTTCGTTCTTTCCCCGTTTGTGAACTATTAAATCTGTCACAATCTTCTTTCCATTCATCATTTTTGCCGCACTGTCATTTCCTCCACGCCCTCGATTGTATTCAACATCTACATTATAATCTTGATATTGTGTATTCAAAAGTTCCCTTTCCAAATATGTAGAAAACTTTGCGCAGATACATCGTTCGCTTAAATCATTCTTTATTAGGAAGCCTTCACTTTTATTAAATTCTTCAAGGGAATTATTGACAATAGCAAGTAATCTCTGAACTTCAATCATATCACGCGAAAATTCGGTCATATTAACACTTCTCTCCCATGTGTGTCAGGATTTGCATAGTGAGCGGTAAGGTAGACTGTTAAAGTGACTGGATTTGAGCTATCCTCTGCAACTGGCTTGGCTAAATCAGTTTCTTTCTTGGTAGATGCGCATCCTGTGAGAAGAACCTGCACGCTCACTATAACGGCCATTACAAATACGCCCAATCGGGTGTTTCGTCTATTGTCACCCATAATTTCAAATTCTCCGATTTCTAAAATTTTGCTTCATACCAATACCAATGTGTCGCAATTCGTTCAGTATATTGTGTATTGTCGCCTTCTGATTCTGCCCACGACCACCCGTTTTCACTTTTCACAAACTCAACCGGAACATTTTGAAAGCCATGTGGTTCATCATCTTCAGAATAGTAAAAGCCCTTATATGTAGTACTCGGAACAAGCCCGAAAGAGCCTGTACAAAATTCCACCATATCATCTGCGTAATAATATACTTTCCATCCATTCCACTCTAGCGGTTCCATTGGATGTTCTTCTATCACTTTCCGTGCATAGTTTGTCAGCTCATCCTGATTTCGCAGTACATAAGATTGAACAGATTTTTTGTTATATGGTCGAGCAAACAATATCGCAGCCACCGCGATACTCCCCAGTACGATCAAAAGTCCCATGGATACTTTTTTCATGCGTTCCTCCAATAGAATGAAAACATATCATGTACAAGAGCGGAATTGTCTCCGAAAAACTTCTTGTCCTTTCAACTTTATCTTAGTATGCGTACAATATGCAGAGCCATGTCCGCATTTTCTTTGTCCACAAATATCTCTGTGACATACTTCGGTTTTATGCCTAAAGATCCAATTCTTGCCTGATCGAACGTATTCCGCCGATTGACATCTTTGGTTTTGCAATAGAATTTGATTCCAGCAGCTGCCAGCGCATCCGTGATGCGATTGCACTGGTAGGGGTCAGAAACAGCTGCAACTTGTGATTTGAAAAATTGTTCTAACATAATAGGCCTCCTATATACGTTCTAAAAGAAGTTCTTACAAATCCTTGCTAAAACAACGAAATTTAAGCCTGCTTTATTTCATCCGTCCACAAATTTTTTCAAAATCGTATAGCTGCACATAAATTTCCAGAAAATTTGTAGCACAATTACAATCTTCTTTTAGATAAACACACTATACGGCCAAACTTTTTATTTTACCTCTACTTCGACTGAAGACTATCTTCAGCTTTCTGGTTTGAAAACTGCACTTCGGGCCGGATTCTTTGGGTCTACTAGAATTTTTATTGGCGTTCCTTTCGGAATACATGGATTGAACCAAAACCACTGCGACTTGCCATTATAGGTTTCACCTTTAACTTTATACTGATAATGTACCACATATGGATAGATTACATCTTCATCGGCAAGGTGGTAGGTACTCATATGAAATTTTATATGTACTCGTTTTGTTGCTGTAACCTTTCCGATGATTCTTGTTCCATTTTTCAAAAGCTCTGCCTTTTTATAATCAGAAATAATCGCCAATCCGATAATTATACCTGCTACGATCCATGCTAATATCGCAGCCACCCAAATACCAGACTTACACGCTCCAACCGATATAATTGCCGCCACAAACATTCCGACATACGCCAGTGTATGAATAAGATCTTTTGAAAAAAACATTTTATCTCGTGTAATTTTCATAAAACGGCATCCTCCTCAAATCCTACAGTCGGTAATCAGCGGCTCCGTGAAATCAACGTTCCTTAGATACTTAGATTTAATCCTAGTTTGTTTCATCTGTCTACAAAATTTTTCAAAATCGTATAGCTGCACATAAATTTCCAGAAAACTTGTAGCACAATCACGATTTTTTCTTTTCATTCAATCAAACCACCACGGCAGTTCCAGCCACAGGTTATCCATGGCCTGTTCTTCGGTCTTTTTGGCGCGGCTTTTTGTCAGGTGAAAGTATATCGCCGTGCCGATCAGCGGATGCTCCTCGCCATCGGTGAAGCCATAGCGGTACAGTAGGTAGGTCTGCTCCCGTTGGGTCAGCCGTCTTAGGCCATCGTACAGTTCCCGGCGTGATTCCTGTTTTTCCATAATACTCTGCGGCTGCATGGCGTAGGGGTCAGCTATGGCTTCGATGCGCCGCAACTGCTCTTCTCCCGGCAGAACATCGTCCAATGAAATACGCTGGTAGCAGATACCGTCCTTATCCTCCGTCACCATCCGCTGCTCAAAAGCAGTAAAGGCATCCCGCACCATGTCCATCATGGCATTGCGGATGGCAGGAGCCGCATAGGTCAGGAACTTCATTCCTCGCGCTGCATCGAACTTCGGCACAGCTTTCCACAAGCCCAGATTGCCCGCTTGTTTCAAATCGTCCGTGTCAAGGTTCAGGCCGGACTGTGCCAGATTCATGCTGCGGAAAAGGTCATTTGCCACCTTGCCAATAAAGGACTTGTTGTTGTCGATCAGGCTGTCCAGCGCGGCAGCATCGCCTTTCTGTGCCAGCGCACAAAGCCGTTCATTCGTCTGCTTCATGGGCGTTTTCCTGCTCTGCGGCAGACTGCAAGATTCCCAGCAGACCGCTTCGCAGCTGTTCCAGTGCTTCCGGCGTGGCTCCTTTCATGCCCGAAACGCTGTCCAACATTGCATCCGTCAACTGCTCTGCCGTGATCGTTGGGTGCTGCACATCCTGCCCTTTGGTCAATTCGGTGAACATTTTCTCTGCCACTTTCTTGCTCATGGCTTCCTGTTCGGCATAGTGGCTCCCGATGCCTTTTTTGATTTCCTTGACCGCTGCCATGAAGTACATTTCAATATCATCAAGGTCACCTTGGTACACTGGCTTTCTCCGAAGGCTGATGTCCTTTGCGGCTTTGGCTGCTTCCGGGGTCTTGACCTTTGTGCGCAGCAGGGTGCTCAATGTCGTGAGCATGGCGTTCTGTGCTGCGATGCCAGATGCAAAGGTATCATCAAAATACTGCGCTATGCGGTAAGTAAGCTCTGCAAAGCGGGCATTTTCCAGCAGCAGGTTGACTACCTCTGCATTGACACGCCCTGTGTAGAGGTTCTTTGCGGCTTCAACGGACAAGCCAAGTTCAGCAATATCGTAGTTCTTGCGGTCGGGGATGTTGGTTTCTCCCAGCAGAAAATCCGTGGACACGTTGAACAGCCTTGCAATTTTCAGCACCTGCTCATGGGTCAGGGTTCCTTTTGCGCCACTGATAAAACGGTTGATGGTGCTCTTGGAGCAGCCGAGTTCCTTGGCAAGTTCTGGTTGGCTGATGTTGTGCTCTTTCATCAAGTCCGCAAGACGGACGTTGGATGGTGCGGGCAGATATTCCTGTGCCATGTGGTCGGCCCTCCTTTTTGAGCTTTTTCCTCATTATAATACGCTCTGCCGTTTTGTTCAATATACGGTTTTCTCTCCGCCCTTGCTGTTGCAGCCCTGCAACCAGTAAGGGCTTTTTTCTTTTTCCGTTGCAGTTCTGCCGCTTTTTCGCCCTTTCTGCAAAATTCTCCGTATATTCAGGCAGGAAGCAAAAAAACACCAGAGTTCCCACACGAGGTCTCTGGTGCAGTACACAACACAAAGGAGGAATGCCCTTGAGCCTGTATCAAACTGTCAAGTCCGCCATCACCGTTCGGCAGGTGGGAGAGATGTACGGCATGGAGCCCGACCGCCATGGCATGGTGTGCTGTCCGTTCCATTCCGACAGCGACCCCAGCATGAAGCTGAACGACACCTATTATTACTGCTTTGGCTGTGGAGCCAACGGAGATGCCATCGACCTCACCGCCAAGCTGTTTGACCTGAATCCCCGGCAAGCCGCCGAGAAGCTTGCTCACGACTTCGGGCTTGACCCGGACAAGCCGCCCGCCAATGCCATCGCCCTGCCTCCGCCCAAGCGTGGCCTGACGGACGAGCAGTGGGCAGACATCGCCTACTGCCTGCGGGTGCTGACCGACTATCTCGACCTCTTGCATGACTGGCGAAAGCGTTACAAGCCCGCCAGCCCGGAAGAACCGCTGGACGAGCGGTTCGTGGAAGCTCTCCACATGACCGAGACCATCGAGCACCTGACGGACTGCGTTGCATTTGGAACGCCCCAGCAGAAGGCCGCTGCCGCCGCACAGCTGCTGTCCGGGTCGTACCTGCTGATGCTGGAAGAGCGCACCGACCGCCTTGCTCTGGCGAAGTGCGCCTGATAATTTATTCACCTGAAGTGGTGGGTCTCACCGTGAGACCCGCCACTTCACTTTTCTAAAGGAGAACCACCCTATGAAGAAAAACATTTCCCGCAACCCCTTATGGCCGGACTGGTACAACGGCAAGAAGATCGATGAAGTCCAGTTTGGCCGTGCCTTTCTGGAACAGTGGCCGCTGAAATGCGTCAACGGTACGCTGTACACGCTGGACGGTCCGGTGGAGGACGAGAGCGAGATCAAGCAGCGCATCTTGGAGAACATCGAGGAATATGTCACCTCCGGCCTGTCCAAAAAGGTCACCAACATTCTGGAGACCATCAAGCTGCTGGCTTTTTCTGACCCGTTTCCCATCGAACAGGACTGCATCCACCTCCAGAACGGCGTGTACCATCTGCCGGACGGCTCTTTTCAGGAGAGCTGTCTGTTCTGCCAGAACCGTCTGCCTGTGAACTACGACCCGAAAGCTGCCACCCCTGACCGTTGGCTGACCTTCCTGCACGAACTGCTGGACGATGCCGACATCCCCACCTTGCAGGAATATCTGGGCTACTGTCTCATTCCCAGCACCAAGGGGCAGAAGATGATGCTCATTGTCGGCAAGGGCGGCGAGGGCAAGTCCCGCATTGGACTGGTGCTGAAACGGCTCATAGGAGATGCCGCCAGCAACGGCAGTGTCCAGAAAGTGGAAAATAACCGCTTTGCCCGCGCCGATCTGGAACGCCGCCTGCTGATGATCGACGATGACATGGACATGAACGCCCTGCCCAAAACGAATTATATCAAGACCATCGTGACCGCCGAAGCCAAGCTGGACTTGGAGCGCAAGGGTGTCCAGAGTTACCAGCGCGATATCTACGCCCGGTTCCTCTGCTTCGGCAACGGTGCGTTGACCTCGCTGTATGACCATTCGGACGGCTTTTTTCGCCGCCAGCTTATCCTGACCACCAAGGACAAGCCTGCCGACCGCACGGATGACCCCTTCCTTGTGGAGAAGATGTGCGCCGAATTAGAAGGCATCCTGCTGTGGTGTCTGGTAGGACTGCACCGGCTGGTGCAGAATGACTTCCGCTTCACGGTCAGCGAACGAGCCGCCGCCAACGTGGATACCATCAAGCGCAGCAGCAACAATGTCATCGACTTCATGGAATCCGAGGGCTACTTCCGCTTCAAGGCGGACTACTCCATCATCTCCAAGGAGTTCTACGACATTTATAAGCAGTGGTGCGACGACAACGCCTGTCACAGCGTGTCTGCCATCCGTTTCAGCGCAGAACTGCGCCAGAATGACCGCCGCTATAACCTTGAAGCCACCAACAACATCTATCTGCCCGGTGGCCGCAGGGTGCGCGGTTTCGTGGGCATCGAGCCGCTTGTCCACCCCTGCCCGTAAAAAGTGCATTTTTTACGGAAGAAGTTCGTACAACCTGTACGGTCTGTACTTGTACGCATCTGTACGGCAGATTACAGAAAATTAAGGCGTATTATCGTTTATATTTCGTTTATCCGTACGCTGTACGAACCGTACAGGTTATTTGAACTCCGTACGCGATTTTTTAGATGCGTACGGAGCAATCAAGTTCGCATTGTGCGAACTTGTCGGGGCGAGGCCCCTCCATCTTGCTGGCGCAAGACCGTTCGGTCACTTAAAAGCCCCACTGGGGCTTTCATTGCTTCGCAAACGTGAACTTGATTAACTCTCCCGCAGGAGACGTTCTCCCTCGGAGAGCCCACTACACTTTGCAGACCGCAGGGCTGAAAGTGTCATAGTGGGTTATTACACTTCCGCAGAAGTGCATCTCCGTTCCCCGTCACCTCTCGATGAACCTTGAAAGGAGGAATGCCCTTTGGCAAGAAATGATGGCATCGACCGCACCAGTGTCCGAAACCTTGCCGTTTCGGACAAGGCCGTTGGCAACACCCAGCAGCACAATGAACGCGAAAAGGACAGCTATCGGAACCCCGACATTATCCCCCAGCGCAC
>CAKSYT010000010.1 GCA_934524985.1 uncultured Faecalibacterium sp. | reverse complement strand
GCCCTGTGCAGTACAGGATTCAGACCGTTCGAGTCGCTTGATCTTATTTTTGTCTAACTTTTGGGGTTCACTTCAAAAACGTGCAGCAGCCTTTTGTTTTTATAATATGTATTTCTCAGTCCAGATCTTCCGCTTCCAGCACCGCGACGCCTTCGTTTTCAAAGGTCTTGCGGAGGATATCAGCCAGACCCGGGTTAGGTGCCTTGTTGTGGATGCACAGGATGATCTTTCCGTTCAGGCTGGCGGCTTCCACGCCCACGGATGCGCCCTCCGGCGGCACCCAGACACCAAAATCCGTGGTGTACTGTGCCAGCTCCGGGGTGGCGGGCATGAGCGGATTGCCCAGATAGCTGAGCCAGAAATCCGAAATGGTGCCGCCGATGTACTCGCCCATCTGGAACACCCGCTGCTTGATGCGCAGGGGGGCTTTTTGCTGGTTCACCTTGTACACCCAGCCCATCTGCTCGGTCATGCGGCGGCGCTTGGACTGCGGCTGCAAGTCCCGCTTGATGTCTGCATCTACGTCAGATACAAAATCCGCAAGGCGGGTCTTTGCTTGCAGCTGCACCGTATGCTCAAAGCTGCATACGCAGTTGTACAGCGCATTCGGCACACCAGCCACATCGCGGGTATCAGACGAGTAGGAATACTGGATATTCTCCTTGCCCAGATACTCCCGCATGGCCATGCACAGCAGACCCATCAGGGCGCTTACCGGCTTTGCGTTGTTTGCCAGTGCTTTTTCCACAAGGCTCTGCTTGCTCAGGCACACCCGGGTGCGGCGCAGCGTACCCTCGTAGGTCTGCACCACGTCCCGCTGGATGGCGTCGCTTCCGCCTTCCACAGGCGGGTGCTCTGCCAGCATGGCTTCCATATCATAGGGCGGGTCGCACACGATCTGCTGCACCGCAAAGGCCGTACCGTAACGCAGGTTGCAGTACTGCTCCAGAATGCTGGTGAACAGGGGCGATACCCCGTGGCCGTCCAGCAGGAAGTGGTGCCAGTCAAAGTAGACGGTATCCCCTTCGCAGCTGACGCAGAACAGGTAGCCGTTCGTTTCCTCCGGGATATTGCGCATGGTGCTGCCGGGGTACACAAGGCAGGGCTCCGTGTTGGGCTCCAGCCACATCTCCCGCTTTTCCTGCACCAGGCGCTGGGTATAATAAGGTGCACTTGCCAAGGCCTCTGTCAGTGCCCGCTGCAAAAGGGTGATATCCACCGCATCCCGCAGCGAGAACTGGTACCGGCACTGGATCTTTTCCCGACGAAAAAAGTACATGATCCCCTGAAAGTTATATTCCGTCGAGCGCTGTTGTGTTTCCATTGGTTTTTACCCCACGTTTGCTGCCAGATAATCCACCAGATCACCCATGGTGACAAAGTTGCGCAGCTCCTTTTCCGGGATGCGCAGACCAAAGGTCTCCTCAAGATCTGCCACAATGGTCAAGATCTCCATAGAGGACAGATCCAGATCGTCCATCAGGACGCTGCTTTCGGTCACATCCTCCGGCGATACCTCTGCGACATCCTCCAGAATAGCCGTGATCTGAGAAATGATTTCTGCACGTTCCATCGTATTATGCTTCCTTTCTGTTGCGTTTTACTTGCGCACCAGCTTGCCCGTAGCGTTGCGGGGCAGCGGCGTTTCGCTGAACTCCACCACACCGATGCGCTTGTACAGGGGGACGGTGCGGTTCATCTGGGTAATAAAGTCCCGCACGGTCTGCTGGTGCTCCTTTTCACAGTATACCACAACACCTATCTTTTTGCCCAGTTCTTTTACGATACATTCCTGCACGACCGGACATTTTTCCAGCATGCCCTCCAGTTCCTCGGGGCTGACGTTCTCGCCGCTGTCCAGAATGATCAGGTTCTTCTTGCGGCCGATGATGTAATAGTAGCCGTCCTCGTCCACCCGGGCAAGGTCGCCGGTATGCACCCAGCCGTCCTTGTCGATGACCTCTGCGGTGCCCTCCGGGTCCTTATAGTAGCCCATCATCACGCAGTCGCCGCGCATGCACAGCTCGCCGTCCGGCTCGATTTTGTAGTCCATCAGCTCGCTGCCCTGACCCACGGCACCAATGTGCTTTTCGTCCTGTGAAAAGTTGATGATGCCGGCACCGCAGGTCTCGGTAGCGCCGTAGCACTGGATGACAAACATCCCGTTATGCACCATGTCCAGCAGCACCTGCGGGTCGAACATGGCAGAAGAGCCGATGGGCACCCACAGCTCGCCCAGACGGTCGCGGCGGCCGCGCATCACATCCTTGTGCAGAGAGTTCATGATCATCGGCACCACAGACATGACCTGGCTGGGCATCTTCTGGATATCGCGGTAGAAGTTGCGGATATCGTTGCCAAGGTTCAGCGGCCAGCCCATGATGGTGGTGGAGAACAGGTCGATGAAAGCGCCCAGATGGAACATGGGCAGCACCATGTAGTGGCCGGGCAGGGGCTCCTTCTGGCTGATCTTGTCCTCCAGCTGTGCGGAGATGGCCCACAGCACATGACCTGCACTGAACAGGTTGCGCTCGCTCATCATAACGCCCTTGCTCAGGCCGGTGGTGCCGGAGGTGAACATCAGCACCATCAGGTCATCGTGACCGATGGGGTGCAGCTCTGCCGCAGGCTCATAGCTGCGGAACTCGTCCATGGGGTGCAGCAGGCTGCCGTAGGCGGCCTCCAGCTTTTCCTTGTTGCCGTAGTCCTCGCCGTCGGTCAGGATGGCGGCGGGCTCCACCATCTCCAGCTCGTGGGACAGCTCTTCCCAGCTCTTGCGCTGGTTCATCGGCACCAGCACACAGCCTGCCATGATCGCACCAAAGGTGTTTACCACATACTCGTAGCTGTTCTTGCTCAGCAGGCAGACCTTTTTGCCCTTCACGTCCGGGATGGTACTCTGCAGGTAGGTGACCGTCCGGCGAACATCCTGTGCCAGCTCCTTAAAAAGGACGGTGGTCACGGTGTCGGTCTCCTCGGTATAGTAGCGGAAGGCCACGCGCTGGGGAAATTCTTTTTCCATGCCCTGCGTAATGGCATCGTACATGTTTTCCACAAATTTGCCCATTGTAATTTTCCCTTCTGTTTTATCCCGTCTATTTTATACTCAGCGCAGCAGTTTGCCCGTGGCGTTGCGGGGCAGCGGCTCTGCACTGAACTCTACCACACCGATGCGCTTATACATCGGCAGGGTACGGTTCATCTCGGTGATATGATCCTGCACGGTCTGCTGCTCGTTCTGCGGGCAGTACACCACAACGCCGATCTTTTTGCCCATTTCCTTCACGATGCACTCCTGCACAGCGGGGCATTTTTCCACAAGACCTTCCAGCTCCTCGGGGCTGATGTTCTCGCCGCTGCCCAGAATGATCAGGTTCTTCTTGCGGCCGGTAATGTAGTAGTAGCCGTCCTCGTCCACCCGGGCAAGGTCGCCGGTGTGGAACCAGCCGTCCTTGTCGATGACCTCTGCGGTGGCCTCGGGGTCCTTGTAGTAGCCCAGCATGATGCTGTCGCCCCGGATGCACAGCTCTCCGTCCGGCTCGAGCTTGTAGTCCAGATAATCGTTGCCCTGTCCCACAGCGCCGATGTGCTTTGCATCCTGTGCGTAGTTGATGATGCCGTCGCCGCAGGTCTCGGTAGCGCCGTAGGTCTGCACCACGAACATCCCGTTGGTGGCCATATCCAGCATCACCTGCGGGTCAAACATGGCAGAGGAGCAGATGGGCACCCACAGCTCGCCCAAGCGTTCCTTGCGGCCGCGCATCACGTCCTTGTGCAGGGAGTTCATGATCACCGGCACCACCGCCATGACCTGACTGGGCATCCGCCGGATCTCCTTATAGAAGTTGCGGATATCGCCGCTGACGTTCAGGCCCCAGCCCGCGTGTGCCCACGAGAACAGGCAGATGAACGCGCCCAGATGGAACATGGGCAGCACCGTGTACTGGCTGACCACAAGCTCCGGGTCGTGCTTATACTCCATCATGTGCTCACCGATCTGCACATGGGCGCGCATGACGCTGAAGAAGTTGCGCTCGCTCAGCATCACGCCCTTGCTGCGGCCGGTGGTGCCGGAGGTGAACATCAGGATCATCAGGTCGTCGTGCCCGATGCAGCGGGGCATCTCTGCCACCGGCTCATAAGCGCGGAAGCCGTCCATCGGGCGCAGAATGCTGCCGTAGGCGGCTTCCAGCTGCTCCTTGGTGCCGTAGTCGTCGCCGTCGGTCAGGATAGCGGTGGGCTCCACCAGCCCCAGCTCGTAGGACAGCTCGTCCCAGCTCTTGTGCTGGTTGAGCAGTACCAGCACACCGCCTGCCAGAATGATGCCGAAAGTGTTCACGGCGTACTCGTAGCAGTTCTTGTTCAGCAGGCAGATCTTTTTGCCCTTGATATCCGGGATGGTGCTCTGGAAGTAGCTGACCGCACGGCGGATATCCCGCGCGTAGTCCTTATAATGGACCTCGGTCACTGTGTCCGTTTCCTTATCATAGAAGCGGAGCGCCACACGCTCCGAAAAACGCTGTTCCATATTCAGGGTGACCAGATCATACACGTTGTCCAATACCTTGATCATTGTATTTCCCTCCTGCGTTGTAATTCCATTCTGCGGCAGTGCGCCGCACTGTGCCCAGTATACAATATCTTCCAATGCAATGCAATACTTCTGCAACATTTAATTTCCAGTATTGACAATTTTTACTTGCACATCTCAGGATGCTCCCCGGCCAAATTCTACCTTTCGTTGCAATCCGCCGGTTTTCGTGCTACAATTTTTAGCGCAAAATACCAGTTCCGGTATGGTGCAGACTGCAAAACAAAATTGACAGTCTCTATAAAAAGCATTATACTAGCCATATATCATGGCAATGCTGTATAAAAATCGATCATTTGCGCCGTATCCGGCTTTTTTCTTGAGGGGTATTGGCCCGGCGCAGGGAAGGAATCTTTCATGGAAACAACCAAGCCCCGCACTGTCAGCTCCATCGGGATGTTTGATATGCTCAAGGGCGCTGGGATGCTGGCCATCGTGCTGGGACACACCGGGGAGCTTTACCCGCTCCAGCTGGAGGGCGGCCTGTCGCTGACGGCCTTTGTCGGCTTTATCTACCGCGAAACGCTGATGGCGGCCTTTTTTATCGCCAGCGGCTACGGCTTCCGCAAGCGCTCCATCAGCAAGTGCATCCACCAGCAGCTCAAAAGCCTGCTCAAGCCCTTTTGCTACACTGCGGTGTTCACCACGGTGCTGCATTTTATCATTCATTATAATACCTTTCACTATCTGCCCGGCTCCCTGACCGAGAGCATCAAGGTGGCGGGCGGCTTTCTGCTGGGGTTGCCCCACACCGCCACCTACTTCGGGCAGGAGTTCTTTTCCTGCGGGCCTATGTGGTACCTGCTGGCGCTGCTGATGGGCTGGATCGCGCTGGACGTTATCCTGAACATCTTCCCGGAGCGGTACATCCCTTGGGCGGTGGGCGGTGCCGCCCTGCTGGGCTGGGGTGCCAGCCTTGTATGGGAGCTGCCCTTCTGCCTGATTCAGGGCGCAGTGATCACGCCGTACCTGTACCTTGGCTACCTTGCCAAACGGCAGCATTGGCTGGATCAGCCTTTGTCCCGCCGGATGTCCTGCATCCTGTGGGCAGCCGTGCTGCTGATCCCGACAGCCGCCCTTGCCACCCGCCGCACCGACTGTGTGTCCATGGCCGAGTGGTCGCTGGGCCCCATCAGCATCCTGCTGGACGGCCTTGCCGGTCTGCTGTTTATCCGGCTGTTTTTGCGCTGGAGCCAGCGCCGCAACCCGCTGGTGCGCTTTTTCGAGGCCATCGGCCGCCGCTCCCTGTACATCTTCTGCGTACATACGGTGGAGCTGATCGCCATTCCGTGGTATCTGTTCGCCGCCAAATACGCCGACCGCCCTGTTTTGGGCATCAGCCTGCAGTACATCCTTTCGCTGGGCTCCATCTGGCTGATCTGTGCCCTGCTGCAGCGGCGGCGGGATCTGATCATCAAGCTGTTCCCCGCCCGGCGGCACACCCCGCAGGTATACTACACCCCACGGCACTGATATTCTGAATGTTCCGGCTGCGGTGCAGCCGAGCTTAGAAGCTTTTTTCATAAGCGGTGTACAATGCTTATGAAAAAAGCTTCTTAGGATAAGGAAGAGGAGGATCCCGTTATGAACCACGATGCCCCCGTGACCCCTGCTGCCATGCAGGCACGCATTGCCGAGCTGGAGCAGCAGCTCAAGCTTTCGGACGAGGGTGTTTCCCAGCTGGCGCAGCGGTGTCTGGAGCTGGAACAGCAGCTGCTGACCTGCCAGACCGAGCTTTCCAAGCACAGCGCCGAGGCCGAGAACATCACCCTTACCCTGCCGCAGCTGTTCTACGACACCGGCAGCGGCTTTTCACCCCGGGAATGCCTTGTCGCCACCGAGGATGTCTACAACGAGCTGACCCACGAGGTGTCGGTCACCTTTATTCTGCCGGAGGACGCCCGCGCCGTCCGGCTGGACCCCGGCGAGCTGGCCTGCTGCATCACCGACCTTGCCATCTCGGACGAGCGCATCAGCTTTCAGCCGGTCAACGGCCTTGTATTGCAGGAGGACAGCCTGCTGTTTTTGGATGTAGATCCCAACCTTTCGCTGCACTGCACCACCGGCTTTGGTGCCGGCATGAAGTTTGCGGTGAATTATCACTACTACCCGCTGGGACGTTTTCTGCACGAGCAGCCCGGCAAATCCCTGCTGCGGGCGCTGAACGACCTGAAGCTGAAAAACGCCGCCGCCGCGCAGGAAGCAGACGAGGTATTGCAGGCCAGCCGCGCCGAGTGTATGCGGCTGAACCAGCAGCTGCTGACCTTGCAGGGCATCCAGCACGAATATCAGGTCTCGCTGGAAAATATGCGCGCCAGCAGCAGCTGGCGGCTGACCGCCCCGCTGCGCAGACTGCTGAACCTAGTGCGCGGCCACTGAGCCCGCCCGATATTCTGCCCGGAGGAGTTGGATCATGTACACCAGTTACAGTACCCTGCAGCGCAAGCAATTGTCCAAGCAGGTCTATACCGATACCCAGAGCACCTATCTTCTGGTCTACGCGCCGGGGCGTCACAAGGCGCTGGAGGCGGCGCTGCAAAACCAGCTGCACCGCAAGTTCCGTCTGGTGACCCGGCTGGAGGGCGCGCTGACCCCCGATGTAGCCGGGGTGCTGCTGGTAAGCGAGGATGTGGAGTGCACCCCCACCGCCCTGACCTATTTTGCCGCCGCCCTGCGGGAGGGCGCAGACCTTGCAGTCTGTGACGCCGCCTTTGGCTTTGACGGCTCCACCGCCCTGTATCTGAGCACCCGGCACCTGCCCGGCAGCAGCTGCGCCATGGTGTCCCGTGCGCTGCTGGATGAAGTACGCGCCGCCGCCCGGGGCAAGGACAGCGTTACCGAGCTGCTGCGTCTGGCGCACGCCATGGCGCAGCACAGCCGCTGCATCCCGCAGGCGCTGCTGCACTTCCGCCGGGAGCTGTGCGCCGAGGATGTGTTCTCCGCCAAGGGACGCCGTGCGCTGATCTTAAGCCACGAGCTGACCATGACCGGCGCGCCCATCGTGCTGGTAAGCGCCGTACCGGTGCTGCGCAGCTTAGGCTTTGAGGTGGTGGTGCTGGGCCCCTCGGACGAAGGCTCGCTGCCGCTGTTTCTGGATGCCGGAGCCGCCGTGGTCACCCGCCCGGACTGCGTTACTTCCAGCGCCCTGTGGGGGCTGACCACCAGCGCAGACCTTGTGCTGGCCAACACAGTGGTGGAAGCGCCCGTGGTGAACACCCTGAACGGCTCCTTTGTGCCGGTGCTGTGGTGGCTGCACGATGCCTTTGCGGGCTACCCCTTCATCGCCCACAAGATCCCCAAGGAACTGGGCAAAAACATCCACGCCTGCGCCGTAGGCTCTCACGCCACCGCCGCTATGCACTCCGTCCGGCCGGATTTTGAAATCGAGCAATTGATCTACGGTCTGCCGGACTACGCCGCCGAGCAGTTCCCCCGCTATGACATCAGCTTTGCCGGTGGACGGCCGCTTTTTGTGACGGTAGGCTCGCTGGAGCCCCGCAAGGGCCCGGATATCTTCTGCAACGCCATCCGGCTGCTGCCCTCTGCGGTGCGGGAAAAAGCCGCCTTCCTCTTTGTGGGCAAAGCCGCCGATAAGGGGATGTACAACGCCGTGGACAGTCTGGTACGGGACTACCCCCAGACCGTTTTCTACCGCAAGCGGTTAGAGCGCCCGGAGGTCAAATCCCTGATGGAGCAGTGCAACTGCGTGGTGTGTGCCTCCCGCGATGACCCCATGCCCACCTTCGTCACCGAGGGTCTGATTTTCGGCAAGCCCTCCATCGTATCGGAGCACACCGGCACCGCCGGGCTGGTGACCGAGGGCGTGGACGGCTTCCTCTATAAAGACGATGACCCGCAGCAGCTGGCCGACAAGCTGGCCTGGGCCATCGAGCACCCGGAGGCGCTGGCCGCCATGCACGAGGACTGCCGCCGCCTGTACGAGCAGCAGTTCTCCAACGAATCCTATGTAGCCACCTTGACAAGGCTTGTAAAAGAGCTGACGGACGGGGAAGAATCATGAAAAAAACAATGCCGGACAGCTGCACGCTGCCCGGCATTGTTTTTTCACGGGAGAGGTCTCCCCATTTTATCAAATGCCCCAAATTGCCCAACAAAGTTCCGCATCCGTTCACAAAGGGCGGCGGGAGATGTGCTATACTGGTTCCAGAATTTCCGGTTGTGAAAGGAGTTTTGTTTCCATGAGCCAAGCCGCCGCGCAGCAGCCCTCCCGCAAAAAGACCGTGATCTCTCTGCTGGTGCTTCTGGCACTTACCTGCATCATCGTGTTCATTTTTAAGGATCACTGGGCCGAGATCACCACGGCGCTGGCGCAGCTGTCGGTGTGGCAAGTGCTGGCGGTGCTGGCGGTCGGCATCAGCTACCCCCTGCTGGAAGGGTGCGTGGCGTGGGTCATCGTGCGCAGCCGTCTGCCGCAGTTCAAGCTGTGGCAGGGGCTGGATGTAGGCTGGTGCGGCACCTTTGGCAACGTGGTCACGCTGGGTGCCGGTGCGGTGCCGGTGCAGCTGTACTACCTGCACAAGGCCGGGCTGCCGCTGGGCCCCGGCGCAGGCCTGATGACGCTGGAATACGTTTTCCACAAGAGCACCGTACTTCTGTACGCCACCATAATGCTGCTGTTGCAGCATCGCTGGCTTGCTGCCAACACCACCGGTGTCATGCGCTATCTGCCCATGGCATACGCTGTAGTAGCAGTGATCATTGTGGCGCTGGTGCTGCTGTGCGTCTCGCCGCTGGTGCAGAACCTCGCCCGCTGGCTGCTGGGCTTTCTGCCCAAGACCGAAAAGTGGCAGCAGCGCCGCACCGACTGGCTGGAACAGCTGGAGGTGCTGGGCACCGAGAGCCGCCGCCTGCTGGCAGATAAGTCCCGCTGCCTGAAAATTTTTGCCCTGCAGGCGCTCAAGCTGTTCGGGCTGTTCTGCCTGCCCTACCTGTGCATCCGGTTCATGGGGCTTTCCCCGCTGGGCTTCTGGCAGGTGCAGCTGCTCACCAGCCTGATGCTCTTCGTCTCCAACGCCCTGCCCAACGTAGCCGGGATGGGCTCCATCGAGACTGCCTTTCTGCTGGTGTTCGGCAGCTTTCTGGAGCGGGGCGAAGTGATGAGTGCTCTGATGCTCTACCGCATCGCCAGCTATTATGTGGTATTTGCCGCCAGCGCCGTGGGCTTCTTCATCGCCCAGCGGCATCTGACACAAACGGAGCCGCCAAAGGAGGCGTAAGCCGATGAAAAGCTTCCACATTCCCCGCACCGCTTTATTTTTTATCCTGTTTGCACTGGCAGCTTTTGCGGTGCTATACCGCCCCATCGACCTGAAAGCACTGGTACGCGCCAGCTCGCAGGGCACGCTCCGCACCGAGGAAGTGGCGCATTTTGGCAGCACAAACGACATGGACTATCACCTCCTCTCCATGGACAGCGAAGAGTTCCAGCAGACGGCAGAATTGCTTTCCACCGTCTCCTGCCGCAAAAAGCTGAACCAGAACTATTCTGCCTACACCCACGATACCTTCCCGGTGCAGTCGGTCACCGTCAGCTTTTATGACGATGCCGAGAACCATAAGTTTCTGCTGACGGTGTACTCCGACGGCGTATGCATCCTGAACAGCGCCTATGTCAGCGTAAAATACCCCGGCGGCGGCGCAGCAGAGCTGTACCAGCAGCTGGCAGCGCTGGGAAAGTAAAAAACGATTTTGAATGCCCTCCGCTTTGCTTTGGGCATATTCAGCGGAAAGAATATTTTATAATTTGCAGCTCGGGAAAATCTGCGGATTTTCCCGAACTGCCTTTTCACGGGTGGGGTCGTAAAGGCAGATGGCATATTTGTCGTTTGCCTTGCATCCCCCTCTGTGAAAGCCGGATTCAGAAACGCCCGCAGGCGTTTCTGTATCCAAAATTTAAAATGAAATTCCTTAATCTATGGCCAAAGCGCACGCGGCGGCCATTTTAAATCGCCCCTCAAGGCATAGCGTGCAGAGGGAGTTCCCTCACAAAACAAAAATCGGGGCACTCAGGTGGTCAAGCTGAGTGTCCCGTTTTTGTTTTCTTTGCGTCGGCTGTGGTACCAAACACAGCCGGTGCCGCGCCGGAAGCAGCAGAGCAAACCGTGCTGCCGCTTCCCGTAGAAAAGAGAAAGGAATGGAGGAATGGAGCGGAGCGCTTGCAGACGCTCCTTTTTTTCTGGTGCAACGTGGTTAGAATTAGCTAACCATCGCTGCGAGAACAGGATACCACAGTCAGTTAGTCTTGTCAACCCTTAATTTGCAAATTTTTTTGCAAAGTTGCCGTGCCGCCGGGGTTTCGGCGTTTTTTCTACATTCTGCCCAAAGAATAGCCTTTCCGCTGGAAGAAAACCCACTTGTTTTCTATTGCTTTTTAAAGTGGTTCTTGCTATTATAATAACGCAAGATTTTGTGGACAGGTTTTTATTTTTGTCTACACCTTGTAGTCAGGGCTGCCGCAGCCGGCAGCGCAAGACTGTTTCGCCCCCAGAAAGCCGCCCATGAAGAGCGGTTTTTCAAAGGCTCATTAGTTAGAAAACGCTAACCGCGTAATGGAGCAAGGAGGTTCCAATGATCCAGTTTGAACAGTGGGAAGGCTTTGAAGGCCGCATCTGGAAGGAAGAGGTCAACGTGCGTGACTTCATCCAGAAGAACTACACCCCCTATGACGGCGACGAAAGCTTTCTGGCAGGCCCCACCGAGGCTACCGATAAGCTTTGGGGTGCTTTGCAGCAGCTGCAGAAGGCCGAGCGCGCCAAGGGCGGCGTGCTGGATATGGAGACCGAGGTGGTCAGCAGCCTGACCTCCTACGGCCCCGGCTATATTGACGAAAGCCTGAAGGATCTGGAGCAGATCGTGGGCTTGCAGACCGACAAGCCCCTCAAGCGCGCCTTTATGCCCTACGGCGGCATCAAGATGGCAGAGCAGGCCTGCACCACCTACGGCTACCAGCCCTCTGCCGAGCTGCACAAGATCTTTACCGACTACACCCGCACCCACAATCAGGCTGTGTTCGATGCCTACACCCCCGAGATGAAGAAGGCACGCCACACCCACATCATCACCGGTCTGCCGGACACCTACGGCCGCGGCCGCATCGTGGGCGACTACCGCCGCGTTGCCCTGTACGGCATCGATGCCCTGATCCAGTTCAAGCAGGAGGATCTTGCCAACTGCGGCGACGGCACCATGACCGATGACGTCATCCGCCTGCGCGAGGAGATCGCCCGCCAGATCAGCGCCCTGAAGGGCATGAAGAAGATGGCCGAGGCCTACGGCTACGACATCTCCCAGCCCGCAAAGGACGCCAAGGAGGCCTGCCAGTGGCTGTACTTCGGCTATCTGGCCGCCATCAAGACCCAGAACGGCGCTGCCATGAGCGTGGGCCGCATCTCCACCTTCCTTGACATTTATATCCAGCGCGATCTGGACAAGGGCATCCTGACCGAAAGTCAGGCACAGGAGCTCATCGACCACATGGTCATGAAGTTCCGCATGGTCAAGTTTGCCCGCATCCCCAGCTACAACCAGCTGTTCTCCGGCGACCCCGTGTGGGCAACGCTGGAAGTGGGCGGCATCGGCATGGACGGCCGCAGCATGGTCACCAAGAACTGCTACCGCTTCCTGCACACGCTGGAGAACATGGGCCCCGCACCGGAGCCCAACCTGACCGTGCTGTACTCCTCTGCTCTGCCGGAGGCCTTTAAGAAGTACGCCGCCAAGGTGTCCGTCAACACCAGCAGCGTCCAGTACGAGAACGACGATGTGATGAAGCCCGTCTGGGGCGATGATTACTCCATCTGCTGCTGCGTGTCTGCCACCCAGACCGGCAAGGAGATGCAGTTCTTCGGCGCACGCGCCAACCTTGCCAAGTGCCTGCTGTACGCCATCAACGGCGGCGTGGACGAGAAGAGCCACGAGCAGTGCGGCCCCAACTACGCCCCCATCACCAGCGAGTACCTGACCTATGACGAGGTGCTGCCCAAGTATGTGCAGATGCTGGACTGGCTGGCCGGGCTGTATGTCAACGTGCTGAACCTCATCCAGTATATGCACGACAAGTATTACTACGAGGAAGCCGAGATGGCACTCATCGACACCGATGTGCGCCGCACCTTTGCCACCGGCATTGCAGGCTTCTCCCACGTCATCGACTCCCTGAGCGCCATCAAGTACGCCAAGGTGAAGGTGGTGCGCGATGAAAACGGCCTTGCCACCGGCTTTGAGACCGAGGGCGACTTCCCCAAGTACGGCAACGATGACGACCGCGCCGACGAGATCGGCGTGTGGCTGCTCAAGACCTTCCTGGAGATGATCAAGAAGCGCCACACCTACCGCAACTCCGAGGCTACCACCTCCATCCTGACCATCACCTCCAACGTGGTGTACGGCAAGTACACCGGCGCTCTGCCGGACGGCCGCGCCGCCTTTACCCCCTTTGCACCCGGCGCTACCCCCAGCTACGGCGCAGAGCAGAACGGCCTGCTGGCCTCCCTGAACTCCGTAGCAAAGCTGCCCTACCACTGGGCACTGGACGGCATTTCCAACACCCAGACCATCAACCCCGAGGCACTGGGTCACAGCGAGGGCGAACGCGTGGAGAATCTGGTGCAGGTGCTGGACGGCTACTTCGATCAGGGCGCACACCACCTGAACGTGAACGTCTTTGGCAAGGAGAAGCTGCTGGACGCCATGGAGCACCCCGAGAAGGAAGAGTACGCCAACTTTACCATCCGCGTTTCCGGCTACGCCGTCAAGTTCATCGACCTGACCCGCGAGCAGCAGCTGGACGTGCTGGCCCGTACCTGCCATGGCGTCCTGTAAGACCCTCGGGTACGTCCACTCGCTGGAATCCTTCGGCTCGGTGGACGGCCCCGGCGTGCGCTTTGTGGTGTTTTTGCAGGGGTGTGCCCTGCGGTGCAAGTACTGCCACAACCCCGAAACATGGGCAGAGGGCGGCGAGGAGTGGACGGCGGAAGCGCTGTTCCAGCGGGTATACCGCTACCGCAACTATTGGGGCAAAAAGGGCGGCATCACGGTCAGCGGCGGCGAGCCGCTGCGGCAGATGGACTTTCTGACCGAGTTCTTCACGCTGGCGCGCGCCAAGGGCGTGCACACGGCGCTGGACACCGCCGGGCAGCCTTTCCGCCCGGACGACCCGGCGTATCTGGCGGCGTTCGACCGCCTGATGGCTAACACCAGTCTGGTGATCCTTGACCTCAAGGAGATCGACCCGGAGCGCCACCGGCAGCTCACCGGCAAGGACAACGCCAACATCCTTGCCATGGCGCGGCACATCTCTGACCTCGGCATCCCGCTGTGGGTGCGGCATGTCCTTGTGCCCGGTCTGACCGACGACGAGGAGGGGCTGCGCAAAACGGCAGACTTCATCCGCAGCCTGAAAACGGTGCAGCGGGTGGAGGTGCTGCCCTACCACACCTTGGGGCTGTTCAAGTGGCAGAAGCTGGGCATCCCCTATCCCCTGCCGGACGCTGTGCCGCCCACCGCAGAGCAGGTAAAGCGGGCAGAAGAGCTGCTGGAGGTAAGCCGGTACCCCGGGTAAAGCACCACCGTTTTGATTGCGCTCCGCTTCGCTCTGCGCCCTTCCCGTGAAAATGGGATATCGGAACGCCCGCAGGCGTTCCGATATCCCGAAATTTAGAATAATTCTTCCGCTGAAGATGCCCAAAGCAACGCGGCGGGCATTCTGAATCGTTCTTCGTTCCCTCCTTGACTTCCCTGTGCGGCACCGCTATAATAAAGGGGTAAAAGGATAAATGCGTTTATCCGGGCAGAGTAGCGCCGCACACCGTCTGCGCAGAGAGAACAGGCCGCTGGCTGGAAGCCTGTTTGCAGACCGCTGCGCAAAGTGCGCCCGGACAGCACGCGGCGGGAACCCCTGCGGGGAAGTATCGCCGTGCGGTGCGCCGCCGTTACCGGCTTTGAGCGACAAACAGAAGTGGAACCGCGATTTTGATTTTAAAACCGCCTTCGGAGTTGTGCCTTGCGCACCGCTCCGGGGGCGTTTTGTTTTGCGGCTTCTGTTTGGAACAAAAAGGAGAATTGACCATGCAGATCTTCAACACCCTGACCCGACAGAAGGAAGAATTTGTGCCGCAGGTGCCCGGCGAGTACCGCATCTACGTCTGCGGCCCTACCGTGTACAACTATATCCACATTGGCAACGCCCGCCCGCTGATCGTGTTCGACACCCTGCGCCGCTATCTGGAATACCGGGGCAACAAGGTGATCTATGTTTCTAACATCACCGATATCGATGATAAGCTCATCAAGAAGGGACAGGAAGAGGGCACCTCCATGAAGGAGGTGGCACAGCGCTTTGAGGCCGAGTACCTGAAGGATGCCGCCGGGCTGAACTGCGAAAAGCCTACTGTGCAGCCCCGCGCCACCGAGCATATCCCCCAGATCCTGGATATCGTCAAGGATCTGATCGACTCCGGCCACGCCTACGTTGCCAAGAACGGCGATGTGTACTTCCGCGTGAAGAGCGACCCCGGCTACGGCAAGCTGAGCCACCTGAATCTGGACGATCTGGAAAGCGGCAACCGCGAGCTGCGCAGCCGCATGGAGGACGACCTGAAGGAGGACCCCGCCGACTTTGCCGTCTGGAAGGCTGCAAAGCCCGGTGAGCCCGCATGGGAAAGCCCCTACGGCATGGGCCGCCCGGGCTGGCACATCGAGTGCAGCGCCATGAGCCGCACCCATCTGGGCAAGACCATCGACCTGCACTGCGGCGGTCAGGACCTGATCTTCCCCCACCACGAGAACGAGATCGCCCAGAGCGAGTGCGCCAACGGCTGCGAGTTCGCCCGCTACTGGATGCACAACGGCTTCATCAACGTGGACAATCAGAAGATGTCCAAGAGCCTGCACAACTTCTTTACCGTGCGGGATGTGGCCAACCTCTACGGCTACGAGCCCATCCGCTACTTCATGCTGACCGCCGGCTACCGGATGCCCCTGAACTACACCGTGGACCTCATTGAGAGCTGCAAGAACAGTCTGGAGCGCCTGTACACCTGCCGCGAGAATCTGGACTTCGCCCTGAGCAAGACCGACTTCGGCACTGACGAGACTTTGAAGGAAAAGGCCGCCGAGGCACGCACCAAGTTCTGCACTGCCATGGACGATGACCTGAACACCCCCGATGCGCTGGCTGCCGTGTTCGATCTGGTCAAGGAGATCAACACCCTGTCCGCCGCCTCCAGCAAGGCTGCACTGGAGACCGCTGCCGCCGCCTTTGACGAGATCACCGGTGTGCTGGGTCTGCTGTACAACCGCAAGAAGGACGAGGTGCCCGCCGAGGTGACCGAACTGGTGGAGAAGCGCGCTGCCGCCAAGAAGGCCAAGGACTGGGCCACCGCCGATGCCATCCGCGCACAGCTGACCGAACTGGGCTGGGCTGTCAAGGACACCGCACAGGGTCCCCAGCTGAGCAAGCTGTAAGCTTTGCTCAGCTGGTAGGAGGACCATTTTGAATGGCCTCCGCGCTGCTCTGGCCATAATTCAAGGAAAACTATTTTAAAATTCGGGACACCGGAGCGTCTGCGGACGCTCCGGTGTCCCTTTTTTCACGGGAAGGGGCGCACGCGGCGGGCATTTTAGATCGTCCCGCATAAAAGCGGCAAAAGCCCCGCAGGGCGTTGTGCTCTGCGGGGCTTTTGCGCTAGGGGAGGTGTAACGAAGAAAGGACAGATCAGAAATCAACCTCGGTGTCGTAGTAGCAGCACTTGAGCAGCTTCTCCATCTCCTCCTGACTGGGCTGGCGGGGGTTGGAGCCGGTGCAGGCGTCGGCGATGGCGTTCTTGGCGATCTCGGGCAGACGCTCCAGGAACACATTCTCCGGCACAAAGCCCTGCTCGGTGGGGTAGGAGTCCGGGCCGTAGTGCTGGATGCAGTGGGGGATGTTCAGCGCGTCGTTCATGCCGCGCAGGTACTCGATGAGCAGCTTGACCTTTTCGTCATCGTTTGCGCCGCCCAGCTTCATCTCGTCTGCGATGACGCCGTAGCGCTTCTTGGCCTCGGGATCTTTGGCGTTGAAAGCGATGACCTTGGGCAGGTACATGGCGTTGGCAGCGCCGTGGATGATGTGTGCACCGTAGTCTGCAAAGGCTGCGCCGGTCTTGTGTGCCATGGAGTGCACGATGCCCAGCAGTGCGTTGGAGAAGGCCATACCGGCAAGGCACTGTGCGTTGTGCATGGAGTCGCGCTTGGACATATCGCCGTTGTAGCTGTCCACCAGATCGCCCTGAATCATGCGGATGGCAAAGATGGCCAGCGGGTCGGTGTAGTCGCAGTGTGCGGTGGAAACGTAAGCCTCCACGGCATGGGTCATAGCATCCATACCGGTGTGGGCGACCAGCTTCTTGGGCATAGTCTCAGCCAGATCCGGGTCAACGATGGCCACATCCGGGGTGATCTCGAAGTCCGCGATGGGGTACTTGATGCCCTTCTGGTAGTCGGTGATGATGGAGAAGGCGGTCACCTCGGTAGCAGTGCCGGAGGTGGAAGAAATGGCGCAGAAGTGTGCCTTGCGGCGCAGCGGCGGGATGCCGAACACCTTGCACATCTCCTCAAAGGTGATCTCGGGGTACTCGTACTTGATCCACATGGCCTTGGCTGCATCGATGGGAGAGCCGCCGCCCATGGCGATGATCCAGTCGGGCTCAAACTTCAGCATGGCCTCGGCACCGCGCATGACGGTCTCCACGGAAGGATCGGGTTCGATGCCCTCGAACAGCTCCACTTCCATGCCGGCTTCCTTCAGGTACTCCACAGCACGATCCAAGAAGCCGAAGCGCTTCATAGAGCCGCCGCCGACACAGATCATTGCCTTTTTGCCGGTGAAGGACTTCAGCGCTTCCAGAGCGCCCTTGCCATGGTACAGATCACGGGGCAAAGTAAAACGAGCCATAATACAAAACCTCCAAAATTATCACGGCACACGCAGCGCTGTGCCATATTTATCATTATGTTAATTATATAACAATTCGGAGGCAGCTTCAATTGACATACCAAGAGAAAAAGTCGTTCTATTTTGGGCGGTTTCCACAAGCAGTAGGATGCAACAGCTCCCCTGCCCTAAAAAAGCGCAAAAAAACACCCCGAAGTCCTAAGACTTCGAGGTGTTTGCCTTTGGAGCTGCTATCCAGATTCGAACTGGAGACCTCATCCTTACCAAGGATGCGCTCTACCAACTGAGCTATAGCAGCAAATGGCGACCCGGATCGGGCTCGAACCGACGACCCCCAGCGTGACAGGCTGGTGCTCTAACCAACTGAGCTACCGGGCCATGATCGCTCAAGTTCGTGCGGCATCTTACCGCGGGAACGTGCTCTATTATATCGGAAAGTCGGTCTGTTGTCAAGCACAAATTTGCGGAAAATGCAATTTTTTGCAAAAGCGGGTAAAGGTGGGCTGTTTGGGGCGCTGAGACGATTTTAAATGGCTTCCGCTTCGCTCTAGCCATAATCAGCGGAAAGAATATTTTTAATTTCGCGTTTGTCGCGCTCTGCGGAGCGCTCCAAACGCATTTTCACGAGAGGGGTTTGGAACGAACTCCCTCAGTCAAAACCTGACGGTTTTGCCAGCTCCCTCTGGGAGGGAGCCTTAACCCTCTCAGTCACGCCTGACGGCGCGCCAGCTCCCCCGAAAGGGGGAGCTTTTTGAGGTGGCGATACAGGTTTCTCATTGCTCCTAACACTTCAGCAACAAACGCAACGGCTTGGCTCCCCCTTCGGGGGAGCTGGCGCGGGAGCGCCTGAGAGGGTTCAAAAAACAAAACGCACAAGTTCCGAAGAACCTGTGCGTCATGGCAGGGGTAGTAAGTTTCGAACTCACGGCACGCGGTTTTGGAGACCGCTGCTCTACCAGCTGAGCTATACCCCTATATACATTCGCTGAATGCTTGATTATTATAGCCGATGCAAAGGGGAATGTCAAGCCTTATTTTCACTTATTTCTCATTTTTCGTGCCGCCGCAGCTGCAGCAGTTCTCCTGCGCGTCAGAATCCGGCGCGGGCAGCTGGCTTGCCAGCTGTTCCAGCGTAACGCTGTCGATGTACTGGTTGATCACCTCGTCCAGCCCCGCCCAGAACGGCAGGGTGAAGCACTGCTCGGACATGGGGCACTCGTTGGTCACGCTGCCAAGGCATGGAATGGGCGCTACGCTGCCCTCGATGGCGCGCAGGATCTCGCCGGCGGTGTAGTCGGCGGGGTCTTTCGTCAGGCGGTAGCCGCCCTGACTGCCACGCTCGCTCTTGACCAGCCCCACCCGCGCCAGCGGGGTGACGATCTGCTCCAGATATTTCAGGCTCAGGTTCTGCCGCTCGCTGATCTCCTTCAGGCTGACAGTCGTGCCCGGCGCATAGCGCGCCAGCTCCGCCATCAGGCGCAGGGCGTAGCGGCTCTTGGTGGAAAATTTCATGGTCGTCCTCTCCTTGTTGCAGTTTATAGTATAGCACGTTACTCGGATTTTGCAAAGGAGAAACCTCTTGTGCAAACAAAAAAGGTCTGTTATCATAGGATGGAACAGAACCTATCTTTGAGGAGTGAGAGTATGACAGAAAAGATCACCGCCGCAGACGCCATCCGTCTGCTGGATTCCGGCAAGGCCGTGGCCGTGGATGTGCGCGAGCCGGACGAATACGCCGTGGGGCACATCCCCGGGGCAAAGCTGCTGCCGCTGGGGCAGGTCATCGACCGCGCCGCCGAGGTGCTGCCGGACAAAAACGCCCTGTGGCTGGTGTACTGCCGCACCGGACGCCGCAGTGCCGATGCCGTGCAGAAGCTGGAAAGCCTTGGCTACACCGACCTGCGGGACTTGGGCGGCATTTTAAGCTGGCCCTACGAGATCGAGGGCGATTTTGAGGGGCATTTTTAAGGTTATATACTTTATTAAGGAAGCGCAAAACCACAACAGAAAGGAAACCATGCCATGTCGTTCCATGCAAAAGAGTTCGCGGGCAGCCACTGCGGCTGCCGTTACCAGCAGGATTACCGCCCTACTTTAGGTCGGGACGGCAAAAAGGAATCCGGCACGCTGGAGGTCATCAAGTTCTACTACGATGGCGCTATCCGCTTTGAGCAGCACTGCTACGGCGAGGCTGCCACCTTTGTGTTCGGCGTGTGGGCGTCCGGTATGGATGAGGACGGCACCCTGCACTGGGTACTGCCGGACCGCCGCAAGAGCTACTACGACGAGAGCTATCTGCCCAAAAAGCTGGACCGGGTGGACGAAGCCGGTAACCTGTATTTTGACGGCGGGGTGTTCCCGTGGAAGCTGGCAGACGACTTTACCGAGGATAAGCGCTGGGGCTACCCCAAGTGGAAGGTGGCGCTGGGCAAGCTGACCGGAAAAGGCAAATAATGGTTTTTCCCGGCTTTGCGGGCGCGGAAAACCGCTTTTGAACCGGGAAGTTCCAGTATTCCTATTGACATACTAGGGAATGATATGGTATAACTTATCCGTTGAAAGGATTCCGCGCGTGCGTGCGGGGGTGCCGCCCTGTGGCACACGCATTCAATGAGAAAGGGTCATTCTTATGGAAAACACAGAAAAAGTGGTTTATGTAGATAATGCTGCCACCACAGCCTGTGCACCGGAGGTGCTGAAGGTAATGGTGCAGGCGCTCAGCGGTGCCTGCGGCAACCCCAGCAGCCATTACAGCATCGGCTATGAGGCAAAGGAATTTGTGGATACCGGCCGCGCACAGGTGGCAAAGGCCATCAACGCCACCCCCGCCGAGATCTTCTTCACCGGCTGCGGCTCCGAGGCCGACAACTGGGCGGTGAAGGGCACCGCCTTTACCAAGGCACGCCAGAATAAAAAGCACCTCATCACCAGTGCTTTCGAGCACCACGCCATCATGCACAGCATGGCTGCGCTGGAGCGCATGGGCTTTGAGGTCACCTATATCCGCCCCACCTCCGAGGGCTACATTCGCCCCGAGGACGTGGAGGCTGCCATCCGTCCCGATACCGCACTGGTCAGCATCATGATGGCCAACAACGAGATCGGCACCATCCAGCCCATCAAGGAGATCGCCGAGATCGCCCACAAGCACGGCGTGTGGATGCACACCGATGCCGTGCAGGCTGTGGGTGCCATCCCTGTGGACGTGAAGGAGCTGGGCGTGGATATGCTGTCCATGAGCGCCCACAAGTTCAACGGCCCCAAGGGCATTGGCGTGCTGTACTGCCGCAAGGGCGTATGGCCCCAGAACCTGATCGACGGCGGCAGTCAGGAAGCCCGCCACCGCGCCGGTACTGAGAACGTGGCCGGTATTGCCGGTATGGGCAAGGCACTGGAAATGGCTACCACGCATCTGGAAGAGCGCATGGCACACGAGCAGGAACTGCGGGATTACGTCATCGACCGCATCCTGAAGAACATCCCGGAAGCACGCCTGAACGGCGGCCGCGCACCCCGTCTGCCCGGCAACGTGAACATCAGCTTCCCGGGTCTGGAGGGCGAGACCATCCTGCTGGATCTGGATATGCACGGCATCTGCGCCTCTACCGGCTCTGCCTGCAACTCCGACAGTCTGGACCCCAGCCATGTGCTGCTGAGCATCGGCCTGCCGGAAGAGATCGGCCACGGTTCCATGCGGTTCACCTTTGGCCCGCAGAACACCATGGAAGAAGCAAAATATCTGTGTGACGTGCTGGAGGAGGTCATCCCCCGCCGCCGCGCTATGAGTTGTATGTGGCTGCAGGGTCAGAACAAGGCCCGCCAGTTCAGCCTGAAGGGAGAGCAGTAATTATGGCAAGTATGTATAGTGCCAAGGTCATGGAGCATTTCGCAAATCCGCACAACGTAGGTGAGCTGCCCGACGCAAACGGCGTGGGTGAAGTGGGCAATCCCAAGTGCGGCGACATCATGCGCATGTACCTGAAGATCGAGAACAATGTGATCGTGGACGTCAAGTTCCTCACCTTTGGCTGCGGCGCAGCCATTGCCACCAGCAGCATGGCCACCGACCTGATCAAGGGCAAGACCGTGGACGAGGCGCTGAAGCTGACCAACAAGGCCGTTGTAGAGGCTCTGGAGGGTCTGCCCCCGGTCAAGGTGCACTGCTCTGTTCTGGCCGAGCAGGCCGTCAAGGCTGCTCTGTCCGACTACTACCGCCGTCAGGGCATCGATCCGGAACCCATCGTGGGCAAGCTGGAAGAGGACTGCGAGCACTGCGAAAGCTGCGGCCACTGATCCTGACAGTATCCTAAGCAAAAAAGAGGACACCGCTTCGTGCGGTGTCCTCTTTTTTGCTTAGAAACGATTCAGAATGGCCTCCGCTGCGCTCTGGCCATATTCAGCGGAAATCACTTTTATAGCTTTGGTACACCGGAGCGTCTGCGGACGCTCCGGTGTACCTTTTTCACGGGAGAGAGCCGCAACGGTAAGCAGGCACTTTCCACGAATCCTGTCGTTTTCCTTTGCGTCCCCACTTGTGAAAAAGGGATTCTGAAAAGCCCGCGTTTGCGCAGCAATGAAAGCCCCAGTGGGGCTTTTAAGCGGCAGAGCGGTCTGCGGTTAGCAGATGGAGGGGCTTTGCCCCGACAAGCTCCGCAGGCTTTTCAGAATCCCGGATAAAAAACAAATTCCTTGAAACATGGCCAAAGCGCACGCGGAGGCCATTTTTAATCGTTTTCCGCGCCTTACACCCCGCCGTGGCGGCGCTGCTCGGCGGCAAGCTCTTGCTGCAAAGCGGCCTTGCGGTGATCCAGCAGCAAGTCCTTGTTGTACTTGAAGTACCGCTCGCAGCCGTTCTCGGTGAGGAACTGGTGGGAGGCGGGGTTCACCGTAAGTTCGGTGACGAACACCACCATCTCCTGACTTTCCGCAAAGGCCTGCTCCATAAAGTCAAAGGCGGCTTCCAGCGCAGCGGCGGCGGTCTTTTGGGTGGCTTCGCGCTGGTCTGCCAGCGCACGGAACTGACCGCGCAGCAGGTCGAAGGCCTCCTGCGTACCGGCGGCGTTGGCGCGGCGCAGCTCCCCTTCCCACTGGTGCAGCGCGGCCTGCACCTGCAGGCGGTTGGTCAGCTCTGCCTTGCCCAGCAGCCCGGCATCGCGCTTTTGCTGGGTCTCAGCCTCGTAGTCCTTGATCTGCTGGCTGAACAGCTCTGCGGAGCCGTCCGGGATATCCTCCGGCAGGGTCGCCAGCGCCTTTTTGGTCTCCCGCAAAAAGGCGTAGCAGGCATCAGCCACGGCATCTGCCTGCAAGGAGGCGGTAAAGCGGGTGTCCAGCCCCGCCAGCAGCAGGCTGACAAGGCTGAGCCGCTCGTCAAAGGGGGCTTGCAGCAGCCGTGCGAACACGGCGGGCTTTGCCTGCCCGGCAAGGATTTCCTCCACGCCGTAGTCGTCCCGGTACTTGTAGTACAGATCCAGATAGGCCGAGAAGTCCTCGGCGATCTTCGGGTGCTGGATGTACTCCCGGATCAGCTCCTCATCTGCCTGCAAGCCCAGTGCTTCGTAGGTGTCCAGCAGGTTGGAAAGGTCCTCCCAGCCGCGGGCGGTGACGAACTGGGTGCCGTCCACGTCCGCATTGATCTGGTAGAAGTTCTGGGGATGCAGTTCCAGATAGCTCAGGATGGCGCTGTGGATATGGGCAGCGCGGGCATAGTCCTTCCACACCGGCAGATCCGGCTCGATATCCATGCGGCGCACGCGGTCAAGGGTCACGATGTCAAAATCCCGGACGGATTTGTTGTACTCCGGCGGGTTGCCTGCCGCCACGATGACCCAGCCCGCAGGCACAGCCTGATTGCCAAAGGTCTTGCACTGCAAAAATTGCAGCATGGTGGGGGCCAGCGTCTCGGACACGCAGTTGATCTCGTCGATGAACAGAATACCCTCCGAAAGGCCGGTGGCCTCCATTTTGGCGTAGATGCTGGCGATGATCTCGCTCATGGTGTACTCGGTCACCGACACGTCCTTATCACCGTAGTGGCGCTGCCGGATAAAGGGCAGACCCACGGCGCTCTGACGGGTGTGGTGGGTGATGGTGTAGGCCACCAGCGCCACCCCGCACTCCCGGGCCACCTGCTCCATCACCTGGGTTTTGCCAATGCCCGGAGGGCCCATCAACAGGATGGGGCGCTGCCGGATGGCGGGAATGGCGTATTCGCCCAGCGCATCCTTGGCAAGGTAGGCTTTTACGGTATGCTCGATCTCTTCCTTGGCACGTTTGATATTCATAATAGTTCCCCCTCTTGTCAGGAGTTGTTCAGTTCGCGGTACAGGTCGTCCTCCTCGGCCAGAGCGTCCGCAAGGGCGCTGGCCGGGCGGGCTGCCGCACCGGTAAATTCTTCTTCGTCCAGTACCACCTTCATTGCCCACGGCGGCACGTTGGCATCATCGAACCGCTCCCCCAAAAACAGGAAGGCGGTATCGTAGCCGGGACGCCGCGCCGGGTAGGTGCCCATGCCGTCGGTGAAGTACAGCAGACCGCGCAAATTCGAAAACTTCTTTTCGGCGCAGAGCTGGTCCACATACGCAAAGGCCGGGCGGAAGTCCGTTCCACCGCCGCCCCGCAGTTCAAAGTGGTTCATGGCGTGGATGAGCTCATCCTCGTTGCGGATGAGGATATCCTGCCGCACGGCGTTGTCGGCCTGAATCAGGTGCAGATTCATGCGGTGGAAAAAGTTTTCCCGCCCTTTCAGCAGGGTGTAGGTCTCGGCCAGAAAGGCGCGCACCAGCTCGCCGGAGGTGGAGTAGCTGGTGTCGATGACCAGCGCCAGCTCCTCGATCTTTTTGCTCTCCCGGCTTTCCAGCGGCTCGATCAGGGGCAGATTGCCGTACACCGAAAGGCCGTAGGTGTAGAAGTTCAGGTCGAACTCGTCCGGGTCCAGCTTCACTTCCTCGCGCAGAACGCAGAACCGGCGCAGAAAATCCTTGTAGCTGCGGCGGCTGCGGTTGGCGGCTTTCACCTGCTGCTTCAAGGCATCGGTGCCCTCGCCCGCCTCCTTGTCCCGCAGGTCCAGCTCGGTCTGCATCCGCTCCCCGATCTTCTGCCACGTTTTCTGCGGCAAAGGGGTGGGCATCTGCTGGGGCTGCTCCGAGGCATCCTTCGGCCACAGGCGGTGGTCATCGGTGACGAATTCCCGCTCCAGCTGCCGCAGCACGCCGGGCGTCTGCCGGGTGAGCCAGCGGTACACCGGTGCTGCCGCCACCACCTTTTCCTCGGCGGTGATCTGCCGGTAGGCGTTCTGCCGCACATAGGTCAGCGGACGCATCACGCTTTTGCGCTGTAAGCTGTCGATGACGTTTTCCACCGCGATATCACACGCAAGGCTCCACAGCTGCGGCTCGCGGCGGCCTTTCAGCCACAAATGCCGGAATACACAGTGGAATATGGTGTGCAGATACAACCGATTGAGATATTTCGGGTTCTCCTGATAGAGCTGCAACAGGCGCTGCGGCTGGTAATACAGGGTCTGCCCGTCCGTAGCCAACACCCGGCAGCGCTCGTCCGGGGCGGGGGTCAGGGCGCTGAGTGCCATATCCAGAAACCGGAAGTCCAGATACAGCCCGCTGCGCACCACCGCCAGCACCTCGCCGCCCATGCGCGCCTGCCACTCTTCGTGAGTCTCCGGCCGCTGGGACTGGAAGGGCTTGCGGGGGTCGAAAAATTTTTCCTTTGGCAACGTGTGGTCACCTCTCAAAAATCAAAATCGTACCGCTGCTTTTTGGGCTGGGGGGCATATTTTTTGTGTTCCGCATCTGCCAGCAGAGCGGCAGCGGCGGCGTTCTCTGCCTTGGCGGCAAGGGCGGCAGCGGACGCAAAAGCGGTTTTGTCCAGCACGTCCAGCGCCAGCAGGGCGCGGATGCTGTCGGTGTCCTGCGCCTTTAAAAGGCGGGCGAACACCCGGTCGGTGTTGGCTGCCAGAAACGCCCGGTAGTGCCCGGCGGCGGCTTCGGTCAGCTGCCACGGATACCGCAGACGGGCAAAGCAGAGCATCGCCATAACGGCGGCGTCATCGGCATCGTGCCCCTGCGGGAAGATGGCGTCATATTCTGCGGGGAGGAATTTATTGTCGAGAAAACACTGCCGGTAATGGTATCCCTGCCCGGAAAAGGTGTGCAGCAGAATGTGGGCGGGGGTCTCCTCGATATCCTCCCAGTAGGCGGGGTACCACAGCGCCGCCAGCGGCGCGGGGGCATCGGCGGGCCAGAACTGCGCCTGCACCGCCTCGGTGATGTTGTTCACCAGCGCAAACAGCCCGGTGGGCTGCTCCGGTGCGGCCTGCATCCGCAGGGTCTCCAGCGCAAAGCAGTTCAAAAACACATCGCTGCCCACGGTAAGTCCCCCGCTGCCCACGGTGAGCAGACGCAGGCTGCGGCAGTTGTAAAAGGCGCAGCTGCCAATGACCTGTACATTGTCCGGCAGGGTGACTTCCTCCACAAAGCTGCCGCACACCGGGTGCAGCTCCTCCTCGTCCGCTGCCGGAGCATCGAGGTCAAAATCGTACCGGCGGGCGGGCTTTTGCCCCACCGCCTGCCCGAACGCCCGGGTCAGCCGCACCGTGCCGTCTGCGCTTACTGCGTAGCGGCAGAGGGCATCCGCCGCAGGCAAGCTGCGGGGCTTTTCAGAAAAGCAGTAGTCGCCCAGCTCGGTCAGGGCAAGGCTGCCGCCCGCCGGGGCGGGCAGAGCGCCCGGCAGCACCACGCAGGGCGCTGTGCCGTACACCCGCACCAGCCGTCCCGTCTGTGCCGAAAGGGGCAAGAGATCCAATATCAGTTCGTTTGCCTGTTCCACCATGCTGCGACCTCGTTTTTTCTGCATTCATTTAGCTTTCAGTATACCGCGAACAGGGGGTGGTTGTCCAGTGCAGAGAACGATTTGAGCGGTTCTGTGTAAATAGGCCGCGGTGCCCGGCAGCGTTGCCGGTGCTGCTGAAGGGAAACTGCCGCATAAAACAAAAAAAGACAGCTACCAAAAGCTGTCTCTCTTGTGGTGCGGATAAGAGGACTTGAACCTCCACCGAGTTGCCCCGATTAGAACCTGAATCTAACGCGTCTGCCAATTCCGCCATATCCGCATATTCTGTTGTGTTCCTGCACCGCAGCGCCGGGAACGATAGTTATTATACCAGATACAAAAGAAATGTCAAGGCTTAATTTCAAAATTATTCGACAAATTTTTGCAGCAAAGTTGGTGCACTCTGGATAGCGGCTGCGGGGCGCTTTTTAGGGCAGATTATGGTACAATAAACGAAAGGCAACACCGCACAATTCCCGCCTAACGGCTTAAGCACCGTTCCGGCGGCTGCGGCACGGCATCTGCGCTGCCAAAATGCTCGATAATACACAAAGTATTATCTGCGCTTTTGGCTTAGCATCTGCCGCACCTCGCACGCCGTATCGGCACTTAGAATTATGTGGTATTGCCTATACGTCCGGGCACCGCCCGGCGATTACGGAAAAACGAGGGAAAACGATGCTGAATGTGATTATTTTTCTGGTCGGCGCGCTGATCATGTTTTACATGGCGCTGCGCAGCGTGCGTGCGCGGCAGCAGCTGCGCACCAAGGGCGTCTGCGTGCAGGCCACGGTAAGCGGCACGGTGCAGAGCCGGGACGGCGCTGCCTATGTGCTGGAGTTTACCACCGCAGGCGGCAGCCACCGGCTGCAATACCCCAAGCCCGCCAAAGGCAAGCCCTTTGCCGAGGGCAGCGTGGTCACCCTGTACTACGACCCCGATGCCCCGGAGAAGATGTTCGTGGAGGGTGACAAGTCCGTGCTGGGTGCCGAGTTGCTGTACGTTGGCATCGGCGTGGCGCTGCTGGTGCTGATGGTCGGCATCATGAACCGCTGAGAAGGAGGGACACCGCATGAAACTGGAACATTTCGGCATGGCTGAGCCGGGGGACTGCCGGTTGGTATTCACGGCCAGCGCAGAGGAGCTGGCCGCTGCGCTTGCAAAGGAGCAGGCCGCCCCGGACGCCCCGCAGGACGAGGAAGAACTGCTGACGGCCGCGGTGAACCGCACCATTCTGGAGGGCTTTGACCCTCTTTACCGGCAGCTGGTGCAGGAGCAGCAGCTTGTACCGGTGACCGACCCGGATTTTGAGCTGCTGGCGGTCAACAGGGCCGAGGGCTTCCGGGCGGGGGCGCAGTTCTACACCCTGCCGCCGCTGGAGCTGGGACGGGACACCGGCTTTGTGCAGGCCATTGAGCCGCACCCGCTGCGCCGGTTGACCATTGAACTGGAGATCAACCGTAACTACGGTGATGAAGAGCGCGCCGCCGATGCCGCAGGCAAGGCCGCGCTGCGCGACCGGGTGACCCGGGAGCTCTACGCAAAGCGCTGCGCACAGGCCAAAGACCGTGCCGAGAAGGAGTTGGTCTGGCAGCTGGGCGATGAGGTGACCGGCCCGGTGCCCAAGCGGCTGGAAGCGGGCAACTACTTTGCCGAGCAGCGGCAGTTCAATCTGGGCTTGCAGGCCAACGGGGTCAACTTTGACCAGTTCTTAGCCGTGCGCGGGCAGACGGTGGAACAGTTCCGGCAGTGGCTGCACCAGCAGGCAGAGCGCAAGCTGCGCAGCTGGCTGGGGCTTTTGCTGGTGGCCGAGCGGGAGGGCTTGCTGCCCACCGAAGCCGAGGTGAACGCTGCCCTTGCCGACTGGGACGAGAAGCTGGACGGGGAGCGTACCTTCCCCGCCAACGACACCCGCAAGGTGCGTCAGCGCCTTGCCCGGGCAAGGGCTGCAGCCTTTGTGGTGGAGCATTCCACCCTTACCCCGCCGCCGTCCGAGCCCCTTGTACAGGAACCGGAAGCAAAATAAAAAATGATGGATCTCATGTCATGGCGGGCAGTCTGCGGGCTGCCCGCCATGGCTTTTTTCTGCAAAAAAAGAGACAGCAGAGCGCCCGCAGGTGCTCCGCTGTCCCGGATATTCTCGTTTTATTCCAGATGATGCTTCCGGCAGAACCTTTTACTTACCCAGTACATCCCGCCCCACAGCAGAACTGCGAGCACAAGATAGACCGGGTTCTTCAGGGAGCTGACCAGCGACTGCCCAAAGACAGCCATCATGGCGACCATCAGCCCCTTGCCCAAAAGAACAGTGCGCAGGTAGCGCTTTTCGTCAAAGTCCGACATCCCGAAGGCAAAGTGCATAAAGGAGGTGGGGGTGAAGGGCAGCAGCGACAGCATGAACAGGGACGAGGTGTCGAAGCGGTTCACCCACTGCTGCGCCTTTTCCAGCTTGGGGGAGCGGCTGGCCACCTTCCAGAAAAAGCGCTTGATGAGCCGCCGCCAGAACAAAAACATGATGGTGCCGCCCAGCGCCACGCCTGCCCAGCTGTACAAAAAGCCCAGCAGACCGCCGTGTGCGGCTACGTTCAGCGCCACAATGGCGATGAGCGGCAGCGGCGGAAAAAAGGACTCCACCATCGCCAGCAGAATGGGCACAAGGGGGCCAAGCCCCTCAAAGCCCGCCAGCAGCGCTTCCCAGTATTCCAGTGTTCCAAGCTGGTGTATCCAGCCCATCAGTGTGGTTTGCATCCTGTGTCCGATCCCTTTCTGTGCAGCCGGTGCCGGGGCGTTCCCGGGCAGGCTGCATCATGCTTAGTATATCCATTCTCTATGACAGAGCCGTGAACAGAGTGTGCATTTTTCGACACGCTTCAAGCTCTGCTACCAATACTACGAGATAAAAAGGGATTTTCCTTCATTTACTTTTCCGCAGCCTGCTTTTCGGCCTTGGCACGCATCCGCTCCAGCTGGGCGGTGCGCAGCTTTTCCCAGCGGGCAAGGCTTTCGGCATCCGGCATCTGGGCGCAGCGGGCAAAACTCCAGTGCAGACCGTCCCGGCGGGACAGCTTGTACCGCTGGAACACGCCCTGCCCGGCGGCGTTGCCGCTGCCGGTGCAGCTGGGGCACTGGCACAGGGTGTACCAGCTGTTGCTGCCCTTTTTCAGCCAGAGCTCGTCCGGCTGCAGGGTGGTGCCGCACTCCGGGCAGGGCATCTGGCTGATCTTGGGGTCAGCCCGCCATGCGTACTGCTCCACATAGCCGTGGAACACCGTAAAGTCCCGGTAGTCGCCGGGGGTCTGGCACAGGCTCTGGCGCAGCGCCTCGTCCTCGGTGGGGTAGGCGGCAAGGCCGGTGCGCAGGTCCAGCAGACGGCAGACATCGGCGGTGTACAGCGTGTCGGAAAGTGCATCGTGGAAGGGGCGCTCCATGGGGATGCCCATGCGGGTGACCACGCTTTCCAGCGTCATGCCCTCGCCCTCCTTGCGGGGATGCTCCCGCAGAAAGACCTGCTGCAAATCGTACCAGACGGTGGGCTTGGACTCGTCCAGATTGCACAGGAACAGGTTCTGCTTGAGCACCGGCACATCGTCCAGACCCCACTCGGCAAACTCGGCATCCGGGCCGCACCACTGCATAAAGCGGCGCAGTCCCTGCACGATGGGTTCGCCCTTGTCCAGATCCGCCTGCGTCAGGCCGGTCACTTTGGCGATATGGTGCTGCAATTTGCGGAAGATGCGGGGGCGCAGATGGATGGAAAAGGTGTCCAGCACATTGGCGTCCTCATCGATCTTTACGGCGCCGATCTCCACGATCTCGCCCCGCAGGGTCTGCTGCACCCCATGGTAGTTAAAGGTATACGGCTGGTAGCCGATGTTCCATTCCAGATCAAATAAAACCAAGTTACGCGGCATTGCTTTGTTAGTCCTCTCGTAAAATAAACTTCTCCACGGCCTCGGCCACGCCGTCGTGGTTGTTGTCGGCGGTGGTCACATAGTCGGCGCAGTCCTTTACCGGCTGCTCGGCGTTCTGCATGGCGACACCCACCCCGGCGTAGGCGATCATGGAGCGGTCGTTCAGGCCGTCGCCGCAGGCCATCAAGTTCTCGCGGGTCAGCCCCATGCGGCGCAAAAGCTCCGCCAGACTGCCGTCCTTGGCCACGCCCAGCGGCACCGCTTCAATAAAGAAGGGGCTGGAGGGGTACAGGTCGGCGCGGCCTGCAAACTGCTGCTGCCCGGCGGCGCATACTGCGTCCCGGCGGGCGGGGTCCAGCGTGATAAGCATCTTGCACACAGGGTAGTTCACATAGGACGCCAGATCGTCCACATGGATCATGGGCAGCTTGGTGGTAAAGCACTCCTTGTTGGCCCATTCATCCTTGTCCCGCTCGCAGACGATGCCCTCGTGGTTGTAGGTCAGGATGGCAATGTCCTGCGCGGCGGCAAAGGCGCACAGCTCGGGCACAAGGGCGGGGTCCAGCGTCTTTTCCACCAGCGTTTCGCCGGTGCGGCAGTCCACGATCTTGCCGCCGTTGTAGGACAGGATGCAGCCGCCCTTTTTGTCCAGACCTAGCTCCTCAGCCAGCGGCTGGATGCCGGCGGTGGGCCGACCGGACGCCAGCACGACGGTGACGCCCTTGGCAATGGCGGCGTCCAGCGCGGCGCGGGTGCGCGGGGTGACGAGCTTCTGGTCGTTGGTCAGGGTGCCATCCAGATCCAGCGCCAGCACTTTGATATCAGACATATTAAAAAGATCCTCTCGTTATAGAAGTGTATCTCAGCTTGCTCTTTCTATTGTACAATGAAAAGCCCCCTGCTTGCAACCCTTGCGGGGCGGTTCTAAGCAAAAAGTGACCCCTCGGCGGGTGTTTCAGGCAGATTTTACCTGCTTTGCCCGGATTTTACACCGCCGTCCTTTCGTGCGCCAAAGGTTTACCTAAGTGTTACACGGGGCTGGTTTCGCCGCTGCGGGCGGTGCGCTACAATACAGGTGTTCCCACAAGAAATAGTAGAACCGCCCCAAGCCGGGCTGAAAAAAGAGAGGATATCTGTTATGAAGAATGCGAAAATTTCCCGCCGCAGCTTCCTGAAGGCCGGTGCTGTTGCATCGGCAGTGGGTATGCTGTCGGCTGCCCCCGTAGCCGCTCACGCCGCCGAAGCGGATGCTTCTGCCGCAGCAGACGAAGAGAACGGTCTGCTGGACGTGTTCAAAAAGCCCAAGTACGTTTTCCTGTTCATCGGTGACGGCATGGGCACTGCCCAGATCCAGTCTGCACGCTTCTACAAGGGCACCGTGGACAACAACGGCGCTGTGACCGAGGCTGACCTGAGCTTTACCAGCTTCCCGCAGGTGGGCAGCGTGACCACCTACGACAGCACCTCCTTCTGCCCGGACTCCGCTTCCACCGCCACCTCCATCGCCACCGGCCACAAAACCGAGAGCGGCGTCATCAATATGTGCCCGTGGACCCGCGATGTGCCCTACGAGACCATCGCCGAAAAGCTGCACACCCAGAAGGGCTATAAGGTGGGCGTCATTTCCACCGTGAACATCGACCACGCCACCCCCGCTGCTTTCTATGCCCACCAAAAGACCCGCAAGAACTACTACCAGATCGGCGTGGAGCTGGCAAACTCCGGCTTTGAGTACTTTGCCGGCGGCGAGTTCCAGAAGGTGAACGGCGACGGCACCGGCCCCGACAACCACACCGTGGCTGCCAACGCCGGCTACAACGTGGTCACCACCCAGGCCGGTGCAGCTGCCCTGACCGCCGGTGCAGGCAAGACCCTGATCATTGCCGAGAATCTGGGCGACGGCAAGGCCATGAACTACGCCATGGACGCTGCCAACGGCGAGTGGCAGCTGACCGACTACGTCAAGAAGGGCATCGAGCTGCTGAACAACAAAAAGGGCTTCTTCATGATGACCGAGTCCGGCAAGATCGACTGGGCCTGCCACGCCAACGATGCCGCTGCCTCCATCCACGATGTGCTGGAGATGAGCAACGCCGTGCAGGCTGCTGTGGACTTCTATAACGAGCACCCCAACGAGACGCTGATCCTCGTCACTGCCGACCACGAGACCGGCGGCATGGCCATCGGCTACAAAACCACCAACTACGACACCTTCCTGACCAATCTGGCACACCAGAAGATGTCCTACGCAAAGTTCGACTCCACCTATGTGCAGGGCTACATTGCCAACAAGACCCCCTTCGAGACTGCCATGCAGGATGTGAAGAACGTCTTTGGTCTGACCCTGCCCACCGACCCCGCTGCCGCCAGCGCAGGCAAACTGCTGCTGACCGACTACGAGGTGGAGAACCTGCGCAAGGCTTACGAGCGCACCCTGAAGGAGGGCTCCTCCAGCCAGAGCAAGATGAGCCAGCAGGATTACGAGCTGTACGGCACCTACATCCCCTTCAGCATGGCCGTCTGCCACACCATCAACCACAAGTCCGGTATGGATCACACCACCTACGCCCACACCGGTGCCATGGTCAATGTGTACGCCATGGGTGTCGGCGCCGAGAAGTTCGGCGGTGTGTACGATAACACCGAGATCTACCACAAGCTGGCTGAGCTGACCAAGGTCCAGTAAGCGTTCCTGATTTTCCAACTTCCCACTCCACTTTTCCACAGCCAAACCGCAAAATGTGCAAAACCCTCCCTGCCGAAAGCGCAAAAACTGCGCCCGGCAGGGAGGGTTTTGTTGTAATGACAACAAGAAAAGCAAGTAACCGCCACACGCTTCCCCAAGCTAACGGTCACTTGCTTTCTTTCTCAAAGGGAACAAGCGATTGCCGGTAACGGGTAGCCGTTTGCCGACCAGCGCCTTTTCTACTTCTATTATAGCGCATCTGCGCCAATTGTCAATGCTGAATGCTTCAGGCCTTCATTTCGGGAAAGCCCTCCAGCTTGGAGGTGCAGTGGGGGCAGCGCACAGCCTTGATGGAGATTTCGCTCTGGCAGTAGGGGCACACCTTGGTGGTGGGTTCCTCCGGCTCTGCGGGCTCCTCGGGCTTTTTGTGCAGGGAGTTGACAAACTTGATCACAACGAACAGCACAAAGGCAACGATGAGGAAGTTGATGATGGAGTTGACGAACTCGCCGATCTTGATGCTGGAACCGCCCAGACCAATGACCACATCGGAAAAATCCGCCTTGAAGAACAGGCCGATCAGCGGGTTGATGATGTCCTCCACCAGCGCGGTGACGATGGCGGTGAAGGCACCGCCGATGACAACGCCAACTGCCATGTCCAGCACGTTGCCGCGCATGGCAAACGCCTTGAACTCTTCAAAGAACTTTTTGATGCCGCTTTTTTTCTCTTCCATAGATAACTGCTCCTTCTTATCCCCTTTTTTTACCGCAAGGGGTTATTTTATTTTTATAATAGCGTATTGCGCGGCGATTTGCAAGAGTAAAGCAGCCCCATTTTATAGAAAATAAAAAGCAGTCTCTCCCACGAAAAACGATCCCGGAAAGTCCGCAGACTTTCCGGGATCGTCCTATTCAAAAATAGTTTTCCGCTGATTTATGCTGCGGGCTGCTCTGCCGCTTGTTCGGCTGGCTGCTCTGCGGCGGGCTGGGGGTCAGCGGTCACCGTAATGGTGCGGCTGATGCTGCCGCAGGAGTAGTTGCCCCCTGCCTTTGCGGTCTGGGTGTAGGTGCCGGGCTCGGTGGGTACGCCGCTCATTTTGCTGCTGAACCACAGGAAGGTCTTTTTCTTGTAGGTGTAGCTCACCTTGCCGTTTTCAGCCACCTGTCCGTCCGAAATGACCTTGGCGGTCAGATCGGCGTTTTGCAGCTGGGAGACGGTCATGCTGGCCGGGGCATCCGCTGCCCAGCTCAGGCTGACGTTTTCCGTCTTAGGCTTGATCTTGAACATAGCAAACCCGGCGGCGTTGATGTCACTGCTTTCCAGCGCGATGGCACCGGCAAAGTACTTGCCGCTGTCCTTGGGCTGCTCGTCCAGATAGATGCGGCTCAGCGCGCCCTCGGGCAGATACTTGCGGATCAGGCTCAGCGCCAGCTTCATGCCGTTGGAAACGTTCTTCACGGTGGTCAGGTAGCTGGCCGGGACAAAGAAGCTGACGGTGTCCATCACCGACACCACCTCGTCCGCCACCCGCAGCAGCACGCTGACATCGTTGCCGTCGATCAGCTGCTTGAGGTAGCTGTACACATTAAACTCCTCAGCCTGATCCGGGGTCTGGGACATCTTTTTGGGCAGGGGGATCAGCTTGAGCAAAGTGCGCAGCTTCTCCGAGATCATCAGGGTCACATAGCCGTAGGCTTCGCCGCTGGTGCCCAGCACCACAGCGATATACTGGGTGTTCTCGGGCCGGGTCTCCACCTCCAGCTTATAATCGGAACCGTAGACAAGGTTGCCGGTCGCCCGGATGCGGATGCTGACGATATCATTTTCATCCTCTACCGCGGTCAGCTCTGCGGCATCGGGCAGCTCCTCGCTGACAGCAGCGGTGCTTTCCGGCTGCTGCGCTGCCGCCGAGGCGGGCATTGCCAGCACACCCAGCATCATGCTGACTGCAAGCAGAAGCGAGATCCATCGTTTGGCCTTCATACGAAAACCTCCTTTGTTGTTTGGCATCATACCCACATTTTACCGCAAAATAATCCTAGGGTCAATAACGGGATTCAAGCCGGACACATCACTCCCCGATATAGGTAAAGCGGGGCTGGGTAACGCCGTCCCGGGTCACCGTTTCCAGCCACATGGCGGCGGGGCGCACCCACAGCCCGCCCTCGCCGTACAGGGCGCGGTACACCACCATTTCCTCTTCGGTCTCGCTGTGGCGTGCCACGCCCAGCACCTGATATTCGTTGCCTTTAAAGTGGCGGTAGCGCCCGGGGCGCACCGGATATTGCAGTTCCTTCATAACAGTTCCTTTCTGTTTTGCAAAAAGGGTTGCTGCGCCGGGCGGGTGCAGCAGCCCACAAACCTTATTTTATAAATATTACAGCGTGCTGTCCGTCCCATCGCCGGGGGTCTGCTCGGCAGAGTACAGCAGCATCAGATGGTTGGCCGAGGCTTCCAGCTGGCTCTTGGCCTGCCGCAGGGCGGCTTCCTCGGTCTCGTTCATCTTTTCGGGCTTATCCTTGCGCAGGCAGCGGCGCAAGTTGGCAAGGTCGGCCTTCACGCGGGCCTTTTCGTCCTTGTCCAGCTCTTTTTTGCACTTGGAAAGTGCCTCGTCCACCTTATAAGCCAGCACCTCGGCCTGATTGTGCAGATCCAGACGCTCTTTGCGGCGGCTGTCCTCGGCCTCGTAGGCGGCGGCGTCTGCCATGGCGCGCTGGATCTCGTTTTCGGAAAGGTTGGTGCTGCCGGTAATGGTGATGTTCTGCTCCCGCCCGGTGGCAAGGTCCTTGGCCGATACCTTTACCACGCCGTTCACATCGATATCAAAGGTGACTTCGATCTGGGGCTTGGACGAAAAGCTTGCCCGGATGCCGTTCAGCTTGAACTTGCCCAAGGACTTATTGTCCCGCGCAAAGTGGCGCTCGCCCTGCAAAACGTTGATCTCCACGCTGGTCTGCATGGGGCGGGCGGTGGTAAAGATCTGGCTCTTGCGGGTGGGGATCATGCTGTTGCGGGTGATCAGCGGGGTGGCGACCCCGCCCAGCGTCTCGATGGACAGAGTCAGCGGGGTCACGTCCATCAGCACCAGCCCCTGCGCTGCCGCGCCGGTGGCCCCGGCCAGCTTGCCGCCGCCCTGCAGCAGTGCACCCTGCACCGCTGCACCCATGGCAACGCACTCGTCCGGGTTCAGGCTGTGGCTGGGCTCCTTGCCCAGCAGCTCCCGCACCTGCCGCTCCACGGCGGGCATCCGGGTGCTGCCGCCCACCAGCAGCACCTTGCCCAGCTGGCTGGCAGAGATGCCGGCATCCCGCAGGGCGTTCTGCACCGGGGTCACGGTGCGGGACAGCAGATCGCCGGTCATCATCTCGAACTGCGGGCGGGACAGGGCGATATCCAGATGATGGGGCCCGTCCTTGCCCACCGTGATAAAGGGCAGGTTCAGCTGGGCGGAGGGCGCACTGGAAAGCTCCTTCTTGGCCTTTTCCGCCTCCTCCTTCAGCCGTCCCATGGCGGCGGGGTCGCGGGTCAGGTCGATGCGGTCAGACTTTTTGAACTCTGCCACCGCGTACTCCACGATGCGCTGGTCAAAGTCGTCGCCGCCCAGATGGGTGTCGCCGCCGGTAGCCAGCACCGTAAAAGTGCCGTCCTCGATCTCAATGATAGACACGTCAAAGGTGCCGCCGCCAAGGTCGTAGACCAGGATCTTCTGGGCGGCCTCGTTGTCCAAGCCGTAGGCCACAGCGGCGGCGGTGGGCTCGTTGATGATGCGCAGCACGTTCAGCCCCGCAATGCGGCCTGCATCCTGCGTGGCCTTGCGCTGGCTGTCGTCAAAATAGGCGGGCACGGTGATAACGGCCTCGGTCACCGGTTCGCCCAGATAGCTCTCGGCGTCCCGGCGGATCTTGGCAAGGATCATGGCGCTGATCTCCTGCGGGGCAAGGTCTTTGCCGTCAATGTGCGCCCGGTAGTCCGAGCCCATGTACCGCTTGATGCTGGAGATCGTGCGCCCGGAATTCGTGGCGATCTGGCGCTTGGCAGCACCGCCCACCAGACGCTCGCCGTCCTTGGTAAAGGCCACCACGCTGGGGGTGGTGCGCTCGCCCTCTGCATTGGTGATGACCACGGGCTTGCCGCCCTCCACCACTGCCACACAGGAATTGGTCGTACCCAGATCAATGCCGATCACTTTGCTCATACTGTTTCCTCTGTTTCTTGTCCGCCGTGTCTGCGGGCTGATTTTTCTCCAGTCTATCTTACCGGACGGCTGTGACCATTTTTTAGTCCAATTGTAAAGATTCTATGTTATATGCCGCCGGAGCCGCGGGCGGCTCGTGGGTCAGCTCGTAGAGCAGCTGTTCCGCTTCCTGTAACCAGTGGTCGGCGTCCGGCTCGTGCTCCCGCTGTAAAATGGTAAAGGCCTGTTTTGCCTCTGCCGCCTGCGCCAGCGCCTTTTTGCGGGAGGTGTAGCGGGTCTCGTACTGCGCCAGCCGCAGACAGACCCGGGGCGTATACTCGATATCCGGCACCGCCGCCGCGCTCTGCCGTGCCCGGCGGTACCACAACAGCGCCTTGCCGTTGTCGCCCCGGGCGGCGCAGTCATCACCAAGGTTCAAAAGGGCGATGGGCTCGCCGCTTTCGGCAGCGGCTTTCCACAGCTTGCGCGCCTGCGCGGCGCTCTTGGACGCCCCGCGTCCCTGATACAGGCACTCGCCCAGCAGCGATAGCCCGGCGGAATTGCCCTGCTCGGCAGCTTTCTGGTAGCACTCTGCCGCTGCCGCCCAGTGCCCGGCGCGGGCGGCCTCCTTACCGGCTTCGGCTTCCTCTGCGCCGGGGCCCTCCGGGGTGTGGCCTGCGTGCAGCAGACCGTTGAGCAGTGCACCGTCCAGCGAGGCCGAATTGCTCCACGGGTCCAGCACCACGCCATCGATGCCCGGGGTGTCCAGCGCCAGCTGCATGGCCTGCTCCAAGGTGCGGTCGGCCATGGGGCGGCTTGCGGTGCTGCGGTCTGCACCGGCCGCTGCCACCGAGGTGAACAGCGGCAGCCAGCAGCGCCCCTTATCGTTGCGCAGCGTCCACAAGGCAAGGCCATCGGCCTTTTCCGCCGGGATGGGGTGCTCCATCCACGGGGCGGGCGCCCCCTGCGCCGAAAGCGCCGTCTGCAGCGGCACCAGCACATGGGTCTCCAGCTCCAGCGCGTAATTCAAAGCGCTCATCAGAGACCAGAAGCTCTCCTCGTTCTGTCCCTTGTACAGCCCCTGCACCGCCTGCTCGATGGCCGGGCAGCCGGTGCCGCGCGGGCTGTACACCGGTGTGGTGTGGCTGCGTCGGCTGCCCACCGGGCGGAAGCGTACCCCGCCGTCTGTTCGTCTTGCCATTGTGTTCACCATACTTCCCTATCAATATCAGCACTAGTATAACAGGATTTGGCAGCTTGTACAATGCAAAACGCAGCTGCGGTACTGGATTTTCAGCATACATCGCGTTATAATAAGGTGTATTTTGACCCCCAAAGGAGGAATTTTTTTGAACCGGATGCTTGGCTACCTGAAGGGCTACAAGCGCGAAAGCGTGCTTGCACCGCTCTTTAAGATGCTGGAAGCCACCTTTGACCTGTTTGTGCCGCTGGTCATGGCGGATATCGTCAATGTGGGCATTGCAGCGCACGACCTGCATTATATTCTGGTGCGGTGCGGCCTTTTGCTGCTGCTGGCTTTCATCGGCCTTACCTGCAGCCTGACCGCGCAGTATTTTTCTGCCAAGGCGGCGGTGGGCTACTCCACCGCGCTGCGGCACGCCCTGTTTGCCCATATCCAGAGCCTGAGCTTTTCAGAGATGGATACGCTGGGCACCAGCACCCTGATCACCCGCATGACCAGCGATGTCAATCAGGTGCAGAGCGGGCTCAACCTGTTCCTGCGTCTGTTCCTGCGCAGTCCCTTTGTGGTGCTGGGCGCTATGGTCATGGCCTTTACGGTCAACGCCCGGGCGGCAATGATCTTTGTAGTCACCATCCCGCTGCTCAGCGTGGTGGTGTTCGGCGTGATGGTGATCACCCGCCCGCTGTATAAGACGGTGCAGACCCGGCTGGACCGGGTGCTGGGTCTGACCCGCGAGAACCTGACCGGCGTGCGCGTGGTGCGCGCTTTTGATAAGGAGCAGAGCGAGATCGACCGCTTTGAGGACGCCAACGCCCTGCTGACCGGGATGCAGCTGCACGTCGGCCATCTTTCGGCGCTGATGAACCCGCTGACCTATGTGCTCATCAACCTTGCCATCGTGGCGCTGCTGTATGTGGGCAGCATTGAGATCAACGTGGGCGGCATGGCCTCCGGCGATGTGATCGCGCTGGTGAACTACATGAACCAGATCCTTGTGGAGCTGGTAAAGCTGGCGAACCTCATCGTGCAGATCAGCAAGGCGCTGGCCTGCGCGGGCCGCGTGCAGGCGGTACTGGATACCAAACCCGGCATGAGCTTCCCCTCCGAACTGCTGGGCGAAGTGCCCGCAGACAAGACCGGCGATGCCGTGCGCTTTGACCATGTAGGCCTGACCTACGCCGGCGCAGGCGCACCCAGCCTGACCGATATCAGCTTTACCGCCAAAAAGGGGCAGACCATCGGCGTCATCGGCGGCACCGGCAGCGGTAAATCCAGCTTGGTGAACCTCATCCCGCGCTTTTACGATGCCACAGAAGGCAGCGTGGAGATCTTTGGCCGCCCGGTGGCCAGCTACCCCCGGGACGCTTTGCGCGGCAGGGTGGCGGTGGTCATGCAGAAGGCGCAGCTCTTCGGCGGCACCATCCGCTCCAACCTTTTGTGGGGCAACAAAAACGCCACCGATGCTGACCTGTGGGCGGCGCTGGAAACGGCGCAGGCAGCGGACTTTGTGCGTGCAAAGCCCCTTGGGCTGGACGAGCCGGTGGAGCAGGGCGGCCGCAACCTTTCCGGCGGACAGAAGCAGCGGCTCACCATCGCCCGCGCGCTGGTGGGCAAGCCGGATATTTTGATCTTAGACGACAGCGCCAGCGCGCTGGACTACGCCACCGACGCCGCCCTGCGCAAGGCGCTGGCGGCGCTGCCCGGGGCACTGACCGTGTTCATCGTCAGCCAGCGTGCCGCCAGCTTGCAGCACGCCGACCAGATCCTGGTATTGGATGACGGCCATCTGGTGGGCATCGGCACCCACAGCGCCCTGCGCAGCAGCTGCCCGGTGTACGAGGAGATCTACGAGAGCCAGTTCAAGAAAGGGGAGGCAGAAGCATGAGTGCAAAAGCAAAAAACAAGCTGACCCCGCAGCAGCGCAAAGCCACCCTGAACCGGGTGCTGCACAAGATTCGTCCGTACAGCGCCTTTGTGGTGTGCAGCCTGCTGGTGGCGGCGGTCAGCGTAGCCGCCCAGCTGTATATCCCCATCCTGTGCGGTGATGCCATTGATAAGATGCTGGGCAAGGGCAATGTAGACCTTGCCGGGGTGCTGCGCATTGCAGTGAGCATTCTGGTGGTGGCAGCCGTAGCCGCCCTTGCACAGTGGCTTTTGAGCGTGTGCAACAACCGCATCACCTTCTCGGTCAGCCGCGACCTGCGCAACGAGGCGCTGCGTAAAATTCAGACCCTGCCGCTGTCCTATCTGGACAGCCACCCCTCCGGCGATATCGTCAGCCGCATGGTGGCAGATGTGGACACCTTTGCGGACGGCCTGCTGATGGGCTTTACCCAGCTGTTCTCCGGCATCCTGACCATTTTTGGCACATTGCTGTTCATGCTGCGGGAGAACGTGCCCATCACGCTGGTGGTGGTGTGCATCACTCCGCTGAGCCTTGTGGTGGCGGGCTTTCTGGCAAAGCGCAGCTACGGCTACTTCCAGAGCCAGAGCACCGTGCGCGGCAAGCAGACCGCACTGGTCAACGAGATGATCGAAGGCCAGAAGGTGGTGCAGGCCTTTGGGCATGAAGCCGAGAGCCTTGCCGCCTTTGACGAAGTGAACGGACAATTACAGGACGTGAGCCTGAAGGCCATCTTCTTCTCCAGTCTGACCAACCCCGCCACCCGCTTTGTGAATAACATCGTGTACGCGGGCGTGGGCCTTGTGGGTGCGCTGTACGCTGTGCGCGGCGGCATCACCATCGGCCAGCTGAGCGTCTTTTTAAGCTACGCCAACCAGTATACCAAGCCCTTCAACGAGATCTCCGGCGTGGTCACCGAGCTGCAAAACGCACTGGCCTGCGCCGCCCGGGTGTTTGAACTGCTGGACGCCGAAGATCAGGTGCCGGAGGCCGAAAATGCCGCCGCGTTGCAGCCGGACGGTCATGTGCAGCTGCAGGATGTGTCCTTCCGCTACCTGCCCGACCGTCCGCTCATCGAGGGACTCTCGCTGGACGTACAGCCCGGCCAGCGCATCGCCATCGTAGGCCCTACCGGCTGCGGCAAGACCACCCTTATCAACCTGCTGATGCGGTTCTATGATGTAAACAGCGGCAGCATCAAGGTGTCCGGCACCGATATCCGGGATGTGACCCGCGCCTCCCTGCGCGGCAGCTACGGCATGGTGCTGCAGGACACATGGCTGCGTGCCGGTACGGTGCGGGAAAACATTGCCTACGGCAAGCCGGACGCCACCATGGACGAGGTGATTGCCGCCGCCAAGGCTGCCCACGCCCACAGCTTTATCCGCCGCCTGCCCGAGGGCTACGACACCGTCATTGCAGAGGACGGCGGCAACATCAGTCAGGGACAAAAGCAGCTGCTCTGCATCGCCCGCGTGATGCTCTGCCTGCCGCCCATGCTGATTCTGGACGAGGCCACCTCTTCCATTGATACCCGCACCGAGGTGCGCATCCAGAAGGCTTTTGCCCGCATGATGCAGGGACGCACCAGCTTTATCGTGGCGCACCGCCTTTCCACCATCCGGGAAGCAGACATTATCCTTGTGATGAAGGACGGCCACATCGTGGAACAGGGCAACCACGACCAACTGCTGGCACAGGGCGGCTTCTACGCCAAGCTCTACAACAGCCAGTTCGAGGGCGTGCAGACCTGAGTAGGCTGTTGTATCCTATCCAGTCTGTAATAACAAGCAGTGAAAATGCGTTTTGTTGATTAAAACAGGCCAAATGGACGCTCGTTCATAGAATGTTAACAATATATTAACATTCAGTACACCACTTTTCGGTATACATAGGGCAACAAAGGCGCGCAGTGCGCCGAATCCCCGCCAAAAAGGGCAAAAATGCGCAGACTGCTGTGGTGTGCAGCGGCCTTGGAAATGCCCTTGGTACAGGAAAGGAAACGTTACTTATGAAAATTGGTTTTTGGGAACTTATCGTCATCGTCATCGTGGCGTTTGTGTTCATCGGCCCGGACCAGCTGCCTGTCTACGCCAAGAAGATCGGCAAGATGCTCCGCGAGCTGAAGAAATACACCGGCGCTGCTTCTGAAGAGATCCAGAAGAACGTGGTGGAGCCGCTGAATGAAATTCAGGCTCCGCTGAAAGAAGCTGTTGCCCCCCTGACCGATATCAAGAAGGATATCGACAGCAGCATGCGGGACGTGACCAAGAGCTTTACCGGCATTGGCAAGACCAGCAAGGAGGAAGCCGCCAAGCAGCAGGCTGAGACCGAGGAGGTCACCGACCTGACCGAGGACACCGTGGAGGAGCTGCCCGAGCAGCCCGCCGAAGCCCCGGCTGAAACTGCCGAAGTTGCTGAGGCCCCCGCTGAAAAGCCGGAGCAGCCCGCCGCAGAGCCGGTGGCTGAGCCTGTGCAGGAAGCCCCTGCCGCTGCCGAAGAGGCCTCCGAAGCTGCACCCGCTGAGGAAGCAAAGGTGTAAGCGCCCCTACTTATTGATGGATGCACCCGCGCCCGCGGTTGCCAGATACATTCTGTAATACGCCCGCCACGCGGCGCGGCAAGAAAAAGGAGATATTTATTATGCGTATTGGTACTAATGAACTGTTGATCATTCTGGTTGTCGTTCTGCTGATCTTCGGACCCAAGAACCTGCCGAAGCTGGGCAAGATGTTCGGTAAGACCATCAATGGCTTCAAGAAGGGCATGGAGGACGAGGACGCCGAGCAGTCCGAGGAGACCGTGAAGAAGGCTGACAAGAAGGACGAAGACGAGGAGTAATTGTGGCTACAAACAAAAAGCGCAAAAAGAAAGCCGAAGTCATGGCAGAGGACGGCAGCATGACGCTGACCGGCCATCTGAAAGAACTGCGGAACCGGCTCATCATCTGCGCGGTGGTGTTTGTGGTGGGCGTAGTGGTCTCGCTGGCGTATGCAGACCGTTTGATCGATCTGCTTACCGCCATGGGCCGCGAGTATTACCAGTTCGTGTCCATTGCCCCGCAGGAAAAACTGATGCAGTATTTCCGGGTGTCCATTCTGGCCGGTGTGGTGGTAACGGTGCCTGTGGCCTTTTACAACATCTACGCCTTTGCAAAGCCGGGCCTGAAAAAGAGCGAGAGCGCCTTTTTCAAGCTGGTCATGCTGCTGGGTCTGATCCTGTTCTGCGTGGGCGTGCTGTTCGCCTATAAACTCATGATGCCGTTCATGCTGCGGTTCCTCAGCACCGGCATCGAGGGTGCAGAGTACATCCAGACCACCACCAGTATCGAAAGCTACGTCAACCTCTGCCTGACCATGTTCATCATCTTTGGCTGTGTGTTTGAGATGCCGCTGATCACCATCATCCTTTCCAAGATGGGCATCATCAACCCGCAGATCCTCAAGCAGGTGCGCGGCGTGGCCATCGTGGTCATCTTCTTCATCGCCGCTGTGGTTACCCCGCCGGACATTGTGTCCCAGTGCATGGTGGCCATCCCCATGGTGCTGCTGTATTTCGTCAGCATCTTCCTGAGCGGCATCTTCTATAAGCCGCGCGATACGGACGAGGATGACGAGGACGAAGAAGAGGAAGAAGAGGAGAGCAAGGACTGATCCCGCTTCCGTTCCGGTTTTCATCAACTGAATCAAAAGCCGCTGCATGGCCGTGCAGCGGCTTTTCTTGTTGGTACGCAGTCTCCTGCCGCACAAAACAAAAACTGCCGCACGGCAATGTGCAGCAGTTTTTCGAGAAAATGAGGGAAGAAATGCGGTTTAAGGAACGCTTACCTGCCCAGATGCCAGATGTCGCGGTCGTACTCGGCAATGGTGCGGTCCGAGGAGAACATACCGGCCTTGGCAATGTTCACAAGGCACTTGCGCCGCCAGCCCATGGGGTCGCAGGCGTAATCGCTGAGGGCCTGTCCCTTGCGCACAACGTAGGCATTGAAGTCCGGCAGGGTCTGGAACCAGTCCTTATGGATCAGCTCATCGTGCAGGCGGGTCAGGTTTTCGGCATGACCGGCGGCCAGCATCTCCGGCCCGGTGAGGAAGCTGATGGCGCGGCGGATGTTGGCATCGCCCTCCACCCACTGGGCGGGGTCGTAGTCGCCCACGGCGTAGCGGTGGATGACCTGATCGGAGGTCTGGCCGAAGATATAGATGTTCTCCTCGCCCACCTGCTGGCTGATCTCCACGTTGGCACCGTCCATGGTGCCCAGCGTCAGCGCACCGTTCAGCATAAACTTCATGTTGCCGGTGCCGGAAGCCTCCTTGGAAGCAAGGCTGATCTGCTCAGAAAGATCGCAGGCCGGGATCAGCTTTTCGGCGGCGGTGACGTTGTAGTTCTCCACAAACACCACCTGCAGCCACTTGGACACCTCCGGGTCTGCGGCAATGACCTTGGAGAGGGTCAGCAGCGCATGGATGATGTCCTTGGCAATGGTGTAGGCGGGCGCAGCCTTTGCGCCGAAGATGCTCACCAGCGGAGCGGCGGGCAGGTGCCCGGCCTTGATCTCGTAGTACTGATGGATGAGGTACAGCAGGTTGAGCTGCTGGCGCTTATACTCATGCAGGCGCTTGGACTGGATATCGAACACTGCATCGGTGTTCACGCTCACCTTCTGGGTGTGCAGCAGCCAGTCTGCCAGCGCTTCCTTGTTGGCCTTTTTCACGGCGGTCAGTTCGTTCAGTACCGTTTCGTCCTCGGCAAAGGCCAGCAGTTTTTCCAGCTCGGCGGCGTCCTTGCGGAAGCCGGAGCCGATGTGCTTTTCCAGCGTGGCGGTCAGGCGCGGGTCGCACTCCAGCAGCCAGCGGCGGAAGGTGATGCCGTTGGTCTTGTTGTTGAACTTTTCCGGGTACAGCTCGTAGAAGCCATGCAGCTCGGAGTTTTTCAAGATCTCGGTGTGCAGCGCTGCCACGCCGTTGGTGGAGTGGGTAAAGTGGATGTCCATGTGTGCCATGTGCACCCGGTCGTCCTTATCGATGATGGCAAGGCTCTCGTCCTCGGTGCGGGTGCGGGCCAGCGCATCCAGTTTTTCAATGATGGGCATCAGCTGCGGCACTACGGCATCCAGATAGGCGCGGGGCCACTTTTCCAGTGCTTCGGCCAGAATGGTGTGGTTGGTGTAGGCGCAGGTCTTGGTAACGATCTCCACGGCCTCTTCAAATTCAATGCCGCGCTCGCCCAGCAGGCGGATAAGCTCCGGGATGACCATGCTGGGATGGGTGTCGTTGATCTGGATGGCAGCGTAGTCTGCCAGATCATGGAAGTTGCAGCCCCGGGCGGCGCACTCGGCCAGAATGAGCTGTGCACCGGCGGAGACCATCAGATACTGCTGGTACACCCGCAGACGGCGGCCCGCCTCGTCGGAATCATCCGGGTAGAGGAAGAGGGTCAGGTTCTTGTCGATGGCGGTCTTGTCGAAGGCAATGCCGTCATGGACGATGCTCTCATCGATGGTGTCCAGATCGAACAGGTTCAGGGTGTTGGTGCGTCCCTCGTAGCCGGTGACCGCCAGCTTGTACAGCCGGGCGGTGCACTCCTTGCCCGCCAGTTCCACCGGGTAGGTGGTGTCGGTCTTTTCTGCCCAGCTGTGGGCAGTCAGCCACGGGTCGGGCTTTTCGTTCTGCACGCCGTCCTCAAAGGACTGGTGGAACAGACCAAAATGGTACCGCAGACCTACGCCGTCGCCGGGCAGGTTGAGCGTTGCCAGAGAGTCGAGGAAGCAGGCAGCCAGACGCCCCAAGCCGCCGTTGCCCAGAGAAGGCTCCGGCTCTACCTCTTCAATGTCGGAAAGGCTTTTTCCGGCAGCAGCCAGCGCAGACCGGGCTTCATCGTACAGCCCCAGATTGATGAGGTTGTTGGACAGCAGCTTGCCAATGAGGAATTCAGCGCTGATATAGTACAGCTTGCGCCCGGTGACCGGCTGCACGCGGTCGGCGCTCTTCTGCCGCACAAGTTCCAGCAGTGCCAGATACAGCTCCTGATCGGTGCAGTCCGCCAGCAGCTTGCCGGTGATACTCTGTAACGTTTCGGTAAAGCTCATAAAAGCATCCTCCTTTGCTACGGAAAACAGGTTTGACATCTGTACCTCAAGATATACCACATAGAACCTTCAAAATCTTGCCTAAAGAGTGCAAACTATGGTACAATCCTATCATCGGGAGGTGAGACGATGCAAAATCAGGCTTCTTTGCAGGAGACAAAACAGCACGGTGCCGTGCGCTTTCCGTTCAATCTGTACCCCTGCACCATTCCGGGGGATTTTCAGCAGGTGGCACTCCACTGGCACGAGAGCATGGAGCTGGTCTTTGTCAAGCAGGGCATGGGGCTGGTGCAGGTGGGCGCTGTGACCTACCCGGCTTACCGGGGGGATATCTTCCTTTTTGCCCCGGGCACGCTCCACGCGCTGCGGCAGGCAGAGGGGCAGCGCATGGAATACGAAAACATCATCTTTGAGCCGGAGCTGCTGGGCGGCGCAGAGGACCTTTGCGCCGAAAAATATCTGCTGCCGCTGCAAAGCGGGCGGCTTTCGCTTCCGGTGCGTCTGACCCCGAACGATTTGTGCTATCTGCAAGCCGCCGCCTGCCTGCGGGAGCTGGAGGATGCCAACCGCGCCAAGCGCCCCGGCTATGAGCTGCTGGTAAAAGGGGCGCTGCTGCGCTTTCTTGCCCTGCTCATTGCGCAGGGCAGGCAGTGTCTCTCCACCGAAACTGCCGACACCCAGCGGCTGAAAACCGTGCTGCAATGGCTTTCGGCGCATTATGCCGAGCCGCTCCGGGTAGCCGATGCCGCCGGGGTCTGCTCCTTCAGCGCCAGCCACTTCATGCGCTGGTTCCGGCAGATGACCGGGCAGAGCTTTATTGCCTTTCTGAACGAGTATCGGCTGAACACCGCCGCCGAGGCGCTGCGAACCACCGATGAGACCGTGCTGACCATCGCCTCCCGGTGCGGGTTTGAAAACCTTTCCTATTTTAACCGGGCGTTCAAGGCGCATTTCGGCATGACCCCCCGGGACTACCGGAAAAAATAAGCAAAGCGCTTGACAGCTGCGGCTGTATGGCGTATGATGTGGGCAGAAGAGCCGCTTTCGAGCGGCTTTTCCCGGAGTGAAAAGTTAGCTAAATCTAACTATTATTTTATAAGATATTCCTGAAAGAAGGTATAAAAATGATCCAGACGACCGTAGAAGTAGGCGGCATGGCGTGTTCCATGTGCGAAGCCCATATCAATGATACCGTGCGCAATGCGTTCCCTGTGGATAAAGTCTCGTCCTCTCACTCTAAGGGCAAGACCGTGATCCTTTCCAAGGAGCCGCTGGACGAAAACGCGCTCCGCGCCGCCATTGACGCCACCGGATACCATGTGGGCGAGATCCACAGCGAACCGTACGAAAAGAAGGGCCTGTTCTCCTTTTTCAAAAAGTGAGCACTGTCCCCCGCCGCGTTCAGCCGTATCGACAAAAATAAGGCGCAATATTGTAGCAACTTTACAAAATGCAATTTCTCCTGAAGGAAAAGTTGTTGCACTTTTCAGATTGAAAGAAACCGTAAAAAACGCTATACTTTAGCTATCGAAAGCAAAGGCGCTTGGTGAACACTCACCAAGCGCCTTTTTTGTACCCTGCGGGGCAAGGCGGCTCCGGGGGCAGGCTGTAAGAGGAAAAGGGGAATGCGTAGTGATCAAGCTGGAACACGTTGACAAATACTTCGGAGACCTGCACGTTCTGAAAGACGTCAACCTTGAGGTCGCCGAGGGCGAAAAGCTGGTGATCATCGGGCCGTCCGGTTCAGGCAAGTCCACCACGGTGCGCTGCATGAATTTTCTGGAAGAGCCCACCAGCGGCCATGTCTACATAGACGGGCAGGAGCTGACGGCCAAAAACAAGACCAAGCTTGTGCGCGAGACCACCAGCATGGTGTTCCAGCAGTTCAACCTGTACCCGCACATGACGGTGCTGAAAAACCTGACCCTCGCGCCCATGAAGCTGCACCACAAGACCAAGCAGGAGGCCGAGGAGCTGGCGTACCACTATCTTGAGGTGGTCGGCCTGCGGGACAAGGCAAATGTCTACCCGGCGCAGCTTTCCGGCGGTCAGCAGCAGCGCATCGCCATTGCCCGTGCGCTGTGTGCCCAGACCAAGATCATCCTGTTCGACGAGCCCACCAGTGCGCTGGACCCGGAGACCATTCAGGAAGTGCTGGACGTCATGGTGCGGCTGGCGCATGAAAAAAACATCACCATGGTGGTGGTCACCCACGAGATGGGCTTTGCCCGGCAGGTGGCAGACCGTGTGGTGTTTATGGCAGACGGCCAGATCTTGGAAGAAGGCACACCGGAGCACTTCTTCACCAACCCCAAAAACGAGCGTGTGCGCCAGTTCTTGGGCAAGATCATCCGGTAAGCAATTTTGGTCACTGCGGAGCTGCCGCAGCACAAGCGGCACCCGTTGTGGATAGAGCAGCCCATGGGGGACGGAAGGGAAAGCCGTCCGGGCTGCGGACTTTATAGAGGAGTGTATGATTATGAAAAAGATTTCTCGTCGTAGCTTTGTCAAGGCCGCCGGTACGGCCATTGCGCTCACCGCTCTCACCGCCTGCGGCGGCTCTTCCAGCAGCTCCGTGGCAGCCTCCACCGCATCCTCTGCCGCTTCCGGCAGCGTGGCAGCTTCCTCGGGGGCTGTTTCTGCGGATGTGCAGGCCATCATCGACCGTGGTGTGCTGAAGGTAGGCGTCAAGAACGCCGTCAAGGGCTTCAGCTTTCAGGATACCCTCACCGGCGAGTATACCGGTTTGGAGGACAGTCTTGCAGAGATGATCGCTGAGCATCTGGGCGTGGACGTAGAGTTTACCACCGTCACCGCTGCTACCCGCGGCGAGCTGCTGGATTCCGGCGATATCGACTGCGTACTGGCCACCTTTACCATCACCGAGGAGCGCCGCAAGAGCTGGGACTTCTCCACCCCCTACTACACCGACTACGTCAGCGTTCTGGTGGAGGATTCCTCCGGCATCAAGGCGCTGGCTGACCTGAAGGATAAGGTGGTGGGCGTTTCCTCCGGCTCCACCTCCGCCCGTGCTCTGGTACAGGAGATGATTGATGAGGGCGTGATCACCGGCGAGGGCTTCAGCGCCGACACCTTCAACGCCGACACTTGGAAGGACGGCATTTCCTTCCGTCAGTACGACGATTATCCCGCCATCAGCACCGCACTGAGCGCAGGCGAAGTGAACGGCTTCTGCGTGGATAAGTCCATTCTGGCTATCTACAAGACCGAGGGCCGCAGCTACATCGATGCCGAGTTCAGCCCGCAGGAGTACGGCGTGGCTACCAAGAAGGGCAGCGGCTTCTCCGCTTTGTGCGATGAGCTGGTCAGCGGCTGGCTGTCCGATGGCACCATTGACGGTCTGATCAAGGAGAACGGTCTGGCATAACACCAGCGCCGTTACGGTTTAGGAGAGAGGAGTGTTCGTTATGTCCGGTCTGTTTTCAATGGACGCATGGGCAACGGTGTGGAACCACCGGGAAAGCTTTCTGCTGGGGCTGGGCAATACCCTGATGACGGCGTTTTTTGCGCTGGCACTGGCCTTTGTGCTGGGCGTTGTGCTGGGCCTGATGGCGACAAGCGGTAAAAAGCCGCTGCAATTCATCGCCCGGGTGTATGTGGAGTTCATCCAGAATACGCCGCTGCTGCTGCAGCTGTGCTTTTTATACTACGCGCTGGCTTTTGCAGGACTGAGCATGGGTGTCATTCGCACCGGCATCATTGCACTGGGCGTTTACACCGGTGCCTATATGGGCGAGGTCGTCCGTGCCGCTATTGAATCCGTGCCGAAAGGACAGTTCGAGACCGCACAGGCGCAGGGCTTTGGCTATTTGCAGCGGATGGCGTATATCATCCTGCCCCAGAGCATCCCCGTTATGCTGCCGCCCATGGTCAATCAGGTGGTCAATCTGTTCAAGAACACCTCCTGCCTGTATATCGTAGGCGGTGCAGACCTGATCAGCGTAACGTACAGCTTCGTCACCGGTGCCTCCACCGGCGGTGCCTACGCACCGGCCTATATCGTCTGCGGTGCCATCTTCTTTGTGGTCTGCTTCCCGCTGTCCACGCTGGCTACCCGCTGGGAAGCCTCCCTCAAGGAGCGCAAGGGCAAGGCAGACCCCGCCCTGCGCGCCGCAAAGGCTGCGGCCTTAAAGGAGGCGGCATAAATGAGCACTCTCGCTTCCAGTTTTTCCATCCTCGTGCAGCCGGGCGTATTTATGTACCTGCTGCGGGGCATCGCTTTTACCTGCATCATCTCAGTGCTGGGCGTTATTCTGGGCTTGATCTTAGGCTCGCTGCTGGCGCTGGCCCGCACCTATTGTAAAAAGGGCCCGGCGCGCATCCTTGGCTGGCTGTCCGCCGCCTACATCGAGCTGTTCCGCAACACGCCCTACCTTTTGTGGATCTTCGTGTGCGTGGTGTTCTGCCCCTGCCCGGCCTTCTTTGCCCACAAAATGTTCGGCCTGACCAGTGTGGAGATGAAGCTGCTGTTCAAGGCAGCCTTGGCACTGATCCTGTTCAACTCCTCGGTCATTGCCGAGATCGTCCGCGGCGGCCTGAACGGCGTTGCCAAGGGACAGTTTGAGGCAGGCTATGCGCAGGGCTTCAACACCGCCGAGGTGCTGCTGTACATCATCCTGCCGCAGGCCTACCGCAACATCATCCCTACCCTGCTCAGTCAGGTGATCACCACCATCAAGGATTCCTCCTACCTTGCAAACGTGGCCACCATTGAGCTGATGGCACGCATCCGGCAGCTGCTGAGCGCCGCCGGTACCTACAACGGCCTTGGCACGGTGAATGTTTCGGATGTCATGGTGCTGTTCGGCACCGCCTGCGTCATCTATTTTGTCATCAACTTTACCCTCAGCTGCATCGTCCGCTCCATGCAAGCGCGGCAGAAGAAGGCCGTGGTCTTTGCCCCGGCAAAGGCCGCATAAAACTGCTATTTACCAACCATTCTTCTTTTCACCTCTTTTTTGTTTTCCACCCACAGCGAAACACCCCCGGCAGCCGCAATGGCCGCCGGGGGTGTTTCTGTATCTTTAGATTTGCACTCGGCTCAGTGGACAAAGCCCACGAACACCGGGCAGAGCACGGCGGTCAGCACACCGGCCACGGCGATGGAAAGGCCGCTCATGGCACCTTCCACCTCGCCCATCTGCAGCGCCTTGCTGGTGCCCACGGCATGGGCTGCCGTGCCAAGACCCACGCCCTTGGCGATGGGGTCGGTGATGTGGAATACCTTGCACACCGTCTCGGCCAGCAGGGCACCCACGATGCCGGTCACGATGACGATGGCACCGGTCAGGGCGGCGATGCCGCCCAGCTCAGCTGCCACGTCCATGCTGATGGCGGTGGTCACCGACTTCGGCAGCAGGGTGGCGTACTGCTCCTGGGTCAGATTCATTGCCAGCGCCAGTGCAAAGGCGCTGCCCAGACTGACCAGCGTGCCCACCGAGATGCCCGCGATGATGGCGGGCGCGTTCTTTTTGAGCAGATCCAGCTTTTCATACAGCGGGATGGCCAGCGCCACCGTAGCAGGCAGCAGCAGGTAGCTTACCGGCGCGGCGCTGGTTTTGTAGTCCCCGTAGGGGATATTGCACACCGACAGAAAAACGATGACGAAAATACTGCCCAGCAGTAGCGGGTTAAAGATGGCCTTGCCGGTCACCCGGTTGATGAGCACACCCAACCCAAAGGCTGCCAGCGTAAGCAGCACGCCCCATGCCACAGAGCCGGTCAGAAAGTCGTTCAGCAGTTCAGTCATGGTCGGCCTCCTCCTTTTTATTGCGGGCGGTCAGCGCCTGCGTGGTGCGGCCTGCCGCCGCCATCACCAGCACCGTCACCGGCAGAATGGCGATCAGGATGGGCAGCAGCAGCTGTCCCATCTCTGCCCACAGCTCCATGATGCCCGCAGCGGCGGGCACGAACAGCAGCGGAAAGATACCGGTCAGGTAGGTGCCGGTCTCCTTGACCTGCTCCAGTTTTACGATCCCGGCGGTCAGGGCTGCCAGCAGCAGCACCAGACCGTACACACTGGCAGGCACCGGCAGCGGCAGCACCGCGTGCAGCACCTCGCCCAGAAAACAGAACGCGAGAATGCGCCCGAACTGAAAAATATACTTCGTGTCAGAACTCCCCTTTCTGGTCTTATAAACGTACAGACAACGGGCTTTTCGCCCGGAATTTTCTGTCTCACACAAAGTAAAAGTATACCGCGGACTGCCCGCCCCATCAATCGTAAATCTTGCCAAGAAGTTCTGCACCTTTTGCGCAGAACTGTACAAAAAAGCGCACCGGTGCAGTTCCGGTGCGCAAGGCTCAGATCACATAATCGTTGCCGGCCTGATCCGGCAGGGCAAGGTCTGCCAGCGTGATCTTGCCGAAGTAGTCCGAGATCAGGTCGTTGAGCCCCTTCCACATCTCGTAGGTGCGGCAGTTGGCCATCCGGGCGCAGGCAGAAGCCCCGGGGGTCAGGCAGCTTACCGGGGCAAGACTGCCCTCGGTGAGCATCAAAATCTCGCTTACGGTGTACTGATCCGGGCTGCGGGTCAGCCGGTAGCCGCCGCCCTTGCCGCGCAGCCCCTCCAGAAAGCCGTTCTGTACCAGCACCTTGAGGATGTTCTCCAGATACTTTTCCGAGATCTCCTGCCGGGTGGCTACTTCCTTTAAGGGAACATATTTTTCAGACTGATGCTCCGCGAGGTCGATCATCACCCGCAGCGCATAGCGTCCTTTGGTCGAAACGATCATAATCCGTACTTCCTTCCGGTCAAATTTCATCATAACCCATTATACAACAGGGTAAGTCACTTTTCAATCCCACTTTTTTCAAAAAACCCCTTGACAAGTGGGGAAAACAGGGCTATAATGCCATCAAACCCACAAACAATGTTGGTTGAAAGGTTTAGAGGGAATCACAGCCGGGCACACCGGCGCAAGACAGGGCTACACACCCCGTAACGATATCAGAAAGAGGGACAAGTATTATGAGCAAGATCTATACCGCCGCAGATCAGTTGATCGGTCACACCCCGCTGCTGGAGCTCAGCCATATTGAGAAGGAAGAGCAGCTGCCCGCCCATGTTATTGCCAAGCTGGAGTACTTCAACCCCGCCGGCTCCGTGAAGGACCGCATTGCCAAGAAGATGATCGACGACGCCGAGGCCAAGGGTCTGCTGAAGGAAGGCTCCGTCATCATCGAGCCCACCTCCGGCAACACCGGCATCGGTCTGGCTGCTGTGGCAGCTGCCAAGGGCTACCGCATCATCATCGTGATGCCCGAGACCATGAGCGTGGAGCGCCGCCAGCTGATGAAGGCTTACGGTGCCGAGCTGGTGCTCAGCGAGGGCGCCAAGGGCATGAAGGGTGCCATTGCCAAGGCCGATGAGCTGGCAAAGGAGATCCCCAACTCCTTCATCCCCGGTCAGTTCGTGAACCCCGCCAACCCGCAGGCACACATCGAGACCACCGGCCCCGAGATCTGGGAGGATACCGATGGTAAGGTGGATATCTTTGTGGCAGGCGTTGGCACCGGCGGCACCGTGACCGGCGTTGGTAAGTACCTCAAGAGCAAGAACCCCACCGTCAAGGTGGTTGCCGTGGAGCCCGCCTCCTCCCCTGTGCTGAGCAAGGGCACTGCCGGTGCACATAAGATTCAGGGCATCGGCGCCGGCTTTGTGCCGGACGTGCTGGACACCACCGTCTATGACGAGATCATCGCCGTGGAGAACGATGACGCCTTTGCCACCGGCCGTCTGATCGGCCACAAGGAAGGCGTGCTGGTAGGCATCTCCTCCGGTGCTGCCGTCTGGGCCGCTATCCAGCTGGCAAAGCGCCCGGAGAACGCAGGCAAGAACATCGTTGTTCTGCTGCCCGATACCGGCGACCGTTACCTGTCCACCCCGCTGTTTGCTGAATAATCTCCAAAAACTCTCCTCTCCCGCTCTGCACCCCGCAGGGCGGGAGTTTTTGTTTGGGGACAGGACGATTTGAATGCGCTCCGCGTTGCTCTGCGCATAGTCAGCGGAATAATTATTTTTATTTCGCAATTCTGAAAAGCCTGCGGGCTTTTCAGAATCCCCTTTTCACGGGAGGGGTCGTGACCGGCAACGGCAGATGCAAACTTTACCGTCCTCGCCCTCTCAGTCACCTACGGTGACAGCTCTCCCAAAGGGAGAGCCCTTGGCATGGCGGGAAAGTTTCCGGCTAAAGTACAAAGTTTGCGGGTGTGCCCGCTCCCCCTCGGGGGAGCTGTCGCGCAGCGACTGAAGGGCTATAGATGGAGAAGCGAAAAAAGCGTTAAAGCGATAGCGCCGACTGGCGCAGCGCTAGCTTTTTTGTGCTTCGACTTCTTCTTTAGGATTGTCAAGGGCGAGCAGCCCTTGGCCCGTTGCGGGGTGGGTGGAGTCCAGAGGTAGGGAGGGGGGACTCGGAACACCCCTCCCTGCCTCTGGCCCAGCGGAGCGTCCCTGCACGCTGAACGCAAGCAGTAACTCCCCCGCAGAGCGCACACTTTTCTGGTTCTCTTTTGGTGTCAAAAGAGAACATCCCTCGCCCTCTCCCCTTTCCCCACGCCGGATTTTATGCTACAATACCGGTAACAAAAATCGTTTGGAGAAACGCCCATGCTTTATTATGCTGCCCCCATGGAGGGGTTCACAGACCGGGTCTGGCGGCAGACCCATCAGAAATGGTTCGGCGCACAAGGCGCTGCCGACCGCTATTATGCGCCCTTTATCTCCCCGCCGGAGAACCGGGTGCTCATAAAAAAGAAGATGGCAGAGCTTGCCCCGGCGGCAAACCCCGGTGCACCGGTCATCCCGCAATTGCTGGCGAAGGACGGCGAACTTGCCGCGTGGATGATCGGACAGCTGCGGGCGCTGGGCTATACCGAGGTGAACCTGAATCTGGGCTGTCCCGCCGGGACGGTAACTGCCAAGGGCAAAGGCTCCGGGATGCTGCGGGACCCAGCCAAGGTGGACGCCTTTCTGGAGGGGGTATTCTCCCATGCCGAGGGGTCCGTCTCGGTCAAGACCCGTCTGGGTGTGGAGAAGCCGGAAGAGTTTGCCGCCATTCTGGAAATTTATAACCGCTACCCCATCTCGGAGCTGACCATCCATCCCCGGGTGATGCGGCAGCAGTACCGCGGACAGGCCGACCACGCCGCCTTTGCGGCTGCGCTGCCCCAGTGCACCATGCCGGTGTGCTACAACGGCGATGTGACCACCGCCGCCCAGCTTCACGCGCTGGAAGAGGAGTTTCCTACCCTGTCCGGCATCATGGTGGGGCGCGGGCTCATTGCAGACCCGGCGCTCTTCCGTAAGGCGCGGGGCGGTGCACCCGCCACCAAGGAAGAGCTGCGGGGCTACCTGACCGACTTGTACCACGGCTACACCGAATTGTTCGGCAGCGCGGGCTGCGCCATCAGCCGGATGAAGGGGCACTGGTTCTACCTCATCCACTGCTTTGCCGGGGCGGAAAAGCTGGAAAAGCAGCTGAAAAAGCTGCGCGAGCCGTGGGAGTACGAGGTGGTGGTGAACCAGATCTTCACCCTGCCGCTGGTGGAAAACGATTAAAATGATTCCGCAAAAAAAGCCCGCCGTCTTGCAAGACAGCGGGGCTGAAAAGGACCGTATTACACGTTGAGGTAGCTGCGCAGCATGGCCTGCAGCAGGTCGTCACGATCCACCTTGCGGATCATGGCACGGGCATTCTTATAGGTCGTAATGTAGGTAGGGTCTTCGGACAAAATGTAGCCCACCAGCTGATTGACCGGGTTATAGCCTTTTTCCTTCAAAGCATCGTACACCTGTTGTACGATCTCGTGGATCTCATAGTCCTTTTTATCGTGGATGGAGAAAATCGCGGTTGCGTCTCCCACGCAATACACCCCCTTCGGTTGAAACTAGCCCCATTGTACACGAAATGCGCCGAAACTTCAAGATAATTACGCTGAATTTGCACATCCTGTACAAAATTTCCAGCAATGTTCCGGCAAGATGAACGATGTCCGGGCGGCATTCTGCCCGCGAAAGGAGCCTTTGTATGCTTTACGGCATCGGCTGCGACCTGTGCAGCCTTTCCCATCTGGAAAAAAGCCTTTCCTCTGCCCACGCGGCGGCCTTTGTGCGCCGGGTGTACGGCCCCGCCGAGCAGGCGGCGCTGGGCCTTTGCGAAGCGTTTCCTGCGCCGCTGAACGCCCACCGCCTTGCCAGCGCCGCCGCAGATTTTGCCGCCAAGGAAGCCTTTCTCAAGGCGGCGGGCACCGGCCTGCGGGAACCCTTTTCCCTGTGCGAGATCGAAGCCGTCCGGCTGGAAAACGGTGCCCCGGCCTACCGCTTCAGCGGGCAGACCGCCGCGTGGGTGGCGCAGCACCGGCTGCGCGCCCGGCTCTCCCTGAGCCACGAGGGCGGCATGGCGCTGGCCTTCTGCACGCTGGAAGAGGAAAACTGACCGCCCTTTGTGCATACAATGGAATATCGCCCCCGCACTGCATAAGCCGCACCCCGTCTGCGCATACTGAGAGCAGACAGGATGCGCCGGACGCATCACATAGCGGGGCACATCCTCCAGACAAACAGGAGGGAGATTCCATGGAGGTACACAGAGGAGAAGTTTTCTACGCCGATCTTTCGCCGGTTGTGGGCTCGGAGCAGGGCGGTGTGCGCCCGGTGCTGATCGTACAGAACGAGATCGGCAACCGGCACAGTCCCACGGTGATCGCAGCGGCCATTACATCCCGGCTGGACAAGACCCGCCTGCCCACCCACATCAACATCCGGGCGGCAGACACCGGTCTTGCCAAGGACAGCGTAGTGCTGCTGGAACAGATCCGCACGCTGGATAAGCACCGCCTGCGGGAGCGCGCCGGGCAGATCACCGCCGCCGACCAGAAGCGGGTGGATCAGGCACTGGATGTCAGCCTTGGGCTGAGCTCGTACTGAAAAACGATTTGGAATGCGCTCCGCTGTGCTCTGCGCATATTCAGCGGAAAAAAGATTTTTTAATTTGGGGTTCTGAAAAGCCTGCGGAGCTTGTCGGGGCAAAGCCCCTCCATCTGCTTACGCAGACCGCTCTGCCGCTTAAAAGCCCCACTGGGGCTTTTATTGCTGCGCAAACGCGGGCTTTTCAGAACCCCTTTTTCACGGGAGGGTCGTAGAGGGAAACGGCAATTGCAACTTCTCCTCTATACCACATGAAAAAAGGGATAGCAGACCCCACGCGGGGGTTCTGCTATCCCAAAATTCATATTACTCGATCAGACCGTTGAGCAGGGTCAGGCACTTGCGGCTGTGCAGCTTGCGGATGGCCTTGGCCTCGATCTGGCGCACACGCTCGCGGGTGACGCCGAAGTCGCGGCCGACCTCTTCCAGCGTGCGGGGACGGCCATCGTCCAGACCAAAGCGCAGCCGGATGACCTTTTCCTCGCGGGGGGTCAGGCTCTTGAGCGCCAAGTTGATCTGCTGTGCCACCATGGCGCGGTCGGCTGCCTTGCCGGGAGCTTCGGCGTTTTCGTCAGCGACGAAATCGCCCAGAGAGGAATCCTCTTCCTCACCCACGGGGCTTTCCAAGCTGGCCGGCTCCTGTGCCATGCGCTGGATCTCGCGCACGCGCTCCACGCTCATGTCCATGGCCTTTGCCAGCTCTTCCGGGGTAGGCTCGTGACCATTCTGGTACACCAGCTGGTTGGTGGCCTGACGCATCCGGTTGATGGTCTCCACCATGTGCACCGGGATGCGGATGGTACGGGCCTGATCCGCGATGGCACGGGTGATGGCCTGACGGATCCACCAGGTAGCGTAGGTGGAGAAGCGGAAGCCGCGGTCGCAGTCGAACTTCTCGGCAGCCTTGATCAGGCCGATGTTGCCCTCCTGAATGAGGTCAAGGAAGGCCAGATTATGGCCGACATGCTTCTTGGCAATGGACACCACCAGACGCAGGTTTGCTTCGCTCAGGCTGCGGCGGGCGTTCAGGCCGTCGCGGCGGGTCTTGAGCAGCTCCTGACGGCGTTCCTCGCTCAGGGGACCGTTCTCCACAGCCTCCATGGCCTTTTCCTCGTCTGCCTTTTCCTCGGCATCCTCGGCGGACTTTTCGCCGTCCTCGTCCAGATCCTCGGTGTAGCTGCGGCTATTCTCGTCCTCTTCAAAAGAGAAGCGGGCGCTGTTCTTCTTGATGTACTCCGGCGCACCGTACTTCTGGCGGTCTGCCTGCAAAATGTGTGCAGCCTCGGCACCGGCATGGATGCGGCGGCTCAGCTCCACCTCCTGCTCGGCGCTCAGCAGCGGGATCTGACCGATCTGCTTGAGGTAGTTCTTCACCGGGTCGTCCAGCAACTCGTCCATGGCAGCCTTCAGGTCTGCCGGGTTCTCCTCGGCATCCTCTTCGTTCTCATCGGCAAGGCCCATGTCATCGTTGTTGTTCTCGGCGTTCTCCACCTCAGCAATGATGCTGTCCACGTCCAGACTCGGCTCGTTCTCTTCCTCCAGGATCTTGATGCCGCGCTCTTCCAGCAGGGTGTAGAGGGTGTCTACATCCATGCGGCATTGTGCCGCCAGCGCCTTGGCCTCCTGTGCAGAGAGGGTGCCCTCGCCCTTAGTCAACAGTTCCTTCAAAGTCATGCCCATTTTTTCTCTCCTTCCCACTCCGGGGAAAATTCTGTAATATTGCCCTGTGCATCAGATCACAAGACCGCCGTTCACCCCGAACACCTGTCCGGTGATGTATCCGGCATCCTCGCCGGCCAGAAAGACCAGCAGCTTTGCAACTTCTTCCGGGGTGCCCAGCCGCCCCACGGGGGTCTCCTCGGCCAGCGCCGCCTTGTCCTCGGCGGTAAAGGCCGCCATCATGTCGGTCTCAATGACCCCCGGCGCTACGCAGTTCACCGTGATGCCGCTGGGGCCTTCTTCCTTCGCCAGTGCCTTGGTCAGGCCGATGAGCCCGGCTTTCGCGGCGGAATAGTGCACCTCGCAGCTGCCGCCGGTCTGGCCCCACATACTGCTCACGGTCAGGATGCGGCCCTGCTTGCGGCGGATCATGCCGGGCAGCGCCAGCTGGCACAGGTGGAACGCGCCGCTCAGGTTCACGTCCAGCATCCGCTGCCACTCCTCCGGGGTGATGTCGGTAAACAGCTTCTGCTGCGCGATGCCGGCGTTGCACACCAGCACATCCACCCTGCCCATGGCCTGCTCCACTGCGTGGAATGCCAGCTCACAGCTGGCGCGGCTGGCTACATCGCACTGGATGGCGATGCACCCGGGCAGCTGCTGCTCCAGCGCAGCGGCTGCGGCGGCGTTCTGGTGGTAGAGCACCGCCACCTGATACCCTGCTGCCGCAAAGGCGCGGGCAGCGGCAGCACCGATGCCCCGGTCGCCGCCGGAGATCAGCACCCGGCGCACCGCAGCGGGTGCGGCAGGGGCAGGCTGTTCTTTTACAGGCTGCGGCGCAGGCGCTTCGGGCGGCTCCACCGCAGGCGGCTGCGGCTCTGCGGGCTTTTCCAGCGTGATCACCCGGGTGGGTTCGTCCACCGCAGGCGCTGCCGGTTTTTCCAGCGTCATGATGCGGGTGGGCTCGTCCACGACCGGTTCCACCGGCGCTGCCGGTTTTGCAGCCGGTGCGGCAAGGGGCTCCGGTGCGCTCTCTTCCTCCGGCACCTGAAAGGTCAGTTCAAACTCGTCCTCGTACAAGAGTGTATCCCTCCTGTTCGGTATTCTCGGCTTGGCGTAAGTGCGCCCAGCCGGAAAAACCCTGTTCCCATCCCCAGACAGTGCAGCGTTCCGTTCGTATGTCCGGCAAAGGTCCGGTGCTTTGGCGTGCCTGCCTGTGCTTATGATGGGTTTCGACAAGATTCCATTGAATAATATACCACAATCCAGTTCAAAAAGAAAGTGGGAACTGCAATTTTTTACGCAGTTCCCACTATTTTTCCTTATTTTCCCCTGTTTTCGGACACCGGGGGCTTCCAGCGGGGTCTGCCCGCCCGCTTTTCCCGCAGGGAAACAAAAAACGCCTGCAAAAGCTGCTGCGCCTCGGCCTCCCGCAGCCCCTTTTCCACCACCGGATGGTGGTTGAAGGGCAGCGCAAACAGGTCGGTCACTGAGCCGCAGCACCCGGCCTTGGTGTCGGCAGCGCCGTACACCACCCGGCGCAGACGGCTGTTGATGATGCCGCCTGCGCACATGGGGCAGGGCTCTAAGGTAACGAACAGCTCGCACTCCCACAGCCGCCAGCCACCCAGCGCCTTGCAGGCGGCATCAATGGCCAGCAGCTCTGCGTGGTGCAAGGCGTTTTTCTCGGTCTCCCGGGTGTTGTGCGCCGTGGCTACCACCTCGCCGTGCCGCGCCACCACCGCGCCCACCGGCACCTCGCCCAAGGCGGCGGCTTTGGCGGCTTCTTCCAGCGCAAGGCCCATCAGTTCAAAATCAGTCATGTATCCCATCCTCTCATCCCATCGCCAGCACCAGCAGGTTGTTTGCGCTGTGCAGCAGCATTCCCGGCCAGAGATGCCCAGTGCGGTCGGCAAGCCACCCCAGCCCCAGCCCGCACACCAGCGCATAGGCCATGGCGGCGGCGCTGCCGTGCTGCAGGGCAAACAGTACCGCCTGCAAAAGAATGGCCTGTCCCCTGCCCAGCGGCTGCGCCCGGCGCTGCACCGCGCCCCGGAACACCCCTTCCTCTGCCAGCGGAGCCAGCAGGCAGACCCGGAAAAGCCGCGCTGCGCCGCCGGGCGGCATAGGCAGCAGCACCGCCAGCACCTTACTCGCCAGCAGATACCCCACCGCCCAGCCAAAGGCCGAAAGCAGTGCGGCGGTGCGGGGGGTCAGCTTGTGCATGGTCGGTCTCCTCCTGCTATGGTTCGTTCCCGGTTATAGTACCATATCTGCCGCCGGGTGCGCAAGGTTTCAGCGTTCTGTCGCGGCAAATTTATGCAAATTATTGACATATCGCCCTAAATGGTGGTATAATAATTTCCAACCTTTTTAATAAAAACGTTGCGTATACTGTATTTTACCGGTAGACCGGAGGTATTATTATGATCCGTATCCTCACCGATTCCGCGTGCGACATCCTGCCCGCCGAGGCGCAGCAGCTGGGCGTGACCGTGATCCCCCTGAACGTGACGCTGGAGGACGGCACCGTCCTGCGGGACGGCATCGACATGACCCCCAGCGAATACTATACCCATCTGGCAGCCTGCCGCAAGCTGCCCACCACCAGCCAGCCCAGCCCGGAGCAGTTCGAGCGGCTGTATCTGGACGCCGCTGCCGCCGGGGACGAAGTGCTGGCCCTCTTTTTGTCCGATGCGCTGTCCGGCACCGGTCAGTGTGCAAAGCTTGCCGCCGACCTTGCCAACGTGGACAATGTGGTGTTCGTGAACACCGAGAACGTCTGTCTGGGGCAGTCTATGCTGGTGCGGCTGGCTGTGCAGCTGCGGGACGCCGGCAAAACGATCACCCAGATCGCTGCCGATCTGGAAAAGGCCAAGCAGCACCTGCATCTGGTGGCTGCCGTGGACGATCTGAAGTACCTGCGCAAGGGCGGCAGACTGTCCACCGCCGCCGCTGTGGCGGGCGGTATGCTGGGCATTAAGCCCATCCTCGCCGTTCTGGAGGGCAAGGTAGCGTTGGCCGGTAAGGCACGCGGTCTGCCCGGCGTGTATGTGGCGCTGTTCAAAAAGATCGACGAGATGGGCGGCATCCACCCGGGCTACACCCCGCTGCTGGGCTATACCGCCAACCCCCGGGAGCTGCAGCCGCTGCTGACCTATTTGCAGGACAATCTGCATCTGGACGCACCGCTGGTGCGCCAGATCGGCTGCGTCATCGGCACCCACACCGGCCCCGGTGCGTTCGGCATCGCGTTCTTTGATAAAGAGCTGGTGCTGGAATAAAACCTATTGAAAGCTAAAACAAGTCGGACAGCCCGCGGGCTGCCCGACTTTGTTTTTTGTGGGGGGTGCAAACTCCCTCAGTCAAAACCTGACGGTTTTGACAGCTCCCTCTGGGAGGGAGCCTCTGGCGCGCCCGCAAACTTTGCACTTTAGCCGGAAACTGTACCGTTATGCCAAAGGCCCCATCTCCGAGGGGGCTGTCGCCGTAGGCGACTGGGGGAGTTCAGTTTGTCTCTTACAGCACCGCGTCCGAGATGAGCTTGCCCAGCAGCAGAACCAGCACCACCAGCATCATGGGGCGGATGAAGCGGGCGCCCTTTTTCAGGGCAAAGTGGGAGCCCAGCAGGTTGCCCAGAATGTTGCCGATGGCGCAGGGAATGCCGACGTGGAACACCACCAGACCGTTCATCAGGTAGGTGAACAGGCTGGCGTAGTTGCTGGCCAGATTGAGCACCTTGCCGTTGCCGTTGGCGGTGCGCAGATCAAAGCCCATCAGGGTGGTAAAGGCAATGATGGCAAAGGTGCCTGTGCCCGGGCCCACGATGCCATCGTACAGGCCGATGCCAAAGCCGATGGCCAGCGCCAGTAAGATCTTTTTCAGGTCCAGCGTGCCGTCGTCCCGGTTCTCGTCCGGCAGGTTGCGCTGCCACAGAATGATGACCGCCGCCACCGGCAGAATGATGAACATCATGGTGCGCAGCATCTCGTCACTGAGCAGCAGCACGATGTGCGCGCCCAGCGCACTGCCCGCAAAGCTGCCGATGGCTGCAAGAACGCCCACTTTCACGTTTATGGCACCGCTTTTGAAAAAGTTTGCCGTGGCAAAGGTGGTGCCGCAGGCGGCGCTGAACTTGTTGGTGGCATAGGTGTAGTGGGGCGGCAGCCCTGCGAACAGATAGGCAGGCAGGCTAATTAGTCCGCCGCCGCCGGCTGCCGAATCCACAAAGCCTGCAAAGCCGGTCATCAGAATGAGAAACGCCATCATCCACGGCGAGATCGTGATACCCATTGTTATAATTCCTCTTATCTTTCCAAGTCGTTTGTTCTTTTCAGGGGACGCGCGCCTCAGACCATATAAAGCCTCCCCTCGCAGGGCAATACACAGCCCGGGATACCCGCACACAGCAGGGCATCTCCGGGCATAATTTGCAATTTTTTCGGTTATTATTACAGGTTGTTTTTAAAGAAGCGGTATGCGTTGCGCCAGAAAATGGCCTCCACCTCGTCCTCGGTAAAGCCCTCGCGGCGCAGTGCCTCGGCCAGCAGCGGCATATCTGCCGCCGTTTCCAGCTCGTGCTGACCGCCGATGCCGTCAAAGTCGCTGCCAAGGCTGATGACCTCAATGCCGCCCACCTGCTTGAAGTGTGCGGCGTGTTTTGCCAGCCGCTCCACCGTGCTGCGGCAAAGCTTCGGGTGTGCCGAGTCTGCGTCCACAAAGGAAGCACAGTAGTTCAGACCCGCAATGCCGCCTTTTTCTGCCAGTGCGCGGATCATCTCATCGGTCAGGTTGCGGTTGTGGGGCGACAGGGCACGGCAGTTGGAGTGGCTTGCCGCAAAGGGGCGGGTGCTGTGGTTTGCGATGTCCCAGAAGCCCTTATCCGAAAGGTGGCTCACGTCTGCGGTGATGTGCAGCTTTTCCATCTCCTCCAAAAAGGCGAAGCCCCGCTCGGTCAGGCCGGTCTCGGTGTTCGGTACCAGCGGCCCGCCGGGGTTTGCGTTGGGGGCTGCCAGCTCGTTGGGGTAGTTCCATGTCAGGGTCATCATGCGCACGCCCAGCTCCTGCAGCCGCCGCAGCACGCCCAGACTGCCCTTGCAGCAGCCGCCCTCCTCCACCGTCAGCATGGCGCTGAGCTTGCCCTCGGCGCGGTTGCGCTCAAGGTCGGCGGCGGTGTACACCGGGGCGATCTTTTCCGGGTAAGCCGCCATGAGCCGCTTGAAGATATCGATCTCCTCCAACACGCTCACCAGCGGGTCAGCCCCGGGGGCGGGGTCAGCCAGATCCACATAGGCCGCAAAGCATTGCAGCAGATAATCCCCCTGCTGCAATTTTTCAAGGTCGATATGCAGGTCGTTGTGCAAAAAGCTTTTGGGTGCGCCCGCCTTTTCGGCGCGGCGCAGTTCGAGCAGGGTATCGCAATGCAGATCCCAAACCTTCATGATGAATACACTCCTTTATGCTTCTTCTCCCAGCAGCTGCAGCAGCTGTTCGGGGTTCATGGACAAAATCGCGCCGTCTGCCCCGCCGGTAACGGTGTCGGCCAGCGACTGCTTGGCCTGTTGCAGCTCCACGATCTTTTCCTCAATAGTGTCCTGCGCGATCAGCCGGTACACCTGCACCGGGTTGCGCTGACCGATGCGGTAAGCGCGGTCGGTGGCCTGATTCTGCGCGGCAAGGTTCCACCACGGGTCGTAGTGGATAACGATATCGGCGGCGGTCAGGTTGAGGCCCGTGCCGCCCGCCCGCAGCGAGATGAGAAAGACGTCTGCCTCGCCCTGATTGAACCGGCGCACCTGCTCGGCACGCACCGGCTTCGGGGTAGAGCCTTGCAGGGTAAAGTGGCTCACCCCGGCTTCGTCCAGCCGCTTTGCCAGCAGCTCCAGCATGGAGGTGAACTGACTGAACAGCAGAATGCGGTGCCCGCCCGCCACCGCCTCGGTGACAAGCTCCAGACAGGCCTCCAGCTTGGCGCTGCTGCCGGTCCAGTTGTCTGCCACAAGGCGCGGGTCGCAGCAGATCTCCCGCAGCCGCATCAGCACGGCAAATACGGTCATCTTGTCCTCCGGCTTTGCCGCCCGCAGCTTTTCGCGGGCGTCCACCACCGCCGCCAGATACAGCTTGCGCTGCTCTGTTTCCAGCTCAACGCGGCGCAGATTCTCGGTTTTGGGCGGCAGCTCCCGCAGCACCTCGGACTTCATGCGCCGCAGGATGAAGGGCCCGGTGAACTGGTTCAGCCGCCGCACAGCGTTGGCGTCCTCGTCCTGCACGATGGGCTTTTCAAACCGGGCGCAGAAAGTCTTGTAAGGGGGCAGATACCCGGGCATCAAAAAGGAGAAGATGCTCCACAGCTCGCCCAAGCGGTTCTCCACCGGGGTACCGGTCAGGGCAAAGCGCACCCGGCTGTTCACCCGGCACACCGCCTTGTATTTCTGGGTAGTGTGGTTCTTGATGGCCTGCGCTTCGTCCAGAATGCAGGCGTAGAAGCTTTGCCCGGCATACAGCTTTTCGTCCCGGCGCAGCAGGTCGTAGCTGGTGATGACGAGATCCGCCTGCGCCCACCCATCGACCAGTGCGGCGCGGTGGGCGGCATCGCCGTCCATGGCAACGCTTTGCAGCTGCGGGGTGAACTTCTGGCATTCCTCCTGCCAGTTCAGCACCAGCGACGCCGGGCAGACGATGAGACTGGGCAGCTGCTGCCCGCCCTCCTTCATGGCCAACAGGTAGCTGAGCACCTGCACGGTCTTGCCCAGACCCATATCATCCGCCAGAATACCGCCCATGCCGTAGCCGTCCAGTGTGCGCAGCCAGCGGTAGCCGTCCCGCTGGTATTTGCGCAGGGTCTTTTGCAGGGAGAGCGGCGGGGTATATTCGCTGTCCCGCACGGCATGGAAGCTGCGGCTGATGCGCCGGAAGGCATCGTCCCGGTCGAACCGCAGGCCGTTCTGCCCCGAAAGCGCCCAGTCCAGCGTGGGCGCGCGGTAGAGCGGCAGAGCGGCGTGGCCGTCCTTCAGCTTTGCGCCGGAAAGTTCCAGCGTGTCGTTCAATTCGTCCAACCCTTCCAGACTGTCGTCCAGCCGCAGCAGACTGCCATCCCGCAGGCGGTGGTAGCGCTTTTTCTGGTGCAGGGACTGCAAAAGCTCCCGCAGCTCCTCCACCGGGAACGCGCCGGTGTCTACTTCCAAGTCCAGCACGCTGCCGTGCACCGACACCCCTACCGAAATTTTAGGCGGGGCGGCTTGTAAGTTGCGGAAGGCATCGGTCTGGTACACCTCGCCCATGGCCAGCAGGGCGGGAATGCCCTCTTCCAACAGCTGGAAAAGCGCCTCCTCCCCGGAAAGGCTGTAATGTCCGGGCTTGCCGGGCTCGGGTTCCAGATAGGTTTCCAGCAGCCGCTTTGCCCGGTTCTCGGTGCGGGCATCCCGCAAAAGATCCGGCGGCACCGGCTCGCCGGGGGCTACCCGGTCCTCCCCATACAGAAAGACCGGGTACGCCGTGACGGTAAGCCCCCGGTCGGCATCCAGATAAAACTGCACCACCGGCTCCAGTGGGATCTGGTTCAGCAGCAGCCGGTCGGGGTCCACGATGTTGACCCGGTTGCCCAGTTCCGGCAGCACATAGCTGCAAAAAGCGGCGGCGTCCGCGCTGGTAAAGAACAAGCTGCGCCCGCCAAAGGTATCCAGCACCGGCAGCACCCGGCGGCATTCCTCCCGCTGCATCCGCCAGAGGGTGGTTTCGCCCAGCAGATAAGCATAGTCCAGCCCCTGCACCCCGCTGAGCGCCGGGGTACAGCTCAGCTGCACGCCGCCTTTGCGGCGCTCCACCTTTAAGCTGACGACCGGCAGACCCTCTTTAAGGGTATAGCCGCCCACAACGCCCTCGGCGGCGTAAAGCTCCACAAGGGTATCTAAGCCTTCCCCGGTCAGCGGCAGACCGCCCGCCGGGCCTTTTTCCCACGCAGAGCGGTTCGGGCCCTCCGCTTCGATCTCCTGCCGGGCGCTCACCTGACGGCGCAGCAGCCGCAGCAATTGCTGTGCGTCCGGGGCAAAGGCGTCCCACCGGTGCACGAAAGCCAGCGATTTGCCATAGCTGACGCTTTCGCCCCGCTCGATTGCATCCAGAAACTGCGGGATGCTTTTTATCAGATACTGCCGCCCGCCGATGCCGTCCGAGACCCGCAGCCGCAGCCAGACACGGTCATTGTGCACCGTAAGCTCCGGCTCCAGCAGGGCAAAGCCGGTGCGCTGCAAAGCGGGCTGGGGCTGCTGCTGGGCATCCTCCCGCTGGTAGCGCTTCAGCAGCAGCTGGGCGGCGTAATCGGTCTCCGGCTCCTCGCCCCGCCACTTGCGGCCGAACAGCATATCCAGCCCGGCGCTGTAACTGTCCTTGCGGGGTTCGGTGCTCAAGCCTGCCACGCCCCGCTGCACCCCGGGGATGCTCTCCGGCTTTTTTTCCGGGGCAGACGGGGCAGGTGGGTTCTTTTCCGCGTCCTGCAATAGTAGTGCGCCGATATGCTTACAGTAGGTGCCGTCGCCGTTTTGATTATAAGGGCAGTCGCAGGAGGCGCTGACAAAGCTGCCGTTTTCCCGCAGCCAGACCTGCGTATAGTAGCAGTCCGGCCCGCTGCCCTGCACCAGCGCTGTCAGGTGCCGCACCCCGTCCTCGTTGGTGGTGCAGCTGCTTTGCAGGATGCGCTTGCGGTACTTCTGTGCCCGCTCAAAGATGCTTTTGCCCAGCAATGCGCGGATCTCCTGTGCGTCCATGTGGTCTCCCTCCCCTGTGCTGTCGCGGTTCCGGTCTATTCTATAAGAATACCGCGTTCCACCCCGGGATGCAAGGGCAGAAGGGAAATATATTTTTATATAGAGCAATACCGGAGCGTCTGCGGACGCTCCGGCATTGCTTTTTTCACGGGAAGGGTTGCAGGTGCTTTCTTTGTTTCAGGAAATTCCGCGTTTGCGGGTCTTGAGGTGGTACATCTCCTGATCGGCCTTATCGATCAGGTCGTGCACGGTGGCAATGTCCGGCTCAAGGCGGGCGCAGCCGATGCTGATCTCGATCTGGTAGGGCTTGCCGGAGGCGGCGTTGGCGGCATCCAGCTCCCGCTGGATGGAGGCGATCAGGGTGCGCACCTCCACGCTGTTGCAGCCGCAGGCGATGCAGAATTCATCGCCGCCGTAGCGCGCCAGCACGCCGTTATAGTTGGCGCACACCTTTTTCAGAATGCCCGCCAGCAGCACCAGTGCGGCATCGCCCTCCAAGTGGCCGTATTCATCGTTGATGTGCTTGAAGTGATCCATGTCCATCATGAGGAAATGCAGCGAGCGGTTGGGATGGCGGCGGTAGTAGGGCAGTTCGCTTTCCAGATACCGCAGCGCCACGATGCGGTTGCTGACGCCGGTCAGGGTGTCCACCGTGAACTTGGTCTGCAGCACCAGCACATACACGCACACCAGCCCCAGCGTAATGCCGCAGCACAGCAGCCCGCGCCCGGGCAGCCAGCCTTGCAGCAGAAAGCCTGCAGCCGGCATAAGCGCAAGCAGCAGCAGGGTCTTCAGTTCCTCTTTGGGTGTTTCCTGCTTCCAGTGGCTCAGCGTCCAGCTGCAGCGGAGAAAGGCCGCTGCCAGATAGGCAAGCCCCACCAGCTTCGCTCCCCAGAACAGGGTGCTGCCCCGCAGCCCCTCTGCGTCCAGATAGCAGAAGCCGTTTTCGTCCCGCGCCGTCAGCAGCGCCAGCAAAAGCAGCGCCTGCGGCACGACACTAAGCGCCAGCCTGCGGCCATCCTCCATCCATGTATGCCCCAGCTCTGCCTCCACATACAAAAGCACCAGCAGGCAGCACCACGCCGCCAGCAGATAAAACAAAATACTGCCCCCGGCGTTCAGCTGGTAGGACAGGGGGATGCCCAGATCCTGCCACGCACCCAGCTGCGCCAGCGTGCTGCCATGATCTACGAGCGTCAGCGCCCCGGCAGACCACAGCAGCGCCGTGAACAGCCGCCCGGGCAGGCTTTTATCCCGCATTTTCTGCTGCGCCCGCAGCAAGACCGCCAGCGTGACCAGACAGACCGCACTGACCTGAGTATGGGCAATCGCATCCATACCGCAACGCTCTCCTTTTTCTTTGGGCGGCTTTGTGCCGTCCCGACCCTTTCCGTTCTTCCCACGTTCCTTTTTCGCACAGCCTTATTGTATCAAATCCATAACAAATATGCAACGAAAACCGAAAATTTCATACAAAAAGAGCGCGTAAAACAATTTAAAATGGCCTCCGTTATCGGGTTGCGGCACCCAGCATCCGCGTCGTGCCATAAGTGGCACTCGCGCCTTGCTGGCCGCTGCCCCAACAACTCCTCCCTGTTTCCGCCACTGGCGGCGGTCGTCGTCGTTGCACTCTGGCCATATTCAGCGGAAGGATCATTTTTAATTTCGGGATAACAGAGCGTCTGCGGACGCTCCGTTATCCCATTTTCACGAGAGAGGTCGTAACGGGAAACGGCATTTGCGGCACGAACTTCTTTGCTATAAAACGCAAAAACACCGGAACGTCTTTCGGCGTTCCGGTGTCTCTTGAGATCAAATTACTTTGCCTGCGGATGGGTGGCATCGTTGCGCAGGGCGCTTTCGCGGATCTTTTCCAGCGTCTGCTCGCTGAGGATGTGCTCTGCCTTGCAGGCGTCCTCGGCGGCGGTCTGCTCGTCCACGCCCAGCTGCACAAAGAAGTGGGTCAGCAGCTGATGGCGGCTGTAAATGCGCTGGGCGATCTCCAACCCGGGCTCCAGCAGGGTCAGGTTGCCTTCGCCGTCCACCGCGATATAGCCGTTCTCCCGCAGCTTTTTCATGGCGATGCTCACGCTGGCTTTGGTAAAGCCCAGCTCATTGACAACGTCAATGGAGCGCACTTTGCCCATACGCTGGCTCAGCATCAGGATCGTTTCAAGATAATCTTCCGCGGACTGGTGGATCTGCATGGTTTGTCCGGCCTCCTGCCTTATTCCCTCTGGGGGGATTTTTCCGACAGGGTATGTGTACCCTCTGTCGTATGTTAAAGGATATCACACTTTTGCGGTTGATGCAAGTAATTCGCAGCAAGTTCGGTTAAACTAACCATATTTTTCTGCACAGAACTGCTGTTTTGCCGGTTTTGCACCGCCCCTGTTTTGTGCAAAGGGTGCAATTTACAGCGCAGCCAGATAGGCGGCGGGGCCTTCCTCGTACAGGTCGCCGCCGTGGGCGTCCAGCACCACGGTCAGGGGCATATCCTGCACGGTCAGGCGGCGCACCGCCTCACAGCCCAAGTCCGGCCATGCGATCACCTCCAGCGTCTGCACGCTTTTTGCCATCAGTGCACCGGCACCGCCCAGCGCAGCCAGATACACCGCGCCGTTGCGCACCACAGCGTCTTTGACGGCGGCATCCCGCTTGCCCTTGCCGATCATGATCTTGTTGCCAAGGTCCAGCAGCCGGGGGCTCATGGCGTCCATGCGTCCGCTGGTGGTAGGCCCTGCCGAGCCGATGACCTCGCCCGGGCGCTCCGGGGTGGGGCCTACATAATAGATGGCGCTGCCCTCAAGGGAAAAAGGCAAAGTCTCGCCCTTGTCCAGCGCTTCCATCATCCGCTTGTGTGCCTGATCCCGGGCGGTGTACACCACACCGGAAAGCAGCACGGTATCCCCCGCTTTCAGCGGGGCAAGATCCTGCGCGGTGCAGGGGGTCGTCAGTCTGTATTCCATTCTTCTCCCCTCCTTACAGCTCCGCGCTGGCGCGGCGGGTCACATGACAGGAAACGTTCACAGCCACCGGCAGACCCGCCACATGGGTGGGCATCTGCTCAATGGCAAGGCCAAGGCAGGTGGTCTTGCCGCCAAAGCCCTGCGGGCCGATGCCCAGTGCATTGATGGCGGCAAGCAGTTCCTGCTCCAGCTGGGCGTAGTAGGGGTCGGGGTTGGGGATATCCAGCGGGCGCAGCAGCGCCTTTTTGGCCAGATACGCCACCTTGTCAAAGCTGCCGCCCACGCCGATGCCCAGCACGATGGGCGGGCAGGGGTTGGAACCCGCCAGACGCACGGTATCCACCACGAACTTTTTAAAGCCCTCCACGCCGTCGGCGGGTTTGAGCATCTGGATGCGGCTCATGTTCTCGCTGCCGAAGCCCTTGGGTGCCACTGTGATGCGGCAGCCCTCGCCGTCCACCAGATGCACCGTGATGGCCGCCGGGGTGTTATCGCCGGTGTTGCCCCGGCGCAGCGGGTCGGCCACGATGCTCTTGCGCAGATAGCCATCCGTGTAGCCCCGGCGCACGCCCTCGTGGATGGCGGCTTCAAAGCTGCCGTCAATGTGCACATCGGTGCCCAGCTCCACGAACACACAGGCCATGCCGGTGTCCTGACAGATGGGCAGGTCTTTCTCCTTTGCAGCGCCAAGGTTCGACCACAGCAGGTCTAACGTATTTTTAGCCAGCGGCCACGGCTCTTCTGCCCGGGCCTTTTCCAGCGCGGCCTGCACGTCCTGCGGCAGCTGGGTGTTGGCCTTGATGCAGAGCCGCGCCACCGTATCCGTAATGCTCTGTGCGGAGATCGTTCTCATGCCTGTGTCCTCCGCTTACAGCCGTGCCACGCCGGTCTCGCGGGCAGCCTTTGCCACGGCATTTGCCACAGCTTCGGCCACACGGGGGTCGAACGCGCCGGGGATGATGTTCTCCTCGCTGCGGTCGGCATCGGTGATGAGGTCTGCAATGGCGTAGGCAGCAGCCAGCTTCATCTCATTGTTGATATCCCGGGCACGGACGCTCAGTGCGCCCTTGAACAGGCCCGGGAAGCACAGCACGTTGTTGACCTGATTGGGGAAGTCGCTGCGGCCGGTAGCCATCACGCGCACGCCGCCCGCCTTGGCTTCGTCCGGCATGATCTCCGGGGTGGGGTTGGCCATGGCAAAGACGATGGCATCCTTGTTCATGGTCTTGCACAGCTCGGTGGTCAGGATGCCGGGGCGGGACACGCCGATGAACACGTCTGCGCCCTCCAGTGCCTCCTTCAGGCCGCCCTTGATCTGGCGGGGGTTGGTCACCTCGCCCAGCCAGTTCTTGTGGGCTTCGGCGCTGTTGCAGCCCTTGTACAGGGTGCCGAACTGATCCACCGCCACGATGTCCTTGGCACCGGCGGTCATCAGCATCTTGATGATGGCGGTACCGGCAGCGCCGGGGCCGTTCAGGACGATGTGCACGTCCTCCATCTTTTTATTCACCACGCGCAGGGCGTTGATGAGGGCAGCGGTGACCACGATGGCGGTGCCGTGCTGGTCATCGTGGAACACGGGGATGTCCAGTTCCCGCTCCAGGGTCTCCTCGATCTCGAAGCACTCCGGGCTCTTGATATCCTCCAGATTGATGCCGCCAAAGGTAGGCGCAATGGCCTTGCAGGCGGCGATGACGCTGGCAGCGTCGTGGGCGTCGATGCAGATGGGGAAGGCGTCCACGCCGCCGAACTCCTTGAACAGCACGGCCTTGCCCTCCATGACCGGCAGACCGGCCTCCGGGCCGATATCGCCCAGACCCAGCACGGCAGTGCCGTTGGAGACAACGGCCACCATGTTGCCCTTGAAGGTGTACTTATACACATCCTCCGGGTTTTCCTTGATCTTGCGGCAGGGCTCGGCCACACCGGGGGTGTAGGCGGTGGACAGGTCGTCGCGGGTGGCGACCTCCACCTTGCTCACGATGCCCACCTTTCCCTTGTGGGTCTCGTGCATTTCCAGAGCTGCTTTATTGTAATCCATGGTTTTATCCTCCAATTTCAGCAAAAGGCTTTCCCCCGCAGGGAAAGGCTCATACAGTTTTATTGTAACAGAACCGCCCGGGTATTTCCACCGGTTTTGCGGCATTTCCCGCCCCAAAGCGGGCAAAAGTGATACCTGTGCCGGGCGGTATTTGTGGAATTTTCGCAAAAATCTTTTCTTTTCGCATTTTTCCGTTATAATAGGATGGTATGATATTTGCATTCTCCGTGAAAACGGTCTGCTATTTTTAGGAGGTATCTCTTTTGAAACGCAATACCAAGACCCTGTTGTGTGTGCTGTGCGCAGCAGCCGCTGTGCTGTGCGTGGTTTTAGCCTGCTTTATGCTGACCAAAAAGCAGGGCAGCACCACGGCATCCTCTGCCGCATCCGGCGCAAGCGTGTCCGTCTACGGCAAGGTGTCGGATTTCGACTACGCCAACTTCGATTACTCCGAGGGGCTGGACGACAACGGCCACTGGACCGGCATCCGCGCACTGGACTATGTGACGCTGCCGGATGATGTATCCGCGCTGCCGCTTTCCAAGGCCGACATCGAGCCCACCGAAGCCGAGATCCAGACCCAGATCGACACGCTGCTGAACCAGTACGCCACCACCCAGAACATCACCGACCGGGCAGCCCAGAGCGGCGACACCGTGAACATCGACTACTCCGGCGCGGTGGACGGCGTGGTATTTACCGGCGGCACCGCCACCGGCTACGACCTGACGCTGGGCAGCCACACCTTCATTGACGGCTTCGAGGATCAGATCATCGGCCACAGCATCGGCGATGTCTTTGACGTGACCGTCACCTTCCCGGAGGGCTACGGCGACTCCACCGATGCCGAGGGCAACACTATCACCCTCAGCGGCAAGGAAGCCGTGTTCAGCGTGACCCTGAACGCCATCACCCAGAGCGTTGTTCCCACCCTGACCGATGAGTGGGTAGAGACGAATTTTGCCGCCAGCGACGACCTGCACACCGCAGACGCCCTGCGCCAGTACTTTGACAGCGCCCTGTACGCCAACAATCTGGACAACGCCGTGATGGATTATCTGCTCAATAACGCCACCTTCAAGGAGATCCCCACCCAGATCACCAGCTACTACATCCGTATGTTCCTGAACTACCACTCTCAGCTTGCCACCAAGTACGGCATGGAGCTGGACGCCTACGCACAGGCTAAGGGCTACGCCGACGCCAACGCGATGCTGGCAGATTCCGACGCCTACTTTGAGCATCTGGCCAAGCAGGATCTGGTCTTTCAGGCCATTGCGGAGCAGCTGGACATCGCCCCCACGCAGGAGCAGATCGACAGCGCCAACAGTTCCTACGCCGACACCTACGGCGCACAGCGCAGTATGCTGAACGCTTTGCAGCTGGCTGTTCTGGACAAGGTGGAGGAAAGCGCCGTGCTTTCCTGACAGAGCGTCGAAAAACGATTTTAAATGCCCTCCGCGTTGCTCTGGGCATAATCAGCGGAAAAACTATTTTAAATTTCGGGGTTCAGGAAAGTCTGCGGACTTTCCTGAACCCCATTTTCACGGGAGGGGTCGTAGAGGGAAGCGGCAGATGCAGCGCCGCTTTCTGCGAAAGCGCGGCGCGGCGAGAAAGCTTTCTGCCTGCCAGCAGGGTGCAAAGACGCTCCGCTGGGCCAGAGGCAGGGAGGGGTGTTCCGAGTCCCCCCTCCCTACCTCTGGACTCCACCCACCCCGCA
>CAKSYT010000009.1 GCA_934524985.1 uncultured Faecalibacterium sp. | reverse complement strand
AGAGTAAAAACAAAAACTCTGAATACTCTGGGGGTATTTTCATGTCAAGAAAAAACCATCACTACTCATCCGAATTAAAATATCAAGCAGTAGGAGAATATCTAAAGGGGCAGAAAACACTAGATGCGGTCTGCAAAAAATATGGAATTTTGTCAGATCGGCAGTTGCGAAACTGGATAAAGATGTATAATAGTCATACGGAATTAAAGAGTTATACAGGAGGCAGCCGTATGACCAAAGGGAGAAGTACTACCTACGAGGAACGAATCGCACTTGTAAGAGAGTGCATTGAAAAGGGATACAATTACGGGGAGATAGTGAAAAAGTACAAGGTCGGTTATCAGCAAATCTATACATGACATGGGTCAGGAAATACAAAGAAAAAGGAGAAGCGGCTTTAAAAGATCACCGTGGCCGACACAAGAAAGATTAACTGCACAAAAAATTCGCTGTTCCCTTGTGGAAACAGCGAATAAAAATCTTATGTTATTTTTTCTGTCTACTTGACGGAGTGCACCTCAGGTTACTTCTTCACAAATTGGTATACGCCATATTCTGGTGACGTCACCAATCCATGCTTGATAAGATTCTTGATAATAGAGGATGCACGAGATTTCTGAACGCCATATAGCTGTGCAACGTTTATGCTGCGGAACTGATATTGATACCGATATCTCTTGAAAAGTTCAAGCGTCCGCTCTTTTGTACTTGCAGTTAGTCTCGTGCCATTCAGCCTTTCGCAAAGTTCACTCACTTCTGCATCCGTACTCATTCCGTGGAGCACTGTAGAAGTTTCCGCACTTTCCGCAGAGGTTTCCGCACTTTCCGCAGAGGTTTCCGCACTTTCCGCACCACTTGCCACACTTTCCATACTGACCTGTGCTGGAGTCGCTACACTTCTATTCGGCAGTGTAACGATAAAGAAATCCGAATCTGAGTAGAAGGTCGGCTTCTGGGCTACTTCCACATAAGAGTTCAGGATGCGGTCAATGCCGCTGCCACGGCGCTCCATAAAGCCGAGCCGTGAGAACACATCCGAGATCACCTGATTGCGCCGCATAGACGGAATGTGCCGGATATCCATATCCTGCACCCTGCGGCCATTCATCATGCCGCCCGGCGAAGTGATCTCCAGTCGATCATCGAACACTTCCACATGAATCTCCGAACCAAGAATCTGATAATTCCGATGAATCAGCGCATTGACCAACACCTCACGAACGGCCTTATACGGATAGTCGCTGCGTTCTTCACGGGTCATACCACGGATGCTCCACGGGTTTTTGCTGTTGTTGCGAACAAAATCTTCCGCATTTTGCAGCAGCGTAATCAGACTTGCACCCTGAAATTCCTTGTCATCCAGAGCATCTTCTTCAATGCTGCCCTTGTAGTTGCCTTTCCAGCGAGTGCAGAAAATACGGGATTGTTTCAGAACGCCCTGATCGCAGAGTAACAGGCCGCCATTCGTAATCTGTCCATCGTCTGTTACTAATCCTGCGGATGGCAAGTCTTTTTCGAGGTCAAAATCCTCTTTTTTCAAATTCTTAAATGTAGCTGCCAGCAGTGTAAAACTGACATCACCCACCCGATAAGAGCTGGGCAGGGCATCAAAGGTCTGGTTCATGCCCTGCAAAATCAGTTCGTTCAGTTCCCGTGAAGTGGCTTCTTCGGACTGGTCGCCATGCCGCACATAGGCTGTATGAGAACCGTCAAAGGCATAATAATATGGATACGCCGGACCGTCCTGTACTTCCAGATCAACGCAGGACTTGCCCTCTATTTCGACCTCCCGCACCCGATAGCGCGGCGTAGGGTCAATGCGGACTTTGATAAGTTCCGTCAATCTGCTTACCACAGCCTGCGGATTTTCCAATCCTACGACCTCGCGCGGCTCATTCTTTACGCCAAAAATCAGGTGTCCGCCCTCGGTGTTGGCAAATGCCGACACGGATTTCAGCCAGCTGCGCGGCTTTTTCTCTTCAAGACGTTCCTTGTAATCCACATGAGAGGCTTCAATGTAATGGTCGAGGGGGAAAGGCATGGTATCACCTACTCGCTTCTTAATCTTTAGCGTTTGCAAATTCATTATACCTTATTTGAAGGCCAAATTCAAAACTTTTTATCTGTTTAGTGCCTGCCGAACTTTTTCTGCCTGAGCAACGATTGATTTTCCAACCTGATTAGAGTATCATTAAAATGAGTTGTTGTATCTTGTCGTTGAAAGTTAATTTTCGCTTTAGTCAGTCGATTGCGGGGACTCTTCTATGAAAATTCTGGATAATATCAACCACACTGTTCGGGAAGATTTACAGGATACTATGCAGAAAGGGAGCCGCGTGTCCATTGCTGCGGCCTGTTTTTCCATTTATGCGTATCAGGAATTAAAGAAACAGTTGGAAGAAATCGCGGAACTTCGCTTTATTTTTACTTCACCGACCTTTGTGCAGGAAAACACGCCAAAAGAGCGGCGAGAGTTCTATATTCCGAAATTGACCCGTGAAAAGAGCCTTTACGGCACAGAATTTGAGGTTCGCTTGCGGAATGAACTCACCCAAAAAGCACTGGCGAAAGAATGTGCCGACTGGGTGCGACGGAAAGTAAAATTTCGTTCCAACGTCAGTGGAGAGCAAATGCCCGGTTTCATGACGGTTGGTGAAAGTTCCTATATGCCAATCAGTGGGTTTACAACGGTTGACCTTGGTTGTGAACGCGGAAACAACGCATACTACCCTGTTCAGCGAACCGAAGCCTTTGAAAACGGCCGTTACTTTTTGTCGCTGTTCGATGAAATCTGGAATGATTCTTCCCGACTTCAGGATGTTACAGACATTGTATTGCAAAGCATCAGCACAGCTTATCGAGAAAACAGCCCGGACTTTATCTATTTCTTCACCCTCTACAATATTTTCAGTGAATTTTTGGAGGATGTGTCAGAAGATAATCTCCCAAATGAAGCTACAGGCTTCAAGCAGAGTAAAATCTGGAATATGCTCTATGATTTTCAGCGAGATGCAGCGTTGGCCATTATCCACAAGCTGGAACAGTATAACGGCTGCATTCTTGCAGACAGCGTGGGCCTTGGCAAGACGTTCACTGCACTGGCTGTAATCAAGTACTATGAAAATCGCAACAAATCCGTTTTGGTACTCTGTCCCAAAAAGTTGGCAGCAAACTGGAACATCTATAAAGGCAACTACGTCAACAATCCACTGGTAGAAGACCGTTTCCGTTACGATGTGTTGTACCATACGGATTTGAGCCGTTCCGGCGGAACCTCTAACGGTATTGACCTTGCTGCACTTAACTGGGGGAACTTTGACCTTGTTGTGATTGACGAAAGCCACAATTTCCGCAATGGCAGTAATACCTCTACTGATGAGAAAGAAAACCGCTACACAAAATTGATGAATCGCGTGATTCGTTCTGGGGTGCGCACCAAGGTGCTGATGCTTTCGGCAACGCCCGTAAATAATCGTTTTGTGGATTTGAAAAATCAACTTGCGCTTGCCTATGAGGGAGATGCCGGAAAAATCAATGAAAAGCTGAATACTTCGTCTCCGATTGATGAAATTTTCCGGCAGGCGCAAAAGGCTTTCAATACATGGAGCAAGCTTCCTGTCACAGAGCGTACCACAAACGCGCTGCTTGCGGCATTGGACTTCGACTTCTTTGAGGTGCTGGACAGTGTGACGATTGCACGTTCTCGCCGACATATCAAAAAATACTATAATATTTCTGATGTTGGTACTTTCCCGGAACGGTTGAAGCCGATTTCTGTGCAGCCGTGCCTGACAAGTCTTGATAATGCAATCAACTATCAGCAGATCTATAATGTACTGGATTCGCTGACGCTGCACATTTACACCCCAACCAGCTTTATTCTGTCCTCTCGGATTTCCAAATACATCGACCCCAGTCAGCATGGAAAGGGGCTGACGCAGGCAGGCCGTGAAGAGGGAATCCGCCGTCTGATGAGCATTAACCTGCTCAAACGGCTGGAAAGTTCTGTTTATGCGTTCCGGCTGACGATTGACCGAATCAGTAAACTGATTGAAGATACCATGCAATCGGTACGTTCATATCAAAATGGCAGCCGTGTGCTGGAGCTGAACGACATTTCCGATGCAACCGATTGGGACGATGATGACCAGAACAACGACATTTTTACAGTCGGCCGCAAAGTAAAGATTGATCTTGCGGATATGGATCATGTTTCGTGGCTGCATGATCTGGAAAAGGATGCTGAAAATCTGGAGCTTCTTTCCCTGATGGTGCAGGATATCACCCCTGCATACGATGCCAAGCTGCAAGAACTGCTGCGCCTGATTGACGAAAAGCAAAGGCATCCCATCAATCCCGGCAACCGGAAAATCATTATTTTTACTGCGTTTTCAGATACTGCTGACTATCTGTATCAGAATATTTCCGGCTATGTAAAGCAAAAGTTTGGGCTGAACACTGCCGAAATCACCGGCAGCGTGGATGGTAAAACAACCATTCCCAAACTCAGTGGTGATCTGAATACAGTTCTCACCTGCTTTTCGCCCATTTCCAAGCGGCGGGACAGCCTGCCGAACGCGAATCAGGCGGATATTGATTTGTTGATTGCCACCGACTGCATTTCCGAAGGTCAGAACTTGCAGGACTGTGATTATCTGATCAACTATGATATTCACTGGAATCCTGTGCGCATTATCCAGCGTTTTGGCCGCATTGACCGCATCGGAAGCCAGAATCGCTGCATCCAGTTGGTCAACTTCTGGCCGGATGTGGATTTGGATGAGTACATCAACCTGAAGGGCCGCGTGGAAACTCGAATGAAGCTGACAGTCATGACTTCAACAGGGGATGATAACCTCATCAGCCCGGAAGAAAAAGGCGATTTGGAATATCGCAGCGCACAGCTCAAACGGTTAAAGAATGAGGTAGTCGATCTGGAAGAAATGTCGGGCGGCATTTCCATCATGGACTTGGGGTTGAATGAGTTCCGGCTGGACTTGCTGGACTATATGAAGAAACACGATGATGTGGAGCATACGCCGCTTGGGATGCACGCGATTGTTGCATCTACGCCCGATGCCCCTCCGGGTGTGATCTTTGTTCTGAAAAACATCAACAATGAAATCAATGTGGATCAGCAAAACCGTCTGCACCCATTCTATATGGTTTATATTGGGCAAGACGGCTCGACTGTCTGTGATTATCTTTCTCCGAAAGAGCTGCTGGATCGTCTGCGGCTGCTCTGCAAAGGCAAAACCGAACCTGATCAGAGCCTTTGCCAACAGTTCAATCAGGCCACGGACGATGGCAAAAACATGTCTGCCTATTCTGAATTGCTGAGCGAGGCTATCAATTCCATTCTGGATGCAAAGGAAGAGAGCGACATTGACAGTCTGTTCAAGATGGGCGGTACGACGGCCCTGCTTTCTTCGATTTCCGGGCTGGATGACTTTGAACTGATTTGCTTCCTTGTGGTACAATAAGAGGTGAGATCAATGCTGGGCTTTCCACCCTCCACGGAGTTTAACAAACGGATTCCGAAACAGAAGTTCTATGAAAACGCTGCCGTTCCAGCGGCAGTCAAGCGATTGTTTGCAGACCAACTGCGCTGTATCTACTGGCGCAACAAGCTGGCGGTGTCCACCTTGAATCTCACTGCCGGGGAACAGGTGACAGAGATCGAGATTTTCAAGCTCTGTCTGACCGGGCCAAAGCTGGATGAAGCTGTTCTGCGCCAAATCGACTGCGAAATCCCCTATCACATTCTGTTTGTCCTTTCTTATGAGAATAAGGTGCAGGCTTGGATCGGCTGTAAAGATACATCTGCGAACAGCAATACCAAGGTAAGCTGTTATCTGCATACAGACTGGATGCCGGAAACGGAATTGTCCCTTGCGATAAGCGGCCTGAGCTTAGAGGCAGTTTACGATGGACTGGTGCGGCAGATTGCCCGATTGCAGGGCGAGAACTGGAGTGCAGAATACAGCGTTGAGGAGAACATCCAACGCTCTGCGGAACGTGAAAAGCTGCAAAAGCAGATTGCGGCATTGGAGAATAAGATTCGGAAAGAGAAGCAGTTCAATCGTCAGGTAGAGATGAATGCAACTTTAATAGCATTACGAAAGGAGTTGAAAGAACTGTGAAAAAGAACAATGGTATGCTTTTTCTTGCAGTTGGCTTTACAGGTCTATGCGTGATCTCATTTTTCTGGGAAGTCAATTCACGGATTATTGCCGGACTGGGCCTTTTCACTTTTTTATTGGCTATTTCGCAAGCGATTGATTCTCAACTTGATTTTTCCACCACTATTTTAGAAGAAAAAGTAGATATTTTCAATGAGACTTTGGATTCAAAGTGTGACGAGAAAATGATAGCTTTTCTAAAAAATTATGTTGACTGTTTTACGGATAATCGCAAAACCAAAATTTGGAGTATAATATCAAGTAGCATAAAAAGTGTGGCGTACATTGTTTTGTTTGCTTCATTTGTTGTGCCGTTTGATTTTCCATCAAAGATAAACAACGCAATATCAATTGCATCGTGTGCATTGGTGTTTTTTAGTATGTGGTTGGTTGACTGCCAACAATTTACAAAAGGGCAATGGAAACAATTCAAATTGTTCCTTTTACTTTTCAAAGATAATAAAACTGCCGAACAAGACAAAGAAACACAACTATGAAAAAATTTATTAAGGAACATCTCATCCAAACATGGATTATCGCCAGTATTGTATTTGCTATTTTGATTCATATTCTATTCGTTACCGATGCGCCATGTGATAAACTTCAAGCCCAATGGGGTGCGGGCGATATTTTAACCTATACAAGCACGGTGGCTCTGGGTTTGCTTGCAGTTTGGCAAAACCAAAAATTCAAGGAAGAAAATGATAGGGCACAAGAAAGACTGGAAAAGTTGACACAACAGGCAAACGAGTTAGCGATAATTGGGAAAATTATAGATAACCGTAGCGCAAAATTACAACGCCTTCAAACTTGCTTTTTTGAATTTGAAATTGTATCTAGTCCAGGGACTATAGAATCGGCATATACAAGGGCAGCAGATATGTCTGAACGAGGAAGCCTTTTAAGCGAATGTAGCCGTGATCTCACAATAAAAGTAGAAAATCTTATTATTGAAATTTCTGGGAATAAGGGGATTCCTTCTCAAAAGATTTGCGATGCAATTATTAGATTGAGTGATGCAACTGAAGAAATTATAGACCACTATTTTTCAGGAACGTCCGATTCACTTGGCGAAAAAGTGCTTGCAGAATATATTGCGGCACACCAAGAGTTCATTAAATATAGATCAATATACATATCCCGAACCGAACGAGTTTTAAATAAGATATCTTATGAAGATGTATCTTTAGCAGATATTAGAAATTTTATAAATAGTACAAGCAAAAAACAGGAGGACTCTCCCAATGAACAACAAACTTCCCCTTCAGACCCCCAACCTGACAACCCAGAACATTGATAAAATCGCCGCGCTCTTCCCCAACTGCATCACAGAAATGCTGGACGAGGAGAAAAGCACAGCCGACCACAAGGTTTACAAGCGCGGTATCAATTTTGAACTGCTGAAGCAGATGCTCTCGCCGGACGTTGTAGACGGAGATGAAGCATACGAGTTTACATGGGTGGGCAAAAAGGCATCCATTGTGGAAGCCAACAAGCCCATTCGCAAGACCCTGCGCCCCTGCCCGGCAGAAAGTAAGAACTGGAATGATACCGAGAATCTCTACATTGAGGGCGACAATCTGGAAGTGCTCAAGCTGTTGTAGGAGAGCTATCTGGGCAAGGTCAAGATGATTTACATTGACCCGCCGTATAATACGGGCAACGATTTTATCTATGCAGACGATTTCATGCGTTCGCAGGATGAAGAAAACCGTCAGATGGGAATGTATGATGAGGACGAGAATCGGCTGTTCAAAAACAATGACAGCAACGGACGGTTTCACTCCGACTGGTGCAGCATGATGTATTCGCGGCTGATGCTGGCGCGGAATCTGTTGACAGATGACGGCGTTATTTTTATTAGTGTTGATGAACATGAAGTGGAAAATCTCAGAAAAATAGGTGAAGAAATATATGGTGAAGAAAATTTTGTTGCTCAGCTAGTCATTGTCAGTAATCTTAAAGGACGAAATGATAGCAAAAATTTTGCTATTTGTCATGAATATTTATTGGTGTTTGGAAAACACAACTTTTCTGCAAATGGACTTCCTTTAACAGAAGAACAACGTGCAGCATTTAATCTGGTTGACGAAAATGGAAATCGATATCAACTTCGTGATTTGAGAAAAAGAGGCAATGCTGATAAACGCGCAGACAGACCCTTAATGTATTTTCCAATTTATTATAATAAAGAAACAAAAGAAATTTCCCTTTCTCCAAAAGAAAACTTCATTGAAATTGTTCCCCGTTTAAGTAATGGTGAGGATGGTCGTTGGCGTTGGGGAAAGGAACGTGTTCAGCAAAACTTGTCCATTATTGAACCAAACTACTCTGAAAGGACTCAAAAATGGAATGTAAATTATCGGATATATTTAGATCCAAAACTCAATCCTTTAGATGATACTGACGAAGATGAAAAGATGTCTAAAGCAAAAACGGTTTGGAGTGGTGGTGATATATCTTCTGATGTAGCACGACGTACCTTGAAAGCACTTCTTGGATGCGCACCATTTGATTTTCCTAAATCTGTCGCTTTGCTTGAAAAAATCATACAAATTGGTGCGGATAAAGATTCTGTTATCCTTGATTTTTTCGCAGGCTCTTCAACGACTGCCCATGCCGTAATGGATTTGAATGCCATAGATTCAGGGTATCGTAAATTTATTATGGTGCAGTTACCTGAACAATGCGATGAAAAAAGCGAAGCCTACAAAAATGGTTATAAAAATGTCAGCGATATTGGCAAAGAGCGTATCCGCAGAGCTGGAGATAAACTTTATGAAACATTGAAAACAAGCGGAAAAGATTTTCAGCACATTGCAAAAAACATCAATACTGCACCTAGGAAAACATTTGCCGCAGATGATGGTCAGACTCCTTTTGATGTTCCGATTATTCCCACTCGTTGGAGCAAAGCAGATGAAACTGCTGAAAACCAAAAGTTAGCGGATGGTCTGGACATTGGCTTCCGTGTTTTCAAGCTGGACGATACCAATATGAAGGACGTCTATTATTCTGCCGAAGAATACTCCCAGACCAATCTTGAAGATTTGGAAAGCAACATCAAAGAGGACCGCACCGACCTTGATTTGCTGTTTGGCTGTCTGCTGGATTGGGGACTGCCGCTGTCCATGCCGTATCGGTCTGAGAAAATCGACAACTGCACTGTCCATACCTACGCACCCGGCGATGCTGCGCTGAATGTTCCCGATGCGCTGATTGCCTGTTTTGACAGCAATGTGCCCGAAACGATTATCAAAGAAATCGCCAAGCGCAAGCCGCGCCGTGCAGTGTTCCGGGATTCTTCCTTTGCCAGCAGCCCGGAAAAGATCAATGTGTTTGAGATTTTCAAGCTGTATGCGCCGGATACCGATGTCAAGGTGATTTGAGGGAGAGCAGCAGATGAAACTTCAATTCAAACACCAAAAATTTCAGGCAGATGCCGCAAAAGCGGTAGTGGACGTCTTTGCAGGCCAGCCTTATCTGACCACGAATTACCGCATCGACAACGGCAGCGGCATTTACCAGACCGATATGGAAACAAGCTTCACAGGCTGGCGCAATGAACATATTGTACCAGAGCTGAACGACAGTATTATTCTGGAACACCTGCAAAAAATCCAGCGCACCAACCAGATTGAGCCATCCAAGCAGTTGGAGGGACACTATAACCTTACCATTGAGATGGAAACAGGTGTCGGCAAAACCTACACCTATATCAAGACCATGTATGAGCTGAACAAGCATTACGGCTGGAGTAAGTTTATCGTGGTCGTGCCCAGTGTTGCCATCCGTGAGGGCGTGTATAAATCGTTTGAGGTCACACAGGATCACTTTGCAGAGGAGTACGGCAAGAAGATCCGCTTCTTTATCTACAACTCTGCGCAACTGACCGAAATCGACCGCTTTGCCTCGGATAGCTCCATCAATGTCATGATCATCAACTCGCAGGCGTTTAATGCCAAAGGCAAAGATGCCCGCCGTATTTACATGAAGCTGGACGAGTTCCGTTCCCGTCGGCCCATTGATATTATTGCAAAGACAAACCCGATCCTGATTATTGATGAGCCGCAGTCGGTAGAGGGCAAGCAGACCAAAGAGCGGATGAAAGAGTTCAACCCGATGATCACCCTGCGCTACTCGGCTACCCACCGTGCAGACAGCATCTACAACATGGTCTACCGGCTGGATGCAATGGAAGCCTATAATAAGTGTCTGGTCAAGAAAATCGTGGTCAAAGGCATTACGGAATCCGGCAGTACCGCTACGGATGGGTTTGTCTATCTGGAAAGTATCAATCTTTCCAAGGCAGACCCTACGGCAACGATCCAGTTCGACTGCAAGGGAAAATCCGGCCTGCGCAAGGTAACGCGCACCGTTGGGCTGAAATTCAACCTCTATGACCATTCCGGCAATCTGGACGAATACAAGGATGGCTATGTGGTGAAAGAGATCGATGGCCGGGACAATCACATCGAATTTCTGAATGGTGTCCGATTGTTTGCCGGAGATGTGGTCGGCAAGGTGGACGAGGACCAGCTGCGCCGCATTCAGATTCGGGAAACGATCCTTTCGCATCTTGAGCGGGAACGTCAGCTGTTCCACAAGGGTATTAAAGTGCTGAGCCTGTTCTTTATTGATGAAGTGGACAAGTACAAGTGCTATGATGCCGCAGGCCAGCCCTATAACGGCATTTATGCAGAGATGTTTGAGCAGGAGTACGAGGATATTGTCGGCCAGATGCAGCTTTCGCTGGGCGAGGATGATTACATCCGCTACCTGAAAGCAATCTCTGCGCACGATACCCATGCGGGTTATTTTTCGGTGGATAAGAAAGGCCATTTTGTCAATCAGGTTGCAGGCGATGACAAGCGGGAGAAAACCTCCAATGACATCAGTGCCTATGACCTGATTATGAAAAACAAGGAGCTTCTTCTTGACCGGGACCCCAAGCGTTCCCCCGTGCGCTTTATCTTCTCACACTCTGCCCTCCGGGAAGGCTGGGACAATCCGAACGTGTTCCAGATCTGCACGCTGAAACAGAGCAGCAGTGAAGTCCGCAAACGGCAGGAGGTTGGCCGCGGCCTGCGTCTGTGCGTCAACCAGAACGGCGAACGCATGGATGCGAATGTGCTGGGCAACGATGTGCATAACATCAACATTCTGACTGTCATTGCCAGCGAAAGTTATGACAGCTTCGCCAAAGGCCTGCAAAGCGAACTGGCCGAAGCAGTTGCGAACCGTCCCAGAAAGGTGGATACAGCCTTGTTTATTGGCAAGGTTCTTACGGACGCAAACGGCAACGAGCAGATTGTGGACGCTGACACCGCCGCTGCCATCTACTTTGATTTGGTGCAGAATGGCTATGTGGACCGCCATGGAGCGCTGACAGATAAGTATTATGCCGACCATGCAAACCATGCGGTGCAGGTGGCAGAAGAAGTTGCAGACTGTGCAGCATCGGTCATTGACTTGCTGGACTCTGTTTACAGCGATAAGGTCATGCTGCCTGAAAATGCACGTTCCAACAATGTGGAGTTAAAAATCGATCCGGACAAGCTGGCCATGCCGGAGTTCAAGGCCCTTTGGAACAAAATCAGCCCGAAATCGGTTTATGTGGTGGATTTTGACACGGATGAACTGGTGCAAAAATCCATTCGCTCGCTCAACCGCAATCTGAACGTATCGAAGATTTACTTCAAAGTAGAATCCGGTGAAATGACGGAAATCAAATCCAAGGATTCTCTGTTAGATGGCTCTGCTTTCGCAAAAGCGGATCAGCATAAATATGACCCACAGACCAAAATTCACGCCAGCCAGAGCGTCAAGTATGACCTGATTGGCAAGCTGGTGGCTGAAACTAAGCTGACCCGCAAGGCGATTGTACAGATTCTGGTTGGCATTGAAAAAGCGGTGTTCGATCAGTTCAAGGATAACCCGGAAGAGTTCATCCTAAAAGCAGCTGCCCTCATCAATGACGAAAAGGCAACAGCCATCATCCAGCATATCACCTACAATATTCTGGATGAGCATTACGACACGGACATTTTCACCGAGCCGACCTTGAAGGGAAAGCTCGGTACGAACGTTATGAAAGTACAGCGGCATCTGTATGACCATTTGATTTACGACTCAAGCAATGAGCGTGATTTTGCCGCCGACCTCGATACGAACCGTGATGTGGCAGTCTATGTAAAGCTGCCGGATGGGTTCTATATTTCCACACCTGTTGGAAAATACAATCCCGACTGGGCGATTGCGTTCTATGAGGGCACAGTCAAGCACATCTACTTTGTTGCTGAAACCAAAGGCACACTGGATTCCATGAAGCTCAATCACATCACCCCGGTAGAACAAGCGAAAATTGATTGTGCCCGCGCACATTTCAAGGCACTGAATGATGAAAACGTGGTGTACGATGTGGTGAGTGACTATCAGACATTGCTGAACGCAGTTATGAAATAATAAGCCCAAACAAATAATACGGTGCTGCTGTGCAGCATTCCCAGAAACGGTAAGGTTCTATTGTGAACTTTGCCGTTTTTCTTTTTGTCCAAAATTGTATTCCAAAACGGCCCTATAGATTCATATTGGTGTAAGGAGTAAGAAGGCGTTCAAATAAAATTTGAAAATCAGGTTGCCAAACACCCCGGTTAGAATGTTATAGGTGTAGGAGGTTTTTAAAAAGTGAAGAAATTCTGAACTTTTAGGAAAGACGGTTTAAAAACACCCCATTAAGTTTGTATAGGGTGTAGGGATTACTTTCAAAACGGGCTTGCTCGCATTTTTGAAAGCCCTCGACTTCTTACAAAACAACATTGTACCTTGACAACAGCATGATCGGCTGCAAGCCACTATGCTTTTTCGGAGAAGTGCCGCCATGATATGAGCGCACCAAGAAGAAGCCATACACCGGAGGGGATCGGGCAGGAACCGCTTGCAGGCAGACCGACACCGAAGAAGAACCGGGCAAGCTGGCAGAGAGGACTTCACAAGTCTTGTCTGTCAGGTTGTTCGGCGCAAGAGTGCAGAGATCGCAGATCTTTGCGCGGGTCAAGGGCGGCAGCCTTGCCCAGTGGATGTGATGCTCTGCGTCATATCCTACTGGGTATTATCTGGCGCATAGCAGGCGGCAGATTTGTAGCTTCGCTGCACCGCGTTGCCCCTACCCCGCGCACGGCGTCCTTTGCGTAACCATAGAAAGGAGAGATGGTCGCTGAAACTGACCCGACACAATGGCCGCGCCGGAAAGCACGGCACTTACAATCCAAAGCACAATGACCGCAGTTTTGAAATTGCCAACAGCGAGCATATCGACCCGGAACGTGTCCAGCAAAACATCTATTGGGATTGCTACAACGGCATCCGTTCTGCCTTGCAGCCCAAAGATGTGGATAGTCTGGCTGACACCTTTGAAGAAGTCGAAAAGCTCTACTACAAACTGCATTACACCAACTTCACCGAAAAGCAGAATGAGCGCAATGCAAAAATCCGGCACACAGAACGAAACCGCTCAACAGAAGATTTGCTAACCAGCAAAAAGACCTGTCCCGAAGAAAGTATCTATCAGCTTGGAACGCTGGAAAGTCACGCTTCCCCGAAAGAGCTTTTTCAAATCGCTACGGAATTTATGGACGAGTTTCACGAGCGTTTTGGCAAGCACGTCCACATTCTGGATTGGGCGTTACATCTGGATGAGGGAACGCCGCACATCCACGAACGCCATGTGTTTGATTGTGAGAACAAATATGGTGAAATTGCACCCCAGCAGGAAAAGGCATTGGAAGCACTTGGCTTTGAATTGCCGAAGCCAGACAAGCCCCTTGGCCGCTATAACAATCGCAAAATCACATTCGATGCAGCCTGCCGCACGATGCTGTTTGAAATCGCCAAACGCCACGGTCTGGAATTAGATGAAGTGCCGGAATACGGTGGACGGGCTTATCTGGAAAAGCAGGACTATATCATGGCAAAACAAAAAGAACAACTTGCTCAACAGGAAAAAGCCGTGCAGGAGCAAACCGCTCAGCTTGAAAATTTGAAACAGGAACATGAGAATGAAAATCTTCTGCAAGTTCGCCACACGACATATCAGTCTTTGACGATTATGAGCAATGACAAAAAAATTCAAAAGCAGGAAAAACGGTTAAGTGAACTTTCTCAGAAGATCGAAGATACGGAGAACTTGTTGGATGAGATTTCTGCAGTTGCCTACGACAAAGCTGTGGCTGTTGTTTCAGAAAACGCTGTGAACGATGCTTTGAAAGCAAGCACAGAACAGGTCGATATATATTTGGACTGGCTGAAAGAGCCGGGGCGAAAGGTAAGCAAGGAAACATTGGACTACACCACATATCAAGTCACAACGCTGCGAAAAAATATTATTGCAGCAGTAAACAGGATTACCGCAAGATTGACAATTGCCCTTATAAAGCCGGAAATCAAAAAACCTTCAATCGAGCAAATCAAAGAAAATGCTCGTCCGTCTGTTCTGCAAAAGCTGCATCAGCGGCAGGAAGAAATCAATCAGCGTGAGCAGACACGCACCAAACCGAAAAAGCGCAGTCATGGCATGGAACTGTAAAGGAGGAAAATCTTCAAGAACAACAATTTATTTGGAATCGTAAAGCTGAACATTACCGCCCGACAAGCCGCAGAAGCCTACGGATTTCAGGCCAACCGCAGCAGCATGATTTGCTGTCCATTCCACGCAGACCGCAATCCCAGCATGAAAGTAGATTCCCGGTTTCACTGTTTTGGCTGTGGAGCGGACGGAGATGTGATTGACTTTGCCGCAAAATTGTTTCAGCTATCCTTGCGGCAGGCCGCTGAAAAGCTGACCGCAGATTTTGGACTTTCTGCAACAGATAATTTTCAACCACTTCCCTGCAAGCCGGTGGAAAAACCGCTAAGTCCGAAAGAGCAATTCTACAAAATCCTGTGTGGCTATCGTTCTCTGCTAGCAAATTGGCGCATGGCCTATGCACCCAAAAATCCAGAAGCATCCCTGCATCCTTGTTTTGTAGCAAGTCTACACTATGCAGACCGTGTGCAATATCTGCTGGATATTCTTTTGCAGGGAAGTCCAAATGAAAAGCAACAACTATTGAACGGAAAGGAAGTGACCGCCCTTGGAAAAGCAATCGAACGATGCAAGGAAACCGAAGATGCAGCATAGTGCACCCGCCCGAAACTGGGTGGGCGACAACGGGAAAATCATCGAACCGTTGTTTGCAGATTACTTTTTGAGCCAGCACCCCATGCGCTGCTTTCAAGGCAGACTGTTCACCGTGGATGGCATGGTGGAGGATGAAGCCTCATTGAAAAAGGAAATCTATGAGCAGATTCGCTATTACGCTACCACCAGCGTAGCACGACGTATTGAACATATCATGCAGGCCATCAAGCTGGCCTGTGCATCCGAACCACCGGAGATTCAGACAGACCGCATCCATGTCCGAAACGGTACATATTTTGCAGACGGTCACTTTACACCTGAAAAGGAATACTGCATGAACCGACTGCCCATCGCCTATGTGCCGGATGCACCAGAACCAATGCGCTGGATACAATTTCTGAACGAACTGCTGTACGAAGAAGATATTCCGGCCTTGCAGGAGTATATCGGCTATTGTCTGTTACCTGTCACCAAAGCGCAGAAAATGCTGCTGATGGTTGGCAAGGGCGGTGAGGGAAAATCCAGAATCGGGTTAATTCTGCGAGAATTGTTTGGCAACAGTATGTACACGGGCAGTCTGCAAAAGGTGGAAACCAACCGCTTTGCTCGTGCAGACTTGGAGTACAAGCTGCTTTTAGTGGATGACGATATGAAAACCGAAGCATTACCGCAGACGAACAACATTAAAACCCTTGTCACGTTGGAAGATAAAATCGACATTGAACGCAAAGGACAGCAGAGTGTGCAGGGTACGCTGTATGTGCGGTTTGCCTGCTTCGGGAATGGCAGTCTACACGCACTGTACGACAAGTCCAATGGCTTTTATCGCCGCCAACTGCTGCTTACCACAAAGGAAAAGCCCGTTGGCCGGGTAGATGATCCTTTCCTCATCGACAAGATGCGGAACGAAAAAGAGGGCATCCTGCTTTGGGCGTTGGAGGGGCTGCATCGGCTGATTCGGAACAACTATCAGTTTACCATCAGCGAACGCACCGCCGCGAATCTGAAAGAAGCGATGGAGCAGGGCAACAACATTCTGGGCTTCCTCAAATCTGAGGGCTACTTTGAAATTCGGCAGGGTGCCAAGTGCAAATCCACGGATTTTTATAAGGTCTATGAACGCTGGTGTCTGGACAATCTGGAAAAGCCGCTGGCCGCATCAACCTTTATCCACCATCTGAAAGACAATCAAAAAAGTTTGGGCATCGTCTACGACGATAAGTGCATCGGCACAAACCGGGGTTTTCACAATGTAGACGTTGACCTGTTTTTACCCGTTGATGTCCCAAGTCCGTGGGATTAAAAAATAGAATCAACTTGAAAAAGCCCTGCTCAGTCTGCTCACAGTGCGTGAAATGTGCAGGATGAGCAGAGTGAGCAGGCGATTTTTAATTTATATCAAAAATAAAATATGGAGGTTTTGCCTATGAACAAATCTCGGCCTGTTGCGACCGAAACTGTGAAATCTTTGGATTATACGAAAAATATCTTGCAGACCATTCCGAATAACGATACAATGGAAGTGGTCACTCAAACCAATGCCGTCAAGTCTCTGACTGACAGCCTGAAAGCCACAACACTAGTGTACACGGTGGAGGAAATTGCGCAGATGCTGGCCATCAGCCTGCGCTCCGCCTACAACCTGTGCAACAGCACTACCGAATTCCGTGTCCTGCGGGTAGGCGGAAGCATCCGCGTCCCGAAAGACAGTTTCGATGCGTGGCTCCGGGCTGCTTGAAAAAGGAGATAACGTATGGCATATATTACGAAACGCGGCAGCTCCTATGGCGTCCGCTATACTTACCAAGACGAGCAGGGCAAAAACTGCAATAAATGGGAAAGTTTTTCCACGAAAGAGGAGGCAACAAACCGCAAAAAACAAATCGAACATGAACTGGCAAACGGAACTTTTCTGATTCCGTCCACCATCACCGTCAAAGAGTTTTTGATGGAGTGGCTTCCCAAGCAGTGCAACAAGCACAAGTGGGCACCCTGCACCTATCAATCCAATCTGGGAACCGTCCAGAACCTTATTATTCCGTACATCGGTGATATGCAGATGCAGAAGCTCAAGCCTTACCATCTGGAAGACCTGTATGCCACTCTTGGCAAAACGCCCTGTGGCCAGTATCTTGAGGGCAAAAAGCAGGTTCTTTCGGAAAAGCAGAAGCAGCGGTTTCTCTCCGGCACGACCATCCATGAGGTGCATCGCCTGCTGCGGACAGCGTTCCAATACGCGGTGGAGTGGGGCATCCTCATCAAAAGCCCCGTTCCGGTGGACAGCCCTAAAAAATCGATTCAGGAGCGCGCCATCTGGGACGCGGACGAGATGTGGGCCGCACTTGCCAGCATGGAGGACCCCATCCTGCATCTGGCAGTCCACCTTACGCTGGTGGGCGCACTGCGTGAGGGCGAAGTCGCTGGCCTGACCCCGGAAGACCTTGATTTTGAGGGAGCAGACGGTACAGGCACTTTCCGCATCAACAAGTGTATGCAGCGTGTCCAAAAGATATCGCTGGCAAAAACGGGCAAGGACTGTATTTTGCAGGAATTTGAAGATAAGCGTGAGGGCAGCACCACAACGCTGGTGCTCAAAAAGACTAAAACAGCATCCTCCAACCGAACCATCTTCATGACGGCAGTGTTGAAAGAAGAACTGAAGCACTGGCTGAAGCGTTTGGAAATGGACGAAGCCGTTGACCCGGAACGCTACCGCAACAGCGGGATGCTCCTGCGTCTGCCCAACGGTCTGGCGGTAGAGCCGATCCTTATCCGCAAGAAGTTCATCAAGTGGCAGGACGAACACCCGGAATTTACCCGCATCGTGTTCCATGGCCTGCGGCATTCCAGTGCCACCTACCAGTTGATGATCTCCGGCGGCGATGTGAAAGCGGTGCAAGGCACAACAGGCCACGCCAGTGCAAATCTGCTGGTCAACACCTATGCACACATCCAGCAGGATTCCCGTAAGAAGCTGGGTAAAAAGTTCGAGGAGGGCTTCTACAAGCCGGGAACAGCACCTGTGCAGACTGCCCCGGTTGAAGCAGAACCGACCATCTCCATGTCGGCTTTGCTGGAACTTTTGAAAGACGCAGACCCTGCCGTAAAAGCGCAGCTCCGCTTGGCTCTGCTGACCTGAATTGCAAAAAACAGCACGGATTGCAGAGTAATTCAAAGACTTACTCCATCTGACATGAAAAATGCGGACCGTGCAAAAACCGTGCAGAGACCGTGCAAATGGCGTATAAAAGGAAAATCCCACGAAGAATCTTTCGATTCTTCGTGGGATTTTGGTGCGCTCGAGGGAACTCGAATCCCTGGCCCTCTGATTAAAAGTCAGATGCTCTACCGGCTGAGCTACGAGCGCATATTCTGCGGCAAAACAATACCGCCGAATAATATTACCACAATTGGCTGCAAAAAGCAAGAGCAGCGCTCAAAAAAGCGGAAATTTCGGTTTTATACAGAAAAATCACTCAAAAAACCTTTGCGCCCGGCGCTGCAGCAGCTCCACCAGCAGACCGGTATAAATGCTGACCATCGAGGGTGTCTCGCCCAGATCCATCGCCTTGCGCTGGGGCAGGTCGGCCAAGCGTCCCTTGTACAGGCACTTCAGCTGGGGCAGCAGGGTGTAGTCGTTTGGGTGCATCAGGGTGCTGTCCTTGGGCAGCGCCAGTGCGCCGCTTTGCTCCAGAACCTCGCTGACGAACTGGGAGCAGAAATAATGGTGGCGGCGCTGCCAGCGGATATGCAGCCCGCACAAGATCAGCCCCAGCGTGTTGAAGCTATACTCCTCGCTGTGGCGCATGAACTCCTCGGCGCGGTGCAGGGCGCGGACATAGGCCTCGTCGGACACCTCCAGCGTGTACAGCGCACAAGGGGCATCGTCCCGCAGACGGAAAACGCCCTTGTTCAGGTATTCTTTGCTGGGGCCTGCCGGGAACATGGTGTAGCCGTTTTTGCGGGTGGAGCTGTACAGGCAGCTCAGTTCTGCATCAAAGGCCATGGAGGCGTGGGTATAGCTGGCGCCGGTGGCGGCATAGACCAGTTTGGACAGCAGCGTGCCGGAGCGGGTGAGCAGGATGTAGATGGTTTTCATGGCAGTTCCTTTTATATGTAGACCGCCGCAGCGGGCGGAAAAGTGCTTTTATATATAATAAGTATAGCACAAGTAAAGTCCTTTTGCCAGAAAAACGTTTGAACCAACGCAAAAATTGCACATTGAAACAAAGCGGGCGGCGAGTCGGGGCAAAAACCGACCTGTTTTTCCATGTATCCCTGCTCGTCAAAGTTTTATCAAAATGTCGGTTTTCTCGCTTCCCGCCTTATTTTTCACAGTCTGCATCCCTGCCGGGCTTCGTGAAATTACTTAATGTGGGAAAGCTTGTTTATGAAATTTGTTTCTTTTTTGCAAACAGAACCTTCCATTTATTGCTTTTGGAAAGCTTTTGTGTATAATGGTAGACAGGAGAATTTGCATTGCATCGTTCTGTGCAGTCTCCCCCTTGTGCGGTGTCCGTACCATAAATGGCGCTGCATCTCCTACACAGATATATGTAAGGATCAAACGAAAGTAGAGGTACGCAAATATGGCAAAGTTGGATCTTACCAAGTATGGCATCACTGGCACGACTGAAGTTGTGCACAACCCCTCCTACGAGCAGCTGTTCGCCGAGGAGACCAAGCCCGAGCTGGAAGGCTACGAGAAGGGTCACGTCAGCGAGCTGGGTGCTGTGAACGTGATGACCGGCATCTATACCGGCCGTTCTCCCAAGGACAAGTTCATCGTGATGGACGAGAACTCCAAGGACACCGTGTGGTGGACCAGCGATGAGTACAAGAACGACAACCACCCCGCTTCTCAGGAGGCTTGGAAGGCTGTCAAGGAGATCGCTCAGAAGGAGCTGTCCAACAAGCGCCTGTACGTCGTGGATGCTTTCTGCGGCGCCAACAAGGATACCCGCATGGCAGTGCGTTTCATTGTGGAAGTGGCCTGGCAGGCACACTTCGTTACCAATATGTTCATCCGTCCCACCGCTGAGGAGCTGGAGAACTTCGAGCCTGATTTCGTTGTTTACAACGCTTCCAAGGCTAAGGTCGAGAACTACAAGGAGCTGGGCCTGAACTCCGAGACTGCTGTGCTGTTTAACATCACCAGCAAGGAGCAGGTCATCGTCAACACTTGGTACGGCGGCGAGATGAAGAAGGGTATGTTCTCCATGATGAACTACTTCCTGCCGCTGAAGGGCATGGCTTCCATGCACTGCTCTGCCAACACCGATATGAACGGCGAGAACACCGCCATCTTCTTCGGCCTGTCCGGCACCGGCAAGACCACCCTGTCCACCGATCCCAAGCGTCTGCTGATCGGTGACGACGAGCACGGCTGGGACGACAACGGCGTGTTCAACTTCGAGGGCGGCTGCTACGCTAAGGTCATCAACCTGGATAAGGAGTCCGAGCCCGATATCTACAACGCCATCAAGCGCAACGCTCTGCTGGAGAACGTCACTCTGGATGCCGAGGGTCACATCGACTTCGCTGACAAGTCTGTCACCGAGAACACCCGTGTGTCCTACCCCATCAACCACATCCAGAACATCGTGCGTCCCGTTTCTTCTGCTCCCGCAGCAAAGAACGTGATCTTCCTGTCTGCTGACGCCTTCGGCGTTCTGCCCCCGGTCTCCATCCTGACCCCGGAGCAGACCCAGTACTACTTCCTGTCCGGCTTTACCGCAAAGCTGGCAGGCACCGAGCGCGGCATCACCGAGCCCACCCCCACCTTCTCCGCTTGCTTCGGTCAGGCCTTCCTGGAGCTGCACCCCACCAAGTACGCTGAGGAGCTGGTCAAGAAGATGAAGGCCAGCGGCGCAAAGGCTTATCTGGTCAACACCGGCTGGAACGGCACCGGCAAGCGCATCTCCATCAAGGATACCCGCGGCATCATCGACGCCATCCTGAGCGGTGCCATCAACGAGGCTCCCACCAAGAAGATCCCCTACTTCGACTTTGAGGTTCCCACCGCTCTGCCCGGTGTTGACCCCGCCATCCTCGATCCCCGCGACACCTACGCAGATGCCGCTCAGTGGGAAGAGAAGGCAAAGGATCTGGCTGGCCGCTTCGTGAAGAACTTCGCCAAGTACGAGGGCAACGAGCACGGCAAGGCTCTGGTCTCCGCAGGCCCCCAGCTGTAAGCTGAAACCCGCATTTTTCTTCTGAACTCCATATAAAATAAGCGCCCGCCCCGTGGTTTTTGCTCAAACCATAGGGCGGGCGCTTTGCTGTTTACATTCAAGCTATCCAAACACTTTTTGTCCGGGTAAACAGAGCGTCGATTGCGTTTTATGCTGCCTTATGCTATGCTCTTTCCAAGGGAGTTGATAAAATGGATGCCAGAACCTTCGGAAATTATCTGAGCCGGATGCGCAAAGCGCAGGGGTTGACACAGGCTGAGCTGGCAGAACAGCTGCACGTTACTGACAAGGCTGTCAGCCGCTGGGAGCGGGGCATCGGTCTGCCGGATATCAACACACTGGAACCGCTGGCAGATGCTCTGGGGCTGACCCTTGCCGACCTTATGCACTGCCGCGCCCCGGAGGAAGCCGATACCGCACCGACTGTCCAGCTGGAGGATTTCTTTACCATGCTGCGCCGACAGCACACCGTAGATTGGCATTCCGTGCGCACTGCCCTGCTTGGACTGAGCATTGCGCTTGCCCTGTGGGGCGTTTTGGCCTGTCCCGGCACCATTGCGGTGCACTGGTATGGTCTTGGCGATGGTTCTTTTCGGGCAGACGGCTGGATGCCTTCTTTCCTCATTTTTCCGTTGTGCGCAGGCATTGAATTTTTATCGCTTGAGATCTGGAACAGCTTTGAACAGACCGGCTATTATCGCCGCTCGGGCGAGATCAATCTTTTCATCATTCACGCAATGTCCTTCGGCACACGCTCTGCCCGATGGATGAAGGTTGTACTGGATCTTCTGTTTTTCTTTTGCTTTGGTTTTGTGGTTCCATTTGTAGAAGCGTGGATGATTTTTTTGAATTGATACCGCCCATTTCCGTAAAAAAGGGGACTGCAGAACGCCCGCAGGCGCTCCGCTGTCCCTTTTTTCAAAACAACGATTCAGCCCAGCAGCTCCAGCACACCGGCCTTGGGGCGGGCACCCACGGCCTGACGCACCAGCTTGCCCTGCTCGAACACCAGCAGGGTGGGGATGCTCATTACCCCGAACTGCGCCGCCAAGTCCGGCTGCTCGTCCACGTTCACCTTGCCCACCTTCACATCGGTGCGCTCCTCGGCTACCTCGTCCACCACGGGGCTCAGCATCCGGCAGGGGCCGCACCAGCTGGCCCAGAAGTCCAGCAGAACGGGCTTTTCGCTTTGGAGCACTTCCTGTGCAAAGTTTTCCTTGGTAATGTTGATGACTGCCATATTTTTTCCCTCCTGAATGGGTGTTGTGTTTTACTGACACTATCAATATACCCCATACTCCGCCCGCTTTTCCGTGACCGGGTCACGCAGGCGCAAAAAAGCCCGGAGCAGGAAGAAAAAAGACTGCTCCGGGCGGGGGATGGTTCAGTTATTGCGGGGTCGGGGCATCAGATGCTCTGCATGGCGTTCTTGCCTGCCACATAGCCGTAGTACATGGCCATGGAGTGGCTCACGCCCTTCAGGCCGATGGGGTACTCGGTGGCAAAGCGGTTGCCCTGCACGTTGCCTGCCACATACAGGCCGGGGATGACGTTGCGGTCGGCATCGAAGGTGTGGCAGTTCTCGTCGCTTTCCAGACCGCCGATGCACACCAGCAGCAGCGCGGTGGTGAACTTGTCGGCGTAGAAGGGGCCGTTCTCCAGCGCCCACATACGGGATGCGGGCTTGTGGAAGTCCTCATCGTAGCCGTCCTTGGCCAGCTGGTTGTAGCGCTGGATGGACTCCAGTGCAGTCTGCTGTGCAGCGGTGTCGTCCGGGTAGATCTTGGCGACCAGCTCTTCCAGCGTGTCGGCCTTGACAGCGCGGCCATCGGCTACAGCAGCCTCCAGCTGATAGGGGCTCTTGTAGTTGCGGTAGGTCGTGTTGTTCTTGGGGCCGTCTGCCTCGCTGGCGTAGTCCTCGTAGTAGCAGGCACCGCCGTGGGCTGCCGGCATATAGGGCAGCTGCTCGGGCCAGTTGGCGTCAAAGATCTGCCAGCTCTCGCGGTTCTTCTGCAGCTCGACCTGATTTTCCAGCTGCTGGCCGGGCAGATCCTCGTTCATGAAGCGCTTGCCGTTCATATCCAGATTCAGGAAACCGGCGTTGCCCATAACGCCGACGCCGCTCAGGTCTGCACCGCCGCCCATGTGATGGATCATGGGTGCATGGCTCTGCTGCACCTGTGCACCAGCCCACATACCCAGCTGGATGCCATCGCCCTGATTGGTAAAGTTGCCCTCTACGTCCACGTTGGTAAACAGGCACTGGATGTTATTCTCGATGACCTCCGGGCAGAAATGCTGCAGCATTTTGGTGTTCTGGGAGTAATCGCCGGTGGACAGGATGACGCCCTTGGCGGCGTTGCACTTGATGTACTCACCGGTGGCGGCATCGCGGGCATACAGGCCTACGCAGCGGCCGTCCTCCATGATCAGCTTTTCCACAAAGCAGCCATAGAAGGTGTCCACGTTGCCGGTGTCAACGGCCTTCTGCATATTGGCGTTGACGGTGACGGACTGGTTGGGCAAAAACTCCACAGAGGTGGGGTAGCAGGGGAAGCGCTCCTGCGTCCAGTCGTAGTGCTCGGGCAGCGGGTAGAAGATGGGGATCAGGAAGTTGTTTGCGTTTTCATCGGGGATGGCGCTGCGGGTGGTCTCGGCGTAGTACAGATCCGGGTTTGCTTCTACCCACCAGTCAAAGGTCTCGCCGATGTTGTGCGCCCACTTGCTCATAATGGAGCGCTTGCAGCGGTAGGTGCTTTCTACCATGTGAGAATCGATGATCTCGTCGATCTGCTCGCGGGTCCAGGTGTTGCGGCCCCACTTGGCCTGCACATTGCCGTTGATGACGGCATACTCGCCGCTGCGGCACTGGGGGCCGTCAGCCTTTTCAAAGGCAGCCACCTTGCCGCCGTCCTCGGCAATGCTGCGCACAGCTGCCACACCGGCAATGCCGCAGCCCACCACGGCCACATCCACGTCCACCGTCTTGGTGACCTTGCTCTCGTCGATCTCGGGAGCTTCGCCCAGCCAGTCGTTCTCCGAAGCGGCGGCGGCATTCCCGTCCTCGGTTTTTACGCCCATGGCCTGCTCGATGCAGCTGGCGGCAGCCTTCTTGACGGCGTTGGTGGTAACAGTAGCGCCGGAGATGTTGTCGATTTCGGCGTTCTGGGCTTCCATCAGCGCTTCCTGCAGGGTGGGAGCAGCCACGCCGCCGATGCTCTCGGTCTCGTTGGAGGTATCCACCACCACATCGGTGATGGCAGTGGCGCTGAAGGTCATGGTCACCTTCACCTCGCCGATGCCGGTGGCAGTGCCGGTGTAGGTGCCAGGGGTGTAGATAGCGTCTGCTGCGCTGCCGGAAGAGGCACTGCTGCCGTTGCAGGCGGCCAGAGCGCCAGCGGTGACGCCGCTCATGGCGGCGGCAGCGGCAACCTTCAAAAAGCCCTTACGAGAGATCTTTTCCATCTTGTTTCTCCTTTTTTGTGTTCCTTCTTTTTTCGTGTGTGCGGGATTTTTTGTCCCTGTCCTCAGATAGTATAAAATATAACGAACCAAAAGAGAAACAAAAGATTTTTGCAAGCGTGATAAAAAACGTTTATAACTCCGGCGTTCTATGGTATACTGATGATATAAACCAGAGAAGGGAGAAGCCCCAGCCATGAACGACCATCAGCTGCTGTGTTTTTTGACCGTGCAGCGCACGCTGAACTTTACCGCCGCCGCAAAGGAGCTGTACTGCACCCAGCCCGCCCTCAGCTACCAGATCCGCAGTCTGGAAAAGGAGCTGGATCTGCCGCTGTTCGAGCGCAGCACCACCCGGGTGGTGCTGACGGCGGCAGGCCGCGCCTTTGTGCCCCACGCGGAGCAGCTGTACCGGGGCTTCCTGAACGCCCGCACCGCGCTGAAGGGTTTTTCCGCCGGGCACACCCTTACCCTGCGCCTGCCGCCGGTGCTGCTGCAGCGCGACCCCATCTACCCGGTGCTGATGGAACGGCTGCACACTGCGCTGCCCGGATACGAGTTCCGGGTGGACACCGCCCCGCCGCTGCTGAATGCCCACCTGATGCTCTGCACCGAGGTGGACGCCGCCGTGATCCTGCCCTTCGGGGCGGCACAGCCGGAGGTGGAGCGCACCCCCATCATGCAAAACATCTTTTATCTGGTGCTTGCGCCGGAGCATCCGCTCTACCGCTGCGAGAGCCTGCAATTGGCAGACCTTGCGGGGCAGCGGGTGTACTACGAGCCGCTGTATCAGGAGATCGTGGACTATGCAAGCGTCCAGCCCGGAATGCCGTTTTCCACCATGGAATGGCGCAGTGAGGAAAACTATGCCCATGTCTACACCGAGCTGCTGGCCGGGCGGGGGATGTTTTTGTTCCCTATGCGGTACCCTGCCTACCCGGCAGCGTGGTACCGGCAGGTATGGCTGCCCCTGCCGGACACCGTTCTGCTGACTTTGCGGGACGACCCCCGCCCGGAGCTTGCCACCCTGCGCCGGGTGTTCACCGAGGTTTACGGGGAACGGATAAAAGCATTGCTTTCATAACAAAAAACGGAACGTCTGCGGGCGTTCCGTTTTTTGAAGGAGGTAATGAGGTAAATGAAGAAGGATCTCTCAACGCTTATCCCGGGGTGCAGGCCCCGGACAGGCGCTCAGGCAAAGAAGGAAATAACCAGTGCTACCAGGAAGCCCACGCCGCCGACCAGCGTTTCCATGATGGTCCAGGTCTTGAGGGTGGTCTTTTCGTCCATGCCCACAAGGCTCTTCACCAGCCAGAAGCCGGAGTCGTTGAAGTGGGAGCAGACGGTGGAGCCGCCTGCAATGGCAGCGGTGACACAGGCGAGGTACAGCGGGCTCAGCGCGCTGATGCCGGGCATGGCGGAGATGATGCCTGCGGCCATGGTCATAGCCACGGTAGAGGAACCCACCGAGATGCGAACCAGAGCAGCCACGATGAAGGCCACCAGCACCAGCGGCAGGCTGGCGTTTGCCACGGCGTTGCCGATGACGTCGCCCAGACCGGAGTTCTGCAGCATGTAGCGCAGCACGCCGCCGCAGGCGGTGACCAGCAGGATCATGCCGGTGGGCTCCAGAGACTTGGTCATGATCTTTTCCAGCTGGGCATTGTTATAGCCGTGACGGGTGCCCAGCAGGTACATAGCAGCGATGGTAGCCAGCAGCAGAGCCATGAAAGGCTCGCCGAGGAAGGCCAGAACGGGCTGAATGCCTGCCAGTGCGGGCACCACCTTTGCCACAGAGTTTGCGATGATGAGCAGCAGGGGGATCATGATGATGCCCACGATGGTGCCGAACTTGGGCAGCTTGCTCTCGTCAATGTCAGCCTGCTGTGCAACGTGCTCGGGGACTTCGATCATGTACTTTTTGCCGCAGATGCTGCCCCAGATGGGACCGGCGGCGATCATGGCAAAGATGCCGCAGAAGATGCCGATGAGGATGACCCAGCCAAGGTCAACGCCCAGCATGGTAGCCACCAGCACGGGGCCCGGCGTGGGAGGGATGAAGGCGTGGCCGACAGCCAGACCGGCCAGCAGGGGAATGACGTAGTACAGCACAGAGCGCTTAGTGCGCTTTGCCAGAGAGAAGGCCAGCGGGATGAGGATGATCAGACCGGCGTCAAAGAACACCGGCATGGCAACCACCAGACCCGTGATGCCCAGTGCCCACGCGGCCTTTTCGTCACCGAACTTCCGCACCATGGTCACAGCCAGCGTCTGCGCGCCGCCGGATTCTTCCAGAATGGCACCGAACATGGAACCCAGACCCACCAGAAGGGCGATGCCCTTTAAGGTGTTGCCGATGCCCTCGTTGACCGAGCCGATGATGTCGGACAGGGGCATACCGGCCATCAGGCCGATGCCCACCGCACCGATCAGGATGGAGATCATGGCGTGGACCTTGAACTTGATGATAAGGATGAGCAATAGAATCAGGCCTGCCACGGCAGCAAAAACCAGCCGTGCCGCATCGGGAGTTGCAACTGCTGTCATAGAAATTTCCTCCGTTTCGTGATTTTTGGTTGCACTTATCCAAGCCGTCCGGCAAAACCCGCCGGGCGGTTTACTTTTTGTTATTTATGCGGAACGGTTTACTCCATGTATGCACCCTTCATGGGGCTGACGGCGTGCTGAGAGTAGAGTTTCAGCAGACCCTTGGTGTACTTGGGAGCCTTGGGCTTCCAGTTGGCGCGGCGCGCGGCAAGGATGGCGTCCATCTCCTCGGGGGTCTTGGGCTCGCCCTTCACGCCCACAATGGCCAGCTTGCGGTTATGCACATCGATCTGGATCAGGTCGTCCGGCTCCACCAGTGCGATGGGGCCGCCCACAGCAGCCTCCGGGCTGACATGACCGATGACCGGGCCGCGGCTTGCGCCGGAGAAGCGTCCGTCGGTGATCAGCGCTACGCTGGAAGCCAGCTTCGGGTCGGCGCAGATGGCTTCGCCCGTGTAGAACATCTCGGGCATACCGCTGCCGCGCGGGCCCTCGTACCGGATAAAGATGGCGTCACCGGGCTTCACCTCGCCGTGCAGCACAGCGGAGATGCACTCCTCCTCGCTGTCGTAGGGCTTGGCGCGCAGGGTGGCTTCAAACATATTCTTGGGGCAGGCGGTGTGCTTGATGACACAGCCTTCCGGGGCAAGGTTACCCTTCAGGATGGCGATGCTGCCGTCGGTGCCCTTGGCGTTATCAAAGCTGTGGATGATGTCCTCGCGGCTGACCGGGCGGGCAAAACCGGCGGTCTTTTCCGCCAGAATGGCATCGCAGTGCTGGTAGAAGCCGTTCTTCTTCAGCTCCTCCAGATTCTCGCCCAGCGTCTTGCCGGTGACGGTCATCACGTCCAGATGCAGCATGGACTTGATCTCCTCCATCACCCGGGGCACGCCGCCTGCGTAGTAGAAGTACTGTGCGGGCCAGTCGCCGGAGGGACGGATGTTCAGCAGGTAGTGTGCGCCGCGGTGCATCCGGTCAAAGGTGTCGGCGTCGATCTCAATGCCGAACTCGTGGGCGATGGCGGGCAGGTGCATGGTGGCGTTGGTGGAGCCGGAAATGGCGGCGTGCACCATGATGGCGTTCTCAAAGCTCTTCTTGGTCACGATGTCCTTGGCGGTGATGCCCTTCTTGACCAGCTCCATCAGCTGCTTGCCGGCATCGTAGGCGGCCTGCTTCAGCTCCGGGGCGGTGGCGGGCATCAGGGCGGTGCCCGGCAGCATCAGGCCCAGTGCTTCCGCCATGATCTGCATGGTGGAGGCGGTGCCCATGAAGGAGCAGGCACCGCAGCTGGGGCAGGCGTTGTGCTTGTAGTAGTCCAGCTGGCTGTTGGGGATGACGCCGGTCTTTTCCCATGCGTCAAACTTGCCGATCTGCTCCAAGGTCAGCAGCTCGTTGATGGCGCAGGCGGGGTCGCTGACCACATATTCTTTCGGCAGGGTATGGGCTTCCATGACGCCGCCGGTGACCACGATGGCGCTCATGTCCTTCAAGCGGCCGATGCTCATCAGCATGGCGGGCACGGACTTGTCGCAGCTGGCGATGAACACGCCGCCGTCATAGACGCTGGCGTTTGCCTGTGCTTCCACCAGATTCACGATGGCGTCGCGGTGGGGCAGGGAATAATTGATGCCGTCATGCCCCTGTGCGATGCCGTCGCACATATCGGTGGCAAAGTAGCGGGCAGCCTTGCCGCCGTTGTCGTTGACCGCCTGCACGGCTTCCTTGACGAACTGATCCAGATGGGCGCTGCCGGGGTGGCTGTCGCCGAAGGTGCTTTCCACCATGATTTGGGGCTTTGCAAGGTCCTCGACCTTCCAGCCCATACCCATCTTCAGCGGGTCATTCTCGGGTGCTAACGTGCGGACGTTTTGTGAACGCAACTCCATATCCATACCTCCAAATATTGCTTGCCTTTGTCCTTTTTTCTGTCGGACCTTCTGTGATTTTATTGTAAATCCGCAGACGTCTCTTTGCAAGTTGTCACGGGTATGTCCTACTTTTTGTGCAAAAGCTCTGGGATACATCATGCACTCTGCCCAAATCCGGGCGAATTTTGCCCAAAATCAGCCGCCAAAGCGGCTTTTGGTAAAAATACGGAGAAAAAGTCGTCTGATGACTTTGGGAAGACCCTCTCAGGCGCTCCCGCGCCAGCTCCCCCGAAGGGGGAGCCAAGCCGTTACGTTCATTGCTAAAGTGTTAGGAATAACGAGAAAGCTTCCGGGCGTGCTCGCTCCCCCTCGGGGGAGCTGGCGAACGTAGTGAGCCTGAGGGGCTATGGATGGAGAAGCGAAAAAAGCGTTAAAGCGATAGCGCCGACTGGCGCAGCGCTAGCTTTTTTGTGCTTCGACTTCTTCTTTAGGATTGTTAAGGGCGTGCAGCCCTTGACCCGTTGCGGGGTGGGTGGAGTCCAGAGGTAGGGAGGGGGGAGTCGGAACACCCCTCCCTGCCTCTGGCCCAGCGGAGCGTCTTTGCACGCTACTGGCAAGAAAAAGGTTATCCCGCAGCAGAGCTTGCAAATAAAAGGTTTTTTCCTCTGATGATAACGCAAAAAAGCTCCCCCTTTCGGGGGAGCTGGCATCGCGCAGCGATGACTGAGAGGGTCTAGTCCTCTTTCTTATCCATGACATACGCCGCCATGCCGATGGTGCCGTCATCCGGGTCCTCACCATCGTAGACCTTTTTGATGTAGCTGCGGTTGAAGTTCAGGTGCATCACCATGGCGGCCTTTGCGCCGATGGGGTCGTGGTTGGCAATGGCTTCGGTGATCATGCGGTGGGTCATGATGGTCTCATCAATGAGCTTTTTGTGGGTGACGTTCACGAACATCATCACCGCCGTGTCGATGACCGGGATCAACTGCCCCACCACCAGATTCTTGCTGCTCTCGGCGATGCAGGTGTGAAAGGCAATATCGTCCTCGATGTAGCGGTCGCCCTCGTGGATCTTAGTCTCCACCCGTTCGCAGAGCCGCCGCAGCCGCTCGATGTCCTCCGGGGTGGCGTTCTGCGCCGCCATCTCCGCAATGCCCGGTTCCAGCAGCAGACGGACGTTTACCAGATCAAAGGCCAGTGCGTTCTTGTTCTGCACGCTGCGCAGGTTCAGCGGGTCGGAAAGCCCCTTCACCGTGGTCACCACATAGGTGCCGGAGCCTTGCCGCACCTCTACGATGCCCTTGCTGGACAGCAGCTTCACCGCCTCGCGGATGGTGCTGCGCCCCACCCGGAACTTTTCGCCCAGTGCAAACTCGTTGGGCAGTTTTGCCCCCGGCTCCAGCGCTTCGTCCAGAATATAATGGTAGATCTGGTCCTCCACCTGCTCGGCCAGCAGCTTGTTTTTCAGGTGTGAAAATTCACTCATGGCAGCTCCCTCCATGTCCTTGCGCATTTGATGGTTTTGTTACCCGCACACACTGCCGTCCGGGGCAAAGAACTGAACGTGCTTTTGCCACTGGGTGGGGCTGATGGTGCGGCGGTAGCAGTCGGCCAGTGCCTCTACCACAGCTTCCGGGGCAAGGGAGGTACAGCCCGGGCAGTCCAGCACCAGAATACGGAACCATGCGTCAAAAAGATGCTCGGTGTAGTGGGTGTCCCATGCGCCGCAGCGGGCGTAGAAGCCCAGACGCCGCACCGCCATGGCGGCGTCCTCGGCCTTTTCCGGCATTTCGGCTTCAATCAAAATCGCTTCGGCGTCGCCCTCCTGGGCGGGCAGCTGCGCCAGCAGCTGCGCCCCGATGCCGTGGGCGCGGTAGGCGGGCACCACGGCAAAATAATCCAGCTGGCTCACCCGGCAGCCCTCCGGCCGCACCATCAAAAGATAAGCCGCCAGCGTGTCGCCGTCAAACACGCCCCATGTGTGGGCGGTGCCCTCCGCTTCGCTGGTCAGGATCATGCTCAGGGGCTTCAGCTCCCCGGCGGGGAAGTCCCGGCGCATCTCGTTCAGATACACTTCGGTCAGCTCAGGGCCGGTGAGCAGCCGCCATGTGAAGGTTTTGGTACACATACGATAAAGAACCCTTTCCGATGCCGCTTTGCGCAGCATCACGTTTTTTGCCTTGTCCAGTATAGCATACCGGATGTTTTACCGAAAGTCAATCTGTGCAAACATTGTACCAGCGCCGCCGGTTTTGCCGAGGGGCTTGCATCCGGGCGCAGAATCGGGTACTATACAGGTGACAGAATTTTTCCCTCCGGCGCCGCCGGAAGGGCAAGCATACAAAAAGGAGACTTGTACTATGGAATGGACCGATATCCGCCTGACCGTGGCCAAGGCTGATGCCGAAAACGCCGAGGCCGTTGCTACCCTGATCGCCGAGGGCGGCATCTACATCGAGGATTACAGCGACATCGAGCAGCAGGTGGCCGAGATCGCCCATGTGGACCTGATCGAGCAGGAGCTGCTGGATAAGCCCCGGGATACCGTGATCATCCATCTGTATCTGGAGCCGGGTGCTTCTCAGGTGGAGACACTGGCGCTCATCGCCGCCCGCATGGAAGCCGCCGGCATCCCCTACACCGTGGAGACCGAGGGTGTGGAGCAGGAGGACTGGCAGAACGGCTGGCGCAAATACTACCACCCCATGGAGATCGGCAGCCGTCTGGCTGTGGTGCCCTCGTGGCAGCAGTACGACACCGACCGGGTCAAGCTGATCCTTGACCCCGGCCTTGCCTTCGGCACCGGCGGCCACGAGACCACCAGCCTCTGCCTTGAAGCACTGGACGAGCAGGTGCGCGGCGGCGAGCGGGTGCTGGATATCGGCACCGGCAGCGGCATCCTTGCTATTGCCGCCCTCAAGCTGGGCGCTGCCAGCGCCGAGGGCGTGGACATCGACCCCGTGGCGGTGCGCACTGCCGGGGAGAACGCAGCCCTGAACGGCGTGCAGGATAAGCTGACCGTGCTGGTGGGCGATTTGTCCGACAAGGCCAGCGGCACCTATGATATCATCACTGCCAACATCGTGGCAAACGCCATCCTCAGCCTTGCGCCCGCCGTGCCCGGCCTGATGGCCGAGGGCGCTACCTTTATTGCCAGCGGCATCATCGACAGCCGCAAGGACGAAGTGATCGCCGGGCTGGAAAAAGCCGGTCTGTCCGTCGTGGAGGTCAAGGAAAAGCGCGGCTGGGAGTGCATCGTCTGCAAAAAGGCCTGAGATTCAAATATTGTAAGAAGGAGCGCACAGTATGCCGCACCGCTACTTTACCACCGAGATCTCTGACGGCACCGCCACCCTGCGGGGTGCGGACGCCCATCACCTTGCCCGGGTGATGCGGGCAAAGCCGGGGGATACCGTCATCCTCTGCGACGGCAACGCCGTGGAGTACACCGCCACCATCACCGGTTTTGGGGAGGACAGAGTAGACTTTGCCGTAGAGCCGGGCTATCCCAGTGCCGCCGAGCCCACCGTGGAGGTAACTCTGCTGGCGGGCTACCCCAAGCAGGATAAGCTGGAACAGATCATCAAGCACGGGGTGGAGCTGGGCGCTGCCCACATCGTGCCCTTTTTCAGCCGCTACTGTGTGGCTGCACCCAAAAAAGAGGAGCAGAAGAACGAGCGCTACAACCGCATTGCGCTGGAAGCCGCCAAGCAGTGCGGCCGGGGCGTTCTGCCGGACGTAGCCCTGCCGCTGCCGAACTTTGGGGCGGTGTGCCGCAGCTTTGACCAGTACGACCTTGTGCTGTTCTGCTACGAGTGCGGCGGCGCACCCCTGCGCCAGCTGCTGGCCGAAGCAAAGCCCGCCGATGGGCAGAAGCTGCGCCTTGCCATCGTGACCGGCGCAGAGGGCGGCTTTGCCGCCGAGGAAGCCGAAATGGCTGCGCGCGCCGGGGCAAAAACGGTGGGCCTTGGCCCCCGCATCCTCCGGTGCGAGACCGCCCCGCTGGCGGTGCTCTCCGCCGTCATGACCCTGACCGGGAATCTGGAGTAAGAAGCAATAAGAGGCTGCTGCACAAAGGTTTGTGCAGCAGCCTCTTATTATTTTGCATTATATTACGATTTGTAAAGCATTTTCAGGCGTTTTCCCCTGCATCCGGGTGGGCATCGGTGTCCAGCAGAGCTTGCTTTACCTTGAGCAGGTTCTGGGGGCTCACCGAGAAGCTGCGCAGACCAAGGTGCAGGTACTGCGCCGTGTTGGCGGGGTTGCCCACGGCAAGGCCGCAGATAGTCACCGGGACGTGGTGCGCGCTGGCGGCATCCATCACCATGGTGATCAGCTTTTTCATGGCAGGGCTGGCGGGGCGGTAGTAGTGTTCTGCGCTGGCAAGCTCCCGGTCGGCGGCGTGGGTGTACTGGGTCAGGTCGTTGGTGCCGATGACCAGAAAATCGCAGCCGTGGGCTACAAAGTCCTCCACGGTCAGGCAGGCGGCGGGGATGCTCAGCATCACGCCGAATTTGACATCCTCATTAAAGGGCACGCCCCGCTCCCGCAGGCTCTGGCGGCAGTGCTCCACAATGCTCATGGCAGCGTCCCAATCTTCCACCTCGGTCACCATGGGGAACATCACCCGCAGCGGCCCGCGCGCGGCGGCGCGCAGCAAGGCGCAGATCTGGGTCTGGAACTGCTGGGGCTGGCGCAGGCTGTTGCGGATGCCGCGCAGGCCGAGCTTAGAGGACTGCGGCCCCTGATTGGCATCCGCCACGGTGCGGTCGGAGCCGAAGTCGAAGGTGCGCACGGTCACCGGACAGCCGTTTGCCGCCGCCAGACAGGAGCAATAGAAGAAATACTGCTCCTGCTCGTCCAGAATGCGCCCGGGCAGCATCATGTAGCCGCTGCGCAGCAGCCCCACGCCCTTGGCACCGGACTGCATGGCAGTGTCGATATCCTCCGGGCCGAAGCAGTTGGCAAGCAGTTCAAAGGGCACGCCGTCCCGCGTCTCGTCCGGCAGGCTGTGCAGCTGCTTCATCTCCGCGTCCTCGCGCTGGAGCTGGCAGATGCTGGCCTCCGCCTGCTGGCGGGCGACAGCATCCGGGTCAAGGATGCAGTTGCCGTTGGTTGCGTCCAGAATGACGGTGCGTCCGTCGCAGTCGTCCAGAAAATCCTTGCCCACCTGCACGATGCCCGGGATATTCATTGCCCGGGCAATGATGGCGGCGTGGCTCTGGCCGCTGCCCTCGGCGGTGATGACGCCTAAGATCATGCCGGAGGGCACGCTGAACAGGTCGGTGGGCATCAGCCGGTCGGCGGCAAGGATCACCGGATGATCCAGCGCCAGCCACACCCGGGGACGGTTGGTCAGGATATTGATCACCCGGCGGGTGGCGTCCAGAATATCCACGCTGCGCAGCTGCATATAGGGGTTATCCTTCATGTTGGCAAGCTGGTCGGCGTAGCGCTGCCCCACCTGATGCATCGCCGCCGAGGCGCTGATGCCCGCATTGATGCAAAAACGCACCTCGTTCATCATGCCCTCATCGTCCAGCATCATGCTCTGGAACAAAAAGATGGCCTGCTCGGTGGGGGCGGCGCGCTCTGCCATGGAGTCCAGCTCGTTCTGCGCCGTGTGCACGGCGTTGGCCAGCAGCCGCAGCTCCCGCTCCGGGTTGAAAGGGCCGTGGCTGAAGGTCTCCACATGGTGCTCCAGACGGCTCACCTGACCCAGCACCAGCCCCGGGGATGCGGATACGCCTTTATAAACCTTCATCTTCTGTCACCTCCGGCAAAGCCGGTGCGGTCAAAGTGCGCCACACCAGCGCCTGTAAGAATGTATTGGGCAGCAAAGCGGCCAGCGCCGCCTGCCCGGCGGTGCTGCTGCCTGTAAACAGCGGGGCAAAGCTTTCCATGCGCTCTTTATCGCACGCCGCCAGAAACGCCTCGGCCAGCGTCCGGGTGGTGTAGAAATGGGTGGGGTCCACCCCGGCAGCCTCGGCGGCGGCTTCCAGCGGGGCAAGCTGGGCGTCCTTCATCCGTGCCAGCAGCAAAGCGGCGTCTGCCGTCAGGGTGACGGGGTACTTCTCCCGCACTTCCTTCTGCACCGCGTCAAAGGCCGCGCGGAAGGCTTCAGCGTCGGCGCTGCTGTCCGTACCGCTGTCCACCGCGTAGGCACAGCCCCGGATGCGGCCAAAGGCGCGCAGAGTGTCGTAGTAGCCCAGCTCCATGTTGCGCTTTGCGGTGTCGGGGTCGAAGTGGAGGATATCGCCCAGCTCCCAGTAGCTGCGGATCATGGTGGTGGGCAGACCGGTCAGGTTGGGGCGGGTGATGCCCACGCCCTCAAGGTCCACACAGACCAGCTCCTCCGCGCCCATGGTCTTGGCAAGGCCGGTGGGCATATTATCGCTGTACCCGCCGTCCAGAAACTTTACCCCATCGATCTGCCGCGCCCGCAGGGCAGGGAAACAGGCCGCCGAAGCCATCAGGTAGTCCCGCACCTGCCCGGCGGGGATATCCTCCAGCGTCAGCTCCCGGGGGCGCAGCCCGCGCTGCTCCACCGTCACGATGCCGAACCGGATGGGCGCTGCCCGCAGCGCGTCCTCGTCCAGCACCCGCTCCACGATCTCTTCCAGCGGGGTCACGTCCATGCCGCCTTCCTTTACCACCCGGCGCAAAAACTGGTGCAGGGCGGAAAGGTCGGCGTTTTCCTCCGGCAGCTCCATCACATCCCGGCTGCGGATGGTCAGCCACATATCCCGGGCGGTCTCGTACAGGTCCAGCACGAACATGGCACCGTTCAGCCCGCCTACGCTGGTGCCGGTGATGATCTGCGGATGCCAGTCCAGTTCCATCAAAGCCCGCCAGACGCCTACCTGATAGCTGCCGCGCGCACCGCCGCCTGCCAGCACCAGCGCCTTTTGCGTGGGATCTCTGCGTTCCATATCAAACCCTCCCGTGCACGTTCCCGGTATTTCCAACATTGTTATAATTATACCATACTTTTGGGTAAAATTCTCCCGTTTTTTCGGGGATCATGCCTTTTTCCTGTGAAAGTTTCGTGCTATACTAGCCGGAGATAAGTATAGAGGCCGCCCGGAGGGGCGCACAACAGGAGGAACGTATGCACTGCAAACAATGGATCTTTGATATGGACGGCACCCTGACCGACAGCATGGTGGTGGTGTGGGAGGGCGCTCCGAAGGCGCTGCTGGCGCGCTTTGGCCGAACCCCGAAGGCAGACCTGCACGAGACCCTGCTGACCATGGGCATGGAGGACGGCGCACAGTACCTTATCCGGGAATATGCGCTGCCGCTGGACAGGGACGGCTATCTGGACGTGATGCGGGAGGTGATCGCCGCCCTGTACGAGAAGGTGGAGCTGAAGCCCGGCGTACGGGACACCCTTGCCCGGCTGCGGGCCGAGGGTGCGCGGATGTGCGTGTGCTCCAACACATGGAGCAGCCAGTGCCGCACCGTGCTGACACGCCTTGGCATTGATGAATACTTTGATTTTTACATCGAAGCACGGGGCGCGATGAGCAAAAGCAGCTCTGCGCCCTTTATGGAGGCGCTGCACCGCCTTGGCGGCGCAGACCCCGCCGTGTGCGCCGTGTGTGAGGACGCCCTTTACGCTGCCCAGACCGCCCACGATGCCGGTTTTTATCTGGTGGGCATTCAGGACACCACCAGCGCCGCCGATGCCCCCGCCCTGCGCCGCATCTGCGATCAGTTCCTGCCGGACTGGACTGCGCTGGACTGGGCGCAAGTATAAACTGCCCGCTCCCGGATGGATAAAATGTACGGAAATCAATTTTGCAGTCTGACCCGGGGCAAAAGCCTTCACCCCTTGGGGGGAAGGTGGCGCGTAGCGCCGGATGAGGGGTAATTCCCCGTAAGCAGCTGCTTGCCTGCGCCCTCATCAGTCACCTGCGGTGACAGCTTCCCCCGACCGGGGGAAGCCTTTAATCGGAAAATTGATCTCTATGGATAAAACGCCCATCCTCTTGCATTTTGCGTGCCACAGGAGTATGATATTATAAATAATTACGTCTTTTTTACAAAGACGTGCTTTGGTGAAGCGAAAAAACCAAACCTTATCGTCAAAAGGAGACCCCTGTCATGACAAACCCGCTCGTCAGCGTTATTGTGCCTGTGTACAACGCGCAGAATAGTGTTGCTCGTTGTCTGGAAAGTATTTGCGGCCAGACCTATCAGGAATTGGAGATCATCGTGCTGAACGATGGCTCTACGGATGACAGCCTTACCATCTGCAATCAGTTTTGTGCAAAAGACCCCCGTGTGACGGTGGTGGACAAGGAAAACGAGGGCCTTTCCATCACCCGCAATGTGGGAATGCGGCTGGCACAGGGTAAATATTTGCAGTTCGTGGACAGTGATGACCACCTTGCCCCGGATTTCACCCAGCGTATGGTGACGGCCGCCGAGCAGCACGATGCCACGCTGGTCATCTCGCCCTACTGGATGGAGATCCCCCGAGATACCCAGAAGGAACAGCAGCGGGAAAAGGCCAAGGCAAGCAACCCGGAGGACATCGCCAAAAAGAAGTTGCGCCGGAAAAAGCCGGAGGTGGAGTACCGGGAGTACGGTTTTCTGCCCGCCGGGGTCTACGACCAGAAAAGCTATGCGCTGCACCTGATGGAAAAGCCCGTGACCTTTTTCTATAATGTGGTGTGGAACAAACTCTACCGCCGGGATGTGCTGAACGCCCACGGGCTGGAGTTCACCAACGAATTGGTCCACGCTGAGGATCAGCAGTTCAATATCCTGTATTTGGAATTTGTGGAGCGGGTGGTCTCGCTGGAAGAGCCGGGCTATTACTATGTCCAGAACCCCCAGAGCATCTGCCACACCCAGATCAACCTTTCTACCATCATGCAGAACCGTCTGCAAATGATAGACTACTATAAGGATCTCTACACGAAACTTGGCCTTTACGAGGAGGTGCAGACCCAGCTGCACGCCTCGCTGCTGGGGCTGGCGGAAAGTGTCAGCCCTGCCATCGGCATCCAGAAGGCGCTGAGCGATGCGGCGGAGTACTGGTATGCCTTTTTTGCCGGCAGCGATGAGGAAGCGGAGCTTGCCGCCGAGCGCAGCAGACGGAAGGCCGCAAAGAACAAGCAGAAGCTCGGAACGGAGTAAGCCTGTAAAGGAGGAAGCCCATGAACACCCCGCTCGTCAGCGTGATCGTGCCCGTTTACAACGTGGAAAAGACCCTTGCCCGCTGTCTGGAAAGCATCTGCGGCCAGAGTTACCAGAACCTTGAGATCATTGTGGTGAACGATGGCTCCCCGGATGGCAGTCTTGCCATCTGTGAGCAGTTCCGGGCAAAAGACCCCCGCGTGGTGGTCATCAGCAAGGAGAACGAGGGGCTTTCTCTCACCCGCAACGCCGGAATGCGCGCAGCCCACGGCAAGTATTTGCAGTTCGTGGACAGTGATGATTATATTGAACCCACCTTTACCGCCCGCATGGTGGAAGCCGCCGAGAAGAACTATGCCGATCTGGTCATTGCACCCTATTGGATGGTGATCCCGCTGGCTTCCAGCAAAAGCGGTCAGCGCACCGAAAAGCTGCTGGCACAGCTGGGCGTGCAGACCGACACCGCCGAGCCGGAGGTGAACGTTTACAGCTTTCTGCCCGCCGGGAACTACGGCCAGAAGGAGTTTATGCAGGAGTACATGAAAAAGCCCTCCTCCTTCTATTTCAATATCGTGTGCAACAAGCTGTACCGCCGCAGCCTTTTGATGAACGCGGGGCTCTGGTTCACCCGCGAGATCTACAACGAGGATCAGCTGTTCAACGTGCGGTATTTCCGGCTGGCAAAGGCGTATACCGCCCTTGCCGACCCGGGCTATTACTACATCCAGAATCCCCAAAGCCTGCTGCACACCAATGTGGATCTTGGTAAGATCGTGAACAGCCGCTTACAGATGTTCCCCCATTACAAGCAGATGCTGACCGAGCTGGGGATCGCCCGGGGCAATCAGCTGCGGCTGTACCACACCCTCATTGCCCAGTCGGAGCGTTTCATGCCCGCAGGCCCTGTCCAGACCCTGCTGAAGCGCAAAACCCAGTCCAAGTGATCGATTTTTCCGTAAAACAGAAGCCGCTGCACAGCAATTTGCGTGCAGCGGCTTCTTCATTTTTATTTTACCCTACCCGGGCACAGAAAGCCTCCCGGACGGCGGCTTCCCGCCCGCGGGGGATGGGGATGCGTGCCCCGCTGCGCATCCGTACCTCGCCGGGGGACAGCAGCTGTACCGCTTCCAAATTGACCACATAGGAGCGGTGCGGCTGCACAAAGCGGCCGTCTGCCAATAGCGGCTGCGCCACGGCGGAAAAGGGCACTCGCAGCGAGAGGGAGGCCACATCCTCCCCGGTGGTCAGGTGAAAGTGCACGATATGGTGGGTGCATTCCAGATATTCGATTTCTGCATAGGTCAGCGCCCGTACGCCGTCTGCGGTGGTCACGGTAAGGGTGGGGCCGTATTCCGGCTCCACCGCCCGCTTGAGCAGGGCAGAGATCTCCGGCTGGTGCACCGGCTGCAGCAAATACTGCATGGCGTCCACCCGGTAGGCGCTGTATGCGTGTGCCGGGGTGCGTGCCACAAAGGCCAGCGGGCTGCGGCGTCCCCGGCGGCGCAGCTCTGCCGCCGCCGTAAGCCCGTCGGGCCGGGCTACCGCCGCAAGCTCAATGAGGTACAGCTCGTACCGCAGCCCGGCGGCATCCTGCTGCAAAAGCGCCTCCGGGCTTTGCAGCTGCTCCACGATGCAGGCGTCCTCCCGCCGGGCGAAAAACTCCATGCACTGGTGCTCCAGCCTGCTGCGCAGCGTCCCGTCCGGGCTGCATATCGCAATGTGAAAGATCATGGTTCGGTTTCCTTTGCAGGGTAGACGATCTACCGCGATTTTCAAAAATAATGCCTGTCAAAACGGAACATGCCTGCGGCTTAGTGGGTGCTTGTGACAGGCTTAAATTCGACCTGAAGGATCATTCCCATGCCTGCTGCCAGACGCTGCAAGGTCTTGATGGAAGGATTGCCGCCTCCGGTTTCAAATTTGCTGATATCGGATTGCGAGATGCCGGTTTTCTCTGCCAGCTGCTGCTGCGTCATGCCGGTGCGCTTGCGCGCATCGATCATGGCTTGGACCAGTGCGCGTTCCGGCTGCAAAGCATCCCATTCAGCCTTGAGCTCCGGGTCCTCAAGCTGTTCATCAAGGAATTTTCTAAAGTCACTCATGAGAGGTTCTCCTTTCGCTCTATGTATTCCGCACGGTATTTTTTCGCGGTTGCTATCTCAGCGCGGGGTGTTTTCTGGGTTTTCTTTGTGAATCCGTTTGTGAGGACGATCTTCTTTCCTACAAAGAAGAAGTACAGCACGCGCGTGATGTCCGACCTCTGCTTTGCCCGGAGCTCAAAGATCCCGTCCTCAAGATGCTTTGAATAGGGCTCTCTGAGCTGGGGACCGTTTTCTTCCAGCAGGTCGAGTTCCACCAAAAGCTTTGCCCTCATCTTTTTGTCAAGGGAGAGCAAAAACTCTTTTACCGGGCAATCGCCATTCTCCCTTATGAAGAAGTCAACATCGTATTCCTGCATTTTTACATCCTCACACCGAATCTTTCTATCTATATTTTATCGGATAAAACCGATAATGTCAAGGAACGTTTTGCCATAAAGATTTATTTTACAAAAAACGGTCTGAACCCTGTGCCATACAGGATCCAGACCGTTTGGATTTTTATAGCAGTGTACGCTTTAACGCACAAGCGGCAGCTGTTTTCAGCAGCCGATGGCGGCGCACTTCTCAGCCAGCCATGCACGCTCGTCCTCGGTCAGACGGGGTGCCAGCTGCTCGAACACCTTGCGGTGGTAGTCGTTCAACCAAGCGATCTGCTCCTTGTCCAGCACGCCGGGCACGATGGGAGAGGTGGCAATGGGCACAAAGGTGATGGGACGGAAGGCAAGGAAGGTGCCGTACTGGTTGTCGGCCTTGTGATAGCACTCGATCTCGTTCTCGATGCGGATGCCCACCTCTCCGGCCTCGTACACGCCGGGCTCGTCGGTGACGATCATGCCCGGGCGCATCAGGGTGGTGTTGCGGCCGTTCAAAGCGTGGGGACCCTCATGGACGTTGCCCACAAAGCTGACGCTGTGGCCGGTGCCGCAGCGGTAGTTGATGAGGTGACGCCACAGCGGCTCGCGGGCGATGGTGTCCAGCATGTGGCAGTCGCAGTAGTCCAGCCAGACGGCCTTGGCAATGTCGATGTGGCACTGGAGCGTCCAGGTATAGAACAGCCGCTCGTCCTCGGTCAGCTCGCCCAGCGGGTAGGTGCGGGTGATGTCAGTGGTGCCGTCCATGTAGGTAGCGCCGCTGTCCACCAGCAAAAAGCCCTTGCGCTGCAAGACGGCGTGATCCTCCGGGGTGGCATGGTAGTGCATCATGGCTGCGTTGCCGCCGTAGGCTGCAATGGTGCCAAAGCTCTCCACAAGGAACTTGTCATCCGCGCTGCGGTACTTGTGCAGGATCTCGTCCACGGTCAGCTCGGTCAGCTCTTCGCCGGAAGCCAGACGGTTCTCCAGCTCGATCTGGAACCGCACCATGGCCACGGCGTCCCGCAGATGGGACTCGCGCAGGTGTGCCAGCTCCACCTCGTTCTTCACGCCCTTCATGGCAAGCAACGGGTCGGCGGCGTCCTTCACGGTCAGGGCGGGGTTGTTTTCCAGCACCTGATACACGGCGTAGTTCACGGTAGCGCTCTCAGCCAGCACGGTCTGCGGCTCGGTCTCGGCGGCCATCACGTCCAGAATGCTGTCGTAGTCGGCCAGCGTCACGCCGTTGGCTTCCAGCTCTGCCTTGGCCTCCGGGGTGACCCGCGCCTGATTGATGAACAGCACGGCGCGGCTCGGGGTAACATAGCAGTAGGCCATGGCGTAGGGGGTGCACTCGATATCCATGGCGCGCAGGTTCAAAAGCCAAGCCAGATTATCCAGCTTGCCCACCAGCTGGGCGGTGCAGCCCTGCTCCTTCAGCTTGCCGCGCAGCTGCTCCAGCTTTTCTGCCGGGGAGAAGCCTGCATACTCCTTGGGCAGGATCCATGCCGGGGTAGCCGGGCGGGCAGGGCGGCCCTCCACCCACAGCTCGTCCTCCAAGAACAGGGTCTTGATGCTGCCGTGCTTGGGCTCCAGCTCCTTTTTCAGGTTGTTGACCAGCGCACAGTTGGCGGTCAGGCCGCACAGACCCAGCGTGCCGCCCTCGGGCAGCACCTTGCCGCAGTATTCCTCGGCGGTGGGCACGCCCGGCTCGCCCATGCGCATCAGCTGGATCTCGGTGCCGGCGATCTCCTTTTCTGCCTGCACAAAATACCGGCCGTCTGCCCAGACGGCGCTCTCGGTCATGGTGACCACAAAGTTGGAGTTTTCGCCGTGGAAGCCGGAGAAGTAGGTCAGGGAGGTGTAGTGGTCGGGCAGATACTCGCTGGAATGCGGGTCGCCCACCGGGATCAGATAGACGTCCACGCCGTTTGCCTGCATAGCGGCACGCAGCGCGGCCAGACGCTCGGGAACCGTGTTCATACTCATAACAAAAGCCCTCTTTCTGTCATTTGCCGGAAAAACGTCCGGCGGCGATGGTTTGCTGCTGCTATTGTATCATTCTGCGGGGAAGAATGCAATGCGGGGGTGGACGAACCCTCTCCGTCATCGCTGCGCGATGCCACCTCCCCCGAAAGGGGGAGGTTTTGCTCTACTTATCGGAAGAGGGCAAAAAGCTCCCCCTTCGGGGGAGCTGGCGAACGCAGTGAGCCTGAGAGGGTTGGCTCCCTCCCAGATGGAGCTGGCAAAACCGTCAGGTTTTGACTGAGGGAGTTCGTCCCCGCCCCAAAACGCAACCAATTTGCAAAAAAAGTTACAATTTTTTCTTGAAAAAGGCCGTTTTTCCATTGACAGCCTTGTTATAATAGAGGTGTAGTATTTTTATGGGTCAGCACTCTGCGGCCCTTTGCGCTAACAATTGCGAATATTGCGATAAAAAGAAAGAGGCATTTGGAACATGACTAAAATTGATATCTTCTCCGGCTTCCTTGGCGCCGGCAAAACCACCCTGATCAAAAAGCTGATCACCGAGGCCTTTGCAGGCCAGCAGGTGGTGCTGATCGAGAACGAGTTCGGCGAGATCGGCATTGACGGCGGTTTCCTGAAGGAAAGCGGCATTCAGATCAACGAGCTGAACGCCGGCTGCATCTGCTGCTCTCTGGTGGGCGATTTCCGCACCGCTCTGCAGCAGGTGGTGGAGCAGTACCACCCCGACCGCATCGTCATCGAGCCCTCGGGCGTGGGCAAGCTGAGCGATGTGACCCGCGCCGTGGAGGGCGTGGCCGAGCATCTGGACGTGCAGCTGAACAGCTTTGTCACCGTGGCTGACGTGAACAAGGTGAAGATGTATATGAAGAACTTCGGCGAGTTCTACGATGACCAGATCAGCCACGCAAGCTGCATCCTGCTCAGCCGCACCCAGACCGCCAGCGAGGAAAAGATCGCCGCTGCCGTGGCAATGCTGCGCGAAAAGAACCCCACCGCCACCATCGTGACCACCGCATGGGACCACCTGACCGGTGAGCAGATCCTGAAGGCCATGTCCACCAAGGACGACTTCAAGGCCGAACTGATCGCCATGGCTGCCAAGGCAAACGAGGAGCACGCTCACGAGGACGAGGAAGAAGAGCACGAGCATCACCATCATCACGACCATGAGAACGGTGTGTGCAGCTGCGGTCATCATCATGACCACGATGATGACGACGACGAGGATGAGCACGAGCATCATCACCACGACCACGACGAGCATGATCACGATGACCATTGCTGCTGCGGTCACCACCACGATCATGACCATGACGAGGATGATGACGAGCACGAGCATGAGCATCATCACCATGACCATGACGAGCATGACCACGAGGAGCACGAGCATCATCACGACCATGACGGTCATTGCTGCTGCGGTCATCATCATCACGACCACCACGCCGATGAAGTGTTCACCAGCTGGGGCGTGGAGACGGCCCGCAAGTTCACCAAGGCCGAGGTGGAGCACGCCCTCACCGAGCTGGATACCGGCAATTACGGCATGATCCTGCGCAGCAAGGGCATCGTGGACGGCGGTGCAGACGGCTGGCTGGAGTTCGACTATGTGCCCGGCGAGTGGGAAGTGCGCAGCCGCAGCGCAGACGTGGGCGGCAAGCTGGTGGTCATCGGCTCCAAGCTGAACGAGACTGCCATCGCCCAGCTGTTCGGCTGCTGAGAAAATCCCTTCCGGCGGAAATTATTGAGAGAAGGAGCAACCATTCATTATGGCAAAAGAGATCCCGGTCTACCTGTTTGTGGGCTTTCTGGAAAGCGGCAAGACCAAGTTTATTCAGGAGACCTTTGAAGACCCCAATTTCGACTCCGGCGACAAGACCCTGCTGCTGATCTGCGAGGAGGGCGAAGAGGAGTATAACGAGAAAAAGTTCGCCTTCCCCGGCGTGACCGTGAAGGTGCTGGAGGATAAGTCCGAACTGAACCCCCAGAACCTTGCAAAGCTGGGCAAGGAAGCGGACGCAGGCCGCGTGGTCATCGAGTACAACGGCATGTGGCTGCTGCAGGACTTAGCCGAGGCGCTGCCCGAAAACTGGCTGGTGTACCAGTGCATCGCCACTGCCGACGGCACCACCGCCCTGACCTACGCCCGCGACAACTCCATGCGCAGCCTGATGCTGGACAAGATCGCCCGCAGCGAGCTGATCGTGTTCAACCGCGCCGAAGCCGTGAACAACGATGACGCCCGGCAGGAGCTGCACAAGCTGGTGCGGCAGGCTTCCCGCAAGTGCGATATCGCCTACGAGTTCAAGGACGGCAGCGTAGCCTACGATGATATCCCCGACCCGCTGCCCTTTGATATCAACGCCGACCCCATCGACATCCCGGATGACGATTTCGGCATCTGGTACATGGACTGTCAGGACGAGCCCCAGAAGTACACCGGCAAGACGGTGCGTTTTCTGGCACAGGTCTGCCAGACCAACCGCGCCGGTAAAAACAGCTTTGTGCCCGGCCGCTTTGCCATGACCTGCTGCGTGCAGGATATCCAGTTTGTGGGCTTCCCCTGCAGCTACGATGGCTACAAGGCGCTGGAACAGCGCGCATGGGTGCGGGTGACCGCCAAGGTGGGCTACAAGTTCCACAACATCTACCGGGGCAAGGGCCCGGTGCTGACCGCCGTGTCGGTGGAGCCCGCCGAAAAGCCCCTTGAAGAGGTCGTAACGTTCTCTTAACGTTTCTTTATAACAAGGAGGTTCTGGTATGAAAACTCTGTTCCGTATTCTTGGCACGGCTGCTGCCGTGGCCGTCACCGGCGCTGCCATCGTGGTGCTGGACAAGATCCTGAACCAGAAAGACCCGCTCCATGTGGAGGAGGTCGAGTTTCCGGAGGAAGCCGAAAAGGACGCCGAGGAGGCCGAAAAGACCGCCGAAGCCTACGCGGAAGCCGAAGCTAAGAAAGAGGCAAAGGCTGCCGATGCCGCCGCAGAAGCTGCCGCTGAGGAAGCCGCACCGGAGGCTCCCGCCCCTGCCGAGGACGCACCCCAGACCCAGCCGGAGACCGCCGAAGAGCGTCCGGTGTACGACCCCGAAGCCCCGAACGCCAACCCCGTGGAGGCCGGCCCCGCCGTTGCCCCCAAGGACGAGAGCGGCAAGTTCGATGCCACCAAGATCGCCGATGCCAACGATTTCGGCGACTGGGAAGAGCAGGGCTGCAAGGGCTGAGAAAACAGCATGATCCCCGCACAGACGCGGATATCAGCTCCCCCGAAAGGGGGAGCTTTTTTGTGCTTGCAAAATGCCGCGCAGTTCACTATACTGGAAGAAAAACACCGATGGAGGGCAGCACCATGGCATATACCGATGATTGGGAAAGCTTGATGAACGGCGTGTTCGGCGTGGGCGGCAAACTGAAGTTCGGCGGCGCACAGCCGCAGCCGGAAAAGCCGCAGCCCGAAAAAACGGCGGGCAGCGGCCTGCCGGATTTGAACGCGGCGCTGCTGGAACAGCAAAAGCAGCTGGACGAAATGCTCAAGCAGCAGAACGCCCGGCTGAAAGCGCAGGATGCCGGGGTGCAGACGGCGCTGGAGGACAGCCGCCGGATGCTGCGGGATATGGAAGCGGACGGTCTGCTTGCCAAGGGCACGGCAGACACAAAACCGGAGCAGCTGGGCAGCTTTGAGGGCCTTGCTGCCGAGGTGAAAAAGACCGTCCTCGGGCAGGATGCCTTTGTGGACAGCGTGGTGCGGGCGATGCGCCGCCCCTTTGTGCTGGGCACCGAGGGCGCAGCCGCCCGCAACGTGATCCTGCTGTGGGGCGCACCGGGCACGGGGCGGCACTTTGCGCTGGCCGAGACCGCCCGCATCATGGCGGCGCGGGGGCTTTTGCAGAGCGACCGGATGGCGGTGATGGATCTCGCGCTCTACCCCGACCCCGGCGCGGAAAAGCTGTTTTTGCAGGACCTGTACGCCGCCCTGCACGCCCCGGGCGAGATCGTGGTGTTCGAGCATTACGAGAGCTGCCACCCCGGCTTTCTGCGCATCCTCTCCGACCTCGCGGTCAAGGGCAGTGCGCCTTTGTCCAGCCGGTATCTGGTGAACAAGGAGGGCATTCTGGTGGAAGCCGGTACGGCGCTTGCCCCCGGCGCAGTGAGCCGCATCGACCCCTGCGGCAAGTACCTGATCTTCTTCTCCCGCAGGGGGCGGGAGGCGCTGGCGGATAAGTTCGGCGCGTCCTTTGTGGCGGCGGTAGGGGATGTGTGCCAGACCATCCCCTTTACCCCGGAGGCGCTGACGGCGCTGGCGGCGCAGCAGCTGAACGCGCTGGCGCAGCGGGTGCACAGCCGTCTGGGTCTGACCCTTGCCGCCGGAGCGGATGTGCGGGACTATGTGGCGGCGCAGTGCTCCAAGGAAAAGGGCGCAGAAGGGCTGGCAGACTGCTGCGAGCGCATTTTCCGCGCCCTGAGCGAGTACTGTTTGCAGACCGATGCAAAGCTGTCCGGCACGGTGGCGCTGACTGCCGCGCCCGAGGGGCTGCAATTTGCGCTGAACGGCGCTGCCCCGGCAGACCTGTTCAGCCTGCTTCCGGCGGCCTACACCGGCGCGGTGGAGCAGATCCGCGCCGAGCTGGATGCGCTGGTGGGGCTTGCCCCGGTCAAGGAGTATGTGTTCGGTCTGGCAGACAATTTACAGGTGCAGCAGCGCCGCGCAGCGGCGGGCTTCAAGACCGCAAGCCTGTCCATGCACATGATCTTTACCGGCAACCCCGGCACCGGCAAGACCACCATTGCCCGGCTGGTGGCAAAGTACCTCAAAGCCATCGGCGCACTCAAGGGCGGGCAGCTGGTGGAGGTGACCCGCGCCGACCTTGTGGGGCGCTACACCGGCCACACCGCCCCGCTGACCAACAGCGTCATCGAGAGTGCACTGGGCGGTGTGCTGTTCATTGACGAGGCGTACAGCCTGTACCGCGGCGAGCAGGACAGCTTCGGGCTGGAGGCCATCGACACCCTTGTAAAGGGCATGGAGGATCACCGGGACGAGCTGGTGGTCATCCTTGCGGGCTATACCAAGGAGATGGAGGTATTCCTCACCGCCAACAGCGGCCTTGCCAGCCGCTTCCCCAATAAAATCGAGTTCCCGGACTACACAGCGGACGAGCTGCTGGACATCACCGCCGTGCTGGCAAAGGGCAAGGGCTACCGCCTTGCCGAGGGCTGCACCTTCCCGCTGCTGGGCTACTACAAGCGCCGTCAGGCGCTGGACAGCCGCACCGCCGGCAATGGCCGTCTGGCGCGCAACACGCTGGAAAAGGCCATCTTCAACCAGAGCCGCCGCCTCATCGCCGAGCCCGCCGCCCCCCTTGACCTCATCCAGCCCAGCGATCTGGAATTTGAGGAATAAGCGCCCTTGCGCCGGGACGATTCAGAATGCGCTCCGCTGTTGCTCTGCGCATGATCAGCGGAAGAATCATTTATAATTTCGAAACCCCGGAGCGTCTGCGGACGCTCCGGGGTTCCATTTTCACAGGTGGGGTCGTGGAGGAAAACGGCAGCTGCCGCGCTGGTTTCCTACGGAAACATTCGCGTGGCGGAGAACCCCTCCCGTGAAAAAGCCAATCGGGAAAATCCGCAGATTTTCCCGATTGGCAAATATAAAAATATAATTCCTTGAATGATGCGCAGAGCAACGCGGAGCGCATTCAAATCGTTTTACCTATGCTGTTCTGCCAGCCCCTGCACCATCTCGTGCAGCTGGGTGCGGACGGCGGCGGGAGCGGTGACCTCTACCTTGCCGCCAAAGCCGCACACCCAGCCGAAAAACTGCTGGCTGACGCAGATGGGCACGTCAAAGTGGAAGTGCTCCGCGTCCTCCGGGCAGAACACCGGCTCGCGGCCAAAGCGCTCCCGCATGACCGGCTCAAGGTCGGCAGCGCACCGCAGGGTGACCCGGTACTCGGTGCCGCCGAACATGTTGAAGTGCTTGCGCAGGTAGGCGGGCAGGTCGAAGGTGCGGAAAAACTCTTTGCCACGGCGCGGCTCGTCCAGTACCAGCACCCCGGACATCCGGTCCACCCGGTAGTGGCGCACCGGGGGCGCTTTTTCGTCCTGATAGGCGATGAGGTAATAACAGCCGTTTTCCCACGCCAGCTGCCACGGGCTTACGGTGCGCACGGCGCTGCTGCCCTTGTAGCGGAACTGCACCAGACACCCCCGGTTGATGGCGGCGTGCAGCGCGTCGATGCTGTACAAAAGGGTCTGGCTGTCGGTCTTGGGGCGTCCGTCCACATACACCTGACGCTGCAACTGGGTGCCCTCGTAGTCGGAGCAGAGGGCTTCCAGCTTGTGAATGATGCGTTTGCTGGTGCGCGCCGAGATGACGCTGCTGGACTGTACCGCATCCACCAGCAGTTTCAGCTCCGAAAGCTCGAATGCACGGCTGGCCATCCAGTACCCGCCGCCGCGCCCCCGCTGCAGCTGGATGTCGTAGCCCAGACTGCGCAGGGTGTCGATGTCGCTGTAAATGCTCTTGCGCTCGGCCAGAATGCCCTGATTTTCCAGCAGCTGCACCAGCTGGGGCACGTTCAGGCGGTGGTTCTCGTCGGTGCGCTGCTCAAGGATGCGCAGCAGCGTTACCAGCTTGGATTTTTGTCCTTCCTGCTTGGGCATGGGGCAATACCTCCGTCACAGTTTATTCCGGCAGCTTTTTGTCAAAGGCGGCGCGGCGCTGGGTGGAAAGGCGGAACATCTGTTCCAGCTTGTCCCGGTCGTCTGCCACAAGGGCGGCGCGCATCTCCTGCAAAGCGGAATCGAACTGGTCGATCTCGCTGATCAGGTTCTGCTTGTTCCACAAAAACAGCTCTGCCCACATTTTATCGTTGATGCGTGCAATGCGGGTCAGGTCGCGGAAGGAGTCGCCGGTGTATTCGCACAGCGAGGAGTTGTCGTTGGCGCACATCAGGCTTACGGCAATGGCGTGGCACAGCTGGCTGACATAGCCGATCATCCGGTCGTGCTCCTGCACGGTCAGGGTGCAGATATGCTTGAAGCCCAGCACCTCGGCAAGCTCCTTTGCCCACTGGATGCCCGCCGGGGTGTTCTTTTCGGTGGGAGTGATGATGAAGTTTGCCGGGGCAAAATTCACCTCGGCGGCGTGCTCCACGCTGGAGGTCTCGCGGCCGGCCATGGGGTGGCTGGCAATGAACTCCACCCCCGCCGGGCACAGCGCCTGCACCGGCTCCACAAGGCCGGTCTTGACGCCGGAAACATCCGTAAAGATGCACCCGGGTTTGAGCAGATGGCCGTAGGTGCCAAACCAGTCCAGCAGCGCGGTGGGGTACAGGCCAAAGATGATATGGTCGGCCTGCCGGACAAGGTCCTCAAAATCATGGGTCTTGCCGCCGGCGATATAGCCGTGCTCCAGCGCGTACTGCAAATGTCCCTCGCTGCGGTTGATGCCGTCTACATGGAAGCCGGCGCGGGTCAGCTCCAGCGCGTACTTGCCGCCCAGCAGACCCAGACCCACTACGAGATAACGTTTTGTTTTATCAAGCATCTTCTACCTCCACGCATGGAAATCGTGATTTTGTTTAAAGCTGCTGCGCAGGGCTTTGTGCGGCGGCTTTTTGGGTGGACGATTTTGAATGGCCTCCGCGATGCTCTGGCCATATTCAGCGGAAAATGATTTATATTATTTCGCTTTTGTCGCGGTCTGCGGGCCGCGACAAAAGCATTTTCACAAGAGGGGCCGCAGCGGGAAGCGGCAGCTGTAATAGTGGCTTTAATCGGAAGTTTCTTCCTGAACCTCCACGCCAAGCGGCGCTGCATCTGCAAAAAAGCCGGGCCAGCTCTTCTGGATGGCTTCGGCATCGTCCACGGTCAGGGGCAGTGCGGCGGCAGCAGCCAGCACCGCAAGGCTCATGACCACCCGGTGGTCGTTGTGGCCGTGCAGGGGCGCGGCGGGGGCGTGCAGACGCCCGGCACAGCCGTGCACCGTGATGGTGCCGCCGTCGCTTTCCAGCACACCGCCGCAGGCGCGCAGCTCGGCTTCCATAGCCGCGATGCGGTCGCTCTCTTTCAGGCGCAGCCGCTGGGCGTTGCGGATGACGGTGGTGCCCTCGCACAGCAGACCCAGCACCATCAGCACAGGGCCAAGGTCGGGGCAGTCCGCAAGGTCGATGTCCACCCCATGCAGGGGGGCTTTTGCAAAGGTGACGCTGTCACCCGTGCGGGTGAACACCGCGCCGCACCGGCGCAGGATGTCCAGAATGGCGGCATCGCCCTGCAAAGTGTCCGGCGCAAGGCCGGTAATGGTCACCCCGCCGCACACCGCGCCCAGCACTGCCGGGAAAGCGGCCTGACTGTAATCACCCTCCACGTTGTAATCGCAGGGGCGGTACTGCTGCCCGCCGGGCAGCAGCAGGGTGGTTTCGTCCAGCCAGCGGCTGTGCACCCCAAAGGCGGCCTGCACGGCGCGGGTCATGTCGATATAGCTGCGGCTCTCCACGGGGGGGATGAGGTGCAGCTGGCTGTCCCCGGGCAGCAGCGGCAGCGCGAACAGCAGCCCGCTGATGAACTGGCTGGACACGTTGCCCGCCAGCCGGTAGTCCCCGGGGGTCAGTGCGCCCTCCACGGTCAGCCCGGCAGAGGACTGCTCAAACCGTAGATGTTGCTCGCGATATAACGTTTCGTATACGGATTGCGGGCGCTCCATCAGCCGCCCGCGCCCGGTAAAGGTGACCGGCTGGCCGGTCAGGCTGGCGATGGGGATCAAAAACCGCAGGGTGCTGCCGCTTTCGCAGCAGTCCACCGGGGCGGTCAGGGGCAGAAAATGCCCAAGCCCCTGCACGGTGGCATCGTCCGCGCCGGTATCCACGGCGGCGCACAGCTGCGCGGCGGCGGACAGGGTGGCAGAGATGTCCTTGCTGAATTCCAGATGAGTGATGTGGGAGCGCCCCACAGCCAGCGCGGCGCACAGCACGGCGCGGTGCGCCATGCTTTTGCTGGGCGGCGCGGCGATCACGCCCCCGATGCCGCCGGGGGCAGGTCTGATGGTTACTAGCATAGCGGTGTTATCCTTTTGCAATTTCCCCCGGGCAGCGCGTCAGCGCCTGAGGGGGTAAACGGTTTACAGTTCCCGGCCGATGGCCCAAGCCACCTGACGGCACTTTGCCATGGCCTGTGCAAAGGCGTCCGGGGTCAGGCACTGAGCGCCATCGCTCCATGCGTGCTGGGGGTCGTAGTGCACCTCTACCTCCAGACCGTCCGCACCGGCGGCCACGGCGGCGATCATCATGGGCTCTACCAGATTGGCCTTGCCGGTAGCGTGGCTGGGGTCTACCACGATGGGCAGATGGGTCTTTTCGTGGATGATGGGCACGGCGGAAAGATCCAGCGTGTTGCGGGTGTATTTTTCAAAGGTGCGGATGCCGCGCTCGCAGAAGATGACCTGCTCGTTGCCGCCGGCCATGATGTACTCGGCGCTCATGATCCACTCCTCGATGGTGTTGCACAGGCCGCGCTTGAGCAGCACGGGCTTGTGCATCTTGCCCACCGCCTTGAGCAGCTGGAAGTTCTGCATATTGCGTGCGCCGATCTGCACCACGTCCACATACTCCTCAAACTCCGGGATGCGGTCCTCGCTCATCAGCTCGGAGACGATGGGCAGGCCGGTGGCTTCACGAGCCTTTACCATGTCCAAGATGCCCTCGGTCTCCAGACCCTGAAAGGCGTAGGGAGAGGTGCGGGGCTTGTAGGCACCGCCGCGGAACAGCGCTGCGCCGCCCGCCTTGACCCCCTGCGCGATGCGCAGGGCCTGCTCGGCGTTTTCGATGCTGCAGGGGCCCGCCATAACGGCGATCTTTTCTTTGCTGCCGATCTTCACGCCGCCGCAGTCGATGACCGAGTCTGCGGGGTGGAACAGGCGGTTTGCGCGCTTATAGGGCGCAGACACGCGGGTAACGTTGTCGATCCACGGGTTTGCCAGCACGTCCCGCTCGTCGATCTTGGTGGTGTCGCCCACCAGACCGAACACGTTGTAGTCCTTGCCGGTGATCAGGGTCACGTCCAGACCCTGCTTTTCGAATTTATCAACGATCTTTTCCAGTTCCTCTTTGGGAGTGCCTTTTTTGGTGGAGATGATCATGGGAGGTTGTTCCTTTCCTGTTTGTTTTACATCACGATATGCGCCTTACTGGAGCCATCGGTGCGCAGCAGCTGCGCCAGCCAGATGCAGGCGTGCAGGTAGCCCTGCGGGCCCTCGCCGATAAAATGTCCCTGACAGCCAAAGGACACCACGTCCGTCTTGCGGAAGGGCTCGCGCTCGTCCGGGGCATCCAGCATCACCTCTACGGCGGGCACGCTGCACAGCCGCAGCGCGTCCAGAATGGCTACGCTGTAATGGGCGTAGCCGCCGGGGTTCAGCACGATGCCGTCCACCCGCCCCGGGGCGGACTGGATCTCGTCGATGAGGTCGCCCTCGTGGTTGGACTGGCAGATGTCCGTCTCGATGCCAAGCTGGTCACAGCCCGCCTGCACATAGTCCATCAGGCCGGTGTAGTCCACCTCGCCCGGCACACCGGGCTCGGACCAGCGGGCCAGATTGATGTTTGGCCCGTTAAGAATCAAAAATTTCATCCAGTGCCTCCTGTGCAGCTGCCAGCGTCTCGGCCAGCGTGCCGGTGTTGGGGACCACCGCATCGGCGGCGGCAAGGTACAGCGGGCGGCGCTGGGCTTCCATGGTGCGCAGCGCCTCAGCGCTGGAAGAAAGCGGGCGGTCGCCGCCCACAGACAGCGCTTCCACCGGCCGGTCGATGAACAGCACCACGCCGTTCTGGCGCAGGGCGCGGACATTCTCTGCCCGCTTTACCGCGCCGCCGCCGCAGGAGAGCACAAGCCCCTTTTCCTTGCCAAAGCGGGCGATCTGCGCGGCTTCCTTTGCGCGGAAACCCGCTTCGCCCTCGGCGGCAAAGATATCCGGGATGCTGCGCCCGTCTGCCTTGACGATCTCCTCGTCCAGATCCACAAGGGGTCTGCCCAGCTGCTTTGCCAGCAGGCGGCCAAGGGTGGATTTGCCGCAGGAGGGCATGCCCACAAGGGCGATGTTCAGCGTCTCGCGGCGCAGCGCGGCGGTGATGCGCCGCACCTCGACCGGGGAATCCTCGAACTTGCGGCCGAGGAAATACTCGGCGGCGTACACCGCCTGTGCCACCAGCATCTCCAGCCCGCCTACGGCTACCGGCACACCGGCTTCCTCGGCGCGGAGAATGAGTTCGGTCTTGTTGGGGTTATATACTACGTCCACCACGGCTTCCAGCCCGGGCATGGCGGCTACGTCCAGACTGCACACGCCCACGTTGGGGTACATCCCGGCGGGGGTGGTGTTGAACACCACCTGTGCGCCGCTGCGCACGGCTTCGGCGTAGCTTAACTCGCCCTTTTCCGGGTCGGGGGTGCGGCTGACCGTCAGCACCTTGGCTGCGCCCTTATCCAGCGCCACCGCGCGGGTGGTGTTGTGGGTGCCGCCGGTGCCCAGAATGAGCACGGTCTTGCCCGCAAGCTCCACGCCGTGGGCTTCGCACAGATGGGCAAAGCCCAGATAATCGGTGTTGTAGCCGTAGAGCAGGCCGTTTTTATTTACCACCGTGTTCACCGCGCCGATGGCGCGGGCGCGGGGGTCGATGAAGGAGCAGTACTCCATCACCAGTTTTTTGTAGGGGATGGTTACATTGATGGCCTTGAACTGCCGCCGCTGCAAAAAGACACGGGCGTCTGCTTCGGTGGGCAGGGGGCACAGCTCGTAGCTGTACCCGCAGAGCAGCTCATGGATGGTCTTGGAGTAGGAGTGTCCCAGCTTGCCGCCGATGAGTCCGTATTCCATCTCAGTCCTCCTTCCGGTAGCCGGTGGGGTCGGTCATCCACCGTGTACCGTACCGGGCGGTGAGCAGGTCGCCCACCGCAAGGGCGGCGGCGCAGGTCTGCACAATGGCGGCCCGGGGCACGATGCAGGGGTCGTGCCGTCCCTGAATGGACAGCTGTGCGTCCTTTTTGGCAATGTAGTCCACCGTATCCTGCTGCTTGTAGATGCTGGGGGTGGGCTTGACGGCGGTGCGGAACACCACCGGCATTCCGTTGGCAATGCCGCCGTTGATGCCGGCGTTGTGGTTGGTGGCGGTGACCACCGCGCCCTCTGCCGTCATGCGGAAGGCGTCGTTTGCTTCCGAGCCGCGCAGCACGGCAAAGCCGAAGCCGGTGCCGAACTCGATGCCCTTGACCGCCGGGATGGAAAAGGCGAGGTGTGCAATTTCGCTCTCTACGCTGTCAAAGTAGGGCTCGCCGACTCCGGCGGGCAGGCCGAGGATGGCCGTTTCCAGCACGCCGCCCACGCTGTCGCCCTCGGCACCGGCGGCGCGGATGGCGGCCTTCATGGGCTCCTCCACGGCGGTGTCCAGCACCGCAAAGCCCTCGGTCTTGGCGGCAAGCGTCCCCACCTGTGCCGCAAGGGCGGCGGGGTCATCCAGCGCAAAGGGGGTATCTGCAAGCCCTGCGCACCGGGCAATGTGGGTGGTGATATCAATGCCCGCCCGCTGCAATGCGGCCAGCACGATGCTGCCGCCTGCCACCAAAGCGGCGGTCACCCGGCCGGAAAAGTGCCCGCCGCCCCGGGCGTCCTGAAAGCCGTGGTACTTGGCGTAGGCGGTAAAGTCCGCGTGGCCGGGGCGCAGAAGGTCGGCGGTCTTGGCGTAGTCGCCGCTGCGGGTGTTCTGGTTTTCGATCATCAGGGCAATGGCGGTGCCGGTGGTGTGGCCGTTTACCACACCGGACAGCAGCTGTACCGCGTCCGCTTCTACACGGGGAGTGGAAAGTCCGTCGCCCCGGGCGCGGCGCTTGTCCATGCAGGCGGCGAGAAAGCTCTCGTCCACCGGTACACCGGCGGCCATGCCGTCCAGCACTGCGCCCACGGCGCGGCCGTGGCTCTCGCCGAAGATGGTCAGCGAAAGGTCGCTGCCAAAGGTGTTTTTCATGGGTCAGTCCTCCATGCCCAGCAGCGGGCGCAGCCCCTCCACAGGGATGGTCTCGGCGCGCCAGCAGCCAAGGCCGGGCACCTTGATGATGGTGATCTGTCCGCCCTGCGCCTTTTTGTCGTGCAGCATCTCGGCCAGCACCTTTTCCTTATCGTAGGCGGTGCGGGTGGGCAGACCCAGACGGCGGTACACATTGCGCACCCGCTTTTGCAGCGCCTTGGATTCGATCATGGGCAGCATGCCCAGCGCCACGCACTCGCCATGGAACAGGCCGGTGGTGCGGCGTCCCTTGATGCCCTTCACGGCCTCGATGCCGTGGCCGATGGTGTGGCCGAAGTTCAGCGCCTTGCGCATACCCTGCTCGGTCTCGTCCTGCTCCACGATGCTCTTTTTAAAGCGCAGGCTGCGGCAGATGATCTCGCCGATGCGGTCGTCCACATCCTCCTTTTCAAAGATGGAGAACAACTCCGGGTCAGCCAGCAGACCTGCCTTGACCGCCTCGGCCAGACCGTTGATGAAGTGGCGGCGGGGCAGGGTGGACAGGGTGTCCGGGTCCACGATGACCAGCTTGGGCTGCCAGAAGGAACCCACGATGTTCTTGGTGTCGCCCAGATCCACGGCGGTCTTGCCGCCGATGGAGGAATCGATCATGGAAAGGGTGGTGGTGGGGCAGTTGATGAAGTCGATGCCGCGCATATAGATGGAAGCGGCAAAACCGGCAAGGTCGCCCACTACGCCGCCGCCTACGGCCACCACAAGGTCGCCCCGGCCCATGCCGAAGTCCAGCATCTGCCGCAGCACAGTCTCCAGAATTTTAAAGCTCTTGCTGGCCTCGCCCTGCGGTACGGTGATGATAGTGGCGTCCTTGCACTGGTCGGCTACCATCTGGGCGTACTGTGCAGGCACACCGCTGTCGGTGACCACCGCCACCCGGCGGTCCAGCCGGGCGAACTGGTACAGGTTTTCCAGCGAGCCGCGCTTGACGATGATGTCGTAGCTGCGCTCGCCCAGATTCATGGTCAGCTTGGTTCCGATAAAATCACTCATTTTGTATACACTCCTAACAGCCGCACCGTCCGGCAGGTGCGGTCAAGCTCGCGCAGCAGCGCGGCAGTCTCACCGGCGGCGGCATCGCCCACCAGCTCTACGTAAAAATAATATTCAAAGGGAACGTGCGGCATGGGGCGGCTCTTGATGGATTCCATATTGAAGCCGCTTGCACCGATGATCTGGATGACTTCGGCCAGCTTGCCGGGTTTGTTGTCTACGGTAAACAGCAGGGAGAACCGGTTGCCCGCCGTGGGCTTTTCGCGGCTGAGCACGATGAACCGGGTGGTGTTGTCGCCGTCGGTGTTGATGTTGGGCACCAGAATTTCCAGCCCGTACAGGGCGGCAGTCTCGGCGCTGGCAATGGCGGCCTTTGTCGCATCGCCGCTTTCTGCCACGAACTTTGCAGCCATAGCGGTGTTGGCCATGGCGGTGGCGGGCAGACGGAACTGCTTTAAAAAGGTCTCGCTCTGGGCGATGGCCTGCTGGTGGCTGTACACGGTGCGCAGCTGGGAAAGCTGGGTGCCCGGCAGCACCAGAAGGTTCTGGGAGATGGGCAGGTCGTATACGTCCACCACCCACAGCTCCGGGTGGTTATAGCACAGATCCAGCACAGCGGAAACGTCTCCGGCGTGGCTGTTTTCAAAGGGCACCACGCCGTGGGCAGCTTCGCCGGAGGCGACAGCCTCGAACACCTCGTCCCATGTGGCGTAGCTCACGGCCTCGGCGTGGGGGAACAGCGCCTTGAGGGCGATGTGGGCAAACGCCCCTTCCACCCCCTGATAGGCGGCGCGGTTCTGCCCCAGTGCAGCGGCTTCGTACTGCTTGGCGAGGTCCATCATGTGCTGGACATGGTCTTTATAGTAAGGGCGCAGCGCGGGCTGCTGGATGCGGGCTGCGGCCTTTTCCAGCACGGCGGCCTCCCGGGCGGCATCGTAGATGGGCAGACCGTGCGCCCGCTTATATTCGGCCACCTGCAAAACGGCAGCCATCCGGCGCTCGAACAGCGCAGCCAGCTGCGCATCCACCGTGTCGATCTCGGCACGGGCTTGTTCCAGTGCGTCCATGGGGGTCACATCCTTTTTGGTCGGTTTTTGCGGGGATACCTAGTAAGTATACCATAACCCGGACAGGGAAACAACAAACCGCTCTTTATTTGAGGGTGGAGAAAATTTCAAATAAGCCTCGGGTAAAAAGACGAAAATAGAAAACAGAAAAGACGAACCCTCTCAGGTGCTCCCGGAAACTTTCTCATTGCACCTGACACTTTAGTGGCAGAGCTAACGACACGCGCCCTCTCAGTCAAGCCCTGTCGGGCTTGCCAGCTCTCCCAAAGGGAGAGCTGGCGCGGGAGCGCCTGAGAGGGCGAGGACGCTGCACTGCGGAGAGGGTTCGTTCCCACAAAAAAGCTGCCGCACAAAATGCTGTGCGGCAGCCCGGGTCAATCTGTTGTTTTGTTTTTCAAAATATCCTCCCAGCTGCGGGCTTTGCCGTAATAGCGCCCGTAGGGGTTATCAAGGTCTGCGGCGCGGGGACCGGGCGGCGCGGGCGGCTGGGGCTTGGAGGTGCGGTCAAAGGTGAACCGGGCGGCGGGGCCGCCGGTTTTGATGCGGAAGCGCATCTTTAGTGCCCCTCTCCGGCGGTGGAGACAGCCCCGGCGGTCAGGTTTGCCCAAAGGGTCTCGCTGTTTTCCAGCAGGGAAGCGGATTCCTTCAGCCATGCGCCCCGGATGCCGATATAGTAATCTGCCAGCAGCTGCTGGCTGTCGCCGCTGGCGCTCTGCACCGCGTCCGAGGTGTAGCTGCCCAGCTCCATCCCGGTCAGCACCGGGCAGTCCGTCCAGCGGTAGACCATGTTCCACCAGTCGCTGTCGGCGTCGGATTTGGGCAGGTGGCCGTCCAGATACCGCAAAGTGCCGGTGGTCTGCTGGAAGCCAGCAGGGTCGTAGAGGATAAAGATGGAGCTGAGGGAGCTTTGGATATCGGTGGAAAGCTTGGTGGTGCCCGCCATATCCAGATAGGCGTCCGAGTCCTCACTGTTGAAGGCCATGGTGTACTGGTTCAGCTTCACCACCACCTTGCCGTCCCCGTTGCAGTCCTCGCCGTAGGCGGCAAGCTGCTCTTGCAGGGCGGTGACGGTGGCTTCGGGCAGATAGTAGGGGCTTACCACCGCCACGTTGTAATCCGGGTGGGTGGTCAGGAAATACTGCCCGATAAAGCAGTACGCCACGAACGCACCGGCAATGCCGAAGATGAGCACCCATTTCAGGTTGTAGTCCCACCAGTTTGCCCAGCGCTCTTTGCGGCTGTACTGCCGCTCCTTGCGGGGCTTGAGGTCCTTGGGGTCAATGTCGCGTTCGTAACGGTAGCTTGCCATAAAATAATTCTCCTGTGTGATACGGTCGGGCAGTAGTGTAAAGATATTTCCAAAAGGCTTCCCCCGGACGGGGGAAGCCTTTAAGTGAAACGGTGATTAAAAACTGTTACTTCAGTGCAGCCAGAATGCTCTGGCGCACGGCATCGGGCAGCTGCTTCTGCTCGGCCTTGCTCATACCGGCGGTCTGGATGGGGGGCATGATCTTGATGCGCACGCTGCCCGGGCGGCAGCGGTTGCCATTGCTCTCGAACAGGGCGCGGGCACCGGTCACAGCCACAGGCACCACCGGGGCGCTTGTCTTGACCGCAATGCGGAAGGCACCGGCCTTGAACTCGCCTGCGCCGCCCTCTTCGCCCTTGTAGCGGGTGCCCTCGGGGAAGATGACGAAGCTGCGGCCGCCCTCCACGATGGCGGTGGCATCGTTCAGTGCCCGCACCGAGGCGCGCACATCGTCACGCTGCACGAACACGCAGCCCAGCAGCTTCATCCAGCGGCTGAGCAGAAAGATCTTTTCCAGCTCCTCCTTGGCAAGGATGCCGTGGGGCTTTTCCAGCCCTGCCAGCAGCAGGGGGATGTCGTAGTAGCTGCGGTGGTTCGCCACAAACACGCAGGGGCGGTCCTTGGGGATGTTTTCCAGCCCTTCCACGGACAGGGAAACACCGGTCACCTTTAAGATGCCCCGGCTCCAGCGGGGGATATGCTGGTTCACGATCTGCTCCACGGTGGCCATATCTCCGGCGGCTGCGGCGCGCTCGGCGCGGCGCAGAATGCCGTAATGCAGGATCATGTACCCGAACAGATAAATAAACATCGCAATGGTGCGAAGAATGCTCATAATAGTTTCCTCCTATTGCAAAAAATGCCATTGTCATTGTAGCACATTTTACGCAAAAAAGGGAGAGATAAATATTTTTTTACAATTAGCCCCGGTTGTATCTTGCAAAATTGACAAAATACAGGTATATTTATATCTGTAAAGCCAGCACAATGGCACTTTCCAGACAAAACGCCTGCGGTGCCGGTTAAAAACGTAAGAGAGGTACCGCAGTTATTATGGGTCTTTTTCCTTCTGCCAACGATTTCAAGGCCGGTAAGGGTGTCGAAAAGGACGCTCCCCGCAAGACCGGCGTCGGCCGCTTTTTTGAGCTTGTAGGCCGTGACATGAACGGCATGTTCCTTGCAAACCTGCTGACCTGCATCGGGTTTGCACCGGCCATCTGCTTAGTGTACATCGGCTTTTTGCAGAACAGTCTGCCGGTGATGCTGGGCAGCGCCGCCGTGGGCGGTCTGCTGGCGGGCCCGGCACTGGCCGGAATGTACGATACCGTCCTGCGCGCACTGCGCGACGAGGCGGGCTACTGGTGGGTGACCTACCGCAAGGCCTTCAAGCGCAACTTTAAGTCTAGCCTGCTGCCCGGTGTGCTGTACACCGTGGTGGTCACGCTGCAAATTTTCCTCGTCTACTTCTGCTTCAATATGCTGTACCACGGCACCAACGTGGGCATCCCGCTGTGGGTAGCCACGGTGCTCAATCTGGTACTGTTCCAGATGCTGTTTGCCTATATGTGGCCGCAGGTGGTGCTGCTGGACCAGCCCTTGAGCCTGACTTTGAAAAACAGCATCAACTGCATGATCGCCTTTCTGCCCCACGCACTGGCTGCCGCCATCGTGCAGGTGCTGTTCTGGGGCGTGGTGATCCTGTGTATGCCGCTGGGTCTTTTCCTGATGCTGATCTTCGGTTTCTGGTTCGTCACCGAGGTGTCCTGCCAGATCGTGTACGGGGATATCGACCGGGTGTTCCACATCGAGGAGAACATCCGCAAGATGAAGGATGCCGAGCTGGAGGCCGCACTGAAAGAGGACTACGCCGACGATGACACCCCGGAGGAATAAGCGCTGACACTGCGGAAAGGAGCGATGTCCCATGGAACAACGGAATAATCTTGTGCTGCAGGGGACAGAGACCTTTTCCCGCGGGCAGCTGGACAACGTTGCGCTGGAAAACGGCGCACTGGTGCTGGACAGCGTGGCCGGGCGCAGCCTTTTGTACGGCAGCTACACCACCCCGGAGTTCGCTATGCCGGCCTTCTGCAACCTGAATGTCAGCTGGAACGCCCATGCACCCCGGGACACCATGGTGGAGGTGCGCTGCCGGGTGTACGCGGCAGGGGCGTGGACGGGCTGGATGAGCTTTGGCAAGTGGGCACCGGATTACCCCCGGTGCAGCGTATCCAGCCACAGCGAGGACGGCATGATCTTTTTGATGGGCGATACCGTCACGGTAGCCGCCCCGGGCGGCGGCACCGGCGTGCAATTGCAGGTGAACCTTTCCACCAACAACGATAAAGTCACCCCGGCGGTGCGTCTGCTGGCGGCGGCGGTGCGTCCCCTTGCGTGGGAAAAGCGCAACGGCCACCCGCTGAACCGGCGGCTCTATCTGCCGGAATACTGCCTTTCCGCCCACGACCCCAGCTTTGGGCGGGAGATGGATCTGCCGCTGGTCATGGCGGCGCTGATGAACCGCTGGGGCGAGGATATCCTGCCGGAGGAAGTGGCCTACGCCATGGAGGACGGCAGCACCCGCAGCACCGGCAACACCGCCTTTGCTGCCGCCGCCGCAGGCTGCTGCGGCTACCCCTGCTGGCAGGCGTGGATGGACCTTGCCGATCTGCGGGAGCAGATTCACGACGGCTGCTCGGTGGCGGTGCAGGTGGAGCGGCGGGTGCGCGGTCAGCGCGACCCGGTGCGGCTGTGGATGGGGCTGCGCGGCTTTGGGCACGATGACGCCGTGATGGCAGATTTTGTGCTGCTGAACGACCCCACCGCCGATACCGACGGCGCAGTGAACTGCACCATGGCGCTGGTGGATTTTATGCGTTACTTTACCGGCAAGGCCATTGCCCTGCGGCCGAAGCAGCGGGAGGCCGAGGCCGACCGTCCCCGGCGGCTGCGCTGCGACCTGCGCGCCGGAACCGAGCCGGGCGTTTACTACTTTGAGCGGCGGGGAGAGCCCGCAGACCTGCCGGAAAACTTTTCCGGCTGGATCGCCTGCGCGCCCCACGATGGCGTGGCGCATGCCACCACCGCCCATCGCACCTTTTTGCGCTGTACCCGCACCGAGGACGGCGGGGTACAGTTCCCGCCGGAGCTGCTGGCCGCAGGCGGGCGCTGCAGTGTGTATGCAGTGGACCAGACCGGCACCATGCGGGTAGCAGAGGCACGGCTGCCGAAGCCGAAGCCCGCGCCCGCGAGCACAGACCCCCAAGCCAGCGGCCAGACCGGGGACGCCCCGGCACAGCCGTAAGCTTTTTCAGGGCGATATATGAAACAGGAGGAACACATTATGGCAAAGACGATCATCACTTTGGGCCGTGAGTACTGCACCGGCGGACGCTACATCGCAGAGGACGTGGCAAATGCGCTGGGCATCAAGCTTTACGACAAGGAGCTGATCACCATGGCAGCAAAGAACTCCGGCTTGTCGGAGGAGGCTGTTGCCGCCAGCGAGAAACGGCATACCCACAGCCTGCTGTACAGCCTGTACACCATGGGCAACGAGCTGCCGCTGGGCGATCAGGTGTTCATTCTGCAGAGCCGTATCATCAAGCAGCTGGCCGAGGAAGGCCCCTGCGTGATCCTTGGCCGCTGCGGTGACTACGTTCTGCGGGAGCGCAAGGACGTGCTGCGGGTGTTCGTGTATGCACCCAAGGAGTGGCGCTTGCAGTACGCCAAGACAAACCCCTTGGTAAAGGCCAAGGACGAAAAGGGCATCAAGGACGAGGTGGAAAAGACCGACCGCAACCGCTCGGCCTACTACAACTACTACACCCAGAACCGCTGGGGCGATGCCCATAACTACGATCTGGCCATCAACGCCGCCCTTGGCCGCGAGACCTGCGTGAAGATGATCTTAGACGCAGCCGCCGCAAAGGAAAAGACGCTGTGACCCCCGGCAGGACCCAATAAACAACGACAGAACGTGGGCAGGGCGCTTCTGCGCCCTGCCCACGTTTCCGGCAAGGAGAAATCGTGAAAACAAATCAATCGCAGACCGCACCCGCCGAGGCGCGGGAAAACATCATGGGCACCATGGAGATCAACCCCCTTTTGCTGAAACTCAGCATCCCGATGATGATCTCCATGCTGGTGCAGGCGCTGTACAACGTGGTGGACTCGGTGTTCGTGTCCCATGTCAGCGAGAGCGCCCTTACCGCCGTATCGCTGGCCTTTTCATTGCAGAACGTCATGATCGCCGTGGGCGTGGGCACCGGCGTGGGCGTGAATGCCCTGCTGAGCAAGAGCCTTGGCGAGAAGAACCAGAGCCGCGCCAACACCACCGCAGAAAACGGTATCTTCCTTTCCCTGTGCAGCTTTGCGGTGTTCTTTGTCATCGGCCTCACCTGCATGAAGCCCTACTTCTACGCCCAGACCAGTGACGCCGTCATCGCGCAGCAGGGCATCCGGTATTTGTCGGTGTGCTGCATCTTCAGTCTGGGCATTTTCACCCAGACCATGGGCGAAAAGCTGCTGGCGGCTACCGGGCGCACCCATCTGAGCATGATCAGCCAGCTGGTGGGTGCCGTGGTGAACATCATTCTGGACCCCATCTTCATCTTCGGCTACTGCGGCGAGGCGCTGTCCGGCACCACCGGCGCGGCGGTGGCTACGGTCATCGGCCAGTTCTGCGGCGCAGGCATGACCTTGTACTTCAACACCTGCAAAAACCCGGATATCCAGATCAGCTTCAAGGGCTTCCGGCCCAGCGCCAAGGCCATCGGCCGCATCTACACGGTGGGTCTGCCCAGCATCGCCATGCAGTGCGTGGGCAGCCTGATGACCTTCGGCATGAACCTGATCCTGATGGCCTTCTCTGCCACGGCGGTGGCGGTGTTCGGCGTGTACTTCAAGCTGCAAAGCTTTGTGTTCATGCCCATTTTCGGTCTGAACAACGGCATGGTGCCCATCATCAGCTACAACTACGGTGCCCGCAGACCGGACCGCGTGAAAAAGACCATCAAGCTGGCGGTGTGCTACGCCGAAGGCATCATGCTGGCGGGCTTCTGCATCTTCCAGTTCGCGCCCGGGCTGGTGCTGAGCATTTTTGCCGCCAGCGATGCCATGCTGGCTATCGGCATCCCGGCCATGCGCATTATCTGCCTGCATTTCCTGCTGGCAGGCGTCAGCATTGTGCTCAGTTCGGTGTTTCAGGCGCTGGGCAACGGCGTTTTCAGCCTCATCGTTTCGGTCTGCCGCCAGCTGTTCGTGCTGCTGCCGGCAGCGTGGCTGCTGGCACAGACCGGCAGCGTCAACAATGTCTGGTGGGCCTTCCTCATTGCGGAGATCGTCAGCATCCTGATGAGCCTGGCCTTCTATGCCCGTATCAACAAGACCACCATCGCACCCCTGTACCACTGACCCGGGTGCGGGCAGCGGCCCTGCAAACGAAAGGAACGTGATCTCTATGGTAAAAAAGCTGAAGTGGAACCTGATCTTCATGAGCCTGCTGTATGTCGGGCTGGGCATTTTTCTGGTCATGAAGCCCGGCACGGCACTGAACATCGTCTGCTACGCATTGGGCGGCGTGGTGCTGGCCTGCGCAGCGGTGCAGCTGATCCGCTACTTTGTGGTGGAGCGCGGGGTGTTCCAGAGCCAGCTTACCCTGATCTCCGGCCTTGTCTGCCTTGCACTGGGCGTTTTTCTGCTGCTGCGCAGCGATATCGTGGTTAGCATCCTGCCCATCGTGTTCGGCCTGTTCGTCATTTTTGACGCCATCGGCCGGGTGCAGAACGCTTTAGACCTGCGCCGCTGCGGCTACGACAGCTGGAAAGGCTTTCTGCTGCTGCCGGTACTCAGTGTGGTGCTGGGCGTCATCCTGATCGCAAACCCCTTCGGCGCCATGGAAACACTGGTGATGGCCATCGGCGTCATCCTGATCGTGGAGGGTGCCATCAATCTGCTCAGCGCTCTGTACACCGTGTTGGCGGTGCGCCGCTTTGCAAAGCTGCACCCGGAGACCCAGTCCGTACTGGAAAGCATCACCGGCGAGGACCTGAACGGCGACGGCGTTGTCGCCCCGGATGTGACCCGCACCGATGCAGAGGCTACCGCCGTGGAACTGGACCATGTGGACGAGAGCGCCACCGTGGAACAGGAGGAGCGGGAGTAAAACCCTCTCAGGCGCTCCCGCGCCAGCTCTCCCGAAGGGAGAGCTTAATGCGCTGTTTTGATGACGTTTCCCTCATACCGTGAAGAAGGCGCACGCTTCCTTCCGCAGAAAAAGCTCCCCCTTTCGGGGGAGCTGGCAACGCCGTCAGGCGTTGACTGAGAGGGTTTTACACTCATTATCAAGAAAAGGAAAAAGGAACAAAATCATGGAAAAGTACGATCTGATCATCGTGGGTGCGGGCCCTGCCGGCATCTTTACCGCTGTGGAGCTGCTGCGCCACGGCAGCAAAAAGAAGATGCTGCTGGTAGAAAAGGGCAAGCCGGTGGAAAAGCGCCACTGCCCCAAGGCAGAGGTAGGCCACTGCGTCAACTGCCGCCCCACCTGCGCCATCACCACCGGCTTTTCCGGTGCGGGCGCGTTCTCGGACGGCAAGCTGAGCCTTTCTTATGAGGTGGGCGGCGACCTGCCCACCCTCATCGGGGAGGAGTTTGCGCAAGAGCTCATCGACTACACTGATAAAATTTATCTGGAATTCGGTGCCGACCCCCATGTGGAGGGCATCTACACCGGCGAGGACATCAAGGAAATCCGCAAAAACGCCATCCACGCGGGTCTGAAACTGGTGGACTGCCCCATCCGCCATCTGGGCACCGAGAAGGCACAGGAGCTGTATCTGGCCATCCAGAACTATCTGGCAGACAACGGCGTGGAGATGCGCTTCAATACCGAGTGCGAGAACATCATTCTGGAAGAGGACGGCTGCAAGGGCGTGCTGCTGAAGGACGGCGACAGTCTGCTGCCCGTGTACGCGGACGAGGTGGTCATCGGAACCGGACGGCGCGGCGCAGACTGGCTGGAAAAACTCTGCGCAGAGCATCACATTGCCCATAAGCCCGGCACGGTGGACATCGGCGTGCGCGTGGAGTGCCGCAACGAGGTGATGGAAAAGGTGAATAAGGTGCTGTATGAGTCCAAGCTCATCGGCTACCCGAAGCCGTGGAAGAACAAGGTGCGCACCTTCTGCCAGAACCCCGGCGGCTTTGTGGCGCAGGAGAACTACGACAACGACCTTGCGGTGGTCAATGGCCACAGCTTCAAGGAAAAGAAGAGCCCGAACACCAACCTTGCCATTCTGGTGTCCCACAACTTTACCGAGCCCTTCAACCAGCCCATCGCCTACGCGCAGAAGGTGGGCGAGCTGACCAATATGCTGGGTGCAGGCCACATCATGGTGCAGCGCTACGGCGATATTCTGGACGGCAAGCGCACTTGGCAGAAGGAACTGGCGCAGTCCAACGTGAAGCCCACGTTGAAGGATGCCGTAGCCGGTGATATCACCGCCGCCATGCCCTACCGCGCCATGACCAACATCATCGAGTTCATCAAGATGCTGGATATGGTCGTGCCCGGCTTTGCCGCCAACGAGACCCTGCTGTACAGCCCGGAGCTGAAGTTCTACTCCAACAAGGTGAAGATGGACGAGAACCTTGACACCAACATTCAGGGTCTGCACTGTCTGGGCGATTCCTCCGGCTGGACGCGCGGATTGATGATGGCCTCGGTCATGGGCGTGCTGATGGGCCGCAAGCTGGCTGAAAAAGAAGGCTGCTGAAAGCGATTTGAAATGGCCGCCGCGTGCGCTTTGGCCATGATTCAAGGAATTTGATTTTTTATTTTGGTACCCCGGAGCGTCTGCGGACGCTCCGGGGTACCCTTTTCACGAAGAAGGACGCAATGAGAAATGGCCTCTTTTGTCTTAACACTTTAGTGCTGGACTTTATGACTTGGCTCCCCCTTCGGGGGAGCTGGCGCGGGAGCGCCTGAGAGGGTTAAAAAAATCCCGACACCTTACGGTGTCGGGATTTTTATTATCAAATATTAGCCCTCGATGAGCTCCACGGTCTTCATCTTGACCGGGGTGGTGGGCTTGTCGTTCCAGTCGGTGCGGACAGCAGCGATCTTATCCACAACGTCCATGCCGGCAACCACCTTGCCGAAGGCGGCGTACTGGCCGTCCAGATGGGGTGCATCCTGATGCATGATGAAGAACTGGCTGCCTGCGCTGTTGGGGTTCATGCTGCGGGCCATGCTGATCACACCGCGGGTGTGCTTGAGGGGGTTATTGACGCCGTTGGCGGCAAACTCGCCCTTGATGTTCCAGCCCGGGCCGCCGGTGCCGGTGCCCAGCGGGCAGCCGCCCTGGATCATAAAGCCGGGGATGACACGGTGGAAGGTCAGGCCGTTGTAAAAGCCCTCCTTGACCAGCTTTTTGAAATTCTCACAGGTGATGGGGGCAACTTCCTCGTTCAGCTCGATGTCGATGATGCCGCCGTCTTCCATAGTAATGCGAACCATAACGCTACAATACTCCTTTTGTGTTGACCCCGCAGCGGGGGTGTTGGGGGCAGAAATGCCTGCCCGGATATCCCTTATAGTATACCATAGGTTTTGCCCGTTGCAACGATGCAGATGCAACGTTTTTGTGAATTATCTGCCAAAATAGGCTAAAAATGCGCGCCGCAACCGGAGTTTACGCTCTGGTTGGTGGACGCAACCGGGCTTTTGTGCTAGAATCGTGCCACAAAAACCACAAGAGAGAGCTTCCAAAGGAGGAAACGAATATGAAAAGTGATTTTATGACCAACCTTTTTTTCAGAGCGCTCCAGACGGTGAGCATAGCGACGATGATCGTACGGCTGCTGCTGCCGGTAGCCATCGTGGCGGCGCTCTATCTGCTCTGGCGCATCGCCCGCAATCTGGAAAAGCCGCCCAAACTCACGGAGGAAGTCAAGATCGTGCGTAAGTCGCTTTCCGAGATGCTCAAGGAGAACCGCACCCGCTGCAAGATGACACAGGAGTTCGTGGCTGAAAGTATCGGCGTGAGCCGGCAGGCGGTGTCCAAGTGGGAGAACGGCACCTCGGAGCCGAACACCTCCAACCTGATGGCGCTGGCAAGGCTGTACGGCATCCCGGCAGAGGATCTGCTCAAGGGCGTGGAAAGCGCACTGGAGGCACAGGAAAAATAATTACAATTCTCCCTGCATCTCCACCATATCCGCCCAGAAGCGTTTGGGGCAATGGGTCATGCGGCCTTTTTCGTTGTGGCGCGCTTTGATCTCCAGCGTTTTGTAGAACTGCGTCCACAGCGCCTGAAGCTGCTGCTCCCGTGCGCTGGGCGGCGGCAGTTCTAAGGGCGCTGCCAACTCCAGCAGCCGGGTGCTGCGCCCCTCGTGCAGCAGCACCGCCTGATGGACGGCATCGTAGATCATGAAATCCTCCTCCGGAAAGCGTCCGCAGAAGTGCGGGCGCAGCAGGGGGAGGATATAATTTTTGGGGTGGATGACCGCGCCCAGCATCCCGCCGTGCTCCTCGAACCGCACAAAGCCCTGAAACTTGTCTACCTCCCAGTCCAGACTTTTTTTCATGGCGTAGAGGGGCGCGACCACCGGGTGCCCCTCCCGCCTGACCGTGCCCGGGCCCAGCGCAAAGGCCAGATGCAGAAAGCGGAGCAGAAGCAGCTCCTTGTCCTCCTGCCCGGAGAGAAAATCCCGGCTGACAAGGTACTCGGTCTCTGCGCCCAGCTTTTTGCCAAAGCTGGCGAACACCCGCCGGGCAATGGCGGGGTCGGTGGGGATGTCCTTGACCGGGTAAAGGGTGGCAGTTTCCCGCTGGGGCGTCCACACCGCAAAGGGAAGCTCGTGCTGGGCAAAGCTTTCGTACACGCAGCACAGAAAGCCCTCAAAGCTGCCGTCGTACAGGTAGACTACGTCGGCATCGTGCAGCTTGCGCGCCCCTTTGGGGCTTACAGCGCCTTGGCAAGACATTGCACCGCCTCCTCCCTTACCATGCGGACAGCCGCCCGGGGCGGCACGCCCTGCCCGATGAGGTTGTCCACGGCGGGCGGGCTGAACAGGCTCAGCTGCTCGCAGCTGCCGCTGAATACGTTGGGGTCGATGAGCGCCCGGGTAATGCGCTCCCGCCCGGCAGTGCCGCGCCCCGGGTGCGCCCCGGAAAAGCCCCGGCAGGTGATGAAGTACTGCGCCCGCTTGAGCACCACGCCCATGCGTTTCAGCTCGTCCAGACCCAGCGCCGCCTGCTTGCGGGCGCGCCAGATGCGCCGGGCGCTTTTGGGGCCGATGCCCGGCACCCGCAGCAGCATCTCGAAGGGGGCACGGTTCACGTCCACCGGGAACAGCCCATAGTGCTGCACCGCCCAGTTGCATTTGGGGTCCAGATAGGGGTTGAAGTTGGGGTTATCCTTATCTAAGATCTCGTCCGCTTCGAACTGGTAGAACCGCAGCAGCCAGTCGGCCTGATACAGCCGGTGTTCCCGCAGAAGGGGCGGCTTTGTGTCCAGCGCGGGCAGGCGGGTGTCCTCGGCTACCGGGATGTAAGCGGAGTAGAACACCCGCTTCAGCCCGTATTTCTGGTACATCCCCTCGGTCAGCTTTAAAATGTGGTAGTCCGTCTCCGGCGAAGCGCCCACGATCATCTGGGTGCTCTGCCCGGCGGGGGCGAACTTGGGCGCGTGGCGGTAAAGAGTAAGTTCCTCCCGGCTGGCAGCGCCGGATACCGCGATCTGCTTCATGGGGCGGAAGATGGAGTGCCGCCCCTTGTCCGGGGCCAGCAAGTTCAGGCTGCGCTCGCTGGGCAGCTCCACATTCACGCTCAGACGGTCGGCCAGATACCCCAGCTGCTGCAAAAGCTCCGGGCTTGTGCCCGGAATGGCCTTGGCGTGGATGTAGCCCCCAAAGCGGTATTCGCCTCGCAGCAGCCGCAGCACCGCCAGCATCCGCTCGGTGGTGTAGTCCGGGGTGCCCAGCACTGCGCTGGACAAAAACAGCCCCTCGATGTAGTTGCGGCGGTAGAACTCCATGGTCAGCTCTGCCAGCTCCCGGGGCGCAAAGGTGGCGCGGGGGATATCGTTGGAGCGGCGGTTGACGCAGTAGCCGCAGTCGAAGGAGCAGCAGTTGGTCATCAGCACCTTGAGCAGGCTGACGCAGCGGCCATCGGCGGTAAAGGCGTGGCAGCAGCCCGGGGCATAGCAGCTGCCCACCGTGCCCGGGCGCGCGGTGCGGGACGCCCCGCTGGAGGTGCAGGCAACGTCATATTTGGCACTGTCGGCCAGAATGGTCAGCTTGTCCATCAGGGTCTGTTCCATGCAGAATGCACCTCCAAAGGGGATAAAACCGGGAAAAAGGGTCAAAAAATAAAGCCATGCGCAAAACAGCAGATGGCTTTATGAAAAATAGGGCAGTGCCTGGCCTCGAACCCTCTCAGTCTGCTCCCGTTGGTCGCATCCAGCTCCCCCGAAGGGGGAGCTTTTGGCGATAACGGAAACGTATCGAATGAATGATAAAAGCTTATGGCAGTGCTATAAGCTCCCCCTTTGGGGGAGCTGGCATCGCGTAGCGATGACTGAGAGGGTTCTACTTACCACTTGGCCTTGGTCTCCACCACGCGGCCTGCAATGTGCAGGTGGTTCAGATCCTCGCCCTTGATGACCATTTCATGATAGGCGGGGTTGAAGGGCTGCAATACCACGCAGTTGCCGCGCTGGATGTAGCGCTTCAAGGTGCCCTCGCCCTCGTCGCCGTAGATCAAAACGCCCAGGTCGCCGTTTTCCAGCGTGTCCTGCTTGTGCACCAGCGCAAGGTCGCCGTCCTGAATGCGGGGCTCCATGCTGTCGCCGCGCACCACCAGATAAAAATAGTTGGCGGGGTCCTTCACGCGGGCGTACTCCTGCCCATAGTCCTCTTCAAAGGCCAGTGCGCCGTAACCGGCCTTTACCGTGCCGATGACCGGGATCAGGCTCTCGGTGTAGCTGCCGAAAAAGCGCTCCTCGGGGGCAGAAACGTTGCTGACCGGGCGGTACAGCCCTAGCAGATAGTCCGCCGTGGTGTTCAGCAGCTCCGCAATGCGGGCCACGGTGGAGGGGTCGGGGGAGGACTTGCCGCTTTCCCACTTGCCGACAGCCTGCTGGGTGACCCCCAGTCTGGAGGCAAGCTCCGCTTGGCTGACGCCCTGCTTTTTGCGGCACTGCTTCAATAGCTCTGAAAACGACATAATGATGCTCCTTTTCCCGATGGGTGGTTTATGTTGGTTTTATTATACAACAAAAAGGTGTTTCTGTAAAGAGAAATTCCAAAAAAACTTCGAATAAAGGTTGTGATAAATGTGCCCGCTGTGCAGCTGCCGTACAGAAAAAAGAAAAAATTTGCATAAGGGCTTGACAGAACGGCGTAAATCTGGTAAAGTAAGTAGGCATTCGACACGGCGTAACGCGAGTGTCCACAAGGAGAGATGTCCGAGTGGTTTAAGGAAGCAGTCTTGAAAACTGCCGTACGGCAACGTACCGTGGGTTCGAATCCCACTCTCTCCGCCATTTTTATTGAATAAGTGTAACACACTTTGCTCTGGAGTAGTACTCAAGAGGCCGAAGAGGCGCCCCTGCTAAGGGCGTAGGTCGTCTAAACAACGGCGCGAGGGTTCAAATCCCTCCTACTCCGCCAAGAAAATCCCTCGTAGTTTCGTGAAAACTGCGGGGGATTTTCCTTTTGGTGACACCCTCCATAAATAATAACAATGCCGGACAGCCCGCAGACTGTCCGGCATTGCGCTATTTATCGGTAAAATTACAGCAGCAGGTTCGTGATGCCTGCCAGCACCAGCAGATGCACCGGGTAGAACCAGTAAAAGGCCTTCTTTTGCAGCGGGCTGCACGCGCCGCGCTGTCCGTTATAGAACCAGACCAGCACAAAGGCCAGCGGGGCGGTGAGCTCGAACATAAACAGCAGCGCGCCTGCAAGGCACTGCCACTTGCGGTTTGTGCGGGTGAGGTACAGCGCGCAGATGATGATCACGCCGCTGGCGTTGTAGTCGGTATTGGCAGCCAGCGCCAGCGCGGCGCACCCGCCCGCCCACACAAGCCCCTGCCAGCCGGGCAGGCCGTTTTCCTTTTCAAAGCGCTTGAGCCCTGCCATAGCCAGCACGCCCAGCGCCAGCGTCCAGTAAACGTTCTGCGCACTGGGGTCAAAGGGGGTGCGGAAGAACGCAAGGTCAAAGGGTACTTCGCTCAAAAGGCCGAACAGCACCAGCCGCCCAAGATAGCCTTTGACGTTGTGGGTGTGCACAAAGCCCTCCACCAGCAAAAAGCAGAACAGGGGAAAGGCCAGCCGCCCGGTGAAGCGCAGCACCATGTCCAGCCGGTACAGCGGATAGGCGGAAAGGGTGCCCTGCGAGAGGGTGCCGGCGTCCAGCCCGGGCGTAAGGATGCCCGCTTCGATGCAGGACGCGCCGATGTGGTCTACCAGCATGGTGACGCAGGCAATGGTTTTAAGAGCAGTGCCGCTGAAGCTGCGGCGCGGGGAAAGTTCGGTCATAAAAAACACCTCGGTCATGTTATAAAAAACGTTATAAAAACTATAACGGAGCAAAGGCGGCGTTTCCTGCATCTGCTGCGGCAAAATCTGCACAGAGCGTGCAAAAATCGGGGTAAAATGCTTGACAGAAAAGGCGCGGGATAGTACAATCAAGAAGATAATTGAACTATCTCAAATGAAAGATGAAAAAGATTCACAGAGAATCAGGCGTCTCCGAACCAGTAAAGACGGAAGGAGGCTTTGGGCATGACGCTATTTTCTTACGAAATTTTTGATGCCGTGGCCCGGCAGGGCAGCTTTAACAAGGCGGCACAGCAGCTGCACCTGACCCCCTCGGCCATCAGTCACGCCATTGCCGTAATGGAGGAGGAGCTGGGCTTTGCCCTGTTCAACCGCGGCAAAAACGGCGTATCCATGACCAGTTACGGCGCTTCCCTGTACCCCTCTATCCGCGATGTGCTCAACAGTGACGAGGCGCTGAAGCAGAGCATCGCCCGCCTGAACGGCTTGGAGAAGGGCAAGGTGAAGCTGGGCGTATTCAACTCGGTGTGCGCATCGCTGCTGCCCGGGCTGCTGAAAAGCTTTTCGGCGCATTATCCGCAGATCGAGATCGAAGTATATCAGGGCACCTACGATGATGTCAAGGAGTGGCTGCGCACCGGTCAGGTGGACATTGCCTTCCTGTCCTCCACCTGCCGGGAGGAGTTCAGCCTCACCGAGCTGTTCCGGGAGCCGCTGCTGTGCATCGTGCCGCAGGACTGGCCGGAGCCGCAGGACGGCGTAATGACCCCGGCGCTGATGAACGGCCAGAGCTTTGTAGTGCAGTGCGACGCCACCGACGCCGAAATGCGCCAGTTCCTCAAGAAATACAAGATCGGCACCGAGCGCCGCTGCCACGTCATCGACGACCAGTCCAATATCGCTATGGTGGAGGCCGGGCTGGGCATCTCCATCATGCCGCAGATGCTGCTGCGGGACTGCAAGGCCGCCGTCAAGGTGTACCCCATCGAGCCGGAGGAGTACCGCGTGGTGGGTCTGGCCGTGCAGCGTCCGGCCTCCATGGCTCCCGCCGTGGAGCAGATGTTCCACCACATCGTGGAGTACTGCCACGAACTGGATCTTTCGCTGTAAATAATTATATTGTCGGAATACCGGAGCGTTTGCGGACGCTCCGGTATTCGTTTTTTATACGCCCTCTCAGGCGCTCCCGCGCCAGCTCTCCCGAAGGGAGAGCCAAGGTTTAAGGCTTGTTGCTGAAGTATTAAGTGTAATGAGAAAGCTTCCGGCAGTGCTCTTGCCTCTCCCTTTGGGAGAGGTGGCATCGCGCAGCGATGACGGAGAGGGCGAGCACCCACTCCCCCGCAGCGCCGCGCTTGCGCAGCAAGCGGCGCTGCAAATGCCGTTTTCCGTTACGACCCCTCCCGTGAAAAGGCAATTCTGGAAAATCCGCAGATTTTCCAGAATTGCGAAATTATAAATATTTTTCCGCTGAATATGTGCAGAGTGCAACGACGACGACCGCCGCCAGCGGCGGAAACAGGGAGGAGTTGTTGGGGCAGCGGCCAGCAAGACGCAAGTGCCGCTCAAGGCACGATGCGGATGCTGGGTGCCGCAACCCGATAGCGGAGCACATTCTAAATCGTCCCGGCTGCCGCCGCAAGTAAAAATTGCATCCGGCGGCAAAAAGGATTATACTATAAAAAAGCCTGCGGTGTACAGACCGCAGAAGCGGATGTGAGGGGATGGAACCATGAAACGACGGGATTTTTGTAAGGGTCTTGCGGTGACCCTTGCGGCGGGGGCACTGGCTTCCGCTGCGGCGCTGCCGCAGGCCGAGGCGGCTACGGCGCTGGTCGGCCGCGCTGTGCCGGACGACTACTATACCCTGTGGTACCGCAGCGACCGCTGCGGTGCCGACCTGCGGCACGATTACTATTACAGCGACAGCCTGTTCGACCACCCGGCCACAGAGTACGACAACCAGCTGGCGCTGGCCACCTTGGGCATGGCGGCAGCCGCCGACTGTACATGGGAGAGCGACCAGCGCTATTGGATGGAGGGCGAGGTTGGCCGCGCCGACCATATCCGGGACGCCTTTGCAAAGCTGGGCTTTACCGAGGTGCAGCTGTTCAACTATACCCACAGCCTGAACGACACCCCGGACACCGTGGGCTGCGCCATCGCCCGCAAAACGCTGGTGCGCGGCGGCAGACAGGTGACCATCATCGGGGCGTTTCTGCGCGGTTCCGGCTATGGAGCCGAGTGGTCCGGCAACCTTCATGCAGGACCCGGCAGCGCCCATGTCGGCTTTGTGACGGCGGCGCGGCAGCTGGTTGAAAAAATACGCGGATACGTTCAGGCATCGGCAAAGCGTCAGCCGCTGGGCACTTTGAAGCTCTGGATGGGCGGTTACAGCCGGGGCGGCGGCGTGACCAACCTTGTGGCGGCGCGCCTGCCCGCTGTGCTGCCGCAGCTGGAAAAGAAAAACACCTACGTCTATACCTTTGCCGCCCCGGCAGCCCTGACGGCGGCAGACTGCCCCGACTTACAGCAGGATTTTGACAACAACCACGCGGCAGACGGCAGCCTGAAAAAGGACTGGGGCACCAGCAATATCTTCAATATCATTTCCAGCGGTGACGTCATTCCCCGCATTCTGCCCGCAGAGTGGGGCTTTTACCGCAACGGCAACGACCGCTTTCTGCCCTCCACGGTCATCCCGGAGGAGCTGGAGGCGCTGAACGACCGCAGCGCGCGGATGGAGGGCACGCCGATGGACTTCGGGCGGCTGGCGGTCACCGAGGAGACCGATGCTGTGCTGCGCTCCATGCTGGACCTGTTCTGCGACCGTCAGACCTACTACGAGGACTACGAGGACGCCATGCGCTGCATGCTGCAATGCGCGACCACCCGCACGGAGGAAGAAGTGACCCAAGGCATCGTGCGGGACGATGCCGCCGTGGCGGCGCAGCTGCGCAGCATGGAGCTGATGCAGCGCTTCCCGCAGGAAAAGGTGGAGCGCTGCGTACAGGCAGCCTCGGCGCTGAGCCGTCCGGTGCTGGAAAAGCTGGGCAGCGCGGTGCCGCTGCAGGCGCAGCAGGTCGTCATCCCCATGCTGGCAGTCGGCCTGTGCTTTGAATTGCAGCCGGATACCGTGCAGCTGGTGGCAGACTTTGTTCTGTCCACCATCACGGTAAAAGGGCAGCTGAGCGGCATGCTAAAGACGGTGATGTGCCACTTTCAGGAAAACTACATCACCGTGCTGGAATCCTACGACCCCGCCGACCACGGCATGGAGCCCTACACCCGGCAGGAAGAGCTATAAGTAAAAGGCCGCTGCGCGATGTCTGCGCAGCGGCCTTGGCTTGTTTTACAGCAAAGATCAGAACTTGAACAGGTTCAGCCCGGTAACGGGGTCATACTGGCGGTCTACCGTTCCGTCCAGAACATCCACCACCATCTCACAGGTGGCGCTGACCACCGCCCGGTTCAGATGCCCGCCGAACACCTCGCCCTTGTCGTTGCCGGCGCTCATGTGCAGGTGGGTGTAAAATTCACCGTTCATGGTGTTGATGGTGCCGGTCAGGGATACGATCTCAAAGCTGCCGCTGAAGGTGTTGGCGTAGTATTGCTTCTCCGCTACATTATATACGCCCACCGTAAAGCTGTTGGTGGCGCCCAGCGCCTGCACAGCGGCAAGGCGGATGTTTTCTTTCAGGGCAAGCTCTTTGACCTGTTCGAGGATCTCCTCGTCCTTGTCGATGCGTACAATGATCTTGTTGCCAAAACGTTTGTATTCCATGGAAAAGCATCTCCTTTATGTGGTTTTTGTGCGCTGTTCCTTGCCGGGAACGTGCGCGGCAAACTGGAAGTTACCATTTTCCTTTAACGATTCGTCCACCGACCAAAATGGAAGAAAAAATAGCAGCGAAAATCAAAAGGGTGATCCAAATCGGGCTGAGTACCCATAGCCATGACCACGAAATCAATCCTGTTACTTTTAGTACAGCGAAAATCAAAACTAAAGCAACAATAGGATCCATCCTAGATCGGTGGGATTTCTTCTCCGTGCGCATAACAGAACCTCCTTGAATTTCGATTTATTTATCGTCTGAATCCAATCCAAGCTCTTTCAGCTCTGTTTCGTTTTGGATATCTTCATTGGTTTTCTCTCCCGTGATAGCACGGTACGCTTCTTTGATGCCGTTTCTCACTGCCCATTTGATAACATAATACAGCGCGATCAAAATAATGATCGCGGTTCCACCGCTTATGCCTAATTCATTCCACATGATTCGAGCCTCCCAATTCCGATTTGTTGAACTAAGCCGAGTATACCACACCCGCTAGGGAAAGAACACCCCCGATAGCGTGAAATTTGCGGCTTGCTGTTCCTCTTCAACGTGGGCTGGCGAATGACAACAAAAATCCCCAGACCGAATGGTCTGGGGATGTGGTGGACGGTACAGGACTCGAACCTGTGACCTCCTGCACGTCAAGCAGATGCTCTACCAGCTGAGCTAACCGTCCA
>CAKSYT010000008.1 GCA_934524985.1 uncultured Faecalibacterium sp. | reverse complement strand
AGCCCTGTGCAGTACAGGATTCAGACCGTTCGAGTCGCTTGATCTTATTTTTGTCTAACTTTTGGGGTTCACTTCATCTTGTGCAGCAGCCGTTTTATCATTTTTATTCCTCGCCCTTTTTCAGCATATCCAGTTCCGGCATCAACTCGGTGCTCACGATGGTAAGCATCTGCTCCAGCTTTGCGCATTCCTCGGGGGTAAAGCGCTGGCGGGCACGCTCCACTACGGTGTGCAGGTAAGAGTAGCTGATGTTGTAGTAGTCGATATACTTCTGGGTGGGGCGCAGATGGTACTCCCGCCGGTCGGTGGTGGACTGGATCTTTTCCACATAGCCCTTTTTCACCAGACTGCCGATCTTGTACGCCGCATTGGGGGTGGAGATCTGCATCATGCGGGAAAACTCCGCAATGGTGGGCTCGCCCATGGCCATGATGCCCTCCATGCAGAAGGACTCCACCGTGGTCAGGGTAGCCTCGCGGGTGGCAAAACGCTGGAACACGTTCTGGTAAAAATGCAGCTTGAATTTGGTATAGACGTCCTGAAAAGCTTTTTCCAGCATGGGTCATGCGCCTCCAATGGTTCAACTTTTTTACTATACGTTCAGTATACCACGAAAATGCCCCGCTGCATAGCGGAATTTTTACACAGCCGCAGAAATCAACTTTTGCGGCTCGACCCGGAGAAAAAGGCTTCCCCCGGATGGGGAAAGCCTTTTTTCCATGTTACATAGTTTTCCCGGAATTTTTCGTCCGGGTGCGGGCGCGGATGACGCTGAGCACCGCCAGTTCCAGCACGATGGCCACCACCAGCAGCACCAGCGAGGTAAGCAGGCTTGCGCGGCTGCCCAGCACCGCCTGTGCAAGGCCGGTGATAACGTAGCACACCGCCGAGCAGGCTGCCGCCGTAATGGCGTAGGGCAGCTGGGTGGAAACGTGGTTCACATGGCTGCAATGTGCGCCCGCCGAAGCCATGATGGTTGTATCCGAGATGGGAGAGCAGTGGTCGCCGCACACCGCGCCGGACAGGCAGGCGGCAATGGAAACCACCAGCATCTCGCCGTCCGGGAAGGCCTGACAGACGATGGGGATCAGGATGGAGAAGGTGCCCCAGGAAGTGCCGGTGGCAAAGGCAAGGAACACCGCCACAAGGAAGATGATGAACGGCAGCAGATACTGCAAGGCAGAAGCGGAATTGCCCAGCAGGTTTGCCACATAATACTTTGCGCCCAGCAGGCCGGTCATGCCGGACAGCGTCCACGCAAGGGACAAGATCAGCATGGGGCTGACCATGGCCTTGAAGCCCTCGGGGATGCAGGCGGCAAAGTCCTGAAAGGTCATCACGCCGCGCACCCGGTAGAATACAAAGGTGAACAGCAGGGCGATGCTGCTGCCCAGCACCAGACCCGCCGAGGCGTTGCAGTCCGCAAAGGCGGTGATGAAGTCCACGCCCTCAAAGAAGCCGCCGGTGTACACCATGCCGAAGATGCAGGCTGCGATCAGCACCAGCACCGGCGCGATCAGGTCAATGACGTGGCCGTTGGTGTCTGAGCCGTCGTCCACATCGTCGCCGTAGGGACGGTCGGCGGTGGTGAACAGATCGCCGTTCTTGGCGTTGTCCTCGTTCAGCTTCATGGGGCCGAACTCTGCCCCGGTAAAGATGAGGAACAGGCTCATCACCACGGTCAGCATGGCGTAATAGTTATAAGGAATGGTGCGCAGGAACATGGTAAAGCCGTTGATGCCGGAGCCCGCCGGGACGCTGGAAGTGACCGCAGCCGCCCAGCTGGACACCGGCGCAATGATGCAGATGGGCGCGGCGGTGGAATCGATCAGGTAGGCCAGCTTTGCGCGGGACACCTTCTGCCGGTCGGTCACCGGGCGCATCACCGAGCCCACGGTCAGGCAGTTGAAGTAGTCGTCCACAAAGATCATTACGCCCAGCAGCAGGGTGGCGAACTGTGCGCCCGCCCGGCTGTGGATGTGGGTGGATGCCCAGCGGCCAAAGGCTGCCGAGCCGCCCGCCTTGTTCATCAGCGCCACCAGAATGCCCAGCATCACCAGAAAGGCCAGAATGCCCACGTTGCCGGAGTCCGACAGCTTGGTGATCATGCCGCCGTCCTCGTTGAAGAACAGGGTGTTCAGCGCCAGCTCAAGGTTGCCGTTGGCATACAGCAGCGCACCGGAGGCAATGCCCACCAGCAGCGAGGTGTACACCTCCTTGGTGTTCAGCGCCAGCACGATGGCAATGACCGGCGGCAGCAGGGAAAAGAAGGTGCTGTACACCGCACAGGTGTAGGTGGCGGGGTCGGCCACCTTGCCGGGGGTCACCGCCGTGCACCACAGCAGCAGGGCAAAGACGAACAGCGCCCCCGCCCAGGATAAGTTTTTGTTTTTCATAAGCTCCTCATATCAAGTGTCAGTTATTGTCTGCGGGGTTCGTCCGGCGTATCGGGGCGCAGGCTGCGGGGCAGACTACCCACAGAAATGCAAAGGGGGTGTGCACCGTGCCGGATTACAAGGCCATGTACTTTGAACTGTTCCGCGCCAGTGTGCAGGCTGTGCAGCTTTTGCAGGACGCGCAGACCCGCGCCGAGCAGCAGCTGCTGGCCGCAGACCCGCCGCCGCTGCGGCTGGACGAAACAGAACCGGACGATCCTTAGCCCTTTTTGGCCTCTGCCTTAGCGGCAAACTTTTCCTCAAAGATGACAAAGCGCTCGTGGGTGCCGCCGCCCACAGGGCCCTTCTCGTCCGCAAGCGTCACCTTAAAGGTCAGCTTGCGGCCCTCCACGGCCACCAGCTCGCTGTGGCAGGTCACGGTCATGCCCACAGGGGTGGGTGCGGTGTGCTCCAGTTCCAGCTTGGTGCCCACGGTGCCGCTGCCCGCCTCCAGTGCAGGGGCAACGCTCTGCCAGCAGGTCTTTTCGGCCAGTGCCACCAGTGCGGGGGTAGCAAACACGTCCAGCGTGCCGCTGCCCATGGTCTTTGCGGTATTCTCTGCGCTCACGCGCACGCTCTGCTCGCCGCAGATACCGGCTTCCAGTTTCATATACAGTTCCTCCTTATGCGCCCTTTGGACGCAGTTGTGCTATTTGTGGTCATACACCTTTATAAGATATCACAAAACGCGCCGGAATGCACTATTTTTTGCATATTTTTTCAGCGTCTCTTACAGAGGATGGACGATTTAGAATGTGCTCCGCTGCGCTCTGCACATATTCAGCGGAAAGAATATTTTAAATTTCGGGTTTCAGGAAAGTCTGCGGACTTTCCTGAAACCCATTTTCACGGGAGGGGTCGTAGAGGAAAACGGCAGTTGCAGCGCCGCTTTCTGCGAAAGCGCGGCGCTGCGGGAAAGTGGGTGCGCGCCCTCTCCGTCACGGCTTACGCCGTGCCACCTCTCCCAAAGGGAGAGGCAAGAGCACTGCCGGGAACTTTCTCATTACACTTAAAACTTCAGCAACGAGCCTTAGACCTTGGCTCTCCCTGAGAGGAAAGACTTCCCCCGCTCCGGGGGAAGATGTCGCGCAGCGACAAAAGGGGGAATCTGGCGCGGGAGCGCCTGAGAGGGTTTGCTCCCCCTTGGGGGAGCTGTCGCCGCAGGCGACTGAGGGGGTAAACCTGCACCCAACTTGCGAATTAAATTTGCAGCTTTTTTGCGTTTTACGGCGGTTTTCAGCAATTTTACGGCGATGTAAAAAACTTTGCTTTTTTTGCTTGACAGGGGGCTGTCTGCGTGTTATCATGAACACATGAACAAATGCTCATATATCGAAACGAAAGGGGAGGGCAGCATGACCGGGTTAGAACAGACCGCACCGGAAAAGGAGACTCAGCCGGTGGAGATGCCGGACGACGAGGTGCTGTACGAACTGGCAGACCTGTTCCGCGTGTTCGGCGATTCCACCCGCATCAAGATCTTGTACGCTTTACATGACAGCGAGCTTTGCGTGCAGGATATCGCGGACGCCGTGCAGCTGAGCCAGTCTGCCGTCAGCCACCAGCTGCGGGTGCTCAAGGACTCCAAGCTTGTGCGCTTCCGGCGGGAGGGCAAAACTGTTTTCTACGCACTGGACGATGACCATGTGCGCAGCATCCTCTCCATGGGGATGGAGCATATCGAAGAATGACCGGGCACACGCCCGCACAAAAAGAAAGGCTGGTACTTATTATGAAAAAGACCTACAAGATCGAAGTGGACTGCGCCAACTGCGCCCAGAAGATGGAGGATGCCGCCAACACCGTTTCCGGTGTGGAAAAGGCTACCGTCAGCTTTATGACCCAGAAGATGAAGGTGGAGTTTGCCGAGGGTGCCGACCCCCACGCCACCATGGAGAACGTGCTGTCTGCCTGCAAGAAGGTAGAGGACGACTGCGAGATCTTTGATATCTGATGTACGGCAAAGCTCTCCCGGTCGGTGTGGACTGGGGGAGTTTTTCTGTGGAAAAATCCGCCACTTTTCAACAATTTCCACCGGGTTTTCAACACGTTTCGTGGGAAAAGAGAAAAAGAAGCGTGGAAAAGCGCTTTTTTACAGGAAAACTGTGTGGAAAACGCGGGTAAAACTGTGGAATAACCATTTTTTGCCGAAAAACCTGTGGAAAACCACCCGTTTTTCATCCGCTGCACCGCAAAACAAGGAGCGTTGCTTATGAACAAGAAACAAAAAAAGACCCTTGAGCGCATCCTGATCGCCGTGGCGCTGGTGATCGTGCTCAAGCTTTTGCCTGCCTTGCCCATGCCGGTAGAGCTGGTGCTCTACTGCATCCCCTACCTTGTGGTGGGCTGGGACGTGCTGCGCAAGGCGCTGAAGGGCATCAAGAACCGCCAGCCCTTTGACGAGTGCTTCCTGATGGCAGTGGCCACCGTGGGCGCGTTTGCGCTGGGCGATTATGTGGAGGGCTGCGCCGTTATCATCTTCTACCAGATCGGCGAACTGTTCCAGAGCGTGGCCGTGGGCAAGAGCCGCCAGAGCATTGCCAGCCTGATGGATATCCGCCCGGACTACGCCAATATTGAGGGCGAGGACGGCAAGCTGGAGCAGGTAGACCCGGACGAGGTCGAGGTGGGCACCGTCATCGTGGTGCAGCCCGGCGAGCGGGTGCCCATTGACGGCGTCATCGTGGAGGGCAGTTCCGCCCTGAACACCGCCGCCCTGACCGGCGAAAGCCTGCCCCGGGACGTGAACGCCGGGGACGAGGTCATCAGCGGCTGTGTGAACATGACCGGCCTGCTGAAGGTACGCACCACCAAGGAATTCGGCGAATCCACCGTCTCTAAAATTCTCGATCTTGTGGAAAATTCCAGCATGAAAAAGGCCCGGGCGGAAAACTTTATCACCCGCTTTGCCCGGGTGTACACCCCCGCCGTCTGCTACGGCGCACTGGCGCTGGCCCTTCTGCCGCCGGTGGTGCTGCTGCTCATGGGACAGCCCGCCCGCTTTGGCGATTGGGTCTACCGCGCTTTGACCTTCCTTGTCATCAGCTGCCCCTGTGCGCTGGTCATCTCCATCCCGCTGAGCTTCTTCGGCGGCATCGGCGGCGCTTCCTCCTGCGGCATCCTCATCAAAGGCTCTACCTATCTGGAAGAGCTTGCCAACACCGGCGTTGTGGTGTTCGATAAGACCGGCACCCTGACGCAGGGCACCTTTAAAGTGACCGGCATCCACCCCGCCGAGGGCGTGACCGACGCCGCGCTGGTGGAGGCCGCTGCGCTGGCGGAAAGCTGGTCCAAGCACCCCATCTCCCTGAGCATCAAGGCCGCCTACGGCAAGCCCATCGACGCCGCCCGGGTCACGGACGTGCAGGAGCTGGGCGGTCATGGCGTGACCGCAAAGGTGGACGGCAAGACCGTTGCCGCCGGCAACGCCCGCCTGATGGAAAAGCTGGGGCTGACCGTCCCCGCCGTGGAGGGCGTGGGCACCATCGTGCACGTTGCCGTGGAGGGCAGCTACGCAGGTTATCTGCTCATTGCGGACGTGGTAAAGCCCCACAGCGCCGAAGCCATCCGCGCTCTGAAGGCTTCCGGTGTGCGCAAGACGGTCATGCTGACCGGCGATGCACAGCCGGTGGCACAGGCAGTGGCGCAGCAGCTGGGTCTGGACGAGTACCACGCCGGTCTTTTGCCCGGCGACAAGGTAGACCAGATCGAAAAACTGCTTGCCGAAAAGCAGCCCAAGGAGAACCTTGCCTTTGTGGGTGACGGCATCAACGACGCGCCGGTGCTGTCCCGCGCAGACGTGGGCATTGCAATGGGTGCATTGGGTTCGGACGCCGCCATCGAGGCCGCAGACGTGGTGCTGATGGATGACGACCCCGCAAAGATCGCGCTGGCCATGCGCATTGCCCGCCGCACCCTGCGCATCGTGCACCAGAACATCGTGTTCGCACTGGGCATCAAGGCACTGTGCCTGCTGCTGGGCGCACTGGGCATTGCCGGAATGTGGGCAGCCATCTTTGCGGACGTGGGCGTGATGGTCATTGCCGTGCTCAACGCCACCCGCGCCCTGTATACCAAAGACCTGACCAAAAACTGACATAAATGCAAAACAGCCAGACCGGCACTGCCGGTCTGGCTGTTTTTGTTTCTATGATTTTTACAGCTTTTCCACCATCGCTGCCACGATTTTGGTGGCGGTGGCGACATACTCGCTGATGGAGAACTTCTTCACCACCAGCACCTCGTGGCCGTCCTCGTCGGCGTTGTCGCTCATGGCGCGCAGGATGACGCAGGGTACGCCGTTCTTGGCGGCGATCTGGCTTACCGCAGCGCCCTCCATCTCCACGCAGTCCGGGGCGCACTTGGCTTCAATGGCGGCCTTCGTCTCGCTGTCGCCCACGAACAGATCACCGGTGGCGATCTTGCCCACCAGTGCCTTTACCCCGGCTTCGGCGCAGGCGGCTTCGGCGGCGGCGATCAGCTCCGGGTCGCCGGTGTACTCTTTCAGGAACGGCGGGTTCTGGCAGATCATATCCAGCTGGGCGTCGTGGTACAGCACCGTTTTGCCGATGACCACATCGCCGATGCCGATCTTGCTGGTCATGTTGCCTGCAATGCCGGAGAAGATGATCTTCTCCGCGCCGAACTTGGTGATGAGCACCTGCGTGGTGGCGGCGGCGTTGGCCTTGCCCATACCGGCGCAGCACACCACCACCTGCTTGCCGGCCAGCGTACCCTTGTGGTACTCCACGCCGCCGTAGGGCTCAACGGTGACATTTTCCAGCTTTGCACACAGCTGGTCTACTTCATCGGGCATAGCGCCCATAATACCAAAGATCATGGTAATAAGCTCCTTTTACGATCAAAAATGGCCGCCGCGTGCGCTTTGGCCATATTCAGAGGAATGATTCTTTTTAATTCAGGAACCCGAAACGCCTGTGGCGTTTCGGGTTCCACTTTTCACGGGAAGGGTCTGGAACGAACCCTCTCAGTCATCGCTGCGCGATGCCAGCTCCCCCGAATGGGGGAGCTTTTATGACGCTTCCGGTTTGCTGCAATAAAGCTCCCCCCTCGGGGGAGCTGGCAAAACCGTCAGGTTTTGACTGAGAGGGTTTCTCCTTTAAACATTAAACAGGAACTCGATGACATCGCCATCGTGCACAACGTACTCCTTGCCCTCGGTGCGCTGTAAGCCCTTGGCCTTGACGGCGGCGTAGTCGAAGTTGTTGGCTTCCAGATCGTTATAGCCGATGACGCTGGCGCGGATGAAGCCGCGCTCGAAGTCGCTGTGGATCTTACCGGCAGCCTGCGGGGCCTTGGTGCCCTTGCGGATGGTCCATGCGCGGCACTCCTTCTTGCCGTCGGTCAGGAAGGAGATCAGACCCAGCAGGTCGTAGCTGGCGGTGATCAGGTTGTCCAGACCGCTGGCCTCGATGCCCATCTCGGCAAGGAACGCCTTCTTTTCCTCGGGGCTGTAATCCGCGATATCCTCCTCGGTCTTGGCGCAGATGGGGATGTAACGGGCGTCCTCCTCCTTGGCGCGGGCAGCCACCAGCGGGACGTACTTGTTGTTCTCGATGCCCTCCATCAGGTCATCCTCGCCCACGTTGCAGGCGTACAGCACCGGCTTTGCGCTCAGCAGACCCATCTCGTGCAGCACGGTCTGCTGCTCGGTGTCGGCGGGGTCAAAATCGAAGCTGCGGGCGGGCTTGCCGGTGCTCAGGTGGTCGGCCAGCTGCTGCAGCCAAGCGGCTTCGGCGGCAGCGCCCTTGTTGTTGCCGCTCTTGGCAGCCTTTGCCATGCGGCCTGCGCGGTTCTGCACCACCTCAAGGTCGGAGAGGATCAGCTCGTAGTCGATGGCCTCAATATCGGCAATGGGGTCCACAGCCTCGGCCTTGGTCACATCCTCCACCACATGGATGATGTTGTCATCGTCAAAGCAGCGCACAACGTGCACGATGGCGTCGCACTCGCGGATATGGCCAAGGAACTTGTTGCCAAGGCCTGCGCCCTGACTTGCACCCTTCACAAGACCCGCAATGTCCACGAACTCCACGATGGCGGGGGTCTTTTTGTTGGTCTGCCAGATCTCGGCCAGCTTGTCCAGCCGCTTGTCCGGCACCGCCACGATGCCGGAGTTCGGCTCGATGGTGCAGAAGGGATAGTTTGCAGCCTCCGCATTCTTGGTGGAGGTGATGGCGTTGAACAGAGTGGACTTGCCCACGTTGGGCAGGCCGACGATACCTAACTTCATATAAAATACGCTCCTTACACGTTTTTTGGCATAACGATACATCTACCATTATACGCGATGAACCCCGCCAGCGCAAGGGGGCGGGGCTATCTTGAATACAGAATCCTGAAATAATCCGGGATGGCTTATCGGCAAGAAATCAAATTTCGGAGGTTCTGCTGCAAACGTTTCTTGCCGATAGCGCTGCTGCGCGGGCAGAAATGTGAAAAAACATACACTTCCTTCTTTATTTTGTCATAACTGTCCCGTATAATAGAAGGGTAAGAGCCTGTCAAAACGCCCGGAAGGGCTGCAAATACAACAAAAACCTGCATAAAAGGGGAGGAAAACACTTATGGCAAACGAAAAGATCCTTGTGGTGGACGACGACGCCAACATCTGCGAGCTGCTGCGGCTGTACCTGACCAAGGAGGGTTATCAGGTCACGGTGGCGAACGATGGCGAAGATGGACTGGAAAAGTTCAACGCGGTCAAGCCGGACATGGTGCTGCTGGACGTGATGATGCCCCGCATGGACGGCCTTGAGGTCTGCCGCCGCATCCGCAAGGCGGGCAACACCCCGGTAATGATGCTTACCGCCAAGGGCGAGACCTTTGACAAGGTGCTGGGCTTGGAACTGGGTGCAGACGATTACATGGTAAAGCCCTTTGACGCAAAAGAGGTGGTGGCCCGCATCAAGGCGGTGCTGCGCCGCTGCCAGACGACCTCCGCTGCCGCCGAGAGCACCGAGGGCGTTATCGAGTTCGATAACCTCCGGCTGGATATGAACAGCTACGAGCTGCGGGTCAAGGGCAAGGTGGTGGAGGCTCCCCCCAAGGAGCTGGAGCTGCTGAACTGTCTGGCCTCCCACCCCAACCGCGTGTACACCCGCGACCAGCTGCTGGACGAGGTGTGGGGCTTTGAATACTACGGCGACAGCCGCACCATTGATGTCCACGTCAAGCGCCTGCGCGAAAAGCTGGCCGGTGCTTCCGATAAGTGGGAACTGAAAACCGTCTGGGGCGTGGGCTATAAGTTCGAGGTGCGTCAGTAATGCGTAAAAGTATCTCCACAGCCTTTTTCTCCATGGTGTCCACCCTGATGGTGCTGGGCATCGTGCTGATGGGCTGCTCGGAGTGGGTATTGTTCAAAAGCTATTTTGCGAAGGATCGCTACGAAACGCTGGATCAGGTGGTAAACGTTGCCAAGCGCACCGCAGAGTACCTGGTAAACAGCGAGACCATGCCGCAGGGCGCAGAACTGGACGCTTTGAACACCAAGCTGGAGATCATCGGCGAGAGCGCCGAGGCCTATCTGTTCTTCACGGACGGACAGGGCAATGTGCTCATCGCTTCCGACCCGGCAAAGCTTACCACCGGCACCGTGCCGCTGGATATCTGCCAGCGCGCCAACGCAGTGGCAGACCCGGACGCCCGGCACTACCACGCCTTCAGCGACTTGGGCGGTGCACTGACCGAAAAAAGCTATATCTCGGTGGTGCAGACCATCGACGGCCAGAGCCCGTGCAGCGGCTGGCTGTTTTTGTGCTCCTCCGGCGCGCAGCTTACCGACTTTAAGCAGCAGTTCTGGTCCAACTTCCTCATGTCCGCCTGCGTGATGCTGCTGTGCGCCAGCGTGCTGACCCGCCTGTTGATGCGTCAGCTCACCGACCCGCTGCAAAAGGTGACCGATGCCGCCCAGCGCTTTGGCGGCGGCGACCTCTCCGTCCGCGTGGAGGGCGTGGAGGGCGACGGCGAGGTGGCAGACCTTGCCCGCACCTTCAACCAGATGGCGGAGAATATCCAGTCCAACGATAACTCCCGGGGACAGTTCATGGGCAACATCGCCCACGAGCTGCGCACCCCTATGACCACCATCAAGGGCTTTGTGGACGGCATTCTGGACGGTACCATCCCGCCCGAGATGCAGAACCACTATTTGCAGCTGGTCAGCGAGGAGACCGGGCGTCTGGCGCGGCTCATCCAGAATATGCTGGATCTCTCCAAGCTGGAAAGCGGGGAGTATCAGGTGAACGCCCGGATGTTCAATATCTGGGAGACCCTGACCGGCGTGGCGCTGGCGGCAGAGCAGCGCATCAACGACGGCATGATCGAGCTGGAAGGCCTGACCATGGACGAAAAGGTGCTGGTCTACGCCGACCCCGACCTGATCCATCAGGTGGCGTATAACCTGCTGGACAACGCCATCAAGTTCACCCCGGCGGGCGGCACCATCCGCTTCAGCGTGGAAAAGCTTGGCCCCGAGGCCGAGATCTCCATCTGGAACTCCGGGCAGGGCATCAGCCCGGAGGCGCTGCCCTATGTGTTCGAGCGGTTCTACAAGGAGGACCGCTCCCGTGGCCTGCACGCCCGCGGCTCCGGCCTTGGGCTGAACATCTGCAAGGTGCTGGTCAATCTGTCCGGCGGGCAGATCCGCGTGGAGAGCCAGCAGGGCGAGTGGTGCCGCTTTGTGTTCACCCTGCCCACCTGTTCCCCCAACCCCGGCGGCATGAAGCGTCTGCCGGACGCCGCCGGTCAGCCCGGCGCGGTGGAGGACCCCGCCAGCATGAAGCCGGTAGAATAAGATTCCGCAGCCAGACTGCCCCGCCCGGGGCGGTCTGGCTGCTTTGGCGTTGTTGGGGCACGCCGCCGCGTCCGACAAACCCTCTCAGTCTGCTCCCGCTGGTCGCAGCCAGCTCCCCCGAAGGGGGAGCTTTTACGCATCTCACGGTCAGCGCGATGCCAGCTCCCCCCTCGGGGGAGCTGGCATCGCGCAGCGATGACTGAGAGGGTTCGTTCCCCCGCTGAATAAAAAACCGCAGCCCGCTTTATGGACTTTTTGCGCTATTTACGACTTTTCGGTGAAAAAAACGGCTGCGGGTTTGATTTTTTGGCCGTTTTCATGTAAACTAAAAGATAACCATGCCCGCGTGTTCTCCGGGCGGGAAAAGCCCGCAAAATGCGCAACGCATGGGATAAAAACTGCTAAAAATAACGGAGCGTAATGAAATATTATGGCCATCGTAAGTCCTTCGATTCTTTCTGCTGATTTTGGCAAGCTGGGTGCAGACTGCCGCATGGTGCTGGACGCCGGTGCGCAGATGCTGCACTATGACGTGATGGACGGGCATTTTGTGCCCAACATCAGCTTTGGCGTGCCGGTGCTCAAAAGCCTGCACAAGGCGCTGCCGGATGCCTTTTACGACGTGCATCTGATGATCAGCCACCCGCTGCAATACGCCGAGCCTTTCATCAAGGCCGGTGCTACCCTGTATAACTTCCATCTGGAGTGCGAGGATGATATTCAGGCCACCATTGATGCCGTGCGTGCGCTGGGCTGCAAGGTGGGTCTGACCATCAAGCCCGGCACCCCGGCCGAGGCGCTGGCCCCGTGGCTGGAGCAGCTGGATCTGGTGCTGGTGATGAGCGTGGAGCCCGGCTTCGGCGGGCAGAAGTTCATGCCCTCGGCGCTGGATAAGCTGCGCTGGCTCAAGGCCGAGCGGGAAGCACGCGGCCTTTCCTACCTGCTGGAGGTGGACGGCGGCGTGGATGCCGCCACCGCACCCCTGTGCGTGGAAGCCGGTGCCGATGTGCTGGTGGCGGGCAGTGCCGTGTTCGGCGCTGCCGACCCCGCTGCGGCTGTGGGCGCACTGGCCAGCCTGTAAGGAGGCCTGTATATGGATGAAGCTTTGATCCAGGAACAGGAGCGGCAGCTGCAAAAGACCGGCCGGTACTATAAGCACGTTTTCTGGCTGTGCGTGCCGCTGCTGTGCATGGCCTGCTATTTCTACGGGGCGCGTCCGCTGCTGTTGTGCGGCGTCGCCCTGCTTACCGGCAACCTGTGCGACCGTCTGGTGGCGCTGCTGCGCCACCGCGTGTACACCAATAAAGATCTCTCCAACGAGAGCTTCAGCCTGATCATCGCCCTGCTCATGCCCGCCACCGTGGACATCTATGTGCTGGTGGTGGCGGTGCTGGCGGGCGTATTGATCGGCAAGGAAGTCTTTGGCGGCTACGGCAGCTATCCCTTCAACCCCGCTGCTGTGGGCTACGCCGTGGCGGCGGTATCGTGGCCGGAGCAGGTGGTGCGCTACCCGCAGCCCTACACCCCGCTGCCGCTGTGGAACGCCTCTGCCGTGCCGGTGAGCAGCACCATCGAGGATACCCTGCGCAGCGGCGGCATCCTGAACCTGAACGCCCTCGCCATCGTGCTGGGCGAGTTTGCCGCCCCTATGGGCACCGGCGCGGCGCTGGTCATTCTGGCCTGCGGCCTTGTGCTGTGGACCCAGAAGGACGTGCACATCGGTGCATCGGCAAGTTTTCTGATCACCTGCGGGCTCATCGCCTTCTTCTTCCCGCGTCAGGTGGGTCTGGCAGACAGCACCCTCTTCAGCAGCCTGCTGCCCCGCCTGCAGGGCATCCGGGACGAGCTGCACACCGGTGCGGTGCTGTTCTGTGCGGTGTTCCTGCTCAACGAGCCCTACACCTGCGCCCACCACCGGCTCGGGCGCATCCTGTACGGCGCACTGGTGGGCGCAGCCACCATGGGCTTCCGCTATTTCGGCGTGTACGAGACCGGCGTCTGCTTTGCGCTGCTGGCGGTCAACAGCGTGTCCGCGCTCCTTGACCGCACCGAGGAGCGGCTGTACCGTCTGCTGCACCGTCTGCCGTCCGAGCGAAAGGAGGCTGCGGAATGAAAAAGCGTACTGCGGAACTGATCCTGCAAGACCCCGAAAAGTTTGCCCATCATGACCGCGTGTTCCTGAATAACCCGGTGGTCATGCAGGGCATGGGTCTGGCACCGCTGGTGGTCGTGGCCACCACCGGCCAGAACGGCCTGATGCTGGCGGCGGCGGTGGCGCTGCTGCTGGTGCCCTCCCGCGTGCTGGCCTGTCTGCTCAGCCGCCTTGTGCCCCTGCGGGACGAGGAGCCTACCCCGGAGCAGCTGCAAAAAAAGCTGCTGCCCCGTGCGCTTTTGTACGCAGCCAGCGCCGCTGTGGTGTACTTGGCGGCGTATCCCATTTTAAACCTCGTGTTCGGCACGGGTCTTTTGAACCTTGGCATCTACCTGCCCATGCTGGTGGTGGAGCCGCTGCTGACCTACCGCTTCGGCCGCGTGCAGGAGACGGTGCACAAGGCCGTTTCCAAGGGCGTGCGCATCACCGTGGGCTACGCGCTACTGCTGCTCGTGGTGGGCGTGCTGCGCGAGTGGCTCAGCCTTGGCACCGTGTTCGGTGCCCCGGTGGGGCGCTGGGCGCTGCTGCCGCTGGCTAAGATGCCGGCGGGCGGCTTTATCGTGCTGGGCATCCTGTGCGCCATCTGGCGCGCTGCCGCTGCAAAGCACAAGGAATATCTGAAAAAAGAAGCGCGGGATACCCTGACCGTGCACCATCAGAAGGAGGTGGACCGCGAACCGTGAAGGAAGTTGTAAGCACCTCGGCAGTGTTTTTCAGCTATGCACTGCTGGCTATTTTTGCACAGAACGCTGTGTTTACCCGTGCACTGGGCGTGTCCCGCATGGTGCAGCTGGTGGGGGACGACCGCACCAGCAGCGCGTTGTTCGGCACGATGCTGTGCATCACGCAGGTTCTGGTAGCGCCGGTGGCTTTCCTTGCCGGGCGGTTCATCGCCCCGCTGGATAACCGCGCCCAGCTGCGCCCGCTGGTGTATATCGCCAGCATCGCCGTGGTGTGTCTGGCAGAGCACTTGGTGCTGTGGCTGCTGCGCAGCCTGCCCCGCCGCGCACAGCTGCTGCGCATCGTGCCGCTGGCCGCGCTGAACAGCGGCGTACTGGGCACGGTGCTGGTGGAGCGCACCCAGACCTTTACCCTTGGCCAGAGCCTTGGCTTTGGCCTTGGCAGCGGCCTTGGCTATGTGCTGGCGGTGCTGCTGGTCACTGAGGCGCGCCACCGCCTGCGCAGCAAAGCTATCCCTAAGGCATTCCGCGGCCTGCCCATCACGCTGGTGTATATCGGCGTGCTGGCGCTGGCGATCTATGGCTTTACCGGACATTCCGTTATCCTGTGATGCAGACAGGGAGGAAAGGATACCATGGCTAAGTATAAACGTCAGAAGGTCAAGCATTATCACCGCAGCTTTTACAGCCGGGAAATGCGCGTCAAGCGCGGAATCGGCATTGCGGTGCTGGTAGTGGCAGTGCTGGCAGCCGCATGGTTTGCCGCACCCCATGTGCTGGATTGGGCCACCCACACATGGTATACCGTGGTCAAGGATCGGGACCTCGAGGCCGAAAGCGCTTCCCGCGCCGAGGCAGCCGCTTCCTCTGCGGCGGCAAGCAGCGCCGCCGCTTCGCAGGCGGCGTCTGAACCCGAACCGGAAGAGGAAAAACCGCTGGACGGCAAGGCCATTACCGGCGGCAGCTGGGCAGAGCTGGACGTGACCGCCCTGACCGATGAAGCCGCCATCCGCGCCGCTGCCCGGCAGCTGAAGCAGCAGGGCGCAGACTACGCCCTTGTCACCCTGAAGGACGCCGCTGGCACGGTGTACTACGCTTCCGGGGTGGCAGCTGCCGCCCAGAGCATCACTGAAAACCCGGTGGATGCGGCAAGCATCGCCGCCATCCTGCGGGAGGAGGGCATCATCCCGGCGGCACAGCTTGCCGCCTTTACCGACCCGGTGTCGGTGTACACCGACCGCAGCATGGGCGTGCACTACGATGGAAACAGCCTCTGGCTGGATAACGTCAGCGCAGCCAAGGGCGGCAAGGCGTGGATGAACCCCTTTGCCGCAAGCGCGGTGCAGTATATCGGCGACCTTATTGAAGAGGTGCAGGGCATGGGCTACGAGCAGGTGGTGCTTACCGGGGTGCAGTTCCCCAACATCATCACCCGTAAGCAGGACTTCGGCGCTTCCGGCGGCAAGAGCCGGGAGGGACGCGCCGCCCAGCTGACGGCCGATATCGCCGCATGGCAGACCCGCTTTGCGGGCAGCGTGACCCTGTGGGTCAGCTACCCGGACGCCCTGTGCACTGCCGCCACCGATGCCCTTGGCACCACCGGCGTGTCCCTTGGTATGGAGAACCTGCTGGTCACCAGCAGCACCGCACTGGATGCGGACAGCCGCGCTGCGCTGGAGCAGGCCGCTGCCGACGCCGGTGTGCAGCACGTTGTGGTGCACGACACCGCAGCATTCCGCTGAAAAGCGGCCTTTAGAGAGGGGAGGAAACCACTATGAAACCGACTACCTGTTTTGCACCCGCACACATCCTGCTGCCTTCGGAGCAGGTGCCGCTGGAACAGTGGGGCTGCATCGCCTGTGACCAGTTCACCAGCGACCGTAGCTACTGGCAGCGGGCAGAAGAGACCGCAGCGGGTGCACCCAGCACCCTGAACCTGATCCTGCCGGAGGTGTATCTGGAGGACGGAGACGCCGACGCGCGGGTGGAAAAGATCCACGCCACCATGCAGGATTATGCCCGGAACGTGCTCACCCGGGCGGTGGACGGCTTTATCTATGTGGAGCGCACCGAGCAGAGCGGCCGGGTGCGGCAGGGCCTTGTGGGGCGTGTGGACTTGGAGGCTTACAGCTACCGCCGTGGCGAAAAATGCGCGGTGCGCCCCAGCGAGTGCACTGTGGAAAGCCGCATCCCGCCCCGCATGAAGGTGCGCACCGGCGCTGCGCTGGAAACGCCCCACATCATGATGCTGGCAGATGACCCGGACTGCACCCTCATCGAGCCCATTGCCGCCCACAAGGACAGCCTGCCCAAGGTGTACGAGGGCGAGCTGATGCTGGGCGGCGGTCATGTGGCAGGCTGGGCGGTGGAGGACCCCGCCCTCATCGCGCAGATCGAAAACGCACTGACCGTGCTGGGCAGTCAGGAAGAATTCGACAAGAAATACCCCGATGCCACCCGCCGCGACCCGCTGACACTGGCGGTGGGCGACGGCAACCACTCGCTGGCTACCGCAAAAGCCTGCTGGGAGGAGCTGAAAAAGACCCTGACCCCGGAGCAGGCAGAGAACCATCCCGCCCGCTGGTGTCTGGCAGAGGTGTGCAACGTGCACTCCCCGGCCATCGAGATCGAGCCCATCCACCGGGTGCTGTTCAACGTGGACTGCGCCACCGTGCTGCTGAGCCTGATCACATGGAGCGATTCCAACATGGCAGGCTGCTGCTTTGGCGGCAGCAAAAAGCAGCCCTTTACGCTGGCGGGCCCCCACATGGCCAATGTGCTCAGCTTTGAGGACCCCACCGAGCCGCTGACCGTGGGCACCATCGACGATTTTATTTCGGATTATATCGCACGCCACCCGGAGGCAAAGGTGGACTATGTGCATGACGAACCGGCTGTGCGTGCTTTGTGCAAGCAGGGCGCGGTGGCGTTTTTGATGCCGCCCTTCGCCAAGAGCGATTTGTTCCGCGGCGTTGTGATGGGCGGCGTGCTGCCCCGCAAGACCTTCAGCATGGGGCACGCGGAGGAAAAGCGCTACTACATCGAGTGCCGGAAGATCACAGAATAATAGGAGAACCATGACATTTAAAGAACTGAATCTGTCCGCCCCGCTGCTGCGCGCTGTGCAGGAAGCGGGCTACGAGACCCCCTCGCCCATTCAGGCAGCGGCCATCCCGCCGGTGCTGGCTGGCCGGGATCTGATGGGCTGCGCCCAGACCGGCACCGGCAAGACGGCGGCTTTTGCGCTGCCCATGCTGGATCGGCTCACCGCCAACGCACCCCGCCGTAAGGGCGCCGTCCGTGCCCTGATCCTGACCCCCACCCGGGAGCTGGCTTTGCAGATCGGCGAAAGCTTCGAAGCCTACGGCAAGTACCTGAAACTGCGCAGCACCGTCATCTTTGGCGGCGTGGGACAGGCTCCGCAGGTGGAAGCGCTGAAAAAGGGCGTGGACATCCTCATCGCCTGCCCGGGACGGCTGAATGACCTGATCGGGCAGGGCTTTATCGACCTGTCCGCTTTGGAAATTTTCGTGCTGGACGAGGCCGACCGGATGCTGGACATGGGCTTTGTCCATGACGTGAAAAAGGTCATTGCTAAGCTGCCCGCCCAGCGCCAGAACCTGATGTTCAGCGCCACCATGCCCGCTGAGATCGAGCAGCTGGCTGCAGGCATCCTGCACGACCCCGCCTTTGTCAAGGTGGACCCGGTGTCCAGCACCGTGGACCGCATCCAGCAGAGCCTTTACTATGTGGAAAAGGGCAACAAAAAGCTTTTGCTGCCGTGGCTCATCAAAAATTTGCAGCCGCCGGTGGTCAACGCGTTGGTGTTCAGCCGCACCAAGCACGGCGCAGATAAGATCGCAAAAGACCTGACCAAGCAGGGCATCCCCGCCGCCGCCATCCACGGCAACAAGAGCCAGACCGCCCGCGTCACCGCGCTGGAGGATTTCAAGTCCGGCAAGACCCGGGTACTGGTGGCGACTGATATCGCCGCACGCGGCATTGATATCAGCGAGCTTTCCCATGTGTTCAACTACGACCTGCCCGAGGTGCCGGAGACCTATGTGCACCGCATCGGGCGCACCGCCCGCGCCGGTGCGGACGGCACCGCCGTCAGCTTCTGCGCCCCGGAGGAACAGGAGTACTTGGCAGGCATCGAAAAGCTGAACCGCCGCAAGATCCCGGTGGTATCCGGCCATCCGTGGGACGGCGTGCCCGCCCCGGTGCGTCCGGTGCTGCCCGTGCGCGGCAAAAAGCCCCGCCCCGAAGCCGAAAAACCGGCCGAGGTGCCGAAAAAACAGGCCGAAACTGCGCCCGCAAAAGCTGCAAAGGCAGCTGCGCCCGCGCCGAAGCAGGAGCCGAAGGCTGCAAAGAACGCGGTGCCTGCAAAACCGAAAAAAGAGGAAACACTGATGCAAGACAGCAACGCAAAGCGCGGGGCCCGCAATGACCGCCGCGCCAACAACCGGGGCGCAAATGCCCCCAAGGAGGCGGCAGCGCCCCGCGCCCGCCGCGAAAATGCCGCCCCCGCCCGGGGCAGCAACGCCCAGCCCAAGTTTGACCCCCATTTTGTCAGCGCCCCGGAGGCCACCCCGCTGCGCCCGGCACGCAAGACCCCTGCCGCCCCGGCAGCACCTGCCATCCGCAGCGCACAGGAGCCCCAGAATAATCAGAACGCGAACCGCAGCGGCAGCCGCCGCAACGACCGCAACGACCGGGGTGAGCAGCGCAATGCCCGCCCCGCAGCCCAGAGCAATAACGCCCGCCCTGCCCGCAGCGAGCGCGGCAATGCCGGGAACCAGAACCGCCCCGGCAGCGCACCCCGTGCCCCCAAGGCCGAGCCTGCCCGCCGCGGCCGCAATGCCGCCGCCCGGGACGAGGACCCGGGGCTGATGCTCATCAGCCGCCGCCCGCCCCAGCAGAAGTACACCAGCTTTGAGGAGTATATGGACGCCCACGGCGGTGCCACCGCACCCATTGAGGATCACAGCGAAGAAGTATGAGCCGGAACGAAGCCTTTGCCCCGTGGCAGTGCCCCCTGTGCGGCGGCGCGCTGCAAGGGGAAACTGACCTGAAATGTGAAAAAGGCCACTGCTTTGACCGCGCCCGGGAGGGCTACTGGCATCTTTTGCCGGTGCAGAGCATGCGCACCAAAGCCCCCGGGGACAGCAAGGAGATGGTAGCCGCCCGCCGCGCCTTCCTGAACGCCGGATACTACGGCATCTTCGGGCAGGCGCTGGGGGAGCTGTGCCTTGCCCACGGCGTGCCCGCCGCGAAGGACGCCCCGCTGCATCTGCTGGACGCAGGCTGCGGCGAGGGCTGGTACGACCGCTGCATCGCGCAGCAGTTCGCGGCGGCAGAAAAGCCGCTGGAGCTGGCCGGGTTCGATATCGCAAAGCCCGCCGTGCGGCTGGCTGCAAAGGCGCTGCCCGCTGCGCAGTACGCGGTGGCGTCCAGCTTCAGCCAGCCGGTGCGCACCGGCTGGGCGGATGTGCTGCTGAACTGCTTTTCGCCCTTTGCGCAGGAGGAGTTCGGCCGGGTGCTGCGCCCGGGCGGGCGCATGATCTACGTTGTGCCGGGGGCAGAGCATCTGTACCAGATGAAGGCCGTGCTCTACGAAAAGCCCTACAAGAACCCGGTGCAGCAGGTGGAGTACCCGGGTTTCCGTGCCATCGACGAGCGGGAGGTGCAGGGCACCATCACCGTGCCCGCCGCCCAGCTGGAAGCCCTGTTCGCCATGACCCCCTACTACTGGAAAACGCCCCGCGACGGTGCCGCCCGCCTTGCGGCTCTGCCGCAGCTGACCACCACCATCGCCTTCCGCTTTCTGGTGTTTGAAAAGCTGTAATTATGAAAAAAGGACTGCCGTGCGCTGCACGGCAGTCCTTTTTTGTGCCCGTCCAACGCCTGTCGATTTTCACAAGAACTGGCATACTAATATATCAATTTCGCCCAAAAGCGACAAAATCTATTTACAAGTGCATTGTGTTGTGGTACGCTTTGTACAGATTTCGATGGCGTGATACAGCTGGAATGTCCATCGGGCCCGGCAGCAGGGCGTTTGCTGTACAGCTTCGGGCGGCTTTGTTCTGCACAAATGAGCCGTCTGCATTTAAAAGGAGAAATGATGATGAACAGAAGAGACTTTATGAAGCTTTCCGCCGCTTCTGCCGTGACCATGGGCGCAGTGGCTGGCATGGCGCCCGCATCCTTTGCTGAGAACGCTGGCGTGCACACCGATGCTGAGGTGCAGGCCATGGTGGCAGAGGAACTCCGTCTCTCCCGCGAGGTGGCCTTTTATCCGGCTGCTTTCCGGGGCGATTTTGACAAGTTCTATGTGCTGTTCCACAAGCTGTCCCGTGCTCAGTACGAGAAGGTGGACGGTGCACCGGCGCCCGGCATCAATGCTTCTCACTACGATATGTGTGTTGCTCTGACCAATGCCCGCAAGGCGCTGCGCCAGATCAAGGACCCCAAGAGCACCGTTTGGGAAATTTGGGGAGATCAGATGGCCGTGGAATCTCCGCTGCCCACCAACTGGGAAAATTGCTACGATAACGAGGGCTTCCGTCCCTTCCTGAACCCGTACCTGCTGCGAGATCAGGGCAAGGTGAAGGGCAACGTGATCATTATTGCAGGCGGCGGCAGCACCCACCGCAACAATGTGGTGGAAGGCTACCCTGTGGCCGAGTTCTTCAACAAGAACGGCTACAACGCCTTTGTGCTGCAGCGCCGCGTCAACCCTTATGCCGCTGTGGATCAGCGGCTGGATCTGGCACGCGCTATCCGCTACATCCGCCACAACGCCTCTGAAAAACACATCGGCAAGACCGATATCATGATCGCTGTGGGCTTCTCTGCCGGCGGCATGAATGTGATGCAGGTGGTGGCCGACCAGTTCGGCACTACTAATACCCCGGATAAGGTCTACCCCAGCTACGTCTGCGATGCTGTGGACTATGAGAGCGCTGACCTGAATGTGGCGATCCCCATCTACGGACTGTTCGTCACCGGTCTGGACTTCACGAAGAACCCCAACCTGCCCCCGGTCTTTGGCGTTGTGGGGCAGAAGGACGGCCTGAGCGCTATGATGCTGCCCTCTCTGCCTGAGTGCGCGAATACCTTCAAGGATTTCAGCTTCTATCTGGCACCCGATGCGCCCCACGGTGTGGGTCTGGGCACTGGCACCAAGGGCTATGTGGACTACTACACCCAGATCGCCCAGTGGCCGGATATGGCGGTGAACTTCATCGAGAGCCGTCTGGGGCTGATGGAAAAGAAGATCGACATGGACTCTGTGGGCTTTGCATGGTAAGCTGCCCTGACAGGAGTGCCTGAAAAATAACGACCCGCCGCATCTCTTCCAATGCGGCGGGTCTTTGTTTGTAAAAATGTTATGTATGATACTCCATCCACTTGCCCTTCCACGCATACAGGATCATGAGCACTGCGCCCAGTCCCCAGCTGACGGGGTAGAGGATGAACACGCCCTCGATGCCGGAGAAGAAGGGCAGCAGAAACTGGATCCACACTACCCGGAACAGGCACAGCGAGACCAGCAGCACCACCATGGGCGGGACGCTGGCACCCGTGCCGCGCACGGCACCGGCAAGGCCGTGCAGGATGCTGAGCAGAAAGTAGAACGGGCAGAACCACCGCATGGCAAGCTTGCCGTAGGTGACTACGGCCTCGTCGGCGGTGAACAGGTGCAGAATGGCATCCTGTCCGGCCAGCAGGGCAGCACCGGTGCAAAGGGTGTAGAGGATCCCGATGGCAAGGGTGACCCAAACCGAGCGCTTTACCCGGTCCAGACGCCCCGCGCCGTAGTTCTGCCCCACAAAGGTGGTGGCTGCCATGCTGATGCTGCTCACCGGCAGGATGTTGAAGCCGTCGATCTTCATGTAGGCTGCAAAGCCCGCCATGGCGGCGGCACCGTAGCTGTTCACGCTGGCCTGCACCAGCACGTTGGAAAAGGAGATGACCATGTTCTGGATGCCGGTGGGCAGACCCACCCGGATGATGCGGCTGGCCATTTTGCGGTGCAGCCGGATGGCGGAAAGCTCCACCCGGCAGGCGTCCTCGCTTTTCATCAAAAAGCGCAGGCTCAGTACGCAGGAAACCAGCTGGCTCAGGTCGGTGGCGATGGCAGCGCCCGCTACCCCCATCCGCAGCCCCACGATGAACACAAGGTCCAGCACGATATTAGTCACCGATGCCCATGCCAGATACACCAGCGAGCGCCGGGAGTTGCCGGCGGCGTTCAGGATGCCGGCGGTCATATTATACACCACGCTGAACAGCACCCCGCCGAAGTAGATGCGGATATAGGTCACGGCGTCGGCCAGCACCTCGGCGGGGGTGTTCATGGCTACCAGCAAAGCGCGCCCGCAGGCAACGCCGCCCACCGTCAGCAAAAGCCCCATGACCACCGCAATGGCAAGGGCGGTGTGCACCGCCTCGCGGGTCTCCTTGTGGTCGCCCGCGCCCAGATACTGCGAGACCACCACGCCCGCACCCACGGCAAGTCCCTGACTGAAGCCGATGAGCAGGTAGATGGGCGACCCGCTGGAGCCCACGGCGGCAAGGGCATTGCTGCCCACAAAATTGCCTACGATGATGCTGTCGGCGGTATTATACATCTGTTGCAGCAGGTTGCCGAAGATCAGCGGCAGGGCAAACAGCAGCAGGCTTTTTACAATGCTGCCCTCGGTCATAAGGGTAGCGGTATTCCGTGTTTTTACGGCGGCCATGGGGTTCCTCCTCTCAGCGCAAAAAATCGCTTGTACCCCCTAGCATAGCACAAACCCCGCTCCGGGACAAGGGGCGGGGCTGACGATTTTAAATCGTCTCACCCGCCGACCACAGCGGCGGCGCGGGGCTGCCGTGCAGCTTGCGGGCAAGGTAGTTCTGGGTGATGCGCACCACCGTGCCGGAGAGTGCCACCACGCCGATGAGGTTCGGCAGCATCATCAGGCCGTTGAAGGTGTCGGAAAGCGTCCACGCAAGGTCCAGCCGCATCACTGCACCCACCGGCATCAGCGCTACGAACAGCACCCGGTAGCCTGCACCCGCCCCCGCGCCGAAGAGATACTCCACGGCCTTGCAGCCGTAGCAGCTCCAGCCAAGGGTGGTGGAATAGGCGAATAGCAGCACGCACACCGCGATCAGCTTTGACCCCAGCGTGCCAAAAACGGCGTCAAAGGCCAGCCCCACCAGCGCACTGCCCGCCGCCCCGGCGGCGATGCGGCCGGTGTCCGGCTCCACAAAGCCGGAGGTCAGCACCACCAGCGCCGTCAGGGTGCACACCACCATGGTGTCCGCAAACACCTCAAAAATGCCCCACATGCCCTGCTGCACCGGTTCCTTTACGTTAGAAGCCGCGTGCACCATCACCGAGGAGCCAAGCCCGGCCTCGTTGGAAAAAGCGCCCCGCTTAAAGCCCCAAGTGACCGCCCGGGACAGCCCGTAGCCTACGATGCCCCCACCGGCGGCTTGCAGCCCGAACGCGCCCTTCAGGATAGCGGCAAGCGCCGCCGGGACGGCGGTGATATGCACCCCCACCACGGTGAGCGCACCCACGATGTACAGCAGCGCCATGGCGGGGACAAGCCTTTCCGCCACAGCGGCTACCCGTTTGAGCCCGCCCAGCAAAATCACCGCCGACACTGCCGCCAGCACCGCGCCGGTGACGGCTTCCGGCACGCCGAAGGCCGCGTTCAGATTGCCCGCGATGGAATTGAGCTGGCTCAGGTTGCCGATGCCAAAGCTTGCCAGCGCGCAGAACGCAGCAAACAGCACCGCCAGCACCCGCCCCGGTTTGCCGCCAAGGCCGTCCCGCAGGTAGTACATCGGCCCGCCGCGCCAGCCGCCCGCCGGGTCTTTGCGGCGGTAGTAGATGCCCAGCACGTTCTCGGCGTAGCTGGTCATCATGCCCAGCAGCGCCATGACCCACATCCAGAACACTGCCCCCGCCCCTCCGGAGAGGATGGCGGTAGCCACCCCCACAAGGTTGCCGGTGCCGATGGTAGAAGCCAGCGCGGTGCACAGGCTCTGGAACTGGCTGATAGCCTGTTCCTCACGGGCGGTATGGGCGGTGACGTTCCGGTCGGTCAGGATGGCGCCGAGGGTGTGCCGCATCCAGTAGCCCCACCGCCGCAGCTGGAAGCCCCCGGTGCGCACCGTCAGCAGCAGCCCGGTGCCGAAGAGCAGCCCCAGCCCCACCGGCCCCCACACGATGCCGTTCACGGCCTCGACTCCCCGCATGAACCACTCTGGCATCCTGTGGCCTCCTTTGCTGGTGGTACGATTTGAAATGCCCTCCGTTGCACTCTGGGCATATTCAGCGGAAAAATTATTGATAATTTCGTGTTTGTCGCGGCCTGCGGGCCGCTCCAAACACATTTTCACAGAAGGGGCGTAAAGAGAAACGGCCCACCCCTTTACCGCATTTTATGCAGCGCCCTTACTCCTCATGCGGTGCGGAGGGCTTTTCGGGGGCGGGTGCGGGAAGGGGTTCCAGCGTCAGCCAAAAATCCTCCTGCTCTTCGCAGTCTTTTTTGTTGGGGTTTTCTGTTTTATTCATACTGCATCCCTGCCTTTCTGCATAAAGGGTCGCCCGCTGGGCTATGCTTTATGCACAAAAAGGAGGCAGAGCCATGAAACACGCAAAACGCAGCGGCTGGCGTCCCTTCTGGGCGGCGCTGTGCGCCGCCCTGCTGGTGCTGCTGCCGCTGGTGGGCGGCACGGTGCTGCTCAGCCGCGCCCAGCTGCGCAGCAGTCTGCGGCAGGCTGCAAAAAGCCAGAGCGGGGTGCCCATCCGTCTGCCCAAGGCCACAGACCGGTGCACCGTGCTGCTGTGCGTGGCAGACGAGACTCCGGGCTTTGTGCTGGCCTACCTGAACGCCGGGCAGAACTGCATCCATCTGCTGGCGGTACCCGCTGCGCTGGAAGTGCCCTTCGGGGGCAAAACCGTCCCCCTTGCGGACTGTTACGCCGCCGCAGGGCCTGCCCGCTGCCGGGAAGCGCTGGGCGAGGTATTCGCTCTGCCGGAGGATACCGACTACCTTGCCATCGCCCCGGCGGTGCTGACAAAGCTGGCGGCGCGGTACGGCGCGGTGCGGGTGGGCTTCACCGGGGCGCTCACCCCGGAGCAGCTGGCGCGGTACGGCAAAGACACCGGGGTGCAGGGCATTTCTGCCGCCGATGCCCACAGCTTTTTAGCGGCGCTGGACGCCGACACTTCTCTTTCGCCCCGGCGCAGCGCCGCCGCCCGGGCGGCGGTGTGGGATGCCTTTTTCCGGCAGGCGCTGGAGCTGCTGCCCACCACCCTGCCGCAGGGTCTGCGGGAGGTGAGCAGCAGCCTGCTGACCAGCCTGACCGCCGTGGACCTTGCTACACTGGAGCGCACGCTGGAATTTTTAGCCACCAGCGCCGAGCCGGTGGATATTACCGCCGATGCCCTGCCCGGGGACTGGGCAGGCGGGCACTATACGGTGTCCGATGCCTCCCGGGCGGCGGTGCAGATCTTTTTCAACCTCTCCCCGGCGGCGGCGCAGTCCGCGTCCGGCAGCGAGCCATAACCCAGCACCAGCGTCCCGGCGGCAGAGTGCGCCGTGCCGGTCAGGTCGTAGTCGCTCAGCAGGGAACAGCGCACCCCATACTGCCGGGCAGCAGCCCGCAGGGCGGCGTCCGGCGGCGGGTCTTTCAGCTGTGCCAGCAGGTGCAGGCCGGTGTGCAGCCCCGCAAGGGTCAGCTCTTCCGGCGCAAAGGAGGTGCGCAGCGCCGCCGCCAGCGCATCCCGGCGGGCTTTGTAGGCGGTGCGCTCCCGCGCCAGATGCCGGGTAAAGTAGCCCTCGGTGATGAAGCGCGCCAGCGTCTGCTGCTCAAACCGTCCCACCGTGCCGGAGTAGAGCCGGTATTTTTCCTGCCACGCGCCCAGCAGCTGCCGGGGCAGCACCATGTAGGCAATGCGGATGCCCGGGGCAAGGCTGCGGGAGCAGGTGGAAAGGTACACCACCGGGCCGTCTGCGCCCGCCATGCCCTGCAAACTGGGCAGCGGGCGGGTGTCGAAACGGAATTCCGAGTCGTAGTCGTCCTCTATGATGTACCGCCGCCCCGGGGCGCGGGCTGCCCAGTGCAGCAGCTCCGCCCGGCGTCCGGCGGGCATGGTGACCCCGGTGGGGAACTGGTGGCTGGGGGTGACGTAGCACACTGCCGCATCGCTGGCAGAAAGGGCGATCAGCGACAGCCCGTCCGCGTCCACCGGCAGACAGCGGCAGGGCACACCGTTGTTTTCCAGCACTTGCCGGGCGCGGGGGTAGCCGGGGGTCTCCACGGCGGCGGGGCCGGGCAGAAGCGGGGCCAGCAGCCCCAGCAGATATTCCAGCCCTGCGCCCACCACCAGCTGCTCCGGGTCGCACTGCACGCCCCGGTACTCGGCCAGATACCCGGCTAGCGCCTGCCGCAGGGCGGCATCGCCCCGGGCGTCCCCGGGGGTGAGCAGTTCCGGCGCGGAGTAGAGCAGCTCCTTTTGCAGCCGCGCCCATGTGCGGAAGGGGAACAGCCCCGGGTCCACGCCCCGGGTGGATAGATCGAACTGCACCGGCGGGGCAGCATCGGCGGGGGACGCTGCCGCCGGTGCAGAGGGCGCGGCGGGCGGCTGCACCCCCTGCGGCAGGGCAAGATATTCCTGCACCGTAAAGCCGCTGCGCTCCCGGGCGGTCAGGTAGCCCTCGGCTGCCAGCATCTGGTAGGCGGTGTCCACCGTGTTCACCGACACCGACAGCTCCGCCGCCAGCCGCCGCTTGCCGGGCATCCGGGTGCCCGCCGTCAGGGTGCCCGCCCGCATCTCGGCGGCAAGGCTGCGGTAAAGCTGCTCGTACAGCGGCACCGCCGAAGCCGGGTCCAGCGCCGTGGTCAGATGTACCATAGAATGTCCCTCCTGTCTGGGCATTGCGTCAAACTGACCCCATAAAAAAACTTTGTTCTGGGTATTTTCATGGGGTCAGTTTTGCGTATAATAGGAGCATACCCGCCGGACACCCAAATGTCAAGTAGTTTTGTGGGGTTATCGGCGCGATTGGAGGGAAAGTATCATGTCTACTACTGCAATGTGGCTGCTGCTGGCAGTCGTCGTTATCCTGATCCTGTTTTTCAGTGTGCTGTACAAGCGCCGCTTTACGGTGCACGAGCTGGCGCTTACCGGCGTGATGGCTGCGCTGAGCCTTGTGGCCTACCTGTTCTTCCGCATCCCGTTCTACGGCGGTTCTTCGTTTCATCTTGGCAACACCTTTACTGCCCTGACGGCGCTGCTGCTGGACGGTGTATCCGGCGGTCTGGCGGGGGCCATCGGTCTGGCGCTGGCAGATATCCTTGCCGGTGACCCGGGCTACGCCATTACCACCTTCGTGCTCAAGTTCATCATCGGCATCACCTGCGGTGCCGTGGCACATAAGGTGTTCAAGCTGCGGGATCAGGATCGTCACAGCGCCGGGTATCTGGTCAAGGTGATCGTCTCTGCGGGTTCCGGTCTGCTGCTGAACGTGTTCACCGACCCCTTCCTTGGCTACTTCCGCAACGTGTACATCTTTGGGCAGGAGTACACCGTGGCACAGGCGCTGACCAAGATCGCCGGCGGCGTCACCTTTGTGAACAGTGTGGCTTCCACTGCCTGCGCCGTGGTGCTGTATCTGGCACTGCGCCCCGCGCTGGAGCGTGCAAAGCTGCTTTCCAAGGGCGAATAAATAAAAAGGGCCCCTGAAGCGCCGGTTGGCGCTTCAGGGGCCCTTTTTTATCGTTTACGGTTTGCGGCATCCCGCCCGGCAGCAAGGCCGCTGCCGAACGCCCAGTGCAGATTGAAGCCGCCGCAGCTTCCGGCGCAGTCCAGCGTTTCGCCCACGAAGTACAGCCCCGGGCAGCCCTTGAACTGGAAGGTGGGTTCCACCTCGGTCAGGGCAAGCCCGCCGCCGGTGGTCTGCGCCTGCCGCCAGCCGCAGGGGGTAAGCCCCTCGAACCGCCAGTGCTTGGCGGTGCGGGCAAGCTTCTGCCAGCTGCCTGCGGGCAGGGCGCGGGGGGAAGCGTCCGGCAGGGCGGCGGTAGCCCAGAGGGCGCGGCCCAGCTTGCCGTGCAAAAGCCCCAGCCAGAACGCTGCCGCCGTGTCCTCGGCAAGCAGCGGCAGACGTGCCGCAAACAGGGCGGCAAGCTCTGCCTCCGGCACAGTGGGAAAGAGGTCCAGTTCCACCGCCGGGTGCTTCGGGCTGCGCCCGGGGGCAAGCAGGCCGGACAGCTGCATGATGCAGATGCCGGAAAGTCCGTAGTCGGTGAACTGTACCTCGCCCATCTCTTCAGCCAATACCCGGTCGCCGTCCAGCAGACGGGCGGCGGCCTTGGCGCGGATGCCCGCAAGGCTCTTGTTCGGCTTTGCGCATTGCAGGGCGGTCAGGCAGGGGTAGAGCGGGCGCAGCTGCCCGCCGCAGGCGGCGGCAAAGCGGGTGCCGAAGCCGTCCGTGCCGAACTGCGGCCCGGCAGCGCCGCCCATGGCGCAGATAACGGCATCTGCCCGCAGATTTTCGGTGCCGCCCTCGGCGTTCGTGAACTGCACCGCATAGCCGCCCTTGCTCTGCCGCAGGGTGCTTACCGTGCAGCCGGTGCGCAGCTGTACCTTGTGCCGCTGCAAATGCAGTTCCAGCAGCGCCAGCACGTCTGCTGCCTGATTGGAATAGGGGTATACCCGCCCGGCTTCATCGGTGCGGGTGTACAGCCCCAGCTGCTCAAACCACGCCAGCGGCGCGGCGGCATCCACCGCCGCCAGCAAAGGCCGCAGCGCGGCGGGGTCGGCGGTGAAGTATTTTTCCGGCGCGATGGCGGTGTTGTCCAGATTGCAGCGGCCGTTGCCGGTAGCCAGCAGCTTTTTGCCCACCTTGGGGTTGCGCTCCAGCACCGTGACGCGGGCAGCGGGCGCGGCCTGTGCAGCCGCCAGCGCAGCGGCCAGTCCGGCGGCACCGCCGCCCAGAATAAGGATGTGTGCCATGCGGACACCTGCTTTCTTTGGGTTTATTCCTATTTATTGTAGCAGAACCCCGCCCGGAACGCAATGCGGCGGGCAAAGCAAAAAATCCGCTGCCGGTATAATTTGCCGCCGCTGACAGATACTACATACAAAGGAAACCAAAAGGAGGACACTATAAATGAAAGCAACCGGTATCGTGCGCCGCATCGACGAGCTTGGCAGGGTGGTGATCCCCAAGGAGATCCGCCGCACCCAGCGCATCCGGCGGGGCGACCCGCTGGAGATCTTTACCACCGGCGACGGGGAAGTGATCTTTAAAAAGTATTCGCCCATGGGCGAGGTGAACACCCTTGCCGCCCAGCTGGCAGAGGTGCTCAGCCGCCAGTTTGCGCTTACCGCCTTTGTGTGCGACAGGGACCGCATTCTGGCGGTCAGCGGCAGCGGGCGGCGGGAGCTGGCCGACCGCAGCATCAGCCAGCCGCTGGAAAAGCTGATGGACGCCCGCAAGCCCTACCAGAGCCCGGGCAACCCGGAAAAGACCCTGCTGCCCTGCGAGGGCGCACCCCGGGTGCTGCTATGCGCCGCACCGGTGCTGACGGGCGGGGACGTGACCGGCGCGGTGGGCTTACTGACCGAGGACCGCGCCGCCTGCCCGGAGGACGCCCAGTGCAAGGCGGTGGCGGTGGCAGCCGCCTTTCTGGCAAAGCAGATGGAGGAGTAAGGCGGGACGATTTAGAATGTGCTCCGCTTCGCTCTGCACATCAATAGCGGAAAAATTATTTTTATTTCGCAATTCTGGAAAATCTGCGGATTTTCCAGAATTGCCTTTTCACGAGAGAGGTCGTAACGGCAAACGGCAGCTGCCGCGCTTGTTTCCTGCGGAAACAGCCGCGCGGCGGGGAAAGTTTCTGCTTGCCGCAAGCGGGCTGAACCCTCTCAGGCGCTCCCGCGCCAGCTCCCCCGAAGGGGGAGCTTTATTCGTGCTGACCGGAAGATGCCAAAAAGCTCCCCCTTCGGGGGAGCTGGCAAAGCCGTCAGGCTTTGACTGAGAGGGTTACAAAAAACATCGCCGCCCGGCCTGTGGAGACAAGCCGGGCGGCAGCGTACATGAAAGGATGAATGTGAGGATGGTTAGTTTGCAATGGTCACAGGCACCTTTTTCAGGCTGTTCCATGCGCGGATGATGCGGGCATTGGTCACCTTGGTGTCCGGGCCGAAGGTTGCGCCGTGATCGGAGAGCAGACCCTGCTCCACGCACCAGCGGGCGGCCTTCTGCTGCTCGATATTGTCAGCGGGGATGTCGGTATACAGGGCAGTGCTTACGGGGTCGGGCTTACCGGCAGTCGTCCACAGGACGTTTGCCAGCTCCTGCCGGGTAGAGGGGATAAAGCCGCCCGGCAGCGCATAGTACAGGTACACGGAAGAGATGTGGGCATAGGCGATGTAACCCAGACCCGCAGTGCCAAGCACTACGCCGAGTGCGGCTGCACCGGAGGAGAAATCCGGGTCAAGCTCGCTGTCGGAGCCGTCCGTTGGAGGTGCCGAATGCTCCTCGGTCACCAGAACGATCTTTTCGTAGTTCTGCACAGGGATCTCATAAGTGTTGCCGCCTTTGCTGACTACGGAGTTCATAATGGTTTCGCCGTCTGCAAGGCAGTCGGTCAATTTCGTAGGGGTCTCTACGGTAATGGTGTTGGGCTGCTCAGACGATCCGTGGGGGACATAAAGACTGCTGTAGCGGTTTTCAGACCAGTCTCCATTTACAGGCACTTTGAAGGCTCGGTAATTCCGATCGCTCACAGTGGTAAAGCGGGTGTCGCTGCCTACCGGCAGGGTAGGCTCGTTTACAAAATAGCCGCCGGTGACAGAAAGCTTGTCCGGGCTGATGTTGCTTACATCCACAGTTTTGGTAAACAGGCCGCCGGTGATGGAAAGCGGGGATTTACATTCTTCGGTGACAACCGCGCCGTCAAACTGGCCGTCTTTGATGGTGATGGAGGCGTCATAATTCTTGAGATTCATACCCTTTTCAAAGGTGCCGCCGGAGATGGTTCGGTAGTTGCGCACATTCCCTTGGAAGTTACCATTGGAGATGATTTCGTAGTTGTACACCGTTCCTTGGAAGAGGCCACCGGAGATGACGCCGTCGTTGGTTACCTCTCCTTGGAAAGTGCCGTCAAGGATGACGCCGGGGATGAACTCGTCGTCGTAGCTGTAGCCGTTGTACACATACCCTTGGAAGGTGCCATTGGAGATGGTGCCGCAATTGTAGGTTAGCCTGCCGACGGTGCCGCCGGCAAAGTCGGCTTTTTGCTCAATGTTCAGCTCTACCACTTGCAGGGCGCTTTCCGCGTTGGGTTCCTTAGAGGGCTGCAGGGTAAAGACGCCCTCGGTCAGGTACAGCCGACCGTTGGAATTTGGGTCGTAGTGCCAATGATCATCGTCGCCGGATTCTGTGGGCGTACCATCGGCTTTCAGGTCGATGGTAAAGCTGCTGGCGGTGCCGTTTTCTGCGTCCAGATCACGGCTGCTGCGGGTGGCGGCTTCCTCCTCGGTGCTGCGGGAGGCGTCTGCCTCCTGTACAAGGGGTGCAGCCTTTTTGGCCGTAGTCTGGGCGGGTGCATCGAACACCGGGGCAGCTGCCAGTGCAGACACCGGCAGCAGGGACAGCAGCATACTGCCGGTCAGCAGGATGCTTACAATGCGTTTGGCTTTCATAGAGTTTCGCTCCTTTCGTGTGGGTTTTATACGAGGGTCTTGTTACTATAAATATACCATAAACTAGGCAAAAATAAAAGAAATTCTGCACGAATGGGGGTTGAAACTGCGCGAATCGCTGAAAATGGGGGGTGAACCCTCTCAGGCGCTCCCGCGCACCCCGGGGAAAGCACGCCCTCTCAGGCGCTCCCGCGCCAGCTCTCCCAAGGGGAGAGCCAAGCCGTCAACCTCGATGCTAAAGTATTAGGTACAAAGAGGAAGCTTCCGGCAGTGCTCTTGCCTCTCCCTTTGGGAGAGGTGGATTTGCGAAGCAAAGACGGAGAGGGCGCACGCCGGGAAAAACTCCCCCAGTCATCGCTGCGCGATGCCAGCCCCCTCTAGGATGGGGCCTTTGGCATGGCGATACAGTTTCCGGCTAAAGTGCAAAGCTTGCGGGCGCGCCAGAGGCTCCCTCCTAGAGGGAGCTGGCAAAGCCGTAGGCTTTGACTGAGGGAGTTCACACCCCTTTATGACAGAATTATGAATCTTTATAAACATTTTTGCAAAGGGCTTGACAGCAGGGCAAAAACGATTATAATGGTCTTAGCACTCAGGAACAAGGAGTGCTAAACAAACAAAAGCGATACAAAAAGGAGGCAGGCGCTATGACGATGGATGCACGCAAGCAACGGGTCTTGCAGGCGATCGTGGCGCTGTATGGCCTTGAGGGCGAGCCGGTGGGCAGCAGCGTGCTGGCAAACTACTTTGACATGGCAGTGTCCAGCGCAACGCTGCGCAACGAGATGGCGGCGCTGACAAAGCTGGGCCTGCTGGAGCAGCCCCACACCAGCGCGGGGCGTGTGCCCAGCGCCAAGGGCTACCGGTATTATCTGGACAATCTGCTTACCGACGATCAGCCGCTGGACCGCGTTACCCGCGCCCGGGTGGATGCGGTGTTCGCCAGCCTTGACCACGAGCCGGAAAAGCTGGCACAGGGCGCTGCCAAGGCGCTGGCCGCCATCAGCGGCTGCACCGCCGCCGTCAGTACCCCCTGCGCCGAGGATCTGTGCATCGCCCATTACGAGGTGGTGCAGGTGGGCCGCAGCGCAGCCGCTGTGCTGGCTGTGACCACCGCCGGTTACGTCCGCACCCGGGTGGCGCGGGTACGCACCGGGCTTTCCCGGGAAAAGGCAGCTGCCCTTGCGGCGCTGCTCAACCGCAACCTTACCTTTGTGGCACCGGTGGATCTTTCCACCCGGATGCTCAGCGAGCTGTGCAGCCAGATCGCACCGGAACTTGTGCCGGTGGTCAGCGCCGCAGCCGCAATTCTGCAGGACAGCGTAAAGCCCCATGTATTTCTGGGCGGCGAGCAGTACCTGCTGGACTGGCCGCAGCTGGACGGCCGGGTGGGTGATATCCTTACCCTGCTGAACGACGAAGAACAGGCCGCAAGCCTGATCGCACCCCCGGAAAACCGCAGCGAAAGCGTGCTGCTGGGCGAGGATCTGGAGCCGCAGATCCCCGGGCTGTGCATCGTGAGCGACCGGTATCTGGTAGGCGGCGGGCTGTGGGGTTCCATTGCCCTGATCGGCCCCACCCGGATGCCCTTCCAGAAGCTGATGCCCCTGCTGCACGAGTTTGCAGACCAGCTGGGCGAGGGCATGAGCGGCAAACGAAAAGACACCCCGCAGGCTGCCGTACCGCGGCGGACTGTGATCTATAAGGAGGATCTGGAATGAGCGAAGAAGCAAAGAACACGGTGCCCGAGACCGAGCAGCCGGAGACTGCCCCCGAGGAAAAGACCGCTGCCGCAGCGCCCGAACAGGCTGCTGCCGAGGCTGCCGCTGCCGAAGAGGACAAGAAGAAGGACGGCGGCTGGTTCAACAAGAAGGCCCGGGAGATGGAAGCCGTTAAGGCAAAGCTGGATGCAGCGGAAAAGAACGCCGCACAGGCCAAGGATCAGCTGCTGCGCATGGCTGCCGAGTACGACAACTACCGCAAGCGCTCCGCCCGCGAAGCCGACCAGAAGTTTGGCGACGGTGTTTCCCACGCAGTGGAAAAGATCATCCCCATTCTGGATACGCTGGATATGGCAGCCAACGCCCCCACCACTGACGAGAACTACAAAAAGGGCGTGGTCATGACGCTGGATAAGGCCGCAAAGGCACTGGAAGCCCTCCATGTGGAGGAGATCGAGGTGCTGGGCAAGCCCTTTGATCCCAACTTTATGAATGCTGTGCAGCAGATCCCCGCCCCGGACGGGCAGGAGAGCGGCACGGTGGTCACCGTTTTCCAGAAGGGTTACAAGCTGGGTGACAAGATCATCCGCCATGCAACCGTTGTGGTGGCCGAATAAACAAGCCGAACCTCCCGCAAGGGAGTTTGCAATAACATCCGCTTGACATCATCATAAGCATCATATAAACAAGATTTGTTCTTTCGAGAGGAGACTTCATTATGAGTAAGATTATTGGTATCGACCTTGGTACTACCAACAGCTGCGTGGCTGTTATGGAGGGCGGCGAGCCTGTTGTTATCGCCAACTCTGAGGGCGCCCGCACCACCCCGTCCGTTGTCGGCTTCACCAAGACCGGCGACCGTCTGGTAGGTCAGGTTGCAAAGCGTCAGGCTATCACCAACCCCGACAACACCGTTTCTTCCATCAAGCGTCAGATGGGCACCGACCACAAGGTGACCCTGAACGGCAAGGAGTACACTCCCCAGCAGGTCAGCGCTATGATCCTGCAGAAGCTGAAGGCTGACGCCGAGGCTTATCTGGGCGAGACCGTCACCGAGGCTGTCATCACTGTGCCTGCCTACTTCAACGACAGCCAGCGTCAGGCCACCAAGGACGCAGGCACCATTGCCGGCCTGAACGTCCGCCGTATCATCAACGAGCCCACCGCAGCTGCTCTGGCTTACGGTGTGGATAAGGAAGACGACCAGAAGATCATGGTCTACGATCTGGGCGGCGGCACCTTCGATGTGTCCATCATCGAGATGGGCGACGGCGTTACCGAGGTTCTGGCCACCAACGGCGATACCCATCTGGGCGGCGACGACTTCGATCAGCGCATCATCGACTGGATGGCAGACGCTTTCCAGACCGAGAACGGCATCGACCTGCGCAAGGACAAGATGGCTGCACAGCGTTTGAAGGAAGCTGCCGAGAAGGCTAAGATCGAGCTGTCCAGCGCAATGAGCAGCCAGATCAACCTGCCCTTCATCACTGCCGATGCTACCGGCCCCAAGCACTTGGATATGACCCTGACCCGCGCAAAGTTCAACGAGCTGACCGCTGATCTGGTCGACCGCACCATGACCCCCGTGCGCAAGGCTCTGCAGGATGCAGGTCTGCGCGCTTCCGACCTGAAGAAGGTCCTGATGGTCGGTGGTTCTACCCGTATCCCCGCTGTCTACGACGCAGTGAAGAAGGAACTGAACTGCGAGCCCTTCAAGGGCATCAACCCCGATGAGTGCGTGGCTGTCGGTGCTGCTATTCAGGGCGGCGTTCTGAACGGCGAGAAGAAGGGTCTGCTGCTGCTGGATGTCACCCCGCTGAGCCTTGGCATTGAGACGCTGGGCGGCGTGTGCACCAAGATCATCGACCGCAACACCACCATCCCCACCCACAAGAGCCAGGTGTTCTCCACCGCAGCCGACAACCAGCCCTCTGTTGAGGTCAACGTGCTGCAGGGCGAGCGTGAGTTTGCCCGCGACAACAAGAGCTTGGGTGTGTTCCATCTGGACGGCATTGCTCCGGCTCCCCGCGGCGTGCCTCAGATCGAAGTCACCTTCGATATCGATGCCAACGGCATCGTGAAGGTCAGCGCCAAGGATCTGGGCACCGGCAAGGAGCAGAACATCACCATCACCGCTTCTACCAACATGTCCAAGGAGGACATCGACAAGGCTGTGAAGGAAGCTGAGCAGTTTGCTGCCGACGATAAGAAGAAGCGTGAAGAGGTCGATATCCGCAACGGTGCCGACCAGATGGTGTTCCAGACCGAGAAGATGCTGAAGGAGAACGGCGACAAGCTGCCCGCAGACGTGAAGAGCGATGCCGAGGCAAAGCTGGCCGACCTGCGGACCGCTGTCCAGTCCGGCAACGTGGACGACATCAAGGCAAAGCAGGAAGCCCTGAGCCAGGTGTTCGAGAAGATGTATCAGGCAGCCGCTGCCGCACAGCAGGCCGCCGGTGCACAGCCCGGTGCTGACGCAGGCGCAGCCGATACCAAGCCCAACGATGACGGCGTTGTGGATGCCGACTTCAAGGAAGTCTAAGTTTGACACAAAGCGCTGTGTCCGGCCAAACCGGCGGGCACACGCGCAATAGAGCAAAAGCCGCTCCGGTTTAGACCGGAGCGGCTCTTGCTGGTTTATAGAATGTAAACCCTCTCAGTCATTGCTTCGCAATGCCAGCTCTCCCGATGGGCGAGCTTTTGGCGGTGAGGACAAGTTTCCCTTCTCGGTCTAAGCTCCCCCCTCGGGGGAGCTGGCGCGTCAGCGCCTGAGAGGGTTCGTGCGGAGAAAGACCGTGACGGGAGAGGTTGGAGAGGTGAGTGGATATGGCACAGGAAAAGCGTGATTATTACGAAGTGCTGGGGGTATCCAAGGGCGCAAGCGATGCCGAGATCAAAAAGGCATACCGCAAGCTTGCCATGAAGTACCACCCGGACTATAACCCCGGCGATAAGGACGCCGAGGCAAAGTTTAAGGAGATCAACGAAGCAAACGAGGTGCTTTCGGACCCGAAGAAGCGCCAGCTGTACGACCAGTACGGCTTTGCCGGTGTTGACCCTACCTATGCAGCGCAGAACGGCGGCGGCCCCGGCGGCTTCAGCGGTTTTGGCGGCGATGGTGTGGATCTGGGCGACATCTTTGGCGATATCTTCGGCGGCGGCTTTGGCGGCTTCGGCGGCTCGTCCCGTCAGGCAAACCCCAACGCCCCCCGCAAGGGGCAGGACATCCGGGTGCGCATCACCCTGAGCTTTGACGAGGCCGTGCACGGCTGCAAGAAGAACATTACCATCACCCGTCAGCAGGAGTGCACCGAGTGCCACGGCAGCGGCTGTGCCGCCGGCACCAGCCCCGAGACCTGCCCGGACTGCGGTGGACGCGGCTTTGTCATTCGCCAGCAGCGCACCCCCTTTGGCGTGATGCAGACCCAGCAGCCCTGCTCCCGCTGCGGCGGCAAGGGCAAGCTGGTAAAGAACCCCTGCAAGGTCTGCCACGGCAGCGGCAAGGTGGCCACCAAAAAGACGCTGGAGGTGTCCATCCCCATGGGCATCGACGACGACCAGAGCTTTGCACTGCGCGGTATGGGCGATGCCGGTACCAACGGCGGCCCCGCCGGTGATGTCATCGTCATGGTCACCGTGCGCCCCAGCGAGGTGTTCCAGCGCGACGGCTACGATGTATGGGTCACCGTGCCCATCACTTACAGTCAGGCCGTGCTGGGCGACAGCATCACCGTACCCTCCATTGACGGCAAGGTGGAGTACACCGTGCCCGAGGGCACCCAGAGCGGTACCACCTTCCGCCTGCGCGGCAAGGGTATCCAGTACCTGAACGGCCGCGGCCGCGGCGATATGTACGTCAAGTGCGAGGTGGAGATCCCCAAAAAGCTGAACAAGGCGCAGCGCGATGCCCTGAAGAAATTTGAGGGCACGCTGAAAGAAGAAAACTACGAAAAGCGTAAGGGCTTCTTCAAAAAGCTGAAAGATATGTTCAACGCATAAGGTATGAGATCCCCTGAACTGCCGGGAACAGCAGTCCGGGGGATTTTTGTTTTTGTTGAAAAGCTACACAGAATCGAGTATAATATAACTGATAATTTGGAACGCCGTATTTGGGAAAGAGGTTTGTATGGCAAGGTTTGTACCGTTTATTCTGAAAACAGATAATGAACAGAAAATAGGCGTGAAGATCACACGCATGAAAAAAGCAGATGCGGCACAGACGGAGAAAGAGCCGGTATGGCAGACGAGCTGGATGTCTGCCTATATCCAGAAGGATGCTTTTGAAAAGTATGCGTTAAAAACAACGGATGGCGAACTGGTTGCACTGGCAGCGTATGAGATACTGGAAAATGATGTGATGGTGCACATCACCTACATTGAAAGCCAGCCGGAAAGCAACCCGACAATTGTTGGACATTCCAAAAGATATCAGGGGATCGGACGGGTTTTGATCGCCTACGGTATCAAGCTTTCGATCGATCATGGATGCGGTGGGACAGTCACATTTGAAGCAAAGGTTCCGGAATTGGCAGAACACTATATCCGGGATTATGGCGCGTGTCCGTTGCCGAGTTTTGGCGGAGCGCCGCGTTATGAACTGTCTGGCGAGGCGGCCATGAATATATTTGTGACGTATTTGAAGTGAGGTGTTTTCGATGGATGCAAAAGAGTATTTCCAGCGTGACCCGGAACGGGAGGCGTTTTATCGCACGTTCTATCAGATCTGCCGCCGTTTTAATGTTACATGGTCTACGGCAACGCCGGAGGTCAGAGCCTTTGTAGAGGAAGCGACTCGTGTGGCCTATGAACAGGAGAAAGCACAGCGCAGCGGGCTTTCGCCCGATACGGTAAAACCGTTTTTTGGAGATACCGCTTGCTGAAAAACAGGCATGATATCTCCGGTTGGATTGCATTATAAAAAACCAAACGGCGGCGCGTTCCATCGGAGCGTGCCGCCGTTTTTTGCGTGTAAGTAAGGCCGATTCGTCTCACACACTTGCGCTTTCGTCTAAAATGCACCCTGTTTTAGACGAAAGCTGGGATACATGAGACGAAAGCTAAAAGAAAATCCCATAAAAACAGCGGAGGCGCTGCCCTTTCGGGCAGCGCCTCCGCTTGCTTTGTTCTTTGGTCTACTCCGGGAAATCAGGAGCCGAAGACGATGAGAGCATTCGGGATCAGCCACACAACACTTGCGCAGGAGCTGACCACGGAGATGGAGCAAGCAATGTCATACAGCAGGTTGGCAGTGCTCTTCTCCATGTCCTTGCTCAGGGCGTCCAGACCGGTCTCGGTCCAGTTGTCAGGATTCTTCTTGCGGTAGTCGCGGACAGCAGTAATGCCCTTGAACCAGCCGTAGAAAGGCAGGAACCATGCGCAGGCAGCCTGAACCATGGTAGCGCCGCCTTCGGTGTAGGTCATCTCTTCAGTGGACAGTACATTGTAGTACGCGGGCATCATCATTTTTTCCATAATAACACTCCTTTTGAAACAAAGCTATCCAAAACGGTGCACCCAAAAACGCACCGTTTTATCTGATGAAAAGGTTCAGCGCACGATCAGCAGAACGGCGCTCAGGGGAGCCAGTGCCACTACCATGGTGGTAGAAACGGCATCCCGCACAAAGTTGCTGGCAGATTTGCCCATGTCAGCGGCAAGGGCATCGGTGGCGCGGCCCAGCACGGTAAAGAAGTTGCCGTCCTTGTTGCCGTCCTGCTGCAGCCAAGTGCGTGCCTGCTTGATGCCCCAGATGTAGCTGGAGGCCAGCACCACAGCACCTACGACCGTTGCGGCAGTGGTGGCGATCCCGGCAGCATCATCTACTGCGCCGCCGCCTGCGGTATAGGTCATTTCTTCATTGGAAAGCACCGCATAATCTGCGGGATAATTCATCTTTTTCATCTTCAATACTCCTTTGTCAAAGGGAAATGCCGCATTGCATTCCGATTCCCCGGCGTCTATACCCAATTGCCGATAGAGCATTGTTCTCTATATGGTCATTCTACAACAGTGGTCGGATTTTATCAAGGGGTTTTGGCACATCTGTTCAAAAACTGGCGGGACGCATGAAATTATCTCAAAAAATTTGTGAAAATAGACTGCAATAATTTAGGCTTTTGGCGGTTTACCCCTGTACACCGGCGCGGTAGAGGTAGGGGTCGCTCTTGAAGCTGTCAAAGTTGTACAGCACAAGGATCTGGTCGTAGCCGTTATCGGCGATCAACTGATCCAAGCCGTAGTTGTAGTTGCGGAAGTCCACCACGTCAATGTCGGCGTAGTTGGCGGTCAGGTAGGGCACAAAGCAGTTGGCGTAGCTGTCCTTGATAACAAGGATACGCCCGCTGCCGTTGCCCTGCACCCGGCTTAAACCGTTGTTGCCGTGCAGGAACATGGCGTACTTGTCGTAGACGGAAAGCTTCTCCGTGTCATACAGGCCGGTGGTCTGCCCCTCGGTGGGCTGACCTGCCGCCGTCACGTTCCATACCGTCAGGGTGTTGTCAAGGTCGTAGTAGGTGATCACGTCCGGCACGGCGTTCCATGTGCGCGCCTTGGCGTAGTGGGTGCCGTAAAAGCCGTCGGCAGTCAGGGCGGTGTGGGCGGCGGTGTCAAAGGGGGTAAGGCCGAGGGTTTCGCACAGCTGGCTGTAAGCGTAGTAGGCGCCAAGGCTCGTCCAGTGGTGGTCGGTGCGGTAGTAAATATACTCGCTCTTGTGGGCGGCAAGGGTCTGGCGCACGTCCACAAAGCTGCCGCCCGCAGCCTGCACCGCAGCGGAAAGCTGGTCAAGGTAGCCGTCCTCGTCCAGCAGGGGGGCGTTTGCGGGCACGTTCTCTTTATAGATATCGCTGGCAGCGGGTGCCAGCAGCACATTTACCTTGCCCGGGTAGCGCTGGCACAGGCTGGTGAGCGCTGCCGTGTTCTTGGGCAGGGTGCGCTCCTCGCTGGAAAGCAACCCGTAGGTGCGGGGGAACATCATGTGCTCCTTGCCCAGCAGGATGCCGCCGTTCTGCTGCTTTTGCAGCAGGGTGGTCTCCACCACGCTCTGCAGGCTGATCCACGCATCGCGCCCCGCCACCTGATCCTTGACGTATTTGGTGTAGGCGGTAAAGTAGCTGTTCAGCCCCTTGGCGGTGAACTGGGTCAGCGCCGGGCGCTGGCTCAGGGTAGTGTTCTCCAACTCGCTGTAACTGCGATCCGGGGTGACCAGATCCAGCGCGAACAGCCCGATGAAGAACAGGCTGAACACCACCAGCACCGGGTAGTGCAAAAGGGAGGAGGTCTTTTTTTCGTGTTTGGACATCTTCCCGCCTCCTTAAAAGTTAAAGTACAGGAACGGGCTGTTGGTGCTGCCCACCACATAGGCGGTGGAGACCACCAGCAGCGTCAGGATGGCGGCGCAGCGGGTGACTACGTTCTTGCGCAGCACATCCCACAGCTTTTCGATCAGCGGGGTGCAGCACACCACGCTTACCGCCAGCAGCACGCCGTAATTCCGCAGGAAATACAGCGGCGACACCCCGCCGGAGGGGATAAAGAGCTTCTGGAACAGCAGCCCGAAGGACACGCCGGTGTCGTTGCCCACGAACATCGCCCAGCCTACCACCACAAGGAACAGGGTGTACAGGTGCGGCCACACCTTGCCCTTTTTCAGGTAGGGCAGCAAAAACAGCTTTTCAGCTGCCAGCAGCACAAAGTAGTAAAGACCCCAGCAGATAAAGTTCCAGTTCGCGCCGTGCCAGATGCCGGTGAGCAGCTCCACGATGAACAGGTTTAAAATCTGCCGCTTGAGCCCCTTACGGTTGCCGCCCAGCGGGATATACACATACTCCCGGAACCAGCCGGACAGGGTCATGTGCCAGCGCCGCCAGAACTCGGTGATGGAGGCGGAGATATAGGGGTAGTTGAAGTTTGCAGGGAAGTCGAAACCCAGCATCTTGCCCATGCCGATGCCCATGAGGGAGTAGCCGGAGAAATCGAAGTACAGCTGCAAACTGTATGCGATGATGCCCAGCCACACCAGCGGAGTGGAGGCGTTTGCCAGACCCACAAAGGTGGTGGAGGGGCTGTCAGCCACCCCGATGATGTCCGTCCACAGCGCGCCTACGGCGTCCGCCAGCAGCACCTTTTTGGCAAGACCGAAGGTGAACAGGGTCATGCCCTCTTCAATTTGTTTGAGGTTATAGCGGCGCTTATAGACGTGCAGCTGGTCGGAGACGTCCCGGTACTTGACGATGGGCCCCGCGATGAGCTGCGGGAACATGACTACATAAGCGCCGAAGTCGATGATGTTGCGCTCGGCTTTTACATCCCGGCGGTAGACATCGATGGAGTAGGAAAGGGTCTGGAAGGTGTAGAAGCTGATGCCCAGTGGCAGCGTGCCGATGCCCTGAATTTCGGCAAAGGCGGTGCCCAGCAGGGCGTTGGCGCTGCGCAGCACAAAGTTTGCGTACTTGAAGTAGAACAGCATCCCTAAGCTGCCAATGAGCGCTACCAACAGAAAGAAGCGGCGCAGCGCGGGTTTTGCATCGAAATGTTCGATGGCAAGGCCGCTGAGGTAGTTGATGAGGATAAGCGCCACCATGACCGGGAAAAAGCGCACCTCGCCCCAGCAGTAGAACACCAGACTGCACAAAAACAGCACGGTGTTCTTCAGTTTTGCGGGGGCAAGATAGTACAGCGCCAGCGTGATGGGCAGAAAACGGAACAGGAAGATGATGGTGCTGAAAACCAAGGGGTCAGCCTCCTTTTTTACAAGTTTTGCGGGCAATAACGGTTTCCCCATCCCGGGTGCGGGAGGGCTTTCTACTGAAAAAAGCCGATGCCGCAGATGGCACCGGCTCAGAAGATCAGATTCAGCTGTTCAGGGCGCTGTCCACAGCACTGGTCAGGTCTGCGGAGCACTCGTTGGAGGCAATCACCATGACCACACGGTCGCCCTTGGAGGAGATGATGGCGTTTTCCACGTTGCTCTGTGCCTGTGCAAACTCGGCATAGTTGCCGTAGAAGGCCACCTGATCCTGCTTGTAGCTTTCCAGCGCGGTCACCACGTCCTGTGCCTTGCCGGAAGCGGCTTCCACCACCAGCACAAGGCCGGCATCGCCGTTGTCGTTGCTCTTCACGCCCTTGTAGCTGGCTACGTCCTCAGCCTTCAGGCCGAAGTCGTACTCGATGTTCATGGCAGTGATCTCGAACTGGTTGGAGATGGGGTCGGCAGCCAGCAGGCTTTCCACGGCGCTGTCCAGATCGGCGGTGCCGTTTTCAGCGGTATCCGCTGCCGGAGAAGCTGCATCGGCGACCGGTGCAGAGGCAGAGGCGCTGGACACGGAGGACGGCGCGGAAGAAGCGCTGCCGCCGCAGCCGGTCAGGGCAACGGCCAGCACGGCGCTGACAGCGATCACAGAGAGTTTTGTGCGGTTTATCATAAAATATTCCTTCTTTTGTTGAATTCATTTGTCGGGGTGCGGGGCTGCGCCGCGCACACGGGCAGACTGTATTTATCTTACCATAACAGCAGGTAAATTGCAACGCACCCCGCAGGGTTTTCCGGCAGTTTTCATTGGATTTTAACCGGTCACGGTCTCCCCGGCGGCAATGCGCTGCAAAACGGCGACCGCGTCCTCCAGACACAGGCCGCTCCGGTTGAGCAGGGCGGCGTTTTCCGCGCCCACATAGCGCCAGTGCCACGGCTCGTAGGTGATGCCGGTCACGCTTTCGGCTTCCTCCGTGTAGCGCAGGATAAAGCCGTACTGCTCCGCGTTCTCGCACAGCCAGCGGAAGGCGGCGGTGTCGGCAAAGCCGGTGTCAAGGGTGGTGTGCTCCGGGCTGTTCAGGTCGGCGGCAAGGCCGCAGTTGTGCTCCGAGCAGCCCGGCGGGTTGACGATGGCAGCGGCCTTTTCCCGGGCGGCGGCTTCGCTCAGACCCTTGTTGCGGTAGTACTGGGTCTTGTTGTCGTACAGCTTTTTCTGGTAGCTGACGCTGCGGTAGCCGCTCTGCATCCGCACATCCACGCCGTCCTTGGCGGCAGCGGCCTGCATGGAGAGAAAGGCATCGGCGGCTTCGGTCTGCAAGGTTTTGTTGATGGCGGTAGCCGAGCCGCATTCCTTGGTCTCGACAGGATAGTCCTCCGTTATCGGGTGGGTGCGGCTCACAAGGATCATACGGGGGTCATCCAGGATGGCCTGTGCCTGTGCGGCGGTAAGGGTGCTCTGCTGCACGCCGTATTCGGCGGGCTGCTCAAGGTTTTCGGCAGGCAGCTCGGGCAGCTGCGGCACCGCAGCTTTGCGGGTGCAGGCGTAGGCGGTGCCGCCCGCCGCAAAGCAGACCAGCGCCGTCAGGCAGAGCAGACGCAGGGCGTGATGTTTATGGTGATGGGAAGAATACATAGCATCTACCTTCTTTCACAAAAAAGGATAAGTAACCGCCGCCCCGGGCAGACTATCCGCAAAAGGGGGCGCGGGAAGATGAAGATGACAGCGCAGGAATACGCACGCCGAGTGCAGAAGGCCGGGCCGCACTCGCCGCTTTTGGCAGACTGCCTTTGGGCGTTCTGCGTGGGCGGCGGCATCTGCCTGCTGGGCGAAGGGCTGCGGCAGCTGTTTTTGCGGCAGGGCGCGGACGCCGAAGCGGCGGGCACCCTGACCAGCTGCACTTTGATCTTGCTCTCGGCGGTGCTGACCACGCTGGGCTGGTACCAGAAGCTGGCGGCAAAAGCCGGAGCGGGGTCGCTGGTGCCCATCACCGGCTTTGCCAACGCGGTGGTCAGCGCGGCCATCGAGTTCAAGGCCGAGGGACGCGTACCGGGCACGGGAGCTAAGATGTTCCTCATCGCCGGGCCGGTCATCGTGTACGGCACGCTGGCGGCGGTGGTGTACGGTGTGGTACTGTGGCTGTTGGGGACTTCTGCCTTATAATACGGAACAGCCCCGCCGGATATTGCAGCGCCACAGCACCAGTATAGCACGTTCCGGGGCATTTTTTGCAGAAAAGGAGAAATTTTTTATGACAGAGCGCCGGGGCGATACCCTGTTGTTCCATACCCCGCCGGTCATCGCCGCACAGGCGGCGGTGGGCGGCAAAAAAGAGAGCGAGGGCCCGCTGGCGGCGGGCTTTGACGAACTGACCACCGACAACCGGCTGGGACAGCGCAGCTGGGAAGCCGCCGAAAAGCAGTTGCAGCTGCGGGCGGCACGGCTCTGCCTGCAAAAGGCGTCTCTGCCCGCCGAGCGGGTGGACCTTGCGCTGGCAGGGGACTTGCAGGCGCAGTGTACCGCCTCCGGCTACGCGCTGCGGGAGCTGGGCGCACCCTTTGCGGGGCTGTTCGGGGCGTGCAGCACCATGGCCGAGGCGCTGGCGCTGGGCGCGGCGCTGTGCAGCAGCGGTGCGGCGCAGAACCTGCTGGCGATGACTTCCAGTCATTTCTGCGCGGCAGAGCGTCAGTTCCGCACCCCGCTGAGCTACGGCGCGGTGCGCACCCCTACCGCCCAGTGGACGGCTACCGCCGCCGGGTGCTGCCTGCTGCGCCCGGCAGGGCAGGGGGTAGGCATTGCCGCCGCCACCCTTGGCAGGGTGCAGGACTATAATATTAAAGATATCAACAACATGGGCGCAGCCATGGCACCGGCAGCCGCCGCTACCCTGCTGCATTATCTTGCCGATACCCGCGCAGAGCTGCGGGATTTCGACTGTATCTACACCGGCGACCTTGGGCTGGTGGGCAGTCAGATGCTGCGGGAGCTGTTGGCGGCAGAGGGTCTGCTGCTGAAAAACCACGCAGACTGCGGCTGTCTGCTCTACGATGCCGGGGAGCAGCGGGTAAAAAGCGGCGGCTCGGGCGCGGGCTGCTGCGCCGCCGTGCTCTGCGCACATATCCTGCCAAAGCTGCTGCGCCGCGGCAGCCGCCGGGTGCTGTTTATCGCCACCGGGGCGCTGATGAGCCAGACCACCTTTTTGCAGAAGGAGAGCATCCCGGCGGTGGCGCATTTGGTAGAGCTGACCGCGCCGGAAAAGGAGAACTGAAATGAACTATCTGTGGGCATTTTTAGTAGGCGGTGCCATCTGCGCGGTGGGGCAGCTGTTCATCGACCTGACAAAGCTTACCCCGGCACGCATCCTGACCGGCTATGTGGTGGCGGGGGTGGTGCTCTCGGCAGTGGGGCTGTATGCGCCGCTGGCAGAGTTTGCCGGTGCGGGGGCGAGCGTGCCCCTGCTGGGCTTCGGGCATCTGCTGGCAAAGGGGGTGCGCACCGCCGTGGCGGAAAAGGGGGCCATCGGCATCCTGACCGGCGGGCTGACCGCTGCTTCTGCGGGCGTCACCGCAAGCCTTGTCTGCGGCGTGGTGTGCAGCCTTGTGGGTAAAAGCCACGACCAGAACTGAACTGTTTTGCCCGCGCTGCTTCGCTATATTTTGCGCCCGGCGGCTGGTAAACTGGGGGCAAAACGGAGGTGAGGCGCATGAAACACAGCGGACAGACCGTATTGTGGGAGCTGTGGGCGGCGCTGTGTCTGTGCACGGCGTTGGTACTGCCGCCCGGCAGCCCGTGGCTGCACGAGCCGGCGCTGTTGTACCCGGGGCTTTCGCTGGCGGTGGTCGTGCCCGCCGCGTGGGCGGCGTGGTGGATGGCGGTGCCGCCGCAGCCCCTGCCGCCGGAGCAGCTGCTGGAGCCGGTGCAGCGGCAGAGCCTTGCCGCGCTGTGCGGGGCATAGCCCCGGAAAAAACAAAAACCCCTGTGCCGGGTACCCGGTACAGAGGTTTTGTTCGTCAATCAAACTGCGCGATCAAGCGTTCTTGTTAGCACGCTTTGCCATACGGCTGATCTTGCGGCTGGCGGTGTTCTTCTTGATGACACCCTTAGCGCGAGCCTTGTCGATCGCGGAAACAGCAGCCAGGACGGTTGCGTCCTTGTCAGCGGCATTCGCATCGATGGCAGCGTCTGCCTTCTTGACGACTGTTTTCAGGTTGGTCTTAATGGCCTTGTTGTGAGCCTGCTCTGCAGCAGCCTGCACGACGCGGTCCTTCTGAGATTTGATGTTAGGCATTCGTTCCACCTCCTTGGCTACCTATAACAGCGCACCCTATGATACCATATTTCGCGTACCAGCGCAAGCGTTTTTTTGATTTTTGTTTGGAAAAGTTTTGTTTTTCCCATACTTTCCGGCAAGAAAGCGGGCTTTTGCCCCAAAAAGGAACGGAGAGTGTGGAAAATGCGTACTACGGATATGGCCGACGAGCTGTTTTCAGGCGCAGCGCAGCCGCTGCCCGCAGGGGTGCGGCTGGCTACCGCGAAGCACGGCGGGGTCACGGTGACAAGGGTGGAAATTGCCCGCGAGGGGCTCAGCCGCCCCCGGGGCAGGTATGTCACGCTGGAAATGCCCAGCGTCAGCGTGCTGGACGAGCGGGACGCCGCCGTCATCGAGGTGTGCGCCCGGGAGCTGCGAGCCCTTTTGCCGCCAAAAGGGCCGGTGCTGGTGCTGGGGGTGGGCAACCGCCGCATCACCGCCGATGCCCTTGGCCCGCGCACGGTGCAGCGCATCCTTGTCACCATGGGCGCGGGCGCTGCCCCGCCGGTGCGGGGCTTGCGCCCGGTAGCAGCCGTTGCGCCCGGAGTAGCGGCAGCCACCGGGCTTTCGCTGCAGCAGCTGGCGGCGGCGCTGGTGGGGCAGCTGCGCCCGGCGGCGGTGGTCTGCGTGGACAGTCTCTGCTCTGCCGAGGGGCAGCGGCTGGGGCGCACGGTGCAGTTTTCGGACTCAGGGCTTTACCCGGCGCAGGCCGACCACACCCGCCACCTGACCCGGGATACCTTGGGCGTGCCGGTGGTGGCGGCGGGCATCCCCACCCTGATGCAGGCGCAGGAGGGGGCAGACCTTGTGGTCACGCCCCGGGCGCTGGACAGCGTCATCGCCCATGGCGCGGCTCTGCTGGCGGGCAGTGTCAACCGCGCCTTGCAGCCCCGCCTTACCGTGCAGCAGCTCTGCTGGCTGACGGGGTGAACGATTGGAAATGTGCACGCTCCGCGGGAGAAGTTACTGCCTGCCGTCAGCGTGCAAAGACGCTCCGCTGGGCCAGAGGTAGGGAGGGGTGTTCCGAGTCCCCCCTCCCTACCTCTGGACTCCACCCACCCCGCAACGGGTCAAGGGCTGCACGCCCTTGACAATCCTAAAGCAGAAGTCGAAGCACAAAAAAGCTAGCGCTGCGCCAGTCGGCGCTATCGCTTTAACGCTTTTTTCGCTTCTCCATTCATAGCCCCTCAGTCGCTGCGCGACAGCTCCCCCCGGGGGAGCAAGCGCTCGCCCGCAGCGCCGCGCTTTCGCAGAAAGCGGCACTGCAAATGCCGTTTGCCGTTACGACCCCTCCCGTGAAAATGCGTTTGGAGCGGCCCGCAGGCCGCGACAAACGCGAAATTATAAATAATTTTTCCTTGAATTATGCCCAGAGCGCAAGCGGAGGGCATTTAAATCGTCCCACTGGCCGGAAAGGAGGTCTTGCCATGCGCAGCAGAGAGCCTTGGCGTCTGCCTGCGGGGCAGAGCAGGGCGGTGCCCTTTTTGCAGGCTGCGGTGCTGTTTGCGGCCCTGTGCATCTTTGCCCGCAGCGCCGCGCTGGTGCTGGCGGCCTTTCTGGCAGCGCCGGTGCCAGCGGCGCAGACTTTGCTGCATCTGGGGCAGCAGGCGGTGGAGAGCCGGGCAGCGGCGGCGTCTGCGGAAAGCGTGCCGGAAGCCGTGTCCGCGCCCTCTCCGGCGCAGGAAGCTGCCGCCCCGGTACAGACCGGGGTGGAGCAGTATTTTGTGGCCTTGCAGCCGGACGAAGCCCGCCCTGCCGATGCGGGCACGGTGACAGAGCAGCAGTTCGGGCACGGCAGCGGCGAAAAGTACATCCCCTGCGGCGCGGGCAGCATCAAGAATAACACCCGGCAGACAGCGGCAGACATCGCCGCCGAGGCAGCGCAGCCCCTGCCCTTTGCCATTGAAAAGGACAGCGCCGCACCGCAGGTGCTCATCATGCACACCCACGCCACCGAGGACTACCGCCTTTTTGCCGGGCTGTGGTTCACCCCCGGGGACGGGGCGCGCAGCACCGACCGCAGCATCAATATGTGTGCGGTGGGGCGGGTGATGGCGGATACCCTCAACGCGGCGGGAATATGCACCCTGCACGATGAGACCCTGAACGACTACCCCAGCTACACCGGCAGCTACGCCAACAGCCGGGCGGTGGTGCAGCAGTATCTGGCGCAGTACCCCAGCATCAAGGTGGTGCTGGACGTCCACCGCGACGCCATCGAGCGGGAAAACGGCACCCGCTGCGCCCCGGTGTGCACCGTAGACGGGCGGCAGGCGGCGCAGGTGATGATCATCTGCGGGTGCGACAACGGCACCAGCGTGCAGCTGCCCGCATGGCGGCAGAACCTGCGCTTTGCCGCCGCGTGGGAGCGCAGCATGGAGGCAAAATATCCCGGCTTTACCCGCCCGGTGCTGTTCAGCTACCGGTTCTATAATCAGGACCTGACCACCGGCAGCCTGCTGATCGAGATCGGCGGGCACGGCAACAACCTAAATGAGGCCCTGTACGCCGGATATCTGGCAGCACAGGGCCTCGCGGATGCACTATTAAGTTGAGGGTCAGCCGCCAAGGCTGGAGATCATGCTGCTCTTGGCAGACTGATAGTAGCTCCAGGCCTGATCGGCTACGGTCTCGGGCTGGTTATACTCCCGCAGCACGCTGCGCATCTCGCTGACCACCGAGGAGACGGCACTGTCGTAGCGGCTTTCCACCGAGGAAAGATGCTTGTAGGCGATGCTGACCTTATTGGCAAAGGTCCGCTGGGAGGCGGGCAGAGCGTGGTATTCATCCTTTGCGCTCTGGATGGCACTGCTGACATCCGACCGTGCGGAGGACTCCAGCGAGTACAGCTCGCTCATCAGCGACGAGATCTTGGCGTCGCACTCGGGGTTGGGCTCGGCGTAGACATGATCGGAGTCCCCAGATGCGGAACCTTCCTCAGCGGTGGTCTCCCCGGCGCTTGGGGGAGAGGGAAACCAGTCGCCGAACAAAAATTCGTTGTACCCAGCAATGAATTCCTCCTTGGTGCAGCCGCTCAGCAGGGCAGCCAGTGCGCAGCTGACCACGGCGAGGGTCAAAAGACGGATGGCGCGGTGTGCGTGTTTCATGATCTCCTCCAGAATCTGTTTTTGCGGAATACCGCTTTTTTCCATTTTACCAGAGAAAGCGCATCCTGACAAGAAAAAACACAGAATTTTCCCCCATGCCGCACGGTAAGGTTGACAAAATGCCGCCAACGTGCTATTTTAAAACAACAAATGCAAGGAACGGGAAAAGTAGCGCGGGCCGTCCGGCCCAGAGAGTGCGGCACAGCTGAGAGCCGCGCCCGTGCGCCGCGTGAACGAACACCCGGGAGCAGCAAACTGAACACGGCAGCGCGGCTGCCGTTAAGTAGGTGCGCCGCAGGTCCAGCGTTACAGGGACAGCGCTTAAACAAAAGAGCGCGTGAGCGACCGGACACTTCCGGTAATTCAGGTGGCACCGCGGACATTACAAGACAGCTTGTTCGCCCTGAACTTTCAGGGCAAAAGCTGTCTTTTTATTTTTGGTTTTGTCTGCGGGGCGCCCCGGCACCCGCAGGCAGGACGGAAGAATACCTCTTTATAGAGAGGACGAAAAGGAGAACTATTATGGAACGTACCGAGATCCTTTCGCTGTTCAAGAACACCCCGGCGGACGGCACCGAGATCACCGTCTGCGGCTGGGCAAAGAACATCCGCGACTCCAAGAACATCGGCTTCATCGCCCTGTCGGACGGCGGCTGCTTCAAGACCCTGCAGGTCGTGCTGGAAGCGGGCAAGCTGGCCAACTATGAGGAAGTCATCCACACCGGTCTGTACAGCAGTCTGCGCGTGGTGGGCCGGATCGTCCTGACCCCGCAGGCCAAGCAGCCGTTCGAGCTGAACGCAGATTCCGTCGAGATCCTGGGCGACTGCCCCGCCGACGAGTATCCCCTGCAGAAAAAGAAGATGAGCATGGAGTATCTGCGCACCATGCCCACCCTGCGTCCCCGCACCAACACCTTCAACGCCGCTTTCCGCGTGCGCAGTGTGGCGGCCTACGCCATCCACAAGTTCTTCCAGGAGAACGGCTTTGTCTACGCCCACTCTCCGCTGATCACCGCTTCCGACTGCGAGGGTGCAGGCGAGATGTTCCGCGTGACCACGCTGGATCTGGACAATCTGCCCAAGACCGAGGACGGCGCTGTGGATTACAGCCAGGACTTCTTTGAAAAGCCGGTCAACCTGACCGTTTCCGGCCAGCTGGAAGCCGAGGCCATGGCCATGGCCTTTGGCAAGGTGTACACCTTTGGCCCCACTTTCCGCGCCGAGAAGAGCTTTACCACCCGCCACGCTGCGGAGTTCTGGATGATCGAGCCGGAGATGGCTTTCTGCGACCTGAACGGTTACATGGATAACGCCGAGGCCATGATCAAGTACGTCATCCGCTATGTGCTGGACAACTGCCCGGACGAGATGGCCTTCTTCAACCAGTTCATTGATAGGGGGCTTGTCGAGCGTCTGGAGCTGGTTGCAAACAGCGAGTTCGGCCGCATCAGCTACACCGAGGCCATTGAAATTCTGGAAAAGAACAACAAGAAGTTCCAGTACCCTGTGGAGTGGGGCGTGGATATCCAGACCGAGCACGAGCGCTACCTGACCGAGGTAGTGTTCAAGAAGCCGGTCTTTGTCACCGACTACCCCAAGGAGATCAAGAGCTTCTACATGAAGCAGAACGCCGACGGCAAGACTGTGGCCGCAGCAGATATGCTGGTGCCCGGCATCGGCGAGCTGATCGGCGGCAGCCAGCGTGAAGAGGACTACGGCAAACTGGTGGCCCGTATGGACGAGCTGGGCATGGACAAGACCAACTACGAGTGGTACCTGAACCTGCGCAAGTTCGGCGGCGTGGAGCACGCAGGCTACGGCTTGGGCTTTGAGCGCATGATCATGTACCTCACCGGCATCCAGAACATCCGTGACGTGCTGCCCTTCCCCCGCACCGCATACGGCTTCTGAGAAGCGCAATACTATAATCAAGAAAGCCGCCGCCTCTGCGGCGGCTTTTTTGGTTGAAAACCCTCTCAGGCGCTCCCGCGCCAGCTCCCCCAAGGGGACGCCTTATGGCAACGCCGGAAACGCTCTCATTGCACTTGATACTTTGGCAACAGGAGCAACGGCGTGCGCCCTCTCAGTCAAAGCCTGACGGCTTTGCCAGCTCTCCCAAAGGGAGAGCCAAGAGCACTGCCGGATACTTTCTTATTACACCTAATACTTTAGTGATGAACTTTACGGCTTGGCTCTCCCTTTGAGGAAAGACTTCCCCCGCTCCGGGGGAAGATGTCACCGTAGGTGACAAAAGGGGGAATCTGGCGCGGGAGCGCCTGAGAGGGCGCAGACTAGCAGTACTTTCCCGCAGCGCTGCGCTTTCGCAGAAAGCGGCGCTGCAAATGCTGTTTCCCTCTACGACCCCTCCCGTGAAAATGCGTTTGGAGCGCTCCGCAGAGCTTGTCGGGGCAAAGCCCCTCCATCTGCTTACGCAGACCGCTCTGCCGCTTAAAAGCCCCACTGGGGCTTTCATTGCTGCGCAAATGCGGTCGCTCCAAACGCGAAATTTAAAATAATTCTTCCGCTGATGATGGCCAAAGCGCACGCGGCGGCCATTTTCAATCAAAAAACGCCTGACTTTTCAACAAGGAGCACAAAACAAGTGGAAAACATTTCGCCCGCCCTCTTAGAGTGGTTTTACAAAAACCGCCGCAGCCTGCCCTTCCGGGAGGACCCCACCCCCTACCATGTGTGGCTCAGCGAGGTGATGCTGCAGCAGACCCGGGTGTCGGCGGTGCTGCCGTATTACTACCGCTTTCTGGAAGCGCTGCCGGATATCCCCGCGCTTGCCGCCTGCGAGGAGGAAAAGCTGCATAAGCTGTGGGAGGGGCTGGGCTATTACAGCCGGGTGCGCAACCTGCAAAAGGCTGCAAAGCTCGTCTGTGCACAGTATGGCGGGCAGCTGCCTGCCGATTACGCCGCCCTGCGTGCGCTGCCCGGCATCGGGGAGTACACCGCCGGGGCCATTGCGTCCATCAGCTTCGGGCTGTCTGTGCCCGCCGTGGACGGCAATGTGCTGCGGGTGTTTTCCCGCCTGTATAATGACCCGGGTGTGATTACAGAACCGGCGGTAAAAAAGGCCTTTACCGCCCGGGTCATGGAGCATCAGCCGCCGGAAAAGGCCGGGGATTACAATCAGGCGCTGATGGAACTGGGTGCGCTGGTCTGCGTGCCCAACGGCGCGCCTTTGTGCGGGCAGTGCCCGCTGGCGGAAGTCTGCCGCGCCCGGGCGGCGGGCACCACCGCCCAGCTGCCCCAGAAGGCAAAACCCAAGCCCCGCAAGCTTGTGCCGGTAACGCTGGCACTGGTGGAAAGCCCGGCGGGCTTTCTGGTGCAGCAGCGGCCGGAAAAAGGCCTGCTGGCCGGGCTGTGGCAGCCGGTATTGTGGGAGGGCGAGCATCTTTTGCAGGCCGAGGTGCTGGCGCGTCTTGCGGCGCTGGGGCTGGACACCGGCACGGCAGCCCCCGCCGCCCTGCCCGCCGCGAAGCATATCTTTACCCACATCGAGTGGCTCATGTCCGGGGTGCAGCTGCGCGTTGCGGCGCAGAGTGCCCCGGCGGGCTATGTCTGGGCAAGCCGGGAGCAGCTGCGCACCACCTACGCCCTGCCCGGGGCGTTCCGGGCGTACAAGCCGCTGCTGCTGTGACTTTGGCAATTTGCTGTAATGAACCGCGCCAAAACCGGCACACTGCCCAAAGTGTGCCCCGCAGCACCTTCGGGGCGTGAAAATTGGGGCGCAATGGTTGTAATTTTGGACGCGAACGGGTATAATAAAAGCTACAAGGCGGCGCTGACTGCCGCTTGCATCAAGATCCTTTTGCGGGACGCCCGCTGGAAAAATCAAGCTGAAACAACGTTTCAACTGCAAAAAGGAGTGTACTGAATCTATGAAAAAATCTTGCTTGGTCGCTGTGATCGCTGTTCTGGCTGCTGTGGCTGGTGCGCTGGCTGCTGTGGCACTTTACCTGAACCGCCGCGAGAAGGAGCTGGACGAATACGAGCGTCTGCTGTTCGGCGAGGATGACGCAACCACCGTAGAGCCGGAGGAAGCCGCTGCTGAGGACGAGGCAGAGGCAGAATAATCCTAAGATACCGGAAACTGCCGGGAAGATAAGCGCAGCGGGGCGCACGGAGCAGTCTGTCTGAACGGACTGTCCCGGTGCGCCCTTTTTGTACATAAGGAGAAGGAACATGAAGCGTTTTTTGCTCTGGATCATCAGTGTGGCGCTGGGTGTGGTGCTGCTGCTGGCGGCTGTGATGGGGGTAAGCTATGCCTTTACCACCGAGGGCGGCTGCCCGGACGGCGCGGCGCAGTTCGGCGGGCAGGCGCTGGAGACGAACGGCTCCTGCTGGCAGGTGCCGCTGCTGGGCGGTCAGCTGGATAAGGTGTTCGCCAGCCCCGCCACCCTGACCGTGCAGAAGCTGGGGGTGCTGTACACCGCCCACCCGGAGCTTACAGTGCCGGACTGGACGGGCTACACCGCCCTGACCATCCAGAATGCGGCGGGGGATGTGCTGTTTGTGGGCAGCGCAGGGGAGTACCAGAACTTCCTCTTCCCTGCGAACGGAGAGTATAAGGCGGAGCTGACCGCGTGGCGCGTGCCCAAGGGCGGGGTCATCACCCAGTTCGAGGGCGGCAGCACCGGACAGCTGCGCAAAAACTTAGGTTTGGAGCGCCCCGCAAAGCCCACCGGCTGGTACCGGTACAGCTTCCGGTTCACTTTGCAGGCCAGCGCGGAGGTGGAGCTTTCCGCCGAGCGGGTGGAGCAGGGCGGCACGGTGGGCGTGCGCATCTCCGGCATGACCGGGGACGCCGTGCCTACCATCGAGACTGACCTTGGCAGCGTGCAGTGTGTGCGCGCCGCAGAGGGCTGGCGCGCCTATATCCCGGCGGCCTATAACGCCTCCTCCGGCGGGCACGAGGTGAATATCACGGTGAACGGCGAGACCATCACCCGCACCCTGACCGTGCTGCCGAAGGACTTCGGCACGGCAGAGGTGGAAGCCGAGGAACCCGCTGCGGAGAGCGCCAATGCACAGTTCCGCAGCGCCATCTGGCCGCTGTACGAAGCTGCCGCCACCGCCAAGCAGTGGCAGGGCGGCTTTGTGCCCCCGGCCGAGGACTCCATGACTTTGGTGGACTACGGACAAATTAAGGTAACGAACGGCCAGCAGGGCAGCCGCTCCAACTCCACAAAGCTGTACACCATCCCCGGTGCGCCCTGCCGCGCCGCAGCCAACGGCACGGTGGTGTTTGCGGGCAATCTGGAACTTACCGGCAATACGGTGGTCATCGACCACGGCTGCGGGCTGCGCAGCTATCTGTACGGCTTGCAGGAGCTTTCGGTCAGCAAGGGCCAGACCGTGGAAAAGGGGCAGGCTGTGGGCGCGCTGGGCGAAGAGCTGACCATGGACTTCAAGCTGGGCAGCAGAAGCGTGAACCCGCGCCTGCTGTTCCAGACCTCCGGCGGCTTGTTCTGGAAGGAAAACGGCTGAGCCGTAACATATAGGAGGAATTGCATTGAAAAAGAGGATCATTGCATGGGCGGTGCTGCTCTCGGTATGCGCAGCAGCCCTTGGGCTGTGGTGCAGCGCCGCCACCGGCAAAACGGCCCGCACCCTGCCCTGTGAAGAGGAGGGGCTTATCCTCTCCATCACCACCTTTGACGGCAAGGGCGAATCCAAGCCCTTCCTCAAGTGTTTCGGGCATACATGGATCGGGCTGGACAACCGCACCGGGCACACGGTCTACCTGAAGGACCGCGCCATCCCGGACGGCGAGATGGTCACCTTCTCGGTCTGGGCGGTGTCGGGGCTTTCGGGGCTGCTGTTCGATCTGGAACCGTGCTATATCGCCAACTACGGCCGCTACTCCGGCAGACTGTCCCTGAGCACCAATATCGGGGAGGAGCAGCTGAAGGTCATCGAGGACTACATGGAACAGCACGACAAATGGACGGTGGACAAAAATTGCAGCTACTGGTCGATCCATCTGTGGAACGCGGTGGTGGACGAGGATGCAGCCCTGAAGATCCGGGGCTTTGTCTGTACGCCCGAAAAAATTGAACAGGCCTTCAGCGCTTTCGACTGCGTGGAGGTGGACAAGGACTTCTCCCGCGCAGGGGGCATCTACTGCTACAAGGACGGAGAGAGAACGGAGCTGCAATTATGTTCGTAAGATTCATCACAAGCAGGCTGCTGCGGGTCATCGTGTGCGCAGCGGCGGGGCTGTACGGCCTGTACAACGCCATCTCCTGCTTTGTCACCCTGTATAAGGCAGGGCATCAGCCCTACCTGATGGCCGGGACGGTACGGTTCGATTTTCAGGGCTACTACATGATGGCCGCCATGCACGTTGGAATCTGCCTGCTTTTGGGGGTGCTGGTGTGGCTCTTCCTTAAAGGAACGAAAAAGCTGCGGGAAAAGACCGCGGTCCGGTGAATTTGCAGATTTCCTGTAACGTTTTTCCTCCTTGTGCGTTATTGGGGTGAAAGGGCACACGAAAGCCCGCAAAGGAGGAAATGACCATGAAACTGGACTGTGACGTGATCCGCGACTTACTGCCCCTATACGCCGAAAAGCTTGCCAGCCCCGCCAGCAGTGCGCTGGTGGAGCAGCACCTTGCAGAGTGCCCCGCCTGCCGTGCGGAGCTGGAACAGATGGAAAAGCCGGTGCCGGTGCAGCCGGAACCCCAGCCGGATGCACCGCTGAAAAACATCCGCAGCAGCCTGAACCGCCGCCGTCTGCGCACCATGCTGTGCAGCTTTGCGGCAGCGCTGGCGCTGGCGGCGGTGTGCGGCTTTGGCTGGTACGGCTACACCGCCTGCGACCGGGTATCCTTTTTTGATGCACGCTTGCAGGCTTACTACCAGCAGGCAGAAAACGGTGCCGACGGCTGGGTGCTGGAGACCCGCGCCGAGGACGTATACCTGAAGCCGACCCATGCCGACGGGCACTACGAGACCATCCGCTACCGCGTCCCATGGGTGCACGATGCCCTTGATAAGCTGCTGAAAAAGGACGCAGACCTGCTCCGCAGTACCGGATGGATGCGCACCAACCGCTCGGCGGTGGTGGAGACAGCGGACATGATGGTGGCGTTCAACGCTCAGGACGGCACATGGTATGTGGTGGGCAGCGAGCCTGCGCCGTGGGACGAGGTCGAATGGCCGGAGTGATGCCTATGGACATTGAAACCATCTACCGGCTCTACTTCCGGGACGTCTGCCTGTTTTTGCAGGGACTTACCCGCAGCGAAACGCTGGCGGAGGAACTGACGCAGGAGACCTTTTTCCGGGCGCTGGACGGCCTGAAAGACTATGACGGCAAACAGGATGTGCGGGCGTGGCTGTTCACCGTGGCGCGCAACGCCTACTACGACCACTGCCGCCGCGCAAAGCACGCCGCCCCGCTGGAAGATGCCGAAACAAAAGCCGCCGACACCCCGGACATCGCGCAGCTGCTGGTGGACAAAGACGCCGCCTTTACGGTGCACCAGTGTCTGCACGCGCTGGAAGAACCCTACAAGGAGGTTTTCAGCCTGCGGGTGTTCGGCGAGCTGCCCTTTGACCGCATCGGGGCGATTTTTGGCCACAATGCCGCATGGGCGCGGGTGACCTATTACCGCGCCAAGACCCGCATCCAGACCATGCTGGAACAGCGGAAATGATTGGGAATGCGCGCCGCGCTGCTTTGCGCATCTTCAGCGGAAGAATTATTTTGTATTTGGGGTTCTGAAAAGCCTGCGGGCTTTTCAGAACCCCTTTTTCACGGGTGGGGTCGTAGAGATAAACGGCAGGTCAGCGCTTGTTTCCTGCGGAAACAGTCGCGCTGCCGTGGACAAACCCTCTCAGTCACGCCTTACGGCGTGCCAGCTCCCCCGAAAGGGGGAGCGAGCCCTCTCAGGCGCTCCCGCGCCAGATTCCCCCTTTTGTCACCTGCGGTGACATCTTCCCCCGGAGCGGGGGAAGTCTTTCCTCTCAGGGAGAGCCAAGCCGTAAGGTTCATCGCTAAAGTATTAGGCATAACGAGAAAGTTTCCGGCAGTGCTCTTGCCTCTCCCTTTGGGAGAGGTGTCACCGTAGGTGACGGAGAGGGCGCACGCCGTTAGCCCTGTTGCTAAAGTGTTAGGCGCAATGAGAAACTTTCCCGCCATGCCAAAAGCTCCCCCTTCGGGGGAGCTGGCGAACGCAGTGAGCCTGAGAGGGTTCGTCCCCGCAGCGCCGCGCTTTCGCAGAAAGCGGCGCTGCAAATGCCGTTTGCCGTTACGACCCCTTCTGTAAAAAAGTGGCTCAGAAACGCCCGCAGGCGTTTCTGAGCCACAAATTATAAAATATTCTTTCCGCTGAAGATGCGCAGAGCGAACGCGGAGCGCATTCTAAATCGTCCCGCTCCGGGTCAAGCCTTCTCAGAAGGCTTGCTCAGGTCTACGCTGCGGATGATCTTGCGCACCGGCAGGATGCTCTTGGCGTTCATGGACAATTCGTCCACGCCCATGCGCAGGAAGGTCTCGGTCAGGGCGGTGTCGGCGCCCAGCTCGCCGCAGATGCCTACCCAGATGCCGTGGCGGTGACCGGCTTCAATGGTCATCTTGATGGCGCGCAGCACGGCGGGGTGGTGGGGGTTGAAGAAGGGCTCCAGCTTTGCGTTCTGGCGGTCCAGTGCACAGGTGTACTGGGTCAGGTCATTGGTGCCGATGGAGAAGAAGTCGCACTCGGCGGCCAGCTCGTCCGCGATGAGCACGGCGGCGGGGGTCTCGATCATGGTGCCAACCTCAATGTTCTGCCCCATCTTGACGCCCTCGGCGGTCAGTTCGGCGCGGCACTCTTCCAGAACAGCCTTGGCGTCCTGCAATTCCCGCAGGCTGGTGATCATGGGGAACATGATGCTCATGTTGCCGTAGGCAGAAGCCCGCAGCAGCGCACGCAGCTGGGTCTTGAAGAAGTCCTTGCGGGTCAGGCAGATGCGGATGGCGCGGTAGCCCAGTGCGGGGTTCTCCTCGGGGTCCAGCTTCATGTAATCCACGGTCTTGTCTGCGCCGATATCACAGGTGCGCACCACCACCTTGCGGGGTGCAAGGCTTTCCACTACCTGCTTGTAAGCCTCGAACTGGTAGTCCTCGGTGGGGAAATCCTTGCAGTTCAGGTAGACGAACTCGGTGCGGAACAGACCCACGCCGCCGGCGTCGTTCTGCTGCACAGCGCCCACGTCGCCCATGCCGCCGATGTTGGCAAACACGTTGATGGTCTTGCCGTCCAGCGTGGTGTTGGGCTTGCCCTTCAGCTCCTGCAGCAGGGCCTGCTTTTTCTGGTCCTCCTGCTGGCGCTTTTTCAGGCTCTTGAGCAGGTCGGGGGTGGGGTCCACATACACACAGGCGTTGTAGCCGTCCACCACAGCCATCTTGCCGTCCCAGTCATCCTGAATGTCCTTGCACTGGATCAGGGCGGGGATGTTCATGCTGCGTGCCAGAATGGCGGTGTGGCTGTTGGAGCTGCCCTCGCGGGTGATGAAGCCCAGCAGCAGGCTTTTATCCATGCGCACGGTCTCGGAGGGAGCCAGATCCTCGGCTACCAGAATGCTGGGCTCGGTGCCCTGCAGGGAAGCGTTGTCCACCCCTTGCAGAATGTCCAGCATGGCCTGCGCGATGTCCAGCACATCGGCGCTGCGGGCCTGCAGATACGGGTCGTCCATGGCAGAGAACACCGCAGCCTGATTGTTGCCGGCGGTCTTGACGGCGTACTCGGCGCACATCTTCTGCCCGTTGATGATCTCCTTGATGGCGTCCACAAAGTCGTCGTCATCCAGCATCATGGCGTGGATGTTGAACACCTCGGCGATGTCCTCGCCGGCTTCTGCCAGTGCCTTTTCGTACAGGGCGGTCTGCTGCTCAATAGCCTTCTGGCGGGCAGCTTCAAAACGCTCCAGTTCTGCGGCGGTATCTGCCACAGGAGCGGTGGAAATAGCGGTGTCTTTTTTCTTATAGATCTTCAGCTTGCCAATGGCGATGCCATTGAGCACGCTTTTGCCGGTGCCTACCTGCATAGCACTTTCTCCTTCCACTTACAGCCGGACGTGCAGCGCCCGGCGTTTTGTAAAAAAAGCCCCCGCAGTTCTCCCGCGAGGGCTCGGCTTTTAAGCCGCGGCTCAGACGTTCTCGCTCAGGAACTTCTGGATTGCCTCTGCGGCTGCTTCTTCATCATCGCCTTCGACCTTGATGGTCACGGTCTCGCCCTGCTTGACGCCCATGCCCATCAGAGCCATCAGCTTGCGCATATCGCAGCTCTTGCCGTCCTTCTCGAGGGTGGCGGTGCTTGCAAAGCCCTTCACGGTCTTGACCAGCAGGCCGGCGGGACGGGCATGGATGCCGCAGGCATCCTTAACAGTGTACTGAAATTCCTTCATAATCATTTTCTCCTTACTTGATCCCTCTGCCCGGACTGCACATTCAGCCCCGGAGCATGGCTTTGCCAATGGGGATTGGTATACTACTATTATAAACCCGTACCGGTTTTTTTGCACCGTTTCATATTGCTGATTTTTGCAGGAATTTTTTGTTACATTTGAACATACGGATGCGACAAAAATCCGTGTTTTGTCTAATTTTTGTCGAATCGTTTGTAAAAACTAGGCAGTTTGTGCAACTGCCGGACAAGGGCGTAAAAAAGGTCGTTTTTCCCCGAATGCCGTCCCTATTCCACAGGGTAGCCCTCCGCGTCCAGCGGCAGCTCGGTGTAGGGCGCTGCCTGCGGGGCGGCTTCGGGCTCTGTGTCCGGCTCACCGGAGGTCTGCTGCGCGGTATCATCGGTCAGCTGCTCATCGTGCCGCTCGCCCCAGTCGCCGCTGTAATCCTCGCCGGAGGTCTGTTTTGCCAGCTCGTTCTGCGCGTCCTGCAGCCCCAGCACCGTGCCGGAGGGTTTTTCCAGCAGATACGCGCCCACCGCCTTCTTTTTATACACCAGCAGCACGCCGTAGCGGCTGGTCTCGCCGCTGCTTGCCGCCGGGAGCAGCGCCGACCACTTTTCCACCGTTTTGCCCTTGTAGCGGGCAAGGTCCATGCCGCTCTGCTGTACCACGCCGTTGAAGGCGGAAAAGCTGTCGTCCCACCTGCGGGGGATCTTGACCTTATCCGCCGTGATAGACGCGCCGTCCACCTCCAGCCCGTAGCCGGTGAACCATGTCTGGATGTCCTGTGCGCTCTCGATACGGTTCACCGGGGCAGCCACCGCCACCGTCCGGGTACTGATGAACCGCCCCAGCATGGCGCTGAACACCACCAGCGCGCAGCACGCCGCCCCTGCTCCCAGTTTTTTCAGGCTCGTCTTGCTCAGTGTTACCACAAACATATCCCCATGCCTCCCCGCCATTTGCGCTTGCATACTCTGCCACAAGCTTATGCACAAAAACAGGGGAGTATGATAAAAACACCCCCGGTCAGGGCTTACGCCGCTGACCGGGGGTGTTTAGTCTCTTTTACCCGATATAGCTGATATTGGCGTCCAGCTCGCCGCTGTAACCGTTGATGCGGGCTTTCTCGGTGCCCTGCCACAGATCGCAGCCGATGGGGCTGGAGGAGACGCCGTAGTGGGCGTTCCAGATGGTGTAGCGGCTGCGCAGGGTGTTGTAGTCCACCCGCTTGCGGTACCATGTAGTGGAGGCGTACACGCCGGGCTTGTAGCCCAGCTCCTTTACCCGCTCGCAGAAGGCGATGGCGCACTTGGTACGGTCCTCAACCCCCAGACCGTCGGCGCGGCCGGTACCGCCCGGGGCGGTGGAAGCCTCGGTGTCGTAGAAGATGGGGTAGTCCAGCATCCGGCCGTTCAGCGCCCAGTTGCAGCCCTCAGCCTCCTCCTGCGCTTCGGCTTCGTTTACGGCCTGCGTAAAGAAATACACGCCCACCTTCAGCCCTGCGTTGCGGGCGTTGGTGAAGTGCTCTTCGAACATGGGGTCCTTGACCAGCTTGCCCTCGGCACCGTAGCCCCGGTAGCCGATGCGGATGATGACGAAGCTCACGCCGGTCTTTTTGATCTTGTTCCAGTCCAGCCCGGATTGATACTTGGACACGTCGATGCCAAAGGTCACGTTATCCTGTTTTACGCCGTTGGCATCAAAATAATACAGCTTGCCGTCAATGGAGCGCAGACCGGTGACCTTTTTGTTGGTGTTCTGTGCATAGTAGTAGGTCTTGCCGTTCTCGGTGCGCCAGCCGGAGTACACCGGCTCTTCTTCCTTGATGCCGAACAGCCAGTTGAACAGCCACTGGAAAAAGCCGTTTTCATCGGTCAGGTCGATGCACTGCGCTTCGGCATCCTCCAGTGCGCCGGAATCCAGCGCCTGCTGGATCTGCTCCGGGGTCAGCAGTACGCTGTCCTCCGGGGTGTGCTGGCTGGCGGTGTCGTTCTGGGCGGTGCCGTCCGCTGCGGGAGCCTGCGGGTCCTGCGCGGCCAGCTCCGGGGTCTCTTCCAGCAGCATGGCAGGGGAGTTCTCCTCTTCCAGTGCGGCATCCTCGGCGGGCTGAGCCGGTGCTTCCGGTGTTTCGGCAGCTTCTTCCGGTGCAGCCGGTGCGGTTTCGGCGGTTTCCGGTTTTTCCGTCTGCGCCGGGGCAGGGTCAGCCTGCTGCGCGGTGCTTTCCGCTGCCTGTTCCGGGGCGGCGCTCGCTGCGCTCTCGGCTTCCGGGGCAGGGTCAGCCACTGCCGGGCTGCTTGCCTGCGGCGTCTCGGCGGTAATATGGGGCACGACCGCGCCCACGGTCAAAGTTTCCGACTGTGCAGACAGCAGGGTCGCAGCCCCCACGCCGCCCACAGCCAGAACCAGCGCCATGGTCAGCGCTGCAACGGCTGTTGCCGCCTTGCGGCGGGCTGTGCCGGAAAGGTCAAATCGTTTTTTCATCTGTCGTCTCTGCCTCCGAATCTCCCGGTGGTGCAGCGCTGTGCTGCACCGGGTCCTTGCCCCTTGCCCGGGGCGGGCCCGCTTTTATTTCACGCCGCCCATGCGCTTATAACAAAAAGGACGGCGGATGATAACTTTACTCTTCCCTTAGTATACACCCGCACGCGGGGAGCAGTCAACGGCACAGCGGGCTTCTACACAAATTCTCCACCGGGGCAGTGTGTCGGAAAAAGTTCCAAATGGAATACGTTCCGGCAGGGCAGAACATTGCACAAAGCCGAAATTTCACATTTTTTCCAGCAACCTCTTGCTGTCTTGACAGGTGTATGGTATGATACAGAGCATACGTTCGTAACTTTAACGATCTGTTTTGGATAGAAAGGCAAGTTTTATGTCGAAGCTGAAAGATTTTTTGGCGCGGAAGGATATCGTTATCACTCCGCAGCGTTACCTCATTGACGCGCTGGGCGCAATGGCACAGGGCCTGTTCGCCAGCCTGCTCATCGGTACCATCATCAAGACGGTGGGTCAGCAGACCGGTCTGGAATTGCTGGTGGATCTGGGCGGCTACGCCACTGCCATGAGCGGCCCCGCCATGGCCTGTGCTATCGGCTGGGCACTGCATTGCCCGCCGCTGGTGCTGTTCAGCCTGATCACCGTGGGCTACTCGGCCAATGCGCTGGGCGGTGCAGGCGGCCCGCTGGCCGTGCTCATCATCGCCATTGTGGCAGCAGAGCTGGGCAAGGCCGTGAGCAAGGAGACCAAGGTGGATATCCTTGTTACCCCGCTGGTGACCATCTTTGCAGGTGTCGGGCTTTCCATGCTCATCGCCGCCCCCATCGGCGCAGCCGCAAGTCAGGTGGGCACTCTTATTATGTGGGCCACCGAGCAGGCTCCGCTGGTCATGGGCATTCTGGTGTCGGTCATCGTGGGCGTGGCACTGACCCTGCCCATCTCCTCCGCTGCCATCTGCGCCGCACTGGGTCTGACCGGCCTTGCAGGCGGCGCTGCCGTGGCAGGCTGCTGCGCCCAGATGGTGGGCTTTGCCGTGATGAGCTACAAGGAGAACGGCGTAGGCGGCCTTGTCAGTCAGGGTCTGGGCACCAGTATGCTGCAGATGGGCAACATCATCAAGAACCCCCGCATCTGGATCGCCCCCACGCTGGCCAGTGCCATCACCGGCCCGCTGGCTACCTGCCTGTTCCACTTTGAGATGAACGGCGCGGCGGTCTCCTCTGGCATGGGCACCTGCGGTCTGGTGGGTCAGATCGGCGTTTACACCGGCTGGGTCAGCGATATTGCCGCCGGTACCAAGGCCGCCATCACCCCCATGGACTGGGCTGCCATGGTGCTGCTGTGCTTTGTGCTGCCCGCCGTGCTCAGCGTAGTGTTCTGCGAGGTAGAGCGCAAGCTGGGCTGGATCAAGGAAGGCGACTTGAAACTGAACTAAATAGTTATAGTAAAACCACCGGAGCATCTGCGGATGCTCCGGTGGTTTTGTTTATTGGGGAAAACGCCCTCTCAGGCGCTCCCGCGCCAGCTCTCCCAAGGGGAGAGCCAAGCCGTAAAGTTCGGCACTAAAGTATTAGGTTCAATGAGAAAGTTTCCGGCAGTGCACTTGGCTCTCCCTTTGGGAGAGCTGGCAAAGCCATAGGCTTTGACTGAGAGGGCGCACGCTGCTAACATCATCGCTAAAGTTTCGGACGCAATAAGAAACTTTGCCGCCGCGCCAGAGGCTCCCTCCCCGAGGGAGCTGGCAAAGCCGTCAGGCTTTGCCTGAGGGAGTTTGCGCAAAACCTCCATGAAAAAATACACTCGAATTGCATAAAATACGCATATATTTAAAAACATTTGCATAAAGATACAGGTTGAACCAAAAGAACAGCGAAACAGGCGCTATGTTTGGCAGTTTTTAGCATTGACGAAAAACCCGCGCTGCGTATAATAAAAGCATCAACCGCAAACGAAAGACAGAGGATGCGAAGGGAAATGCGCATCAGAGAACAAAAGTGTATTTTTATTAAAAGGAGCGCGTTTATCATGAAAAAGGAAAACATCAAAAAAGTCGTGCTGGCTTACTCCGGCGGTCTGGATACCTCCATCATCATTCCCTGGCTGAAGGAAAACTACAACAACTGCGAGGTCATCGCCGTTTCCGGTGACGTAGGTCAGGGCACCGAGCTGGACGGTCTGGAAGAAAAGGCCAAGGCTACCGGCGCATCCAAGCTGTATGTGCTGGACCTGAAGAAGGACTTTGTGGAGAACTACATCTTCCCCACCCTGAAGTTCGGCGCAAAGTACGAGGACTACCTGCTGGGTACCAGCTTTGCACGTCCGTGCATTGCCAAGGCACTGGCAGACATCGCCATCAAGGAGGGTGCAGATGCCATCTGCCACGGCTGCACCGGCAAGGGCAACGATCAGGTGCGTTTTGAGCTGACCCTCAAGGCTTTTTGCCCGGATATGGCCATCATCGCTCCGTGGCGTGAGTGGGACATCAAGAGCCGTGACGAGGAGATCGACTACGCTGAGGCGCACCACATCCCCCTGAAGATCAACCGCGAGACCAACTACTCCAAGGACAAGAACCTGTGGCATCTGAGCCACGAGGGTCTGGATCTGGAGAGCCCCGCCAACGAGCCCCAGTACAATAAGCCCGGCTTCCTGGAGCTGGGCGTCAGCCCCGAGCAGGCACCCGATGTGCCCACCTATGTGACCATCCACTTTGAAAAGGGCATCCCCACTGCCGTGGACGGCAAGGAGATGGGCGCTGTGGAGCTGGTGGAGTACCTGAACCAGCTGGGCGGCGCAAACGGCATTGGTCTGCTGGACATCGTGGAGAACCGTCTGGTGGGCATGAAGAGCCGCGGCGTGTACGAGACTCCCGGCGGCGCCATCCTGTACAAGGCTATCGACGTGCTGGAGACCATCACGCTGGACAAGGAGAGTGCCCACTTCAAGGCACAGCTGGCACAGAAGTACGCTGATATCGTGTACAACGGCCAGTGGTTCACCCCGCTGCGCGAGGCACTGGATGCCTTTGCCGACAGTCTGGAAAAGACCGTGACCGGCGATGTGAAGCTGAAGCTTTACAAGGGCAACATGATCAACGCCGGCGTCACCTCTCCGTACACCCTGTACGACGAGCAGACCGCTTCCTTCGGTGAGGACGAGGACTACAATCAGGCCGATGCCGCAGGCTTCATCAACCTGTTCGGCCTGTCCATCAAGGAGCGCGCAAAGCTGTCCAAGAACTGGCCGGAGGTCAAGTAACCGCAACATTTTCGACTGCGTGTGTTTTCACACTTTCACACGCGGGTTCTCACACCGGCATCGTTGCCGGCGGCACCGCCGCAGGAGCGTTTTCCCCTGCGGCGGCTTTGCCGTTTTTATAAGAAATATATTATTGGCAGAAATTGCACCCTCATCCGTCATGCCGCTCCGCGTCATGCCACCTTCCCCCGTCTGGGGGAAGGCTTTCGACACGGCAGCGCCTTGAAGGCTTCCCCCGGCCGGGGGAAGCTGTCACCGAAGGTGACTGATGAGGGCGTAGGATAGCTGCCTGTTTACGGTTAAGGAGCTTATTATGGCAGAACAACTCTGGAAGGGTCGGTTTTCCAAGGCGGTGGACAGCCGCGTCAACGACTTCAACTCCTCCATCCGCTTCGACCAGCGGATGATCGCGCAGGATATGCGCGGCAGCGGCGTCCACGCCGCCATGCTGGCACGGCAGGGCATCATCTCGGAGCAGGACTGCACGGATATCCTCAGCGGTCTGGCTTCCATCGCGGACGATCTGTCCAGCGGTGCGCTGACCATCGATCCCGCCGCCGAGGACGTGCACACCTTTGTGGAGCAGACCCTGACCGCCCGCATCGGGGATGCGGGCAAGCGGCTGCACACCGGCCGCAGCCGCAACGATCAGGTGGCGCTGGATATCCGCCTGACTTTGCGGGATTACAGCAAGACTTTGCAGGCCTACATCGTGGAGCTGGTGCGGGTGCTGTGCAAAAAGGCGGCGGAGAACACCGCCTCCGTCATGCCCGGCTACACCCATTTGCAGCGCGCCCAGCCCATCACCTTTGGTCATGCGCTGATGGCCTACGCTTCCATGCTGCTGCGCGACCTCGACCGCTTTGCGGACGCCACCGCCCGCATGGACAGCCAGTGCCCGCTGGGCTCCGGCGCTCTGGCGGGCACCACCTACCCGCTGGACCGGGATTTCACCGCCGAGAAGCTGGGCTTTGCCGCCCCCTGCGCCAACAGTCTGGACGGCGTGTCCGACCGTGATTTCTGCATCGAGCTGGCAAGCGCCATCTCCATCTGCATGATGCACCTGTCCCGCCTTTCGGAGGAGATCATCCTGTGGTGCAGCTGGGAGTTCAAGTTCATTGAGCTGGACGACGCCTTTACCACCGGCTCGTCCATCATGCCCCAGAAGAAGAACCCGGATGTCACCGAGCTCATCCGCGGCAAGACCGGCCGCGTGTACGGCGATCTGAACACCCTGCTGGTCATGATGAAGGGTCTGCCGCTGGCCTACAACAAGGATATGCAGGAGGACAAGGAAGCCATCTTTGATGCAGTGGATACCTTGGAGCTCTGTCTCAAGACCATTACCCCCATGCTGGACACCATGAAAACGCTGCCCGCCAATATGCGCCGCGCCGCCGCAAAGGGCTTTATCAACGCCACCGACTGCGCCGACTATCTGACCAAGAAGGGAATGCCCTTCCGGGATGCCTACAAGCTGACCGGCTGCATGGTGTCGGACTGCATCGCCGCCGACAAAACGCTGGAGGAACTGACCCTGACCCAGTTCCAGACCTACAGCCCGCTGTTCGGGGACGATATCTATGATGCCATCGACCTTGTGCACTGCTGCGAGGGACGCACCAGCTACGGCGGACCCAGCGCCGCCAGCGTCCAGCGCCAGATCGCGCTGGCAACGGCGCGGCTGGACGCATGGGAGGAGGAAAACGCATGAAGGTAAAGGTATTTATTGATGGCTCTTCCGGCACCACCGGCCTGCGCATTGCCGACCGTCTGGCCGAACGGCCGGAGATCGAGCTGCTGTCTATCTCTGCCGAGGGGCGCAAGGACGTGCACGAGCGGGCAAAGGTCATCAATTCTGCCGACCTTGCCTTCCTCTGCCTGCCGGATGCAGCCTCCAAAGAGGTGCTGCCCCTGCTGCGCCCGGACGTGAAGGTGCTGGACACCTCCACCGCCTTCCGCACCGATGCCGCATGGGACTACGGCTTCCCGGAGCTGAAGGGGCAGAAGGCAAAGATCCAGAACTCCTACCGCGTGGCAGTGCCCGGCTGCTATGCCAGCGGCTTTATCAGCATCGCCCGCCCGCTGGTGGAGCTGGGGCTGGTGCCGCAAAGCTACCCCTTCAGCTGCACCGGCATCTCCGGCTACTCCGGCGGCGGTAAAAAGATGATCGCGGACTACGAAAGCTCCGACCGCCCGGCGCACAGCAAGCTGGATGCGCCCAAGAGCTACGGCCTGAGCCTTGGCCACAAGCACCTGCCGGAGATGCAGAAGATCAGCGGTCTTGCGCACACGCCGATGTTCGTGCCGGTGGTGTGCGATTACTACTGCGGCATGCAGGTGCTGGTGCCGCTGGATCTTACCCTTGCGGGCACTACCGCCGAGGCCGTGGCTGCCGCTCTTGCGGACTACTACAAGGACGCCGCCACCGTCAAGGTACACGGCCTGAACGAGCCGCTGCCGGAAAACGGCCTGTACTCCAACGCCATGGCGGGCACCGACCGCATGGAGCTGTACCTGACCGTGAACGCCGCCGGGGACCAGATGATGCTGGTCTCGCTGTTTGATAATCTGGGCAAAGGCTCCTCCGGTGCCGCCGTCCAGTGCATGAACCTGATGCTGGGTCTAGAAGAGACCAAGGGATTGGAATAAACTTGTTTTTCTTTGTGGGAAAGGAAAATCGTTATGCAGTATAAGGAAGTTGCGGGCGGCATCTGCGCGCCCAAGGGCTTTGCCGCCGCCGGTGTCCATTGCGGCATCCGGGCAAATCACAGCGAAAAATACGATCTGGCGCTCATCAAGGCCGAGGTGCGCTGCGCCGCTGCGGGCGTGTACACCACCAACAAGGTCTGCGGCGCGCCCATCAAGGTGGACCGTGCCCATCTGACCGATGGCTATGCACAGGCCATCGTGGTCAACAGCGGCAACGCCAACACCTGCGCCGCCAACGGCGTGGCGCTGGCAGAAGAGTGCTGTGCACTGGTGGGCAAGGCACTGAACATTGACGAAAAGGACGTTCTGCCCGCCTCCACCGGTGTCATCGGTCAGCCCATGGTCATCGATCCCTTTGCCCGGGGTATCCCGGCGGCGGCGGAAAAGCTGGCTGCCACCGCGCAGGGCAGCACGGACGCTGCTACCGCCATCATGACCACCGACACCCATAAAAAGGAGTACGCCATCCAGTTCGAGCTGGGCGGCAAGGTGTGCACCGTGGGTGCCATCGGTAAGGGCAGCGGCATGATCGCCCCCAACATGGCTACCATGCTGGCGTTCTACACCACCGACGCTGCTGTCTCGCCCGCGCTGCTGGAAAAGGCGCTCAAGACCGTTGTGCCCAGCACCTATAACCAGATGAGCGTGGATCTGGACACCTCCACCAACGATACCCTCATCATCATGGCGTCCGGTCTGGCGGGCAACCCGGAGATCTGCGAAGAGAACGCGGACTACGCCGCCTTTGTGGCAGCGCTGACCGCCATTGCAGAGCACATGTGCGCCGAGCACGCCGGAGACGGCGAGGGTGCCACCCACCTGATCACCTGCGAGGTGACCCACGCGCCCGACCTCAAGACCGCCCGCGCCGTCAGCCGCAGCGTGGTCTGCTCCAACCTGTTCAAGGCGGCGGTCTTTGGCCGTGATGCCAACTGGGGACGCATCCTGTGCGCCATCGGCTACACCCCCGGCGATTTCTCCATTGATAAGGTCTGCGTCTGGCTTTCCAGCAAGGCGGGCGAGGTGTATGTCTGCGAGAACGCCGCTTACCATCCGTACAGCGAGGACGAAGCCGCCAAGGTGCTGGCAGAGCACGATGTTCTGGTCAAGGTGGATATGGGCACCGGCGAGGCAAGCGCCAAGGCGTGGGGCTGCGATCTGACCTACGACTATGTGAAGATCAACGGCGATTACAGAACCTGACAGGAGCGCGGAATAGATGAAAAACGAAGAAATGGCGCGGCTTTTTTCGGAGGCCACCCCTTATATCCAGAAGTACCATGGCAGGACCATGGTCATCAAATACGGCGGCAACGCCATGATCAACGAGACGCTGAAAAACGCCGTGATGAACGACCTTGTCACCCTGACGCTGCTGGGCGTGCGTGTGGTGCTGGTGCACGGCGGCGGCCCCGCCATCAACGAGATGCTCAAGAAGGTGGGCGTGGAGAGCCACTTTGCCAACGGTCTGCGGGTGACGGACGATGCCACCATGGAGATCGTGCAGCAGGTGCTGGCCGGTAAGGTGAACAAGGACCTTGTGGCAAAGCTGCGCGGGCGCGGCGTGGGTCTGTGCGGCATGGACGGACAGATGCTCCGCTGCACCGAGCTGGACCCCCAGCTGGGCCATGTGGGCGAGATCGTCCATGTGGACGCCACCCTGATCGAAAGCCTGCTGGACGGCGGCTTTATCCCGGTCATCGCCACCGTGGGCATGGACGACCTTGGGCAGGCGTACAACGTCAACGCGGATACCGCCGCTGCGCAGATCGCCATTGCCCTCAAGGCGGAAAAGCTGGTGTCCATGACCGATATCGCAGGTCTGCTGCGGGATAAGGAGGACGAGACCACCCTTATCCCCGAGGTGGAAGTGACCGAGATTGAGGGCTACAAGTCCGCCGGTATCATTGCGGGCGGCATGATCCCCAAGATCGGCGGCATGGCGGACGCCATCTATCAGGGCGTGCACGAGGCGGTCATCATCGATGGCCGTGTGCCGCACTCCATTCTGCTGGAACTGTTCTCCGACCGCGGATCCGGTACCCGCTTCTACCGCCGCAGCCACCGCGAATAAAAAGATTGCGCAATCGCCGGCGGAAAGCTATAATAAAGGCAACGATTTCCCGCAGCCGCAAGGCTTTGCGCAATAACTCCATGTTACAGGAGGTACACCTATGGATTCTGAAAAAGTTATCAAGCGGGACAACGAGTACGTCCTGCACACCTATAACCGCAGCCCCATCGTGCTGGAAAAGGGGCACGGGCTGTACGCCGAGGGCCCTGAGGGGCAGAAGTATCTGGACTTCACCAGCGGCATCGGGGTGAACAGCCTTGGCTACTGTGATCTTGCATGGGCAGAGGCCGTGTCCCAGCAGGCACACAAATTGCAGCACACCTCCAACCTCTACTATACCGCGCCCTGCGGCAAGCTGGCAAAAAAGCTGTGCAAGCGCACCGGCATGAACAAGGTTTTCTTCGGCAACTCCGGTGCCGAAGCCAACGAGGGTGCCATCAAGGCCGCCCGCAAGTATAGTGTAGACCACTATGGCAAGGACCGCTACAACGTCATCACGCTGGTCAACAGCTTCCATGGCCGCACCATCGCCACCCTGACCGCCACCGGGCAGGGGGTGTTCCACAACTACTTCGGCCCCTTCAACGAGGGCTTCCAGTACGTCCCGGCGGGGGATATCGAAGCGCTGCGGGAGCTGGTAGACCGCCACACCTGCGCCGTGATGATGGAACTGATTCAGGGCGAGGGCGGCGTGATGGCGCTGGACCCGGAGTATGTACAGGCCGTGCGCGCCCTGTGTGACGAAAAAGACCTTGTGCTCATTGTGGACGAGGTGCAGACCGGCGTGGGCCGCACCGGCACCTTCCTGTGCTGCGAGCACTATAACCTTAAGCCGGACATCGTCACCCTTGCCAAGGGACTGGGCGGCGGCTTGCCCATCGGCGCGGTGCTGATGAATGAAAAAGTAGCCGAGGGCATGGGCCCCGGCACCCATGGCTCCACCTTTGGCGGCAACCCGGTGGTATGCGCCGGTGCCAACGTGGTGGTGGACCGTCTGGACCAGAGCTTTCTCGCGCAGGTCAGCGAGCGCGCCGTACAGCTGCGCACCGGTCTGGCAAAGCTGCCCCACGTCAAGAACATTTCCGGCATCGGCCTGATGGTGGGTATCGAGTTCTTTGACGTGCAGGCTGCGGATGTGCTGGCCGCCTGCCGCGAAAAGGGCTTGCTGGTGCTTACCGCCAAGACCCGGCTGCGTCTGCTGCCGCCGCTGACCGTCTCTGAACACGAGGTAGACATGGCGCTGGAGGTGCTGGCCGAGGTGCTGGGCAGCATGGAGCCGACGGCTCCGAAGGAGCAGGCATGAAAAATCTGCTGAAAATGAGCGACCTTTCTCCCGCCGAGCTGACCCACATTCTGGATGTGGCAGACCGGCTGAAAGCGGACTGCAAGGCAGGCCGCACCGAGCCGCTGCTGGCGGGCAAAAGCGTGGCGCTGCTGTTCTCTAAGGCGTCCACCCGCACCCGCACCAGCTTTGAGGTGGGCGTGTACCAGATGGGCGGTCTTGGCAACTACATGAACACCGCCGAATTACAGGCCGGGCGCGGCGAGCCTTTGCGGGACACCGCCCGGGTGCTGGGGCGCTACTACGACTGCGCCGTCTGGCGCACCTACCGCCAGCGGGATCTGGAAGAACTGGCGGAGCTTTCCGGCATTCCGGTGATCAACGGCCTTACCGACTACGCACACCCCTGTCAGGTGCTGGCTGACCTGATGACCATCCGGGAGCGCCGGGGCACGCTGGCAGGGCTGAAGCTCTGCTTTGTGGGCGACGGCAGCAACATGGCCAACAGCCTGATCGTGGGCGGCCTTTTGGCGGGGATGCAGGTGGCCTGCGTCTGCCCCCCGGGCTACCGCCCGGCAGCGGATGTGCTGATGTTTGCCCACAAATACGGCAATGCTTTCCACCTGACTACCGACCCCGCCGAGGGCTTGCGGGATGCGGACATCGTAGCCACCGCCGCGTGGAACACCACCGCCCCCGGCACGGCCGAGAGCGAGCAGCGCCTGCGGGATTTTGTGGGCTTCCAGCTCACCGGCCGTCTGCTGGAAAACGCAAAGCCCAACGCGCTGGTGCTGCACTGTCTGCCTGCCCACCGCGGCGAGGAGATCTCCACCGCTCTGTTCGAGCAGCACGCGGACGAGATCTTTGACGAAGCGGAGAACCGTCTGCACGTCCAGAAGGCTGTGCTGGCGGTGCTGCTGGCGGGCAAGTAAAACGATTTTGAATGCCCGCCGCGTTGCTTTGGGCATCAATAGCGGAAAGAATATTTTATTTGCAGTTCCGAAACGCCTGCGGGCGTTTCGGAACTGCTTTTTTCATGGGAGGGAAGCATACCCCCCCGTATGGTGATTTTGCCCATATTTTTGTACCATTTTTTGGCAGGTGCTGCCGGCAAAAACGCTTTATTTCCTTAAATTTTCGTGCTATACTCAACTTGGCGTTTTGTCCGTTCCGGCTGTTCCGTTTGGGGGTATAGCCGGACAAATCAACCGACAAAGGAGAGGATATCATGAAAAAACGCATCGTGAGCATGATACTGGCGCTCAGTATGATGCTCTCCATCCTCCCTGTATCCGCATTTGCAGATGCAGGGGCAGGGCTTTCTTCCGCGGCGGAAGAAACCAACAGCATCACTTACAGCTCGGAAAACGAGCATGAGGATGTTGGTACGAACTCTGAAACAAAACATCAGGTGGTCAAGATCAAGATCGCTGCCGGTCTGCCCAAGGCACAAACCGGTACCGGCTGGAGCTATGACGAAACCACCGGACTAACCATTACCGGTACCGGCAGTGAAGATACCGAGTACATTCTGGACGGCACGGTCAGCTGCAATGTGACCGTCAAGAATGCCAACAATTACACTGTGTATCTGCTGGATGGCACGGTGACCGGTACACTTTTGATAGAGGCCAGCTATATGTACGGCGTCTACGTTCTGGGCGGCAGATACGCCAATGTGGAGCTGAACAATGGCACCATTGACGGCGGCACCTACGATAAGCTGACCGAGAACGGCGGTTATGTCCGGGGCGGCTACTTCCGCGATATCTCCGGCCTGAGCGACAGCACGCAGCAGCAGGCACACAAGCTGCTCCTGCCGGAGAACTGCACCCTGAACGGTAGGAAGGAAACAGGGGATATTTATATCGTCAAGAAGTACGACTATTCCGGCACTGGGAAAAAACTGGAGCTGGTGGTGGAAAGCGATACCCCCTGCGAGGGCTGGGCGGTAGCTACTACCAGTAGCAACGGCGGCGTTATGACCCTGCCCGCAGGCGTTACCGACTATAACTTCACATACAATGGCAACGTTATTGCCAAGATCTCTATCAGCGCAGACGGCAGAACGCTCTCTGCCAGCTTCAGCATGATCCCGATGTCGGACGAAGCACCCATGAAGCTGGTCACGATCCCTTCCATGAGCAAGGAACTGAGCTTTACCGATGAGGGTCTGCCCGACCTGACCGGTGTGACCTGCGTGGAAAGTCTGGACGAGGGCGAATATAAGCTTCAGGCCTACCTGTGCCGCAACTGGACCTATGCCTGCTATCCCAACATCCCTAATTCGAGGGGCATTCTGACGATGGCAGATCAGGGCGGCAGAGAGATCGATTTCAAAGAGCTGAGCACTGCACCCATCAACTGCGCGGTTCAGCTGACCAATGCCACCATTACGGACGCAGCGTTTGGCGAAAAGGGCGCTCTGGTGCTTACCAGCGGCAAGATCACCGGCGGCACCTACCCCGAAGCTCGTGTTGGCATCAGCACGACAGACGGCACCGGCAAGGTCGAAATTACCGGCGGTGTCTTTGACTCCCTGTCCTGCTACGGCGAGTGCACCATTTCCAATGCAGTTATTCTGGACTGTATGTTCAGTACCTTTTTCGATAACAGCAAGTTTGCCGTTTCTGATACCGTGTTTGGTGCGCTGCCTGACGACCTTGAGGGTGCACTGGCAGCCGGGCAGAAAATCAGCAAGCTGGTGGTGCGCAACGGCAATGTTACGGCAATAAACGGCAGAAACCTGACCCTTTCCACCAATACCATCTATCTGGTGGGCGCAGGCACTGCAGATATCACGCTGGACACCGATGTGCTGAGCGTCAACGAAGAGGCAGTTGAAAACTACAACTCCAACACCTCTGCCGCGGGCAAGGTGCTGCGCATTACCGGCAATAATGACGGCGCAGATATTCTGGTGAACAAGTCCACCGATGTCGGCGCGGTCAAGCCCTTGCGCATTACCGAAGACGGTCTGCCCGACCTGACCGGCGTGGAGCCCAAGAAGGTGACCGGTGAGGGCATGGAGATCACCCTCTATGAGGGGCAGGGCTGGAAGTACGCCATTATGTCCGGCGAAGACGAACACCATGAGCAAAGAACCGAGTCGCAGATCCTCATCACCAGCCCGGACGGCAACCCGGTAGACCTGACCTCGAGTGAGATCAACCCCTCTCAGGCGGCGCTGAAGAGCGATGGCATCACGCTGCAGGACGTGACGGTTACCAGTATGTATGCCGATGCTCCGGTCGAGCTCAATAACGCCGTTATTGAAAGCGGATACTTCCAGAAGGAAGTCACCCTCGACGCGACCAGCACCATTGCCGGCGGCGTGTTCGACGCAACGGTCAAACTGAGAGATAAGGCTAAGATCACCGCCGGTGTGTTCCACGATATCAAGCTGCCCAACGATGCATCGAAGGCAGTGGTCATCGAGAACGCCGTGATCCTTGGCAGCCTGACGGGTAATAACAGCGAGGCTGCTGTTTCCGATACGGTGAGCCTTAGCCGCATCGACAGCGCATACCTTGCCGCCGGTCAGCAGCAGAGCGAGCTGCGTAGCATGGATGGCGTTATGACCGATGTCAACGGCAATTCCGTGGCAGATGTAGCCGCTGTTTACCGCATTGGCGATGCCGGGATGGTGCTTACCTTCACCAAGCCGGTCACGAACATCAACGGCAAGCCTGTCAGCGCTTATAACGGCGCACAGCTTTCCCCGGACGGCAAGACTTTGTACCTTAACGGTCGCAATGACGGCGCGGATATTGTGGTAAACCAGACCGGCGAAACCACCGAAAAGCTGCCCTTCTCTTCCCTGACTAAGGAGGACTTTGTCATCGACTGGAGCACGCTCGTCCCGGGCATTACCTGCAAAAAGGATGGCGTGGGCAAGCCGAGCGTTGTCTTTTTACGTACCTACGACAAAAAAGAGTTCAACTACTTCCCGCATCCGGATGTGTACGGCATTTATGAGGTGTACATCCGTGCCGAAGAGGGCACGCTGTACGAGGGCGGCGAACTTCAGATCGATGAGGGTACACGGCCGTACAAGCCGACAAGCGCGGACTTCCGCCTTGACCTCGATGCCGGTACGGCAATCTATACCGGCCCGAAGTATTTCGGCGATGCGGCTCCGCAGGCTACCCTTAAGTACAGCGCTACAAATGACTTTTCGACTGCTACGGAAACGGTGCCCACCAAGGTAGGTACCTACTACGTCTGGCTTGTGGTGGAGGGTAGCCGATACTACGATGGCAGCAATGACCCGCTGCCTGATGGCTACACCGTAGCTGAAAAGCTGCCCTTTGAGGGCTTTACGCAGGATGACTTTGACATCGATATGGACGATGACGGCAACTACACGCTGGTTTGCAAGACGGCAGACGGTGTTGGCGAGCTCTCGACTAAGCTTGAGTGCCTTACCGGTGTAAACAAAGGCAAGACCTTTATCAACCGGGAACCCGGTGAGGATGTGTATGGCCGCTATCAGGGATCCATCGTTGCAAAGGAAGGCAAAAAGTACAAGGCCGGTTCTATTGTTGTGGTTGAGGATTCTATCCGCTACACGCCCGTAGTTGAGGACTTTGCCTACGATGCCGCCAAGAACACGGTGGAATACAAAGGCGAAAATTATTACGATGCCGACCCGCAGATGACCCTGCTGTACGGCACCGACCAAAGCGAAACTGTTCCCACCGCCCCCGGCAGCTACGATGTGTACGTCAAGGTGACGGCGGGTAAGAACTACATTGCTGACGCCTACTCCGATGATAGTTACAGAATTTATCAGGTAGGCACCTATACTGTCGCGGACAGTGAAAAGCTGCCCTTTGAGGGCTTTACCAGAGAGGACTTTAAGCCCATCGGGAACGGGGACTACACCTACACGCTGGTCTGCACGAAGGCAGACGGCGTTGGCGAGCTTACGCTTGAGTACAAGGGCCTTACCGGTGTAAACAAGGGCAAGACCTATATCAACCGGGACCCCGATATTGGTGCGTATGGCCGTTATCAGGTAACCGTCACTGCAAAAGAGGGCGCTAAGTACAAGCCCGGCTCCATTGATCTGGGTGAGTATACTTTCCGCTACACGCCTGTGGCTAAGGACTTTACCTACGATGCCACCAAGAACACGGTGACCTACAACACCGACAAAAATTATTATGATGCTGACCCGGATATGACCCTGCTGTACGGCACCGACCAAAGCGAAACGGTTCCTACCGCCCCCGGCAGCTACGATGTGTACGTCCGGGTAACTGCGGATGATAACTATGAGGCTGTTACCACCGACAAGGTAGGCACCTATGATGTGCCCGAGCCGACCAAGCCGAAGTATTGCTACTACTGGAATACTCAGGAAGGTAAGGAGTGCGAAGTGGGCGCTCCGATTACCCTTGGCGTTGACAAGAAGGAAGGCAATAACGTCATCTGGAAGATCGAAGGTCTGGCAGAGGATGCGTATACCATCACCGATACCGGCACGCAGATCGAACTCCAGTTCTTCATGCCCAGCAATGACGTGCGGGTGACGAACCACTATGAGCCGATCTTCTACACCCTGACCGTGGACGGGAAGGAAGAACGCCGTGCATTTGGTAAGGAAGTCACATTTACCGCACCCGAGAAGGAAGGCTGCACCTTCACCGGTTGGGAGGTAGATGGCGTGCCCGAGGGTACGGACACCACCAGCGAGACCATCAACTTCACGATGCCCGCAAGCAACGTTACGCTGACCCCGCAGTACGAGAAGAACACCTACACTCTGACCGTGGACGGCGTGAACGAACAGCGTGTCTTTGATGAGGACGTTACGGTTATTGCACAGCCGGTGGAAGGCAAGACCTTCACCGGTTGGAAAGTGACCGGTCTGCCCGCTGATGTGGACACCACCAAAGCGACCATTACCTTCAAGATGCCCGCAAACAATGTCACCCTGACCCCGCAGTACACCGAGAACACCTACACCCTGACCGTGAACGGGAAGCCAGAACAGCGTACTGTTGGTGAGGAAGTTACTCTTACCGCACGGAAGCTGGAGGGCTTCACCTTCAACCACTGGGAGATTAAGGCGGGTCTGGCCGCTGATGCGGTGAATATCAACGGCGATACTATCACTTTCACGATGCCCGCAAACGATGTGACGATCTCCGCGAGATATGACAAGGACTCGACGCCTGATCCCGATCCCGAAACCAAGACCCATGCACTCAAGGTATTCAACGCACAGATTTTCCTGAAGGATGGCAGCGATGTTGCCGACCTGAAGGCTGTGCCTGTGGGTACAAAACTCAAGGCTATCGCATACGAGGACACCGAGACCAACGTGTTCAAGTGCTGGACTGGTCTGGAGCTGACCGAGGAGCAGAGCACCGCGCGCGTGGTGGAGTTCACCATGCCCGACCATGATGTGAATCTGACGGCGGTGTTCGTTACTCCTACGAACAAACTCGAGGTCACCAATGCACAGGTCACTTTGAAGGACGGCAGCGCTGTTGCCGACCTGACGGCTGTGCCTGCGGGCACAGAACTCGTTGCCACCGCACCCGAGAGGGACGGCTACACCTTCACTGGTTGGACGGCAACCGGTCTGCCTGCTAATGCGAACATCGACGGTGCGACCGTTACCTTCAAGATGCCCGCAAACAAGGTTACGCTGAACGCGAAGTATATCGCAAACGCTCCCAAGAAGTACACTGTGACCATGGGCGAAAAGAACACGGAGTACGCTGTGGATGCAGATGTGAGCATCACCGCACCCGAGAAGGATGGTTACACCTTCACTGGTTGGGAAGTGACTGGTCTGCCCGCTGATGTGGACACCACCAGCGAGACCATCACCTTCAAGATGCCCGCAAACAATGTCACCCTGACCCCGCAGTACACCGAGAACGCTCCCAAGAAGTACACTGTGACCATGGGCGAAAAGAACACGGAGTACGCTGTGGATGCAGATGTGAGCATCAC
>CAKSYT010000007.1 GCA_934524985.1 uncultured Faecalibacterium sp. | reverse complement strand
GGACGGGTCTCCTGCTCTTCGGTCTCAGGATTCACACCCTTGATGTCCTCGACATCGGTAGGTGCGGGCATATAGTCAACGATAGCGTCCAGCAGCTTCTGCACGCCGCGGTTCTTATAGGAAGAACCACAGACAACGGGAACCAGAGTATTTGCAATGGTCTCCTTGCGGATAGCAGCCTTCAGTTCCTCACGGGTGATCTCCTCACCCTCGAGGTACTTCTCCATCAGCTCTTCGTCGTTCTCGGCAACAGCCTCGACCAGAATGTTACGGTACTCTTCAGCCTGCTCGACCATATCCTCGGGGATAGGCTCGGTGCGCATGTCGTTGCCCATGTCGTCGTAGTAGACCTCAGCGTTCATATCAACCAGGTCAACGATACCACGGAAGGTATCCTCCTGACCGATAGGCAGCTGGATCGCTACGCCGTTAGCGTGCAGACGATCATGCAGCATCTTGATGCAGCGGAAGAAGTCGGCACCCATGGTATCCATCTTGTTGACGTAGACCATACGGGGAACCTTGTACTCGTCAGCCTGACGCCAAACGGTCTCAGACTGGGGCTCGACACCGCCCTTAGCAGCCAGAACGGTCACAGAACCGTCCAGCACGCGCAGAGAACGCTGAACCTCAACAGTGAAGTCCACGTGGCCCGGGGTGTCGATGATGTTGATGCGGTGACGGTTCTTCTTGAATGCGACCGGATCCTTCTGGGTCTCAGAGTGGCTCCAGTAGCAGGTGGTAGCAGCAGAAGTAATGGTGATACCACGCTCCTGCTCCTGAACCATCCAGTCCATGGTAGCGCCGCCATCATGAACTTCGCCGATCTTGTGGTTGATGCCGGTGTAGTACAGAATACGCTCGGTAGTCGTAGTCTTACCAGCATCGATATGGGCCATAATGCCGATATTTCTCGTCATCTGAAGAGAAACTTCTCTGGGTGTAGCCATGAAATTAACCTCCTACAGAACAGATCAATAACGGAAATGTGCGAAAGCCTTGTTAGCTTCTGCCATCTTGTGAGTGTCCTCACGCTTCTTCACGGCGTTACCAGTGTTGTTGGCAGCATCCATGATCTCAGCAGCCAGACGCTGTGCCATGGTCTTCTCACCACGGCTGCGGCTGTAGGCAGTCAGCCAGCGCAGACCCAGAGTCTCGCGGCGAGCGGGGCTGACCTCCAGGGGAACCTGGTAGTTAGCGCCACCAACACGGCGGGTCTTGCACTCGAGGCTGGGCATGATGTTCTCCATCGCCTTCTCGAAAGTCTCCAGAGGATCGTTGCCGGTCTTTTCCTGAATCATGGAGAAAGCTTCGTAAACGATCTTCTGAGCGACGCCCTTCTTGCCATCCAGCATGACGCTGTTGACCAGGCGGGTGACCATCTTGGAATTGTAAATAGGATCAGCTAAGACATCGCGCTTAGCAATGTTACCTCTTCTAGGCATCTTTCTTCCCTCCTTCACAGAATGATATCATCGGTACTCGAAAGTAATAAAACTCCCGTTGTGTCACAAAGAGCTGACCTTACATAAACCGTTACCCTCCGCTTTTAAGCGGACTTGTTATTTATATAAAGGAAAGCCGTTTATGGCGGTTGTCCTCAATTACTTCTTTGCAGCACCGGCCTTAGGACGCTTTGCGCCGTACTTGGAGCGGGCCTGATTACGGCCTGCCACACCCTGAGTATCCAGGGTACCACGGATGATGTGGTAACGCACACCGGGCAGGTCCTTAACACGGCCGCCACGGATCAGCACGACGGAGTGCTCCTGCAGGTTATGGCCGATACCGGGAATGTAAGAGGTGACCTCGATACCATTCGTGAGGCGGACACGAGCAACCTTACGCAGAGCAGAGTTAGGCTTCTTGGGGGTCATGGTACGAACTGCAGTGCAGACACCACGCTTCTGGGGGCTGCTCAGATCAGAGTACTGCTTCTTCTGAGAGTTATAAGTCTTCTGCAGAGCGGGAGCGGTGCTCTTGGTAGTCAGGACCTCACGGCCTTTGCGTACAAGCTGGTTAAAAGTAGGCATTTTGTTTCTCCTTTCTTAATGATGAACATCGGAAGCATTTTCCGACTTTTTTGCCGCACTATCCCCATGAGGGACGCGCAACAGTTATATAATACCCGCTTTGCAGCCGGATGTCAACAGTTTTTGCAAATTTTTTTGTATTTATTCCAGATTTTTTCTTTTGGGCAGTTTTGGGCAGAAAAAGTGCCTTTTCCCTCCCCTGCTGCGCCGCTCTTGACACACAAAAAAACGCCCCGCAGGCTTTCGCCCACGGAGCGGTTTTGTTTAACGGATCAGATCCTGACGGATGCTGCGCTTACTGTGCGGCGGCAGCCAGTTCGGCTGCGACCTCGGCGTCGCGCTCAGCCTCACGGTTCTTCAGATCCTCACGCACCTCCGGCAGACCGGTACCGGCGGGGATCAGCTTACCGATGATAACGTTCTCCTTCAGACCGGACAGCGGATCGACCTTGCCCTTGATGGCAGCTTCGGTCAGCACGCGGGTGGTCTCCTGGAAGGATGCGGCAGACAGGAAGGAGTCGTTAGCCAGAGCAGCCTTGGTGATGCCCAGCAGCACCTGCTGGTACTCCACCAGCTTCAGGCCCTCTTCACCTGCATCAATGCGCTTCTGCAGATCAGCATTGATGTTCTCCACCTCCAGACGGCTTGCCAGAGCACCGCCGATCAGGTTGGAGGAGCCGGAGTCGGTCACGCGCACCTTGCGGCACATCTGACGGACGATGACCTCGATATGCTTATCGTTGATCTCAACGCCCTGCAGGCGGTAGACCTTCTGGACCTCGTTGATCAGGTAGTTCTGCACGTCCTCCAGACCCTTGATGGCCAGAATATCCTGCGGGTACAGCACGCCCTCGCGGGTGATGATGTCGCCCTTCTCCACACGGTCGCCGGGCATCACGCGGGAATGCTGAGTGAACGGGATGGAGTAGCTCTTGACTTCCTCTGCGCCGTTCTCGTCCTTGCCGGTGACCTTGATGACCACGTTCTTCTTGGTGTCGTCCTGAGAGACCACACCGGAGATCTCGCTCATGATGGCCATGCTCTTGGGACGGCGGCTCTCGAACAGCTCCTCAACACGGGGCAGACCCTGTGTAATATCCTCGGCAGATGCGATACCGCCGGTATGGAAGGTACGCATGGTCAGCTGAGTACCGGGCTCGCCGATGGACTCTGCGGCGATAACACCGACAGACTCGCCCAGACGGACCGGCTCGCCGTTAGCCATATCAGAACCGTAGCAGCGTGCGCAGACGCCGGTCTTTGCACGGCAGGTCAGCAGGCTGCGGATCTTCAGGCGGGTGATACCGGCTGCCTCGATCTCATTGGCATCGTACAGGTCGATCATCTTGCCCTCGGGCACGATGACCTTGCCGGTGATGGGGTTGACCACATCGCCCACGGCAAAACGGCCGATCAGACGCTCGCGGAAGCTCTCGATCTTCTCCTTGCCCTCGTGGATCTCAGAGACCCACAGGCCATCGGTGGTGCCGCAGTCGATCTCGCGGACGATGACGTCCTGAGAAACATCGACCATGCGGCGGGTCAGGTAACCGGAGTCGGCGGTACGCAGAGCGGTATCAGCCAGACCCTTACGAGCACCACGGGCAGAAACGAAATATTCCAGAATGTTCAGACCTTCGCGGTAGTTAGCACGAATGGGCATCTCGATGGTGTGACCGGCGGTGTTTGCCAGCAGGCCGCGCATACCGGCCAGCTGCTTGATCTGGTTCATAGAACCACGAGCACCGGAGTCTGCCATCATATAGATCTCGTTGTCCTTGGGCAGGTTGTCTGCCAGAGCCTTAGAGACCTTATCGGTGGTCTTCTGCCAGATATCAATGGTCTTATTGTAACGCTCGTTATCCGAGATCAGACCACGGTTGAACAGCTTGCCGACCTTGGCGATCTCCTTATCGGCCTCGGCGATCAGCTCCTGCTTCTGGGGCGGGATCACAGCATCGCACACAGCCACGGAGATAGCGGACAGGGTGGAGTACTTGTAGCCCTGTGCCTTGATGGCATCCAGCATCTTAGCACACTTGCGGGTGCCGTTGCGGGTCATGCAGCGGGAGATGATCTCGGGCAGGGTCTTTTTGGTCACGCGGAAGCTGACCTCGTACTCCAGCCAATGCTCGGGGTCGGTACGATCCACATAGCCCAGATTCTGGGGGATGGGATTGTTGAAGATGATGCGGCCGGCGGTGGCATCCACCAGACCGGTGCGCTCCACGCCGTCAATGGTCATGGTGCGGCGCACCTTGATGGGTGCGTGCAGAGTGATGACGTGCTCGGCGTAAGCCATCAGAACCTCGTTCTCATCACGGAACACCTTGCCTGCGCCCTCGTCGTTCTCGCGGACGGTGGTCAGGTAGTAGCTGCCCAGGATCATATCCTGCGTAGGCACGGTAACAGGTGCGCCGTCAGAGGGCTTCAGCAGGTTGCCGGAAGCCAGCATCAGCATCTTAGCCTCACGGCAGGCATCCTCACTCAGAGGCAGATGGACTGCCATCTGGTCGCCATCGAAGTCGGCGTTGAATGCGGTACAAGCCAGCGGGTGCAGCTTGACGGCACGGCCTTCCACCAGCACGGGGTTGAAGGCCTGAATGCCCAGACGGTGCAGGGTAGGTGCACGGTTCAGCAGCACGGGGTGACCCTTGATGACGGTCTCGAGGCTGTCCCAGACTTCGGGCTTTGCGCGCTCGACCATCTTACGGGCGGACTTGATGTTGTTGGCAATGCCCTTCTCCACCAGATCCTTCATGACAAATGGCTTGAACAGCTCCAGAGCCATCTCCTTGGGCAGACCGCACTGATCCATCTTCAGCTCGGGGCCGACGACGATAACGGAACGGCCGGAGTAGTCAACACGCTTGCCCAGCAGGTTCTGACGGAAGCGGCCCTGCTTGCCCTTCAGCAGATCGGAAAGGCTCTTCAGTGCACGGTTGTTGGGACCGGTGACCGGACGGCCGCGGCGGCCGTTATCGATCAGGCTGTCCACAGCCTCCTGCAGCATACGCTTCTCGTTGCGCACGATGATGTCGGGAGCACCCAGCTCCAGCAGACGGCGCAGACGGTTGTTGCGGTTGATGACGCGGCGGTACAGGTCGTTCAGGTCGGAGGTGGCAAAGCGGCCGCCGTCCAGCTGGACCATGGGGCGCAGGTCAGGCGGCAGCACGGGCAGCACGTCCATGACCATCCACTCGGGGCGGTTGCCGGAGATGCGGAAGGCCTCGACAACTTCCAGACGCTTGAGGATGCGCACGCGCTTCTGGCCGGAGGACTTCTCCACCTCGGCGGTCAGCTCAGCACTCAGCTGATCCAGATCGATCTCCTTCAGCAGGGTCTGGACAGCCTCGGCGCCCATGGCAGCCTCGAACTCGTCGCCGTAGCGATCGCACATTTCGCGGTATTCCTTCTCGGTCAGCAGCTGCTTTTTATCCAGCGGGGTCAGACCGGGATCGGTGACGATATAGCTTGCAAAGTACAGCACCTTTTCCAGCAGGCGGGGGCTGATGTCCAGCATCAGGCCGATGCGGCTGGGAATGCCCTTGAAGTACCAGATGTGGCTCACAGGAGCGGCCAGCTCGATGTGGCCCATACGCTCGCGGCGGACCTTGGCCTTGGTGACCTCGACGCCGCAGCGATCACACACCTTACCCTTGTAACGGATGCGTTTGTACTTACCGCAGTGGCACTCCCAGTCCTTGGTAGGTCCAAAAATGCGCTCGCAGTACAGGCCGTCACGCTCCGGCTTCAGGGTGCGGTAGTTGATGGTTTCGGGCTTTTTGACCTCGCCGTAGCTCCAAGCGCGGATCTGCTCCGGGGAGGCAAGGCCGATTTTAATGGAATCGAAAACGTTGTTTTCCATGAAACGAACCCTTTCTTAATCTCTAGTTGTTTCGATGATACAGGCGGCTTTTCTGTTGTAGGATCACAGGCGCTTCTCCCCTGCCGCAGCACGCAGCCAAGGGGGAAGGCTGTGTTGTGTATCCAGATCAGAAATCTACTTCGTCAGAAGCAGCCGGAGCCTCGGCACCGGAGTTATCGTCCTCCAGCACAGAAGGATCATCGAAACCTGCATCGGCGTCCTTGATGTTGTAGTCAGTCAGCTCGCTCTCCTGCACCACAGTCTCGGTGCCGGCAACATCACGCATATCAAAGCCGGTCTCTTCGTCGTCGAAGTTCTGGCGCATGTCGATCTCGTTGCCGTCCTTATCCTGCACGATCACGTCCATACCCAGAGACTGCAGTTCCTTCAGCATAACGCGGAAGGACTCGGGGATGCCGGGCTGCGGGATGGGCTCGCCCTTGACGATGGCTTCGTAGGTCTTGACACGGCCCTCCACGTCATCGGACTTGACAGTCAGGATCTCCTGCAGGGTGTAAGCGGCACCGTAAGCTTCCAGTGCCCAGACCTCCATCTCGCCGAAGCGCTGACCGCCGAACTGAGCCTTGCCGCCCAGAGGCTGCTGGGTGACCAGAGAGTAGGGGCCGGTGGAACGGGCGTGGATCTTATCATCGACCAGGTGATGCAGCTTGAGGTAGTACATATAACCAACGGTAACGCGGTTATCGAACTTTTCACCGGTACGGCCATCGTAAACGGTGGTCTTGCCGTCACGATCCAGCTCGATCTTGGAGAAGTCGATGATGTGGCCCTTCTCGCCCATGATCTTGGGGAGCTTGGTGGGATATGCGGGAGCATTCTCGCCGTGCCACATCTCGCGGGCGGTATCAAAGGTATCGCCGATGTCGTTCTCACGAGCAGAGTCAAAGACAGGGGTCATGACCTTGATACCGCAGGCCTTGGCAGCGTAGCCGAGGTTGACTTCCAGCACCTGACCGATGTTCATACGGGAAGGCACGCCCAGCGGGTTCAGCACGATATCCAGCGGAGTGCCATCGGGCAGGTAGGGCATATCCTCCTGCGGCAGGATGCGGGAAACGACACCCTTGTTACCGTGACGGCCTGCCATCTTATCGCCGACGCTGATTTTACGCTTCTGGGCGATATAGCAGCGGACGACCTCGCGCACACCGGGCTGCAGCTCATCGCTGTTCTCCGGGGTAAAGACCTTGACATCCACAATGATGCCGTATGCGCCGTGGGGCACACGCAGGGAGGTGTCGCGCACCTCGCGGGCCTTCTCGCCGAAGATGGCGCGCAGCAGGCGCTCCTCGGCAGTCAGCTCGGTCTCGCCCTTCGGGGTGACCTTACCGACCAGAATGTCGCCGCTCTTGACCTCGGCGCCGATGCGGATGATGCCGCGCTCGTCCAGATCCTTCAGGGCATCCTCAGAAACGTTGGGGATGTCACGGGTGATCTCCTCGGGTCCCAGCTTGGTATCGCGGCTCTCGGTCTCGTACTCCTCGATGTGGATGGAGGTGTACACGTCCTCGCGCACGATCTTCTCGTTCAGCAGAACGGCGTCCTCGTAGTTGTAGCCCTCCCAGGTCATGAAGCCGATCAGGGCGTTCTTACCCAGAGAGATCTCGCCGTTGCGCATTGCGGGGCCATCGGCCAGCACCTGACCGGCGGTGACGGTCTCGCCCACTTCCACGATGGGGCGCTGGTTGATGCAGGTGCCTGCGTTGGAGCGGGCAAACTTGATCAGAGAGTACTCCTCCAGTGCGCCCTGCTCGTTGCGCACCACAATGTGGTCGGCATCGGCCTTTTCCACAACGCCGTTGCTCTTGGCCAGCACAGCGGTGCCGGAGTCGGTAGCAGCCTTGTACTCCATACCGGTAGCAACAATGGGCTGCTGGGTGACCATCAGAGGCACTGCCTGACGCTGCATGTTAGAGCCCATCAGAGCACGGTTACAGTCATCGTTCTCCAGGAAGGGGATGCAGGCGGTAGCAACAGAGACCATCATTCGCGGAGAAACGTCCATGTAATCGACCTTCTCTGCGTCGATTTCCAGGATCTCATCGCGGCGGCGGGCAGACACGCGGGGACGGATGAAGTGCTTGCCTTCGTCCAGCGGCTCGTTAGCCTGTGCCACAACGTACTCGTCCTCCACATCGGCGGTCATATACTCCACCTCGTCGGTGACGACCTGCTCAATGAGGTTGTTGTTCTCGTCGTAGACCTTCTTGACCTTGCGGTAGGGAGCCTCCACGAAGCCGTACTCGTTGATCTTGGCGTAGGATGCCAGATAGGAGATCAGACCGATGTTGGGGCCTTCAGGGGTCTCAATGGGGCACATACGGCCGTAGTGGCTGTAGTGAACGTCGCGGACTTCGAAGCCTGCGCGGTCACGGCTCAAACCACCGGGGCCCAGAGCAGACAGACGGCGCTTGTGGGTCAGCTCAGCCAGAGGGTTATTCTGGTCCATGAACTGAGACAGCGGAGAGGAGCCGAAGAACTCCTTGATGGCTGCCACCACAGGACGGATGTTGATCAGTGCCTGCGGAGTGATGACGCTCTGATCCTGGCTCTGCAGGGTCATGCGCTCACGGATGACGCGCTCCATGCGGGAGAAGCCGATGCGGAACTGGTTCTGCAGCAGTTCGCCCACGCTGCGGATACGGCGGTTGCCCAGATGGTCGATATCATCGGTGGTGCCGATGCCGTAGCCCAGACCGTTCAGGTAGTTGATGGAGGACAGGATATCGTCGATGGTGACGGTACGGCCGATGAGCAGGTCGTGATCCTTCTTCAGGCTCTCCATGACCTCCTCGGCGCTGGAGGCGTTATCAAGGATCTTGCGCAGCTCCTTGAGGCAGCAGCGCTCGTTGATGCCGCACTCCTTGACATCCACGCCCTTGAATGCGGGGTAGTAGTTGTCGATGATGGCCTGTGCGTCCACGCAGCCGTTGGTGATGACCTTGACCTTGTGGGGCTGATCCTTCATGGGATCATCGATCTTCAGCACGACCAGATCCACGCCGGCTGCATCGATCTGCTCGGCCAGCTTGCGGTCGATCTTCTTGTCGGCCTCGACAAGGATCTCGCCGGTGAAGGGATCCACCACGTTCTCTGCAGCCACATGGTTCATGATGCGGCGTGCCAGAGACAGCTTTTTATTCATCTTATAGCGGCCGAAGCGGGACAGGTCGTACCGGCGCGGATCGAAGAACAGCATATCGATCTGGCTGGTAGCGGACTCCACCGTGGGAGGCTCGCCGGGGCGCAGCTTGCGGTAAACTTCCAGCAGGCCCTCCTCGCGGTTCTTGGTGGTATCCTTTTCCAGCGTGGCCAGAATGCGCTCGTCCTCGCCGAAGTAGTTCAGGATATCCTCGTTGGAGGACAGACCCAGTGCACGGCACAGCACGGTGACGGGCAGCTTACGGTTCTTATCGATACGGACATAGAACACGTTGGCGGCATCGGTCTCGTACTCCAGCCATGCACCGCGGTTGGGGTTCATGGTGGCGCTGTACAGGTCGTTGCCGACCTTATCCTTGGCATGGCCGTAGAACACACCGGGAGAGCGGACCAGCTGGCTGACGATCGCACGCTCGGCGCCGTTGATAACAAAGGTGCCTGCGTCGGTCATCAGGGGGAAGTCACCCATGAAGATTTCCTGATCCTTCACCTCGCCGGTCTCCTTGTTCAGCAGACGGGCGGTGACGCGCAGGGGGGCTGCAAAGGTAACGTCGCGCTCCTTGCACTCCTTGATGCTGTACTTCGGCTCCTTATCCAGCCGGAAGTCCACAAAGCTCAGTGCCAGATTGCCGGTGTAGTCCTCAATGGTGCCGATATCGTGGAAGACCTCCTTCAGGCCTTCATCCAGGAACCACTGATACGAGTTCTTCTGCACCTCGATCAGGTTCGGCATACTGATGACTTCGTCGATGTGGGAGAAGCTCATGCGCTCGGTTTTGCCGAGCTTTACGGGCTTGACTTTCATCATAAAATCAACCACTCCTTACTTTTATATTCTACGGGATGTCGTATACGCAGGTCAAATTTGAGCAGACACACATAATTCGACCCGCGTCCTGTGGAACGTTCCGGCGTTTTGCACAAACTTTTGGAGTCGACCCCTCAAGCGGCAGCCATCGCAGTTCCTTTTTTGGCGCACTAGTCCATTATGTGATACTAACGCAGTATACACCCGAAAACCCCTGTTGTCAAGCCATTTTTCAGTTTTTTGCCGAAATAAATTTAATTTTCGTTTTGTTTTCGCACGCCCGGCAGCGTGTAGCCGTTCGCTTGCCAAGTACTTGATTTTTTTATTTTGCACGTTCCTGTTCATAACGCCCTTGTGCAATTTGTCTATCTTTGCTCTTGCGCCCAGAAGTGTGACTTTTGCGTTTCCCTGCCGCAAAAAAGAGACCGCCGCACAAAATGCTGTGCAGCAGTCTCGTCCTTTAATTATATGTTGTTCACTCATCCAGATAATCCCGCAGCAGCTTTGCGCGGCTGGGGTGGCGCAGCTTGCGCAGCGCCTTTGCTTCGATCTGCCGCACCCGCTCCCGGGTCACGTTGAACTCCTTGCCCAGCTCTTCCAGTGTGCGGGCACGGCCGTCCTCCAGACCAAAGCGCAGGGTGATGACCCGCTCCTCCCGGGGCGTCAGGCTTTTAAGGACATGCAGCAACTCCCGCCGCAGCAGCTGACGCCCGGCTTCATCCACCGGGACACCGGCATCCTCGTCCTGAATGAAGTCCTCCAGATGGGCGTCCTCTTCCTCCCCCACCGGCGTTTCCAGACTGATGGGCTCCTGCGATAATTGCAGCAGCTCCCGCACCTTGTCCGGCTCCAGTTCCAGTACGGCGGCGATCTCCTCCACGGTGGGCTCCCGCCCATTCTTGTGCAGCAGGTCGCCCGCCGTTTTCTTGACCCGGTTGATACTCTCCACCAGATGCACCGGGATACGGATGGTGCGTCCCTGATCCGCAATGGCGCGGGTGATGGACTGACGGATCCACCACGTTGCATAGGTGGAGAACTTGAACCCTCGCTCCGGTTCAAACTTTTCAGCCGCCTTCATCAGACCGAGGTTGCCTTCCTGAATGAGATCCAGAAAAGGCAGTCCCCGCCCGGCGTAGCGCTTTGCCACCGACACCACCAGCCGCAGATTCGCCTCGCTCAACGCGCGGCGCGCATCCGCATCCCCTGCCCGGGCAGCCTTTGCCAGCTCCATCTCCTGCCCCGCGGTCAGCAGCGGCACCCGGCCGATCTCCTTTAAATAGGTCTTGACCGGGTCATCCAGTGCCACACCCTCCGAGGAAAGCTCATTTTCCAGCCTGCCGATCTGGGCATCATCCAGTACAGGCAGTTCGGCAGGTTCCTCCTCTGCCAGATGGACGCCCCGCTGCTCCAGTGCAGCGTAGAGTTCATCCAGCTGAGCAACATCGAAATCCGTTTCCTCCATGGCGCGGCTGATCTGCTCCGGGGTCAGGGTGTGACGGTGAGCCTTTGCGGCAAGGCTGCGGGCCAGTTCTTCCGTTTGCGACAATTTCTGCATGATTCCTGCTCCTTTTCTCTCCAGCTCCAGCCGGAGGGAAAACAGGGATCAGTCTTGTTCGGGCAGCGTCCCCTGCTTTTTTTCGCGCATCGACTGAAGATACTGTGTGATCTCATCGCCGGACATTGCAGCAGCTTTGCTTGCAACCGGCATTCCCCGGGCGATCCTGTCCAGATACAGACGGATATCGTCCGGGGTGCAGTTCACATCGCTGTATTGTGCCGCAAGCCGGCTCAGTTCATTCAATGCTTCTTCGCTTGCAAATGCCCGCAGCGCCGTCAGGCTGAGCTCCACGCCCTCCCGGCTGCAATTGAGCATTGCTTCATATAGTTCCTTCTGCTGCGGCTGGATGAATTGATCCGTCGTCAGCTGCTGTTTGGCCAGTTCCAGATAGCGCGGCTCCCGCAGGATGGCTGCCAGCAGCCGCTGCTGGGCGCTGGCAATGCCCAGCGCCTGACTGCCGCCTGCGCTGTATGGCACCTTGATCTGATCCATCTCGCCGGAGCGCAGCAGCTCGCGGTTTTTCTCCCGGCGGTACTTGCCGCCCGCCCGCTTTGCTGCGGTGCCCAGCTGCGCCAGAATGGCGGTTTTGGAGATGTTGGTCTCCTCTGCCAGCCGCCCGGCGTACACCTCCTGCTCGGTGGGGTTAGAGCGCTCGGCCAGCATCTCCACGGCTTCCTTTACATATTGCAGCCGCTGCGCATCCTGTGAAAGATCGTACTGATCCCGCAGGCGCTTGAGCCGGAAATCCAGCGCGTTGCCCACCCCGTCCAGAAGCGCCTGAAAACGCTCCGGGCCGTATTTTTTGATGTACTCGTCCGGGTCCTTTGCGCCGGGGATCTGCAAAACGCCCACCTTTACCGGGCTGTTGCGGAACAGCTCCAGCGAGCGCAGGGTCGCTTTCTGGCCGGCCTCGTCCGAGTCGTAGCTCAGAATGACCTCGTCGGCATACTCGCTGATGATGCGCACCTGCCCGGGGGTCAGCGCAGTGCCGCAAGCGCAGACGGCGGTGTCGATACCCGCCTGCTGCATACTGATGACGTCCATGTAGCCCTCGCACAGCACGAACCGCCGGGAGGCGCTGCGTTTTGCGATTTGCATGGCAAACACCGTCTCAGATTTATGGTAGACCAGCGTTTCCGGGCTGTTGACGTATTTGGGCTTGGAGTCGTCCATCACGCGCCCGCCAAAGGCAATGATATTGCCGCGCAGGTCAAAGATGGGGGTCATGACCCGCTTCCAGAACAGGCAGTAGATGCGCCCGGACTGGCTGCGCTTAAACAGGCCGCTGGCATCCAGTTCCTGCTGGTTGTAGCCCTTATCCCGCAGGTACTGGTACAGCGCCTGCCCGTCATTGGGGGCATAGCCCAGCCCGAACCGGACGATGGTCTTATCGTCCAGCCCGCGTCGCCGCCAGTAAGCGCGCGCCTGCCGCGCCTCCTCCACGGTAGAGTTCAGGCAGGCGTGGAAGAAGCGGGCGGCTTCCTTGTTCATGGAAAGCACCCGGCTGCGCAGGCGTCCGGTCTTGTCGTCCTCCTGCGGCTCCGGCATACCGGCGCGGGAAGCCAGCATCTTGATGGCTTCGCCGCTGCTGATATTGTTGATCTTTTTGACAAAGCTGATGGCATCTCCGGCTGCCTGACAGCCAAAGCAGTAAAAGCTTTGGGTGTCCGGGTACACATAGAAAGACGGCGTTTTTTCGCTGTGAAAGGGGCACAGACCGCCGTACAGCCGTCCCTTGCGTTTGAGCTGCACATAGCTGCCCACCAGCTCCACGATGTCGGTGCGGCGGGTAAGCTCCTCGATGTATTCGTGTGGGATCATGTTGTTTTAAACGACCTCTCCAGTTTTAAAGGACGTGCCATTTTTGGGGCACGAACAGTTCTTCAAAGGTGCGGATGGCAAACTCGTCGCTCATACCGCTGATGTAGTCGGTGACGGCGCGCTCCCGCCCCTCCTGATAGGCCAGCTGCACATAGAAGTTAGACATCCGGTCCACATGGGTCAGGTAGTACTCGTACAGCTCGGCAATGAGCTTGTCCACCTTCTGCTCCTCGCGCTTGGCGTTTTTATCCACATACACGGTAGCGTACATGAAGTCCCGCAAAGCGAGAAATGCCTCGTATTCCTCCGTGCCCATGCGGACATTCCCCTCGCTGTGGGTGAGGATACTGTTGATCATGGTGGTGATGCGGGCAGATTTGGTCTGCCCCAGCACCGCTGTGCAGTCCTTGGGCAGGGTGGCAGCGTCCAGTACACCGGCGCGCACGGCATCCTCGATATCGTGGTTGACAAAGGCGATCTGGTCTGCCAAGCGCACGATGCGCCCCTCCGGGGTAGCCGCCCATGTGCCCTTGGTGTGGGTAACGATGCCGTTGCGCACCTCCCACGTCAGGTTAAGGCCCTCACCGTCTTTTTCCAGCCGGTCCACCACACGCAGGCTCTGCATATAATGGTGGAAGCCGTCCGGGCAAAGGGTATTCAGCGCCTTTTCGCCTGCGTGCCCAAAGGGAGTGTGCCCCAGATCATGCGCAAGACTGATGGCCTCGGTCAGATCCTCGTTCAGGCGCAAGCCCCGGGCGATGGTGCGGGCGATCTGCGAGACCTCCAGCGTATGGGTCAGCCGGGTGCGGTACAAATCGCCTTCCGGTGAAAGGAACACCTGCGTTTTCTGCTTGAGACGCCGGAAGGCCTTGCAGTGCAGCACCCGGTCGCGATCCCGCTGAAACACCGGACGCAGCGGGTCCTGCGGTTCCGGTACGGCACGGCCGCGGCTTGCATCGCTGAAGGTCGCCCACGGTGCAAAGGTAAGATGCTCGATCTCCTCGGTTCTCCGGCGCACATCCATACAGATCCTCCTTTTGTTTTTCGGGCCTCTCCCCTCCCCTCTGCGCACAGCCGATCCCAATTGCTGCGCTGCGGCAATTGTAGCACATCGGCCGTGTCGAAGGGGGAAGTTCGGTGTCGGTTTGCAAAAAAGACTTTGTTTTTTAAAATGGTGCGTAGAACGGGTCGGACACCGTTACCTGAGCGCTGCCCCGGGTCAACTCCCGCAGCTGCTCCAGCAGCGGGGTTTCGGTGTGCTCCGGCATCTGCCAGCGCAGGGTGACGCGGTCCGTAAACTCCGGCGGTGCCTGCTTTGCCCCGGCGGCATCAATGAGCAGAGACGCACGCTCATAGAGGGCGTAATCCACGGTCACCTGTAATTCCACCACGCTGCGCACCGTGACCACCTCGGCGTTTTCCAGTGCGCGGGCAGTGGCGGTGGTGTAGGCACGCACCAAGCCGCCGGTGCCCAGCAGCACCCCGCCAAAGTAGCGGGTGATCACCACGATCAGGTCGGTCAGACCACTATGCTGCAGCACCTCCAGCGCGGGCGTACCGGCGGTCTTGGCCGGCTCGCCGTCATCAGAATAGCGCTCACGGTTGCCCGCCCGCAGGCGGTAGGCATAGACGTTGTGCCGTGCGGTGCGGTTGGCTGCACGCACCTGCTCCAGAAAGGCAACGGCGGCTTCCTCGCTGTCGGCAAAGGAAAGCTGCGCAATAAAGCGGCTCTTTTTCTCTTCATATTCGCCGGTGGCCGTGCCCCGGACGGTGCGGTAATCCTCCACGTTAGATCCTCCTGATAATAACTCAAAATAAGTATAACACAAACGGGCGCAAATAAAAAGACTGACGAAGCCTTGCGGCCCCGCCAGTCTTTTTATAAGAAGAAAGCAGTTGATCACTTGGTAAAGATCTGGATCCACTGATGACCCCAAGTGCTGGAACTATTGTAGTAGTAACCAACACTCATCTTGCAAGCCTCAGGGTTCAGGATGTTAGCGCGATGACCTTCGGAGTTCATCCATGCGTTGACGACCTCTTCAGGAGAAACGCTGCCCCATGCGGCATTCTCGCCGGTGGGGGTATCGGTGACGCCGTAGTCCTTCAGGACGGTGAAGCACTTGGAACCGTCGGGACGGACGTGGGAGTTCACAACGGCGATCTCCTCGGCACGGGTCTGTGCAGCAGCAGTCAGGTCGTCATCACCCATTTCCAGAGCGGTCAGACCGTACTTTGCGCGCTGGGCATTGACCAGATCCAGAACTTCCTGACGGTAGTCCTCAGTGTGAGAATTTTCGGGGTAAGAGAAGATCAGCACCCAGTAGTTATTGTATACGCCGCCTTCGTAGTAACCAACGCTCACGGTGGTAGCATCGGCGTTCAGGATACGCTCGCGGGTAAAATCGGTAGCCATCCACTGATCCATTGCGGCATCGGGGGTGGAGCAGCCGGCCATGTAATTCTCACCGATGGAGACATCGCTGATGCCGTTCTCTGCCAGAACGGTGAAATCGCGCTGACCGTTGGGACGAACGTAGGAGTAAGAAACTGCCAGCTCTTCGGCACGCTCCATTGCAGCGGCGTTGTGGCTGCTGTCGCCCAGAGCAACGGGAGCCAGACCGGCCTGTGCACGCTCGTTATTGACCAGAGTCAGGAAGCTGCGCTGGTAAGCGTCCTCCTCAAAGTAGGAGTTCTCTTCTTCCACAGAAGCGGTAGCAGGCACGGCAGCCTGTGCGGCGTTTGCGGTGACGGGCTTGAAGCCTGCAAAGCCAAAAACCACAGCCAGCGTCATAGCAGCTGCTGCGATATTCTTTACGGTACTCATTGCACGCTTCATAAGATTGCCTCCGGTCTGTTGCCTTATGCAGTGTGATGTTGGATCTTGCAACTTATTTGCAACTCCGCTGTATCACGTCTGCAACTCTTGTGTCACAAGAGTATCACAAAACCGCACAGACGTCAAGAGGCTCAGAGGCTATTTTGCAGAAAAAATACAGATATTTTTAAATTTTCCCGCACTTTTATCGCAACTCAAGCGTAACAAACGCTCCGAAAACGTTACAGTTGTGTTGCGCTTCTCCCCAAAATCAGCCGAGTGCAACAGTTTCTGCACACTTTCAGAGACACTTGAGTGCGTTCCAGTTTGCATTTTTTAGTATGTATATACATTTCTTTGCATATTGAGCCTTTGTGTACGCTTTTGTGGCGCTTCGCTGTGTTCCCTTCTCTGCTCCTATCCCACGGAAAGCAAATTGGAGCCGCTGTGCAGTATCCGGCACAACAGCTCCTTTATTAAAAACGCAAAAAAGAGACCGCTGCACAAGTTTGTGCAACGGCCTCTCACAATTCAGGCTATGCTATTGAACTATACTCAGGGACAGGCGATCACAGAGCAGCCTTTGCTGCCTCGATCTGCTTGATGAGCTCGGGCACGACCTTGAACAGATCGCCCACGATGCCGTAGTCAGCAACACCGAAGATGGGAGCACCCTCGTTCTTGTTGACGGCGATGATGCACTCAGAATCCTGCATACCGGCGGTGTGCTGGATGGCACCGGAAATGCCCAGAGCCACATAGATCTTGGGATGCACGGTCTTGCCGGTCTGACCGACCTGATGGTCAGCAGTCATCCAGCCTGCATCGGTAACGGCACGGGAAGCGCCCACAACGCCGCCGCCCAGAGCGGCTGCCAGCTGCTCGGCCAGCTCGATGCCCTTGTTGACATCCTTGCTGATACCGCGGCCAACGGAGACGATGACGTCTGCGCCGATCAGGTCGACCAGCTTCTCAGCGGCCTTCTCCACGCTCAGCACTTCGGTCTTGATGTCCTCAGCGGTCAGGGTGAAGGCGGGCTTGACGATCTGGCAGGCATCAGCCTTGGCCTGATCGAAGGGAGCCTTCTTCATAACGCCGGGACGCACAGTGGACATCTGGGGACGGAAGCGGGGGCAGATGATGGTAGCCATCAGATGGCCGCCGAATGCGGGACGGGTCATCTTCAGGTTGCGGTCTTCCATATCGAACTTCTGCTTGGACAGGTCGATGGTGGAGCTCTCCTTCAGGAAGTCGATGTACTTTGCAGTGTCGATATCCAGATGAGTAGCATCAGCGGTCAGGCCGGTGTGCAGACGGGCTGCGCAGCGGGGGCCGAGGTCGCGGCCAATGTTGGTAGCGCCGATCAGCAGCACCTCAGGCTTGTACTCGTTGACCATATCGCACACGACCTTTGCGTATGCGTCGGTGGTGTAATCCTTCAGCAGGGGGCTCTCGCAGACCAGAACCTTGTCGGCACCGTAGCCGCCCAGCTCCTTGGCAATGCCCTCCACGTTGTCGCCCAGCAGCAGGCCGGTGACTTCGCAGCCCAGCTCGTCGGCCAGCTTACGGGCCTCGCTTACCAGCTCGAAGTCAGTGGACATCAGTGCGCCCTGGCGCTGCTCGCAAAAGACCCATACGCCCTTGTATTCGTTAAAATCAGCCATTGTAATCCTATGCTCCTTTCATCAGATCAGGTGCTTCTTGGCCAGGATGCCAGCCAGCTGGGCGGCAACATCGTCGCCCTGCAGCATGGTGCCTGCGCCCTTCTGCGGAGGAGTGAAGGACTTAAAGACGTTCGTCGGAGAACCCTTCAGGCCAATGGTGTCCACCTCGATCAGCGGATCGTCCTTCAGTGCGTTGTAGTCGAACACTTCCATGGGCTTGTCGTAGCAGGTAAAGATGCCGTTCACGCTCATGTAGCGGGGGTCGTTCAGCTCCTTGATGCAGGTCAGCAGGCAGGGAGTCTGCACCTTGACCATCATGTAGCCGTCCTCCAGCATACGCTTCACGGTCAGGGTGTTGCCGTCCTTCTGGATGTCGGCAACGTAAGTGACCTGCGGCAGATGCAGCTTTTCAGCGATCTGGGGGCCAACCTGTGCGGTGTCGCCATCGATTGCCTGACGGCCGCAGAACACAACGTCCTCGGGGCCAACACCGATCTTGTTGACGGCAGCAGCCAGGATCTGGCTGGTTGCAAAGGTATCGGAACCGCCGAACTCACGGCCGGAGACCAGAACGGCCTTATCAGCGCCGCGGGCCAGCAGCTCACGCAGCATACCCTCTGCCGGCGGGGGACCCATGGTGACAACAACGACTTCGCAGCCGGTGGCGTCCTTCAGCTTCAGGGCAGCCTCCAGAGCGTTCAGGTCATCGGGGTTGGTGATGGTTGCCATGGATGCACGATCCAGAGTGCCATCGGGCTTGACGGACACCTTGCCGGAGGTATCAGGAACCTGCTTTACACAAACAATTGCTTTCATTGTAACTCTTGCCTCCCTTACTTCAGCAGCGCGCCGGAAATGACCATCATCTGCACTTCGCTGGTGCCCTCGTAGATCTCGGTGATCTTGGCATCACGCATCATGCGCTCGATGGGGTAGTCACGGGTGTAGCCGTAACCACCGAACAGCTGCAGGCAGCGGCGGGTCACATCGCTTGCGGTGCGGGCTGCGATCAGCTTAGCCTGTGCAGCCTCGACGCTGTAACGAACCTTTGCGCCATCCATAGCCTGCTGCTTCTTCAGAGCGGCAGCATAAACCAGATACTTAGCAGCCTCAACACGAGCCTTCATCTCAGCCAGTTCGAACTGGGTGTTCTGGAAAGCAGCGATGGCGCGGCCGAACTGCTTGCGCTCCTTAACGTAAGCAACGGTCTCTTCCAGAGCGCCCTCGGCGATGCCCAGAGCCTGAGAAGCGATGCCGATACGGCCGCCGTCCAGCGTAGCCATAGCCAGCTGGAAGCCCTTGCCGCGCACGCCCAGCATACGATCCTTCGGGATGCGGCAATCCTCAAAGATCAGCTCGCAGGTAGAAGAACCGCGGATACCCATCTTGTCCTCTGCCTTACCAACAGAGAAGCCCGGGTCGGTGCGCTCCACGATGAAGGCGGAGCAGAGCTTAGTGGGACGGCCGCGCTTATCCAGCACGGTATCGGTAACGGCGATGACGATGAACACATCAGCAAAGCCAGCGTTGGTGATGAAGATCTTGGAGCCGTTCAGCACCCAGCAGTCATCCTCTTCCTTGGCAATGGTCTGCTGACCCTGTGCATCGGTACCTGCGCCCGGCTCGGTCAGACCGAAAGCGCCCAGCCACTCGCCGCTGCACAGCTTGGGCAGGTACTTAGCCTTCTGCTCGGGGGTGCCGTTCTCGTAAATGGGGGCAGCGCACAGGCTGGTGTGAGCAGAGACGATGACACCGGTGGTGCCGCAGACCTTGCTCAGCTCCTCCACGGCCATGACGTAGGACAGCACATCGCCGCCTGCACCGCCGACCTCAGTCGGGAAATAGATGCCCATCATGCCCAGCTTGCCCATCTTTTCGACGGTCTCCTTGGGGAAGTATTCCTCTGCGTCAACCTTCTTTGCCAGAGGCTTGACTTCGTTCTCAGCAAACTCGCGGTACATTTTCTGCACCATCTGCTGCTGCTTGGACAGAGTAAAATCCATCGCTATATCCTCCTAACAGGTCTTTTTTCATTTACCGGAATAGCCCGGTGCAAACAAATTCCTCCCGACCGCTTTCCCCGCAGCCGGGAGAAATGTTTATCAGAACTTACAGCTGGTCAACAGGGGTCTTGGTGCGGTCTGCGTTGTAAACGTAGAAGCCCTTACCGGTCTTGCAGCCCAGGTTGCCGCCGCGCACCATCTTACGGATCAGCGGGCAGGCACGGTACTTGCTGTCGCCGGTCTCGTTGTACAGCACGTCCATGATGGCCAGGCAGATGTCCAGACCAATGAAGTCGCCCAGTTCCAGAGGTCCCATGGGGTGGTTAGCACCCAGCTTCATAGCGGTGTCGATGCCGGCGATATCGGAAACGCCCTCCATCTTGATGAAGGCAGCCTCGTTGATCATGGGGATCAGGATGCGGTTGACCACAAAGCCGGCAGCCTCGTTGACCTGAACGGGGCTCTTGCCGATGGCAACGGAGATCTCCTTGATCTTCTCAACAGTCTCGGCGGGGGTGTTGCAGCCGGCGATGACCTCGATCAGCTTCATGCGGTCTGCGGGGTTGAAGAAGTGCATACCGATCAGGGGACGGGTCAGACCCTTACCGATCTCGGTGATGGACAGAGAAGAAGTGTTGGAAGCGAAGATGCACTCGGGCTTGCAGATCTTATCCAGCTCGCCGAAGGTGGTCTGCTTGACCTTCATATCCTCGAAAGCAGCCTCAACGACCAGATCGCAGTCTGCGCACAGATCTTCCTTCAGGCCCGGGGTGATGGCTACAACGATAGCGTCAGCCTTCTCCTGGGTCATCTTTCCCTTGGCAACCAGCTTCTCGTAGCCCTTCTTGATCTTTGCCAGACCATTCTCGGCCCACTCCTGCTTGATGTCGCACAGAGCAACGGTGTTGCCCTCAACCTGTGCAAATGCCTTTGCGATGCCCTGACCCATAGTGCCAGCGCCGATAACACCGATCTTCATAGGAAATCTCTCCTTTAATATCAAAAATTATGTAATGGATTAGTTGTTGGTGAACACTGCCTTGGGCTTCGGTTTCTCACGGGACAGGAAGCAGGCCATGCCCTCCTGCTGGTCGTGGGTCTCGAAGCAATCGCCGAACAGCTTCTCCTCGACCTCAACAGCCTTCTCGATGGGCAGGCTGATGCCATCGTTCATTGCCTTCTTGCAGTTGCGCACAGCAATGGGAGCGTTCTTTGCGATCTTACCGGCCAGCTTCAGGACGTTCTCCATCAGCTCAGCCTGCGGATACACAGCGTTGACCAGACCAATGCGGTAAGCATCGTCAGCCTTGATGTTCAGAGCAGAGTAGACCAGCTGCTTTGCCATGCCCATGCCGACCAGACGAGCCAGACGCTGGGTGCCGCCGAAGCCCGGGGTGATGCCCAGACCGACTTCCGGCTGACCGAACACAGCGTTGTCAGAGCAGATGCGGAAATCGCAGCTCATAGCCAGCTCGTTGCCGCCGCCCAGTGCAAAGCCGTTGACGGCTGCGATGACGGGGATGGGGAAATGCTCGATCATCAGGAACACATCATTGCCCAGCTTGCCGAAGGCCTCGCCTTCTGCCTTGGTCATAGTGCTCATGGAGCCGATATCGGCACCGGCAACAAAGCTCTTGTCACCTTCGCCGGTCAGAACGATGCAGCGGATTGTCTCCTGATCGACTGCCTCAAAAGCAACCTTCAGGTCAGCCAGAACCTCGGGGTTCAGGGCGTTCAGTGCCTTGGGACGGTCGATGGTAATGATCTCAACAGCGCCCTGCACCTCGGTTTTTACAAATGCCATTGTGAAAACCTCCATTTCATACAGTTCAGTTTTTTTCAAAACAGCCCCCGGAACGCGGGAGGGCTCTCCGGTTCCCTCCGGTGCTCCGGGTCTGTGGTTCAGTCAGGATTCAGAGAAGATGTGCTTAGTCCATCTCAACGATGGTAGCGCAGCCCATGCCGCCGCCGATGCACAGGGTAGCCAGACCCTTGTGAGCACCACGGTGCTTCATAGCGTACAGCAGGGTGACCAGAATACGAGCGCCGGAAGCGCCGACCGGGTGGCCCAGAGCGATTGCGCCGCCGTTGACGTTCAGCTTGTCCTTATCGAAGCCCAGAGCCTCGCCGACAGCGATGGACTGTGCTGCGAATGCCTCGTTGGCCTCGACCAGATCCATATCGGCAACGGTCATGCCGGTCTTGGCCATGACCTTCTTGGTAGCAGCGATGGGGCCCAGACCCATGACCTCGGGCTCGACGCCTGCCAGAGCACCGGCGACCCAAGTTGCCAGAGGCTTCACGCCCAGCTCCTTAGCCTTCTCCTCGCTCATAACGACCAGAGCAGCAGCGCCGTCGTTGATAGCAGAAGAGTTCGCAGCGGTGACGATGCCGTCCTTAGTGAAGGCGGGCTTCAGCTTTGCCAGAACCTCGGGAGCGCTCAGACGGGGACCCTCATCGGTATCGAACACGGTGTCGCCCTTCTTGCCCTTGATGACAACAGGAACGATCTCGTCCTTGAAAGCGCCGTCCTTGATGGCCTTGTCAGCCTTCAGCTGGCTGTTGTATGCGAACTCGTCCAGCATCTCGCGGGTGATGGGGCTGTAGCCGTACTTCTTCTGGTAGGTCTCGTTGGTGCAGACGTTCTCAGCGGTCATGCCCATGTGCTTGTTGAAGCCGCAGGCATCCCACAGTGCATCGTTGACCATGGTATCCACGATCTCGCTCTTGCCCATGGGAGCGCCCATGCGGTAGCCGTAGCGAGCCTTCTGCAGTGCGAAGGGAGCCATATCCATGTTCTCCATGCCGCCTGCAACAACGATATCAGCATCGCCTGCCTCGATCATCTGAGCAGCCATGTTCACGCAGTTCAGACCGGAGCCGCAGACCACGTTAACGGTGACGGCGGGGGTCTCGATGGGCAGGCCAGCCTTCAGGGCAGCCTGACGAGCGACGTTCTGGCCCAGACCAGCCTGAATGACGCAGCCCATGTAAACATGATCGACCTGCTCGGGCTTGACGTTTGCACGGTCCAGAGCTTCCTTGATGACGATGGAGCCCAGCTCAGCAGCGGGAACGTTGGCCAGAGTGCCACCGAACTTGCCGATAGCGGTGCGGCATGCAGATGCGATAACGATCTTTTTCATGTGAATAGCCTCCTGAATTGTGTATGTGTGTTACTTATCGGTTACCCATTTATCAAAACGCCCTGCGGCATTTTTGCGGTATCAGGTCTCTTCCCTTTCCCGGAGCTTTGCGTATTTTTCGTTGACGGCCTTTTCCACATTGGGTGTGACGAACTTGCTGATGTCACTGCCGTAGTACGCTGCTTCCTTTACAATGGTGGAGGAAAGATAACTCCATTTGATGCTGGTGGCAAGAAACATGGTCTCAATGCCGGGCATCAGTGCGTGGTTCGTTTGCGCGAGCTGGATCTCGTTTTCAAAGTCCGTTACCGCCCGCAGCCCGCGCACCATAACGGATGCGTGACGCTTTTTTGCGAACTCCACGGTCAGGCCGTCGAAGCTTTCCACGGTCACATTGGGAATGCCCTTGCAGCACTCCTGCAGCATAGCCACCCGCTCCTCCACTGTGAACAGCGGATGCTTGGCGCTGTTGATCAGCACCGCCACGATGAGGTGGTCGTTGATCTTTGCTGCGCGCTTGATGATATCAAGATGTCCTTTGGTGACCGGATCGAACGACCCGGGATAAACTGCTGTTGCCATCGGTCAGTGTCCTCCTTGTGCGCTGTAATTACTAAGCGCGATGTGGTTCTGCCATGATAGCACTTTCCAGCCTTGGGTGCAACCTGTAACTGCTGCGGTGCGATTTATCGTTAAATTTTAAACGAACCATCCCGCACTGCTCCGCAGTTGCTTCCCACGCTATTAGTAAAGCACATCGTCAAAATTTTATCAAGTCTTTTTCTCAACTTTTTTGTTTTTTGCGTACCAAACAATCCCCACAGAAAGCCGCGAAAACTGTTCATTGTGCTATACCGGCTGTTTTTTAGCCAAAACTATTGATTCTACACTTTGTTAATGTTATAACTAAGTTGAGCTGTTCTGCGCAGAGCGGAGCACACACTGCTGCCCTGTTTATAAGCTTACCTTATAGATGTGGCAAAACGGTGTGTATTCCGCAAAACAGGCGTAAAACTGCCGTATCATTTGTCCGCACAGAATTGTTTACAATTCTTTTATGGTTTTTAAGAGAGGATGGTTTATAATGGATTGCAAGGAACTGTACGCACAGAAGCTTATGACTGCTGCGCAGGCTGCCGCTCTGGTCAAAAGCGGTGACTGGGTGGACTACGGCTGGGCTGTAAACACCCCTGTGGCTGTGGATGCAGAGCTGGCAAAGCGTCTGCCGGAGCTGGAGGGGGTCAACTTCCGGGGCGGCATCCTGATGTGGGTGCCGGAGATCTTCCAGATCGACGACCCCGCTGCCCACATGACTTGGAACAGCTGGCACATGGGCGGCATTGAGCGCAAAGCCATTGCGCAGGGCTTCTCCTTCTACTCCCCCATCCGCTACTCTGAGCTGCCCCGCTACTACCGCGAGAGCAGCGACCCCGTGGATGTGGCAGTATTTCAGGTGACCCCCATGGACGAGCACGGCTACTTCAACTTCGGCCCCAGCGCTTCGCATCTGGGTGCCGTGTGTGAAAAGGCCAAGAAGATCATCGTGGAGGTCAACACCAATATGCCGCGCTGCCTTGGCGGCATGGAAAACTGCGTACACGTTTCTCAGGTGAGCGGCATTGTGGAGGGCGCAAATCCCCCCATCGGCCAGATGGCTGCTGCCGGTGCCGCTACCGAGGTGGACCTGAAGGTGGCCAACCTCATCGTGCCTCAGATCCCCAACGGTGCCTGCCTGCAGCTGGGCATCGGCGGTATGCCCAACGCCATCGGCGGGCTGATCGCACAGAGCGATTTGAAGGATCTGGGCGTGCATACCGAGATGTATGTGGATGCCTTTGTGGATATTGCCAAGGCCGGCAAGATCAACGGCAGCCGCAAGCAGCTGGACAAGGGCCGTCAGGTCTACGCCTTTGGTGCCGGCACCCAGAAGATGTACGATTACCTGAACGATAATCCGGAGTGTATGTCTGCCCCGGTGGACTACACCAACGACATCCGCAGCATTTCCGCACTGGACAACTTTATCTCCATCAACAATGCCGTGGATATCGACCTGTTTGGTCAGGTGAACGCCGAGAGCGCCGGTGTGAAGCATATTTCCGGTGCAGGCGGTCAGCTGGACTTCGTGCTGGGCGCATACCTTTCCAAGGGCGGCAAGAGCTTTATCTGCCTGTCCTCCACCTTCTTTAATAAGAAGACCGGCAAGCTGGAAAGCCGCATCCGCCCCACGCTGGAGAACGGCAGCATTATCACCGATACCCGCGCCAATGTGCACTACCTGTGCACCGAGTATGGCTGCGTGAACCTGAAGGGCCTGACCTCTTGGGAAAAGGCTGAGGCTCTGATCAGCGTGGCACACCCGGATTTCCGTGAGGAACTGATCCGCGAGGCCGACAAGCTGCATATCTGGCGCAGAAGCAACAAAATTTAATAAGCGCTGTGGGTATTCCCGCTGCCCGCAGCAGGAATGGAGTTTGTCATGATGGACAAAAAGCCGCACATCAAACCGTATCTCTATGGGATGCTCGCAGGGTTTGGTGCCATTGCACTGAGCATCATCTTCTTTTTCCTTATTTACCGCTTTGACGGCTTCGGCTCGGCTATCTCTACCTTGACCGGCATTCTGATGCCCTTTATCTACGGTGCCGTTATTGCCTATCTGCTCAAGCCGGTGTGCAACAGCATCGAAGGCTTTCTGCGCCGCTTCATCCCGGAAAAGATGAACGGTCTAATCAACGCGCTGTCCGTGGCGCTCACCATCCTGTTCGGGCTTTTGCTGGTGTATGCACTGGTCATGATGATCGTGCCGCAGCTGATCACCAGCGTGACGACCCTGTACTACACGGCGCAGGCTAACATTTCAAAGTTCATGTACTGGGCAAACCATCTGGAGTTTATTGAGAAGAACGAACAGATCATGGAACTGCTCAATTCGGCCTACGCCACCCTGAATACCAATCTGGACACATGGAACACATGGCTTAAGAACACCCTGCTGCCCTCCATGCAGAACATCGTAAGCGGTGCAGCCATCGGTGTGCTGAACGTGGTGACGGTGGCTAAAAACCTGATCATCGGCATCATCGTGGCGGTGTATATGCTGGCCAGCCGCAAGCGGTTCGTGCAGCAGGGCAAGCTGGTGCTGCACAGCATCGTCCGTCCCCGCTGGGCGCAGCTGATCACCGAGGAAGTGAAGTACGCAGACAAAATGTTCGGCGGCTTCATCAACGGTAAGATCATGGACTCTGCCATCATCGGCGTGCTGTGCTATATCGGCTGTCTGATCTTCAAGTTCCCCAGTGCGCTGCTGGTGTCGGTGATCATCGGTGTGACCAACGTGATCCCCTTCTTCGGCCCCTTCATCGGTGCCATCCCCGCCACCCTGCTCATCCTCATCCAGAACCCCATCAAGGCGCTGTGGTTCGTGCTGTTCGTGCTGGTTTTGCAGCAGCTGGACGGCAACATCATCGGACCCAAGATCCTTGGCAACACCACCGGCCTTTCCAGCTTCTGGGTGCTGTTCGCCATCCTGCTGTTTGGCGGCCTGTGGGGCTTTGTGGGCATGATCGTGGGTGTGCCGCTGTTTGCCGTCATCTATGATGTCATCAAAAAGCTGGTCATCCACGGCTTACAGCGCAATCAGGAACTGACCCTGCTGAACAGCTATCACGACCAGTTCGGCGACCCCGCAGACGATGCAGCAGCACAGCCCGCTGCACCGCAGCCTGCTGAAAACCAGTAAACCCTTCCCTGCCCCGCATCAGAGCCTTTCCGATGCGGGGTATTTTTAATTATATTACAAATTACAAACCGAAATTTGTGGGGGAGAATACGATATGAATTTAAAATACAAGAGTGCAACGCTTGAAGATATCGATATACTGACAGAAACAAGAATAGAGGTATTAAGAGCAGCGAATAAACTTTCTGCTGATACTGATATGAGTGAAGTTGAAAGACAATCCTATAATTATTATCAAAAAGCTCTTTGTGACGGCTCTCATATTGCATATTTAGTTTTTGATAAAAATCGTTTTGTAGGGGCTGGTGGTGTTAGTTTTTTTCAAGTAATGCCGACTTACCACAATCCAAACGGAAACAAGGCTTATATCATGAATATGTATACTGATCCTGAATATCGAAGAATGGGAATTGCTTTTAAAACATTAGATATGCTGATTAGAGATGCTAAAAGCAAGGGGATTACAGCTATTTCATTAGAAGCAACTGAGATGGGACGCCCATTGTATGAAAAATATGGATTTGTGAAAATGAACAATGAAATGGAACTACCAGAGTGATAACATCCAGTTTACAAAGCAAGACCCCCGCCCTGCATTTGTCAGAACACAGGGCGGGGGCATTTTATTGCTTTCTTTCAGGTTTCAGTTCAGTCCAGCGGCTGAGAGGGCTTCCAGTCCTTATAGTTCTCGTACCGGCTCTCGCGGACCTTGTGGTGGGACCACACTTCGTCGGCGGTGGGCTGCCAGTTGGCGGCATAAGCTTTGCACTTCTCGCACAGGTGCTCGACACTTTCCGGGGACTGCAGGTCGGTGCTGTGGGCGCCGGTCTCATGCACCATCTTTTCCAGCAGCTCGGGGTTTTCCAGCATCGGGCAGGGACGCAGATGGTTCTTGTTGAAGGGCTGACCGTTGTGGTAAGCCATGAACAGCGGGCTGTGCAGAATTTCCAGAATAGACTGGTCGTGGATGTTGGCGTTGGAGTAGTGGATGAACACGCAGGGCTCGGCGTCACCGGCAGAGTTGATATGGAAGTAGTTGCGGCCGCCGGCGATGCAGCCGCCCACGAACTCGCCGTCGTTCTGGAAGTCCATGGGATAGAACGGGATATCGCACTCGGAAGAGCGCAGATAGCGGATGCGTTCGATCATGTACTTGCGCTGCTCCGGGGTGGGCATCAGCTCCGGTGCGGCCTCGTTGCCCACGGGCATATAGTGGAAATAGAAGCCGAAATGCGCGCCCTTCTCGCACAGGAAACGCATGAACGCGTCGTTGGTGACTGCTTCAATGTTCTGGCTGGTGTAGCAGATGGAAGTACCGAAGAGGATGCCGTACTTCTTGAGCAGATCCATGGCGTGCATAACAGCGGCATAGTGGCCCTCGCCGCGGCGGGCGTCGTTGGTCTCCGGGGTGCCCTCGATGGACAGCATAAAGGCGATATTGCCCAGACGCCGCACCTCTTCACAGAAGGGCTCGTCAATGAGGGTGGAGTTGGTGTAGATGGCAAACTGCACATCGTTGTGCTTTTCCGCCAGCTTGAGCACGTCCTTCTTGCGCACCAGCGGCTCGCCGCCGGTCAGCATATACAGGTACACGCCCAGCTCCTTGCCCTGCGTAACGATCTTGTCCATATCCTCAAAGCTGAGGTTGTTCTTGTGGCCGTACTCGCCTGCCCAGCAGCCAACGCAGTGCATATTGCAGGCAGAGGTGGGGTCGAACAAAATCAGCCAGGGAATGTTGCACTGGTACTTGACGCGGTTCTCGCGGATGGTCTTGGTGCCGCGGAAGAAGGCTTCGTAGCCCAGATTCAGCGCGGTGGTGCGCGCCACATGAGGGTCGGTCTGGTCCAGCACGCAGTTGATGAGTTTCGTCCACTTGCTATTGGGGTCGGTCAGCACCTTCTTGGCGTTCTCGTAGGTCTCATCGCTGAAGCCGTTGCCGTAGAACTGCTTTGCAACATCTACCAGCTGGCACATTGTTTTTTCATGGTCGTGCTCGGCGTGGGAAAGCGCCACGTCCACTATTTTACCAAGCGCAGCACGCTGCATCTTGTGGGTCAGATTATCAAGAGATGTATTCATAGCTTTTTCCTCCCGAAATGATTCCTTTGGAAATTCTTATTTTGCTTGACCACATCTTACTACTTTGCGTGTTTTTGTGCCATAAACAGAAAATACGCCGTGATGATTTTTCCATCACGGCGCACTCTTTGATAAAATTTTATTGAAGCCACTCGGATAAAAAGCGCTTCATTCCTCTATTTTCAGGCTGCCGGTGCTCAGGCGGCACAGTGCACGGCGAAAATCTCCGTGGATCATGGTGCTCACGCGCTCTACCATCTTCTTGGGGTCGCCTTTCATATCCCGGCGGATCCATTCCAGCGTCATGCCCACCAGTGCATACTTGTAAAAATCGACAACAAACTGCTTGTCTGCGTCCTGCACGGTGATATCGTGGCATTCACGGTCTGCAAAGTCCTTCAGGATGGGGTCCAGCAGCCTATAAAGGTACTGCTCCACCTGTTCCCTGCCCACCGAGCGGTAAACGTTCAGCACAAGGGTCTTGTTGTCCTGCAGCTGGTGCAGAACGTCCAGATAGGCTTCGCTCCATGTACCAAAGCCCCGGCGGCCCTCCATCGCCTTGGCGGCATCCTCCGCTAAGATCCAGTCTACCAGATCGTAAATGTCCTTGAAATGGTAATAAAAGGTCATGCGGTTGACGCCGCAGTCCTCGGTAATATCGTTGATCGTGATCTTGTTCAGGGGCTTTTCCAGCAGCAGCTTCTTTAAAGATGCCTCCAGTGCCCGTTTTGTCGTTTGTGACACAAAAACCCATCCTTTCCCGGCAGACGCCGCTGCCGTTTCCGTGAATGATAGCCCATGATTTATTTTACCGCAAAATGTGACCTTATTTCAAGTAAAGATTCTTATCTTTTTATGAAGTTTGTGTGTGCGCTGCCCGCCATGACGGTGCTGTTTTTACAACATATCCGCCAAAAATAAGACAAAAGTCTTGATTTTCTCCCAGCGGTTGCTTAGAATGAATAAGAAGCAGAATTTAATGCAGTGCATACCTGCCGAGGGAGGGTTATTATTATGATGAAAACCATTGGGTTTTTAGGCTGTGGAAACATGGGCGGTGCTATTGCCCGCGCCGTGTGCAAGGCTACCGAGCCTGAGAATGTATTTCTGGCTAACCGCACGGCGGCGAAAGCCGAAGCGTTGGCCGCAGAACTGGGCTGCCAGACGGCTACCAACGCCGAGGTCGCCGGGGACTGCGACCTGATCTTTCTGGCGGTGAAGCCCCAGATGATGGAAGCCATGCTGGAGCCGCTGCGGTTCATCCTTGCCGAGCGCACCAAGCGGTTCGTGCTGTGCACCATGGCTGCCGGCCTGCCGGTGGCACGCATTCAGGAGATGGCGGGCGGCGACTACCCTGTCATCCGCATCATGCCCAACACCCCGGCATCGGTGGGCGAAGGCATGATCCAGTATTGCTCCGTCAACGTGACCGCCGAGGAAGAGGCTGCTTTCTGTCAGCTGATGGCTCCCGCCGGGCGACTGGACGCCGTAGCCGAGGGCATGATCGATGCCGCCAGCTGCGTTTCCGGCTGCGGCCCGGCATGGGTGTACCAGTTTATTGAAGCACTGGCCGATGGCGGCGTGGCCTGCGGTCTGCCCCGGGCAAAGGCACAGGAGTACGCCGCACAGATGGTGCTGGGCAGCGCAAAGCTGGTGCTGGAAAGCGGCAAGCACCCCGGTGCGCTGAAGGATGCTGTGTGCAGCCCCGGCGGCAGCACCATTCAGGGCGTGCGGGTACTGGAAGAACACGGGCTGCGCGGTGCGGTGATGGATGCCGTGCTGGCCGCATACGACAAAACAAAGGAAATGGGAAAGGGTTAATGGAATCATGCGCATCGTTGTGAAAGTGGGCACCTCCACATTGGCATACCCCACCGGGCGGCTGAACATCCGCCATGCAGAGGAACTGGTCAAGGTATTGAGCGATCTGAAAAACGAGGGTCACGAGGTCATTCTGGTGTCCTCCGGCGCTATCGGCATGGGCGTGGGCAAGCTTTCGCTGCCTGCACGCCCCAAGGATACCACCACCAAGCAGGCCTGCGCCGCCGTGGGGCAGTGCGAGCTGATGTACACCTACGACCGGCTGTTCAGTGCCTACGATCATACGGTAGCGCAGATCTTGCTTACCGGCGTGGACGTGGAGCACACCGAGCGCCGGGTAAACATCCAGAACACTTTGACCCGCCTGCTGGAACTGGGTGCACTGCCCATCATCAATGAAAACGACAGCGTTGCCACCGATGAGATCACCTCCATTGGTGATAACGACACGCTGGCCGCTATTGTGGCCTGCTGCTGCAAGGCCGATCTGCTGGTGCTGCTGAGCGACATTGACGGCCTGTACACTGCCAACCCCCACACCCACCCGGATGCGGCACTCATCCCGCTGGTGGAAGAGATCACCTCCGAGGTAATGGCACTGGCAGACGGTGCAGGCTCGGCACTGGGCACCGGCGGCATGGCCACCAAGCTGCGGGCTGCCCGTATGGTGACCGGCAGCGGCGCAGATATGGTCATTGCCAACGGCGCACACCCGGAGCTGCTGTATGATATCGCTGCGGGCAAGCCCATCGGCACCCGCTTTGCCGGGCACAAGCAGCCCGCACTGTCCACACAGGAGGTTTGACCTATGACGACACAGGAAATTCTGGAAGCCGCCCGCGGGGCAAAGGCTGCGCTGGCGCTGGCTGATGGTGCAAGCCGCGCACAGGCACTGCGCAGTATGGCTGCGCAGTTGTGCAGCCCGGCAAGCATGACGGCCATCCTTGCTGCCAACGCCGACGATATGGCCGCCGCAAAGGGGCATATCAGCGAGGTGATGCTGGATCGTCTTGCCCTGACCGAGGAGCGCATCCGCGCCATGGCAAAGGGCATTGAAGAGGTTGCCGCCCTGCCCGACCCGGTGGGCCGGGTGCTGAAGCGGGTGGAGCGTCCCAACGGGCTGGTGATCGAAAAGACCGCCGTTCCCATGGGTGTGATCGCTATCATCTACGAGAGCCGCCCCAACGTGACCAGCGATGCCGCCGCCCTTGCCATCAAGAGCGGCAACGCCTGCATCCTGCGCTGCGGCAAGGAGGCATGGCGCAGCGCCAACGCCATTGTGCAGGCACTGCGGCAGGGGCTGCGGGAGAACGGTCTGCCGGAAAATGCGGTCTGCCTGATCGAGGACACCACCCACGCCTCTGCCAATGCCCTGATGACTGCCGTGGGCTATGTGGATCTGCTGATCCCCCGGGGCGGCGCAGGGCTGATCCGCGCCTGTGTGGAGAACGCCAAGGTGCCCTGCATCCAGACCGGTACCGGCATCTGCCACATTTTTGTGGACGATACCGCCGATCAGGCCAAGGCGCTGGACATTATTGAAAACGCCAAGGCCAGCCGCCCCAGCGTGTGCAACGCCGAAGAGGTGTGTCTGGTGCATTCTGCCATTGCGCAGGAGTTTTTGCCCAAGCTCGCGCAGCGTCTTGGCCCCGACCGCGCGGCTGCGGGCAAGCTGCCGGTAGAGCTGCGGCTGGACACGCGCGCTGCGGCTATCATTCCCGGCACGCCTGCCGGCCCTGCGGACTTTGATACCGAGTTTCTGGACTACATCCTTGCCGTCAAGGTGGTGGACAGCGTAGACGAAGCCATTGCCCACATTGCGCAGCACTCCACCGGCCACAGCGAGGCCATCCTGACCCGGACGCAGGCAGACGCCGACCGCTTTACCGCTGCGGTGGACAGCGCCGCCGTGTATGTGAACTGCTCCACCCGCTTTACGGACGGCGGCGAGTTTGGTCTGGGCTGCGAGATGGGCATCTCTACCCAGAAGCTGCACGCCCGGGGCCCCATGGGGCTGGAGGAGCTTTGCAGCTATAAGTACGTCATCCACGGTGACGGACAGATCCGGTGATCTCCCCTGCCCCGGCTTCTTCATATTTTTTTACAATTCTGTCCGGCCTGCGGGCGCGGCAGAGCAAGTTTTTCACAGTTGAAAAAAATTTCCTGTACAGGCCGATGCAAGCTGCTTCGGCCTGTATTTTTGTTTTACCGGTATGGACTGTATTTTAAATCGAATATGAAAACTGAAAAAATTTTCACTTTTTCCATAAAATAGCCATTCTTGGATAGCGGTATGTATCCAAGTTTTTGCCGTTTCCAACAATGTTAAAGTATTACTTTTATGTTTTTATAGGTCAAAAAAGCAAAATTTTCTCTTGACAGAGCGTTTTTGATGCGGTAAAACTATATTGTAAGATTTGATATCGATTTCACTTCCGTTTCACAGGATTTCAAAATTCGTACATCACAACTGGTACTATGTAAAAATAAGTAAAGGAGAGAGCATCTTATGACGATCGCAATTCTTGCCCACGATTCCCGCAAAGAACTGGCCCTGCAATTCTGTACCGCTTACAGTGCCATCCTTTCCCGCAATAATGTTATCGCCACCGGTACCACCGGCCGGATGCTTGCGCAGACCACCGGTCTGCCGGTACACTGCTACCTCTCCGGTAAGCTGGGCGGTGTGCAGCAGATCACTTCCCGCGTTGCCTGCGATGAAGTGGATCTGGTGCTGTTCTTCCGCGACCCGCTGAAGGCCGATGCCGCCAGCCTGACCGAGCAGAATCTGCTGCGCCTGTGCGATATGCACAGCGTACCCATTGCCACCAACATTGCTACCGCAGAGGTGCTGCTGCGCGGTCTGGATCAGGGAGACCTGGACTACCGCGAGGGGATGCACCCGGCCTTGATCGAGCCGATCCCCGTTGTGCAGGCCCGTGCCGTGTAAGCGTTTATTTTGTGTGTTACTTTGTGTATAGAGGGAAAAAGGAGCTATCGCAGCGTGTTGTGCGATAGCTCCTTTTTGTTTGAATGATATTTGCCCGCAGGGCGATCATCAGTCCTTAAAGTACGCTTTCTGAACAGCCAGCAGCACACCGGCGCGGCTGGCGGCAAAGTTTAAGCCGCCCTGCAAGTAACAGGTGTAGGGGGCGCGCAGAGGGCCGTCGCAGGAAAGCTCAATGGTGCTGCCCTGCGTAAAGCTGCCGCTGGCCATGACCACCTCGTCGGTGTAGCCCGGCTCCGGGCTGGGTTCCGGGGCGGCATAGCTGTCCACGGGGCTGGCGGCCTGAATGCCCTGACAGAAGCCGATGAGCGCTTCTGCCGTACCGGCATCAAAGCAGGTGACGATATCGTTGTGATCCTCGCAGTAGCGCGGGATGGGCTTTTTGCCCAGCAGTTCCAGCATACACTGGGCGTAGATGGCCGTCTTGATGGCCTCGCACACCACACCGGGGGCGTAGTAGAAGCCCAGATACATACCCCGGGGGGTCTCCAGCGTGCAGCCCAGCTCCTTGCCAAGGCCGGGGGCGTTCAGGCGGTAAGCGCACAGCTCCACCAGATCCCTGCGGCCTACGATGTAACCGCCGGTGGGTGCAATACCGCCGCCGGGGTTCTTGATCAGGCTGCCCACGGCGATATCCGCACCCACCTGACAGGGCTCCTGCGTCTGGGTGAACTCGCCGTAGCAGTTGTCCACAAAGATAATGATCTCCGGGTTTGCAGCGCGGGCGGTATCGGCAATTTTGCGGATGGTATCCAGATCAAAAGCGTTGCGCTGCAGATAGCCGCGGCTGCGCTGGATGTGGCAAACCTTTGCGCCGGGGGCCTTTTTGGCGATCAGGTCGTAGTCCGGGGTGAAGTCGGCCTTGAGGGGGGCTTCGTCATAGTTCACGCCGTAGTCCATCAGGGTGCCGGTGCCCTTGCCCTTGCCATCCAGACCGATAACACCCTCCAGCGTATCGTAGGGGCGGCCGGTAGCGGCCAGCAGGGTGTCCCCTGCCCGCAGCAGACCGAACAATGCCACCGCCAGCGTGTGGGTGCCGCTCTGGAACTGGCTGCGCACCAGCGCATCCTCTGCGCCCATGACCTGCGCAAAGATCTGTTCCAGCTTGGCGCGGCCGGTATCCCACAGGCCGTAGCCGGTGGTGCCCAGCATATCGGTGGAGGACATCTGGGTATCGGCAAAGGCCTTGAGCATCTTCAGCTGGTTGAAGTCCCGGATCTCCTCCATCTGGCGGAAATAGGGCTGGCACATCTCCATGGCCTTTTCGTCCAGCGCCAGCACCTCGGGCTTGTAATCAAAAAAGTGGTTCAGAATCGACATTATAACGTGATAGTTCCTTCCTGTTATTTTTGGCTCTTTGAGCCTTTGTGTTGCAATGCCAGTTCTTCCTTGCGGGAGAACTGGCATTTTGCGCAAAAAGCTTTATCATTTTTCGGGCACATAGCGGGCGTACTCGGCCAGTTTTGCAAAGCCGAGACGGCTATAAAACCGCACCCGCTCCGGTGCACAGAGGAACACCGGGCGCAGCCCCTCGGCGGCAAGACTGTTTGCCATTTCCACAATGAGCCGCCCGCCGATGCCCCTGCCCCGCAGCGGTTCTGCAGTCTGCCCGCAGGCCATGTAGGCCTGCCCGTTGCACAGGGCATAAGCGCCCACGGTGCAGACGACTGCGCTCCCCTGCTCCAGCGTCCATGCCACCGCCCTGCCCCGGCTGCGCTTTGTGCACAGCTCCGAGTAAAAGTCAGCCTGCCGGGTGGGGTCTGCGGGGTAAAGCGCCTGTGCCACCCGGGCGGCGGGCGCTTCCCGGCAAAGGGTCAGCTGCGCCCACAAAGCTTCGTCCACGGCGGGCAGGGGCAGCGGCCTGCCCTGCGGCAGACCGAACACGGTCAGCGTTTCTGCCCTGTGCCAGCCGTCCGGCGGCGGGCAGACAGCCTCGTCTAGAATGGCACTCTCGCACCCGCAGAAGGACAGAAAGCTTGCCAACTCAGCGGGGTTTGCATGCCCGGCCAGCCATGCCGTGCTGCCGGAAAGCTCCAGCGCCAGCGTGGGACCTGCGTAGAACCGCCACGGCTGGCTTTTGCGAAAGAGAGCGCAGTCCAGCGGCAGCAGCGCGTCCAGCACCGGCAGACCCCGGCAGGCATTTGCGAACCGGGTGCGGCGCTTTGCATCCTTTACCTGTGCGATCACTTGAGCGCGTTGACGATCTTTTTGAACTCGCGGCCGCGCACCTCAAAGTTGGGGTACAGGTCAAAGGAAGCACTTGCCGGGGACAGGATGATGATATCGCCGGGTTTTGCGGCGGCACGCGCCAGCTCTACGGCGTGCTGCATATTGTCTGCGTGCTGAATGGGCAGCGCAGCCTCGTCAAAGCCGGGGCACTCCCGCACAGCCTGCTCGATGCGGGGGCCGGTAGCACCCATCAGTACCAAGTCCTTGACATGGGCGATGACCTCCGGTGCCAGCGGCTCGTAGGGGATGTGCTTATCGTAGCCGCCCGCGATGAGGATGACCTTCTGGCCAAAGCTGCGCAGACCGGCAATGGTGCGGGTGGGGCTGGTGCCGATGGAATCGTTATAATACAACACGCCGTCCAAGGTACGCACCGGCTCGATGCGGTGCTCCACACCGGTAAAGGTGCTGCCCACCTGACGGATGGCTTCTACGGGCACTTCGCCCCACACGGCAGCAGCCGCAGCCAGCAGGTTTTCGATGTTGTGCAGGCCGCGCAGCTTGACATCCTTCTGGGCAAGGAAGGGGGTCACAACGCCATCCTCGGCCATGCAGAGCATGCCGTCCTCCTTGCGCAGGAAGGCACCGTTGTCGGTATCGTGCAGGCGGGTGAACCAAACCTGCTTGCCCTTGCAGTCGGCCTGCATGGAGCGGCTGATCTCGTTCTCATAGCCCAGCACGGCACGGCAGGGCTGCTTCTGGTACAGCAGGATATTGCGCTTGGCATCAATGTATTCCTGCATATCCTTGTGGTGATCCAGATGGTTCGGGGTCACGTTGGTGACCACGGCAATGTTGGGGCTGGAGTGCATACTGATCAGCTGGAAGCTGGAAAGCTCCACCACAGCCACGTCCTCCGGGGATACCTCCGGCAGCATGGGCAGCAGCGCTGCGCCGATGTTGCCGCCCAGATGCACCTTGCGGCCTGCGGCTTCGTAGAACTTGGAGATGAGGGTGGTGGTGGTGGTCTTGCCGTCCGAGCCGGTCACTGCCACGATCTCGCAGGGGCAGAAGTCGAAGAACAGTTCCACCTCACTGGTGACCATGGTACCGGCGGCCATAGCATCCTGCAGGGGCTTTTCAAAGTAGCCCACAAAGCCCGGGGTGCGCATGATGATGTCCTGTCCCTTGAAGCCGTCCAGATAGTTTTCGCCAAGGCTCAGGTCAATACCCAGCTCCCGGATGGTGGCAGCGTAATCGCCAAAATCCTCCACGCTCTTTTTCTGGTCGCACAGGGTCACATGAGCGCCCAGCTCCACAAACTCCTTGATGAGGGTCTTGTGGCTGACGCCTGCGCCGATAAAGGCGACCTTTTTGCCCTGAATAAGCTGGGCAAGCTTCTGCTGATCTTTCTGCATAAAAACAGTTCCTCCTCTAATAGGATCATGGTATAGCACCGCGCCGCACGGGCAGCGCGGGGATCACTTTGCTGTACCATTATAGTCCATTTGCGCGCAATTGGCAACGGAAAACCGCACAGTCTGCTTCAAAAAGCCCGGTAAATTCACAAAAAGGCAATTGTTTTTTCCGCTGCTTTCTGCTACACTTGTCGTTGCAGAGCGTTTTTTGCCGTTTCTGCGCGAAGATGAACGGAATGAGGTTATTCTTTTTGAAACGATGGTTGCGTTTTACCGCAGCGGTGCTGGCTGCTGTGTTTCTTTTTGCCCTGACCGGCTGCAGCAGCTCCACAAACTCTGCCAGCTTTACATGGTTCGTGGACAGCATCCCTGCAAATCTGGACCCGCAGGTGGCTTCCGACGCGTCGGACGTCATCGCCTGTGAGAACCTGTACGGCACGCTGGTGCGCAAAGACCCGGACGGTGAACTTGTGCCAGGACTCTGCGAGAAGTGGACGGTGTCCCCGGACGGGCTGACCTACACCTTTACCCTGAAGGACGGCCTGCACTACACAGCCGCCAAGGGTGCCGCCACAGAGTACGACATTACCGCCGAAGATTTTGTGTTTGCCTTCCGGCGCATTTTCCGCGCCGATACCGCCTCGCCCTATGCGGTGGAGTTTTCCGCCATTCAGAACAGCACTGCCGTGCTGATGGGACTGGCAGACGAAAGCAGTCTGGGCGTTTCGGCCAATGGGGCGCTGACGTTGGTGTTCCGGCTGAGCGAGCGGGACGATAACTTTTTAGCAAAGCTGGCCATGCCCGGTGCCGCTCCCTGTGACGAGGCCTTTTTTGAGAGCACCCGGGGCACCTACGGGCTGACCGCCAAGACCACGCTTTCCAGCGGCAGCTTTTACCTGTATAACTGGACAACGAACGGCCTGTTTTTGCGGCGTACTGTGGAGAGCCCGCTGGTTGGCAGTCTGCGTCTGGTGCAGGACACCAGCGGCAGCGGCAAGAGCGCAGCCCAGCTTATTGCCGACGGCAAATGCTCTGCCGCGCTGGACGAGAGCGGTGAAGCCACCAGCTTACAGACGGTGAGCTATTCCGACACCACATGGGCGCTGCTGTTCAACGCGGCAGAGGGGTCGGTGTTCCAGAACCAGCAGCTGCGGCAGGCGCTGGCCGGTATTGCCCGGGAAAGCGCCGATGTGCCCTCTAGCGGTCTGTATGCCGCCGCAAAGGGGCTTGTGCCGGAAGGATTGACCGTGGACGGACTGGACTACCGCGAAGCTGCCGGTTCTCCCCTGCCCGCCATCCCGGAGCCAAAAGCCCTGTATCTGGCTGCCCGGCAGGGCATGGCTACCTCGGATTTTTCCGGCGTGACCCTGCTGCTGCCCAAGAACGCCGGACTGAGCGAGTTGGCCGACCAAATCAACAGCGCATGGCAGAAGGAGTGCTCCCTGTTCTTCTCGGTGGAAGAGGTGGAACAGGACGAGTTTGACGCCCGCATTACCGCCGGGAAATACACCATCGCCCTTGCGCCCATCCGTGCCGAGGGCGGCAGCGTGTACCAGATGCTGCAGCAGTTCACCACTGAGGGCGGCAGTTTGACCGGCTACGCCGATGCCGTTTATGCCGACCGGCTGACACTGAGCGCCCAGCAGACCGGCAAAGCCCGCTGTGCCCTGCTGGCGCAGTGCGAGCAGCAGCTGCTGGAAAGCTGCACCGTGGTGCCCCTGATGGCACAGCAGAAGCGTCTGCTGCTGGCAAACGGCGTGCGGGACTTGGTTTTCGACCCGTTTTTCCCGGTGCTGGATCTGACTTGGGCCAAAATAAGCTGACCGCAAATTTCGTGCGGAAAAGCCTTGACATTCCCGCCCTGCTTTGTTACAATAATGGAGCACTTGCAGGGTTAGCTCATCCGGTAGAGCGACTGCTTCCCAAGCAGTAGGCGGCGGGTTCGAGTCCCGTATCCTGCTCCAGAATATAGCGGTGAAACGTTCAAAAATCGTTCGTTTCACCGCTTTTTTATTTCATCTTGCTTCCGTTCGCAAATCATGCTATACTCCTATCAGCAGAAATGCCCGGGCTTTTAACGCCCTCCTCGGTCTTGAATACCGTGCCAGCGCATTTCTGCTTTTTTATTGCCTTTGGCGGCAGCTTGTGTTATGATAAAATGCAGAAAGCAGCTTAGGGGCGTTACCGCTCTGCTCGGTCTTGAATACCGAGGTAAGGCTGCTTTTTTGCTTGCTTTCAACGGCAGACCGTGCTATACTTTGAGCAGAGGCCTTCGACCCTCTGCTCCCCGAATCCTCGGATTCCATGTGGGCTTTGCCGGAGGTCTCTTGGAAGTTCTCCGGCAATCTACTCCTTGAATCTTCGGATTCTGCGTGGGTACCACCGGAGAGTTTCTATAAAGTTCTCCGGCAATCTGCTGGCATCGGCGCTCTCTGCTCCGGTGACGGTTCCACCGGAGAACTTTCATAAAGCCCTCTGGCAATCTACTTCTGGAATCTACGGATTCTGCACGGGTACCACCGGAGGGCTTCTGTAAAGCCTTCCGGCTGTCTACTCCTTGAACCTTCGGGTTCTATGTGGGTTCGCCGGAAGCTTTATTTTTACTACAAAAAACACTCCCGGGCTTTTTGAAAGCCCGGGAGTGTTTGCGTTCAACTGATTTTATATCGTGTTACTTTGCTACGAGTTCGGCGGCAAGGGCGTCCATCTGTGCCTCGGCGGCGGCGTTGGCGGCAGAACGGATGGTGACCACGTTCTCACAGAGGGTGATGTTCTTCATGTTCTCCAGCTCAGCACGCATGAGCTTTGCAGCCATGGGTGCCCAAGTGCCGTTTTCCATCAGGCCGACGGTGCGGTTCTGGAAGCTCTTGGTCTTGAGGTGAGCCAGCAGATTTTCCATCGGCGGGAAGAGGAAACCGTCATAGGTGGCGCAAGCCAGCACGATCTTGCCGCAACGGAAGGCCTCGGTGACAGCGTAAGACACATCGGTGCGGGTCAAGTCTATCTCCACCACCTTTGCGCCCTGTGCACGCAGCTTTTCGGCCATGGTGTGGGCAGCGGCGCGGGTGTGGCCGTGGATGGAGGCGCTGGCTACCAGGATCTTTTCCGGCTCCTCGGCCTTGTAGCTGGACCAGAGATCGTAGTAGTTCAGGTACTTGCTCAGATCACCGGTAAGCACCGGGCCGTGCAGCGGACAGATGGTCTTGATCTCCAGTGCAGCAGCCTTTTTGAGCAGTGCCTGCACCTGCGGGCCGTACTTGCCCACAATGTTCAGGTAGTAGCGGCGGGCTTCGCTGGCCCAATCGGCGTTTTCGTCAAACTTTGCCACCGCACCAAAGCGGCCAAAGCCATCGGCGGAGAACAGCACCTTCTCGCTGCTCTCGTAGCTGACCATGACCTCCGGCCAGTGCACCATGGGGGCAAACACAAAGGTGAGGGTGTGAGCACCAAGGCTCAGGCTCTCGCCGTCCTTCACCACCACGCGGCGCTCCGGGGCAATGGCATCTGCTCCAAAGAACTGCTCCATATACTGGAAGGTCTTGGCGTTGCCTACCACCTGCATCTCCGGGTAGAGGGCTGCCAGCTTTGCCACGTTGGCACCGTGGTCCGGCTCCATGTGGGAGACCACCAGATAGGCGGGCTTGCAGCCGCCCAGTGCCTCGGCAAGGTTTTCCAGCCAAGGCTCGGTAGCGCGGGCGTCCACCGTATCCAGAATGGTGGTCTTTTCGTCCAGAATGACATAGGAATTATAGCTGACCCCGGTGGGCACCGGATACTGGCTCTCGAACAGGTCGATGGTGGTATCGTCCACGCCGACACCAAGGATGGCTTCGCTGATTTTTTTCATGCTCATACCGTTCAGACTCCTTTTGGGTTTATCTTGTGCCGTGAATTGGCAAATATTTCTGAGAACAATTCCTATTATATCACATTGTCATAAATTTCGCAAGGGATAACGCGGGGATAGTTTTTACATCAAAGCTCTTCCCCACTCCCCGGCAGACGTGCCGCTACCGGTCTGCCCAGCTCAGTGTCCAGTTCCAGCAGGGTTGCTGCGGTGTTTTCGTCCAGCGTCTGCACCGCACGCAGCTTGCGGCTGATGGCGCGGCTGCGCACCCCGATGAGGTTATCCAGTTCTTCATCGGTCTGGCGCAGGCGCTGCTGCATCTTGGAAAGCCCCTGCCCGAACTTATCGAACTCGGTCTTGACTGCACCCAGCAGCTGCCACACCTCGCCGGAGCGCTTTTGGATGGCAAGGGTCTTGAAGCCCATTTGCAGGCTGTTGAGCAGCGCCGCCATGGTACTGGGACCGGCCACATTGACCTGATAATCCCGCTGCAAAACTTCCAGCAGCCCGGCGTTCACCACCTCGGCATACAGACCTTCAAAGGGCAGAAACAGGATGCCAAAGGCCGTGGTATAGGGCGGCTCCACATATTTTTCCCGGATATCCTTTGCCTCGCTGCGCAGTACCAGTTCCAGCGCGTGGCGGGCGTTTTCCACCGCCTGTGCATCCCCGGAAGCCTGTGCGTCCTGCAAATGGGCGTAGGTATCGCCGGGGAATTTGGAGTCGATGGGCAGCCAGACGCTGTTGCCGTCCACGCCGGGCATACGGATAGCGTACTCCACCCGCTGGGTGCTGCCGGGGATGGTGGCTACGTTGGTGTCGTACTGCTCCGGCGCCAAAATCTCTTCCAGAATCGCGCCAAGCTGGATCTCGCCCAAAATGCCGCGGGTCTTGACGCCGGAGAGCACCTGCTTCAGCCCACCCACATCGGCGGCAAGGCTCTGCATCTCGCCCAAGCCCTTGTACACCTGCTCCAGCTGGTCGTTGACCGCCTTAAAGCTTTCGGTCACCCGCTTTTGCAGCGCGTCCTGCAGCTGCTCGTCCACGGTGTGGCGGATCTCGTCCAGCTTCTGGGCGTTCTGTGCCTGCATGGCGGCAAGACCGTCTGCCAGCGCCTTGCGCATCTCTTCCAGCTTGCGGGCGTTGGAGGCCTCCAACCCCTGCAAGCGCTGCTCCATGGTCTGCTGCTGGGTGTTCTGTCCTGCCGTCAGGGTACTGCTCATGCCCTGCACTGCGGTTTGCAGGGTATCGCTGATGTGCGCCATCGCAGCCAGATTCTGCTGTGCCTGCTGCGCCTGCTTTTCTTCCAGAACCCGCGCCTGCGCCTCCAGCTGCTGGCGCAGCCACTCCTTCAGGGCTTCATCGTCCTGCCGGGCGGCGGGCTTGCCGGTGCGGTACAGCAAAAGCGCCTGCAGTAAGCAGATGGCTACCAGCAGAAGCGTATACAGTCCTGCCAAAAATTCCATAGACATTCTCCTTTAACTCAAAAATCCGGGTCTTGCGGTAACGGCAGACCCGGATGTGCTTATACTTCCTGATGCTTTACGATTTCCTGCGTGGTCTCCACCTGCTGGCCGTACAGACCCACGCCGTCCACCTCCATCTCGCCCACCTGATTATCACAGGGGTCGGCGCGGAAGGAGCACATAGGCGGGTCGAAGGGTGCGCAGATATCGCTGTTGGCCACCATGCGGTCGGTGTCCAGATTGCCGAAGTAATGCAGGCGCATCTTCTCGTTGCCCGCACGCGCCATAGACGCACCGGCAGAGCAATCGGCGTACATCCAGCCCTTGGGGGCAATATAGAACATTGCCCAGTCGTGGCAGCCAGCCGTCTCCGGCCGTGCCACCATGCCGCTCTGCCACTTTGCCGGGATGCCTGCAATGCGGCAAAGGGTGATAAAGGTAGCGGCCATCACGCCGCAATCGCCCCGGCGGCTGCGGGCGCAGTTATCAGTGATGTTCTCGTGCACAAAATACATGGGCTGGAAGTGGTAGTGCACGTTCAGGGTGACAAAATCGTAAATGCGCTTTGCCTTCTGCACCGGGTCGGTGATGCCCTCGGTCAGCTGCGCAGCCAGTGCCTTCATATAGGGGGTAAAGGCGATGTGGGGCAGCTGCTCGGCGGTGTCAAAATCCGGCTGCACGGGGTCGGCGTGCAGTTCCAGCGGGGCGGCATAGTGCGCAGTGCTGCGGTAGCTGTACTGTGCCCCAAAGCGGCAGTTCTCGGCAAGGTCTGCCTCCCAGTATGCGGTGCGCTGGGGTGCAGTTTCCGGTGCAATATAGGTCGGCTGGGCGGTAAAGCTGTCCAGCGTGATGTTGCTCTGTGCCGGGCAGGCAGCGGGCAGCGGCAGCCATACCTTGACGTGCACGGTGTTTCTGCCCTCGGCCTTTGCGGCGGCAAGGGCACGGGCAAAGGTCTCGTCGGTCATGCCGATGCTGGTGCGCAGGGTGATGTCTGCGCTGACTGCGCCGGTGCGCACCATCTGGTCGTGCTGGGGCTCAAAACGATCCCAGCTGCGCTCCGGGACGGGCGCGTCCAGCTGGCGGGCGGCAAGATCGGGATGGGTGGCCACCAGCGTTTCGGCGGCGCGGTAGATATAGCACTTCTGCCCTTCCACAAAGCGCCAGTCCATCTGCCCGGCAGCGTCCAGCGCGGCAAACTCCTCGGCGGTAAAGTCCCGCAGGGTAGCCTGCAGCCGGTTCAGCAGCTGCTCGGCGGTGAGAGTGTAATCACGCGGCAGACGGCGCAAAATCTCCCGGTGCGCCAATAGACCCTGACGCCACGCATCCACGCCGTGGGGGGTGGGGTTTACCGGCAGCGCACCCTGCGGGTGCAGGGGCTGGTTCTGGCTGGCAGTCCAGTCCTCGGCCAAGCAGGCGTCGATGCGCGCAATGGCGGCATCGTAGTAGCCCGCCTCCTTCAGGCGGCGGATATCGTCCGGCAGCTCCATGTTCAGGTATGCAAAACAAGTATTCTGATCCATCATGCTCTACTCCTTTTTTGTTTATCGTCAGGCAGCGGTCTGCTGCTCCCAGAAAGCTACTGCATCCGTGATCCAGCCCTCAGCGTCGGTGCCGCGTCCGGTGCCTACTGCGTGCGATGCGTTGGCATAAACACGCATTTTATACGGCACATCATGCTCTTCCAGTGCCTTTTGCAGGGTCGGGCCCTGCGCACCGGACACCATCAGGGGCAGGACCCAGTCATTTTCTCCGTACCAAAAATACACCGGTGGATAGTCCTGTGTGACAACACTTGAAATACTGGACCAGTAATAACGCCAGTCCCATACGCCAGTATCCATGATTGCATGATACACCGGCTTTACCTCTGAGAAATCATTGACAGCATAGCTTAATATCAGCGCCCCCGGCTGCGGTATATCGTAGGCTTTGTACCCATACGGCTGCTCCGAGCTGAACAGACCGATCAGGTGACCTCCGGAGGAATAACCAAAGAGCGCATAGTTTTCTCTTTGTACTGCAAACTGCTGTGCGTGCTGATCGATAAATTGCACCGCACGCCCCAGATCCCGTAGCGGGCCGTTATTTTCCAGATCCAGCCAGATACTGTGCCGCAGCACAAACACCGTATAGCCCAGCTCATGCAGCTGTGCTGCCGTAGCTACGCCCTCCCGCAGTTCCCCGCTGGTCATAGCCACATTGCCGCCCAGAACCACCGCATAGCGGGAGCCCGGCGTATCAGAGGGGAAATAGTACAGCTGCACTGCCCCCAGCGAAGAGTCTGCGGCGATTTCCTCCGGAGTGTAGACCTGATAGGTGACCTGTATTCCCGCATTGTAGTTTTTGATCGCCAGATTCAGCCCGGCGGCACAATCCTCTGCCTGCGATGCGCTGACGTAGCGTTCCAGCGTCCGGTTTTCAAACATCCGGCGCAGCAGCAGGCTATCAGCATCACCGTTGCCATAGGTAGAAATTCCGCAGCCCGCAATGGAAGGGTTTGCGCGGATCTCCTTCATGGTCATCTGCGGGGTAATATTGGGTTCCCCATATTCCACCGCAAAAGTTGGAAGTGCCATACATACCGTTAGACAAATCGTGTACAGCAGCACCTGGACAGTTTTTCTCATAATACCTCCACAGCCGGCAATGTGCCCGATGCACCGCCAATTTCTCACCATTGATCAGGCGGCAGTCTGCTGTTCCCAGAAAGCTACAGCTTCCGTCAGCCAGCCCTCGGCATCAGTGTTATCGCCTACCCCGATGCTATGCGGCGCAGACTCGAACACCTTTACAACATAAGGCACCTTGTGGGTTTCCAGCGCCGCTTGCAGCGCCGGGCCCTGTACCTGATTGATCATCCAGGGCAGCACCTTGTCATCCTTTCCGTACCAGAAAAAAACCGGCGGATAATCATCCGTGACAAGATCCGCTATACTGGAACAATAATAGTGCCACCCATAGTTGCCGGTATCCATAAACGCCTGATACGCGATCTTTACCTCTGAAAAGTTCACAACCGGATAAGCCAACAACAGTGCACCGGGTTTTGCAGCGCCGTAATGGACGTAGCCGCGTTCCTTATTTGCGAACACGCCCACAAGCTGACCACCGGAGGAGTAGCCCACCAGCGCATAATCCTGCGTCTGGATGGAAAGCTCCTCGCCAAGGCTCGTCACAAGCTGCACTGCCCTTGCCAGATCCTCCAGCGGGGCGTTATCGCCCAGATCCAGAAAGGTGCGGTAGCGCAGCACGAACACGGCGTAGCCCCGTTTATGCAGCTCGTAGGCGGTGGAACCGCCCTCGCCCATCTCTGAGGTTATGGTCAGGGCGTTGCCGGGCACTACGATAGCGGTTTTGGCGTTGGGCGTCTCTGCCGGGTAATAAAACAGCTGCACACAGCCCAGACTGGAATTCTGTTCGATTTCCTCCGGGGTGTAGACCTGATAGGTGACCTTGACGCCTTTATTATAGTTATCAATGATAAGGTTCAGCGCTGCAATGCCGGATTCCCGGTCGGTGTTGCCAAAATAATCGTGCAGGGTCTTGTTTTTCCAGCGTGCCACCATCAGCGGCGTCATCTCGCGGCAGTATGTATAATAGCCCGTTCCTTGAATTGCCGGGTTCGCGCGCAGCTGTGCCATCGTAGTTTCCGCAGTAACATGGGGTGCGATTTCTGCGCCAAAGGCAGGCAGCGCCGTGCAAAACACAAGCCATACCATACACAGCAGCACCCGGACAGTTTTCTTCATACATCCTCCATGGGAGACAGCACGCCCCTGCACTGCCCCGCTCCGTATTCTTGTTCCCTTATTGTATCACAAACAGGTGGGATGTCAAAGCAATTTCTGTGCAGTCCGCTTCTTGTACCGCCCGGCAAATTCTGCTATACTGGAATTTATCCGGGAGTGGAAAGAGAATGCGGGCATTTTTCGGCCCGCCGAGGATGAAAGTATGGATAAGATCATCATCCGGCCTATGACGCCGGAGGACTGGAGCGCGGTCTCCAGAATCTATGTTGAGGGCATCGCTACGGAATACGCCACCTTCCAGACCGAATGCCCGCCCTATACCGCGTGGGACGCTTCCCACACAAAAGAGTGCCGTCTGGTCATTCTTTCCGGCGGGGTACTGGCGGGGTGGTGCGCCTTGCACCGGGTAGACCCTCGCTGGTGCTACCGGGGCGTAGCCGAGGTAAGCATCTATGTAGGCGAGCAGTTCCGGGGGCACGGGCTGGGCTTTCGGCTGTTGAGCGCCCTGTGCGCTACTGCCGAAAAGGCCGGCTACTGGACGCTGCAATCCACCGTTTTACAGGACAATGCCGCCAGCCGCGCCCTGCACGCCAAGTGCGGCTTCCGGCTGGTGGGCCGCCGGGAACGCATTGCACGGGACTGCCACGGCCGCTGGCTGGACACCTATCTGATGGAGCGCCGCGCCGCCGCAGACGAACCGGAGGGGTTCAAAAAGCTGTGACCAACCCCACCGGGCGCAGAATTATTCTTATTTGCAGACCGGGAAAATCTGCGGATTTTCCCCGTCTGCCTTTTCACGGCGTATAAAGTAGAAGGAGCCGCTGCACTTTTTTGGGTGCAGCGGCTCCTTTTATTTGCAATAATTCAGTTTTACCACTCGTCGTATTCGCCATCGGCGTTTTTGGTGGCAGCCACGCGGCTGCGCTTGAACATGCTTTCCACCACAGCGCAGTACTTATCGGCAAGGCAGACGATGATGGCCTCGCGGCAGCTGGGCACATGACGGAAGGTCAGCGGCCACATGTGGCTGGAAATGATGCTCTGTTCCTTTTTGGTGATATGGAACACCTTTTCTGCATTGACGCAGGCGCAGCCCGGGTGGGAGAAGCCGTGCATCTCGAACAGGCGGCGGATGCCGTGGAAGGTGCCCTTTTTGTGCCAGTCATACAGGTAAAAATCGTGCAGAAAAGCACCGACAGCCAGCGAGGTCTCGTCTGCACCCAGATGCAGCCGATGGTTCAGCCAGCAGCTGACCAGCACCACGTTCTTGCAATGCTGATAAGTGGTAACGTCCCCGTGCTGGATGAACTCCCGCATCTGCTGCACTTTGGGGTTCTGATCGTATTTTTCCAGAATGGCATAAAGCTGTTCGCGTTCCGTAACAGAAAGCTGCATGAGCAAAATTTCCTTTCAACTCAACACATTAACGTTTGTTCAGGAGCGGAGCTGCACCGGATTGGAATTGCCGAAGTTTTCGGCCTTGGAAGGGTTTGCCCGCTTGAGGGTCAGATCCACCAGATACTGCTTGCCGTCGCCCAGTTCTTCCAGCTGGGCAAGCTTTGCATTGGCAGCGGCTTCGTCCGGGTACCACTGGATGAGGAAGAAGTTTTCCGCTTCCACCCCGTAGTACAGCCAGAAGCCGTCCGCGCGCAGCAGATCGTCCAGATGATCCACCTCTTCGCCGTCCGGCAGGCCAAGTCCTTCCTCTGCATAGAGGTTTTCCGGCTCTACCTGCAGCATCTCAATGACCTGAATGGAGCTTTGCAGGTACTCGTCCTGCGAGGTGCTCTTATCGGAGCGCTCCCAGCCGGTGAGAAATGCCTGCATGAGCAGATCGCGCACCTTGATGCGCGGCAGTGTGGGATCCATAACCATTTTTGTTTCCTTCTTTCGTGGTTTTATCCCCGTTGGACAGTATACGGCATACGCCTGTGCAAGTCAACGGTTTATTTGTGAATTTTTTGTAGGTATGACTAAAATTTACACACACTTTTCCTGTTTCAGTCGGTTATCTCAGGCATGGAAGGAAAAGGTATCGTTCAGCCACTCCACCGCAAGCTTGACCCAGCGGTTGCGGTGGGTGCTGTCGGCGTCCACCTCCGGGGTGGAGATGCTGGTGCCGTGGCGTCCCTTTTCAAACAGGTGCGCTTCGCACGGCACGCCCGCCTTGTGCAGAGCATTCAGTAACAGCAGGGTGTTTTCCACCGGGACGGTCTCGTCCTCCATGGTATGCCAGACGAATACCGGCGGTGCGGCCGGGGTGATCTTATCCTCCAGCGTAAAGCGCTGGTGGGCGGCAATATCCTGCGTGCCGGTCAGCTGCACAAAGCTGCCGCGGTGGGCGTATTCCCCGGCGGTGACCACCGGGTAGGCCAGCAGCAGGGCGTTGGGGCGCGGCTGGTCTGCCATGCCGGGGATATCCCACACCGCACCGGAAAGCGCCAGATGCCCGCCCGCCGAAAAGCCGCACAGGGCGATCTGATCCGGCAGGATATTCCACTGCGCTGCGCGCTGCCGCACAAGGCTGATGGCCTGCGCCAGCTGGCGCATGGGCAGCGCATCCCGGGCGCTCTCCCCTACTGCGTAGTGCAGCACCGCCGTGTGATACCCCGCCGCCGCAAATTGCAGCGCCACGGGGTCGCCCTCCCGGGGGCTGACGTGGTTATAGCCGCCGCCGGGCACCACCAGCACCAGCGGGCGCCGCCGGAAGTGCGGCATGGCTTCCACGCTCTCCCGCAGGTAGAGCGTCAGCGTACCGCCGCCGGTCAGTTCCAGTTGCTCAAGCTGCATTTACGCATCCTCCTTATAAAAGCCGTGCCGCCCCTCCGGGTGGGCTGCTATAAATTCTGCGCACAGGTCGGCGCATAGACGGCACAGCTCCGGGCAGGGGCGCTTTTTATAGTATTCCACAGTGCGTTCCTCTGCCGCTGTGCCCCCGGCAGGGGCAGCGCCCGCCTTTGCCAGCAGCTCCCGGCAGATGATGCTGCCGCCGCCGTTGCGGCTGCGGTACTGCTCTGCCGCCTGCTGCACCAGTGCGTACATCCGGGATTTATCCTTGGGGTCTGCGGGGTCGGCATAGACCATGCTCAGCACGGTCACCACGCCGCAGAACGCCCCGCACACCTCCCGCATCCGGCCAATACCCGCGCCAAACCCTGCGGAAAGGCGCAGCGCCATCTCCTCGGTCAGGCCAAGCTGGGGTGCAAACGCCGCCACCACGCTCTGGCTGCAATTATAGCCCTTTAAGAACCATGCGTAGGCGGCATCGCCCTGTTTTGACATTTTCTCACATCCTTCCGGCATACTCGCTCCATTATAGCACAGTCTGCGCAAAAGTGGGAAAGCTTTTCAGGAAAAATTTCGTCCTTCATATAAGGAACGATTTCGGTACGCCGTTTCGTGCACCGGGGCAGCAAATCTTTCTACTTTTTTAACTTTTTATGAAAAGCCTTGATTTTCCCTGCAAGTCGTTGTATATTAGCACTCGGAAGTTATGAGTGCTAAGCATTCTGGCAGTTTGCCGGGTACGGCGCACCAAATATGTGATAAAAGAGGTTTTGTATTATGGCCAAGAAAGAATTTCAGGCAGAGAGCAAAAAACTGATGGACATGATGATCAACTCCATCTATACTAATAAAGAGATTTTCCTACGCGAGCTGATCTCCAACGCTTCGGACGCCATCGACAAGCTGTATTATAAGAGCCTGACCGACACCTCCGTGGGCATGAACAAGGGCGATTTCCGCATCCTCATCACCCGCGATAAGGAAAACCGCATCCTGACCGTAGAGGATAACGGCATTGGTATGACCAAGGAAGAGCTGGAGCAGAATCTGGGCACCATTGCCCACTCCGGTTCTCTGGATTTCAAGAAGGACAACAAGGACGAGAATATTGATATCATCGGCCAGTTCGGCGTGGGCTTCTACTCCGCCTTTATGGTGGCCGATAAGCTGACCGTCATCTCCAAGGCTTATGGCTCGGACGAGGCTTGGCAGTGGGAGTCCTCCGGTGTGGACGGCTACGAGATGACCCCCGCCCAGAAGGATACCGTAGGTACCCAGATCATTCTGCACATCAAGCCGGACACCGACACCGAGCAGTACGACAACTTCCTGGATGAATACGGCATTGTGGCCATTGTAAAGAAGTACAGCGACTATGTGCGCTACCCCATCCAGATGGAGCGCGAAAAGAGCCGTCAGAAGCCCGAACCGGATCCCAAGCCCGAGGACTATAAGCCGGAGTGGGAGACCTACACTGAGCTGGAAACCTTGAACAGCATGATCCCCATCTGGAAGAAGCAGAAGAGCGAAGTGACCGATGAGGAGTACAACAGCTTCTACAAGGATAAGTTCGGCGATTATGCCGACCCCGCCCGGGTCATCGTGAGCCGCACCGAAGGTACTGCCAACTACAATGCCCTGCTGTTTGTGCCCAGCCACCGCCCCTACGATTTCTACACCAAGGACTACGAGAAGGGTCTGGCACTGTACGCTTCCGGCGTGCTCATTATGGAAAAGTGCGCAGACCTGCTGCCGGATTACTTCAGCTTTGTAAAGGGCATCGTGGATAGTCAGGACCTGAGCCTGAATATCAGCCGCGAGATGCTGCAGAAGGACAGCCAGCTGAAGCTGATCCACAACGCACTGGAAAAGAAGATCAAGAACGAACTGCACGCCATGCTGAACAACGACCGTGCGAAGTACGAGGAGTTCTGGAAGGAGTTCGGCCGTCAGATCAAGTTTGGTGCTTACTCTGACTACGGAATGCACGCCGAGCTGCTGCGCGACCTGCTGCTGTTCTGGTCTGCCAAGGAGCAGAAGATGGTCACCCTGCAGGAGTACATCGACAAGATGCCCGCTGAGCAGAAGTACATCTACTTTGCCGCAGGCGATTCCACCGACCGTCTGGCAAAGCTGCCTTCCGCAGAGCTTGTGCTGGACAAGGGCTTTGACGTACTGCTGCTGACCGAGGATGTGGATGAGTTCTGCCTGCAGATTCTGCACAGCTACCCCCGCAAGGATGCCGAGGGCAAGGACGGCACCGTGGAGTTCAAGAACGTGAACAGCGGCGATCTGGGTCTGGAATCCGAAGAGGAGAAGAAAGCCGCCGAGGATGCCACCGCCGAGAACAAGGCGCTGTTCGACGCCATGAAGGACGCTTTGAACGGCAAGGTAAAGGAGGTCAAGGTCTCCACCCGCCTGAAGGATCATCCCGTCTGCCTGAGCGCTGACGGCCCGCTGTCCATTGAGATGGAGAAGGTGCTGTCTAAGCAGCCCGGCAGCGAGGGCGTGAAGAGCGACAAGGTGCTGGAACTGAACGTGAACCACCCTGTATTTGCCGCCCTGAAGGCCGCACAGGAGGCCGGCGATACCGAGAAGCTGAACAAGTACAGCGCTCTGCTGTACGCACAGGCACAGCTGATCGAGGGTCTGCCCGTGGATGACCCCGCCGCTTACGCCGAGGCCGTTTGCAGCCTGATGAAGTAAAATTTTCGCGCACAGAAATACCCCCTTAACAAAAAGGCCGCGCTCCGCTATAATAGAGTGGAACGCGGTCTTATTTTTATCTTTCTGTGAAAGGAATCCTGTTTCATGGAGCCGAGAAAACATTATTTTGCAAAGATTCCCACCATTGCTATCTTTATCGTGATGGCGATGTCCGGGCCGTTGGGGGTGCTGCTATTCATCCTGAAAGGCATCGACCAGAAGATGCAGAAGGAGGAGCAGGAGGCTGCCCGTGCCCGGGGCGACTACCGCCCCGACCCAGAGCCTGCACCAATGCAAAACACAGACGCATCCGATGGGCAGGACGTCCCCACGGCAGAGCAAAAAAGCGCCAAACAGTGGCACAAGAATATTGCCACCCTCTGCACCATCATGGGTGCTGTTTTCCTGTTTGCCGGGGTGACGGATGCGGTGGATATTATTGGTGCATGGCAGGTGCTGCCCGACCCCGGGGAGTTGTTTTCCGATATCGTTATGGCCATTGGCGGCGGCGGTGCGCTGCTGACCGGCCTGCGGATGAACCGCACCCACAAGCTGGAGCGGCTGCTGGATAAGGTGGTGGGCGAACGGGATAACATCCCCCTGCCGGAATTATTTGCCGCCGCCGGGGTGGACGCTGCCCGGGGACGCACTGCGGTGAAAAGCGCCATCGAGCACGGATACTTCGGCGCGGATGCCTACATTGACAACCGCACCGACACGCTTGTGGTGCGGGGCGCAGCACCGCAGCCGAAAAAGCCCGCACCTGCTCCGGCACCTAAAACTCAGCCCGCCGCAGAGGACGAGTACGCTGCCCTGCTGCGCCAGCTGCGGGAGGTGAACGATGCCATCCCCGACCCGGTGATGAGCCAGAAGATCTCCCGGCTGGAAGAGGTCAGCGGACGCATCTTTGCGCTGGCGCAGAAGGACCCGGAGAAAAAGGCGCAGCTGCAAAAGTTTATGAACTACTATCTGCCCACTGCGCTCAAGCTGCTGAACACCTACGCCAGCCTTTCCGGGCAGGCGGTGGAGGGCACGAACATCACCGAAGCCAAGCACAGCATTGAGCGCAGCATGGACCTGCTGGTGACCGCCTTTGAAAACCAGCTGGACAAGCTGTTCCAAGCCGATGCACTGGACGTGAACGCCGACATTGCCGCACTGGAAGGAATGCTGAACCTTGACGGACTGACCGGCAGCGAATTTACCCGCTAAGCCCCACCCCCGCACCCGATGGCTGCATCGGCGCGGGGGTGTTTTTTGTGCAAAGTGCAATTTTCCATCCCGTCTTTTTTGGGCGCTGCGCTCAAAATTCCGAGATTTGTGTGCATTTATGCCAAGCATTTTGATTTGCCGAAAAATTTTTTATTTTATTTGTTCGGCAGCAGCTAATCGGGCTGCGCGGATGTTTTTTGCAACTTTTCATCGAGATGCAACAATAACACATGGTTTTTTGCGTTGCGTTTGACTATTATAGAAGCAGCTACGGCAGCTGCGAACGGCTGCATCGACTTTTCCGATCATAATAGTAGGAGGAAATTTCCATGATGAAGTCCATTTCCACCTGGAAGCAGGAACTGACCGAGGGCGCACACGCTGCGCGTCTGGCTGCGCTGTACTGCTGCACCCCCGACGAGACCCCTGCACAGGCAGCCCGCTATGCGGCTGTTCTGGACGGGTTAGAGACCACCTTTGGCGCACATACCGAGGCCGGTCTGTATAGTGCCCCCGGCCGCACCGAGATCGGCGGCAACCACACCGACCACCAGCACGGCCGTGTGCTGGCAGGCAGCGTGAATATTGATATGATCGCTGCTGCCGCCCCCAACAGCCTGAACCAGCTGCGCGTGCAGAGCGAGGGATACGACCTGTGCGTCATCGATCTTGACGACCTGACCGCCCGCAAGGAGGAGGAGAATACCACTGCTTCCCTGCTGCGCGGCGAGTGCGAGGCTTTCCGTCAGCGCGGCGCAAAGCTGTCCGGTCTGGACGTGTACATTTCCTCCAACGTGCCCAAGGGCAGCGGCGTTTCTTCCTCTGCCGCCTTTGAGGTGCTGGTCGGCGTGATTTTGAACGACTGCTTCATGGCAGAAAAGGTCTCCCCCATCGCCATTGCGCAGATCGGCCAGTGGGCTGAAAATGTGTACTTCGGCAAGCCCTGCGGCCTGATGGATCAGATGGCATCCAGCGTGGGCAACATTATCACCATCGACTTTGCCGACAAGGCAAACCCCGACGTGGAGCCGGTGCAGGTGGACTTTTCCAAGGCCGGTCTGGCGCTGTGCATTCTGGACTCCGGTGCAGACCACGCCGACCTGACCGACGAGTACGCCGCCATCCCCAACGAGTGCCGCGCTGTGGCCGCTGTGTGCGGCGGCGAGGTGCTGCGGGATGTGCCTTTCGAGACCTTCCTTGCAAACATCCCGGCCTGCCGCAAGCAGTGCGGCGACCGCGCTGTGCTGCGCGCCTTCCACTTCTACGCCGATAACGACCGCGTACCCCAGCAGGTATCTGCCCTGCGCGAGGACGACTTTGACGCCTTTTTGCAGATGGTGACCGCCTCCGGCGACAGCAGCTGGGAGTATTTGCAGAACGTCATCCCCGCCGGTTACAAGGAGCATCAGGAGGTGGCTGTGACCATCGCCGCTGCTAAGCACTATCTGGGCGGCAAGGGTGCTGTGCGCGTGCACGGCGGCGGTTTTGCCGGTACGGTGCAGGCCTTTGTGCCGGTGGAGATGCTGGCAAACTTTAAGGCAAATATGGAAAAGATCCTCGGCGCTGGCCGCTGCCATGTGCTGAACATCCGTCCTGAGGGAGGTGCTGTGCTGTGATCTCCACTGCTATCCAGCAGCTCGTGAACTACGGGCTGGACACCGGGCTGATTTTGCCCGATGACGAGATCTATATCCGCAACCAGCTGCTGATGACCATGCAGCTGGACGATTTTACCGCCCCGGACAGCGAAGTATGCTACACCGATTTGGAAAGCATCCTCAAGACCCTTGTGGACGATGCCGTTGCCCGCGGCGTATGCGCGGATAACTCCACCGCACGCGATCTGTTCGACACCAAGCTGATGGGTGTGCTGACCCCGCGCCCCAGCATCGTGCGTGCAAACTTTGAGGAGCGGTACGAGAACGAAGGCCCGCAGGCTGCCACCGACTGGTTCTACAAGTTCAGTCAGGACACCGACTACATCCGCCGCTACCGCATCAAGCGCGATTTGAAGTGGGTCACCAAGACCGAATACGGCGACTTGGATATCACCATCAACCTGTCCAAGCCGGAAAAGGATCCCAAGGCCATTGCCGCCGCAAAGCTTGCACCCCAGAGCGCTTACCCCAAGTGCCAGCTGTGTGTGGAGAACGAGGGTTACGCAGGCCGCATGAACCACCCCGCCCGCGAGAATCACCGTATCATCCCGCTGACCATCAACGACAGCGCGTGGAATTTGCAGTACAGCCCCTACGTCTACTACAACGAGCACTGCATCGTGTTCAATAACCAGCACACCCCTATGAAGATCGAGCGGGCGACCTTCCGCAAGCTGCTGGATTTTGTGGGTCTGTTCCCCCACTATTTTGTGGGCAGCAACGCCGATCTGCCCATCGTGGGCGGCAGCATCCTGAGCCATGACCACTTTCAGGGCGGTCATTACGAGTTTGCCATGGCCAAGGCTCCCATTGAAAAGCCTTGGGTGTTCCCCGGCTTTGAGGACGTAGAGGCCGGCATCGTGCACTGGCCCATGAGCTGCATCCGTCTGACCTGTGCGGACGATGCACGCCTTGTAGAACTGGCCGATAAGCTGCTGGCTGCATGGCGCGGCTACACCGACGAGAGCTGCTTTATCTTTGCCGAGACCGACGGCGAGCCCCACAACACTATTACGCCCATCGCCCGGATGCGGAACGGCAAGTATCAGCTGGACTTGGTGCTGCGCAATAACATTACCACCCCGGAGCATCCGCTGGGCGTGTACCACCCCCATGCCAAGCTGCACCACATCAAGAAAGAAAACATCGGCCTTATCGAGGTGATGGGTCTGGCCGTACTGCCCAGCCGTCTGAAGCAGGAGCTGCTTGATCTTGCCGATGTGCTGGTGGCGCACCTGCCCACCGCAGAGTACCCCGAAGCCCTGCAAAAGCACGCCGAGTGGGCGGAGGAGATTCTTGCAAAGCACCCGGAGCTGAACGCCGATAACGTCCACACCATCCTGCAGGACGAGGTTGGTCATGTGTTCGCACAGGTGCTGGCCGATGCCGGTGTGTACAAGCTGGATGAAGCAGGCCGCGCCGGTTTCGTCCGCTTCCTTGAAAGCGTAAAATAAACCATAACTCACAAAGGCTGTTGCACCTATCATAGCGCAACAGCCTTTTTTAGAGCACAGCATCGCGCAAAAGCACTCTTCCTTTACTCTCCCCCTGTGAAAAAGTCAGCCGGGAAGATCTACGGATTTTCCCGGCTGACAAATTAAAATTCTCATTTCGCATCGTTATTTTGACGGAGGTATCCGCTTATGCAATACACTTTGGAAGTATGCGTGGACAGCACCGCCAGTGCGCTGGCGGCAAAACGCGGCGGCGCTGACCGGCTGGAGCTGTGCGCCGACCTGATTATCGGCGGCACCACCCCTTCCCCTGCCCTGCTGCGTCAGGTCAAGGCCGAGACCAGTCTGCCGGTGCGGGCGCTGCTGCGTCCCCGTTTTGGTGATTTTTGCTACGACCACTACGAGCTGGCACAGATGGCCGAATGTGCCGCTGAGCTGGTCGCTGCCGGTGCAGACGGCATTGTGACCGGCGTGCTGACCCCGGCGGGTGCGCTGGACACCGATGCTCTGCGCCCCATCTACGCTGCAGCCCGGCAGGCGGCAGAAAAAGCACACCGCACCGTGGACTGCACCCTGCACCGTGCCTTTGATGTCTGCTGCGACCCCTTTGCCGCGCTGGAAGCCGCAAAGCAACTGGGGCTTGCTACCATCCTGACCAGCGGACAGGCCGCAAGCGCCCCGCAGGGTGCTGCCCTGCTGCGACAGTTGGTGGACGCTGCCGGGCAGGAGGTAGAAATATTGGTGGGCGCAGGCGTATCCGCCGCCAACATCCCAGCCCTTGCTGCCCAGACAGGTGCCCGGGCGTTCCACCTTTCCGGCAAACAAGTGCTGGACAGCCGCATGACTTTCCGGCGGGAGGGCGTGCCCATGGGTCTGCCGGGCTTTTCGGAGTTTGAAATTTGGCAGACCAGCGAGGCAAACATCCGCGCCGCCCGCACCGCATTGGATACACTGTAACCGCAAAAAACATCGTTCTTCCCACAGTACCGCTGTTTCCGCAGGAAACAGGCACTGCATCTGCTATTTTCTATTATGACCTCTCCCGTGAAATGCAAAATCGGGCAGCCCGTAGACTGCCCGATTTTTCTCTAATAAAGTCCTCCCCCTCAGTGCAGGGCGGCAAACCGGACTGCGCCGCGGGTGCACAGCCAGCGGTGCAGCAGCAAATCCAGCCCCAGCAGCACCGCCAGACAAACAGCCTGCGCGGCCAGCGGCGGCACAGCGTAGTCCAGTAAGGTCAGGGGCAAAAACAGCACCCCGCCCGCCAGCAGCCAGCCGCCGAACATCGCCAGCATACTGGCGGCGCTCCGCTTGACCACGGCGGCTTCGCTGACCCAGTGGAGGTTGGGCAGGCACAGCCCCAAAGCAAGCCCAAGCTGCGCCGTCAGCCATACAAAGGCTGCCAGCACCGCCAGCGCGGGCAGCCCCTGCCCTGCCGGAATGCGCAGCGCCGCCATAGCGCACCCAGCGCATAGCCACGCCGCAGGCAGCGTGAGCAGCAATTGCAGCTCCACCTTTGCCCGCAGCACCTGCTGCGGGGTCACCGGCAGGCTTTGCAGCAGCCAGAGGGTACTGCCCTCCAGCGACACCGACGGCGCTGTGATAAAGTTCGTGGCGGCTGCGGTGCACACCATCCCGCACACCAGCATAGGCAGGCTCTCGGGCGGGTAAGCGGCGGTAAAGGCGCGCAGGTCAGCGGCCTTCCACAGCGCTGCCACCCCCAGCACCGGCAGCAGCAGGCTGCTCAAGGCGCAGTTGAGCAGCCACATGGGGCAAGCACCCAGATGCAGCAGTTCCCGCCGCAGCAGTGCCCGGCGCGGGGGCTGCTTTTTTCGCGTATTTGCGCGGTATACCGCTTTAGCTCTGCCCGGCTCAAGGGTCAACAGCCGCAGATAGGGCTTTGCCAGCGCCTTGCCGCAAAGCGCCATACAGGCCGCAGCCAGCGCCAGCAACAGCAGCAGTGCCGGAGCGCTGCCCGCTGCGGCGAAGCCCAGCAGGCGCAGCGGTGCAGCGGCACGCCCGGCTGCTGCACCCGCCTGTACGGCATCCAGCGCAAGGGCATCCACCGCGTTGCCCACCCATTGGAACACTGCATAGTAAACCGCCAGAAACAGCAGCGTATCAACCACCGTGACAAGGCTTTTGTGCCGGGCGCGGCGGTTGAGCAGCGCCACCGCCCAGCCCAGCAGAACGGCCAGCACCATGGAGACCCCCGCCAGCGCCAGTGCCACCGGCAGCGCCGCCAACAGTGCACCGCCGGGACGGGGTGCTGCCAGTGCATAGCAGACCACCGAGGGCACCCACGCCAGCAGCAGATAAATCAGCCCGGTCAGATACACCCCGCCGCAGCGCACCGCAAAAATAGCGCCCGGCGGGATGGGCAGTGCCAGCAGCTGCTGGTTATCCCGGCAGCGGAACAGGTGGCCGTAGCTGGTAAAGGCGCTGGCCAGCACGCTGACCGTCAGCGCCGAAAGCTCCATCAGCACAAAATAGAGCCAGTCCAGCCCCTGCGGTACCAGTGTTACCGCCAGCGGCAGCGCCATAGAGCCAAAACTGAGCATGACCAGCAGCATCAGCAGCACAAACAGCAGTGCGTAGCCAAGGGCTTCTACCCGGGAGCGCCGCTTGCCGGTTTTGCTGCTGCGCACAAAGGCCGCGCCCAGTTCCAGAAGCTGTTTTTTGAGCAATGCACGGATCATAGCGCTTCCCCCGTATCCTCCAGCTCCAGAAAGACCTCTTCCAGCGTGTCATCGCCGCGCACCTGCTCCATGGCACCCTCGCGCACCAGCTGACCCTTGCGCAGAATGGCCACCCGGTCGCAGAGCTTTTCGGCCACCTCCAGCACATGGGTAGAGAAGAAGATGGCCCCGCCCTGCGCACAGAAGGCTTTCATCTGGGTCTTGAGCTGATGGGAAGCCAGCGGGTCCAGCCCGACAAAGGGCTCATCCATTAAAATCAGCTTCGGCTCATGCAGCAGCGCCGCAATGATGGCCAGCTTCTGCTTCATGCCGTGGGAGTATGCCCCGATGGACTGCGCCAAATCCTGCGTCAGGCCAAAGGCATCGCCATACTGCCGGATGCGCTGCGCCCGCTGTGCGGCGCTTACGCCAAAGATGTCTGCGATAAAATCAAGGTACTGGATGCCTGTCATGTACTCGTAAAGCTGCGGGTCGTCCGGCAGATAGGCCAAGCGGCGCTTGCATTCCAGCGGGTCGTCCCGCATGGAAATGCCATCCACATAAATTTCGCCGGCATCAAATTGCTGGATGCCGCAGCAGCATTTCAAGGTAGTGGTCTTGCCCGCGCCGTTGTGCCCGATAAAGGCACACAGCTCCCCCGGGCGGATGTGCAGGCAAAGGTCCTGCACGGCGGGCTTGCCGCCGTAGGTTTTGGTCAGATGCTCTATTTTTAACATGGGCTGCCTCCTTGCTTTCAGGTTCAGGCCAAGTATACACCTTCCGGCAGGGGGAAGGTCAAGCATTTCTCCGTTTTTTCTTGCGTTTTGTATGGGGCTGTGCTATACTTTTTGACGAACTGAACAGAAAACAGCAGGTGCGTTCCGTCACTTTGCCCCACCGGGCAGTGACAGGAACGTTAAAAGGGAAGCGGGTGCAAATCCCGCACGATCTCGTCACTGTGATAAGGGAGTCCACTGTCAGGGTGCTTTTGCACCGGTCACTGAGCCATCCGGCTTGGGAAGGCGGCAGCGGGCGTTGAGCTTTCAGTCAGGAAACCTGCCCGCTGTTGGTACCGGGGCTTTGCCGCCCCAGATCACGAGGAATTGGTTGTACCAAAAAGCCTGTAAGATACGGGGTCTTTTTGCTTTGCCATTTCGCAAGCAGAAGACCCCGTTTTTTGCAACTTCTCTTTCCTGTACCCTTCTGTTCGGCGCCGTATTTTACCCACATCAGGAAAGGAAAACAAGATGAAAAAACGCAACATCCGCAAAACAGCGGCCGCTCTGACCGCTCTGGCTCTGTGCGCCGGTGTACTGACCGGCTGCGGCGGGGCTGCTTCCGGCACTGCCAGCACTGTTGCTGCCAGCTCTGCCGCCAGCAGCGAAGCTTCCGGTGCAGACGCTGACGCGCTGGCCGTACAGAACGTGGCAGACCTGATCGATGCCATCTATGTGCAGCAGCGCACCGATGACACCGATGCCCAGTGCGAAGCCGCAAAGGCCGCTTGGGACGCTTTGACCGATGCCCAGAAGGAGCTGGTGGAGGGCGAGAACGCCGACCCTGACTACTTTGGCCGCGACACCGGCGATGCCTCCAAGGACGATGCCCGCAACGCTGATGAGATCGGTGAGAACGAGCTGCTGGTGGTGTCCTTCGGCACCTCCTTCAACGACAGCCGCGCTGCTGACATCAAGGGCATTGAGGACGCTTTGCAGGCCGCATACCCCGACTGGAGCGTGCGCCGCGCCTTTACCGCACAGATCATCATCAACCATGTGCAGGCCCGCGATGGCGAGAAGATCGACAATATGCAGCAGGCACTGGACCGCGCTGTGGCAAACGGCGTGAAGAACCTGATCGTGCAGCCCACCCATCTGATGCACGGTGCCGAGTACGACGAGATGAACGAGATGCTGGACCAGTACCGCGACAAGTTTGAGAGCGTCGCTGTGGCTGAGCCACTGCTGGGCGAGGTCGGCGCGGATGCTTCCGTCATCAATGCAGATAAGGAAGCCGTTGCCAAGGCTGTTACCGCTGCCGCTGTGAAGGAAGCCGGTTACGATAGCGCCGCTGCTGCCGCTGCCGATAAGACTGCTTTTGTCTTTATGGGCCACGGCACTAGCCACACCGCCAAGGTGAGTTACAGCCAGATGCAGACTACCATGCAGACCCTTGGCTACGACAATGTGTTCGTCGGCACTGTGGAGGGCGAGCCTGAGGAGACCTCCTGCGAGGCTGTCATCGAGGCCGTGAAGGCTGCCGGTTACACCAAGGTCATCCTGCGCCCGCTGATGGTGGTGGCAGGCGACCACGCCAACAACGATATGGCCGGTGAGGACGCCGACAGCTGGCTGAGCCAGTTTACCGCCGCAGGCTGCTTTGAGAATGTGGACTGCCAGATCTCGGGTCTGGGCCGCATTGCGGATATCCAGCAGCTGTACATTGCACACACCAAGGCCGCTATGGATCTTCTGAACGGCTAATGGATTCAGAAGCCCTCTCCGGCGCTGCCCAAGCACACGGAGAGGGCTTCTTTTATGGGCGCATTCCCCGCACGAGGAGAAACCGCCCCTACCCCGGCAGTTTAGACGCCGGGCAAAAATTTAGGATACTGAGGTATTTATTTATGCGCTGCAAACAGTTTGTTTCTATTTCTCTGGCCGGTGTGGTGCTGGCTGCTTCTCTGGCAGGCTGCGGCGGGGCTGCCCCCGCCTCCTCTGCTGCGGCAAGCTCTGTGGCTGCTTCTTCCGTGGTGGCTTTCTCTGCTGTGGCAGAGGCTGCCCTGCCGGATGGCGTATACACCGCTGACTTTGAAACCGACAGCAGTATGTTCCACACCAGCGAGGCCTGCAACGGCAAGGGCACTTTGACCGTGGAAAACGGCGTGATGACCTTCCACGTCAGTCTGGCTTCCAAAAAGATCGTGAACCTCTACCCCGGCCTTGCCGCCGATGCCGAGGCCAACAAGACTGCATGGCTCATCCCCACCGTGGACACTGTTACCTACGCAGACGGCACCACCGAGGAGGTGTACGGCTACGACATCCCGGTGGAAGCACTGGACACTGACTTCCAGCTGGCATTGCTGGGCACCAAGGGCAAGTGGTACGACCACATCGTCAGCGTGCGCAACGCCGAGCCTAAGACCGAGCAGACCACCGGGACCCCCGCAGACGGCGCATACACCGCTGCCGTGGTGCTGGAGGGCGGCTCTGGCCGCGCCACCGTGGAAAGCCCTGCCGCCCTGACCGTGACAGAGGGCAAGATGACCGCTACCATCGTGTGGAGCAGCCCCAACTACGATTACATGATCGTGGAAGGCGAGAAGTATCTGCCCACTAACACCGAGGGCAACTCTACCTTTGAAATTCCCGTAGCCGCTCTGGGCACCCCGCTGGCTGTTACCGCCGACACTGTTGCCATGAGCAAGCCCCACGAAATCGAATACACCCTGACCTTTACCTTGGAGTAACCTTCCATGAAGCTGACCCGCGCTCAATTTTTAAAGGCACTGCCCGCCGCCACGCTGGTGCTTGCAGGCTGCGCTGCCGCGCCCACCGCACCGGCTGATACGGACGAGCTGGTATTTGACCATGCCTACCCGCTGGACTATGCCACCCAGTTTACCGCCGACTGCTATGCAGACGGCTCTACCCTGCTGACCATCCCGGACGTACAGGCAAAGTTCCTTGTCCGGCCGGAGGCCGCTGCCACCCTGCGCACCGTGCCTGACGGGGTAACTGTTTTGCAGCAGCCAGTGCAGAATATTTATCTGGTGTCCACCTCTGCCATGGACTTATTTCTCCATCTGGACGCGCTGGACAGCATTGCCCTTTCCGGCACCCGTGCCGAGGGCTGGTATCTGGACGAGGCAAAACAGACCATGCAGTCCGGGCGCATTGCCTACGCGGGCAAATACAGCGCCCCGGACTACGAGCGCATCCTGACCGCAGAATGCGGCCTTGCAGTGGAAAACACCATGATCTACCACACCCCGGAGGTGAAGGAGCAGCTGGAGCGGTTTGGCATTCCGGTGCTGGTGGAGCGCTCCAGCTACGAGAGCAGCCCGCTGGCGCGGATGGAATGGATCAAGCTGTACGGCATTTTGCTGGGGAAGGAAGCCCTTGCCGAGGAGATATTCGCCCGGCAGGCGCAGCGCATTGCGCCGCTGCTGGAACAGCCCTCCACCGGCAAGCGCTGCGCGTTTTTCTCCATTACTTCCAGCGGCCTTGCCACTGTGCGCAAAAGCGGAGACTATGTGGCGCAGATGATCGGCATGGCCGGGGGTGAATACGTTTTTGCAGACCTTGCCGACAGCGGTAACAGCCTTTCCACCATGAATATCCCACTGGAGGACCTTTATGCCAGGGTCAAGGACGCCGATGTACTCATTTACAACGGCACCATCGAGGGCACCATTTCCACCAAGGAAGAGCTGCTCGCCCGCTGCGCGTTGCTGGCAGAATGCAAGGCGGTGCAAAGCGGGGACATCTGGTGCACGACACCCAGCTTTTTCCAGCAGAGCATGGCGCTGGCAGATTTTATGCTGGATCTCCATGCCGTTTTTACCGGAGAGACTGCCGACCCCGACACCCTGCATTTTTTGACCAAAATCACCTGAGGAGCCGCTTATGACCAGCCGCAAACGCCTTGTTTTATCTTACTGCTGCCTTGCCCTGCTGCTGGCAGTGCTGTTTGCCGTGAGCCTGTTCTGGGGCAGCGTTGCGCTTACCCCGCAGTCCGTGCTTGCCGCCCTGACCGGCCGCGGACAGGACGCGCTGAGCGTAGGCATCATTACCCAGCTGCGTCTGCCCCGCGCGGTGATGGCCGCGTTACTGGGCGCTGCGCTCTCGGCGGCGGGCTATCTGCTGCAGACCTTTTTCGCTAACCCCATTGCCGGCCCTTTCGTGATGGGCATTTCCAGCGGAGCAAAGCTGGCGGTGGCGCTGGTAATGGTGCTGTTTTTGAACTACGGCCTGCTGACCAGTTCTGCCGTGCTCATTCTTGCGGCCTTTGCGGGCGCTATGGCGGCTATGGCATTTGTGCTGGCCGCTGCCCGCCGGGTGCAGCGCATGAGCATTCTTGTAATCTGCGGCGTAATGATCGGTTACATCTGCTCTGCCGTCACCGAGTTTGTGGTGGCCTTTGCGCAGGACAGCAGCATCGTCAACCTGCACAACTGGTCGCAGGGCAGCTTTTCCGGCATGACGTGGGGCAACGTGCGCACGGCGGCGCTGGTGGTGCTGCCCGCGCTGGCGGCGGCTTTCTGCCTTGCAAAGCCCATGGCTGCTTACCAGATGGGCGAAGCCTACGCCCGCAGCGTGGGCATAGATGTGCGGCACTTCTCCCGGCTTTTGGTGCTGCTTTCCAGCCTGCTTGCCGCCTGTGTTACCGCCTTTGCGGGGCCGATCTCCTTTGTAGGCATCGCCGTGCCGCACCTTGTCAAACAGCTGCTGGGCAGCGCCCGCCCGCTGTATGTGCTGCCGGGGTGCTGCCTGGGCGGGGCAGCGTTCTGCCTGCTGTGTGATTTAATTGCCCACAGCCTGTTTGCGCCCATGGAGCTTTCCATCAGCGCAGTCACCGCTGTATTCGGCGCACCGGTGGTCATCGGGCTGCTGCTGCGCCGCAACCGGGAGGATGTGCGATGAAAAACCTCGTTGAAACAAAAGCGCTCGCCATCGGCTACGGCAAAGCTGCCCTTGCCCGGGATATCGCGCTGGGCGCTGCCAAGGGGCAGGTACTGGCGCTCATCGGCCCGAACGGCGCAGGCAAATCCACTCTGCTCAAAACCTTGGCCGGGCAGCTTGCCCCTTTGGGCGGCGCGGTGCTGCTGGACGGGCAGGAGCTTGCCCGCATCTCCGGCAGTGCCCGGGCACAAAAGCTGGCACTGATGCTGCCCCACACCCGCCGTACAGAGCTGACCACCTGTTTTGAGTTTGCGGCGGCGGGACGTATCCCCTACACCGGGCGGCTGGGCATCCTTTCTGCCGAGGACAAAAAACAAGTACAGAATGCGCTGGAACTGGTGGGCGCGGCGCATCTGGCTGACCGGGACTTCAACTGTGTTAGCGATGGGCAGCGGCAGCGCATTCTGCTGGCGCGGGCAGTCTGTCAGCAGCCGCAGGTGCTTTTGCTGGACGAGCCCACGTCATTTTTAGATGTAAAGGGTAAGATCGAGCTGCTGACCATTTTGCAAAAATTGGCGCATGAGCAGCAGCTTGCGGTCATTGTCACCCTGCATGAGCTGGACATGGCGCAGAAGATCGCGGATGCGGTGGTCTGTGTTTCACCGCACGGCGTCTCTGCGCCCATGCCCCCGGCGCAGGCCTTTGCCCGGGATAACATTAAAGCGCTCTACGGCCTGACGGAAGAACAGTACAGTGCTGTTTTTGACCCGCCGAAGCCTCAAAAACCTCAATTCGAACACTATGTACGCAGCGGGCAAAAGCTGCTGCGCTGCGGGTACACCACCGGCACCTGTGCGGCGCTGGCCGCTGCCGGGGCTGCCCGGCTGCTGTTGACCGGCACAGCGCCGGAAACGGTCGCCCTGCGCACGCCGAAGGGAATCGTGGTGGAGGTGGCTCCCCTGTTCTGCCGCGCTGCTGCCGATGGCGCGGAATGCGCCATTGAAAAGGACGGCGGTGATGACGTGGACGTGACCACCGGTCTGCCGGTGACTGCCACGGTGACGCTGCTGCCCGGCACGCCGGAGGTACGCATTACCGGCGGTGCGGGGGTTGGCCGGGTGACAAAGCCCGGGCTGGACCAGCCGGTCGGGCAAGCCGCCATCAACCATGTGCCCCGGCAGATGATCACCGAGGCGCTGCACCGGGAGGCGGAAGCCGCCTGTTACCCCGGTGGCTTTGCCGTGACCATCTCTATCCTCGGCGGCGAGGAGGTAGCCCGGCGCACCTTCAACCCCCATATCGGGGTGGAGGGCGGGCTGTCGGTGCTGGGCACCAGCGGCATCGTAGAGCCCATGAGCCAGCAGGCCATTCTGGACACCATCCAACTGGAGATGAATCAGGCGGCGCTGCGGGCAAAAGACCACCGGCGGCTCATTCTTGCCCCGGGCAACTACGGGCTGGACTATCTGCACGAAACGTATCCGCAGTTTGCCGCCATTCCGGTGGTCAAGACGTCCAACTTTATCGGAGACACGATAGATATGGCAGCGGCGGCACACTTTGAACAGGTGCTGCTGGTGGGGCATGTCGGCAAGCTGTGCAAGCTGGCGGGCGGCATTATGAACACCCACTCCCACACGGCAGACTGCCGCACGGAGCTGTTCTGCACCCACGCCGCCCTGTGCGGTGCCGACCGGGAGGTATGCACTGCGCTGTACAAAGCCGCCACCACGGATGCCTGTCTGGAAATTCTGGATGCTGCCGGTCTGCGGGAGCCGGTGCTGCAAAGCCTGCTTGCCGCCATCCAGCTGCATCTTGATCGCCGTGCGGGCGGGGCGTTCCGGGTGGGCGCGGTGCTGTTTTCAAACCAGCACGGCCCGCTGGGACAGACCGAGACTGCCGCCCGCCTGCTGAACGAATGGAAGGAGTAATGCAAATGGTACATTTTGTGGGCGCCGGGCCCGGCGCACCGGATCTGATCACCCGGCGCGGCGCAGCATTTTTACAGACTGCGGACTGCATTATTTACGCGGGCAGTCTGGTCAACCCGGCGCTGCTGGGGCTGGCAAAGCCGGGCTGTGCTATCTATAACAGCGCCGAGATGACGCTGGAACAGGTGCTGGACGTGATGCGCCAAATGGAAGCTGCCGGCAAGACCACCGTGCGTCTGCACACCGGCGACCCCTGCCTGTACGGTGCCATCCGGGAGCAGATGGATGCACTGGACGCAGACGGCATTTGTTACGATGATACCCCCGGTGTTTCCAGCTTTTGCGGCGCTGCTGCTGCGCTGAACGCCGAGTATACCCTGCCCACAGTCAGTCAGACGGTCATCATCACCCGCATGGAAGGGCGCACCCCTATGCCGGAGCGGGAAAGGCTGGCAAGCCTTGCCGCACACGGCGCGACCATGGTGATCTTTCTGTCCATCGGACTGATCGATAAGGTACAGGCGGCGCTTTTGCAGGGCGCGTACACATCGGACACCCCCGCCGCCGTGGTGTACAAGGCCAGCTGGCCGGAAGAAAAAATCGTGCGGTGCACGGTTGGTTCTCTGGCCGAGAGCACCCGTGCAGCGAGCATTACCAAGACAGCACTTATCGTGGTGGGAGATTTTCTTGGCACGCAGTACGAGCGCAGTAAGCTGTACGATCCCGCCTTTACCACCGAGTTCCGCAAAGGAGAGCCGGTATGACCCGCGCCTACCTTGCCTTTACGGATACCGGTCTTGCGCTGGCAAAACGCCTTGCCGCTGCCCTGCCCGGCAGCGTTGCCCGGTGCGGGCAGAACGGCGCTTCTCTTGCAGCATGGACAAGCACGCAGTTTGTGCAGTCGGATGCGCTGATATTTGTAGGCGCAGCAGGCATTGCAGTGCGGGCTATCGCGCCCCACTGCAAGAGCAAGACCACCGACCCGGCTGTGGTGGTGGTGGATGAATGCGGGCGGTTTGCCGTGCCCATTTTGTCCGGGCATCTGGGCGGCGCGAACGATCTGGCGCGGGCCATTGCTGCTGTATGCGGTGCTGTGCCGGTGATCACCACCGCCACCGATGCCCACGGCATTTTTGCAGTGGACGAGTGGGCAAAGCACCAAAACTGCATGGTGCTGGAGCCGGAGCGCATCAAGCTGGTCAGCAGCAAATTACTGGCCGGACAGCCGGTCTATTACTGGACTGATTTCCCGGTAACGGGCACTGCGCCCGCCGGGTTATTCCCCGCCGATGCCCCGGAAAAAGCCGACCTTGCACTCACCCTCTGCCCCACCGGACAGGCGCTGCATCTTGTGCCGCACATCGGGGTGCTGGGCATCGGCTGCAAGCGGGGCACAAGCGCCGACACGCTGGAAGCTACTTTTGCCGCTTTCGGCGCCCGGCATGGCCTTTCTGTGCAGGCAGTTACCGCCGCCGCAAGCATCGACCTGAAGCAGAACGAACCGGGCTTACTGGCCTTTTGTCAGGCGCACGGCTGGCCGGTGCGTTTTTACTCTGCCGTGCAGCTGCGCAGCGCGCCCGGACAGTTCACCCCCTCCCCCTTTGTACAAAGCGTGACCGGGGTGGACAATGTCTGCGAACGGGCGGCAGTCCTGGACGCAGGCGGCAGCTTATTTCACCCGAAATTTGCCTGCAACGGCGTGACCTTTGCGCTGGCGTGCAGGCCCTTTGCCCCGGACTGGAGGTGGCAAAATGATTGACGTGATGGAAATTGACATTGACCGTCCTGAGAAGGTAGTTTATGTCGTGGGGCTTGGCCCCGGCGAGCCTTTTTATATGACCCAGCAGGCTGCAAACACGCTGGAAAGCGTTGACGCTATCTGCGGGTATAAGGTCTACCTTGACCTCATCCGCGATGAATTCCCCTGCGAGGAATACTATTCTACCGGCATGACGCAGGAGATCGACCGCTGCCGCTGGGCGCTGGAAAAAGCACACACCGGCAAGCGGGTGGCGCTGGTCTGCTCTGGCGATGCCGGGGTGTACGGCATGGCAAGTCCCCTGCTGGAACTGGCCCCGGACTACCCGGACGTTGCCGTGGAAGTCGTGCCCGGGCTGACCGCTGCCCTCAGCGGCGGGGCGGTGCTGGGCGCGCCGCTGGCGCACGATTTCTGCGTCATTTCCCTTTCCGACCGGCTGACCCCGTGGGAGGTCATTGAGAAGCGGCTGGCTTGTGCCGCCATGGGGGATTTCTGCGTTGCGCTGTACAATCCCTCCTCCAAGGGCAGGCCGGACTATCTGGCAAAGGCGGTGCGCATTCTGCTGGCAAACGGCAAAAGCGCCGATACCGTCTGCGGTCTTGTGCGCAACATCGGTCGGGAGGGTCAGACCGCCCGCGTCCTGACCCTTGCGCAGCTGGAAAGCACTGCGGTAGATATGTTCACCACCGTGTACATCGGCAATGCCGCCACAAAGCAGCTGGGCGGCAGAATGGTCACCCCACGGGGGTACCGCAGATGAAGGCAGTGGTTTTCAGCGGCACTACCGAAGGGCGGGTATTTTCCCGGCAGCTGGCGGCACTGGGCGCACAGGTACTGGTCAGCGTAGCCACCCCGCTGGGCGCGGAGGAGCAGGGCGAAGCGGACGGCATCACCGTGCACTGTGGGCGGCTGACCCCCGAAGAAATGACCGCTCTTTTGCAGGGCACTGCCCTGTGCGTGGACGCCACCCACCCCTATGCGGTGGACGCCACCAAAAACATCCGGGCAGCGTGCGCCGCAGCCGGGGTGGAATATCACCGTCTGCTGCGGGAAGAAAGCCCGCTGCCTGCCGGGAGCATGGTGTTTGCCAGCGCCGCCCACGCCGCTGCGTTTCTGGCCGGGTGCAGCGGCAATGTGCTGCTGGCCACGGGTGCAAAAGAGCTTGCCGCCTTTGCGGCGCTCAGCCCGGAGCGGCTGTTCCCCCGGGTGCTGCCCACGCGGGATGGCATTGCCGCCTGCGAGGCTGCCGGTATCCCACACAGAAACATCATTGCCATGCAGGGGCCTTTCAGCTATGCGCTGAACTGCGCCCTGATGAAGCAATTCTCCATCCGGTATCTGGTCACGAAGGACGGCGGCGCTGTGGGCGGTTTTGCCGAAAAGGCACAGGCCGCGCAGGACACCGGTGCACAGCTGATCGTGGTGCGCCGCCCGACTGAAAACGGACAAACTGCCGCACAAATTCTGGCACGCTGCAAGGAGGTTCTGGTATGATCTCTCTGATCGGAATGGGCTCCGGCAGCCCGGAAAGCCTGACCGCGCAAGGGCTGGCTGCGCTGCAAGGCGCAGGGCTTATCCTTGGAGCAAAGCGCCTGTTGGAGCATTTACCGGCGGGGTGCACTGCTGACCGCAAGGCCGTGTATAAGCCGGAGGATATCCTTGCCTGTCTTGCCGCACAGCCGGATACGGACACCGCTGTTTTGTACAGCGGCGACACCGGGTTTTACTCCGGTGCGGCAAAGCTGCTGCCCCTGCTGCGGGTTATGGGATACTCTGTCCGGGTACTGCCCGGGCTTTCCAGCGTGCAGCTTTTAGCCGCCGCTGTGGGACGCCCTTGGCAGGACTGGAAACTGGTGTCTGCCCATGGCCGCACCTGCGACTCGGTAGCCGAGGTTTTAGCGCATCCACAGGTGTTTTTCCTCACCGGCGGCGAGGATACCCCTGCCACCCTTTGCGCGAAGCTGACCACTGCCGGGCTGGGCGCTGCCCACGCCCTTGTAGGTGAAAACCTTGGCACCCCGGCAGAAACCATCCGCTTTGGCCTTGCCCGGGAGCTGGCAGCGCAGAGCTTTGCACCGCTGAGCGTGCTGCTCATTGAGCGGGAAGCCTTGCCGCCCCGCCGTACCCCCGGCCTGCCGGACGATGCTTTTATCCGGGGCGCTGTGCCTATGACGAAACAAGAGGTGCGCGCCGCCGCGCTGGCAAAGCTGGCGGTCACCCCCACGGATACCCTATGGGACGTGGGCGCAGGCACCGGCAGCGTGAGCGTGGAGCTGGCGCTCGCCGCATCTGCCGGGCAGGTGTATGCCGTAGAGTGTGACCCGGAAGCCTGTGCGCTCATCCAGAAAAACCGGGAGAAATTTTCCGCTTATAATCTGGCCCTGCTCGAGGGCAAAGCGCCTGAAGTTTTGGACACGCTGCCCGCCCCGGATGCCGTATTCATCGGCGGCACAAAGGGCAGCATGGACGCTGTTATAGACGCCGTGCTGCACAAAAATCCAGCCGCGCGGCTGTGCATTGCCGCCATTGCGCTGGAAACGCTCAGCGCCGCCGTGGCTGCTTTGACTGCACACGGTCTTGCTGCCGAGGTGACACAAATTGCGGTCAGCCGCACAAAAACGGCGGGCAGTCTGCACCTGCTGATGGCCAATAACCCGGTATTCCTCATTACGGGGGCACGGACATGATGCAGTTTCTCATCGCCGCGCCGCGCTCCGGCAGCGGCAAGACCACCGTTACCTGTGCTGTGCTTACCGCGTTGCAGCGGCGCGGGGCTAACCCCTGCGCCTTCAAATGCGGGCCGGACTACATTGACCCCATGTTCCACCGCAGCGCGCTGGGGGTGGAAAGCCACAACTTAGACCTCTACCTTTCCTCCCCGGATACGGTGCGCACGCTTTACGCCCGCTATGCCGCCGGGCACGGTGCCGCCGTATGCGAGGGTGCCATGGGCTTTTATGACGGGCAGGGGCTGACCACCCGTGCGAGTGCTTGGGAATTGGCCGATACACTGTCCCTGCCGGTGCTGCTGGTGGTGCAGCCCAAAGGGGCAAGCATCACCCTTGCCGCCGAGCTGCGGGGGCTTTTGCAGTTCCGCACGCCCAGCCACATCGTGGGTATTCTGCTCAACGATTGCTCCGAAGCTTTGTACAAAACGCTGCGCCCGATGCTGGAAGCTGAGACCGGGCTGCCGGTGGTGGGGTATCTGCCCCACCTGCCGGGGTGTGCCATCGAGAGCCGTCACCTCGGGCTGAAAACCGCCGGGGAGATCGTTGACTTGCAGCAGAAGCTGGGGCAATTAGCCGATGCCCTTGTACTGGACTGGGCACAGCTGGCAGCGTTGACTGACCGCCCTGCTCCGGCTGCGCCGCAGCTTGACGCACCGTGCACGCCCGCCGTCCGCATTGCCGTGGCGCGGGACGAAGCCTTCTGCTTTGCCTACGCCGAAACGCTGGACGCTTTGCGGGACGCGGGTGCGGAACTTGCGTTTTTCAGCCCGCTGCGGGACGCGGCTTTACCGGAAAATATCGGCGGGCTGTACCTGCCCGGGGGCTACCCGGAACTGTACGCCCGGCAGCTGAGCGAGAACTGCGCCCTGCGTGCTGCCATCCGGGACGCTGTGCAAGAGGGTCTGCCCACTGCCGCCGAGTGCGGCGGCTTTCTGTACCTAGGGCAGGCGCTGGAGGGCACGGACGGCAAGGTTTACCCCACGGCGGGTGTGCTGCCGGGCATCGGGCACAACGCCGGGCGGCTGGTGCGCTTTGGCTATGCCGCCATGACGGCAAAGGCCGACAGTATGCTTTTCCGCACCGGAGAAGCGCTGCCCATCCACGAATTCCACCACTGGGATTCCTCCGAAAATGGCACAGACTTTTCTGTGCGCAAAACCGAAAAAAGGCAGTGGGAATGCGGCTTTGCAAACGCGCATTTATACGCAGGTTTCCCACATCTTTACTGGGCGGGCACTGCCCTGCCCCGCCGCTTTGTACAGGCGGCGCAGCACTTTTTGAAACACAAAGGATGACGAAAATGACCGAAGCTGAACTGATGCAGCTGCTTGCTGCCATCACCCCGCCGGACGAAGCCGCCCGCGCCGCCGCCCACGCCCACTGGGCCAGCCTTGCCAAGCCCTTGGGCGGGCTGGGCGCACTGGAGACCCTGCTGGAGGATGCCGCCGCGCTGACCGGCACGGCACAGTTTGATTTTTCCCGCCGGGCGGTGGCGGTGCTCTGCGCGGACAACGGCGTGGTGGCACAGGGTGTAAGCCAGACCGACCAGAGCGTGACCCGCGCCGTAGCCGAAAACCTTGCCGCGCGGCGCACCAGCGTCTGCCGGATGGCGCAGGCGGCGCACTGCGATGTGCTGCCGGTGGATATGGGCATATCCGGTGCACCGGTACCCGGCGTGCGGGACTGCCGCATTGCCGCCGGAACTGCGGACTTTACCAAAGGCCCTGCCATGACCCGCGCCGAAGCAGTGGAGTCCATTGGCCGGGGTATTGCCCTGACCCGGCAGCTTGCCGCCGAGGGTTACGGGCTGGTGGCGACCGGCGAAATGGGCATCGGCAACACCACCTCCTCCAGCGCCGTGGCCGCCGTGCTGCTGGCACAGCCGGTGCATACCATGACCGGGCGCGGTGCGGGGCTTTCCGATGCAGGGCTTGCCCGCAAGGTGGACGCCATCCGGCGGGGCATCGCTTGCAACAGCCCCGCCCCAGATGACGTCTTGGACGTACTGAGCAAGCTGGGCGGTTTTGATATCGCCGGGCTGTGCGGGATGTTTTTGGGCGGGGCGCTGGCGGGCGTGCCGGTGCTGATGGATGGCTTCATCAGCGGGGTGGCGGCTTTGTGCGCCGTGCGGCTGTGCCCGGCAGCGGCAAAGGCCGTGTTCGCCAGCCACTGCTCCACCGAGCCTGCCGCCTGGCTGGTGCTGGAAGCGCTGGGCAAAGCGCCCCTGCTTACCGCCGGGCTGCATCTGGGCGAGGGTACCGGCGCAGTGGCCAGCATTCCGCTGTGGGACATGGCGCTGGCGGTGTACGAGGGGTGCTATTCCTTTGCGGAGGGCGGCATTGCGTCGTATACGCCCCAATGCTGACGCTGGTGCTGGGCGGCGCAGCCAGCGGCAAAAGCGAATACGCCGAGGCCCTTGTGCTGCGCAGCGCTTTGCCGCGGTATTATCTGGCCACCATGCAGGTGTGGGATGCCGAGTGCGCTGCCCGGGTGGAAAAGCACCGCAAAATGCGCGCTGCAAAGCAGTTTGAGACTATTGAATGCCCGCTGCATTTAGAAGCAGTGCGTCTGCCCCGCAGGGGTACGGCGCTGCTGGAGGATTTGGGCAACCTGACCGCCAACGAGCTGTACGACCCCGCCGGGGCGGGCGATGCTGCCGCCGAGCACATTTTACAGGGTCTGGATCACCTTGCCGCGCAGTGCGAAAATTTGATCGTTGTTTCTAACGAGGTGTTCAGCGGCGGCGCAGACTATGCCGGGGACACCGACCGCTATCTGCTGGCGCTGGCGCGGGTGAACAACGCCCTTGCCGCCCGGGCAGACGCCGTGGTGCGGGTGGTGTGCGGCATCCCTATGTATTATAAAGGGGTGGAAAAATGATCGTTTTGCAGACCATTGCGGTGGCTTTTGCCATGTTTTCGGCGGTGCCGGTGCCGCAGTTTGCGTGGAACGAAAAGAATATGCGGTATGCGCTGTGCGCCTTCCCACTGGTGGGGCTTTTATGCGGGGCGCTGTGGTGCGTGTGCGGGGTGCTGCCCCTGCCCGCCCCGGCGCGGGCGGCAGGGTTCTGCCTTGTGCCGGTGTGGGTGACCGGCGGCATCCATCTGGACGGTTACGCCGACACCTGTGACGCCCTTGCCAGCTACGGCGACCGGGAAAAGAAGCTGGAAATTTTAAAAGACCCGCACTGCGGTGCCTTTGCCATCATCCGGCTGTGCAGCTATTTTGCAGCTTACCTCTGCCTTGCCGCCTGCGTGCAGTTCACCCCCCGGGTGGGTGCGCTGTGGACGCTGGCGCTGGTTTTGGAGCGGGCGCTTTCCGGCCTTGCGGTGGCGGCCTTTCCCATGGCCAAAAACACCGGCCTTGCCCACACCTTTGCCACTGCCGTTGACCGCACCGCTGTGCGCAATGTACTGGCAGTGCTGGCAGCGCTGCTTTGCGGGGCGCTGCTGGCTTTAGGCGGCGGGGCGCTGGCAGCCGTTGCAATTTTGCTGTTTTTGTGGTATCACCATGTAGCCGTACAGCAGCTGGGCGGCATTACCGGCGATCTTGCCGGATGGTTTTTGCAAAAGACCGAGCTGTGGATGCTGGCGGCGCTGTGCGCCTGCCAATGGGGAGGGCTGTTATGATCTTGATCACCGGGCCGCTTTACAGCGGCAAGCGCACCTTTGCCCGCACCCTGTCCGGCCGCTGCATTGCGGATGTGCAGCAGCTTGCCGCCGGGTGCAAAGACAACGCTGAACTTGAGAAACTCGCGGACAAATTATCCGCTTATGATATCGTGCTGTCCACCGAGGTGGGCGGCGGTGTGGTGCCCATAGACTCCGCAGAGCGTGCTGCGCGGGAAAACGCCGGACGGCTGGCCTGTATGCTGGCGGCGCGTGCTGCGTGCGTGGTGCAGATGTTCTGCGGCATCCCCACCGTTTTGAAAGGAGAATTGCCGGAATGCTGATCTATTTATTGCGTCACGGCCTGACCGAATACAACGCTGAAAAGCGCTATCAGGGGCAGCGGGACATCCCGCTTTCTGCCGCCGGGCGTGCTATGCTGTGCCGGGCAGATATTTCCCCCAAGACCGTGTATATCACTCCCCTTTGCCGCACCCGGCAGACTGCCGAGGTGCTGTTCCCGGACGCAAAACTTGTAGAAATAGACGGGCTGAAGGAGATGTGCTTTGGCAGCTTTGAGGGGAGAAACTATATTGAGATGGAACACGACCCGGACTACCTTGCATGGGTAGCCGCCAACTGCGAAAGTCCCTGCCCGGACGGCGAAACCAAGGCTGCGTTTTGTGAGCGTATCTGCGCGGCCTTTTCCGCGCTGGTGGATAAAGCCCTTGCAAGCGGCGAGGAGATGCTGGTCATTTTAGCCCACGGCGGCACCCAGATGGCCGCGATGGAGCGCTATGCCCTGCCCCACAAGGATTACTACGAATGGTGTGCCCCCAATGCCGGCGGCTTTGTGCTGGACGCCAAGGACTGGACGGCAAAGCGGGTGCTGCATTTGGTAAAGACCGTGCAGTACACAAAGGAGGCGCAGGCATGATCGGCTACGCGGTACTGGGCGGCTTTGTGCTGGATGCCATTTTCGGCGACCCGGCGTGGCTGCCGCACCCGGTAGTGTACATGGGCAAGGCTATCTCCGCACTGGAAAAGCAGCTGCGTGCCCGCCTGCCCAAAACGCCGGAGGGTGAGCTTTGGGGCGGGCGCATTTTAGCCTTTTGCCTGCCGATGGGCACCCTTGCGCTCACAAGCCTTGTCTGCATGGGAGCCGCTGCCCTGCACCCGCTGCTGGGGCTAGCGGTGCAGATGTTCTGGTGCGGACAGGCGTTAGCGGCAAAGGGGCTTGTGCAGGAGAGCATGAACGTTTACCGGGAGCTGACAAAGCCTGACCTGCCCGCCGCCCGCACTGCGGTGAGCCGCATCGTGGGACGAGATACTGCAGCGCTGACCGCCGAGGGCGTAACCAAGGCTGCTGTGGAAACGGTTGCCGAAAACGCCAGCGACGGGGTGATCGCGCCGCTATTCTATATGCTGCTGGGCGGCGCACCGCTGGCGCTGACCTACAAGGCCATCAACACCATGGACAGCATGGTGGGCTATAAAAATACGCAGTATCTGTACTTTGGCCGTACAGCGGCAAAACTGGACGATGTTGCAAACTACCTGCCCAGCCGCATTGCCGCTTTGCTGTGGGTGGCCGCTGCCGCTCTGACCGGCAACGATGCCCGCAGCGCGTGGCGCATCTGGCGGCGAGACAGGCGCAACCACGCCAGCCCCAACAGCGCCCAGACCGAAAGCGCCTGCGCCGGTGCACTGAACGTGCAGCTGGCCGGGCCCGCCTATTATTTTGGTGAATACTACAAAAAGCCCACCATCGGCGATGCCGTGCGTCCCATTGAGCCGGAGGATATCTGCCGCGCCAACCGCACGATGTACGCCGAAAGCCTGTTGGCACTGGCGCTTGGGCTATTGATACGAGGTACTTTATGATGCAGCTGGTACATGGCGGTGACTGGGCCGGTTACCGGGCGCAGTACGGACAGGACGCGCTGGACCTTTCGGCAAATGTCAGCCCGCTGGGACTGCCGGAGGGGGTGGCAAAGGCCATTACTGCCGCGCTTGCCACCGCAGACCGCTACCCGGACCCCCTCTGCCGCGCTTTGCGGGCAAAGCTGGCGGTGCACGAGAAGGTGCCCGCAGAGCACATCCTCTGCGGCAACGGCGCGGCAGACCTGATCTTCCGGCTGGTGTGGGCGGCAAAGCCCCGCACGGCGCTGCTGCCTGCCCCTACCTTTGCGGAGTATGCCGCCGCGCTGGAAACAGCGGGCTGCAACGTCCGGCGGCAGTTTCTGCAGGAAAGCGAAGATTTTGCAGTGACGGAAACCTTTATTTCCGCTGTGGACGAGGACACCGACATGGTTTTCCTCTGCCAGCCCAATAACCCTACCGGGCAGCTGACCCCGCTGCCGCTGGTGGAGGCGCTGCTGCGCCGGTGCGAGGCTTGCGGTGCGCTGCTGGTGGTGGACGAGTGCTTTTTGGACTTTTTGCCGGAAAGTGAAGCGCTGACCGCCAAAAAGCTGCTGGCAAGCCCGAATCTCATCATTCTGAAAGCCTTTACAAAGCTGTACGGCATGGCCGGGGTGCGGCTGGGCTACTGCCTGTGCAGCAACACCGCTCTGCTGGACAAAATGCAGACTGCCGGGCAGCCGTGGGCAGTCTCCGGCCTTGCACAAGCGGCGGGGCTGGCGGCGTTGGACGAGACCGCCTATGTAGCCCGGGTGCAGTCGCTTATCGCGCAGCAGCGTCCTGTTTTGCGGGACGGTTTGCGTGCACTGGGGCTGCGGGTGCTGGATGGCAGCGCGAATTATCTGCTGTTCCAAGCACCGGAAACGCTGGGCGACAGCCTGCGGCAGCGCGGCATCGTGCTGCGCAGCTGCGGCAACTACCCCGGGCTGGACGGCAGCTGGTACCGCACCGCCGTGCGCACCGCGCCGGAAAACCAGCAGCTTTTAAAGACCTTACAGGAGGTGCTTACATGAGCCGGGCAAAATGTATCATGATACAGGGTACGATGAGCGGTGCGGGCAAAAGCCTGCTGTGCACCGCGCTGTGCCGTATTTTTGCACAGGACGGCTACCGGGTAGCCCCTTTTAAAAGCCAGAACATGGCGCTGAACAGCTTTGTCACCCGGGACGGGCTGGAAATGGGCCGCGCACAGGTGGTGCAGGCACAGGCTGCCGGCATGGAGCCGGATGTGCGCATGAACCCCATTCTGCTCAAGCCCAGCAGCGATGTGGGCAGTCAGGTCATTGTGAACGGCGAGGTGCGCGGACAGATGCCTGCAGCCGCCTACTTCAAGCTGAAAAAGAGCCTCATTCCGGACATTTTGGCCGCGTACAATAGTCTGGCCGAAGAGGTGGACATCATCGTTATTGAGGGTGCGGGCAGCCCGGCAGAGATCAACCTGAAAGCGGACGATATCGTCAACATGGGGCTGGCAAAGCTGGTGGATGCACCGGTGCTGCTGGCGGGAGATATCGATCGGGGCGGCGTGTTTGCGCAGCTGTACGGCACGGTGGAACTGCTGGAACCCGCCGAGCGGGCACGCATCAAGGGGCTGGTCATCAACAAATTCCGGGGCGATGCCGCCATCCTGAAGCCCGGCCTTACCATGCTGGAGGAAAAGACCCATCTGCCGGTGCTGGGCGTTGTACCCTACCTGCGGGTGGACATTGAGGACGAGGACTCCCTCTCCTCCCGGCTGGAGAGCAGCTGCGCCGTCAAGCCGCTGGATGCTGCCATTCTGCGCCTGCCGCATATCTCCAATTTTACGGATTTTATGCCGCTGGAGCAGCACCCGCTGCTGAGTGTGCGGTATGTGCAAAGCCCCCGGCAGCTGGGTGCACCGGACGTAGTCATTCTGCCGGGCACAAAAAATACCATAGACGATCTGCTCTGGCTGCGGCAGTGCGGGCTGGAAAGTGCGGTGCAAAAGCTAGCGGCTTCCGGCACGCCGGTGCTGGGCGTGTGCGGCGGCTACCAGATGCTGGGCGAGACCCTCGCCGACCCCGAGGGCACCGAGAACGGACGCGCGCAGACTGTGCGCGGGCTGGGGCTGCTGCCCACCCAAACCGTATTTACGGACGCAAAGCACCGCACACAGGACACCGCCACCGTCACCGCGACGCAGCTGGCGGGGGCAGTGCTGACCGGCTACCAGATCCATACCGGGCGCACCGCCGTACAGGGTGTACCCTTCTGCCGTCTTGCGGACGGCAGCGCCGAGGGCTGCGTGCAGGGCAATGTGGCGGGCACTTATCTGCACGGGCTGTTCGACACCGGGGAACTGACCGAAAAGCTGGTGCAGCTGCTGTGCAGCCGCAAGGGTATCTCCCCTGCCAGTGCGCCGCTGCTCTCCATGGCCGAATACCGTCAGCAGCAGTTTGACCTGCTGGCCGACGGCGTGCGCCGGGCGCTGGACATGAACGTCCTGTACGCCGCCATGGGACTGGAAGGGAGGAACACCGTATGACCCCGCAGCACCATCTGCCCGCCGACATCGAGCGGACGAGCCTTTCTATTATCACCGCAGAGCTGGACGCAATGGGTCTGACCCCGCCGCCGGAAACTGCCGCCGTGGTCAAGCGGGTGATCCATACCACCGCAGATTTCGATTACGCCCGCAATCTGCGCTTTACCCCCGGCGCGGTGGCGGCGGGTGTGGCGGCGCTGCAAGCCGCTGCGCCCATCGTTACCGACACCAACATGGCGCTTTCCGGTATTACAAAGCCCGGGCTTGCGCGGCTGGGCGGCACGGCGCTGTGCTACATGGCCGACCCGGAGGTGGCTGCGCTGGCAAAGGCCAACGGCACCACCCGGGCGGTGGCGTCCATGCAAAGAGCCGCTGCAGAGCATCCCGGTGCCATCCTTGCGGTGGGCAACGCGCCCACGGCGCTATTGACCATTGCCGATTTGATCGAAACCGCCGGGCTGCGCCCTGCGCTGGTCATCGGGGTGCCGGTGGGCTTTGTGAACGTGGTGGAGAGCAAGGAGCGGCTGTTTGAGGTGTGCACCGCCCACAGCGTGCCCGCTATCGTCGCCATGGGGCGCAAGGGCGGCAGCAATGTTGCTGCTGCCATCTGCAACGCGCTGGTGTATTCTGCCGCCGGGATGCTGGACCCCACCGACCGGGGATGGAAATAATATTTTTATGGTTCGCGTTTGAAGTGCTCTGCGGCGCACTTTAAACGCTTTTTTCAGCCAATTCTCCCCTAGAGGGGTATTCTTTTATTGGCTGGTATGGTATAATCGGATTAGTTCAGCAAATCGGAATTTGAGGAGGTGATTGATTGGAGGAATCGGAACTTTATAAAAAGCTTGGTATACTGACGAAGGACAAGGACAAATGGGAAGA
>CAKSYT010000006.1 GCA_934524985.1 uncultured Faecalibacterium sp. | reverse complement strand
CCCGAGCAACACCGTGGACACCCCGGCACCGAAAACGCCCAGCAGCCCCGCTTCCGGCGGGCTGGTGAGCCTTGACGGCCGCGAGGACGACGAGGCCCCAGAGGACGTCCCCGCATTCTCGCCGGTCGTGTATCCCGCACCGGCGCCGCAGGCCCCGGCAGGGGCAGCAGCGCAGCCCGTATCTATTCCGGTAGAAATCGGGCTGAACCCGCAATTTGTGATCCAGGGCACCGCAGGCATGAGCCCGGACGAGATTATCGCAACCGTGAAATCCCGCATCCGCGAAATGGTGGACGACATAAGCGACGAGCTGGCCGAACGCCTGGCTCGCGTGTTTGCGAATATGCCCGCATAAGGAAAGGAGGGCAAAATGCTACCTGAGATTGTGTATATTACCCAACTCGACACGGGAACCAGGATTGCGCTCCCCCTTACGCCCGAAAAAGTTTCCGACAAGAGAGAAGGCAACTTCATCTCCTACAATATTTTGAACGTTGGCGAGGTGAAAATCCCGAACGGCGAAAAGCTGGCGCAATTTTCCTGGGACGGTATCCTCCCCAGCGTTTCTATGCTGGGCATGGGTATTGTTTCGCTTTTCGACTGGAAGCCGCCCCGCGTGATGATTGGCATACTTGACGGGTGGAAGAAAAACCGGAAGAAACTTCGGCTTCTTGTGACCGGAACGGCCATAAACCACGACGTTTATATCCAGAACTTTACCGTTACCCACGAATACCTCGACCGGGCGGAATACAGCATTTCCTTTGTGCAAGCGAAGGACATCCTGATTAAAACCACGGACGAGGCGGACGGGAAAACGGACGGCGGGAGCCTGGACGAGCGCCCGGCGAGTGCAGCGGCCGCAGCATCCACCCAGGCGACCGGCAAAACCTACACCGTGAAGCCTGGGGATACGCTGTGGTCCATTTCTAAGAAGTACCTCGGCAATGGCTCGCGCTATTCGGAGATCTACAACTCCAACAAGGCCGTAATCGGGAGCAATCCGGGCCTGATTAAGCCGGGCCAGGTTTTGACCATCCCGGGGTGAGGAGGGCCGCATGATCGACGTTTCCAAAGTGGCATACAACGTTTATGCAGTCCTTCAAGACGGCGCCCGGCTGAACGTTACCCCGGCGGTGACGGATCTAGGCTGGGAGGAAGGGGAGGGCGAGTTAAGCGCCCGGTTTTCGTTCACGGCTGCCAACGTGGACTATAACGGGAACCCGCTTTCCTCGACCATAAAGCCAAACACGGCTATTGTGGTAACAGCCTCGGCCGGAGGAGATGAAAAGGAAGTTGCAAACGGGAAGGTAATCGAGTGGTACCCGCAGGACAGCGCCACCGCGAAGGGCTTTTCCGTGGTGTGCTACGACGACCTTTACAACCTTCAAAAAAGCCAGGACGACCGCTATATCAAGGCCGGAACTGGCACAAAATCCGCCCTGAACGCCATCTTTTCCGACTGGGGAATCCCAGCCGGGGAGTACAAAGGGCCGGATAAGCCCCACGCAAAAACGCTTTTCAAAGCGGAATACCTGGGGGACATTATAACGGAGCTTCTGGACGATGCCGAAAAGCACGGCGCGGACAACTACGTTATAAGAATGACCGGCGGCAAGGTGGACGTTTTGCCCATCAATGCCAACGAAACCGTTTACCATTTTGACGAGGACGACAACCTGACAACGAGCGGCGACAAGATCAGCACGGCCGATCTTGTTACCCGTGTTAAGGTGATAGGCCTCGAAAAGAAGATCAAGAAGCGGTCTGTGGAAGCGACCCTGGACGGAAAAACGGAGTATGGCATCCGGCAGCGGATCTATACCCGTAGTTCGGACGACACGGCCGCACAGGCCAAGTCTGCCGCACAGAAGACCCTTGACGAAAAAGGGGAGCCGACACGAAAAACCACCCTGAAAGGTGCGGACCTTCCGTTTATCCGCAAGGGCGACAAAATCCGGGCTGCGGCCAGAACGGTGAACGGCTTTTGCACCGTGCTGGGAGTGCAGCACGACGCAGCAAACCGCACTATGACCATGACTGTTAAAGTTTTGGGCGAAGATTCGGCGGAGAGCAAGAAAGGCTCCGACGAGTACAAGGTGGGCGACGTTGTGAACTTTGCCGGTGGCAGCCATTATAAGACCGCCACCGACACGCAGGCCGCAAGCACAAACCTTTCGCCGGGAAAGGCAAAAATAACCATCATAAAGAAGGGCGCGAAACACCCGTACCACCTGATCTATCAGAACTGGGCCGAAACGCACGTTTACGGCTGGGTGGATGAAGGCACCTTTTCAAAGTAACGGAAGGAGGAAACCGTGAACCCGAGTTCTGGCAACAAGGGCGTGAATGGGCTCGCCCAGGCCTTCGTTGGAGAAATTGACCGGCGACGTTCAAAAGATTCCGCGTTGGTGCTTGACTTTGGCGAGATCCGGGGCGATTACAGCCTCAAAACCAACACTTTTTCCATTCCGATTCCGGTAGAGGATTACCACGTCTGCCGCCAACTGACCCTCGGCAAAACCGGGGACATCCTGGCAAAAACCCAGGCCATCGGTAAGCCGGGCAGCGGTGAGCATGACCACAAAACCTTTGCGCTGAATAGCGTTCATGGCCCTGTTACTGGAACCATCGGCACCCCTGCTTCCGGCCAGCCTGACCCTCCAGACCCGCCGCAGAACAGCGCGGGCAGCGGAGGGCCGGAAGGTGCCCACCAGCACCACGTCCTGATCCCGGAGAAAATGCGCCGCCTGAAACCCGGGGACCGGGTTCTGGTGGCCTGGGTGCAGTCGGAGGCCGTTGTGGTGGATATTATCTGCCCGGCGGAGGATCTAAAAAAATAACAAGACGAAAGGAAGGGCTTTCCTATGGCTGAAAAGCAGCTTTACCCGGTTTTTGAAGTCCCGGACTTCGTCGCAAAGAAGAACGAGGAGAACCGGAAGCAGCAGTATAAACCTTCTGTTTATTTCGACTATGCGACCGGCGATTTTCGCCTTGACGGCGCCGGGCGCATGGCGGGAGCCAGCGGCCGCGAAGCCTATATGCAATGGTGCATAAAAACCGTTATGACGGAGCGGGACGCCTTTCTGGCGTATTCGACCAAGTACGGCGCAGAGCTCGAAACTTCGCTTGCACAAAGCGACCGCGCCAGCGTGGAAGCCAGCCTGGAACGGACCATCACGGAAGCGATCATGGCGAATCCCAAAACGGAGTATTGCCGCGATTTTACGTTTACATGGCCCGAGCCAGACAGTTGCGATTGCGAATTTGTTGTGAAGGGCCGCGGCTACGACGAAATCCAAACCGTCAGCCTGAATTTTTCAAAGTAAGGAGGTGAGAACATGGCCACAATTCCGGCATTTTCCGCGCCTGATTGGCTGAAAACCGAAACGGCGGAGCAGATCCAGGCGCGCATGATGGAAAGCCTCCCGCCTGACATTGACGACACCGAAGGCGGCTTCCCGTGGGATTTTACCTATCCCACGGCACTCGAAAAGGACGAACTGCTGAACTTCCACCTTGTGGAAACCTTAAAGTTGATGTTTCCGGCGTGGTCCTATGGGGCCTACCTTGACGGACACGCCAGGGCCGACGGCCTTTCCCGCCGCCCGGCAAACCCCGCAGCCGGTATTGTTACGTTTACCGGCACGCCCGGCACGCAGATCCCGGAGGGGACTGTGGTTTGTGTGCCTTCTTCCGGCGGAGTTCCCGCCATTGAATACGCCACGGATTCCGTGGCCTACATTGGCGAGGCAACCAGCGGGGAGGACGGCACCGTTGACGTTGCTGTAACGGCCGTAGAGCCCGGCCCTACCGGCAACGTGGGCGCGGGTGCCATTACAATTATGATGGACCCGATTGCAGGCGTTACCCTTGTGACCAACGCCGACAAGATCACCGGCGGCGCAGAGGAGGAAGACGACGAATCCCTCCGCCTGCGCATTGCAGAGTATGACGAGACTTCGGGCGAATCCTTTGTTGGTTGCGACGCGGACTATAAACGCTGGGCCAAGGAAGTTTCGGGCGTTGGCACGGTGCTGGTTGATGCCCAGTATGAAAAGACGCATCCCAACTGGGTGCGTCTTATTATTCTGGATTCTTCCGGCGAGCCAGCCAACGGCTCTATTATTCAAAACGTGTACGACCACATCATGAGGGACGACAACCGGATCGAGCGAAAGGCACCCGTTGGCGCAATTCTCCTGGTGCAGGCCCCCGAGGGCGAGGTGGTGAATATCTCCGTTGAGGGCTTGCAGTTGGACGGCACCAAGACCACCGCAGAGGTGGAAGAAATCTTCCGCACCGCGCTGATTGGGTATTACATCACCGCCAAGGCCGACAGCCTGGTGAAGTATAACGAGATCCACGCGGCCCTGACCCGCACCGAGGGCGTGAAGAACTTTTCCAAGATCCTTGTGAACGGCGACGTGAAGGACATTCCGTTGGACCCGGCGGACTACCCCTGCACCGGTGAGATTCACGGCATCAAGGATACGGAGGCGACCAGCGAATGAGCACCCGGAAGAACTTCGACCTTGAAAAATTCCCTGAAAACTGCGTTTCCAAGCGCATGATTTCCCGCGTATCCCCTATCTATGAACGCTCCTATGTGGCGAAATGGCTCTATGAAGTCATGGGCAGAGAGGTGGACGACGCGGAAATCCGATTCTCGGAGCTGCGGGAACAGGCAAACCCGGAGACGGCCACCTGGGCCCTGCGCTACTGGGAGCAGCGCTATGGTATCGAGACGAACGAAAACCGCAGTCTGGCAGCCCGCCGGGCGGACATAATCGCCCGCCGCGGTGCCCGCGCACCCATGAACCCGGCCCGCGTGGAAGCGATTCTGTCCGCCATGACCGGCCGGGCCGTGCACGTTGAGGAAAACGTAGCGCCCTATACGATCCGCGTTGATATCGAGGCAGGCGGCGAACCGCTGGACTATTCGGCCGTGGTGGACCGCTTGAAGCGCATCAAGCCGTCGCACATTGCCTTCCAGTTATTTGTGACGGCGGACGCAACAATCAAGGTGAGCCCCCGCAGCAGGCAGAAAGTTTTCGAGTACAAGTTGACCGGCGAGCACCCCGACGTGAACAACATTGGAGTGCAGCGCCCGGTTACTGTACGCATTTCCCCTGGCGGCATCGGCCAGGCGTATGCCTACCCGCTGACCGGTGAGCACATGACCGGCACCGTACCGGACGAAAGCTATCTGGCCTATGTGGAGGGCGTGCCGGTGAAGATCGTACCGACGGCCCAGGGCACCGCTTATGCGTACCCGCTGACGGGCGAACACCTGGCAGGCCAACTTCCCGAGGAAAGTTTTATCGCTGCACAGGGCCGCGTTTCTGCCGTTCTGGCGGGCACCGGTGACGGCGGCGCCTTCCCGTACACGCTTGCCGGTGAAGAACCGGGCCTGAATAACGAGAGCGCGACCGCAAAAACCGCCCTGAGCCTTTCGCCCGGCGGCCGTGGCGCAGCTTTCGCGTATTCCATGACGGGAGAGCGGGAGGCGGGCACCACTCCGGATCTAAACAGTGTGGGAGCTCAGCAGGGGACGACCGTTGAAAACGGCGTTTCCGGCCGGGTTTTCTCTTTTAACTTCCCCCTCTGTGGGGACGATTCAGACTAAAGAAGGAGGCGAAAAGCTATGGCATTGCTTACCGCAGCGGCAATCGAGGATTACAAAGAGTTCACGCAGCGGAATATTGCATATTCCCGCGTGAAAGTCGGCGGCACCTATTACAAGCTGGGCAAGCCTGAAATCCACGTCCTGAGCGACGGCCGGATCGCTGCCGACATTGTGGTGGACCACACGATCCCCGGCACCATTACGGCGACCGAATTTCAGCTTTTCAACACGAAGGACCAGCTTTTTTGCGCGAAGCCGGACAGTATCACCCGTAAGGATACCACCGAGGGTATTTTCTACCGCTTCACGTTCAAGATTGAGGAAGGTTAAGGAGGCGAGAGCTTATGTATAATTCGACCGACTGGAAGGACCACATCACGGAGCATCCCCACCGGCGCAAGATCACCGAAAACGGCGACGGCACCAGCGAGGTTGTGAAGGACCAGGGCGAGGTCCTCCAGCAGGGCACACCCCAGAGCGCAACCAACTTCAACAACATGGAAAACGGCATCCAGGACGCATACCTGGCGGCATCCATCCTGTTGTTCGGCAACCTTCACCAGCAGCGCGGGAACGACGCCCACGCGGCCATGGTGGACGGCGAGATCCTGGGCGAAACCCAGACCGTTACCCTGAAAAACACCGCAAAATTCCCCTTCAACAGCACCCGCGACAACCCTGTGACGGTTGCTTTGAAGCAGACCCGCAAGAACCTGTTCTATACCGTTGAGGCGGAGCAGACTGGCGCAACCGGCGAGGTGGGCAGCATCGAAATCAGCGCCAAAGCCTTGAACGGCTTTAAGATCGCATTCACCGGCAGCGCAAAAAGCGTTACCTTGCAGATCCGTGTTAAAGGAGGTATGACCTAATGGCTACTTACAATAAGATCCAGGTTGAGGACAAGAACGAGGGCGAGAAGATCGCCTGGGCGCAGAGCAAAACCAAAATCATTTTTGGCGACGATGACCTGGCAATCCGCTGCGACACCCGCCAGCGCGACATCCCCGTGACGGTTGACGTGTGCATGGACGACCAGAACAACCTGACCATCGGCACCGGCACCGGCCGCTATTATGTGGCCCAGGTGGAAATCCCGGCCCAGGTTTTCGTGGAGGTCGAGGACAGCGCAGAGGAGGCCCAGGAAGCCGCAGAACAGACCGAGGGCGCGGAGGGCCAGAGCCCCGCAAACTCCAAGAAAACCCACACCGAGGCCGTCCCGCTTGACATGGCGGACGTTAAGCTGATCCTGTGGTCCCTGGACGACTTGCAGCCCGCAGAAGACTAAAAGGAGGATACAACAATGAGCAATTTTGCACTTACGAGCCTGGCACTTTCTTCCGTTTGCCCCACCAACAAGGTTATCGTGGACGACAAGGGCGACCCCTCTGTGATGGTTGAGCGCCCGGCGCAGATGCTTAACGCACTGCTGACCAACGGCGACAGCACCGTGCACCCGGCCTTCCTGGTAAACGGCGTGCAGCGCAAGAAGCTGGCCTTTGGCAAGTTCCAGAGCATCGTACACAACAGCCGCACCTATTCGCTGCCCAACGAGGACCCCGTGGCAAGCATTACCCTGGACGAGATCGAGCAGTACAGCAAGAACAAGGGCAACGGCTTCCACTGCATCACCTATATGGAGTGGGCATTCCTGGCGCTGCTGGCGAAGAAGAACGGCACGATGCCGAAGGGGAACAACAACTACGGCAAGGATTCTTCCGAAACTGCCATCGTTGCAATTCCGACCTTCATCGACACCGGCGCAGGCAACAAGACTGGCCGCGTTGCCACTGGTACCGGCCCTGTGACGTGGAGCGACACCGGCGCCATGGATGGCGTGTGGGACCTGAACGGCAACGTTTGGGAGTGGATTCGCGGCGTCCGTCTGGTGTGCGGCGAACTCCAGGTGATCCCCTACAACAACGCGGCAGACGCCAGCGTGAACACCGGCGCCAGCTCCAACGAGTGGCGCGCCCTGAACGCCTCCGCCACCAGCTACAACGACCTGTTTGTGGTGCCGGATGGCAAGGGCACCACTGCGGGCACCGTAAAACTGGACTGGGTATCCGGTCACTGGCAGTGGGGTACCAGCATTGCCGACGCTTCCGACACGAGCCGGAACGCCAGCTTTGCCAAGACCACCGCAAGCGGTTTGAGCGCAACGGCAAAGCTGTACCTCCAGGCAATGGCTTTCTTGCCGGAGGACGGCGCTTCTGATGCCGATTATGGTAACGACGTATTCTGGGCCAACAACGCGGCCGCGGAGCGGTGCGCGTTTCGTGGTGGTAGCTGGAACAATGGCGCGCCCCACGGCGTTTTCGCCCTGTATCTGCTTAGTCCGCGCTCGTCTCGCTGGACGTACGTCGGCGGGCGTCTCGCTTGCGACGAGGAAACTGAAAACTGATCCCTGGTAAACTGAAGGGCCCTGCGGGAGCAGGGCCCCGATTTTTTATATTTTGGAGGTTAAAAAGTGGCTGGATATACTCGCAATCCAACGCCGCAAAATTATGGTGGCAGCTACACGCCGAAGGAACCGAAAGCACCGGGAGAAGCAACAAAGCCGAAGCCGTTTTTTCTTAAAGAAAAAATATCCGAAATGATGAAATACGGAATGCCGCTTGTTGATTCTTTCCCGCGGCGCGAACGGAAACTTGCGGATATCCTCCGGGATAGTATGCTGGAAATGTACCGTCTGGCGACGCGCCTAGAACGAAAATATTACAAGAAGACCACGCTTGAAGATTTAGACATTGAGCTGGCCGTTTTGAAAGAATTTGTAATAGTGGCGTCGGATAAGGATTACCGCGGGCAGAAATACGCCCCTCCTTTGACGTTACACCAGCGGGAAGTTTGGAGCAGCTTTAATAGAGAAATTGGATGTATGATCGGCGGCTATATGGAATCCGTGAAAAACGGGCCTGCGAAAAAGGAATAAAAATATAGCTTTAAGATTGGGGAACGGGCCATTGATTTTGCCGGTGCGCGTATCGTGGTGGTAACTGGAACAATGGCGCGAACAACGGCGTTTTCGCCCTGAATCTGAATAATCCGCGCTCGAATCGCTGGACGAACATCGGCGGGCGTCTCGCTCTGCCCCTTGCTGGACATTGGTGCACGGCCTTACGGGGCCGTGTAGGTGCAAGGGTCAAAGGGGCCTTTTCCCCTTCCGGGAAGACATGACCGGAAAAAATGACAGTGAGCCGCGGAGGCGGGGACGTCAAACGCGGATTGGTGAAGTATGAATGAGAAACAGACGCTCCAAAATTCTTTTCCTAACCTTATTGCGTTTCCCAGGCTTGAAGAAGCCAACAGAAACGCTAAAAAACAAAAGAGATACCGGGATGAAATAATCAAATTCAACAACGACCTGGACGCGAACCTATTGCAGATCCAGGACGACCTTGAAAATGAATGTTTCAAGTTTGGACCGTATAGGAAACATTGGGTCAGTGTCCCCAAAAGGCGCCTGGTTATGGCGCTGCCTTACGCAAGCCGGATCGTTCAATGGGCGATATACCTTGAACTGAATCCCTTTTACGACCGCATGATGATAGAGGATTCTTATGCGTGCCGTAAAGGAAAAGGAAGCCTTGCAGCGGCCAAACGGCTCCAATATTGGTTACAACAGGCAGAATCAAAGCCTGGTAAACAATATGTGCTGAAACTGGATATTTCTAAATATTTTTACCGCGTAGATCATGCCGTTTTGCTTGATATTTTGGGCGAGCGGATAAAGGACCCGAAGCTCATGCGGCTTCTGGACAATATTATAAACTGCGATTCTGAGCGCTTCGGCCTGCCGCGGTTTATGGGGCCGGAAGACGTAGAAGACGAAGACTGGTTATTTGACCGGGGTATGCCCATCGGCAACCTGACCTCGCAACTTTTTGCGAATATTTATCTCGACCAGTTAGACCAGTTCTGCAAGCACTTTTTGCATATTCACCGCTATGCACGGTATATGGACGACGTTGTTATTTTGGCAGACAGCAAAGAACAGGCAAACGAATACCTGGAACAGATTACCCGATTCCTGGCGGACCGGCTGCACCTGGACCTGAACCGGAAAACGTGCATCCGCCCGGCGGACCGTGTGGAGTTTGTGGGCTATATCGTTACGGCCCGGGAACTGCGGCTGCGTAAAGCGACCGTGCGCCGGATAAAGGGCGCGTTCCGTGGTATTTGCAAGCTGTATTTTGCTGGTGAAATGAGCAAAGAAGCCTTTGATCGCCGCGTTGCATCTTACAGCGGTATGATTGAACACTGCCCGAACGAAAAAATAAAAGTTCGGCTAAATGAAATCTATCTGCACGCCAAAGCGGCGGCGCAAGAGGAAAGGAGGGCTGCGTGAGCAATTTGCAGATTATCGAGGCCTTGACCGGCATCGTGTACAAGCAGAATGAAATCATTCACGCCCAGGCGGAAGCCCTGGCACAGGTCGGCGCAGTATGCGCAGAGGACCAGATCACCAGCGTGAACGGCCAGATCGACCGGCTTTTGGGCGCTGACGAGCTCCCGTTTTCCATCTGATGGAAGCAGCAGAAGAGGAGGTGATGGCCTATGATTGCCGCTTTCTTGTAGTGGCGCACAGTGCAGAAAGAAGGGAACATGAGCACCCAAGACTTACTTGCAGCAGCCGGACTTGTGGCCGCCGGGCTTATGGCGGCCACAAGAATTTTTCAAGTTAAAAAAATCGAGATCAACCCATGGAAGACCCTTGTGCAGGCCATTGGCCGCGCCCTGACTGCGGAGCTTTCCGAAAAAATGGAGGCTGCGCAGAAAAGCCAGGACCAGAAGTGGGAGGAGGTCAAACACTACCAGGAGGAAACCCGGCGCCTTCTGGACGACCACGTCCGCACAGACGACGAGCGCAACGCGGACCTTTTGCGGAGCCGGATTCTTCGATTTAACAACGAGCTTGTCCGGGACATTGGGCACACGCCGGAGGACTTCGACGAGATCCTGACCATCATAGACAGCTACAAAACGTATTGCAAGGCGCACGAGGAGTACAAGAACAACAAGTGCACCCATGCTATTGCGAATATTGAGCGCTGCTACGACGACCGCCTGGAAAAGCACGACTTTCTTTAAGGAGGGCTCGAAATGATCTATAAGTACCTGGACGCCAGCCGTTACCAGGGGGAAATCGACTGGGAGGCCGTGAAACGCAGCGGCAAAATTGACGGTGCAATCCTGAAAACGGTTTCCACCAACAAGAGTTTCGGCGGCGTCTACATTGACCCCCAGTTTGAGCGGAACTATTCGGAATGCACCCGCCTGGGCATTCCCGTTGGCGCCTATTACTACACCTACGCCCAGAACGAGGCCGCCCGGGCCGTCGAGCTGGTGAAGGTGAAACAGGCGTTGATGGGCAAGAGCTTCCGGCTTCCCGTGGCTGTGGACGTGGAGGACAACAAGCTGAAACCCATCCCGGCCAAGGAACTTTCCGCCCTGGTGGCTGGCGCCGCCAAGCAGATCGAAGCCTGGGGCCTTTATGCCATGGTCTACACCTATACCAGCTACGCAAACACGGAGCTGGACATGGACGCCCTGAAAGCGTTTGACCTGTGGATCGCGGACTACCGCGGCAAGCGGCCCTCCCGCAAGCATGGCATCTGGCAGTATACCAGCGAGGGAACTGTCCCCGGCATCACCGGCGACGTGGACCTGAACCACGCCTATAAAAATTACCCGGCCATCATTCAGAGGGCCGGGCTTTCTTCTATCCGCTAAAATTGAAAGGAGAACACCATGAAAGAGATTCTGACCCAGCTTCTTTTTGCCGTCCTGACCATCTGCGCACCCCTGGCAACCGCATACGTTCGCAAGGCGGCCGCTGCCATCAACGCCTCCACGGCCGAGAAGGTTAAGAACGAGACCATCCAGCGCATTTGCCGCGAGATCACCGACGCCGTGGCAAACGCCGTGGCGGCCATGAATCAGACCTATGTAAACGACCTGAAAAAGACCGGCTCTTTCGATAAGGCCGCCCAGGCCAAGGCGCTGAATGGCGCGATTTCCGCCGCAATTAAGAGCCTGAGCAGCGACGCCCTGGACTACATCAAGGGAATTTCCGGCGACGACACCGTGGGCTATCTGACCACGCGCATCCAGGCCCAGATCGACCATAACAAGACGGCCAAGGCTGCACAGGAGTAACGCCCCACACAAACCCCACCTAAAAGCACACGAAAGCCCCGCTTCCGGCAATACGCTGGAAGCGGGGCTTTTTCTTTTTGCCTAAAAATAATCTTGTTTCGCAAAATCCCCTCTTGACTTATAAACCGAAGCGGTTTATAATAAAGGCGTAGAGAACAGCAGCACACAAGAGGAGGAGCGAAAAATGAAAGTTCGGTATACACGGTTTGAGGTTGTGTTCCGGGAAGCTACCCTGGTTTTCACCGACCGGGACCCGAAGTTTAGAAACCGGCTGGACGTTTACAATTACGTCTGCGCAGAGCGGCTCGGCAAGAAGTACGGGAAGCTCATTCGCATCAATGAATCCACGGTTTGCTACTAAGAAGGAGGGCTGAACCATGGAAATCAAAAACGTGCACTGCGAGAAGCAAGCGCTGGAACTCTTCAGGATGATGCCGGACAACAAGAAGTCATCTCTCCACAATGCGTTGAGCAGAAACCTTGAGTTTACCACTTCTTGGGGACTGGAACTTGGCGAACTCCGTGCTTATGAGAACGGTGTTTACATCACTCTCCAAGGTACCCGCTGCAGCTTTTCCGTGTATGCAGAGCTGGTGAACGGAAAGCCCGCTTTCAAGCGCAAGCCCCCTGAAAGCAAACTCAACCTGAAATTCAGAAGCGGCCTGCTGTTTGATGCTGGAGACTTCAACGAATTCTAAGAACTGAATTAACAATAATGGAGGACCAAACCATGAAAACCAGCACCTTCAACCGCATTTTTGAGAATGCCCGCACTGTGAACATCCAGAGCAATGAGTGGTTCAATTACGCAGGGTTCTTCTGGATGCAGTGCACCGAGAAGCAGTTAGCCAAAATGCGGATGCTGCTTAAAGCGCAGGGCTGCAAGACGACCGTTAAGAACGGTGAAGAATGGTACATCCTGAACAGCGGGACGCTGATTAAGGTACACTAAGGAGGACGGCGCGATGATCTACACCATGGAAAGGCGCCACTACTTCGGCAGCGGCTCGATGGAATCACGTTGGGAAGTGCACGAGTATTCGCACCGATGCCAGAGCGGCGACCTCCCGGAAGGCAAGCTGGTTTACAGCTGCAAGGCAAAGAAAGAGGCTTCCGCATATTGTAAGGCCCGCGGCATTGAGCCGCAGCCGCGTTTTATTGCACCAGAGGAGGACTGAACCATGAAGAATGTTATTTTCACCTACGACACTATCCAGAACGGCGAGCGCGGCGAGGCCTGCGCAATGATCCTGGTGGAGGACGCCCAGGCCTGGGCGCTTCAATCCGCCTTTAGCGGAAAGGACAACACCCAGGCGGGTTATTTTCTGAGAGAACGCGGAATTGGCTTCTGCTGGAGCTGCGAGCACCTCCGCGGCCGCGGTTATGTTGAGAACAGCATTAAGAGCGTGGAAGTGAAGGAGGCGTGAACGATGAAGCGTTACCAGATTTTGTACAACAAGGCCGGTTTCCCGCTCTGTGTTTGGAAGCCATCCGAGGAGGAGGCCCGCAGCTTTGCAAACAGGTTTCGGGCTGCTGGATACTCCGTCGACGTGTGGGAACACACGGAGAAGGGCGCACGGAAAACCGACATTTAACCCGCCTGACGATGGCCCGAGGGAAGGGCCGAAACCACCCGGCAGCCAGCCGGGCAAGGTCGCGGGAACCATACCGCAGAGAGGAGCGCAGAGCATGGACAAAGTTAAATTCTTCAACCAGCAGTTGAACGGCCAGATCGTTATGGCGGAGCTTGAAGCGGAACACCTGGCCGATTCAATCCGGCTGCTTTCTGCTGGCGAGGACCCGACGACCTGGGCCGAGGAGGTGGCCGTTCACGCTGCCACGCTGGCCCAGGTGACAGCCAGCCTCACCGCATTGCGGAAGGTGGCGCACGATTCGGAAATTTTGATGGAGCGGGAGGCAAAAGCATGAGTGCAAGAACAATTTATAAGACCCTGGCACCCTTCTTCGATGCTGTGGACGCCACCGAGGAAAAGGCCTTGAAGTTCACAGCCCCGGGCTATATGGATCTGTGCATCGAGGCCCTGGGCTACAATGACCACGAGGGCCGCCCGGTGTATTCTGTGGCTCACTACGGGGAACAGAACGGCGACCTCATGCGGGACCCGGATGTGACCATGGGCGTTGACCGGGAAACCGGCACGGTGGAGCCGCTGACCTACCAGAACGACTATATCGGCCGCTATTGGGAAGTTTACAAAGACTTCGTGGACGGGAAGCCAACAAAATACTACCCGGCCATGAAAAAGGACCTTGCCGCCATGGTGACGGCCTGGGCGAAGAACATAAAGGCCCAGGGCTTCGACCCTGCGGTCCATGTGTGAGGAGGGCGGTCACATGATAGGCGACCATTTGAAACTGGCATCGGAAATGCCAACAGAGGCCGCTTTCCGCTTTGAGGGAAAGACCAGAAAGCAGAAAATCGACCAGAACGACATAATCCGGGAGCTTTTCGACCTTGGCATGGGCGGCAGTTTTTATGCCCAGGTGGTAAAGGTGCCGGAGGAGTACCCAGAAGAAGAGCTTTTGGACGTGGATCTATACGAGCCGGAGGTGGCGGCGAAGATCTTCGCACAGCTGTGCGGCTACACGCTTTTGGATCAAAACGGCCGAGTGATTACAGGCCGGATGCCTAGACGGGAGGAACAGAAATGAAGAAGATCAACGAAAAGCAGCTTGACCGAATCCGTGGTGCATTGTACGGCGTGGCCGTTGGCGACGCCCTGGGCGGCCCACTGGAATTTATGAGCGACTGGCAGATCTGCAACACATACGGCCGTGTTACCGACATGATCGGCGGCGGCTGGCTGAACTTGAAGCCTGGCGAAGTGACAGACGACACACAAATGACCCTTTGCGTTGCGCGCGGCATCCTGGATGCCCTGGAAGGGGACAACGGCCTGGATCTGGTCGCTTCTGTGGGACAGCAGTTTATTGCATGGGCTGACAGCAAGCCAAAGGACATTGGCGGCGCCTGCTCCCATAGCATTGCTGTTGCAAAGCTGCGGGGCCGTTTTCGCTTGCAGGGCGTTCCTACGGCTACGGACTGGGAAGAAGCAGCGCGGCAGACCCGGCGGGATGGCGGCCGCCCTGTGGAGGGCAACGGCGCTCTGATGCGCACCGTATACCCTGGCCTTTATTGCAGCACGAAGGGCGGCGCAGAAATACAGGCCCGGGCATTTGCGGAAATGACACACCGCGGCGACAAGTCCACAGAGGCTTGCATTCTGTACACGAGAATGGTATATTTACTTACAGAATCAGTTAGTAAGTACCAGGACGGCAACGTGGCCGACTTCCTGCACGAGTGCTTAAAGGGCACGTTCTACGACGCATCCGTGGAGAAGCCCGCGACGTATGCAGCGGGCGGCTATGTGGTGGACAGTATGTGCACCGCCGTGAGCTGCCTTGCACACGCCCAGACCTTCGAGGAAGCCGTCTGCGCGGCCGCAAACCTGGGCGGCGATACCGACACCAACGCGGCTATTACCGGCGGCCTGGCGGGCGCCTGGTTTGGTTTCTCGGCCATTCCGGCGCGCTGGGTGGATGCCCTGGCCCCTGGGCTGCGGCAAGATCTGGATATTCTGGCCGCGGCAGCAGAGAGCCACCGCAACAAGTAACAGGAGGAAGAGCAATGCCATACGGAAGGCCTATGAAGGGCGCCAGCCGGAGAGTGCCCACAACGGTACACATCCCCACCGGCACCCTGGACATTATCGACAACTATATTGACGACCGGGAAAAGAACGTTGAAACCGGCCGCATGAGCCGCAGCGACTTCATCAACGAGGCCGTGAACCGCTACCTTGTGGAGCTGGGTTTGGTGGAGCCTGAAAGCAACACCGAAGTAACACCCAAGTAACAGAAGTACCCAGAAGCCAACGAGAACCGAGGAAATACAGGAAATACAAGCATTGGAAAGAATAGAGAATAACCAATGCGAACAGAAGACAACCGCCCACCATAGAGCTCGAGTAATCCCCAATAGCACCATCACCCCGGAGGGTTCCGTGAAAACGGAACCCTCCGGGGTGTTTTTATCTTCCGGCACGATCAAACAAGCTGTAACTTGGAAAGTATCTCCTGTATCAGCGCAAACTCTACGCCTTTGACCGCAGTATTTTACACAAAAAAGCGCGAAACCCCTTTCTTCTCTGCCCGCAGGGGAGTATAATAAAATCTGTTGTTTGCAAAATAGGAAAGGGGAAGTATCAACTATGGAATCGAAGCAGAGGCTTTTGGAGCCGCAGCTCGTCCAGACGGGAAGGGCGGACCAGTTCAGCCGCAAGGTGTTCTGCGATGGAATGCGGGATGGTGTGCCCATTGCGCTGGGCTACTTTGCGGTATCGTTTTCGCTGGGTATTGCGGCGCGCAAGGCGGGCTTTACGCCGTTTCAGGGGTTTCTCGTCAGCTTGCTGAACAATGCCTCCGCAGGAGAATATGCCGCATTTGCGCTGATCATGGCAAACGCCACCTATTTTGAGGTGGCAGTCATTACTCTGATCGCCAATGCGCGGTATCTGCTGATGAGCTGCGCACTGGCACAGCGCTTTGCACCGGAAACGCCCTTCTGGCATCGGCTGCTCATCGGCTACGATGTTACAGATGAACTGTTCGGGATTACGATTGCCCGCCCGGGCAGCCTGAACCCGTACTATACCTATGGCGCTATCCTACTGGCAGCACCGGCTTGGGCTTCCGGTACGGCGCTGGGCATTATAGCGGGCAACCTGCTGCCGCTGCGGGTAGTCAGCGCCTTAAGTGTGGCATTGTACGGAATGTTTTTGGCCATCATCATCCCGCCGGCTCGCAAAGACCGGATCGTTGCGGTGCTGGTCGTCATCAGCTTTGCGCTGAGTTTTCTGTGCAGCTATCTGCCGGGCATCTCGGCACTCTCTGAGGGTACCCGCACCATCCTTTTAACGGTGGCAATCTCCGGCGCAGCAGCGGTGTTGTTTCCGGTCAGGCAGGAGGAAAACGAAGATGACGCATAACAATTACATCTATATTGCGGTCATGGCACTGGTGTCCTATGCCATCCGCATTCTGCCGCTGACGCTGATCCGCAAGCCGATCAAAAACCGCTTTATCCAGTCGTTTTTGTACTATGTGCCCTATGTGACGCTGGCGGTGATGACCTTTCCGGCCATCATTCAGGCAACGCAGAGCCCGGTAGCGGGCGCCGTTGCACTGGTAGTTGGCATTGCCGCCGCATGGTTTGGCGCAAGCCTGTTTCAGGTGGCTGCGGGCTGCTGTGCCGTGGTGTTTGTGCTGGAATTTTTTATCTGAGACCTCATAGCAGGAGAACAAAATGAAAAAGATTCTTGTAACCGGTGCCGGTGGCTTTGTGGGCTCCCGTGTGATGCAGCAATGGGCAGGGCGGTATGACCTATGCAGCTTTCCCAAAGGCTTTTTGGCAGCAGCAGGGGAGGATGCGGTGCGGCGGGCAGTTTTGCAGCAGCGGCCGGATGTCATTCTGCACACCGCAGCCATTTCGGATACCGGTTACTGCGCCGACCACCCGGAGCAGGCTTACCGTGCCAATGTGGAGCTGCCGGTCTGGCTTGCCCGGGCGGCAGCGGAGACAGGCGCAAAACTGGTGGCCTTCAGCTCGGATCAGGTCTATGCCGGTGTGGAACAGTCCGGCCCACTGCCGGAAAGTATGCCGCTGCGGCCTGCCAATGTGTACGGGCAGGGCAAGCTGGAAATGGAGCAGCGGGTGCAGGCACTCTGTCCGAGCGCCGTATTGCTGCGCGCCACATGGATGTACGACCTGCCGGGCTACCGGCTGCCCATCCGGGGCAATCTGCCGTTGAATCTTTTGTGTGCGGCACAGCGGGGAGAATCCGTCCGCTTTTCTGTCCGGGATTTCCGGGGCATCACCTATGTCCGGCAGGCAGTGGCGCTGTTGGAGCCTGCCCTGACCCTGCCCGGCGGGGTCTATAACTTTGGCAGTGAAAACGCCGAAAACATGGTGCTGACCGCCCGGCAGTTCGCTGAGACACTGGGAATCACGGTCGATATTCAGGAAGCTGACTGGGCACGGAATCTTGCGATGGATTGCAGCAAACTGCGGGCGCAGGGCATTGTATTTGATACCACACAGGAAGGGTTAACGCGCTGTTTGCGGGACTATGGACTGCTCTGACCGCAAAAACAAAAATTTTTCCGTATCGCACAAAAAACAGAGAAAAGCACGAAAAAAGCAGGGGATTCTGTATGCTGTCAGCCGAATCAGGCTGGACAAATCATGCGGAAGCCCTGCTTTTTTGCTTGTCTGCCGGAGAAAAGTTCACTTGTGGGATGCAGCAATTTTTCGTATAAAAGTCATACTTATTTTACATCTTATCTGCATTTTGCTATAATATTTTCGCTTTTTTGCAAAGCATCCGAACCGCATAAACCTTTAAAACCTTGAGGAGAGTGGAATTTTTGAAGGAAGTCAAGCTTGAAGAAGCGGCTTATCAGTTTGAAGCCAAAATGTCCCTGCGTCAGGCCATCCCGCTGGGCTTGCAGCATGTCTGCGCCATGTTCGTGGGCAACCTGACCCCGCTGCTGATCATCACTAGCGCCTGCGGCATTGCAGGCGGTGAGTTTGCAGACCTGCAGGTCACCCTGCTGCAAAGCGCCATGTTTGTGGCAGGCATCGTCACGCTGGTGCAGCTGTTCACCATCGGACCCGTGGGCGGCGCAGTGCCCATCATCATGGGTACCAGCTCCGGTTTTATCGGCGTGTTCAACAGCGTTGTGGGCACGATGGGCGGCGGTGTGCTGGCCTACGGTGCCATTATGGGCGCATCCATCATCGGCGGTATTTTTGAAAGTGTGCTGGGCTTCTTCCTGAAGCCGCTGCGCAGGTTCTTCCCGCCGGTGGTCACCGGCACGGTGGTGCTTTCCATCGGCCTTTCGCTGATCTCGGTAGGCATCAACTCCTTCGGCGGCGGCAACAAGGCCAAGGACTTCGGCTCTGTGGAGAACCTGCTGCTGGCACTGTTCGTGCTGGTGGTCATCCTGTTCTTCAAGCACTGGACTACCGGCTTCCTCAGTTCCTCCGCCATCCTCATCGGCATTCTGGCCGGTTATGTGGCTGCTTTCATTATGGGTCTGGTGCTGCCCACCACCGGCGTGACTGCTGATGGCGTAGAGTTCACCAAGGCATGGGTGCTCAACTGGAGCAAGGTGGCACAGGCCTCCTGGTTCGCAGTGCCCAAGCTGATGCCGGTCAAGGTGGTATTTGATGCCCGTGCGATCCTGCCGGTGCTGATCATGTTCATCGTTACCGCAGTGGAGACTGTGGGCGATATCTCCGGCGTGATGGAGGGCGGCATGGACCGCGAGCCCTCTGATAAGGAGCTGTCCGGCGGCGTTATCTGCGATGGCCTCGGCTCTACCTTTGCCGCACTGTTCGGCGTGCTGCCCAACACCTCCTTCAGCCAGAACGTGGGTCTGGTTGCCATGACCAAGGTGGTCAACCGCATGGCTCTGGCCTCCGGTGCTGTGTTCCTGATCCTCTGCGGCCTGATCCCCAAGCTGGGCGCGCTGATCTCCATCATGCCGCAGGCCGTTCTGGGCGGTGCAGCCGTTATGATGTTCTCTTCCATCGTGGTCAGCGGCATCCAGCTGATCACCAAAGAAAAGATGACCCCGCGCCACCTGACCATCGTGTCCGTGGCACTGGGCGTGGGCTACGGCATGGGTGCCAACAGCGGCATTCTGGCACAGGCACCGCAGGCCCTCCAGCTGATCTGCGGCGAGTCCGGCATCGTTCCGGCTGCCTTTGTGGCAATTCTGCTGAACGTCCTGCTGCCCAAGAACGATATGGCAGAGTAAAACTTAGTTTTTTAGCCGGGCAAGGGCTTCCAGCTGCTGCAACACCTGCGGGGTGTCTGCATCCAGCAGTTCTGCGCTGTCTGCAATACAGATCGTGCGCACCTGCGCAGGATACTTTTTAAGCAGCATGTTGCCGCCTTTGTTTTCCGGCAGGGTGAGCAGCTCTGGAAAGAAGCTGCTTCCAAACAGAACGGGACTTCCGACAAGAGGTGTCGGGTCGTTTTCGGCCACGGCTCCCAGACGGAAGATCTCCCGTTCTGTTTCTTTTTGCCATTCTGCCGGGGAGGATGGCTCACGGCAGAAGCGCTCTGTCATGGCTTCTACCGTCTCCCGGCGCAGCAGGGGCTGATCCCCGGGCAGAAACATACAGCCGCTAAGCTCCGGCAGCTGCTCCAGCAGCGCTGAAAGCCCCAGCCGAACGGTATCGTTGCGGCCGGGCAGGCAGTGCAGCAGCACCGGAACGCCCTGCGCCCTGCACAGCGCCTGCACTTCCTCCGAGCGGGTCACCACGATGCGGGCAGCGATACCGGGTGTGGCAGTGGCGGCAAAAGCCCGGCAGAGCATGGGCTGCCCGCAAAAATCTGCCAGCAGTTTATTTGCGCCAAACCGGCGGCTCAGCCCGGAAGCCATGATCACACAGCCGACCGTAAGCGACTTCTTCATACAAAAACACTCCTTCAGCAGCATTTTATAATAGTATTATACCGAAAGCTGTGCTAAAATAAAAGAAGAGATATCGCAGCGATAGAAAAGAGAGGTACTGCACATGATGACGATCCGAGAATATAAGCGGGCAGAAAGTCTGGAGGAAGCGTGGCAGCTGAACCAGAAAAAGCAAAACCGCATTTTGGGCGGCATGATCTGGCTGAAGATGGAAACCATCAATGTCGGCACCGCCATCGACCTTTCCGGTCTGGGGCTTGATACCATTGAGGAGACCGAGGACAGCTTTTCCATCGGCGCTATGGTCACCCTGCGCCAGCTGGAACAGCACCCGGGGCTTGCTGCCTACACCAATGGTGCCATGCGGGAGGCTGTGCGCCATATCGTGGGCGTGCAGCTGCGCAATCTGGCAACCGTGGGCGGCAGCATTTACAGCCGGTTCGGCTTTTCGGATGTGCTGACCATGTTCCTTGCTATGGACTGTGATGTAGAGCTGTACAAGGGCGGCATCCTGCCTTTGCAGGAATATGCCCAGCGCCCCTACGACCGGGACGTTCTGGTGCGGCTGATCGTAAAAAAGACACCGATGCAGCTTTATTACCAGTCGGTGCGCAACAGCCAGACCGATATCCCGGTGCTGACCTGCGCCGCCGCCCGGATGGAGACCGGCGATTACCGCATCGTCATCGGTGCGCGTCCGCTGCGCGCCGTGCGGTTCGAGCTCCCGGCAGAGCCTGCCCTTGCGGCAGAACAGCTTGCCGCACAGTCTGCTGAAAACGTAAAGGCGCAGATCGTTACCGGCTCCAATATGCGCGGCAGCGCCGAATACCGCAGGCATCTGGCGGGCGTGCTGACAAAGCGCGCGGTGCTGGAACTGGAACAGCGTAAAATGCAGGAGGAAAAGTAAATGCAGATCACACTTACCTTGAACGGCATCCGGGTATCCGAGGAGATCGCCCCGGATATGCTTTTGATCGATTTTGTCCGTGCACACGGCTGCAAGAGCGTCAAGCGCGGCTGCGAGACTTCCAACTGCGGTCTGTGCACTGTTTTTATGGACGATAAGCCCGTGCTGTCCTGCTCGGTGCTGGCAGCGCGTGCCGATGGGCATAAGATCACCACGCTGGAGGGCTTGCAGGAGGAAGCTGCCGAGTTCGGTGCCTTTATCGCAGATCAGGGCGCAGAGCAGTGCGGCTTCTGCAACCCGGGCTTTATCATGAACGCGCTGGCTCTGTTCCGGGAGCAGCCGTACCCCACCGAAGAGCAGGTGAAGGAATACCTTGCCGGAAACCTGTGCCGCTGCTCCGGCTACGAAGGTCAGCTGCGCGGCATTATGAGTTTTCTGGCATGGAAAAAGCAGAAGGAGGGCGTACAGTGAAAACCGTCAACAAACCGTTCCGCAAAAAAGACGCGATGCAGCTGGTCACTGGCCAGCCTGTTTATATGGATGACATCATCCCGCAGGACTGCCTAATCGTCAAGCTGCTGCGCTCGCCCCATGCGAACGCCATCGTCCGCAGCATTAACACCACCGTTGCGAAAAAAGTGCCCGGCATCGAGGCTGTCTTCACTTGGGAGGATGTGCCGCAGGATGCCCGCCGTTACACGCAGGCCGGTCAGACCTACCCGGAGGCCAGTCCCTACGACCGTCTGCTCATCGACCGCCATGTTCGTTTTGTGGGAGATGTGGTGGCCATCGTAGCCGGTAAAGATGAAAAGTGCGTGGACAAGGCGCTCAAGCTTATCAAAGTTGACTACGAGGTGCTGGAAGCTGTGCTGGATTTCCACACCGCCAAGGATAACTCCATCCTTGTGCACCCGGAGGATAACTGGGAAAGCCTTGCCCCCGTGGGTGCTGACAACAAGCGCAACCTCTGCGCCCATGATGAATGCGGCAACGGCGACATCGACGCTGTGTTGGCCGGATGTGATGTGGTCATTGACCATGTATACCACACCAAGGCCTGCCAGCAGGCTATGATGGAGACCTTCCGCACCTATTGCTCCATTGATACTTACGGGCGGTTGAATGTGCTCAGCTCTACCCAGATCGTTTTCCACGCCCGCCGCAACATCGCCAATGCGCTGCACATCCCCAAATCTATGGTGCGTGTTTCCAAGCCCCGCATCGGCGGCGGCTTTGGTGCTAAGCAGACCGCCGTCAGCGAGGTGTACCCGGCCTTTGTGACTTGGATGACCAAAAAGCCCTCCAAGCTCATCTTCAGCCGTGTGGAAAGCCAAACGGCTTCTTCGCCGCGCCACGAGATGGAGATGCACGTCCGTCTGGGCGCTACCAAGGACGGCATCGTGAAGGGCATCGACCTGTACACCCTGTCCAACACCGGCGCTTACGGTGAGCATGGCCCCACTACTGTGGGTCTGTCCGGTCACAAGTCCATCCCGCTGTACGGCAAGGCTGAGGCCTTCCGCTTTGTCAGCGATGTGGTATACACCAACCACATGTCTGCCGGTGCATACCGCGGCTACGGCGCTACGCAGGGTCTGTTTGCGGTGGAATCTGCCGTCAACGAGCTGGCACATAAGCTGAACATGGACCCCATTGCGCTGCGCCTGAAGAACACCGTGCAGGAGGGCGATGTGATGCCAGCCTATTACGGCGCGGTAAATACCAGCTGCGCACTGGACCGGTGCGTGCTCAAGGTGCGCGAGATGATCGACTGGGAGCACAAGTATCCCGCCCGGGATATGGGCAACGGCAAGATCCGTGCCGTGGGCATGGGTATGGCCATGCAGGGCTCCGGTATCTCCGGCATGGATGTGGGCAGCGCTACCCTCAAACTGAACGATGACGGCTTCTATACCCTGATGATCGGTGCTGCCGATATGGGTACCGGCTGTGACACCACGCTGGCGCAGATCGCCGCCGAGGTGCTGGACTGCCCGCTGGATAACATTACCGTCTTTGGTGCGGATACGGATTCCTCCCCCTATGATTCCGGCTCCTATGCTTCCAGCACCACCTATGTCACCGGTAAGGCCACCGAAAAGTGCGCCATGAAGCTGCGGGAACAGATCTGCAAGCTGGGCGCGGAGCTGCTGGAATGCCCGGCGGATGCCGTGGAGTTTGACGGCAAGGTCGTGTTTGAAAGCGCCGACCCCACCCGCCAAAAGACCCTGTCCGAGATCGCCTATGCGGCGCAGTTCGGCCATAAGATTCCGCTGGAATTTACCGAGACCCACACCTCGCCCTTGTCGCCCCCGCCGTATATGGCAGGCGCTGCCGAGGTGGAGGTGGACACCGAGACCGGCGAGGTGAAGGTGCTGGAATTTGACGCCTGTGTGGACTGCGGCACCCCCATCAACCCCAACCTGACCCGCGTGCAGGCCGAGGGCGGCATTCTGCAGGGCATCGGCATGACCCTGACCGAGAACATCACCTACGACAGAAACGGCTACCCGGAAGAGAACTCTCTGTTCCAGTACAAAATCCCTGCCCGCAACGATATCGGGCATATCCATGTGGAGTTTGAGAACAGCTACGAGCCCAACGGCCCCTTTGGCGCAAAGTCCATCGGCGAGGTTGTCATCAATACGCCGCTGCCCGCCATCTCGGACGCCATCTATAACGCCATCGGCACCCGCTTCTACGAGCTGCCCATTACCCCGGAGCAGATCGCCATGGCAGTTGCTGCTAAGCAGTAAAGGCAGATGCTGAACGAAAAAGAACTTCCGTTTCTGGCAGAGAAAGGGCATATCGTTTCTCTGGTAGGCGGCGGGGGAAAAACGACCCTGCTGTATGCCATGGCAGACCACTGTGCCCGCAAGGGCTGGCGAGTGCTTGTGACCACGACCACTCATATCCGTCAGCCCGCTGCCTGTTATGCACCGGATGATGCAGCGCTTGCCACTTTATGGCAAGCGGGTCACTACGCAGTGATCGGCACTCCGGCAGAAAACGGAAAGCTGACCCTGCCGCAGCCACAGCTCTTGCGCCGGATGGCGCAGGCAGATGCGGTATTTATAGAAGCGGACGGTGCAAAGCACTATCCCTGCAAGGTCCCGGCGGCGCACGAGCCTGTGCTGCTGTGCCAAAGCGATATCGTTTTGGCGGTAGCAGGGCTTTCGGCGCTGGATAGGCCCTTGCGGGAGGTCTGCTTCCGTTATGATGCCATCCGTCCGCAGTTTTTAGCAGCTGCGCCGGATGCACCTCTTACGCCGCCCATGCTGGCGCAGCTGCTTGCAAGCACGCAGGGCGGCCGCAAGGCGGTGGGTGACCGGGAGTTTTACGCTGTGCTCAATCAGGCTGATACGCCGGAATTGCGCCAGCAGGGCATACAGATACAACAGCTTTTGCGTCAGCAAGGCATACCGTGCGTGCTGACGCATTTTAAAGAGGAAGAACGTGCATGAGCAAGGAAGATAAGATCATATTCTGTACCGGCGGCGGCTGCACCGCAAAGCTGGGTGCTGGGGTGCTGAGCCGTATTCTGGAAAAGCTGCCCCGGGGCGAAAAAGACCCGGATCTTCTGGTCGGCTATGACAGCCGGGACGATGCCGCAGTTTACCGCATTACGGATGACATTGCGCTGGTACAGACCGTGGATTTTTTCCCGCCGATGGTGGACGACCCCTACACCTTTGGGCAAATTGCTGCCACGAACGCCCTGAGCGATGTCTACGCCATGGGCGGAGAGGTAAAGACCGCCCTGAATCTGGTCTGCTTCCCGGAGGATATGGATCTGAATGTGCTGGGCGAAATTTTGCGCGGCGGTGCCGAAAAGGTGGCAGAAGCCGGCGGCAGTCTTGCGGGCGGGCACTCCATTGCAGACAGCGGGGTAAAATACGGCCTTTCCGTGACCGGCCTTGTTGACCCGCACCGGATGTACACGAACGACACCGGCGTGCCCGGTGATAAGCTGATATTGACCAAGGCTTTAGGCGTGGGTCTGCTGTGTACGGCAAACCGCGTGGGCGAAGCCACCCCGGAGGAGATGGAAGCCGCCATTCGCTCCATGACCACACTGAATAAAACGGCAGCAGAACTCAGCCACAAGTACCGCGTCCACGCCGCTACGGATGTGACCGGCTTCAGTTTTCTGGGACATCTGCATGAGATGATGGGCGGCAAACTCTCTTGTATCATCCACGCAGATGCTGTGCCGGTGCTGCCGGGCGCAGAAAAAGCAGCGGATGCGTTTTTGTACACCGCCGCCGGGCAGCGCAACCGCAACCATACCGGGCCGTTCGTCCGGTTTGAAAACGTAAGCTTTGCCATGGAGGAAGTTTTGTTCGACCCGCAGACCTCCGGCGGTCTGCTGCTGGCGGTAGACTCGGCAGATGCAGAGGCTCTGGAACAGGAACTGCGCGCCGCAGGTCTGCCCGCAAGTATCGTGGGAGAAATTCTGCCGAAACAGGAAATTGAAATTACTGTAACAGACAAATGAGAGGAGTAATCAGCATGGCTGAATTTATCAAAGTAGATGCACTGGGCGATGCCTGCCCGCTGCCTGTTGTCAAGGCCAAAAAAGCTATTTCCGAGCTGCAGGGCGCGGGACAGGTGGAGGTACTGGTGGACAACGAGATCGCCGTACAGAACCTGACCAAGATGGCACAGCAGAAGGGCTATCAGTATAGTGCTGAAAAGCTGGAAGAGCGCAAATACCGTGTGCTGTTCACGCTGGGAGAAGCGGCAGACGCCCCGGCAGAGCAAGCCTCTGTCTGCGCACCGGATGCCCGCACCGATACGGTGGTGGCTATTTCCGCTGCCACTATGGGCGAGGGCAGCAAGGAACTGGGCAAGACTCTGCTCAAGGCTTTTGTATTTGCACTGACCCAGCAGGACAAGCTGCCCAAGACGATCCTGTTCTATAACGGCGGCGCGGCGCTGACCTGTGAAGGCTCTGCCATGCTGGAAGATCTCAAGGCACTGGAAGCACAGGGCGTGGAGATCCTGACCTGCGGCACCTGCCTGAATTTCTACGGCCTTACCGAGAAGCTGGCTGTGGGCAGTGTGACCAACATGTACACCATTGCCGAAAAGCTGACGCAGGCAGGGAACGTGGTAAAGCCGTGATCTATCTGGACAACGCAGCCACCACCCTGCATAAACCGCCGCAGGTGGAGCAGGCTATTCTGGAGGCACTGCACACGGCTGGTAACCCCGGACGCGGCGCACACGAACCCACCCTTCACGCCGCACGGATCGTGCTGGACACCCGTCTGGCGCTGGCAGAGCTTTTCCATGCGCCAGATCCTTCCTGTATTGTTTTTGCCGCCAATGCGACCATGGCACTGAACACGGTGCTGAACGGCGTGCTGCGTCCGGGCGATCATGTCATCACAACGGTATGCGAGCACAACTCCGTTCTGCGTCCGCTGTACCGGCTGCGGGCGCAGGGGGCAGAGGTCTCCTTTACCGGAGTGGATGACGCTGCACGGCTTTGTTATGACCAGTGGGAAACGTTGCTGCGCCCCACGACCCGGGCACTGGTGGTGACGGGAGCTTCCAATGTGACCGGCAATGGCACCGACCTTGCCCGCGCAGCAGACTTTGCCCACAGGAACGGTCTGCTGTTCATCGTTGATGCTGCCCAGACTGCCGGTGCACAGCCCATTGATGTGCAGCAGCTTGGCATAGATGCCCTATGCTTTACCGGACACAAGGCTCTTTTGGGGCCGCAGGGCACCGGCGGCGCTTATGTGCGCCCCGGGTTGCAGATTGCGCCGCTCCTTGTGGGCGGCAGCGGCGTGCACAGTTTTGATGAAATGCACCCCTTGCAGATGCCTACTGCACTGGAGGCCGGAACACTGAATGTGCACGGCCTTGCCGGGCTGTACGCCGGGGTGTGCTGGCTGCTGGAACAGGGCGTAGAAAGCCTTGCCGACCGGGAAAACGCCCTTGCCCGACTGTTTTACGAGCAGGTGCGTACTGCGCCGGGCGTAACGGTATACGGTGATATGACCATGCAGCCCCGTGCACCCATTGTGGCGCTGAACATCGGACAGGAGGATTCTGCCCGGGTGGCAGATATTTTGTGGGAAGACTACGGCATCTGCGTGCGTGCCGGAGCGCACTGTGCTCCGCTGATGCACAAGGCGCTTGGCACGGCCGAGCAGGGCATAGTACGGTTCAGCTTTTCTCATTTCAATACGGAGCAGGAGGTGCAGCAGGCAGCGCAGGCAGTCTGTGCACTTGCCCGGGAACTTTTATGCGAATAAAACGAAGCTATATTGTGCTTTCCTTCCGCACTACCTTAGAGGCTATGGAGTGGGAAAAGCAATGCAATGCCCGGCAGGTGCCCGGACGGCTGATCCCGCTGCCGCGTGAGATCTCGGCGGGGTGCGGGCTTGCATGGCGGATGCTGCCGGAGGACTGGCAAAGCTGGCAGGCAGCACTGGATAAAACGCGATTTGATAAAGTGACGCAGGTGGAGCAATAACAGAGGGAGAGGGACACCAATGAACAGACAAACGCTTGCAGACGTTCTGCAAAGTACAAACCAGACCGGCAGCTATACGCTGGCTACCGTGCTGGAAGGCGCAGAGGCGGGCAGTCAGCTGCTGCTGCGGGACGGCAACGCCGTGTGGCAGACCCAGAGCGCCGGGCTTTTGCAGCGTCAGCTTGCCGCTCTGCAAGCCTGTACCGCTACGGGCTTTCTGACACTGGACGGGCAGCGAGTATTTGCCGAGCGCTTTGGTGCGGTTCCGCAGCTGGTGGTCTGCGGCGGCGGTCATGTGGCTACTGCCCTTGTAAAACAGGCAAAGCTTCTCGGCATGCCAGTGCTTGCCATAGATGACCGGGAGGAATTTGCCCAGCAGCTGCGCGCCGCCGGAGCGGATACCGTGCTTTGCGCTCCCTTTACGCAGGCGCTTCAGGGTGTGCCCGGCGGGGCAGAGACCTATTTTGCGGTGCTGACCCGCTCCCATGCTTTTGATCTGGATTGCCTTACCCGGATTCTGCAAAAGCCTGCGGCCTATGTGGGCATGATGGGCAGCCGTGGCCGTGCTGCATTGGTGCGCCGTCAGCTGTTGGAGAACGGTCTGGACAGCCAGCGGATCGATGCACTCTGCGCACCCATCGGCCTTGCCATTGGTGCACAGACGGCTGCGGAGATTGCGCTTTCCATTCTGGCGCAGATCGTGCAGGTCAAAAATGCCCGCCCCCAGACAGAGGGCTATCCCGTCGCATTGCTGGATGCGATGGTGCAGGCAAAAAAAGCCCGCACCCCGGCGGTGCTGGCTACCATTGTTGCGCGGCACGGCTCCACCCCGCGGGATGTGGGCGCAAAAATGCTCGTTCTGCCCGATGGCAGTACCGTGGGCAGTGTGGGCGGCGGCATTATGGAGCATTACACGGTACAGGCTGCTCAGAAGCTGTTAGCACAGGCTGTGCCCGCTCTGCAATGCCTGCAGCTTTCGGCTGACGGCAAAAACGAGGATGCGGCTGTTGCTGCCTGTGGCGGCTCCATGGAGGTGCTGTTGCAGACACTTTGCCCCGGGGAGGAAATGAGATGAAAAAGGACGCCCTAATTATCGTGCGCGGCGGCGGCGACCTTGCCACCGGTACTATCCACCGGTTGTGGAGCGCCGGGCTGCGAGTGCTGGTATTGGAAACGACACAGCCCGCAGCCATCCGCCGTCAGGTAGCTCTGTGTGAAGCAGTGTATGAAGGCGAAGCCACTGTTGAGGGTCTGCGCGCCGTCCGCATTGAAGCGTTGGAGCAGGCACAGTCCGTCTGGGCGCAGGGCGCTGTTCCGGTGCTCGTTGACCCGGAGGGAGCCTGTATTGCCCGGGCAAAGCCGGAGGTCGTAGTGGATGCCATTCTGGCCAAGCGCAACCTTGGTACCCGCCGGAATATGGCACCGCTGACCATCGCCCTTGGCCCCGGCTTTGTAGCCGGGCAGGACGTAGATGCCGTGGTGGAGACTAAGCGCGGCCACCGGCTTGGCCGGATCATCCGGGAGGGGAGCGCTATCCCCAATACCGGCATCCCCGGCGTCATTGGCGGGTACGGTGCAGAGCGGGTGATCCATGCACAGGCCGCCGGTGTTTTTATGAATGTGCGTAAAATCGGCGATTTAGTAGAGAAGGGTGAGACCATTGCCACCATCCGCACCCCGGAGGGGGTAGAGATCCCGGTCACAGCACAGATTCCCGGCATTCTGCGCGGATTGCTGCGCAGCGGCTATCCGGTCACACCGGGCTTTAAGATTGCGGATATCGACCCCCGGCGGGAGGAGCTTTCCAACTGCTTCCTGATCTCGGATAAATCCCGTTGCATCGCCGGTAGTGTATTGGAACTTGTCTGTGCGCAGGTGTGGCAGTAAAGCATATCATAAAAATAAACCCCTGCCGTTTTGCGGAAAGGTCTGCAAAGCGGCAGGGGTTTTATGGTTCTATGTTAGTTGCGGTAGCAGCGGTCCTGCCCCACAAGCCAGTTTTCGCACAGGCGCTGGGCTTCCTCTAAGCTGCGGCTCTCGCAGTCAAAGAAGGCACCGCGCATAGAGCAGTAGGAGTAGTGCACCTTAGGAACACCGTTGCCATCCTTGAAGCGCTCGTATCGTTCTTCACCGGGCATCAGAAAAAGCTGTTCCATGGTTCCTTCTCCTTTGTGTTCAAGCAGTCCAAACGGCCGCCGGGCGGCGGCACACAACGCTTGTTATTGTATCACGATGGAGAAAGGTTTGCCATTGTCTTTTTATCCAAAGATACGCCGCTTTTTTCTCTGTGGTTGTGGTGTGAAAAGGGCTTGACAAGTCATTCGTGCAGACTGCGCTCCTTTTCCAATGCAGCTTTCATGCCGTGGATACGCCCCATCGCATAGGAGAGCATTGCTGCGCACAACAGGTTCAGCCAGCCGTAGCGAGCCTGATTCAAAGAGTTCGTTATGCCAAGGATCAGGTTTGCCAAGCAGATCAGGGAAAGCATCCGGTCGATGCGGCTCAAGTGCGTCAGGCGGGAATCGATATCTGAGAGCAGCTCGAAGCTGCCAAGCTCTGTTTTCCGCCGGAAGTACACCCAGTTGACACAGCCGCCGATATACTCCGCACCAAGTTCCTTTACAAAGGCGCGGTAATCACTGCTGGGGTCCATCTCCAAACGGATGATATACTCGCCCGGCTCGCAGCGCACAAAGGTATAAAAGGAAAACCCGGTATTGTCCAGTACCCAGCCCTCCTGTGCCATCTCGTTCAGCCAGCGCTCTTCTTTTTCAAAATCCCACACAAAGAAAAGCTTGAAAACGGTTTTCTTTTTCCTCATAAGGCTTCCTCCTTCAGGATGCTCTCACCATTTGCCACAAGCTGCTGCAAGCGGGCAAGTTCGTGCTTTAAGACCTGTACCCCCTCTGCGGTAAGCTGGTATTCCTTTTTGCGGCTGCCGTTCTCGGCGGGCAGGGGACGGATCCAGCCTTTTTCACACAGAGAGGTCAAAGCACCATACAGTGTCCCGGCGGCAAGATGGACTCTGCCCCCGGAAAGCTGCTCCGTCTGCTGCATGATGCCATAGCCGTGCTGCGGATGGTAAAGAGACAACAGGATATAATAGGTCGATTCGGTCAATGCAAGGTTTTCCATACTGAAATACTCCATGGATTCTATCGAGCGTCTTTATATCGCTAACCGATATATCGCGTCTAAAGTATATCGCCTTCCGATATATTTTGTCAAGCGTTTTCTAAAAAAAGCCATCAAAAAGCTTTAAAACACAGTTCGTATGGAAAAACCGATGGAACACGGGAAAATATTTTGTGCACTTTTCATAGTTTTCTTCTGAAGATTTTGGTGGTACAATATAGTCATCAAATTCTGCAATTCGGGAGGAACTCCATGGCGGAAAAGTGTATTGAACTGGATAGTGTAGAGATCGCAGCGGCTGTTTTTGGCAACTGTGACCGGAATATTCGCTTGTTGGAAAAAGAGTTCTCTGTTACCGCTGTCTGCCGCGGCACACAGCTGCGCATTTCCGGCGAGCCTGCCAATGTGGCGGCAGCAAACCGTGCCGTGGAGGGAATGCTTCTTCTGATCGAGAACCGCACCCCGCTGGAGGATCAGACCGTGCACTACTGCATCAGTCTGGCGCACGACGGCGCGGAGAAGCGGGTAAAGGAGTTGACCGAGGACTTTGTCACCGTCACGGTCAAAGGACGCCCGATCCGCCCCAAAACACTAGGACAGAAGGAGTACCTGAGCGCCATCCGTTCCAATGCTATTACCTTCGGTGTTGGCCCGGCGGGTACCGGCAAGACCTATCTGGCCGTTGCCATGGCGGTGAAAGCTTTTAAGGCCAAGGAAGTATCCCGCATTATTCTGACCCGCCCGGCGGTGGAAGCAGGCGAGAAGCTGGGCTTTCTGCCCGGTGATCTGCAGCAGAAGGTAGACCCCTATCTGCGGCCGCTGTACGACGGTCTGTTTGATATGCTGGGCGCAGAGACCTACGAGCGTCTGGTGGAAAAGCAGATCATCGAGGTTGCCCCGCTGGCTTATATGCGCGGGCGCACACTGGATGATTCCTTTATCATTCTGGACGAGGCACAGAACACCACTCCGGAGCAGATGAAAATGTTTCTTACCCGTATGGGTGTGGGTTCCAAGGTGGTCGTTACTGGCGATGTGACCCAGATCGATCTGCCGGGCAGCACCCGCAGCGGTCTGGTGGACGCGCTGAAGGTGCTGAAGGATGTAAACGGCATTGCCCAGTGCTACTTTACCGATAAGGACGTTGTGCGTCACCGGCTGGTGCAGGAGATCGTAAAGGCTTACGAGCGCGCCGCCCATCCGGCTGCCGAAGCGGAAAATAAAGAAAACAAAAAGAATTCTAAATAAATCCCTGAAAGGAGTGGACCGATATGTCCAACAAAGTTTTGATCACCAACTCCCAGAAAGCTGTCAAGGTGCCCTCCGGGCTCCGTATCCTGATCCGCCGTGCCTGCAATGCTGTGCTGGAATATGAGCATTTTGACCGTCCCGCAGAGATCAGCGTTACCTTTGTGGACAACGCTGCCATTGCCGAGCTGAACAACCAGTACCGCAACAAGCCCATGCCCACCGATGTGCTGAGCTTTCCTCTGGGTGAGGACGGCAAGTACGATATCGACGAGAACAACGGCTGCATGATGCTGGGCGACATCGTTATCAGCATGGAGCGCGCCATGGAGCAGGCCAATCTGTATGGGCATCCGTTGCAGCGGGAAGTGGCCTTTTTAACTGTCCACTCCATGCTGCATCTGCTGGGCTACGACCACGAAAACGGTGGTTTGGAAGCCATGCGTATGCGCGAAAAAGAAGAGGCTGTGCTGCTGCAGCTGGGTCTGCCCCGCACGGTCAGCTACACGGAATGATATCCCTCAACTGCAACAGAACATAAAAACAAGACAGGAGTTCGCTTTGAGTACTACAACACCCGTTCAGGAGCATTACGACACCTCCTCTGTATTCGTTGCTGTCATCGGACGGCCGAACGTGGGCAAATCCAGCCTGACGAACCTCTTGGTTGGCGAGAAGGTGGCTATCGTCACCTCTAAGCCCCAGACCACCCGCACCCGCATTACCGGCGTGATCACACGGGGGCCGCTGCAATATGTGCTGCTGGATACCCCCGGTGTGCACAAAGCCCACAATAAGCTGGGCAAGCGTATGGATAAGACCGCCAGCGATTCCATTGCGGATGTGGATGTTTCCATGATGCTGTTTGAACCCTACGGTGCGCTGAATGAATCTGAGATGGCACTTGTGGAGGCGCTGCACCGCAGCGGCCCGGCCATTGCGGTCATCAACAAGACCGACCTTGTGAAAGACCCTGCCGATTTGGAAGCCCGCAAGGCAGAGTTGAAGGCGCTGGGCGTGTTCGATGAGATCTACACCATCAGTGTGCGCAATAAAGAGGGCAGCGAGGAGCTGTTCGATGCTCTGAGCCGCTATGCGGTGGAAGGCCCGCATTACTTTGATGATGACGCCTATACCGATATGCCGGAAAAAGAGCTGGTGGCCGAGGTCATCCGCGAAAAGGCGCTGCTCTTCATGCGGGACGAGATCCCGCACGGCATAGCAGTGGTGGTGGAGCGCTTCAAAGAGCGCCCGGGCACAGACCTGATCGACATTGATGTGAACATCTACTGTGAGCGGGAGAGCCACAAGGGTATGGTCATCGGCAAGGGCGGTGCCATGCTTAAAAAGATCGCCAGTGCCGCCCGCGCCGACTGCGAGGAGTTCTTGGGCTGCCGGGTCAACCTACAGTGCTGGGTCAAGGTAAAATCCGACTGGCGGGATAACGAATTTTTGCTGAACAATTTCGGCTTCAAGCAGAATCCCTCCAACCGCTGAGCGCTGCCAAAGCAGGACAGTTTTCCCTTGTATGCTGTGCTAGAATCAGGCTGACACTATACAAAAGCCGCCTGTGCACAGGAAAGGGAAGGAGTGCTGAAGATGGATGCTGCTGCAAGCTGGCAGGCCTTTGCCTGCACGGGGAACATTCTCCGTTATCTCGATTATAAACAACTGGTGCAGCTGCCCGCCGAGCATCCGGCAGGAGAAACGGATGATGGAACCATTTGTGACCATGGGTCTGGTACTGAAGGAGACCCGTTATAGAGAAGCAGACCGTATTCTGACGATCCTCACCCCGAAGCTGGGCGTGATCACGGCAATGGCTGCAAACAGTCTGCGGCTGAAAAGCAAGCTGTTCAGTGCCTGCGGGCTGTTCTGCTATTCAGAGTTTACACTGGTGCCCGGACGCAATATGTATACCGTGCGGGAAGCCGAGGTGCAGAACATCTTCCACGGCGTTTCCTCCTCCATTGAAGGGGTGAGCCTTGCCATGTATCTTACCGAGATGGCCGCTGCGCTTTCGCCTACCGGAGAGGAAGCTGCCCGGGAGCTGCGGCTGGTGCTGAACAGCCTGTATATGATCAGCGAGCACCGCACCGACCTGCGGGTGATCAAGGCGGTATTTGAGCTGCGCACCATGAGCGAGTGCGGCTTTATGCCGCAGCTGGTCTGCTGCCGGGACTGCGGCACCTACGACGAAGGAGATGCCTTTTATCTGGACGCGCAGGAAGGGCATCTGCTCTGTGCATCCTGTGCGGCAAAGGCAGGCAAAAACTGCAATCTGGACAAGGCTGCGCTGTTTGCACTGCGTCACATCTGCTTGGTAGAGGACAAAAAAATATTTGCATTCAAGATCTCTGTGGGCAGTCTGGCAAAGCTTTCCGCAGTGGCTGAAAATTATGCCCTGACGCATCTGGATAAGCCGCTGAAGAGCTATGCTTTTTTGAAAAGTGTGCTGCCCTGACCAAAAAGGAACAGTATGGAAACAAGCTACTTAAAAACATTAGAACTGGATAAGATCATTGCCCGTGCAGCAGAGGGCTGTGTGTGCAAGGAAGCCCGCGCCATGCTGCTGGCCATTGAGCCGCAGTGTGACCCGGACGAGGTGCGCTACGCGCTGGAACAGACGGACGCCATCAACACCCTGCTGATCAAAAACGGCTCGCCGCGCTTTGGCGGGGTAGAGGGGGTCAGCCAGCTTGCTGCCCGCGCTGTAAAGGGCGGCGTGCTTTCCATGGGCGAGCTGCTGATGGTGGCCGGTGCGCTGCGCAATTTTCAGCACCTGACCGGCTGGTACGGCTCCTCTGAGCATGACGCGCTGCCGACCGATGATCTGTTTTACGCGCTGGCACCGGAACCGGGCCTTGAGCAGCAGATCTCCAGCGCCATTCTGGCACCGGATGCCATGGCAGATACCGCCTCCCGCACGCTGGCAGAGCTGCGCAAGAAGATACGCGCCACCGAGAACAGCATTCGCGACCGGCTGGAAAGCATGGTACGCAACATGGACACCTCTAAATACTTGCAGGAGAGCGTGGTTTCCATGCGCAACGGCCGGTATGTTGTGCCGGTCAAGAGCGAGTACCGCGGCGAGGTGAGCGGTATCATCCACGATGTATCCTCTACGGGCGCTACGGTGTTTGTGGAGCCGCAGGCTGTGGTGGAAGCCAATGCCCGCATCCTGCAGTACCGCGCACAGGAAGCGCAGGAAATTGAGCGCATTCTGGTGGCCTTTACCGCACAGGTGGCTGCCATTGAGCCGCAGTTCCAGTACAGCTACAAGGCCATGCTGGAAATCGACATCCTGCTGGCAAAAGCGCGGCTTGCACTGGAACTGAAGGCCTTCAAGCCCGCTGTGCGGACGGATTCTTCTTTTAATCTGATCCGCGCCCGCCACCCGCTGATTGACCCGAAAAGGTGCGTTCCTGTGGATATTGCACTGGGCGGGGAATACGATTCCCTTATCATCACAGGTCCGAACACCGGCGGTAAAACGGTTACTCTGAAAACTGCCGGCCTGCTATGCGCTATGGCACAGTGCGGCTTTTTGATCCCGGCTGACGAACGCAGTGAGATCTGCGTGTTTGATGAATTTCTGGTAGATATCGGCGATGAACAGAGCATTGAGCAGAGCCTTTCCACCTTCTCCGGCCACATGAAAAAAATCACCGGCATTCTGGAACTGGCCATGCCGCACACCCTTGTGCTGCTGGACGAGCTGGGCGCCGGTACCGACCCCGCCGAGGGTGCCGCGCTGGCAGTTGCCATCATTGAGGAACTGCGCCGCCGTGGTGTACTGTTGATGGCTACCACCCACTATGCGGAACTGAAGGTATTTGCTCTGGAGACGAAGGGCGTGGTCAATGCCAGCTGTGAGTTTGATCTGGAGACACTGCGTCCCACCTATAAGCTGAGCGTGGGCGTACCGGGCAAATCCAACGCATTTCTAATCAGTGAAAAGCTGGGAATACCCAGCCGCGTCATTGAGGCCGCTCAGCAGCACCTGTCTGCGGAGGACAAGCGTCTGGATGCGGTTCTGGGGCAGTTGGATGATCTGAAGCTTCAACTGAAAGAAAGCCAGAACGAAGTGGAGCAGCTGCGCAACGAAGCCTCCCATCAGCTGGAAGCTGCCCGCAAAAAGCGGGATGAGCTGATCCAGCAGGGCGAAAATGAATTGGAAGCTGCCCGTGCCAAGGCGCGCACACTGGCACAGCAGGTGGAAACACAGGCCTACGCGCTGACGGATGAACTGCGTCAGCTGCAAAAGGACGAGCGCATGAGCGCCCAGCAGAAGGCGCAGCGCGCCCGCGAGATTGCCAAAAAGGAAACCGAAAAGCTGTTTGCCGGTACGGAGGTGGTGCATAACCCTGTTAAGGAGTTTGTGCCGCTGAAGGAGGTAAAGGTAGGGCAGGAGGTCTGCATTGCAGAACTGAACCAGCTGGCCACCGTTCTGGCACTGCCGGACAAAAATGGCGATGTGCTGGTGCGTGCCGGTATCATCAAGACCAAGGTGCCTCTCAAAGGCCTGAAGCAACCGGAAAAGCTGGTGAAAGAACCCGCCGCGCCCAAGACCAAGGCGCAGCAGCGGTACTCCCGCCTGACCGGCGATGCCAACCGTCCCAACGGCAGGGTAGAGCGTGTACAGCGCACCGCCAAAATGGAGTGTAACCTGCTGGGGCTTACGGTGGACGAGGCGCTGTCGGAGGTGGATTCCTTTATTGACCGCGCTATCCTGAACGGACAGACCGTGGTTTATCTGATCCACGGCAACGGCACCGGTGCACTGCGCACTGCCATCCATAAGCATCTGCGCGGCAACCGCATGGTCAAAAGCTTTCGTCTAGGCCGTTACGGCGAAGGCGAAAGCGGCGTGACGGTTGTAGAACTGAAATAATCCGAGCAAAGACTGCCTTTTGAAAAATTGGCAGTCTTTTTTTGTTGCAGTGCAGGGAAAAGGCGAGTATACTCGTATTATGGTATTATGAATGCAAAACGAACAGGAAGTAAAGCCTTATGTCAACCAGTCAGCACAGACCAGTAAATAAGCATAGCAAACGTAAAACACGCCGCCGCAAAACACAGCACCGCCTTTTGCACGGTCTGGTGCTTGTTTTTGCGGTACTGATGCTCTGCCTTGGCCTGTTTCTATGGAAGGCGGCACTGGAACTGAACGCACCCGCAGAACCCGCAGTCTCGGCCGCAGAGGATGATTTTCGCCCCGTGGTGGGCGACCCGCCGTACCGGGTGGCAATCGACGCCGGACATGGTGGCAGCGACCCAGGCGCAAGGGGAGTGGTCGAGGAAAAACAGGTCACCGCAGCCACGGCTGCTGCGCTGCTTCAGTGGTTAGAGCAGGATTCCAATTACATCCCTTTGCAGACCCGGGATAGCTTTGATGCAACCGCTACGCCTGCCCAGCGTGCAGCGGCTGCCAGTGCCCAAAGCCCGCAGCTGCTGCTGTCCATCCACGGCAACTCCGCAGCCAACGGCTCTACGGCATCCGGGTTTGAGTGCTATCCGGCAGTGCCCGGACGCACATGGCATCAGGAAAGCTTTTATTTTGCAAGGCTGCTTGCTGGTGGAATGCAAAGCATCGGTGCAAAGCTGCGCGGACGTGGGGGAGTGCGATACATTTATTATCTGGAAAACGACCAGAAGCAGCTGGTGGAAAACACCTACACACAGGTGCGGCCTGAGCGCAGCTTTACGCTGCTGGAGGACGTGGATTGTCCGGCAGTGTTGGCGGAGCAGTGCTTTGTAACAAACACCGAGGATGTGGAGCGCTTTGGCGGCGAGGAGGGCTGCAAGAATGTGGCACGCATTTATTACGAAGCTATCTGTGCATACTTCGGCACAGAACCGCTGCCGGTAAAATGAGCATCGCATCACAAAAGGAGAAGAAACAATACTACTTTTATAATATGACCTGTAACGCACCGGAACGGCTACCGCAGGCAGAAGTCAAACGCTTGAACACACTGGTAATACGTCCAGCGACGTAGAAGCGGGCGTGCGCAAAATGAAAAGCATCCACAGAAGCTGCCGGAAATCTGACAGAAAGAGAGAAGGGCAGCTTCTCTTTTTTGATTATAGCTGTTTCGTATAATGCACGTTATGCGAAACTTAGGGAAGTGAAAAATGCCCATTTCCCGGATTTTGGGCGTTCCAGACCCGGCTGGTTCATTTTTGGGCTTGGTTCAACCGTTTTGCGCATTCTGCACTTTTTATCATATTTTATTGATTTCTTTGTCTCGCGCTTACAGTTTGTTCCTGTAAGCATCTATGTGCTTGCTTTATTACATTTCATGCTGCTCATGTTGCGTTTTATGATTTACAGTTTGCGGCTATGGTTGTTCATTTGCTTTTGCGTAGACACTACTTTGCGCGTTTCTAGCAGAACGTTTCTAACGTTTCTATGGATGTTCCTGCATGGATTGCTCGTATTGTAAATTATAAAGCCCCATGGCAGCATCCGGTCGAATCGGATCATGTCATGGGGCTTTGCGTGTTTTCGGGCACTTTTCTGAATCAGATTATGTAAATCAAGTATCGTTCGATGAATCGTCGGTTTTTTCGTTGGACATTGCCGAAATATCTGCCCGGAAGCCATCCTGTGCAGCGCCCTCAAAGGCAGCCATAGGGCCGGACGGCTCAGAAGCATCCTCTCCCGCCGGGACATTTTCGGCGGATGTCTCCCCTGCTGTTTCCGTTGTATCCAAGCTTGCTTTTGCAGCTTTTATAGGCAACACCTTGCCCAGTGGGTTTTCTTCAATGGCAGAGCGTACCTGAAATTCTTGAAGGTGCGTATAAATTTGCGTTGTCCCAACGCTGCTGTGTCCCAGAAGCTGCTTGAGGGTAAGGATATCCACATTGCCGGTCTGATACATCAAAGTTGCGGCTGTGTGGCGCAGCTTATGGGTGGAAAAACCCTTCAGTCCGGCAGCCTTCATCGCGCCGGAGATCAGCTGTTCTACCCTGCGGTTTGAAATACGCTCCTTGCGCATCCGCGTAATGAACACGGCTTTTTCCTTGGGTGAAAGCCCTTCCATAGTATTACGCTTACGCAGATACAGCTGCAATGCCTCCACGCAGGCATCATTCAGGTAGACCATGCGTTCCTTATGACCTTTGCCGAACAGGCGGATCTGCCGCTGCTCTAAGTCAATGTCTCCAAGGTCCATGCCTACCAGCTCTGCAAGACGCATACCGCAGTTGAGAAACAGCACCACCATGCAGTAGTCCCGCTCTGGGAAATCGCTCTGTGTCTGGGTGCTCTCCAAGAGAGAGATGGACTGCTCTGCCGTCAGATACTTGGGCAAGACCTTATCCTGCTTGGGCGGGCGGATGGCCGCCGTAGGATCCTCGGATAAGCGGTTGACTTGATTGACCAGATAATCATAAAAGCCGTGCAGGCTGGCCAGCCGCCGGGCGGTAGAGGATTTTTTATTGCCGCACTCCCGGTTTAAAAAGTACAGATATTCGTAGATATCCTCTTTTGTTATGCTGCCCCAAAAGGCCGTATCCAGCCCTTTGGGGTCGATCTCCTTGAATTCTGCATCTGCGGCCACAAGCCCGCGGCGGCGCTTCATAAAGCGGCTGAAGGAGCGTAGGTCACAGTAATAACTAAACGCCGTATTGGCGCTTTTGCCGGCGATCACCTCAAGGTACCGCACATATTCTACAATATCCGGGGCGGCATCCTCAAAGGGTGCGTGCTTGCCGGGGTTTCTTTCGTCCAGATAGATCGACATAGCTTCCTCGTTTCATCACAGGCGGTCGTTTTTCAGCGCATTGATGGCATCTGCGATATACGCCGCACCGACCAGCTTCATGCCGGGATAATCTGCGGCATTCAGGTGTGCAAGGCTGTGTTTAGGGATAACCGCCCGCTCAAAGCCGATGCGCTCTGCCTCGTGCAGACGCTGTTCCAGATTGGGTACGCTGCGCACTTCCCCACCCAGACCTACTTCTCCGATAGCGATAAGCTTATCGCTGACCGGTCGGTCCAGCAGCGAGGAAACCATGCTCAGGCAGACTGCAAGGTCGCAGGCAGTATCCCGCAGTGCAATGCCGCCTACGATGTTGACGTAAACATCCAGATTGCCAAAGAAGTACCCTGCCCGTTTTTCCAGCACGGCAATCAAAAGATTCATGCGGTTATAGTCGTATCCGCTGCAAGCGCGGCGGGGTGCCGGGAAATTCGTCTTGGTGGCAAGCGCCTGTATCTCGCTCAGGATAGGTCGACTGCCCTCCATGGTGCAGGCTACACAGTTGCCGGAAACCCCCAGCGGACGTCCTTCCAATAGCATCTGGGAGGGGTTTTCTATCTCGGCAAGTCCTGTGCCGGTCATATCGAACATGCCCAGCTCATTGGTGGAGCCGTAGCGGTTTTTGGCTGCCCGCAGAATGCGGTACGGCAGCATCTTGTCGCCCTCAAAGTAAAGCACCGTATCCACGATATGCTCCATGACCTTGGGACCTGCGATCGCACCATCCTTGTTCACATGACCCACGATGAACATGGGAATTTCCTGCTTTTTTGCTACCGCCAGCAACCGGGCGGCGCTCTCCTTCACCTGACTGACTGTGCCGGACGAGGACGAAATGTCCATGCACCGCATGGTCTGGATAGAGTCGATGACCACAAGGTCCGGCTTTTCCTTTTCAATCAGCCCGCAGATCTCGTCCACATCGTTTTCTGCCGCCAGAAAGATGTTGTCCTGCGGTACCTTCAGCCGCGCAGCGCGCAGCTTGACCTGCCGGACAGACTCTTCGCCAGTGATATACAGCACGCTGTGCTGGTTAGAGATGGCACCGCACAGCTGCAACAGCATGGTGGATTTGCCCACGCCCGGCTCACCGCTCAAAAGTACCACGCCGCCCAGCACGATACCGCCGCCCAATACGCGGTCCAGCTCTGAGATGCCGGTCAGGATGCGGCTTTTTTCTTCAGTCGTGCTGATCTCCGACAGCCGTCGGGCGGTCAGGGTGGTCACGCCCTCCTGACGAGACGCAGCAGCCTGCCGGGCGGCAGAAGTCCCCGCCTTAGGAGCTTCGGCGACAACGTCCTCGTTCATGGTGTTCCAGCTGCCGCAGCTGGGGCAGCGCCCCATCCAGCGGGGGCTTGTCTCTCCGCAATTGGAGCATACATAGACGGATTTTAGTTTCATGTCTGTCCCTCATTTATTATGGTCTTTTGTTATTGTAACACACTGTGCCAAAACCCGCAAGAAAAGGATATTGTTCACAGGCGGCTGCCCAGATACGAAAGCCCTGCCGCCGCACCGCACAGTGGCAGCAGTACCACCATTGTCAGTAGATATTGCCCCAGCAATGCCTGCACCCCGGGGCGGGCTTGTCCGCCGGGATGCCTGCGGAAGGAATAAGCGTGGATCCGGCTGCTGACCTGCAAAGCACAGGCTCCGAAAAAGCACAGACAACCGCTTGCTGCTGCCGCCGGCAGGCCTGTCCAAAGTAAGGCCAGAAGTATCGTTTTCCATCCGCCTGCGGCGCAAAGCTGTACCATAAGCAACCCACTGCCAAGGCCATACAGCATCATGCTGCTAAAGATCATTACAGGCCCAAGGGCAGATAGTCCCAATACCAGAAACAGGCTGACCACAAGGCCGAGAGCGAGATATTCCATGCCGAAAAGCTGTACCGCCCCCTGCATACTGCCCGGTGCAAACAGCCCTTGCCACGCTTCCAGATAATACCGCAGCAGTTCTGTCTGCCGGGCATCGCATAAGGCCTGTAATACACCGGCTGCCGAACTCCCCAGCAGAAAGGCCACAGCCAGCAGCCAGCAATCCCGGGTAGCGTGCCGCTTTGCCGGGATGCAAGGCTCTTTTGACGGCAACTGCACCGGTGTCGGCGGTTCCGGTGCAGTTGCCGGTACAGTCGGCAGAGTAGGTTCCGCTTTCTGTACCGGCAGGCTGACCGTCTGCGGCAGTAAAGATAAGTTCTCTTCCGGTTTTTCTTGTTCGTAGATCCACATACGCTGTTTTCTCCCTCTGATGGATTCGATTTGCCGGACTGATCAACGAAGCGTGTGCCTGCAGCTGCGCAGGGTGACGCCAAGCAGCCCGCCAATGCAGCCGCAGAGCAGCACCGCCAGAATGCGGCACATCACAGCGGGCTCGGCGGCGGTGCCGTTCCATACAGCAGAAAGCGCCAGCGGCACTGCCAGAAATGTACTTTGAAGTAATCCTGTTAGCAGACCACGCGCCTTTTTACGGAACGCTGCCGCCAGTGCGCACAGCAGACTGCCCATGCACACAGCTGTTGTGGCAAGTATCGGCACTACACTGCCGGAGCAGCCCTGCCCGGCCATCAGCTGCGCAAAACCAGCCAGAGCTGCCGCTGTTACGGCCACTCCCAGTACCCCAAAAACCAGAAACGAAAGAAGCTCCGCCGGGAAACTACGAGACTCAGACATAACAAAACCGCCTCCCTGCACATAGTCTATGCAGGGAGGCGGTTCATGTATGCACGGTGTAAACGCTTACTTCTTATCGGCAGAAGCCTTGTCCATGTTCAGCTTTTCGACTGAAGAAATAGCAGACTTGGTGAAGCGGATCTTCACGCGGTCAGCGCCGGTCTCCAGAACAAAGGTGTCGTCCTTGATGGCGACAACGCGGCCAATGACACCGCCGATGGTGGTGACCTGATCGCCGATCTCCAGACTGCTGCGCATAGCGGCATCCTTCTTTTCCTGCTTCTTCTGGGGACGGTAGATCATGAAGTACAGCAGGACCAGCATCAATGCCAGCGTGAAGAACAGGCTGATATAGCCTTCGGACGTGGTAGTCAGAAATTGCATGGGGCAAAATCTCCTCTCAAAAATTCAGATAATGCTATTATACCCTCTTATCAGCCTTGTTGCAAGGCTAAAGTTTAAATTCGGGTATCCAGAAGTTTCACATATCTGTCATGGAAGGCGGTAAAGGTACCGGCATCCAGTTCATCGCGGATACGCTCCATCAAGTGATTGTAAAACCACAGATTGTGCATCACGGTCAGGCGCATACCCAGCATCTCGTCTGCCTTGAGCAGATGCCGGATGTAGGCGCGGGAGTAGTTGCGGCACACCGGGCAGCCGCAGGCGGGGTCGATGGGGCGCTCGTCCCGCTCGTACTTGGCATTTTTGATGTTGATGATGCCGCTCCATGTGTTCAGATGGCCATGGCGGGCATTGCGGCTGGGCATAACGCAGTCGAACAAATCTACGCCGCGGGCTACAGCCTCGATGATGTTGCCGGGAGTGCCGACGCCCATCAGATAGCGGATCTTGTCCTTAGGCATGTGCGGTTCCACCTGACTGATCATCTCATACATCACTTCGGTGGGCTCGCCCACAGCCAGACCGCCGATGGCGTAGCCGTCCAGCTCCAGCTCTGCAATCTGCTTCATGTGCTCCACACGCAGGTCTGCATAGGTGCAGCCCTGATTGATACCGAACAGAAGCTGATCCGGGTTGACCGAGATGCCCTCGTGTTTCAGCCGTGCCATTTCGGCCTTGCAGCGCTTCAGCCAGCGGGTGGTGCGCTCGCAGCTGTCCTTGGAGTAATCGTGCTGGGCGGGGTTCTCCACGCATTCATCAAAAGCCATGGCGATGGTGGAGCCCAGATTTGCCTGGATCTGCATGCTCTCCTCCGGACCCATAAAGATACGGTGACCGTCCAGATGGGAGGCGAAGGTCACACCTTCCTCGGTGATCTTGCGCAGCTTTGCCAGACTGAACACCTGAAATCCGCCGCTGTCGGTCAGGATAGGCCCGTTCCAGCGGGTAAACTTGTGCAGGCCGCCCATATCCGCTACCAGCTTGTCGCCGGGACGCAGATGCAGATGGTAGGTGTTGCACAGCATGACCTGTGCGCCGATATCCTTCAGATCCTGCGCCGACAGGCCGCCCTTGATGGCACCGGCGGTGGCAACGTTCTGGAAGGCAGGGGTCTGTACCGTGCCGTGCACGGTCTTGAATTCGCCCCGCCGGGCGTTGTGTTCCTGCTTGAGCAGGGTGTAGGTCGTCAAAGAAGGCATGGTCTTTTCCTTTCTGCGCACGGAAAACAGCCGTGCAGCCTCGATGCAGGCCGCAAGCCTGCAAGTTATCAGAATGATCGTAGCAGCATTATGTTGCAATCACAAAAAATTACAAAATGAGCATAGCATCGCCAAAAGAGAAGAAGCGATACTTCTCTTCCACGGCCACTTCATAGGCGTGCATGGTCTTTTCGTAGCCGTACAGAGCAGACACCAGCATGATCAGGGTGCTCTCCGGTAGGTGGAAGTTGGTGATCAGACCATCGATGCAGTTGAACTTCACCCCCGGATACAGGAAGATGGAGGTGTTGCCGCTGCAAGCTTTGATCACGCCGTACTTGGCAGCGGCAGCTTCCAGCGTGCGGCAGCTGGTGGTGCCCACGGCGATGACCCGGTGGCCTGCGGCCTTGGTCTCGCGGATGCGCCGGGCGGTCTCCTCGCTGATAGAGTACCACTCGCTGTGCATCTTGTGGTCGGTGATCTCGTCCTCCTGCACAGGGCGGAAGGTGCCCAGACCAACGTGCAGTGTGACCTCGGCAATGCCGACGCCCATGGCGCGGAGGGTGTCCATCAGCTCCGGGGTAAAGTGCAGCCCGGCGGTGGGAGCAGCTGCACTGCCCAGCTCCTTGGCGTAGACGGTCTGATACTGGCTCTGATCCTCCAGCTGCTTTGTGATATAAGGCGGCAGCGGCATCTTGCCAAATTCATCCAGCTTTTCATAAAGCGTCTCAGTATCATAATAGAATGTAACGTACTTGTTGCCGTCCTCCATGGTCTCGTCCACCACGGCGGTCAGACTGCCGTCGCCAAAGCTGACCTTCGTGCCGGGCTGCATCCGCTTGCCGGGCTTTGCCAGGCACTCCCACTGGTCGCCCTTCACCTGCCGCAGCAGCAGCAGCTCGCACACGGCACCGGTAGGCTGCTTGACGCCTACGATGCGGGCGGGCAGCACCTTGGAATTGTTTACCACCAAAAGATCTCCCGGCTCCAGAAATTCCGGCAGATCACGGAACACCTTGTGCCGGATGCTGTCGTCCTTCCGGTTCAAAACCATCAGCCGCGCAGCGTCCCGCGGGGCTACGGGCTCCTGTGCAATGAGCTCTTTGGGTAAATCATACCAAAAATCTTTTTTTAACATAGTGTGCATTTGCCTTTCCGATGATTGACACGGACAACGTATCAATGATATCATAGAATCTGTATAAACAGTATCTATTATATTGCATCGCTGTCCGGTTTGCAAGCCGTGTTCTTCGCAATGCTAAGATTTGCTGTTTGTTTTTTTGAAAGGAAAGGTGCTGGAAATGGAAAGACAGTATAAAGTGGGTATCGTAGGCGCAACTGGCATGGTGGGTCAGCGTTTTGTGACTCTGCTGGAGAATCATCCTTGGTTCAAGCTGACCGTACTGGCCGCATCCGGCCGCAGTGCGGGCAAGAGCTATGAGGATGCAGTAGGCTCCCGCTGGGCCATGACCACTCCCATGCCGGAGAGCGTGAAGAAGATGACCGTTCTGGACGCTTCCAAGGTAGAGGAAGTTGCTTCGCAGGTGGATTTTGTTTTCTGCGCTGTCAATATGCCCAAGGACGAGATCAAAGCACTGGAGGAAGCATACGCCAAGGCTGAGTGCCCGGTGGTCTCCAACAACAGTGCCCATCGTTTCACCCCGGATGTTCCCATGGTGGTGCCCGAGATCAACGCCGACCATATCGAGATCATTCCCGCCCAGCGCAAGCGTCTGGGCACCAAGCGCGGTTTCATCGCGGTAAAGTCCAATTGCAGCCTGCAGAGCTATGTGCCTGCCCTGCATCCCCTGATGAAGGACTTTGGCGTAAGCAAGGCGCTGGTGTGCACTTATCAGGCCATTTCCGGTGCTGGCAAGACCTTTGACCGGATGCCTGAGATCGTGGACAACGTGATCCCCTACATCGGCGGCGAGGAGGAAAAGAGCGAGCGCGAGCCGCTGAAGCTGTGGGGCCACATTGAGGGTGACCAGATCGTCAATGCTGAGAAGCCGGTCATCACTGCACAGTGCTTCCGTGTGCCTGTCTCGGACGGCCACACCGCAGCCGTGTTCGTAAGCTTTGATAAAAAGCCCACCAAGGAGCAGATGCTGGAAGCATGGGCGAACTTCCGCGGCCCCGCACAGGAGCTGAACCTGCCCAGTGCACCCAAGCAGTTCCTGCATTACTTTACCGAGCCGGATCGTCCGCAGCCCAAGCTGGATCGCAACACCGAGAACGGTATGGCTGTGTGCATCGGCCGTCTGCGGGAGGATACCCTGTTCGACTACAAGTTTGCCTGCATGAGCCACAACACCCTGCGCGGTGCTGCCGGCGGTGCTGTGCTGCTGGCTGAGCTGCTGGCAGCAAAGGGCTATATGGACTAATGCCTGAATTTTTGCGCGATACACGCAGCAAAGGAGTTTTTTACTATGAAGAAGCCTGTCTTTACCGGCGCGGGTGTTGCCATCATCACCCCGATGTACGAGGACGGAAGCATCAACTTTGACGAGCTGGGCCGCATTATCGAGGATCAGATCGCCCGCCACACCGATGCCATCATCATCTGCGGCACCACCGGCGAGTGCTCTACCATGACCGATGAGGAGCAGCTGGCCGCCATCAAGTTCACCGTGGATACGGTCAATCACCGTGTACCGGTCATTGCCGGTGCCGGTTCGAACGATACCGACCACGGCTGCGCACTGGCAGCAAAATCTGCTGCCTGCGGTGCCGATGCCCTGCTGATGGTCACCCCCTACTACAACAAGACCTCGCAGGCCGGTCTGGTGGCGCATTTTACCGCCATGGCTGAGGCTGGCGGCATTCCGGTCATCCTGTACAATGTGCCCTCCCGCACGGGTCTGAACATTGCGCCCGAGACTGCTCTGGAGCTGAGCAAGCACCCGCTCATCAACGGCATCAAGGAGGCCTCCGGCAACATCTCTCAGGTGGCCAAGGTGGCTGCACTGTGCGGTGATGCGCTGAACATCTACTCCGGTAACGACGATCAGGTGGTTCCCCTGCTGGCACTGGGCGGCAAGGGCGTTATCAGCGTGGTGTCCAATGTTGCGCCGGAGCTGGTGCATAACTGCTGCCAGGCTTTCTTTGACGGCGACACCGCCAAGGCCTGCGCTTTGCAGCTGGAAATGCTGCCGCTGGAGGAGGCTCTGTTCTGTGAGGTGAACCCCATTCCGGTCAAGTACGCCATGAACGTGCTGGGCTGGAACGCAGGTGAGTGCCGTCTGCCGCTGGTAGAGCCCAGCGATGCCCACAAGGCAAAGATCGAGCAGGCTTTGCAGGCTGCCGGTCTGATCAAGGAATAAAAAGCGTACAGAATGCCCGGGAATCTTCAACTTCCGGGCATTCTGCCATATTATAGAAACGAGGAAACAACAATGACAGAGATCGTGATTCAGGGCATTGGCGGCCGCATGGGCCATGTGCTGTGCGATATGATCGCACAGCGGGAGGATTGCTGCGTGGTGGCCGGTATCGATATGAAAGACGGCGAACAGAACGGCATCCCGGTCTATGACAGTCTGGAAAAGCTGAACGGCAAGGGCGATGTGATCATCGACTTCAGCTCCCCTGCCGCAGTGGAAAAGGCACTGCCCTACTGCCAGACCCACAAGCTGCCCATCGTGGTGTGCACCACCGGCCTTTCGGAAGAGCTGCAGCTGAAGGTAGTGCAGCTGTCCCGCAGCGTTCCAGTGTTCAAGAGCGCCAATATGTCCATGGGCATCAACGTGCTGGCAGAGCTGTGCAAGCGCGCCTCTGCTGTGCTGGGCATCAACTATGATATCGAGATCGTGGAGCAGCATCACCACAACAAGCTGGATGCCCCCAGCGGAACGGCGCTGATGCTTGCAGACGCCATCAACGAGCAGAATGACGGTGCGTACCATTATGTATACGACCGCTCCTCCGTGCGCCAGAAGCGCGACCCGAAGGAGATTGGCATCAGTGCTGTGCGCGGCGGCAGCATCGTGGGCGACCACGAGGTGCTGTTCTGCGGCCCGGACGAGGTGATCACCCTGCGGCACACCGCCTATTCCCGCAGCATCTTTGCCAACGGCGCAGTGAATGCTGCGGTCTATCTGGCAAAGAAGGAGCCGGGTCTGTACGATATGGGCGATCTGATCGCCGCCCTCTGAAAGAACGAATTGCCCGGCATCTACCGGGAGAAGAGGTGAACGATGAAGCAGGAGCCTTTAAAGCGGCGGCGCCCGGCTGCCCGTAAGCGCGGCCGAAAGCAAACGCTCCGGGCGGTGGTGCTGTCGGTTCTGACTGTGAGCGTGATAGCACTGTGTCTGGGGATCTGGACAAAGCTGCCGGAAAAAGATGTACCGGTGGGCGGCATCGAGCCGCCGGAGGATGCGCTATCCCCTGCTTCATCTGTTGCGACCCCGGAGCCGGAACCCGAACCGCAGCCCGTGGTGGAAACCATCCGTTTTTCTGCAACGGGAGATAACCTGATCCATGCCCCTATCTATAAACAGGCCGCCCGCCGGGCAGGCGAAGAGGGAAAGTACAGTTTTGATTACTGCTATGAACATATCGCGCCTTTCTATGCTGAACAGGATGTGAACTGGATTAATCAGGAGACCCTTTGCAGCGACACCCTTGCCCCCTCCACCTACCCCAGCTTTTCCACCCCCGGTGACTGTGCGCGGGCGCTGTACCGCGCCGGGGTGCGGGTGTTCAGCCTATCCAATAACCACACCTACGATAAGGGCGCGTCCGGCATTGCGGCCACGCTGCAATTCTGGGAGTCCATGCCGGAGGATGTGGTCACCACCGGTCTGTGGCGCGGCGAAGAGGATTACGACCGTATCCCGCTGCAAACCGTCAACGGCGTGACCATCGCGTATCTCTCCTACACCGAGCACACCAACGGTATCCGCCAGAACAAGAATATGACGGCTAATGTCATCTACACCAGCCAGACTGATGTGATTGAGCGGCAGGTGCGCTTGGCACGCCAGCAGGCGGATTTTGTGGTGGTTGGGGTGCACTGGGGTGTAGAGGACAGCCACGCCATCGTGGACAGCCAGCGCACACTGGCACAGAATCTGGCAGACTGGGGCGCAGACGTTATTGTGGGTACCCACCCCCATGTATTGCAAGATGCCCAGTGGCTGACCGCAGCGGACGGACGGCGAAGCTTTGTCGCCTTCTCGTTGGGTAATTTTCTCAGCACCCAGAGCCGACCGGATCAGTTGGTGGGTGCGATCCTGACCTTGCAGCTGCAAAAGACTACCCAGCCGAACGGCTCGGTACAGTGCGAAGTGCTTGAACCGCAGCTGCACCCCACCGTGACCCATTACGACGCCGGAAAGACCAATGTGCGAACCTATTTTTTAAGCGATTACACGCAGGAATTGGCGGCAGCGCATGGTGTGCGGGCAAATTATTCTGATTTCAGCCTTGACAGGATACAAAAAATCGCGCAAAATAATATCAGCGCATCCTTTTTAGTACTTACATAAAAACGTGAAATGATTGAGCGTTGTCCGGCAACCCGGGCAGAACGGAGGACTTTTTATGTACGGAGTATCGAAGATCAATATCGAGACTGATTTGATGATGATCAGTGTACAGGACGTAGCGTTCCGGGGCAACAGTCTGTCCCGCTATCTGGATATATTTGCAGAGACCGGCGTGGTGGTGGATATGATCAGCCAGAGCGCTCCCCACGGCACTACCATTGATTTCAGCTTTACTGCATCTAGCAGTGATCTGCCGCTGGTGATGAAGGCAATATCGGCGGCAAATCTGGACAAGGACGCCAAGGCCTCTCCCCTGATCAGCGTGGGCTATTCCAAGCTGAATCTGTTTGGCGAGGATATGGTCACCAGCTGCGGTGTGGCTGCGCGGGCGCTGAATGCGCTGGCTATGGCCGGTATCGAGGTGCTGTTGATCACCACCAGCGATCTGGATATCTCTCTGCTCGTCCACGCTGAAAACGAGGACGCCGCCTACGAGGCACTGAAAAAGGCATACGAGCTGTAACAGCAATCAACCGGGGCCGGAGGGGCAGTTTCCCTTTCGGCCCTGTTTTTGTGGAATGCGCAGAAAAAGGCAAGGCACCGCCATAGCAGTTCCTCTGCCGAAGGAAGGAACCCGGAATGAAAGAACCTGCTACTCTTATGCACAGCATCCGGCAGCGGCTGCTGGCACATTTTGAGAAAAACGCGCCGCCTCTTGCCCCGGAGGACCCGGCAGAGGGAACCACTCCTGCGGACAGCGGGCAGCTGCTCTATGCGCCGGTCACCGGGCGTATCCGGGCACTGACACGGATCAAGGATCCGGTATTCTCCAGCGAGGTACTGGGCAAGGGCTGCGCTATTGAGCCCAGCTGCGGCGAGGTGGTAGCACCCGCAGACGGCATCGTGAAAAAGATCGCCAAGACCCATCATGCCGTCAGTCTGCTGTGCGATAACGGGTTGGAGGTGCTCATCCATGTTGGCATGGACACCGTGGAGCTGAAGGGCAAGGGCTATGAGCTGTTTGTACAGGCTGGCGACCATGTGCAGAAGGGACAGCTACTCTTCCGGTTTGATCTACAAGCCATTGCAGCGGCAGGCTACACGCTGACCACCCCGGTCATCGTGACCAACAGCAGTCGGTTTGCACAGATAGAGCCTTTACTCTCCGGCCGGGTAACTGCCGGGCAGCAGCTGTTACGCGCCAAAATGTAAAAAATGGGTCAGAAACGTCTACGGACGTTTCTGACCCATAAATTTTATAATGCTTTTTACAGCATTACCTTGTGGTAGATCTTTTTGCCCTTCTTGATGACGATACCCTTGGCAAGCTGTTCTGCGGTAAAGCTGACGGTAGGAGCAGCGACTTTTTCGCCGTCTGCCAGCACACCGCCCTGCACTACCAGACGGCGAGCCTCGCCGTTGGAAGCAGCCAGACCGGCCTTGACCATCAGGGTCAGGATGCCGATAGCACCGTCCGTCAGGTCAGCCTCGGTCAGCTGGGTGCTGGGCATGTGCTCGGTATCCATTGCGTTGCCGCTGAACAGTGCGCGGGCAGCATTCTGAGCCTTTTCGGCCTCTTCCTTACCATGCACCATGCTGGTCATCTCGTAGGCGAGGATCTCCTTGGCCTCGTTCAGGCGCTGATCCTGCCAGGTGCTCATCTCTTCGATCTGCTCAAGCGGCAGGAAGGTGAGCATACGGATGCACTTCATCACATCGGCATCGCCCACGTTGCGCCAGTACTGGTAGAACTCGAAGGGACTGGTCTTGTTGGGGTCCAGCCAGACAGCGTTGCCAGCGGTCTTGCCCATCTTCTTGCCCTGAGAGTCGGTCAGCAGGGTCACAGTCATAGCGTAGGCATCCTTGCCCAGCTTGCGGCGGATCAGCTCAGTGCCGCCCAGCATATTGCTCCACTGGTCATCGCCGCCGAACTGCATATTGCAGCCGTAGTGCTGGAACATGTAGTAGAAGTCGTAACTCTGCATGATCATGTAGTTGAACTCTAAGAAGGACAGACCCTTCTCCATGCGCTGCTTGTAGCACTCGGCACGCAGCATGTTGTTCACGGAGAAGCAGGCGCCCACCTCGCGCAGCAGCTCAACGTAGTTCAGATCCAGCAGCCAGTCGGCGTTGTTCACCATCAGAGCCTTGCCTTCGGAGAAATCAATGAACTTCTCCATCTGCTTTTTGAAGCAGGCGGCATTGTGGGCGATATCGTCCTTGGTCAGCATCTTGCGCATATCGGTGCGGCCGGAGGGGTCACCGATCATGGTAGTGCCGCCGCCAATCAGGGCGATGGGCTTGTTGCCTGCCAGCTGCAGGCGCTTCATCAGGGTCAGCGCCAGAAAATGGCCGGCGGTCAGGCTGTCGGCGGTGCAATCAAAGCCGATGTAAAAGGTGGCCTTGCCGTTGTTGATCAGGTCGATGATCTCTTCATCGGTGATCTGGGCTACCAGACCACGGGCTTTCAGTTCTTCGTACAGCGTCATGGAAAAAACCTCCTGTTTTTGGGGCAGAGGAAACAAAAACGCCCTCTGCCAAAAATGAATTTGGCAGAGGGCGAGATAACTTCGCGGTACCACCTCTGTTTGCCGTTTCCTCACGGAAGCGGCCTTACGAGTGCACACCCCAGAGTAGAGTGACACTCCTGCGTCTTTAACGCTCGCACGCGGCACAGCCTACTAGCCTTACGCATTCAGCCCGCAGCTCCGGGAGGTATTTCCCCTGCTGTTCTGTGATCCCTTGCACCAACCGGGACTTCTCTGGACAGAATCCTTCAGGGTACTTGTTCCCTTCATCGCCATTAACAGTGTCTACTCTATCACAAGACCGCCGCCTTGTCAAGAGCTGTCTTTTCTGCAAAAGCTGCTCAGCCGCTATGCTTGCGCTCCTGCAGCATTTCCCGTGCATTGGCGCGGGAAAGCTCGGTAACGTGATCACCGGAAATGAGACGTGCCAAAGCCTCTACACGGCCATTTTCGTCCAGCGGATGGATCTCGGTATAGGTGCGCTCGTTGGACACGTTTTTCTGAATGAGCAGATGACAATCGGCCAGCGCTGCGATCTGCGCCGTATGGGTGATGCACAGGATTTGATGCCCCTGCGCGCTCTGGCGCAGCACCTCACCAATGCGTCCCGCCGCCTTGCCGGACACACCGCTGTCGATCTCATCATAGATCACGGTAGGCACAGCGTCCTTATCGGCCATTGCGTTCTTGATGGCAAGGGTGATGCGGCTCAGCTCGCCGCCAGACGCGATCTTGGCCAGCGGCTTGGGTGCTTCACCGGGGTTTGTGGAGATGTAAAACTCAATGCTGTCCTGCCCATGACTGGCCAAAGGGCCGCGGGTGTGCCGCAAAGTCATACGCACACCCGGCATATTCAAAAAGTCCAGCGTGCCGGAAATGCGGGTGTTCAGTTCCTCAAAGGCCTTCAGCCGGGTCTGGGTCAGCACCTCTGCCTTTTCCCGCGCTTTTGCGTAAAGACGCAGCTTTTCCGCCTGTAAGGCATCATAGCGCTGCTGGGAATGCTGGATATTGTCCAGCTCCTCTCGGGCTTTCTGCCCGAAAGCAATCACATCCTCCACCGTGCTGCCATACTTGCGCTTCAGCCGGTACAAAAGATCCAGCCGCTGTTCTACTTCGTCCAGCTCTGCATCGTTGGTGTCGTAGGCATCCAGCCGCCCAATCAGGTCTGCGGCCACATCTTTGGCGTTATAGTATAGATCCAGCAGCTGCCCGGCGGCGGCGGCAAGTGCGGGGTCTAACTGCGCAGCGGCATCTACCGCATTGGAGGCTTCGCCCAGAAGATCCACCGCTCCTGCGGCGTCATCACTGCCGGAAAGCAGCGCATAGCTTTGTGCCAGCCGATCCCGGATGGCAGAGGAATTAGACAGCACCTTCCGGCGGTTTTCCAGCGTCTGCTCCTCACCGGCAGTCAGTCCGGCGTCCTCGATTTCCTGCACTTGATACTGCAACAGGTCGATTTTGCGCTGCTTTTCAGCCTCGTCGGTGATCAGGGCATCCAGTTCCCGCTTGACCTGCACCAGCTTCCGGTACAGGGTATAGTACTCCTGAAAAACAGTGCGGTTCTGCGCATAATCATCCAAAATGCCCAGATGATGCGCCGGATTGAGCAAGCCTACGGAATCGTGCTGGCCGTTAATGTTGATCAGACCGCCGCACAGATCCCGCAGAACGGCTGCCGTGGCAGGCATCCCGTTGATGCGGCAGCTGCTTTTCCCTTCAGCGGTGATCTCGCGGCTGAGCAGCAGTGCCTCCGAGCGCTCGTAGCCGGACTGTTCAAGCTTATCCAGCACAGCAGGCGGCACCTGTTCAAAGGCAGCGCGGATCACCGCCTTTGCAGCCCCGGTACGCACCAAGTCCTTAGAGGTACGGTTGCCAAGGATCGCATTGATGGAATCGATCAGGATGGATTTGCCCGCACCGGTTTCGCCGGTCAGTACATTCAGCCCCGGCTCAAAGTGCACCTCCGCCTTCTGGATCACGGCAACATTTTCAATTTGCAGGCTGCTCAGCATGGCTTCGTTCTCCTACCGTCATCTCTGCCCCACATAGCGGGTCAGCTCCGAACAAATGGTCTTGGCATCGCGCTCCGAGCGCGCAACGATTAAGAAGGTGTCATCACCGGAGAGGGTGCCGACAACGTTTTTCCACTGCAAAGCGTCAAAAACCTCGCAGGCGGCGTTGGCCATGCCGGAATAGCATTTTACCAGCACAACATGCCCGGCGTAATCCACCCCCAGAACGGACTCGTGGAAGATGGTCTCAAAGCGCCCTTGGGTCTTGGGGTTGAAGCTTTCGTTCCGGCTGGAAACATAGCGGTAGCCCTCGGTGGTGGCTGCCTTTACAAGGCACAGCTCCCGGATATCGCGGGAAACGGTGGCCTGCGTTACCTCAAAGCCTTCGTTCCGCAGGTGCTCCAGCAGTACCTCCTGTCGGCTGATGGGATGCTCCTGCACAAGACGCAGGATCGTCTGCAAGCGTTCCGCTTTTGTTTTTGTATCTTCTTTGCGGCTGCGTGCCATCTTAAAAATCGCCTCCCGTGTTATTGTCTTTTACGCAGTTTCTGGTCAATGGCCTGAAACTGATCTGCCCGCCCAAAGGTGATAAGCTTGACATTCTGATCGGACAGACGGATCTCTGCGGTGGCACCCGCCTTGAGGGGGTAGCCCATACCGCCGTCACAGCTGATAAACACTTCATCGTCTGCCACCTGCCCTACGCAGACATTCAGTTTGCGCTCCTGCGCAAACACCATAGCCGGACTGGCCAAGCTGTGGGGGCAGATAGGGGTCACCACAACACCCTTGGTCTGAGAATCAAGGATCGGGCCGCCGGCTGCCAGCGAGTAGGCCGTAGAGCCGGTGGGGGTCGCCACAATGACGCCATCGCCCCGGTAGTGCTCTACCAGAATATCATCGCAGTAAATGCTAAAGTCGATGGCCTGCTGCAAGCGCCCTTTGGTCACGACTACATCATTGAGGGCATGCCCCTCCCAGCCGTCCTGACCCAGCACCCGGGCATATAAAAGCATCCGGTTGTCCAGCTGGAACTCGCCCCGCGCCACAGCAGCCAGCTTTGTTTCCATTTCGCCGATCTCGCAGGTGGCCAGAAAGCCGCAGCGTCCCAGATTGATGCCGAGTATGGGTTTTGCGTACCGGAGCGAGAGATTCGCTTCGTGCAAAATGGTGCCGTCCCCGCCGATGGTCAGGATCACGTCAGCGCGCTCCAGACACTGCTCCAGCGGCAGATAAACGACCCCTGCCGTGCTGCTTTCTCGCAGAGCATCGCACATCAGCACAGCTGCGCCGTGGGTCAGCAGGATCTGCGCCGCACGCAGCGCGATCTCGCTGGCGGAGGTCTTGCCCGGGTTGGGCGAAATGTAGATCGTCATACCGGCTTCTCCTTTGCTGACGGCTGGGTCTTAACGATCCAGCGTGGTGTGGCTTGCTGCCACCACCTGTGCGGCGGCTTCATCGTCCAGCACTGCGGGCTGGTCACTCTTCTGCACAAACATCAAGTACTCGATATTGCCCTCCGGCCCCTTGACCGGGCTGTAATCCAGCCCGCGCACCACAAAGCCGTTTTCCGCAGCATAAGACATAGCGTTGTGCAGCACCTCACGGTGCACGGCGGGGTCGCGTACCACACCATTTTTGCCAACCTTCTCGCGGCCTGCCTCAAACTGCGGCTTCACCAGACAGACGCCCATGGCATCCGGGGTGGTGATGCGCTGCGCCACCGGGAAAATGTGGTGCAAAGAAATAAAGGAAACATCCACACTGAAAAACTCAATGAGCTCTGCCAGATCCTCCGGCGTGACATAGCGGATGTTCGTGCGCTCCATGTTCACCACGCGCGCATCTGTCCGCAGACTCCATGCCAGTTGACCGTAGCCGACGTCTACGGCATACACCTTCACTGCACCATTTTGCAGCATACAGTCGGTAAAGCCACCGGTGGACGCACCGATGTCCATGCACACCTTGCCGTTAGGGGTAAGCGGGAAGCACTTCATTGCCTTTTCCAGCTTTAAGCCGCCGCGGCTGACATAGCCGATATCGTGGCCGCGCACCTCGACCACAGCGTCCTCCTTGATCATCTCGCCGGCCTTGTCCACCTTTTGCTGGTTGACAAAAACCACACCGGCCATGATCAGAGCTTTGGCGCGCTCCCGGCTCTGCACAAGACCGTTCTGCACAAGATATTGATCCAACCGAATTTTCACAGCTCGTTTTCTCCTTTCGTAAGGGCAGCCCGGACTGCCTGCACAAGATCCGCAGCATCCAGACCAGTGCACTGCTTGATCTGCGGAACAGTCGCGTGCGGCAGGCAGGCTGTGTGAACAGCGCAGTGCAAAAAGCGGCCGTTCCAGCCCTTTTGCTGCAAAGCACAGGCCAGATGCTCGCCAATGCCACCGGTTGCAACACATTCCTCTGCAAACAGCACGATTTTGTATTTCGACACAGTATCGATGAGTTTGTCCGTAAAGTGATATAACTTTACAAGCTTCAGAACATCTGCATTCTGCGATGCAGCGTTCAATTGTTCGGCAGCGTCCAGCAGATCCTCCAGCTCGTCCGCATAGCTGACCAGAAGGACCTCTGCCCCGGGCGTCTCGCGCAAAAAGTCATATTCCCGCTTTGTGCAGGGATACTGCGCCAGCTTTGCACTCTCGCCGCCGCGGGGGTAACGGATGGCCCGAGGGCCGGAGAGCGTGTCCTGCAGCAAATAGTGCAGCCAGTATTGCAGCTCTTCGTAGTTAGAGGGCGCATAGACCGGGATGCCCATCTGGCTGAGGAAGGCTGCATCGTAGATGCCCTGATGGGTCTCGCCGTCTGCGGGAACAAAACCTGCGCGGTCGATGGCAAAGACCACATTCTCCTTTAAAAGGTTGACATCATGGATGATCTGGTCGTAGGAGCGCTGCAGGAAGGTGGAGTAGATGCACACCACCGGCAGCATTCCCTGACTGGCCAGACCCGCCGCAAAGGTGACAGCGTGCTGCTCTGCCATGCCCACATCAAAAAAGCGCTGCGGGTGACGATGGGCAAAGAATTGCAACCCAGTACCGTATTTCATAGCAGCGGTGATCGCGCAGAGCTTCGGGTTTTGTGTTCCCTCCTGCACCAGCAGCTTGCCGAAAACAGTGGAGAAGGACTCCTTCGGTGCAACCTCCGGGTCCGGCATTCCGTCCGGGTCAAAGGCAGATACACCGTGATAGTTGCCCGGGTTCATCTCTGCCGGCTGATAGCCCTTACCCTTTTTGGTCACCACATGCAAAAAGTGCGGACCCGGCCGCTGATAGATCGAGCGCAGGGTGCGCTCCAATTCCTCCACATTATGACCGTCCACCGGGCCGATGTACTCAAAGCCCATATCCTCGAACATGGTGGAGTGGTACATGGCACGGCGTACCAGCGTTTTTGCGCCGATCAGCGACTTTTTCATCGGGGTACCGATCACCGGCACGCCGTCCAGAAAGCTGCGCACATTATCCTTGGCATCGTAATAGGCCGTAGTCGTGCGCAGATGGGTCAGATACCGCGCCAGTGCACCGACATTTTTAGAGATGGACATCTTGTTATCGTTCAGGATCACAAGCAGATTGTCCAGCCCGCCGATATTGTTCATGCCCTCGTATACCATGCCGCCGGTAAAGGCACCATCACCGATCACTGCCACCACAAGCCCAGGCTCACGCTTGATCTTTTTTGCCCAAGCCATGCCAATAGCCAGCGAAAGCGCCGTATTGCCATGTCCGGCAATAAAGGCATCGTGCACACTTTCGTGGGGGTTCGGGAAGCCGGAAATACCATCCAGCTGCCGCAAATGGTCAAACTGCTTCCGGCGTCCGGTGAGCAGTTTATGGGTATAGCACTGATGCCCTACATCGAATACGATCTTATCCTTGGGCGTTTCCAGCACACGGTGCAGCGCCACGGTAAGCTCTACGGTGCCAAGATTAGAGGCCAGATGCCCACCGGTCTTGGAGATGTTTTCTAGCATAAAATGCCGTATCTCCGCGCAAAGCTTCTCCACCTGCTGTGCATTCAGCTTTTTAAGATCGCTGGGCTGATCGATCTTGTCCAGCAACAACGATTCCATATTCACACGTCCTTTATGCGTTTGTACTTTGGGCGTCTCTTCCGTTTTTTACACGACCGGGAACAAAAAGCCCACCAGAGAGCCGAGCAACACGCCTGCTACGACCTGCAGCGGCGTGTGGCCGACCATTTCCTTCAGGTGCATATTCTGCAAAAAGGGAGCGTTTTTCTCGCTCACATCGATCCATTGGGCGATCATCTGGTTCAGCACCTTTGCCTGCTCGCCGGTCTCATGCCGGACGCCCATGGCATCGTGCATAGTAATGATTGCCACCACACAGGCCACCGCAAAAATCGGCGAGGCGACCCCGGCGCTGCGCCCGGTAACGATAGCCATGGCGCAGACGGTCGCGCTGTGTGCGCTGGGCATACCGCCATCGCCCCACATCCGCTCTAACTGGAACTTGCCCAACAGAATGAAGTTGATGATGGTCTTTAGCACCTGCGCAACGAACCAGCTGAGGAGCGATGCGGTCAAGATCTGATTGACCGACAAAAGATTTTGAATATACTGCATAGTTGTGTTCCTTTTTCTTTAGTTTTTGCGCACCAGAAGCTGTTGTGCCAACTGCTGCAGGAAGGCGGCCTTTGCACCAAAATGCTGTTGCAGATCATCGCAGATCTGCTCGTTCAGCTTTTGCGCCAGCGCCATAGCACCGTCTGCCCCGTACAGGGTGACGAAGGTGGTCTTGCCGTTTTCGCTGTCGCTGCCGATGGGCTTGCCCAGCTGCTCCGGGGTGCTGGTAACGTCAAGCACGTCGTCCACGATCTGGAACACCAGCCCCAACCCGTATGCGTAGGAGGCCAGTATCTCGCACTGCTGCGGCGTTGCACCGGCTGCGGCAGCGCCCATCTGAACGGCGGCGTTGATCAGTGCACCGGTCTTGTTACGGTGAATAAGGCGCAACTGCTCCTCGGTGGCCGCCAGTGCTTCATATTTCAGATCCAGCTCCTGTCCGTAGACCATGCCGCGGCTGCCTGCACCTGCGCCCAGCGCACGGGCGGCTGCCAAGCAGACCTGCGGCGCAGCGGGTGCGTTTGCGATCACCTCAAAAGCCTCGGTCAGCAGCGCATCACCGGCCAGCATTGCCGTGGACTCGCTGAAAGCCTTGTGGCAGGAGGGACGCCCTCGGCGCAGATCATCATTGTCCATACAGGGCAGATCGTCGTGGATCAGCGAGTAGCAGTGCAGCATCTCCACAGCTGCCGCGAACTGCGCGGCAGCCTGCATCTCGCCGCCCAGCATATCACAGACGCTGAGCGTCAGAATTGCGCGGATGCGCTTTCCGCCGCCCAGCAAGCTGTAACGGGCGGCTCTGCACACCTCTGATTCCTCGGGCAGAAAACGGTCGCTGGCAGCATCCAGCGCAGCCGTGGCTTGCAGCAGATATTCCTGATATTGCGCCTTGTATTCCATTATTCTTCCTCCTGCTCCTGCGGGGCTTCTACGGTCTCGGCAATCTTTGCACTGATCTCCTCGATCTGCAGCGACGTTTTTTCCAGCGTTGCGTGACAGTACTGCATCAGGGAGGCCGCTTCCGCATACAGCTTGACGGAATCTGCCAGCGAGGTATCCTCCTGCTGCATCTGTGCAAGGATCGCGTTCAGCCGATCCATTCCTTCTTCAAAGCTTTTGGGTGCTCTCATTGATTTCCTCCACCGTTTCCACACGGCATCGTGCCTGATATTGCCGGCTGCGCACGCAGATGGTCTGCTCCGGCTGCAGCTGCTCCACGGTGCAGACCTTCCCTTTTGCATCGGTCACAAGGGCATAGCCACGAGCCAGCACACGGTATGGATCCAGCGATGCCGCCAGTGCAGCCGCGTGTTGAAGCTGCATATTTTTGCCACTCATACGCGCTTTTTGCTGCATCTGAATGGCCTGCTGCATCTGTTGCAGATGGCTTGAATACTGCTGTAAGATTTTGTCTGGCGCGTTCTGCTCCAACAAAAAGTTGTATTGCTCCAGACCATTATAGCACAACGCAAGCCGTTTTTGTATATTTTTGTGAATATTTTCTTCAATATTTTCAAAAATGCGCCGCTGCTCCTCCCGATCCGGCACTGCAAGCTCTGCGGCGGCGGACGGTGTGGGTGCACGCTGGTCGGCCACAAAGTCCAGAAGTGTGTAGTCGATCTCGTGCCCGATGGCGCTGATCAGCGGCGTTTTGCAGCGAAATGCTGCCCGGGCGATCTCCTCGGCGTTGAACACCCACAGGTCCTCCCTGCTGCCGCCGCCCCGAGCCACGATGATCTCGTCTACCCGCCCACTCTGATCCAGCGTGCGGATGGCAGCAGCGATCTGCCGGGCGGCCTCAAAGCCCTGCACCGTTACCGGGCACAACAGCAGCCGGACGGATGGCCAGCGGCGGCTGATCACGTTGCGGATATCCTGCAATGCCGCCCCTGTTTTGCTTGTGACGACACCAATACATTTGGGGTATGCAGGCAGCGGCTTTTTGTGCGCGGGGTCAAACAGGCCTTCCTTTTCCAGCCGGGCTTTCAGTTGCTCCAGCGCAAGCTGTGCCGCGCCCAGACCATCCGGGAACATCTCGTTCACATAGATCTGAAACGCACCGTCCCGCTCGTAAAGGGTAGCACGGCAGCGCACCACGACACGCATTCCCTCCTCCGGGCGAAATGCCAGACGGCGGGCATCGGTGCGGAACATCACTGCCTTTACGCTGCAAGCTTCATCCCGCAGAGAAAAATAGCAGTGTCCGCTGCGGGCGTTCTGCACAAAGTTTGCGATCTCACCGCGCAAGGCCAAATCAAACAGCCCATCGTTGATGTCCAGCAGTGTTTTGACATAATGGTTCAGCTCTGATACCGAGATCACATCAGCCATAGACCGGCCTCCCGCGCAGCAAGAATGGACACGCCGATGGCGTTATCGCTGGAATACTGCCCCGGCACAAAATAAACCTGCGGCAGACGCTGCTGCACCCATGTGCGGATGATATCGCTGCTCATTACGCCGCCGGCGCAGACCACCGGCAAACCGGGGTATTCCTTCTGTGCAGCCTTTGTCATGCGGACAACGGTATCTGCCACACAGAGCAGGCAGTACTTGCAGACGTATTCCGGTGCTTTTCCGGCAGCAATCAGGGCATTGCACTGGTTTTCCAGCCCGGAAAGGCTGCATTGCAGCCCCTTTACGCTGGACTTAGGCCGAATTTCTTCCGTGCACTGCGCGGCAAGACGCGAGACCTCGGCGCCTGCGGGGAAGCCAAAGCCCAGCCGCACGCCTACGCGGTCCACCGCCTGACCGGCGTACAGATCCGTACTGGTGCCAAGGGTGGTAATGGTACGCACCTGATCGCACAGCAAAAGATCCGTGGTGCCGCCGGAGATATGGAACAGCAGTACCTTTTGGGAGAACAGCGCCTCGCCCTTTGCGGCATACAGTGCCGCCGCAGCGTGCCCCTGCTGATGGGTGGTGTAGATCAGCGGAATGCCACGCGCCGCTGCAAAGGCAGTCGCGGCACTGACACCAGCCAGAAAGCAGGGCATATAGCTGCCCTCCACCGGGCGCGGCTTTTGCGAAACACCTACGGCATCTATTTTGGTCAGGTCGAATTCCTGCGCCAGCTCCTGCAGCATCTCCGGCAGAGCCGCCGTATGATGGAACAGTGCGTCGCTCTGCCGCAGGCCAAGCTGCCCGGCTTTTACCGGCAAAAAGCGCTTTTTTGCACAAACAACCTCCCCGGCTGTATCAAAAACTGCCAGAGAGGTTGCATAGTTGCTTGTATCGACCCCGAGCGTATAACGGCTCACTGTTCAGCCGACTCCGCGACGGCTTCATCACTCAGGCCGTGGTCGCGTGCCACAGCACCCAGCAGGCCATTCACGAACTGGTAGTCCTCGCCCGCGCCGTACTTCTTGGTCAGCTCCACAGCCTCATTGATGGCAACGCCGGGCTTGTTCTCGCCGCCGAACAGCATCTCGGCCACAGCCAGACGCAGCACGGTCAGGCTGACGCGGGGCAGACGCTCCATGGTCCAGTTGCGCAGATGGGCGCGGATCTCGTCATCCACCTCTGCGGAGTGATCGTAGTAGGCGTTCAGCAGCAGACGGCTGAAGGCATCCACAGGATGCTCCTCGTCGTTCTCGGCGTGGTTGGACAGTGCCTCGGCCAGAGGAATGTCACCAAAGGTCTGCGAAAATGCCAGCAAAAAGGCGTTTTCACGGGCTTCTCTACGGGGCAGAATGTTTTCCATAATGTTCCTTTCGCAATACAAACCCTCCCCGCCGGGTGTACCGGGAGGAGGATCGTTTCTGATATGATTTTTTTGCTGAATTTGTTACTGCGCCTCGGCAAGGCCTGCAATGACCAGATCAACGCGGCTGACCGTCACATTGGTCATGTTCTGCACGGCAGACTTGACGTTCTCCTGTACCTTTTCAGCCACAGAGGGAATCCGTGCGCCGAACTTCATCATCAGGTGCAGAGTAATGTTGGCCGTGCCGTCCCGCATCTCCACCACCACAGGCGGCTGGATGCTGGCAGATTCCAGCAGGCTTTTCAGCTTTTTGTTCTGCACGCCGCAGGATACCTCGGCAACGCCGTCCACTTCCAGTGCGGCGCAGCGGGCGATCTTGCCCACGACCTCGGTCGAAATCTGAAGGCTGCCGCCCTGAAGATCCATGTTCTGTAAATCCATTGTGCTGTCCTCCATCCAAAGGCTGCTCCGGCGGCGGTCTCAAAGCCTTGAAACCGGTCTGCCGTATCTGCCTTTTGTGTTCAAACGCGCCCTTGTGCGGTGCATAAAGGCGCGCAGCATTCATTTTTGATAGAGTTATTATACCATCAATGCGGGGGCAATTTCAATACTTGTTTGGAAAAGAAGATGGAAATCAGCACGGAATGGCATCCCGGCAGCGGGCGCGGCTTTCTGCCTGCAAGAAAAGCTGCACCTGCGCTGCCGGGGTGTCCACACAAATAAAGAGCTCTCACTTCACCTCAACCACCGTGATATTCTGGGCGGTCACGCTGCTTTTGTTCATCACCACATCCCGGATCTGCGCCACCTGAGCCGCCGTGAGCGGCTCGCCTGCCGTCATCACGGTCAGGTCTGCCCGCCCTGCCTGCAAAAAGCACAGGCAGTCCACGAAGCCCTTGGCTCGCACCAGCGTCTCGATCTCATTTTCTGCGTTCAGATCTTCCAGCCCTGCCGCCATTTGTGCGGTGTACTCCTTTTTCTCCTCGGCTGTCAGGGAGGAGGATTTCAGGCTTTTTTGCAGGGTGTCCATGGCTTCGTCATGGGCCTTTTCCCGTTTGAGACGAGCTTGTTCAAAAAAGCGATTACCGCTGTCGTTTGCCACGCTGACAAGCTGTGCTTCGCCATAGTTTTTGCTGGCACCGGAGGCGGCTTCCGCTTCTGTGGGCAGCGCATCCGTGATGGTGGTCTCTGCTGCCGCATCCACCGGTTCTGCCGAGACCATGAGGGTGTCATCCTCTGTCTGCGGGGTGATGTCTGCCCGGGCATACTGCCAGTTTAAGTAGACGGCAATGACCAGCGCCGCCGCCAGTGTCAGAGCGGTGACCCTGCGGGTGTTTCTGGAAAGTGCTCTCATAAAACGGTTCCTCCTTTGACTTTTCAGTAGATGATCGTATTACTTGATAAAAGCAGCGGCTCAGCGCTTTCGCTGCTCCACACAGATGCGGTTTGTGGGCAGATCCAGCAGCGAATGCAGCAGCTCAGTGATACGGGCTGCAACGCGGACGTCTCCCCCGCCCTCACACAGCACGGCAACCCCGCAGACCTGCGGCAGATAGGTTGTCTCAGCCAGCGCAGAGCCATCCTGCAAAAGGACATGGGTCTCCTGTTGCTGCATATCACCGGTCTGGGTGTCCACCGCATAGATGGTCTCCTCCCCGGTGGTCAAAGTGACCATGACCGTGGTGCGTCCCGCCCCTTGCAGCTGGCTGATCAGCCCTTCCAGTTGCTGTTCCAACTGGGTCTGGTACTGGCTGACGGCGGCTGTTTGGGCGGTGGATGCCGCTGCTTTCTGTGTGTTCCCGCTGGGTAAAAGCTCCGACAGCAAAAGCAGCAGCATTGCCAGCACACCGACCGCCACCGCCAATGAGGTAAGGTTTTTGCTGCTTTGCAAAGAGCGCAAAACGGAAAGGAATTCATTCTTCTTCATGGTGTGCTCTCCTCCGCTGCCGTGGAAGCACCCAGCGTCTGCTGCAAAAAGCTGAACACTGCCTGTTTTTGGGCGGCGGTGCAGCCCGCCGGGAAGGCAGCGACGGCTTTTCTTACTACGACCTGCTGTCCGGCTTTTTCCAACGTGACCGACACGCGAATGTCCAACCCGAACTGTTGACGGCACTGTGCGGTGCAATACTCCTCCAGCCGGGCTTTAGTCTCGGTCAGAATTTCCGTTTCCAGTGCATCCGGCTGCGCCGCAGACAGGGCCTCCGGGGCTGTATTTCCTGAAAAAGCGGTCATAACCTTGCCCGGCAGCCGTGGCAGCTGCGCAAGAAGGACTGCTAAAATATATAATCCGGCTACGGCTTTTATGCACCGGCCTGCCCAGCTTTGCCCGCCAAAAAGACTGACCAGTTCCGCCCCGATGCACGCCATACAGAACACTGCCGCGGCCCGCTGAAACACCTGCATCTAACCACCCCCTGTCAGCATCAGCAGCGCGATGCCCACCACAAACAGCATAAAAAACAAAGCCGTAACTGCCGCCATGCAGCGCACGGCTTCGGCAAAGCATTGCAGCAGCTTATGGCAATGCTCCAGCCCGCCGATCCCGGCAAGCCAGCCGCAGCAAGACAGAAAAAACAGATGTACCAGCAGCCCGAGATACAAGGGCACAAATTCTGCCCCGATGCTGAGCAATGCGGCAATGCCAAGGGTACTTTTGAGCAGTTGCATCCCGGCCAGCACCGCGTCTGCCGCGCTGCTCAGCGCCTGCCCTACAATGGGGACGCTGCCGGTCAGCAGCTGCCCCAGACGAGAGGCAGAACGATCCAGCTGTGCCGTGACTACGCGCTGAAAGCTCATCAGGGCGGCGAACGCTTTGCCCGCCCAGCCGATGGCCTGCCGCAGCAGCCGCCCGGTCAGGGTGCAGCCCTCGGACAGGCTTTTGCGGGAGCTGATGCCGCAAGCCATACTGATGGCAAGATAGCTGCGCAGCAGCGGCTGCAACCAGAGCGTGACCGCCTGTGCTATAAAACACAGCACCGTGAGCAGAAAGCCGTTTGCAGCCGCTCCGGCGTTCCATTCGCCACCGGCCGCCAGTACACCGCTGTATACCGGCAAAAAGCCCAGCAGATAGCTTTTCCACCCGGCCATCCGGGTGCACAGAGCGGCGGCAAGCTTGTCCAGCTCCTGCCACAATAAAACGCCGCAGCCACCGGCAGCAGCCAATTCCAGCAGTGCTCTGTCGGCAGTGTCCTGCAAGAGAAATGCAAGTCCGGCTGCAAGCGATAAAAACAGCAAAGCAGCGGCATATTGATGCAAAACTTCCCGCAGCAATTGCACCGGCTCGGCGGCAAACAAACGCAGCAAGGTGCCCAGCGGGTCTGCTGCAAATTGCTCGGCCTGTACAGGTGCTTTGTCAAGATAAGTCTGCCACAGTGCGGCTTCCGCAGCCACGGCTTTTAGAGCGGTTTTGCTGCACAGAAAGCCCAGCGCTGCCACGCAAATGATAAGGCTGCGTTTTTTCATCCCGCCAACCCCCAGATCGTCTGGAATATCTGTTCCAGCAGCGGCCATATTGCTGCCAGTACGAGACACCGCCCCGCCAGCCCGGCGCACCATGCAAGGGTATCTGCTCCGGCTTCCTCGCAGAGGGTGCGGACGTAATCTGCCAGCAGCAAAATCCCCGCGCTGCGCAAAAGGCAGGAAAAAGCCTGTGCGTTGGTGCGCTGCCCCAGCTGCACCAATGCTTGCAGTACCCCGCGCAGCGGCTGTGCCAGACGGAGCATCAGCCACACCGCAGCACCCAGCGAAAGCAGCAGTGCAAACGCAGGGGAATATCGTTGTAATAGAATACCGGCAAAGGCTGCCAGCAGCAGCGCCGCCAGCACCGGAACCGCCGCGCTCATAGCGCAAACAGAGAGCGGATGGTAGCAAACAGGGCGCTGATCTGCTTGACGAGAATGGAGAGCACCACCACAAGCCCCGCCAGCGTGGTCATCATGGCCTGATCCTCCCGCCCGGAGCGGATGAGCAGCTGATTAAGCACTGCTACAATGATGCCGATGGCCGCAATTTTGAACACAAGCTCGATATCCATCCGTTTCTCCTTTGTTCCGTACAGCCTTTACAAAAAGAGCAGCGCCAGCATCATGCCGCCTGCCAACCCAAGACGGTGCGGCAGACCGGCCTGCCGCTGTGCTGTGCGGCGCGCCTGCTGCAAATAGTCCTCGAACCGCGCCGTATAGTAGCCAAGCCGTTCGCATTCCTGTGCGGCCTCTGCGCGGCCAAGACCACGAAAGCACTCTGCAAAGCAGGCGCGCTCTGCCGCCGAAAGCTGCTCCGGTGCGGGCAACTGCTGCAATGTGCCGCCGGGAGCTTGTGGCAAAAGACCCTCGCGGCAAAGCTGCCGGCAAAGGCTTTGCAGATCTGCCCGGCGGTACTGGATCTCCTGCCGGATGCGCTGTAATAGCTCGATGGTGCGCTGCAAAGCAGCAAGATGCAGGGTGGTTTCAGCTTGTACTGCGTCCCCCACCAGCCAACCACACAGTGGGAGCAAAATCAGGCCAAACCCGCGCAGAAAGCCACTCATACGGCGCACACTTCCCGGATACAGCCCGGGTTCTGCCGCCCGGTAAGAACGACCAGCTGCCGCAGCATTCCGCGTTGCAGTAAAGTCTGCACCTGCGGTCGGCACCGTGCCTGTGCAGCGTCCGGCGCGTGGATGCTGGCAATAAAGTCCACCCCGCCGAAAAAGCCTTGTTCCAGCGCTCTGGTCTCTTCCAAGCCGCCCAACTCGTCCAGCAAGATCACCTGCGGTGCCAGCGTGCGCAGCGCCATCTGGACAGCGCGGGCTTTATCCACACCGCCGATGCGCTCCAGCGGCGGCAGGGGCTGCTCCGGCGAGAAAAGCTCGTTCCGCTCGTCCACTACCGCCACCAGACGCTGGCGTTCGGCCAGTGTCCGGGCAATGGTGCGCAGCAGCGTGGTTTTGCCGCTGCCGGGCTCTCCCACTATCAGCAATCCGGTAAAGTGCCGCTCCAGCAGCTTGTCCAGCTCCGGCGGCAAAGGGATAATACAGCCGCGTGCGATCCGCAGATTGAGTGAGGTGACCCTTTGCAGGGTGATGCTCTGCCCTTCCCGCTGCACGAACTGCCCCGCTACGCCCACACGGTTTCCGGCTGCAGTGGTCAGGTAGCCCTCGGCAAGTTCCTTTTCGTGGGTGTGTACTGAACCGTTGCAAAGCGTGTGAAATATCTCCTCTATTTGCAGTGCATCCAGCCGTATTGCAGCCAGTGCCGGTGGACAACCCGGCAGTGCTGAAGCGGGGCATTGCCGCCCCTGTACGGTAAACGTGACCGCACAGCCTGTGCGCAGCCGCAGCTCCTGTACGCGTGCTGCCGTTTGTGTGGGCAGCTGTGCCAGCGGCGCTGCCAACCAAGCGGGAAGGGCTTTGACGGTTCGGTAATACTCGTCCACTTTAGGTTCTCCTTCCACGAAAGCTTTGTGCTAGCATTGTATGCGCTTTGCGCGTTATTAGAACCGGGAACGGACAAACAAAAAAGCCCCTGCAACAGCGTTGCAGAAGCTTTTGAAATCATTTATATTTCGGCATTTGAGAGGGCGCTTTAAGTCGTTTCCTGTTCTGCCGGGGCATTCTGCAGCATGGCAAGAAATTCCTGCTCGGTCAGCACCGGCACGCCCAGCGCCTGCGCTTTGGTCAGCTTGGAGCCTGCCGCCGTACCGGCCACAACATAGGCTGTTTTTTTGGAGACGGAGCCGCTGGCCTTACCGCCGTTTTTCACGATCAGCGCTTCCGCTTCGTTTCTGGAAAGGGTCTCCAGCGTACCGGTGACCACCAGCGTTTTGCCCGCAAGCTTGTCCCCCTTCGGCTCGCCCTTCCACTGCATATTGACCCCGGCATCTGCAAGGCGATGCACAAGGTCGGTGGTACCTTCCTTGGCAAAGAACTCCACCACGCTCTGCGCCATCACGCCGCCAAAGCCGTCGATTTGGCTGATCTGCTCTGCGGTGGCTTCCCGGATCGCCTGCAGCGTACCGAAATGCTCTGCCAGCAGCGCAGCTGCCTTATCGCCGATGTTGCGGATGCCAAAGCCAAACAAAAGCTTATCCAGATTGTTCTGCTTGGAGGCAGTAATGGCCTGCAACAAATTGTCTGCGCTTTTCTCCTTGAATTTGTCCAATTCCAGCAGCTGTTCCCGGGTCAGCGTGTAGATATCTGCTGCAGAATGCACCAGTTCCTTTTCCACCAACTGGGTAGCCACGGCCTCGCCCAGACCTTCGATATCCATGGCATCCCGAGAGGCAAAATGGATGATATTACGCAGCGCCTGTGCCGGGCACTCCGGGTTTACGCAGCGCAGAGCCGCCTCGTCCTCCAGATGCACCACCGGTGCGCCGCAGGAGGGGCAGACCGTGGGCATGGTGTAGGGTTCAGTGCCCTCCGCATGATGGGTGACCCCGATGACCTCCGGGATGATATCGCCCGCCTTGCGCACCTGAATGGTATCTCCGATGCACAGCCCGAACTGCCGGATGAAGTCCTCGTTGTGGAGGGTGGCGCGGGCTACTGTGGTACCTGCCAGAAACACCGGGTCAAAGCAGGCGGTGGGGGTAAGCACGCCGGTGCGGCCAACGGCAACTTCGATGCTGCGCAGGGTGGTCTCCTTGACCTCCGGCGGGTATTTAAAGGCGATGGCCCAGCGCGGGAATTTATTGGTAGAACCCATCAACTCCCGCTGGGCAAAATCGTTTACCTTGATAACGGCACCGTCCATATCAAAATCCAGCTTGGCACGGTTCTGGCCAATGTTCTCGATCTCGGCAATGGCGTCCTCGATATCATGCACCACATGGTAGCGCGGCGATACCGGCAGGCCAAGGCTTTTGAGGTAATCCAGACTTTCGGAGTGTTTGGTCAGGGTCTTGCCCCGGATCTGCTGCACGTTGAACACAAAGATGGAAAGCCCCCGGCTGCCGGTGATGCGGGCATCCTTCTGCCGCAGAGAACCGGCCGCTGCGTTGCGGGGATTTTTGAAGGGCGCAGCACCCTGTAATTCCTGCTCGGCACACAGATGCTGAAAGGCCTTGTGGGGCATATACACCTCGCCGCGCACTTCCAGAAACTCCGGTGCGTCTTTAAGGGTCTTGGGGATGCTGCGGATGGCACGCACGTTTGCGGTAACATCCTCGCCTACCACGCCGTCACCACGGGTAGAGGCACGGACAAGCTGCCCATTCTCGTACTCCAAACTGCAGGAAAGACCATCGATCTTGATCTCCACAACATATTCCGGCTCTACTCCGGCTTCGCGGACGCGGCGGTCGAAGTCCCGCAGTTCGTCAAAAGAGAACGCATCCAGCAGGCTTTCCATCTTGACGGCATGGGTCACCTTGGGCAGCTTGCTGTTGGCGGTGCCGCCCACCTTCTGGGTGGGCGATGCTGCTGTAACAAGCTGGGGGAACTGCGCTTCCAATTCCTTCAATTCCCGCGTCAGGGCATCGTATTCAAAATCTTCCAGCTCCGGCGCATCCTGATCGTAGTAAAGCCGGTTGTTTTTCTCAATCATTACGCGCAGCTCTTCCACGCGTTTTTTTGCCTGTTCCAGTTCCAAATATTCCACTCTCCCGCGATATCATTTTACCACCCGCCGTGCTACTCTCCCGGCAGAAAATGTGCTGTACACCGGACACAGCAGGCAAGCGGTAGTCGTTTGCATTTGCATCCCCCTTAGTATACCACATCCATAGACGCTCTGCAAAGCATTAAATACAAATCGTATTCTTGAGGCGCTCTCATGTGTTGAAATCGATATCAGTACAGCCCGCGTGTTGATTTATAATCACTTACGAAAGATACTAAACGTATATTCGTTATATTTTACATCGATAATTCGTTTCATTTCAAGTATCCTTTTGCGGTGACTTTTAGTAATTCTTTCCGTTGCATTTTCTACGCAGTACGGACAAAAAAGCACCACTCCCCGGCGCGGCGGCTTGTGCCGTCCGGGAAAGAGGTGCAGATTTTATTATGTTTACAGCCTTACGGCTCAGGTGACCGGGATCAGCAGCCGCTGTGCCTGCGGCAGACTGGAAAGCTCCTCTTCCAGCTGGTTTGCGGCAAGGATCTGTGCCGGAGCCACATGGAACCGCCGTGCCACTGCGAACACTTCCTCCCCCGCCTGCGCATAGTAGATCCGCAGTGCGATCTCAGGGGCGGTATCGGGCAGTGGGTCACCAAGCGTGATACTGCCAATGACGGGGCTGGTGGTACAGCCCAAGATCGTACCCTCTGCTCGGACGGTAATGGTAGCTTCCAGTGTGCCGCCCGCACAGGTGCATTGCACGTTCTCGGTGCTCAGCCAGCATTCCGGCACAAGTACCGTTCCCTCCGGCGGCGTGATGGGCAGAGGGATATTGACCTCCAAGGTTTTCTCGTAGCTTTCCAGCTCGCCGAGGGTATTCTCTGCAAGAGCCGTCACCACCGCTTTTGCGGCAAGTACCCAGCCCTCTCCTTTTGGAATGGTCTGCTGGGGGCCATAGTGCACAAAGCAGGCTCGCAGCTGCGCCCCTGCATCCGGAAGCGGGCCGGAGCCTGTGGCGGTGGCGGTATCGTTCAGGGTGCAGAGCAGCTGCTCTGTGACGAGCGGCTGCGGCGTAAGCTCCGTTTCAAACCGGGTGGAAAAAGCATCCACCGCCACTTGCAGCTGATAGCTGCGCCATGCCCGCAGATGCAGCATGACGTTTGCCGTCAGCTGGGCAGCGGCGCTTTCTGCCTGCGACAGGGTAAATCCCACCGGCTCTGCCACGCACAGGCAGTGGCAATCCTCCGTAATGCCCTCCAAATCTATTACCTGTTGGAAGGGCAGTGCCGCCGCCTGACTTTGCAGGGCGGTGTCCCCTTCTGCCCGCCACGCACACTGCACCCGCAGCTCCCCCTTGACCACAGCTTTACCGGCAAGCAGTTTTACCTCTGCCACACAGGCGTTGCCGGTGATATCCAGTACAGCCGCCGGGGTCTTTGCAAAGACAAGTTCACCCTCCAAGGTCGCCAGCTTATCCAGTACCGCCACGCTGCGCACGCCTTGCAGTGTACGCAGCTGCTGCTTGATGCCGCCATCTGCCAGCGCCGTAATGACCTCGGTCTTGCACTGGGTGTGCACCGTGACCACCAGCCCGTAGGCTCCCCGTACCTCGATGCGGCGCGGGTCTGCCGCACGGGTGTTGAGGTACTCTGTCTGCCCTTCCACCACGGCTGTCCATGCGGTAAAGGTAAGCTCCGGCAGTTCCAGCTGCCGGGTGAAGGGCAACTTTTGCTCGGTCTGGCACAGGCCTTTTTCTGTTTCGCTCTGGTAAAACACCGTGCAGCGCAGATAGCCCTCTAAGGTAAGCCTGCCTGGCTGCAGCTGTCGTTGCAGCACCACCGGGCGGACAAAGCACTTGACCAGCTTGCCCACCGGCGGCAGGTCGTCCGAGATGCGGATCTCGGTCTCCAGCGGAAGTTCTGCTTTTACGGTACAGCCTGCCCCGCCCTGCGGCAGCGTGTCCCGGAATATCTTCAGTTCCATGTGCAGTGCGCTCCTTTCCCTGTCCGTTTCCGTAAGAGTGTATGCGGCGAAAGGCGGTGGTATGCCGACAGCAAAAGGCCGGTGTGCAGCAGCTGCCACACACCGGCCTTTATGGATTCAGTTCTCTTTGCGGATGCCGAACAGCTTGCGCAGAATGCCGCACAGCGCTTTCGGGCTGCGAATGACCACTACCTGCATCTCCACCCCGCCTTTCGCTTATGTTTAACCCATTATAGCGTTTGACGGGCAAAAATGTTCCGGGAAGGGTTTAATCCGCGATGGTCTCCACCACCACAAGTGCACCCTGCCGGGTGCTGACGGTGATGCAGCTTGAGCTTTCGGCGTACTCGTTGCTCACGCCCAGCGGATAGCCTGCTGTGAGTACGGCATCCTCCAGCTCGTAGAAGGAACCTTTTTCATACACGCCCTCAGCGCGCCCTTCCATGGGGAAGGCTGAGAAGTAGAAAAACTCTTCCTTGGGATAGCTGCGGCTCTCGCCCGGCAGCACAAAGGTGATGCGGGAGCGCTCATCCTGCAAGGCGGCGCGAACGCCGCGCTGCTCCAGCCCAAGGCCGGTGCACAGGTTTGCAAGGGTGTGCTCCACCCGCTTGCCGCCCAGTGCGCCCAGCAAAAGCACCTCGTCAAAGCCCTTTTGCGCAGCAAGCTTTGCGGCATACTCGGTATCGGTGTCGTCCTTGACGTGGGGCAGTACCACGATATCGTCCTTATCCTGCTGCGGACAGGGCGCGGAATCAAAATCGCCTACGATGACATCCGGCTTACAGCCCAGCCTTTCGCAGTTGCGGTAGCCCGCATCGCAAGCAATGATAAAATCATCGCTGCGCAGCAGGCGCTTGAGTTCCGGCTGCACCGGGCAGGCGGAAAGGATCACACAACGGGACATTTTATCCTTCCTTCCGTATTACACTTTCGGGCGCTGCCAGTCCTTGACATCCTTTACCTCGTCGTACATGGCGCAGTAGCTGTCGTACCGGGTCTGGGAAAGCTTGCCCTCTGCCAGAGCAGCCCGCACAGCGCAGCCTTTTTCGCTGCGGTGGGAGCAGCCGGTAAACTGGCACTGGCCCAGATAAGGGCCAAATTCCGGGAAGGCGTGCTCCAGATTCTCCTTGGGGATAAACCCTGCACGGTTGGCTTCCAAGCTGGCAAAGCCCGGGGTGTCGGCAATGCGTCCGCCGTAAGCTTCAAAGATGGTCACCTCGCGGGTGGTGTGGCGGCCGCGCCCCAGCTTCTGGCTGATGGCGCTGGTCTCTCGGGCAGCGTCCGGCAGCAACGCATTCAGCAGGGTGGATTTCCCCACACCGGAGTTGCCGCAAAAAGCGCACAATCTGCCGTTGATCCATTGCTTTACTTCGTCCAGGCCTGCACCGCTTTCGTAGTCGATACGGATAAACGGCAGGGTGGACTTTGCGTAGGCATTTGCCAGAAAATCCGCCTCGGCAAGGTCGCTTTTGGTGCACACCACCACCGGCTGCACGCCCTTATCCACCGCAATGGCGGATAGCTTATCCAGCACCAGCGTGCTGGGGGTAGGCTGGGTGGTGCTGGCCACAAGGAACAGCACATCCAGATTTGCCACCGGCGGGCGCACAAAAACGTTTTTGCGGGGTGCGATCTGCGCAATGACCGCTGCGCCATTCTCAGTTTCCAGCGTCACCTCATCCCCTGCCACAGGGGTGATCTTCTGCTTGCGGAAGATGCCGCGGGGCTTGCACTCCACGATGCCGTCCGGCGTTTTTACATAGTAAAATCCGCCAATGCCTTTTACGATATAACCGTTCATGCACATCCTCCGTCAGCCCAGCAGCGAGGACCACCAGTCCAGAATACCGCCGCCGGTGGAGCTGCTGCTGGAGCTCGGCTCGCCGCTGCCGCCGGTGCTCTCGCCGCCGGTAGAGCCTTCACCAGTAGTGCCGGAAGTGCCGTCACCGCTCGGCTGCTCCGGTTCCTGTACCGGTGCAGCGCCTGCGCTGACCACAACATTTACGCGGCTGTTCAGCTTTGCGGTAGTACCTGCCGCAGGGCTCTGGCTGAGCACCGTACCTGCGGGCTGGTCGCTATATTCTTCGCTCTGGCTGCCAAGACCCAGATGGTTCTGCACCAGCAGGGTGCGGGCATCATCCACGCTCATGCCGGTAAGCGAGGGCACCTTGGTGGTGGTGGCTACCTGCGGACGGCTGATATAAAGGATGACCGTGGAGCCTGCTGCTACCTGCGTACCGGCGGCAGGGTCGGTGCGGATGACCGCACCGGAGGCCACAGTGGTATCCACAGCCTGCGTGACCAGCACCGAAACGCCCAGTGCCTTGAGCTGCTGCTCGGCATCGGACTGCACATAGTTGGTCAGATCCGGCACGGTGACATACTGGGTGCCCAGACTGACGGTCAGCGTTACGCTCTGACCCTCGCGGACGGTGCGGCCGGACACCGGCGACTGCTTATAGATATAACCGGCAGCATAGTTGCTGTTATACTCTTCTTCCCACTCCGGGGAGATCTGGCCGGATGCGATCTGATCCGTGGCCATGGCCTGATCCTTGGTCATGCCGATATAGTCCCCAAGGGTGACATCAGCCTTGTTGTTCATCAGGTTGGAGGAGTCGTTCAGGATCATCCAGCACAGTGCCATGCAGGCCAGTGCAAAGGCAATAGTGATGCCGAACAAGGCAGGTAAAAAGACAGTGCGGCGTTTTTTACCCGGCTTGCCCTTGCCGTTTTTGCGGGGGGCGGGCTGTTCGTTCTGACGGATCGCGCGGTTCTGATTCATGGTACGTTTCACCACCTTTTCGGGTGCTTCTTCTGTAATATACTGATATTCAAACAGCACGGAGGGGTTCTGCACATAAGTGTCCAGTGCTTCCAGCATCGCCCGTGCCGAGGGGTAACGGTTCTGGGGGAGCTTGGCCATGGCTTTTTCGGTGATCTCCACCAGCGCATAGGGCACCTCCGGTGCCAGCTCGTGCAGCGAGCGGGGCTCGTCCGAGATCTGCTTGATGGCAACCTCTACCACGTCGTCTGCATCAAAGGGCAGATGACCGGAAAGCATCTCGTACATCATGACGCCTACCGAGTAGATGTCGCTGGTGCGGTCGGTTTCGTCCCCCTTGGCCTGCTCCGGGCTGATATAATGCACGCTGCCCATCGCCTTGCCGGCCAGCATCTGGTTATCTGCCCGGGAAATGCGGGCGATGCCGAAGTCCATCATGCGCAGCTGACCGTTATCCAGCAGCATAATGTTCTGGGGCTTGATATCCCGGTGCACGATGCCGTTGGCGTGGGCGTGCTCCAGCGCTTTGAGGATCTGGGAGATGAAGTGCACGGTCTCCCGGCTGGAAAGCTTGCCGCCCCGCTCGTTGAGGTACTCCCGCAGGGTCATACCGTCCACATACTCCATAACGATATACTGGAGATGGTCGTTGACCGAAACGTCATACACCTTGACGATGTTGGGGTGGTTCAGCAGAGAGATGGCTTTGGATTCGTTTTTAAAGCGGCGCACAAGGTCCGGGTCGTGCATATATTCCTGCCGCAGTACCTTGACAGCCACCACAGTCCCGGCGGGCACGGGGCCGTTCTGCCCCCGCATGACCGCCTTATACACGTTGGCCATGCCGCCGGAGCCGATCAGTTCCTGCACCTCGTACAGACCGTCCAGTCTTTTACCGATCAGGTTATCCATGGCGCACCTCCATCGGCTCTACTCCCACCAGCAGGGCGGTAATGTTGTCCGGGCCGCCGTTTTCGTTGGCGGTGCGGATTAAAGCATCCGGCAGGTCGTAAAAAGACCCGCTGCGCAGCAGCTGCTCCAACTGCTCCGTGGGCACGGCATTGGTCAGGCCGTCCGTGCACAGCAGCAGAACGTCCCCTGCCTGCAGCGCCACGGTAGTGAACTCCGGCTCCAGCCGGTAATCCACGCCCAGCGCCCGGGTGATGATGTTTTTCTGCGGGTGATGCTCTGCCTGTTCCTGTGTGATGGTGCCGCAGTCCACTAGCTCCTGCACATAGGAGTGGTCGTGGGTCAGCTGCGCCAACTTACCGTCCCGGTACAGGTAGGCGCGGGAATCGCCCGCGTGGCTCAGATAGGCTTTGCCGCCGCGCACCAGAGCGCAGACGGCGGTAGTGCCCATACCGGCCAGAGACTCCTCCCGCAGTGCCTTCTGGAACACATAGCGGTTGGCGCTGAGCAGCGCTTTTTTTAAAAAAGTCTCCTCTTCGCCGGGGATGCACTGGCTGTACTGCTCCTGAAAGCAGCGCTCGATGACGCTGCACGCACACTGCGAGGCTTCCCGCCCGCCGCGTGCGCCGCCCATGCCATCGCATACCAGCGCCCAAGCTGCATCGCCGGGCAGCTCTCCTGCGCGGTAATCATCCTGATTGTCCTGCCGGACGCGTCCTACATCCGTTTTTCCTGCAAGTTTCATAGGTTTCTCCCTCTATTTATGCCTTGCCGTTCATTTCGTCGCGGCGCAGCTGGCCGCAGGCGGCGCTGATCTCGCTGCCAAGGCGGCGGCGCACCGTGGCGTTTACGCCAAGGCTTTCGAGCTTTTGCTGGAATCTGCGCACATTGGCTGCATCCGTAGCGGAATACGGGCTGCCGTCCACCGGATTGATGGGGATCAGATTTACATGAGCACCCATGCCCCGGATCAGATCTGCCAGCTGCTTTGCGCAGACATCAGAATCATTGACACCGCGCACCATGGAATATTCAAAGCTGACCCGGCGGCCGGTGGTCTCCTGATACCGGCGCACCGTCTGGATCAGTTGCTCCACCGGGTAGGCATCGTTGACCGGCATCATGCTGCTGCGGATCTGGTTGGTGGGTGCGTGCAGCGAGATGGAAAGGGTGAGCTGCAGCTTTTTTTCTGCCAACTGGTCGATCTTAGGCACAAGGCCGCAGGTGGAAAGACTGATATTGCGCATCCCGATATTGACGCCCTCAGGCGAGGTGATATTCTCCAAAAAGCGCATCACCTCGTCAAAGTTATCCAGCGGTTCGCCGATGCCCATGAGCACGATATGCGAGATGCGCTCGCCGATATCCTTCTGGGCGGTGTAGATCTCGGAGCAGATCTCGCCTGCTTCAAGGTTGCGCACCCGCCCCGCCTGCGTGGAGGCGCAGAACCGGCAGCCCATGCGGCAGCCTACCTGCGTGGACACGCACACGGTATTGCCGTAGTGGTAACGCATGACAACGGTCTCGATGCAGTTGCCGTCCGCCATGCGCAGCAGATACTTTACAGTGCCGTCTTTGGCCTCCTGACGGCGCTCGATCTGCGGTGCAGCGATATAAAAGGTTTCTTCCAGCTTTGCCAGCAAGGTCTTGGGCTGGTCGGTCATGGCAGAAAACTCGGTGACCAGTTTCTGGTGCACCCAGTGGAAGATCTGCTTTGCCCGGAAACCCGGCTGTCCCAGCGCTTTCAGTTCAGCAGTCAGTTCTGCCAGCGTCAGGGAAGAAATACAGCGTTTTTGTTCCATTCTGTTCTCCTATAAGAGGATACGACCCGCAAAGGTCGTGCTTATTGCGTTGCGGCGGCTTTTTGCAGCACGCACAGGAAAAAACCGTCCATGCCGGTGCGGGTGGGCACCGAAAGGCAGCCACGCTCCCCTGCCGTCATTCCGGCAGGCAGCGGTACATCCGGTGCGCAGACCGTGAATTCCGGGTGGCGCTGCAAAAAGGATGCGATCTGCTGCTGATTTTCTGCCGGGTCGATGGTGCAGGTGGAGTAGACCAGCCGCCCGCCCGCCTTGAGCAGCGCCGCAGCGGTATCCAGAATTGCCGCCTGCGTGGCAAGCAGCTCTGCTTGCCGGGCAGCTTCCAGCTTTTTATAGCGCAGATCCGGCTTTTTGGCCAGAATGCCCAAGCCGCTGCAGGGCACATCCGTCAGGATGCGGTCTGCCATGGGCAGTGCGGGGTTCGGCTTGGTGGCATCGTTGCACAGGGTATGCACCCCGGCAAAGCCCATGCGGTCCACAGCGGTGCGGATCAGCCCCACACGGTTCTCTGCCGCATCGCAGCTGTACAGCGTTCCCGTGCCCTGCATCTGCTCGGCCAGCAGAATGGTCTTGCCGCCGGGGGCTGCGCACAGGTCCAGCACCGTCTCGCCGGGAGCAGCGCCTACGCAAAGGGCTGCCAACTGGCTGGCCTGTCCCTCCACATGGTAGTAGCCCTGCCGGAATAGCTCATTGTCTGCCGGGCTGCCCGCAAACCGCGCCAGCACACTGCCGGGCACGATGCCCTGCCGCACCTCTGCCACGCCCTTCTCTGTAAGCATGGCGCACAGCTGTGCAGCGCTGGCCTTGAGGGGGTTTGCGCGCAGGCTGGTCAAACCGCCATCGGCCTGATAGGTCAGGATGCCCAGTGCTTCGTCCGGGTAGTTTTTGTGGAGAAATTCCGCCACATCCCGTCCGGCAGAGCCCAGCACCATCAGGCGCTGGATCTCGTCTGTAAAGACGGCAGTGTCCAGATCATAGCCGCAGGCCTTGCGCAGCACGGCGTTGACAAGGCCGGAGGCACTGGATTTTTTAAAGGTGCGGGTCAGCTTGACCGCCTCGTTCACCGCTGCGGAGACAGGCACCTGCATATAGCGTGCCTGTGCCAGTGCAGCGCGTAAAATTTCCCGCACGGGTGCATCCAGCTTTGCCAGACCCTTGGGCAGAAACTGCTCCAGAATATAGTCCAGCGTGCCGCGATGCTCCAGCACGGTGTAGAAGATGGCACTTGCAAAGGCCTTATCCCGGCCTTCCAGCTTCTGGCGCCTGAGCTCTGCGTCCAGCACCAGATTGGAAAAGCCGTCCTGCTCCTGCCGTACCAGTGCAGCGACTGCCGCCGCACGCGGATTTGCGGCCATCAGAGGTTATCCCCCGTTTTCAGGCGCAGACCCGCTGCAAAAGCGGTGCCGTCCATGGGCTTTTTGCCCTCCGGCACAACTTCCAGCAGCTGGATAGCGCCCTCGCCGCAGGCTATGGTCAGGGGCTTTGTAGCCAGCACCGTGCCCGGGGCTTCGCCGTTGGCGGCGGCCACGCGGCTGGACATCACCTTGAGCTTTTTGCCACCGGAGGTGATGAACCACGCACCCGGCCAAGGATTCATGCCGCGCACCCAGTTATGGATGTGGTCGGCAGTGTCGGTCAGGTGGAACTCTGCCATCTCCTTGTTCAGCATGGGGGCAAGGGTAGCATTCTCGTGCGCCTGCGGCACAGCGGTCAGGGTGCCTGCTGCGATTTGAGGAATGGTCTCGCACAGAGCTTCGGCTCCCACGGCGGTAACACGGTCGAACAGTTCACCGCTGGTCTCCTCGGGGTCGATGGCGATTTTTTTGCAGTACAGCACATCGCCGGTATCCAACCCTTCGTCCATCTGCATGATGGAAACGCCGGTCTCGGTGTCACCGTTCAGCACAGACCACTGCACCGGGGCGCTGCCGCGATACTTCGGCAGCAGCGAAACGTGCAGGTTGATGCAGCCATAGCGGGGCATTTCCAGCACGGACTTCGGCAGGATGCAGCCATAGGCCACCACCACGATCAAATCCGGGGTGAGGGCACGGATGTTTTCATCCTCGCTGCCGTCCCGCAGGGTGCGGGGCTGGAACACGGGCGTGCCGTGCGCCAGCGCAACCTCCTTGACCGGCGGTGCAGTGAGCACCTGCTTGCGGCCGACAGGCTTATCCCGCCGGGTGTACACGGCACAGATATCATGCCCGGCGGCATACAGGGCTTTCAGGCACTCGGCGGCAATATCCGGCGTGCCCATGAACAAAATGCGCATCAGTTGTTTCCTTTCGCTTCGCGGGCAGCCTTTTTGCCTTCCTCGGTATCCTCATAGAAGTACTCGCTGGACTCCATGATGGTGATGCCGTCCAGATGGTCGTTCTCGTGCTGGATGCAGCGGCCCAGCAGACCGTCGGCTTCCAGCTCGAACCATTCGCCGTTGCGGTCCTGTGCGCGCACCTTGACGGCAACCGGGCGGGTCACAGCGCCGTTGTGACCCGGGAAGGACAGGCAGCCCTCGTAGGCGGTCTCCTCTTCCTCAGAAACGGCGAGGATCTCGGGGTTGACGAAATCAATGAACTTGTACTCGTAGTCCTCGGGGATCTCCTCCGGGGCATCGGTGGTGTCCCACACCACGAACAGGCGGCGCATCATGCCCACCTGCGGGCCGGCCAGACCCACGCCATCGGCGGCGATCATGGTCTCGCGCATATCGTCCAGCAGGGTGGCCAGACGGTCATCAAAATTGGTCACAGGGCGGCAGACCTTGTTCAGGATGGGGTCGCCTTCTTTAACAATATTACGGATAGCCATAATGGTACCTCCAGTTTTATCAGATGTCTCCGTCCGAGTGCAGGTCTACCACGACCGATGCCTTGGACGGCAGTTTTTCTTTTTCATACAGTGCCAGTGCAGCACGCACAAGGTCGCGGAAGCGGCGGTCGTTGCGGCACTTGACAGTAAGCTTATAGCGGTAGGTGTCGTTGATTTTTTCAATGCTGCCGGGCGTAGGACCCAGAATGCGCAGGGGCAGATCCGGCTGCTTGGCCGCCTGCTGCCCTAAAAGCACCGAGAAGCGGGCAGCGGCGCGCGCCACCTCGTTCTCCTTTGCACCGGCAAAGCCGATGACGCACAGCCCGCAGAAGGGCGGGTACAAGCCCAGCCTGCGGTAGGCGATCTCCTGCTCGTAGAAAGCATCGTAATCCTGCGCGGCGGCAAGAGTGAGCACCGGGTTGTCCGGGTCGGTGGTCTGGATGATAGCAAAGCCGGGCTCCTTTGCACGGCCGCTGCGTCCCACCACCTGTGTGATCAGGCTGAATACGTTCTCGTATGCACGGAAACCCTGCGCGAACAGCAGCGAATCAATGCCCAGAACGCCCACAAGAGTCACATCCTCGAAGTCCAGCCCCTTCGCCACCATCTGAGTGCCCACCATGATGTCGTATTCATGCGCCGCAAATTTGGCAAGCAGCTTTTCGTGGGCGTCCTTGGCGGCAGTGGAGTCCTGATCCATACGCAGCACCCGCGCCTCCGGGAAAAGCTTTGCCAGCTCCTCCTCGGCCTTCTGGGTGCCGAAGCCCCGGTATTGCAATTTACCGCCGCAGACCGGGCAAAGGGTGGGCGGCGGCTCCTGTTGGGAGCCGCAGTAGTGGCACAGCACCTTATGCGCTGATTTGTGGTACACCATGGGCACGCTGCACTTGGGGCACTTGAGCACCTCGCGACAGTCCTCGCACTGGGCAATGGTCTGGTAGCCCCGGCGGTTGAGTAGAAGGATGGTCTGCTTTTCCGCCTCCAGATTGCGGCGGATGGCATCTTCCAGCGCAAGGCTGATCTCGCGGGGATTGCCCGCAGCCAGTTCTGCCCGCATATCCACGATCTGCACGCTGGGCAGCGGGTTGCCGCCGTAGCGCTTGGTCAGGCGCACCAGCTGGGTGCGGCCGTTCTGCGCAGCGTAAAAGCTTTCGGTGCTGGGGGTAGCGCTGGCCAGAAGCAGCAGTGCACCGTTTTCGGCGGCACGCTGGCGGGCGATCTCGTGGGCAGAGTAGCGCGGTGCGGATTCCGACCGGTAGGTGTGTTCCTGCTCTTCGTCAATGATGATAAGGCCGATATTTTCCAGCGGCGAAAACACTGCGCTGCGGGTGCCCACCACGATATCTGCACCGCCATCCTGGATCATCTGCCATTGCAGCAGACGCTCGGTGTGGTTGAGCGCGGAGTGCTGCACTGCCACCCGGCGGCCGAACTGCCCTTTTAACCGCAGGATCATCTGCGGGGTCAGGCTGATCTCCGGCACCAGCACCAGCGCCTTGCGGCCAAGCTCCAGACAGCGGGAAATCAGCTTTAAAAACACCAGCGTCTTACCGCTGCCGGTCACGCCGTACAGCAGCGCGGAATGAGGTGCGGCATCTTCTAACTTGGGCAGCAGGGTGTCGTAAGCAGCCTGCTGCTGTTCGGTGAGAGTGATAGGGTCGTTGCGCAGCGGAATGGAGGCGTACAGGTCGATGGACTTATTCACCTTGCTGCATTCCAGCACGCCCTTGGTGCACAGGTTGTCCAGCACCGCGCGGCTGATGCCCTTATCCTCCAACTCGTTCAGAGTGCGAGGGCCGCCGCTCAGCAGCGCCACCGCCGCCAGCTGTTTTGCCGTCGGCTTTGGCTTTTGCGGCAGCGTGCCTACCAGCTTATAGGCGTTTTCGGTGTGGCGGGTAAGCTGCTTTTGCAGCACCGGGGTCACGCCGTCTGACGCCACGGCGGGCTTATACTGCGCCCCATACGGAATGACCGCCTTGACGGCCTCATAGTAGGTGCAGAAGGTACGCTCCTTTAAAAAATGCACCAGCCGCAGCAGCTCCGGGGTCAGGCAGGCCGAGGCCGGAGCCACGTCGAACAGATATTTCAGCTTGGAGTGCTCCGGTTCGGCATCGCAGGCCAGCACCACGCCCATGCGGGCGCGGCTGCCCTTGCCAAAGGGCACCAGCACCATGCTGCCCAGACGCACCGCATTCTGGTGCTCCGGCAGAACAGCGTAGGTATACAGCTTATCAAAATGGAAGGTCGCATTGCTGACGGCAACGCCTACCGTCTTGGGCATTCGTCCAACTCCTTCAACGCTTGATTTTTTAGCCCTGCAGCCCGGCGCGCTGACAGATGACCTGATACAGCTCTGCGGCGCAGGGTTCGATCTGATTATTGACCAGCTTTACAGTAAACTTATCCTGCTCGGCCAACTCCTGCCGGGCGGTAGCGAGACGCTCCTGAATGCTTTCCTCGGTCTCGGTGCCGCGACCGCGCAGACGGTGCTCCAGCTCCTCCACAGAGGGCGGCAGCAGGAACACGGTGGTAGCACCCGGGAACATCCGGCGGATATTGGCAGCGCCGTGCACATCGATGACCAGCACGACCACCTTGCCGGCTTCCAGCCGCTTTTCCACCTCAGACTTCAGGGTGCCGTAGTAATTGCCGTTATAGAAGTTGTGCTCCACCACCTGATCGTTTTCCAGCAGCTGCTGGAACTGTTCACGGGTGCGGTAGTAGTAATCCACGCCCTCCTGCTCGCCGGGGCGCGGGGTGCGGGTGGTGGCAGAGACGGTCTTTTCGATCTCGGGGTGTGCCTCGCGCAGCGCCTTGACCACGCTGTCCTTGCCGGTACCGGCTGCGCCGGAAACTACAAACAGAAATTTATCATTCGCCATGAGATGCTTCTTCCTCCATTGATGCTCTGCCCTCCTGCCCGGCGGCACGGCTTGCCACCGTTTCGGGCTGAAGGGCGGACAGCACGACATGATCGGAGTCCATGATGAGCACAGCCCGGGTGCTGCGGCCGTAAGAGGCATCGATCAGCATCCCGCGCTCGCGCGCTTCCTTCACCAGACGCTTGACCGGTGCAGAGTCCGGGCTGACGACTGCCACCACGCGCCCTGCACTGACCATATTGCCAAAGCCGATGTTGATGAGTTTCATAGGCTCCTCCACAACATATTATTCCAGATTCTGGATCTGCTCACGGATCTTTTCGATCTCCGCTTTCATATCCACCACGATGCGGGTGATATCCAGATCCTGACACTTGGAACCGATGGTGTTGGTCTCGCGGTTCAGCTCCTGCGTCAGGAAATCCAGCTTGCGGCCCACGGGCTCGTCCAGCTGCAGGATATCGCGGTACTGTGCGATGTGGCTGCGCAGCCGGACGGTCTCCTCATCCACGGCGGTCTTATCGCCAAAGATGGCGGCCTCGGTCAGCACACGGGCATCATCAATGTCCCGATCCTGCAGGATGACCTTGAGTTTCTCGTACAGGCGGTTGGTGTAGTTTTCCACACGGCCTGCGCTCAAAGCTTCCACCTTGCCGACACACTCTTCCAGAAACACAAGGCGGCTTTCCACGTCTGCCTTCATCTTGGCACCCTCGGCGGCGCGCATCTCCACAAAGCGATCCAGTGCCTGTGCGGTGACGGCAGACACATCCTGCCACAGCTGCTCCTCGTCCACATCGGCGTGGCGGGTGGTCAGCACATCTGGGAAGCGGGTCAGAACGGCGGTGGACACATCATTTTTGACCCCCAACTGCTCGGACAAGTCCCGCATGGCCTGCTGATAGCTGCGGGCAAGCTCCATATTGACGGCGACCACGGTATCTGCCGCGTCTACGTTCTGCACGGTCATGCTAAGCTCTACCTTGCCGCGGGAGATCCGCTGGTTGAGCTGTTTTTTTAGGCGGCTGTCCAGAGAACTGCAGGTGCGCGGGATGCGGGAGGAATACTCGAAATAGCGGGAGTTCACGCTGCGCAGCTCCACAGTGATCTCGCGGCCATTGAGCACGGCAGTCCCCCTGCCGAAACCGGTCATGCTTAAGATCATACTAGCTCCTATTCTTTTGCGGTTTAACTTCGGTTTTTCTGTATAGGTATCCGCTTTGGGCACACAAGCCCATGTTACGATACATATAGCATCATTTTACTATTCTTTTCTGAAAAATTCAAGGTGCAGACTGCATCCGCGCAAAAAACACGATTTCCGTTTTTACTGCCGCACATCCGTCCGCAGTTAAAATAACATGACTGCGGCAGTTACCACCTTTTAGCAGCTTTTCCCTGAAAAAATTATAACCCCGCGTTTTCACGCAGGGTTATAACATCAGTTCGTCTTATAAACGCAGGTCACGCTGGTTTGCAGAATATCTGCGTTAAGCAGCGTGCGCTCTACCCAATGGATGTTGTCAGCAATGGTATCCAGAGAGACCTCGTACTCCTTGGCAATGCTTTCCATTGTGCGGTACTCGTAGCGATAGATCAAGGTCAGGATGAGTTTATCCATCATAGAGATCTTGGTAAAGCGGGTCTTGCGCTTGTGCTCCTGACGGTAAGCCTCATGCAGAGCCTTGAGCATCCGGTCAAATTCCAGCTTCGAAATGCCAAAATACAGTTGATAGTCCTGCTCCTGAAACTCAGCAATGCGCTGCTCCGGGATGCTTCGCATAGCATTTTCCTCCACATCATTTGTTGTATTTTATAGGCTATACCAATCATTATAAAAGGTATTGGGCGGCAAGTCAATGTGTAAGCAGAAGTTTTTCCGGTATTACCCGAAAGAGTACGCCCTGCACCTTTGCCGGCTGTACAAAAAAGACTGCTGCACAGCATTTTGTGCAGCAGCCTTGAAAGGAACTTATTGATCAGACAGGATGAGACTGGTTGGTGTAGTCTACATGATCGCCGTCCACGCCCTGCTTTTTGGCATTGCGCTTATCGAAGAACTTGGGTGCGACCTGCGGGAACATTGCGTAGGTCAGCACGTCCTCTTCCTGCGTTGCCCACTTGGCAGCTTCGGCCTTCAGCTTGTCCATTTCGGGAGCCAGCGTGTCGGCAAAGCGGCAGGTAATGGGCTGCTCGTCACCAAGGATCTTCTTGGTGAACTCGGGCTTGATGGGAGCGGGAGTCTTGCCGTAGTCGCCATGGACCAGACCCTTGAACTCCTTGGTGACCATCTTGTAGCGCTCGCCCATGATAACGTTGAACACAGCCTGCGTGCCAACGATCTGGCTGGTGGGGGTGACCAGCGGCGGATAGCCTGCATCCTCACGGACGCGGGGGATCTCGGCCAGCACTTCGTCCAGCTTATCTTCTTTGCCAGCATCCTTCAGCTGCTTGAGCATGTTGGAGAACATGCCGCCCGGCACCTGATACAGCAGAGTGTTGGCATCCACGCCCAGGCTCTTGGGGCTGATCTGACCGTTGGCGATGTACTTCTCGCGCAGCTTTGCAAAGTAAGCGCGCACCACGTTCAGCTGCTTCAGGTCCAGACCGGTGTCGTAGTCGGTGCCCTGCAGGGCAGCGACCAGACTCTCAGTGGGCATGTGGCTGGTGCCAAGGCTCAGGGGGCTCATGGCAGTATCGATGATATCAGCACCTGCCTCGATGCCCTTGAGGATGGACATGGAAGCCAGACCTGCGGTGTAGTGGCTGTGGATATCCACAGGGATGCTGACAGTCTCCTTCAGCTTCTTGACCAGATCATAGCAGGTATAGGGGGTGAGCAGACCGGCCATATCCTTGATGCAGATGGAGTTTGCGCCCATCTCCTCCAAAGTCTTGGCGTAGGATGCAAAGTACTCATTGTTGTGCACGGGGCTCAGGGTGTAGCTGATGCAGCCCTGCACATGAGCGCCCTCCTTATTTGCAGACTTGATGGCAGTCTGCAGGTTGCGGGGGTCGTTCAGAGCGTCGAAGATGCGGATGACGTCGATGCCGTTGGCAACGGACTTCTGTACAAAGTACTCCACAGCGTCATCTGCGTAAGGACGGTAGCCCAGCATATTCTGGCCGCGGAACAGCATCTGCAGCTTCTGGTGCGGCAGCTCCTTGCGCAGGATGCGCAGACGCTCCCAAGGGTCCTCGTCCAGGAAGCGGATGCAGCTGTCGAACGTAGCGCCGCCCCAGCACTCCACAGAGAAGTAGTTGATCTTGTCCATTTCGGGCAGAATGGGGCGCATTTCGTCCATGGTCATACGGGTAGCCAGCAAAGACTGGTGCGCATCACGCAGGACGACCTCGGTCACCTTGATCGGCTTTTTTGCCATGGTTGTCACCTCTTCCTTAGTTCATGGAAACCAGAACGTCACCGGAGTTGACGGTATCGCCCTTGTTCACGTTGATGGAAGCCACGGTGCCATCCTGCGGAGCAACGATCTCGTTCTCCATCTTCATGGCCTCGAGGATGACCAGCACATCACCGGCCTTGACAGAAGCACCGGCAGCGACCTTGACATCCAGAATGTTGCCGGGCATGGGAGCCTTGACGGTAACAGCACCGGCTGCACCGGCGGCTGCCTTGGGAGCAGCTGCGGGAGCGGGAGCAGCCTTGGGTGCGGCGGGTGCTGCAACAGGAGCAGCAGCAACGGGAGCAGCGCCTGCGGCGGTTTCCTCAACGGAAACGCTGTAAGCAACACCATTGACAGTAATATTGTAGTACTTCATGGAAGGATCCTCCAATTCAAAATCGAACTCAATTAACTTACATTCGGACGCTTACAGGGCCATATTGCCGTGCTTCTTAGGCAGGCGGGCGGCGCGCTTGGTGCTCAGCAGCTCCAGTGCAGCCACAACGCTGGCGCGCACATTGGCGGCATCGCAGCTCATATCGGCAGCACCGGCAGCCACTGCGCTGGCAGCGCTACACACCTCAGCGGTGTAGGCAGCAGCCTTTGCCTTGGTGGCGGCAATGATGTTGTCGGAAGCATCGATCTCGTCCTTGTACAGCACGCTGACAGCGGCGCTGGGCTCCAGTGCGCTGACGGTGCAGCCGGTCACAGCGATGCGCAGATCGGCAGCAGCCAGAGTGGTGTACACAGGGCCCACAGCCTTGCCGGCCAGCACTGCCACCTTTGCGGTGGTTGCATCGGCGTAGGTAGCGGCCAGACGGGCAGCCTCGCGGATGCCGCCAGCCACGTCATCGGTAACGCTGGGCACAAAGCCCTCGGTGTCCACGATGGTGACCACAGGCACGCTGAAGGCATCGCACAGGCGCACAAAACGGGAAGCCTTGGCTACGCAGTTGTGGCACAGCTGCTTGCCGGTTGCCACAACGCCCACGGCGTTACCGCCGATGGTTGCAAATGCGGTGTAGACAGACTTGCCAAAGCCTGCATACAGTTCCACAGCGCTGTCCTTATCGATCACAGCGGCAGCGGCCTTTGCGGGCTCGGCACCGGCAGCCAGAACAGCTGTGGGCTGCTCGAACTCGAAGATCGCCGGACCAGTCAGGTTGTTGGCGGGCAGCAGACCCACGATGTGAGCAGCCTTTTCAGCAGCCTCTGCGGCATCGGCAGCCACGATAGAAGCCACACCTGCCTTGGCGGCAGCAGCGGCGCTGCCTGCATCGGCGACCTTATCGCCCTTAGCAGCGGAGGTGAACGGAGCGGTGAAGAACAGCTCTGCGCCCTCGGCCATGATGCAGACGTCTGCGTTGGCAGCGCTCAGAGCGCTGGTGCCGCCGCAGACACCCAGAACAACGGCCACCTGCGGAACAACGCCGGAGACCTTTGCGATCTGCGCATTCAGCTTTGCGCTGGCAGTCAGCACGTCCAGACCCTCGGTCAGCTTTGCACCTACCGAGTTATAGAAAGTGACCACCGGGCAGCCGGTCTGTGCAGCCATTTCCAGAACCTTGATGTTCTTTTCAACATCCTTTACGGTGACAGCCTCGCCGTTCTGATAAACAGCGTAAGCCTGCTGACCTGCAGCATAGCCGCAGGCAGCGCTCACTGCACCATCAGCAAACAGCGCAGTGTATTCCCCGTCATCGAAGAACTTGGCGAGGATTTCTCCCTTATTGATCTTTGAAGCCATAATTAGACCTCCTGGTTGTCTGTGTGAGCTTTCAAAATTATATTTATTATACAGAAGCTGGCAAAAAAATGCAAGGGATTCTATAAAAATCCATACGATTCAACATCCATCGTTTATAGAAAGCCAAATTTTTAACGAATCATCGTTTTGTGCGTTTTATCCGGGCAAAGACTCCTATGCGCCCTTTTTGCGGATGTAGAAATTTTCCCGGTTTTTTTGGCGAAACTGCACCCGCCTGCTGCGTTTTCTTTCGGTTGCGTTTATGTTACACTATATTAAAATATTAAAAATCATAATTGCCGGGCAGTCTGCCAAACTGTACCTATATAGCGCACAGCGCACGCGAAAAGCCCGGCAAAAATGAAAAAGAGGTTGAAGCTATTTTGAAGCGATTTTCCGCAAGGCTCCGGCAGCAAGAGCAGACCTACCGTTCCCTGCACGATGCCGCCCGTTCCCTGCTTTCGCCAAAGGGGCGGGTGTTTCTGCTTTTTCTGTTGTTTTATAAGGTGTTGACAAACTTCTTGTTCGTACCGGCGTTGCAGCTGATCTGGGCGCTGACGCTGCGGTTCGCGCCCATACAATACCTCAACAACAAGACCGCCTCCCGCATCTTTGTCTCCCCTGCCATCATCGGCTGCATCGCCGTGCTGGCGGTGCTGGCAGCCTTCTGGAGCCTGTACGAGGCCGCCACGATGCTGCAACTATTGACGCGGGTGCGGCACGGCGAGCCGCTGCGGGCGGCAGCCGTATTCCGGGATGCCTTTTGCAGCCTTGTGCGGGTGTTTTTGCCGCAGAATCTCCCGCTGCTGTTGTATGGTGCTGCCCTGATCCCGCTGACGAACTTTTTTCTGGCGGCAAACCATCTGACCCAGTTTGCCGTGCCGGAATATCTCTGGGGGCTGCTGAAAGCGCGCGCTGCCAATCGGTTTCTATTTGCTCTGGCGGTGCTCTGCGTGCTGGCGCTGCTGCTGGACGGACTTGTGGTGCTGCCAAAATTCCTGTTGGAGCACAAAAGCTTTGGCTGTGCGTTTGCAGAGAGCCTTCACATTTTGCGCAGCCGCGCCGGGCAGCTGCTTGCACTGGCACTGCGCTGGATGCTGACTGCTGCCGTGCGCACAGGGCTGACGCTGCTGTGTGGGGCAGCGCTGTTCTATTGTGTCATCCTTGGTGTCGGCTTTGCCAGCACTGCTGCCCTGCTGGCGCTTTCCCGCGCAGCGCTGCTGATCGAGCTGCCGTTCCTTTGCCTACTCATGGACTGTGCCATGACGGCAGCGCAGAGCACGCTTACGGACGCACTGTATGAAGTGACCCGACAGTCCGATGCAGCGCGGCCGGCCGCTTCCGGTGCGTTCCCTGCCCTGCACCGTGAGCAGACGGTACTGGCCGGGATGATGGCCTGTTCCGCGCTGGTCACCTGCGGGGTAGCGGCGGTATATCTGCTGTTCCCGCAAACACAGCCGCTGCAAAGCGTGCTGGGCCTTGCCGACCCGGTGATCACCTACCACAGGGGCTACTCTTCCCGTGCGCCGGAAAACACCATGGCAGCCTTCGAGACGGCACTGGAGCACGGCAGCCCCCGCATTGAGCTGGACGTGCAGATGACCGCTGACGGCGTAGCCGTAGTGACCCACGATACCAGCCTGCGCCGGTGCACCGGCTATAACGCTAACATCTACGATCTGCCCTATGCGCAGGTGCAGCAGCTGGATGCCGGGCGCTGGTTTCATCGGCAGTTCACGGGCTCCTATATCCCAACGCTGGAAGAGGTTCTGGCGCTGTGCAAGGGCAAGGCTGAGCTGAACATTGAGATCAAGCCCAGCAGCTTTACGCCGACATTGGAGGCTGAAACGGTGCGGCTGATCCACGCATACGACTACGGTGCAGACTGCGTGGTCACCTCCCAGAGCTACGAGACCCTGTGCAAAGTGAAGGAACTGGACCCGGACATTACCACAGGGTATATTCTTGCGCTGGGCGTAGGCACCTACTATGACCTGCCCGCCGCAGACTTTTTCAGTGTGGAGTCCACCTTTATCACCGCCGGTATGGTGCAGCAGATCCATCTGCGCGGCAAGACCATCTCCGCATGGACCATCAACCGTCAGCAGGACGCCGAAAAGCTGCTGCAGCTGGGTGTGGATGACCTGATCACTGACAAACCCGAGATCATTGCACCGCTGCTGGCACGGGACAAGGCGCTGGACAACCGTCTGCTCTGGCTGCGGGATCAGATTCAGGAACTGTTTGCTGCACCGGACGCCGAAGAAGCGATGGATGTGGAGGAGACGATTGAGGACGCCATTGAGGATCCTGAAGAGGTTTTGGACGAGGCATAAGCAGAAAGATTTATACAGCAATACCGGGCAGTCTGTGGGCTGCCCGGTATTTGCATTTTCATAAACAAAAAGGAGCCGCAACACCCTGTTACAGGTACTGCAGCTCCCATTTTGTCTTTGGAAGTTTAGATTACTTCACCATGCTTGCAACTTCAGATGCGAAGTCGTCAGCACGCTTCTCCAGACCCTCGCCCTTGACAAAGCGGACGAACTTGACGATCTTGATCTCGCCGCCCAGATCCTTAGCGACCTTAGCGGTGTACTGAGCAACGGTCAGGTCGCCGTCCTTGACGAACTCCTGATCGACCAGGCAGTTCTCCTTGAAGAACTTCTTGATCTTGCCCTCGATCATCTTCTCCTTCACAGCCTCAGGCTTGTTAGCGGTCTTGGGGTCCTGAGCCATCTGAGCCAGCATGATCTCCTTCTCCTTAGCCACGACCTCGGCGGGGACAGAAGCCTCGTCAACGTAGCCGGGGTTAGCAGCAGCGACCTGCATAGCGATGTCCTTGCCGTAAGCAACGAACTCGTCCTTAGCGTCGATGTCGTTGGTGGTCTCGAAGTTGACCAGAATGCCGTGGGTGCCGCCGCCGTGGACGTATGCAGAGCAGACGCCCTCGTAACGGGTGAAGCGGCGAACCTTGATGTTCTCCTTGATGACCAGGATCAGGTTCTTCAGAGCCTCGTCAACGGTCTCGCCAGCCTCGGTCTTGCAAGCCATCAGAGCCTCGACATCAGCGGGGTTCTGCTTCATGATGACCTTGGTGGCCTCCTTGACGAAGTCAACGAACTTGTCGTTCTTGGCAACGAAGTCGGTCTCAGCGTTGACCTCGATGACAACACCGACCTTGCATGCGGGGCAGTAGTCAGCGTAGACCATACCCTCGGCAGCAACGCGGCTTGCCTTCTTGGCGGCGGTAGCCAGACCACGCTCGCGCAGGATCTCGATTGCCTTCTCGAAGTTGCCGTCAGCCTCGGTCAGAGCCTTCTTGCACTCCATCATGCCGCAGTCGGTCTGCTTGCGCAGTTCCATAACGTCCTTTGCAGAAATAGCCATTTTTGTTTTCTCCCTTACACGTTATTTGATTGGTTGCGGAATGGGAAATCAGGCGTTTGCTGCGTCCTCGGCGGGAGCGGCCTCCTGGTTGCCCTGCTTGCCTTCCAGCACAGCGTCAGCCATAGCGCCGGCGATCAGCTTGACAGCGCGGATAGCGTCGTCGTTGCCGGGGATCACGTAGTCGATCTCATCGGGGTTGCAGTTGGTATCAACGATAGCAACGATGGGGATGTTCAGCTTGCGGGCCTCAGCAACAGCGATGCGCTCCTTGTGAGGATCGACGATGAACATAGCCTTCGGCAGGGTCTTCATGTTCTTGACGCCGCCCAGGTACTTGTCCAGCTTCTCCATCTCCAGCTCCAGCTTAGCCACTTCCTTCTTGGGCAGCAGCTCGAAGGTGCCGTTCTCCTTCATCTTAGCCAGCTGATCCATACGGTCGATACGCTTACGGATGGTGCGGAAGTTGGTCATCATGCCGCCCAGCCAACGAGCGTTGACATAGTGCATGCCGCAGCGCAGAGCCTCGTCACGGATGGACTCCTGAGCCTGCTTCTTGGTGCCGACGAACAGGATGTCGCCGCCCTCAGCTGCAACTTCCTTCACGTAGTTGTAAGCTTCGTCCAGCTTCTTCACAGTCTTCTGCAGGTCAATGATATAGATACCATTGCGCTCGGTGAAGATGTACTTAGCCATCTTGGGGTTCCAGCGGCGGGTCTGGTGACCGAAGTGCACACCTGCCTCGAGAAGCTGCTTCATAGAAACGACTGCCATAATAAAATACCTCCAGATATTGTTTTGCCTCCGCACACCGTGATCTGCACGGTACATCGGGTACCAGCGGACTGCCCTCAACCCAAAAGGGCACAAAAGGGCATAGTGATGCGTGTGTAATGCTTTGTTATAATAGCACAAAAAGAATGCGGTTGCAAGTGGTTTTCTCTGTTTTGTATAAAGAATTCCTTGTTTTTTCTCTTATTTGCCCGTATTCATCCCGCTCAGGCCCGCAACACCCATACGGTTGAGGGCATATCCCTTGCCGAACATCAGGTCGTATTGCAGCATCCAGTGCTCATTCGTCCAGCGCTGCTGGAACTCCGTGGGCTGCTGGGTGGTGGTGCCGTCCAAGTTCATGGTGGTGCCGCGGGTGCAGCTGCGGCTGGCGACCCGGAGCTGCCGGTTGAGGAACTGGAAGTACAGCGGCTGTTCCAGCCCAAACAGCTCCATCATCACCGGAGAGATATCATAAGCGGCAATGGTGCCCAGATCCACCTGCTGCTGGCTGTAATTCGACCACATCAGCAGCGTGGTCTGGTGCAGACGGGGGTCGGTGCTGGAGCCGCTTGCATAACCGGTGGTGGTGTAGACATCGTAATTGGAATCGATGGGATTATAGTGGTCGCCCCAGAACACCAGAATGACCGGCTCGTCCACCTGAGAGAAGTACTCGGTCAGCTTGCCCAACATGGCGTCTGCATCCCGGATGCCGGTAGCGAAATCTTCCAGCGCGCCCACGGTGCTGCTCTTGAGCCCCACGGGGTGGGATACGACGTGCACCCGCTCGTCGTCCGGGTAGTTGTCTCTATTATAATTGGTATGGTTCTGCATGGTGACCGCGTGCAGGAAGATGGGCTTATCAGAGGAAGTGCTCATCTTCTCGTACTGCTGAATGATCTGGTCGGCCATGGAGTCATCGGTCACAAGGCCGCTGGTCCAGTAGTGCTTGCGCACCTTGGTCACGCCGTGCATATCCTCCAGACTGATAAAATCACTGAAGCCGAGGTTGGGGTAAGCCTTATCGCGGCTCCAGTATTTTGCCCAGAAGCAGTGCACTGCAGCGGTCTGGTAGCCCTTGAGCTTGAGGTAATTGGGCAGGGCGAACATGGGCTTTGTGACGTGCTGCTGGTAGGGCTTGCTGCCGCTGGGCAGAAAGGACACCGAGTAGCCGGTCAGGGCTTCAAACTCCACATCACAGGTGCCGCCGCCAAAGCTGGGGCTGTATGCCCTGCCGTAGGCGCTGGTCTGCTGCAGAGCGTGAAGGTTCTGCGATACATCGGTATCAAAGGTGATGCCGTACTGCTCCAGCTCGGATACATCCCAGTAAGACTCGTCCATCACATAAATAATGGTAGGCTGCTTCGCCTGCTCATCCTTGGGGGCAGTGGCGGCATAACTGCCCGCATACATGGGGCCGGTGGAGAATTTTTCGCTCTCGGCTACGTTATCCAGAATATCGTCCACTGCCTGCTCCGAGTAGCCATCGGGCTTGTCGATCTCCAGATTGGTAAGGTTGGTCATAAAACCGGTAAGTACACCGTAGTAACGATAGTAGCGGTCCTGCATCCACGCATCCGGCGTGATGCCCAAAACCTGCGTGACGGCGGGCTGCAAGTAAACGCCGAAGATCAGCAGACACAGTGCCGCCGCCGAAGCGCCGGTGCCGGCAAGCCTTGGCAGCCAGCGCTGGCGCAGCCGACCGCGGTAAACAAAAAAGCTTGCCACCGTCAGTGCCAGCACCAGCACAATGGAGACCACCATGCTGGTCTGCAGCTTGAGCCCGGCCGCAGAGGCCACACCGGCGGCCTCGGACACCTGCATCAGATCCCACGGCAGAAAAGGCTCGCCCCGCAGCTGCATGGTATAGAAGTTTACCGCGCAGGGCGCACAGCCCAGAACGGCCATGCCCAGCGTGGCAAGCGGCGGGATGCGCAGCACCCAGTCCAGCAGTTCCCACACCAGAAACAGCAGCAGCCATGCCAGCAGGTACGCCCCGAAATGAGGGAAAATAAAGCTGATAAAGGTATCAGCGGTCAGTGACCCGCGCGCGATCCACTCGCCCAGCAGCAGCACGATAAAAGAAGCTGCCGCCGGGAAGAGCATCCGCAGGGTCAACAGCGGTTTGGATGTTTTCATAGTCGATGTCCCTTTCCACGTCCCGAACCCTATTTTCAAAGTGGCTGTGCTATTTGCACAAGCCTTTCGTGCCTATTATAGTCACTTTGCCGAAAATGTCCATTCATGATTTTACAAAAATTACGGTTTTATTTTTCAAAATATTCCCCTATTTTTCACAGACCCAGCTTTGCCCGCAGTTGCTGCCAGAAGCCGCGAGGTGCTGCCGGTGCTGCGGGCACGGCGGTATGCACCAGAATCGCATCCGTACCGATGGTCTCGATCTCCTGCCATGGGATGGTCAGGCTCTCATCCCGGCCAAGCAGGCCAAAAAGTCGCGGTCTGCCCAGCAAAATCAGGCTTTGCAGCTGCGCCGTTGCGGGGTCAAATTCCAGATCATCCGCACGGCCAAGGCACACCCCCTGTTCCAGCTGAACGACCTCTTTCTCGCACAGTTCCCGGATCGTCACGGCGCTCTCCCCTTTCTGCCACAGCATACGCCGGGGCGGCATTTTCTATGCCAAAGGGGTGGAAAGCACCCGCCCAGTTGTGGTATACTATGGAAAATATCTGAAAAAAACATCCAATACAAGCGAGGCAGCAGTTATGTATAAAAGCATTATTTTTGATATCGGCGGTGTGCTGGTGGATTTTGACCCCAAGGCCTACCTTGTAGACCGGCTGTGCAACGCCGAAATGGAAGAGAAAGTCTACGACCTGACCTTTGGCAGCGAGGAGTGGCAGCTGCTGGACGCGGGCAAGCTTTCCCGCTATGACGGCAACCAGCGGATGCTGGAGCACGCCCGCGCCGAGGGCTGCGCCTTTGAGGTGCAGGGCGTGCTGGACGACTGGATGCACATTCTGCGCCCGCGTTTGCGGATGCTGGAGCTGGTGCGGCGGCTGAAGAACCACGGCTATTGCGTGTATTACCTGAGCAACATCCCGCAGGACGTGCTGGAATTGCTGACCGAGCGCGGCGTGCTGGCTCAGTTTGACGGCGGCGTGGCCTCCTGTGAGGTTCAGGTAAACAAGCCCGACCCGCAGATCTATAAGGCGCTGCTGAAGAAGTATCAGCTAAAGGCCAGCGAGTGCGTATTTATCGATGACAGGCTGGAAAACGTGCAGGCCGCCTTTGCGCTGGGCTTTGCCGGTATCCAGATGAAGGACAGCGTAGGCACGCTGATCCGCAGCCTTGCCACCTGTAACGTGACATTGCGCTGAGTATTGATCCAATAAACGCAGCAGCCCCTGCCGGAGAAGTTCTTCCGGCAGGGGCTGCTTTGCGTTGGTAGGGACTTACTTTTCCTCGTAGCTCTGGCAGTAGTGCGGGGTCTCCACCTGCTGAGTGGTGCAGTTGCACTGCTCCGTTACCTTGATCTGCGGCAGATCACATTTGCAGCCGTCCACATTGTGGCAGCACGCGCAGACATCACAGGTCACGCCGATGTTTTCCATGCTTATCACCTCTTTGTCCATAGGTTGCCCTGCGGGCAAAGGATTTATACATGGGTTTTATCCGTTTGCCTTTTTGGCCTCCCGCTTGGACTTGAGCGTGACCGCCACATGTTTGATGGACAATACCGGGTGCACCGGCAGCATACGCGGGCCTGCCCAACGCATGACCGCACGAATTTTTTCCCGCATTTCCGGTTTATAACAATGGACTTTGCAGGCGGAGCAAAAAGTCTTTGTTTCCATAAACGGACACTTGTCGATGCGTGCAAGCGCATAATCGTGCAGCTGCTGGCACTCCGGGCATAAAGAGCCTTTGGGAGTGCCATGCTGTTTGCGGCAGTAGAGTGCGATCATCTCGCTGACAAGCATTTTTTCATCTGCACGTTTATTATCCAAGTTTTTGGGGGTCTGCTGCATCGGATTCGTTCCTCCTGATTATTCTTATTCCCTTTTACGGCTTGACCTGCGCGCAGCGCGGCGTACTGCGCCGCGCAAAAGTGCAAAGCCTACCGTAACGCCAAGTGCCACTGCCATTTCCATACACACCGCCTTTACGATTATCAAAAACGGCAGGGGCTACCGGATCGTTCGTCCGCTTTCCCCTGCCGTAAAATCTGCATTTTTACGATATCTTGCACAATGGCTGTTGCATCCCAAAAGTTAGCAGTTTCTAACTTTCGTCTCTATAAAAATGCCGAAACACGGCAGTTCATAGTTTAGCGCAGCAAACCATTTTTGTCAAGAGAGTTCTTCCCTTGCAAAGATTACCAAGCAGCCAGATCTGCGCCCAGCTTACGGCAGGCAGCCTGCACGTCATCATCAGGCGTTTCGTTGCAGATGAGGCCTTCCTCGCTGAACAGCTGTGCGCCGTCGTCCTGTGCGCGCTGTGCCCAGTCGCGCATCCACTGGCCATCGCCCCAGCCGTAGGAACCGAACAGCGCGATCTTTTTGCCGTTCAGGGAGCCTTCCAGTGCAGCAAACATGGGCTCGAACTCGCTCTCTTCCAGTTGCTCTGCACCCATAGCCGGGCAACCAAAGGCAACCACGTCAAACTCTGCCAGCTTTGCGGGGGTCATTTCGGCGCAGGGCACGAGGGTGCCGTTGGCGCCTGCGCCCTCGGCGATGCAGTTTGCCATGGTCTCGGTGTTGCCGGTTGCGCTCCAGAATACGATTGCTACTTTGCTCATAAAACTCTACCTCTTTCTCTGTGTAGTTAGTTTAGAATAACTTCATGCTCTGTAAAAATGCGTCCGTGTTTCATGACGCATTTTCGTAGTTAGTATTTTCTAACCGTCAACAGAATACCACAGCCCTGCCCCGCTTGTCAAGGCATTGGTGCGATGTTTGCATGATGCAACAATGCCGCTTTTCTCAAAAGTGCACGAATCGTGCGTTTCAGCCGCCCAATACGCGGAAAACCACCAGCAGCACCCCGTAGATGACCGGCTGATGCAGCAGATACAGCAGCAGTGAATGCCGTCCAAGCCAGCCCAGCGGCGGGCAGACCGAGCGGCGCAAGGGCTCCATACGCTGCCGTCCTACAATGTCGTAGAGAAAATACCCTGCCCAGAACAGAAACAGCCACGGTAGAAGGGCAAAATAATCCGTAGAATAGAACCACCACGGATAAAAGCCAAAGTACGCTGTAACGTAGTTTGCATACAGTGTCTGCGGCAGCCAGAGACGCAAACTGCCAAAGCCCAGATAGCCTGCCGAAACATTGCGGGTCAGGGCAAACAGCACCGCCGAGACGGCAAGCCCTGCCGCCGGGGGAATGCGCCGCAGCGGCTTTTCCAAAAGGCCTGTCAACAGCATGGCGCTGCCCAGCAGGGTCAGCACACCAAAGATAACTCTGTCCTCCGGCATAAAAAGCAGTGTGACCGCCGTGACAAGTGCCCCTGCCCCGAACACCTGTGCGCCACGGCGCAGGGTATGATGCCCCAGCTGCACACAGAAGCCGGACAGTAGAATGAACACCCAGCAGATGCTCTGCTGCCACAGATGCCCGGGCAAGCCATAATACCAGTCGGCCCGAATGCCGAACAGATAGACCAGATCCCAGCAGCCGTGATAGAGCATCATACTAACCAGATCCAGCCCGCGCAGCTCGTCCAGAAGGGCGTAGCGGCCAGAAGCGCTATTGTACTTCACGGCGTTTTCCTTCTTTTTTTGTCACGCTGTTACACCGTTTTCCGGCGCAGCAGGCTCATGGGCGGCAGCTCCGGGGTGGGCATGGTGTATTTTTCCATAGCGTGCGGCGTGCTTTCCACCCGCTCCCCTGCTTCGTTTTCGATCCATTCCGGGGTAAGCGGGATGCTGCGTCCGTCCGGGCACAGTGCCTCCAGCGTATCCCCAAGGCTCCATTTGCCGCGCTGCTGGCAGTGGGCGATGCCGTTTTCCCAGCTGTCCACCGTACCCACAAACTCCCACTCGCGGATATAGGTAGCGCTGTCGGTGGCCTGTTTGGCCTGCTCGCGGCCAAAATAGAAGCCGGGAGAGTAGTGCCGGTGACTGGTGCGGGTAAGCTCCGCGTACACCTCCGGCGGCAGTTCAAAGTTATCGTTTGTCGGGTCGGCCAGATAGGCGTCCAGTGCCTTGCGGTAGGCGGCGGTGACGCTGGCGACATAGTAGAAGGTCTTGGCACGGCCTTCGATCTTCAGGCTGTCCACGCCCGCCTTGCAGATCAGGTCGATAAAGGGCGCGGTGCACATATCGTTGGCGTTAAGGATATAACTGCCGTTCTCATTCTCACCGATCTCATACAGCTGGCCGGGGCGAGTCTCCTCGCTCAGGTAGTACTTCCAGCGGCAGGGCTGGGCGCACTGGCCGCGGTTGGCGTCGCGTCCGGCCATGTAGTTGGACAGCAGACACCGGCCGGACACGCTCATGCACATAGCACCGTGCACAAAGGCCTCAATTTCAAGCTCCGGCGGGGTCTTATCGCGCAGGATGGCAATATCCTGCAAGGTCATCTCTCGGGCCAGCACCACCCGCTTTGCGCCCATTTTGTAGGCGGCGCGGGCGGCTGCCCAGTTGGTGATGCCGGTCTGGGTGGAAAGATGCACGTCAATGTCCGGGGCAAAGGTCTTGCAGGCATCCAGCACACCAAGGTCTGCCACGATAAAGGCATCCACACCGGCTTTGGCAGCTTCCTTGATAGCATCCGGCAGGCGGTCGGCCTCCTCGTTGGTGGGCAGGGTGTTCATGGTCAGGTAGACCTTGCGTCCACGGGCGTGGGCATAGATGACGCTTTCCGTCAGCTGCTCCGGGGTAAAGTTGGCCGGGGCAGAGCGCATACCGAACTCCGGCAGACCGCAGTAAACGGCATCGGCACCGTAGTTGATGGCATAACGCAGACGTTCCGCATCGCCCGCCGGGGCAAGCAGTTCCGGGATCTGTAACATTTGTAGGTTCCTCTCTTATGTATCACAGTTTTTAACGGGAAAGGGGCCGCTGCACCGTGTTTTTTGTGCAGCGGCCTTTCCTCAGTTTTTCAGACTTTTGTTCACAGCTGCGGCAGTTTTGCAGTTGGCATTATGCTCTGCCAGCGTGTGGGCGTAGTAGTAATTGCCCTTGAGGTCGGTCACAAAGAAATAAGCGTCCTTGGCTTCCTCGTCGGGCTGCGGCTCCAGCGCTGCCTTGATAGCGGCAAGGCCGGGGTTCGAGATGGGACCTGCGGGCAGGCCGGTGCAGCTGTAAGTGTCGTAGGCTGCAAGAATATTTTCCGGGATATCATCCCAGCCGCCGTAGTAGGGTGCGACCCAGTTCCAGAGATAGTTATTGTCGGCGTCGTTCTGGATATGGCTGGAGGTGTTGCTTTGCAGCCGGGGGTAGGGCGAGCCCTCCGCCAGACGGTTGCGGAACACCTGCGCCACGTTGGAGTCCTGACTGTTGCCCGCTTCCTCCTGCACAAAGGAGGCAAGGGTGACCAGCTCTGGCAGGGTCGTTCCCTGCTTCTTGAGGGCGGCGTACATTTCGGCGGTGAACTGTGCATCGAACTGGGCGTAGAAGGTAGCCACATAGTTGTGCACCGTATCGTCCTTCAAAAACTCGTAGGTCTCCGGGAAAAGATAGCCCTCACACTTCATAAAGCGGTCTGGGGCATCCTTATCCTCCGGGACGTACTGCCAGAAGGTATATGTGCTGAAATCGCCCTCGTTGGCTTCCTTCAAAAACTCCTCGGCGGTGCACAGACCGGCGGCTTCCATCTTCTGGGCAATGGCAATGGCCGTGGTGCCCTCCGGGATAGTCACCCGCACCGTTTCTGCCTTGGCGTATTGGGAAAGGGTGGCAATGATCGCATCATAGGAAACCGCACTGGTCTGCAAGACAAAATCGCCGTACTGCAGCTTTGCGGCAGCGCCCTTTTCCCCCACATACCAGCGAAACAGGTAGGCAGAGCGGATAACGCCCGCTTCCTTCAGCTTGTTGGCAATAGCCGCCACGCCGCTACCCTGCGGGATGCTTACAGTCACCTCTGTGCTGCCGGGTGCACCATTGCCGTGAATCTCATTGTAGGCAAACCGCACCGCTGCGCCCGCTGCCAGAAAAAGCAGCAGAAGCACTACCAGCAGAATTTTGCCTGCACCGCCCTTTTTGCGGGCGGCATGTGTATCGTTGTGTGCCATACGCACCTTCCTTTTTTCAGTTTTCCAGCATCAGACGCAGATAGCTTTCGCTCACGTCAAAGGGCTCTGCGTCAAAGCGGATCATGCCGTATTCCTGCCGGGTGCCCTCGCCCAAAAACAGCGGTTGAGCAGCGCCTACCGTGATGACCGCCTTTTCCACGATGACTTCCTTCTCGCGGGCAGCTTCCATCAGGATCTCGGCGGCACGGTCGCTGTCGGCCATCATCTCCACAAAATACAGGGTATCCTCCTTGCGGAAGTAGATGCCGTAGCCATGTTCGTTGGACACGATGGTAGCGCCCCGGGCGTACAGCTCCTGCAGCACCACCGCCATGCGTTCCGGGCTCAGCTGCACGGTGTCCTTCCAGAACTGCTCCCGTAGTTCGCACAGCTTTTTGGCTGTCACCGTGTCAAATTCCGCTTGGCTCCACAGGTTGCGGCTCACCTCACGGGGCAGGCAGCGCAGGGCAAAAGCCTGTGCAAAGCCCTTATCCTGCAGCAAAGCGGCCTGTGCCGCATCTGCCGGGACTGTCACGGTGAAGCCTGCGCCCCGCAGCTTTTGGTGGGCGCACAGGGTATCCAGCAGACCCGCTAGCAGCAGACTGCCCTCGCCGCACAGGCACAGGTAATTGCCCGTGCGCCCCTGCAGGGTGACCGGCACAGCCAGTGCAGCCGCCACGATGGCGTCGTTTTCATCGGCCACATAAATGTTCTGCACACCGGCAAAACGTTCCAGTACCATTTTTGCAAAATCTTCGGTATCATGATGCTGGCTCTGCCACAAAGCCAGCACTGCCGCCTCGTCGGACGGCTGCATCAGACGATACATCGTTCAGGATGCCCCCTCTTATCATATTTTATCGTTCAGCCCAGTGTTTTCCGGGCAAGCTGCTGTACCTCTTGCTGGATCTCTTCAATGCTGCGCATGGCGTCTCCGCTGGTGCAGTGCACAGTATCCCAGCCAAGATGCCGGGCGCAGAACTCGGCAGCGGCGCGGCTGCGCGCCAGATAAGCCGTATCCTTCTCGTGCACGTCCTTTTTGCTCTCGTCGCCGTGGTAGCGCTGGGTCATCAGCCGCTGGCTGACCGCCGGGTCTACCTGCAAATAGATGACCCTGTCCGGTGCGGGCAGTCCCAGCAAACGGAACTCGTAATCAAACAGCCAGCGCAGATATTCCTCCCACTGCTCCTGCGAGAGCTTAGAGCACTGGTGCACCGCATTTGAGGTGGTGTAGCGGTCGGCGATGATCACACCGCCCTGCTCGTAAAAGCCGCCCCAGCTGGTTTTATAGCTGGCGTAGCGGTCCACCGCGTAAAAGCTGGAGGCCGCGTAGGCGTTTACATCGTCCGGGTGCTGGCCGAACTGCCCCGCCAGATACATCTTGACCAGTGCGCTGGAATCGCTGGCATAGTCCGGGAAGGTGATCTTCTGCACCGGAATGCCCTGCGCGGCAAGGTGCTCTGCCAGCAATTTTGCCTGTGTGGCCTTGCCGCTGCCGTCCAGCCCTTCCAGCACGATCAGTTTGCCCTTGCTCATACGACGGCACCTTCTTTAATGGCGGCATATTTTGCGCGCACCTCAGCGGTCTTGCCGCAGCACATTTTGCCCTCCGGGCAGGGGCCGCACAGACAGGCAGGGCCGGCCTTGGCAAAGATATGGGGTGCCACCGGGTACACCAGCGCGAACATCTTTTCGGCCAGTTCCCGGATCTCCCACTGGGCGCGGTTGCAGCAGCGCAGCTGGAAGAAGTTCATCAGGCTGCGGGCGTTCATGGTGACCACCATTTTGGTCTCGCAGGCGTTGGGCAGCACAAAGCGGGCGTCCTCGTTGGCCTGCTTGGAAGCCTTAGCGCGGGCTTGCTTTTCCGGCATTCCCTCAGCCATTAGGCGGGCGGTGTGCCCCTCCTCCAGCTTATGGGCAAGGTCGAGATAACGCTGGGCGTCCTCCTCCATGCTGGCAAGGAAAGCCGCCTTTGCTTCCGGGATGGCCTCGATCTCCGGGGGCGTCACATAGCGGAAATCATCCAGACGCACATAGCGCTGGCTCTGCACGCTGAAGGATGCGATGCGGTGCCGAGTGATCTGGGCAAGCAGTGTGCGGCTGACCCCCTCGATGCCAAAGGTAAAGCTGGCGTGCTCGATGGGGCTGGCATGGCCAAGGTCGCTGAGCATGGTCAGGAATTTTGCAGTTTTTTCCTTGTCCAGCCCGTCCAAAAGGTCGGTGATGTGGGCGTCGGAGTAGCAAAGCTTTGCGGCAGCCGCCACCACCTTTTCCGGTTCCGGGGTGTGGGCGATCAAACGAACAGTCATCATAGGGTCATTCTTCCTCCGTAATCTTGGTCAGGGGCGCAAAATTGGCCATCGTTTTCTTGATGCCCACTTTTTCAAAGTTGATCTCTACGATCTGATCCCCGGCAGCGGGTTTTACCTTCAGCACCGTGCCGCGGCCAAATACTTTGTGCTCCACGATGTCGCCCGGCTCATAGTGCTTTGAACTGGAAGCTGCCGGTTTTACGGCAGAATTTGCTGTAAAGTATGTTTGCTTTACAGTATTTTTTGCCGTATTACTGCCAGAATATGCAGAGCCAAATTCACCGCTTCTGGTGGTCGGCTGGGTGGAACTGTTGCCAAAGTGACTGCCAAAACCGGAGGAAGATGTGCTTCTTCCGCCGTAAGGGGAGCCGAAGCCACGGCTTTCACCGGCGTTATATTCCCGATTCAGGTAGCCGCTGCGGTTGCCCGAACTGTAACCCGAGCCATAACCGCCGCCGTAGCTGCTGCGACTGTAACCGGAGGGGCCGGAGTAACCGGATGCCCCGCCGGGCACGGTATCACTGTACCCAGAGCCCCAGCCGCCCATGCGAGAACGCTGTTCCAGCACCGGGCTGCGGGTCTCCTCGATATACTCCGGTTCGATCTCCCGCAGAAAGCGGCTGGGCTCGTTGCGTTGGGTGCGTCCGTACAGCATCCGGGTGACGCTGTTGGAGATATACAGTTCCTTTTTGGCTCGAGTGATGCCAACATAAGCCAGACGGCGCTCCTCTTCCAGATCTGCTTCGGAGTACTTGCTCATCTCACTGGGGAAAACGCCCTCCTCCATGCCGATGAGGAACACATAAGGGAACTCCAGACCCTTGGCAGAGTGGATGGTCATCAGCACCACCTGATCGCTGCTTTCGTTGTAGCTGTCGATATCGCTGATGAGGGCGATATCCTCCAGATAGCCCTCCAGCGTGGCTTCCTCGCCGTGCTGATCGCAATAGTTCTTGACGTTATTCACCAGTTGGCCCAAGTTCTGCAGACGGTCGGCGGCATCCTCGTGCCCCTTGGCGGCGTCTGCTTCCAGCATGGCCTTGTAGCCGGTCAGCTCGATGACATCGGAGGCAAACTCGTCCAGCGTGCGGGTGGCAAGAGAATCCTGCAGGCGCTGATAAATCTGCCAGAACTTGAGCAGCGGCATAACCGCGCGGGAGAGCTTGGCGTACTGGTCGGCATGACTGATGACATCCAGCATACTGACCCCCTGCTGCCCGGCAAGGTCTGCAATGACATCCACGGTGGTAGCACCGATCTTGCGGGCGGGCTCGTTGATGATGCGGCGCAGCCGCACATCGTCCCGGGGGTTGGCCACAATGGACATATAGGAGTGGATGTCCTTGACCTCCTTGCGGTCGTTGAAGCGCTGCCCGCCCACGATCTTATGCGGGATACCCGCGCGGGTGAAGTAGCTTTCGATGGGAGCCGACTGGGCGTTCATGCGGTAGAGGATGGCGTGGTCTGCCAGATGGCCGCCCGCCTTCAGGTTCTGGCCGATGACATCCGCGATATGGCTGGCCTCGTCCTGCTCGTTCTCGGCGGTATACACCTGTACCTTATCGCCCTCGCCGTTATCCGTCCACAGGGTCTTGCCCTTGCGCTCGGTGTTGTGCTGGATGACGCAGTTGGCTGCGTTGAGGATATTGGAGGTGGAGCGGTAGTTCTGCTCCAGACGGATGGTTTTAGTGCCGGGATAGAGCTTTTCAAAGTTGAGGATATTTTCAATGGTAGCGCCGCGGAAGCGGTAGATGCTCTGGTCGTCATCGCCCACTACGCAGATGTTGCGCTCCGGCCCGGTGAGCAGGCTGACCAGACGGAACTGCGCCACGCTGGTGTCCTGATACTCGTCCACCAGCAGGTAGCGGTACTTATTCTGGTAGAATTCCCGCACGTCCGGGTGTTCGGCCAGCAGCTGCACGGTCTGGTAGATGAGGTCGTCAAAATCGAACGCACCGGCTTCCTTCAGCTTTTTCTCGTAGGCTGCGTAGATGCGGGCGGTCTGGGTGCTCTTCACGTCTCTGGCGTGGTCCGCAAGCGCCTGCTCCGGGCTGACCAGCTGATCCTTCCAGCGGCTCATCTGGTTGATAGCGGCCTTGATGGGCAGGAATTTATCGTCGATGCTCAGCTCTTTATACACCGTTTTCATCACACGCTGGGCATCGTCAGTATCGTAGATGGTAAAGCTGCGGGGGTAGCCGATCTCCTCCGCCCAGCGGCGCAGGATACGCACACAGGCCGAGTGGAAGGTGGAGGCGAACACCTCGTCTCCTTCCTCACCGCCCAGCATCCGGCGCAGACGCTCTTTCAGCTCCCCTGCCGCCTTGTTGGTAAAGGTAATAGCCATCACGTTCCAGCTGCGCACCGCGTTGCGGCGCAGCATCCCGTCCAGCCAGCTGGGGGCATCGGTACCGGTCATGATGGCGGTGCGCAGAGCTTTGACGTCCTCCTCGGTCACCGGGCGGGGCGTTTCCTTGGAGCCATGCGCCGAGCCGAACCGAATGAGGTTGGCGATGCGGTTGACCAGCACGGTAGTCTTGCCGCTGCCGGCACCGGCAAGGATGAGCAGCGGGCCATCCGTGGTAAACACAGCCTGCCGCTGCATATCGTTCAGGCGGCCGAATTGCTTTTCAATGTAAGTATCACGCAGGGTGCAGAATTCCTGCACGAGAGATGCTGCCATGGTTTCACCTGTTTCCTTCGCTGTTATTCATACCGTATAGTATAACACATTTCAAAATAGTTGTACACCAAAACTGCATGGAGTTACAGCTGCTTTTCCAGCAGATAGCGGTCGTAGCCGCCATACATCTCCCGGCGGCAGCGAATGACGAAGCCGGAAGCCTGTGCGTTGCGCAGACTGTAACCGTTATCCGGGCTGACGGTGGCACCCAGATGGGTGATATTCGGCGGCAGCAGCGGCAAAGACACTTCCAGCATGGCGCGCTGCAAGCCGTTGCCCCGCCAGTCCGGGTGCACTACTGCGCTGTCCGCATTCGCCCAGTGCTGCCACTGGCTTTGCGGCACGCCCAGAAAGGCGGCGTAGTTCTCATCGCTTTGCCCGCACAGGCGTAGGATGAGGTACGCGCCCAGCCGCCCCTGCTGCCACGCGCCGATGCACACCCCGGTGCGCAGATAATCCGCGATGTTTTCCAGCGTATCCGGCACAAACTGCTCCGGGTGCGGCATGGCGGCGCGCACTTCGTTTTGCAGCGCGAACACTGCCGGAGCCTCGGCGGGGGTGCAGCGCCGCAGGGTAACGGTCTGCCGAGCGGGCTTGCCGCTTACTTTTTGCAGAAAATAGTCCATCTGTACTATGCCCTCCAAAATAAAATCGTACTTTTCAGCAGATTCCAGTATAAATGACGCTTTTCTAAATGTCAAATTATGCTATAATAGGAGAGAAGGGGCTGTGGAGGGATCCTCCCTGCCCGTTTGTATGAAGTTCGGGGCGGCTTGCCGCCCGGAAACGGAGGAACCATCCATGAAAGATCCCGCACTGGCATCGTCCAGCCGCTTGGGCGGCGCTGTGATCAGCGACCGTGTTGTTGCAAGCCTGCTGGAGGAGCTGACCAACGGGCGCTATGCCCAAGCCGACCGCCTGCCCGCCGAGGTAGACCTTGCCACCGAACTGGGGGTGAGCCGCACCGTGATCCGTGACGCGCTGAGCGAGATGGAGCGCGCCGGTTATGTGGAACGGGTGCGCGGCATTGGCACGGTGGTGAACCGCGCTGTGCTGGGGCTGCGCAGCCGCTTGGACCAGAAGCTGGAGTACTACCCACTGATCCGCAGCTTTGGCAGCTACCCCCATGCCGACGGCATTCAGGTGATGCTTCTTCGTGCAGGCGAGGAGATGGCGCACGCGCTGGCGCTGGAAGTCGGCGACGAGGTGATCTGCATCAAAAAACGCATCCTTGCCGATACGACCCCGGTGATTTATTCCATCGACTACCTGCCCCGCAGCCTGTTCGGCAACCGGGACTACACCCGCATCGACCTGACCGGCGACATCTTTGAGATCTTAGAGCAGGAGTGCCACCAGCAGATCTCTTCCAACGTGGCACACCTGAAAGCCAGCTGCGGCGACGAGGCCATCCGCGCCGCCATGCGTCTTGCCCCGGGCGAGGCTATGCTGCTGCTGGACGAAGTGTGTTTCAATCGTTTGTGCAGGCCGGTGATGCGCTCGCTGAGTTACTACACGAACTTTTTCGATTTTTCCATTTTACGCAAACTGCTTTAAACGGAGGTATCTTATCTATGCGTCATCTGATCGATCCTTTGGATCTTACCCAGCAGGAGATCACACAGCTGCTTGATCTTGCCGACCGTATCTGCGCCGACCCCGCCGCCTATCAGGAGGTGGCCAACCACAAAAAACTGGCTACTTTGTTCTACGAGCCCTCCACCCGCACCCGCCTGTCCTTTGAGGCGGCCATGCTGAACTTGGGCGGTCATGTGCTGGGCTTCCCCAGCGAGAACGTGTCCAGCGCCACCAAGGGCGAGAGCGTAGCCGACACCATCCGTGTGGTGTCCTGCTATGCCGATATCGTTGCCATGCGCCACCCCAAGGAGGGTGCACCGCTGCGCGCTTCCCGCTACTCCCGCATTCCGGTGATCAACGCCGGTGACGGCGGCCACCAGCACCCCACCCAGACCCTGACCGACCTGATGACCATCCGCCGCCGCATGGGCAGGCTGGATGACCTGACCATCGGTCTGTGCGGTGATCTGAAGTTCGGCCGCACCGTCCACTCCCTGCTCAAGACCATGGCGCGCTGCAAGAACGTGCGCTTTGTGCTGATCAGCCCGGAGGAACTGCGGGTGCCGGATTATATCATCAATGACGTGCTGGAGGCCAACGGCATCCCCTACAAGGAGACCCGCAGTCTGGAGGAATCCATGCCGGAGCTGGACATCCTGTATATGACCCGCGTGCAGAAGGAGCGCTTCTTCAATGAGGAGGACTATATCCGCCTGAAGAACAGCTATGTGCTGACCCGCGAAAAGATGGCGCAGGCCAAGCCCACCATGGCGGTACTGCATCCCCTGCCCCGCGTGAACGAGATCGCACTGGATGTGGATGACGACCCCCGCGCCGCTTATTTTGAACAGGTGCAGAACGGCGTTTACGTCCGCATGGCACTGATCATGACCCTGCTGGGGCTTGCAGACCCCAAAGCACCGAAGGAGGAGAACTGATATGTTGAATATTGACGAGATCCAGAACGGTATTGTCATCGACCACATCAAGGCAGGTACTGCCGTTGGTCTGATGGACCTGCTGGGCATTGCGGGCAACCGCACTGCCAGCGTGGCACTGATCCAGAACGCACGCAGCAAAAAGACGGCAAGCGGCCGCAAGGACATCATCAAGGTGGAGGGCGACGCCTCCTGGCTGAACCTGGATGTGCTGGCTTATCTGGACCCGAACATCAGCGTGACCATTATTGAGAACGGCAAGGCTGTCCGCAAGGAGCAGCCCAAGCCCCCCAAGCGTTTGGTGAACATTGTACGCTGCAAGAACCCCCGCTGCATCTCCAGCATTGAAGAGGAATGTGACCAGATCTTTGAGCTGAGCTCCAACGGCAAGTACCGCTGCATCTACTGCGAGCAGGAGCTGCAGGTAAAGCCGGAGTAACTGCGCTTTTGCCGGAAGCAAAACGATTTCAAATGCGCTCCGCTTCGCTCTGCGCATAGTTTAAGGAATTGTATTTTAATTTTGCAGTTCAGCCAAGCCTGCGGGCTTGGCTGAACTGCTTTTTCACAGGAGGGACGCAAAGGGAAACGGCAGCTGCCGCGCTGATTTCCTACGGAAACAGTCGCGCGGCGGGTAGAGCGCAGCAATAGCCGAAAGATCATAACACATAAAAAGGACTGCTTTACTGGGCAAAACCCATGTAGAGCAGTCCTTTTTTGCACAAAAGAGGGCTGACGAGACTCTTTGCAGCGCACGATACCCCGGCCTACCCATGCCATTCCCGTACAACAGGCAGAGCCGGAATTGCGACGCATCGAGAAACTTTATCGACTGCAACCCCCAAAAAGGCCCGCCGCAGAAAATCCCGTCAGCAAGGTACTGTGCATCCCTGCACAGCCCCAAAAGCAAAGGTAGACAGCCTGCTTACACGCACCGCAGACTGTTTTTCCATCCAGCAACAAAGCTTTTAAAAAGAAGGGTAATCCCCTCCCACCGCAACGTGACCATGTCCGCACGGAAGGCTTCCTTTACTGGGTTCAGTATAACAGAGTTACACTTCTGTTGCACAAAAATTGTCATATTCTGACGGTGCGGATGTCATGAATTGTCGGTGGGCACCGCACAGGTAAAGCGGAACCAATTGTCCCGGCAGCTCAGGGTATACTCCGCGCCGTGGCGCAGCAGAACGTCCCGCACGTTGGAAAGCCCCATGCCGTGGCCGGGCTCCTTGCGGGTGGTGCGGGGCAGCTGACCGTCCGGCGGCAGCTCCACGTCCCGCTGCACCCGGTTACGCACCGAGAGAAGATATTCCTCCTCCGTTTTGCGCACCCGCACATACACCTCCGGCGGGTACGCCTGCGCTGCGGCATAGATGGCGTTATCCAGCAGATTTGCCAGCACGGTGACCATATCTACTCCGCTCAGCGGGAAGTCCCGCAGGTCGCAAAGATCAAAATACACGCTTACGCCCTGCCGGGCGGCCTCCTCGTACTTGCGGGTCAGGATGGAGTCCAGCAGCGGGTTGTGCGTATCCATAATAGTGGTGCTGGCCGCCACAGCCTTATCCACACCGGCAATATAGTCCTGTGCACCGGCCACATCTCCCTGCTCCAGCAAAGCACGCAGCGCACTGATATGGTTGGTGAATTCATGGGTCAGACGGCGCTGGGCGGTATAGGAATCCAGCAGAGCCGAAGCCCGCTGCTGCTCCAGTTCGGCCTGAAAATGCAGGCTGCGCCGCTGCATGACCTGATCATTGAACATGGCCACGATATACAGATGTACCATAACAGCCACCGTAAGCCCCACTGTCATCCCCATTGTGGCCATGGTGGCCCTTTTGTTGTTGTCCGTGAGCATGAGCAGAATGTTCAGCACCACGACCACGCCGGGGAAAAAGCTCATGGCCAGCGCCTGCAAGGGCTCCAGTGCATTATGCCTGCGCCACTTTCCCACAAAGAAGGAAACGCCCACACTGACTACCAGATTTGTGACTGCCATGATGATCAGACAATCTGCACGCTGGATGACCTGCTGCAACTCGCACCTCAGCACCCACGATGTAACATATCGCACACTGTTTTCGACAAGCAGGCACATGGTACCGTTGATCAGACAGGCAATAAGCTTTTGCCCCGGTGTACCGCCAAACAGCAGGACGGTAATGAACAGAAAAAGAAGCGTGAACACCACTGCAATCGGCGTAAAAAAGCCAAATTTGCACACGACCGAGAAGGTCATCATGAGCATGGTTATAACACTGGACCACACCAGCGGATGCTTTACCCTGCCCTTGCCAAGGTAAGCATATTCCACCATGATAAAACCGACCCATTGGGTCAGGCAGACCCAGTGGCCGTACACATACCAGCGCCAGAATTCTTCATTCATTGCCGAACTGCCCCTTCCATTCCAGCCATGCGCTGCGGATCGCCGCAAAATCCTGTCGGCTTGCGTTCAGCTCTACCCCGCTGCGCAGTTCCACCTTATAGTTGCGGATGGAGCGCACATACTGCAGGTTGACCACATCGCTGCGCCCCACCTGCAAAAAGCCGTTTTCATACAGCATGGCGGGCAGATCCGCGATCTTGCCGTAAAAGGTGCAGATGGGCTGGTGCGGGATATCGCCGTAGACATTGATCTGGCGCAGATTGCTTTCCAGATAATAGATCTGATCCAGCGGGATCTCGCTGGTGGTGCGGTTGTGGTGCACCTCCAGCGTTTTTCGGGGGTCGGTCATGCCGGAAAAGATATCCTCCAGACAGCTGGGCAGCTGGGCGGCAATATCCCGCTTGAGCAGATAGCGGTAGGCATTGACCGTGTAGCCCTGCGGCGCAAACTCCAGATAAGCCGAAATGTACACCAGCACGATATCCGGGGCGATCTGCCGCAGTTTGCGCCCCAGCGCAATGCCATCGGTGGTTTTCAGGTCTACATCCAGAAACGCCAGCTGGTAGTGCTCCAGCTCCGGGGTGGCCAACAGCTGCTCGCCGCTGGTGCAGACGGTGCTCTGCACCTGAATCTCCCGGGCGCGGAACCATTCCGCGATATACTCGTCCATCCGCGCAGCGAAGGCCGCATCATCGTCACAGACCAGAATGTGCATGGGTGTTTCCTCCTTTTTGAATACAAAAAAGCATATAGCAGTGTCCCCCGCCGGGAGAAGCACCCTATATGCTTTTATATTACACTTATGCCGCCCGTTCGTCAATCAAAGACAGCGCAGACGCCGGGATCTCTTATGCAAGGAATTTGTCGTAAAGGCCAAACGCAAAGATGAACACCACGATGAGCGGCAGCACATAAGTCAGGTAGCCGCGCATCCAGTCCTGCACCTTGAGCCCCTCGCCGGTATTGACCTCTTTTTTGTAGTTCTGCCAGCCCCAGCCGTAGCGGGTAACGCAGAACAGCAGATATACCAAGCTGCCCAGCGGCAGGAACAGGTTGCTGACCAGAAAATCCTCTACATCCAGCACAGCGCCGCCGAACACTGCAAAGCCATCCCATGCCCACAGGTTATAGCCCAGCACACAGGGCATGGACAGAAGGATGATGAACACAAGGTTCACCAGACTGGACTTTTTACGGCTGCAGCCGGTCAGCTCCATGCCGCAGCAGATGATGTTCTCGAACACTGCCAGCACGGTGGACATGGCTGCAAAGGCCATGAACAAAAAGAACAGACTGCCCCACAGCCGCCCCATGGACATATTGGCAAAGATATTGGGCAGAGTGATGAAGATCAGACTGGGGCCGCTGGTCTGGTCTACATGGTAGGTAAAGCAGGCCGGGAAGATGATCAGACCGGCGGTGATGGCTACAAAGGTATCCAGCACCACGATGCGGACAGACTCACCCAACAGGGAGTGCTCCTTGCCGATATAGCTGCCGAAAATGGACATGGCACCGATGCCAAGGCTCAGGGTGAAGAAGGCCTGATTCATCGCGGAGACCAGCGTGTTGACCACGCCCACCTCCTGCATCCGGGCGAAGTCCGGCACAAGGAAGAAGGAAAGGCCCTCCCTTGCCCCGGGCATGAACAGGCTGTTGACAGCCAGCACCACCATGATGAGGAGCAGGGCGATCATCATGCCCTTGGTCACGCGCTCCAGACCGCTTTGCAGACCCTTGGCACACACCAGAATGCTCACTACCACCACAAATACCATCCAGAAGGTCATGGTGGCGGGGCTAGCCAGCATGACGGTAAACTTACCAGCCACCTGCTCAGCGTTGAGCCCCGCCAGTTTACCGGCGGCGGTCATGTAGAAATAGTGCAGCATCCAGCCTGCCACGGTGGTGTAGAACATCATCAGGAGGTAGCAGCCGATGAGGGTGAAGTAGCCGTGAATGTGCCACTTCTGCCCCGGCTTTTCCAGTGCCTGATACGCCCGCACCGGGCTTTTGCGGGAGGCGCGTCCCACGGCAAATTCCATGGTCATGATGGGCAGACCCAGAATGACCAGAAAGATCAGGTAAAACAGCACAAAGGCACCGCCGCCGCCCTGACCGGCGATATACGGAAACTTCCACACGTTGCCAATGCCGATGGCGCAGCCTGCGGAAAGCAGAATAAAGCCCAGACGGGATTTCAGAGTTTCTCGTTCCATGATTCGATAACTCCTTACTTCTGCTTCCGGGGTGCGTTTTTACCCACAGGGCCGCGGGGACGGCGCTCGGCAGCCTTGGACTGCTGGGCAGCAGAGCGGGTCTGTGCACGGCCCTTGACGGCTGCGGCGCGCAGACCGTTCACCTCGGCCTTGGTCAGCTCGCGGTAGGTGCCGGGCTTGAGCATGCCAAGCTTGACCACGCCCTCGGCGTTGCGCTTCAAGCGCACCACCTCAAGACCTACGCTCTCGCACATCCGGCGAATTTCGCGGTTCTTGCCCTCTTTCAGGGTCATCTCCATCACAGTGCGGCCGGGCTCGTCGGTGACTACGTTGATGGCACAGGGCATGGTTTTGGTGCCGTCGTCCAACACAACGCCGCTGCTCAGCTTGAGGATGGTGGCCTCGTCGGCACGGGGCTGCACGGTAACGCGGTACAGCTTGGAGATGCCGCCGGAGGGATGGGTGACAGCCTGCGCAAAGGCACCATCGTTGGTCATCAGCAGCAGACCCTCACTGTCCTTATCCAAACGACCCACCGGGTACAGGCGGGCGGGGATGTCGCTGACCAAGTCCATCACGGTCTTGCGGCCCAGCTCATCGCTGGCGGTGGTTACATAGCCACGGGGTTTGTACAGCGCCAGATAATACAGCTGCTGGTTCTTTTGGATGTAGATGCGCTCGTCATCCACATGGAGCACGTCACGGTTGGGGTCCATCTTGTCGCCCACCTTTACCGGGTGGCCGTTCACCTTGACGCGTCCCTCAGCAATGATCTGCTCGGCGGCGCGGCGGGAGCACAGACCCTGCTCGGCCATGATTTTCTGAATACGTTCTTCTGCCATAATATTACTCCTTGTGCGCCTCACGGCGCTCAAAACGCGCACCGCTCCCCTGCTTTTGCGGGGCACGGTGCGCGGCTATATAAACCGCAGACCAAAAAGGCCTGCGGCTGCGGCTTGATTTGTGTAAAGGGTTACTCTGCCTTGGGCTCCTCTGCGGGGGTCTTGCCGTCCTTTTTGACCAGCGTGGTGAGCTTTTCCACCAGTTCGGGCAGCATGGTCAGGGCGCGGTCGATGCTGTTGGAGCTATCCGACAGCTGGATGGTGCGCACGCAGCCATCCTTGATGACCAGAAATGCCACCGGCTGGATGTTGACACCGGCACCGGAGCCGCCGCCGAACAGATCCTTGTTGGCAGCGTTCTTGCCGTTAAAATCGGTGCCGCCGGAGGCGAAACCGAAGCTCACCTTAGAAACCGGTAGGATGGTGATGCCATCCTCGGTGGTGATGGGCTTACCGATAATGGTGTTGGAGTCCACCATCTGGTGGATTTTCTCCATCGTAACGTTCATCAGGCCCTGAATAGGATGCTCAGCCATAAAACAACTCTCCTTTATTCATCCGTGCAGACGTTCGCCCGCCGGAAAGCATTCTGATATGGATTTAGTGTACCACACTTTATATAAAGATGTCCAATACTTTTTTGCGCCAGAACTCGTACAGCACCCGTACAGCGGCAATGACGATGAACAGCGCCTGCGCACTGACCCGGAAGGATACCCTATCCTGCACGGTAGGCTGGGCGCTGCCGAAGTCCGGCAGAACGCGCAGCTGGTCAAATTCCAGAAAGAAGAAATGGTCCAGCACACCAAGGGTCGGGTACAGCCACGCTTGCAGCTTGCCATAGCTGCGGGCAGCTGCGGCGGGATCGTCACCGCGGACGCCAAGGCAGACCGAGATCTTTGTAAAGCGGATAGCACCAAACACCGCCCGCAGCAGCGTCCCTGCGCCCCGCAGCATGGTGCAGACCGCATCCAGCGTGATCTTTGCCTTTTGGCGGGGCGGCTTTTCCGCTTTGGGCTTTGCGGGCTGCGCAGCCTTTTTTTCAGCTTTTTTGCGCTTGCGCTCCGCACGCCATGCGCGGAATTTTGCTTTCAGCCTGCCGGTAAAGCCCTTGGGCTCCTCCGGCTGGGCAGGAGGTTCGGGCTTTGGGTATTGGAACACCGGAAAGGTGATGCCCAACGCCCCAGCTTTTACGGTAAGCGTATCATTTTGCCAGCAGACATCCGCGCAGAAGGGGCACAGCAGCAACAGCGCCGCCAGCACCAGAATGATCAGCAGCAGGATGCCCACCGCCTTGAGGATGAACAGCAGACAAGCGCCCACTGCGGAAAGAACCATGCCCATGGGTCAGCCCTCACTTTCGGTCGGATCATCTGCCGGTGCGTCGCTGTGCACCGGCGGCAGGTCTGCCAGACTGGACAGACCGAACACACGCAAAAATGTATCGGTGGTGCGGAAGCTGACCGGGCGGCCCGGCAGATCCAGACGTCCGGCTTCCTCGATCAGGCCTTTTTCCAGCAGGCCGGACACGCTGGAGGAGGAGTCCACGCCGCGCACCTGCTCGATAAAGGCGCGGGACACCGGCTGATTATAGGCGATGACGGTCAGGGTCTCCATGGCCGCAGGGCCAAGCGGCACAGCGCGGCGGCTGTCCAGTACGCGGCGCACACAGTCTGCCCACTGGGTCTTGGTGGCAAGCTGCCACCGGGTATTCAGATGCAGCAGGCACAGGCCGCTGTCCTCCCGCTGATAGCGGGTGTGCAGGGTCTCCAGTGCGGCATCCACGCTGGACTGGGGCAGCTGCACCGCCTGTGCCAGCTTATCGGCCCCTATGGGATCGCCGCAGGCAAAAAGCATGGCCTCCACGGCGGCAAGGATTTGTTTCTGGTTCATGGATTCTCCTTATTGCGTTCCGGGCGGGTGCGGCGCATGGACAGCGCTCCCCGGTCGTCCAGCGCGATGCGTCCGCCGCGCACCAGCTCCAGCAGCGCCAGAAAAGTAGCTACGTTGGTGCTGCGGCTCTGGCTGCGGGAAAACAGCTGCTCCATCTTTGCCACGGTGCCGCCCAGCATCCGGCGCAGGATGTACACCACCCGACTGGTGACCGATACCATGGGTGCGGTGACCAGCGGCTCGAACTGCTGCTGGGTGGGCACACGGCGGGTCCTGGTGCGGCCTGCCAGCGCCTGCCAGTAGTCCGCCAAGATCTGCGGGGCGTGGTGTAGCACATAGGTGTTGTCCAGCTCCATCTCCATGGGACGGCGCACGAACACCGGAGCAGCCTCCCCTTTTGCGCGCAGCAGAGCCGCCATGCGGCGGCACTGGTCGTACTCGATGAGCTGGCCGGTGAGTTCCTGCTTCATGCGCTCACCCTCTTCGCTGCGGGGCAGCAGCAGAAAGCTTTTCATCTCCACCAGATGCGCCGCCATCTCAATGAAAGCACTGGCAGTCTCGGGGTCGGGGTCTGCCTGCTCCACGGTGCGGGTGTACTGGTCGATGAGCTGCAAAATGGGGATGTTGTGCAAGTCCATTTTATGTTTGGCCACCAGCGCCAGCAATAATTCCAGCGGACCGTCAAAATCTTCCAGATGGAAGGTCAATTCCTCTGCCACTCAGATCACCGCCCCAAGGCTGCTGGCGTAAACGGCGTAGGCGATCTTATCGATATACCCGGTGCCCACGCCCAAAAGCGACCACACCACGTTGTTCAGGTAGTACAGCGGCACATCCAGAAAGCCGCCCCACACCGCTGCCAGCATGACGATCATGATATATTTTTCATACCGCATCAGGCCAAAGTAGATGCGCTGCGGCAGCACCACCAGCAGAATGCGGCTGCCGTCCAGCGGCGGCACGGGGATCAGGTTGAACACCGCAAGGCTCACGTTCATCAGCACCAGATAGCGCAAGAACATGGCAATGTAAATGGTGGCGTTATTGACCGGTGCCCAGTAGTACATCACCTTCCACGCCACCATACCAAGGTAAGCCATCACAAGGTTTGCCACAGGGCCTGCCAGCGCCGTAAGCGCCATACCCCACTTGGGTTTTTTAAAGTTGCGGGGGTTCGTGGACACAGGCTTTGCCCAGCCCACGCCCGCAAACACCATGCACAACGTACCCAGCAGATCGAAGTGGGCAAAAGGGTTCAGCGAAAGACGCCCCTCGCGTTTGGCGGTGGCATCGCCCAGCAGCCATGCTGCCAGCGCATGGCCGGCCTCGTGGAACGGGATGGCCACCAGCGCCACCAGTGCGCGGATAATATAATAGGTTGCCTGTGCGGTCATGTAAATCTCCTGTCAAAACGAATTTCTTCCTTTATAATACTATTTTTTTGTGCCCTGCACAAGCCCCACAGCGCCGGGAATACAAAAAGCTGCAAGAAATTTAAAAAAAGGCTTGCTTTTTCTTTGTATCTCTGGTAAAATAGTCAAGCTGATTATTTTGATTCCATACTTCACTGTAGGAGGTGCAATTACCATGGCTAAGTGTGAATGCTGCGGCAAGGGTGTTACCTTTGGTATCAAGGTCTCTCACTCTCATCGCCGTTCCAACCGTACCTGGAAGCCGAATGTCCGTCGTGTCAAGGCGGTCGTGGAGGGCTCTCCCAAGTATGTCTACGCATGCTCCCGTTGCCTGCGCGCTGGCAAAGTTACCCGCGCTGTCTAATTTGGTGTATGTGGCCGGTCACTTTGTCGAGTGGCCGGCTTTTTTATTTGCCGCAAGGAGAGGAATAAAATGTCTTTGCCTGTTGATCCCATCATGCTGCTGAGCGTGGTGAACCTGAAACTGCGGGATCAGTATAAGGATCTCGATGCGCTGTGCGAGGATCTGGAAGCCGATAAGGCCGGTCTGTGCGCAAAGCTGCACGCTGTGGGCTACGATTACGACCCGCAGCGCAACCAGTTTGTCTGATTATAGCTTCCAAATCCGGCACCGGTGCGCAGCGACTGTGCCCGGGCCGGTGAATGATAAAATAAGGAGTGCTTGATTTATGATCCAGGGTACCTATTACAAAGAGTGGAGCACGGTTCTTGGCCGTGAGATGGAGTTTAAGGTGTACGGCCATGCCGGTGTGCCGGTGCTGGCACTGCCTGCCCGTGGCGGCCGTTTTTACGACTGGGAGAACAACGGGATGCCCGATGCCATTGCCCAGCTGCTGAACGAGGGCAAGGTGCAGCTGTTCTGCGCGGATGCCGTGGACGGCGAGGGCCTTTTGAACGGTGATCTGCCCCAGCGCCGCCGTGCCGAGCTGCAGGAGAAGTATTTCGTCTACCTAACTGCAGAACTGGCTCCCCGCATCCTGACCCTGAACAACGCTAAAAAGGGCACCCGGATCTGGACTGCCGGTGTGGACTTGGGCGCTTACCACGCCGTCCACTGCCGTCTGCGCCGCCCCACCCTGTTTGCCGGTGCTGTGGGCATGGGCGGCATCTACGACCTGACCCGCTTCTGGGGCACCGACAGCGATGACATGGTGCTGCGCTGCGCTCCCCTTGCCTATCTGCAGGAGAACGGCATTGCCAACAAGCTGGCACTGACCAAGGCGGAAGAGAACAGCCTGATCCTCTGCGCCGGTCAGGGTGCCTACGAGGGCGATGCACTGGATGACACGCAGGCACTGGCCGATCTGCTGAAGGATCAGGGACTGCCCGCACATCTGGAGATCTGGGGCGGCGACGTTTCCCACGACTGGTACTGGTGGGGCAAGATGTGGAGCCTGTTTGCACCGCGCATTCTGGAAGTAAAGTAAGCGTTTTTAACGAGGGAAAGCCTGCGGGGCTTCCCTCGTTTTCTTATGTGCAGCGGTTTTGAATGGCCTCCGCGTGCGCTCTGGCCATATTTAGAGGAAGAACTATTTTATATTTCGCGTTTGTCGCGGCCTGCGGGCCGCGACAAACGCATTTTCACGAGAAGGGATGTTCCCTGCGCCATATTTTTACTAAATTTTACTAAAAAAGACCTACGGTTTCGCCATACAATTTTTATTTCCTACTTGAATTGTCGGATATTGTGTGCTATACTGCTGTTGCAAGAAAATATACCCCATGGGGGTTTATGAAAGGAGCGATTCCGATATGGAAGAAAGCAAAAAGCACTGTTGCTGCTGCGATGATGCGTCGGAAGCGGACACTGCGGCAGATACTGCTGTCCCCTGCTGCTGCCGCCACAAAGAGCGCAGCCCGGAGGAATACAAAGCCCTGCTCAACCGGCTGAACCGCATTGAAGGGCAGGTGCGCGGCATCCGTGGGATGCTGGAAAAGGATGCCTACTGTGTGGACATTTTGGTACAGGTGGCCGCAGCCAATGCGGCACTGAACAGCTTTTCCCGGGAATTGCTGGCACAGCACATCGGCAGCTGCGTGGCGGACGACCTGCGTGCCGGCAGCGACGAGAAGCTGGAGGAGCTGCTCCGGCTGCTGCCCAAGCTGATGAAATGACCGCCCGCCGGGCAAACTGACCACAAGGAGAAATAATAATGGAACAATTCAACGTTACCGGCATGAGCTGTGCGGCCTGCTCTGCCCGGGTGGAAAAGGCCGTAAAGAGCGTGCCGGGTGTCACCGGCTGTTCGGTAAGCCTGCTGACCAACTCCATGGGGGTGGAGGGCACCGCAGAGGATGCCGCCATTATCCGTGCTGTGGAGCAGGCTGGTTACGGTGCAAGCCCCAAAAAGGCCGCCGCAGCCGCCAGCACCAGCGCAGAGCTGGACGCGCTGGCTGACCACGAAACGCCCAAACTAAAACGGCGGCTCATCGCCTCACTGGGCTTTTTGCTGGTATTGATGTATTTTTCCATGGGGCACATGATGTGGGGCTGGCCGCTGCCCCGCTGGTTTGACGGCAACCACATCGCCATGGGGCTGGTACAGCTGCTGCTGGCGGGCATTGTGATGGTGATCAACCAAAAGTTTTTCATCAACGGCTTCAAGGGGCTGGTGCACCGCTCCCCCAACATGGATACACTGGTGGCTATGGGCTCGATGGCAAGCTTTGTGTGGAGCACCTACGCCCTGTTTGCCATGACCGATGCGCAGCTGCACGGCAACGAGGAACTGGTCATGCACTACATGATGGAGTTCTATTTTGAGTCTGCCGCCATGATTTTGACCCTCATCACGGTGGGCAAGATGCTGGAGGCGCGCTCCAAGGGCAAGACCACCGATGCGCTCAAGAGCCTGATGAAGCTTGCCCCCAAGACCGCTACCCTGCTGCGGGACGGTGCCGAGGTGACTGTGCCCATTGAGCAGGTGCAGAAAGAGGATATCTTTGTGGTGCGCCCGGGTGAGAACATCCCGGTGGACGGCATTGTGCTGGAGGGCAGCAGCGCCGTGAACGAGAGTGCACTGACCGGCGAGAGCATCCCGGTGGACAAGGCCGTGGGCGATAAGGTAAGCGCGGCCACCACCAACCAGTCCGGTTATTTGCAGTGCCGCGCTACCCGCGTGGGAGAGGACACCACGCTGGCGCAGATCATCCGCATGGTCAGCGATGCCGCCGCCACCAAGGCACCCATTGCAAAGATCGCGGATACCGTATCCGGCTTTTTCGTGCCTGCGGTCATCAGCATTGCAGTAGTCACCACCCTTGTCTGGCTGCTGCTGGGGCGGGACGTAGGCTACGCGCTGGCGCGAGGCATCTCAGTGCTGGTCATCAGCTGTCCCTGTGCGCTGGGTCTGGCAACGCCGGTGGCTATCATGGTGGGCAACGGCTTAGGCGCGAAGAACGGCATCCTGTTCAAGACCGCTGCTGCGCTGGAGGAAGCTGGGCGTACCCGCATCGTGGCGCTGGACAAGACCGGCACCATCACCTGCGGCGAGCCTACCGTCACCGACCTTCTGCCCGCTGCGGGCGTGACCGAGACCGAGCTACTCACGCTGGCAGCTGCGCTGGAGGGCCGCAGCGAACACCCGCTGGCGCGGGCAGTGCTGGCTTATGCAGAGGAAAAGCAGCTGGCGCTGCCCTCTGTTACCGATTTTACCGCCCTGCCGGGCAACGGCCTTACTGCCAAGCTGGAGGGTAAGGAGATCTTTGGCGGCAACGCTGCCTTTACCGGCACAAAGGTCGCTATCCCTGCTGCGCTGAAAACGCAGGCTGCTGCACTGGCTGCGCAGGGTAAGACGCCCCTCTTCTTTGGCGGTGCAGGCCGTCTGCTGGGCGTTATCGCGGTGGCTGATACCATCAAGGAGGACAGCCCGCAGGCCATCCGGGAGCTGCGGAATATGGGCATCCGTGTGGTGATGCTGACCGGCGACAATCAGCGCACTGCCGAGGCCATCGGTCAGCAGGCCGGTGTGGACGAGGTGATCGCCGGGGTGCTGCCGGAGGGAAAGGAGGCCGTTATCCGGCAGCTGCAAAAGTACGGCAAGGTGGCTATGGTAGGCGATGGCATTAACGATGCCCCTGCCCTGACCCGTGCTGACACCGGCATTGCCATCGGCGCAGGCACGGACGTAGCCATTGACGCTGCGGACGTAGTGCTGATGAACTCTAAGCTCTCGGACGTGCCTGCCGCCATCCGGCTGAGCCGCGCTTCCCTGCGCAACATCCACGAAAACCTGTTCTGGGCGTTCATCTATAACATCATCGGTATCCCGCTGGCAGCCGGTGTGTTCATTCCCTTGGGGCTGACGCTGAACCCCATGTTCGGCGCAGCTGCCATGAGCCTTTCCAGCTTCTGCGTGGTGAGCAACGCCTTGCGGCTGAACCTGTTCGACCTGCACAGCGCAAAGCGTGACCACCCGCCCAAACACGTCCCTGCCCTGCCCGCTGCCCTTGTGCAGCCCGCAGCGGAGGAAGATACAACTCAAAAGGAGGAGACCGCTATGAAAAAGACCCTGACCGTAGAAGGCATGATGTGCCCCCACTGCGAAGCCCGCGTCAAGAAGGCGCTGGAGGCTCTGCCGCAGGTGGACGAGGCTGTTGTCAGCCACGAAGCCGGTACTGCTATCGTTACTCTGAACGCAGAGGTGGACGATGAGGTGCTGAAGAAGGCCGTAGAGGCACAGGACTACCCTGTTACCGGCATCCAGTAAGCTTCAGTCACCACAAAGTAAAAGAGGCAGCTGCGCGAAATTCTGCGCAGCTGCCTCTTTTGTAACGGGACGATTTTGAATGCGCTCCGCGTTCGCTTTGCGCATCTTCAGAGGAAAAATTATTTTATATTTGCAAGCGGGGAAAATCTGCGGATTTTCCCCGCTTACTTTTTCACGGGAAAGCGTAAAAAGCCCGCTGCAAGGCGGAATGTCCTTGCAGCGGGCAGCATAGATAACCGGGGAACCCTTATCAGACTTCGGTGTTGAAGTAGCGCTTCAGCAGGCCCTCAAAGCCGCGGCCATGGCGGGCTTCATCCTTTGCCATCTCGTGAACGGTATCGTGGATGGCATCCAGATTCAGAGCCTTAGCCTTCTTGGCCAGATCCATCTTGCCGGCGCAAGCACCGCACTCGGCCTCGGCACGCATCATCAGGTTCTTCTTGGTGCTGTCGGTCACGACCTCGCCCAGCAGCTCTGCAAAGCGGGATGCGTGGTCAGCTTCCTCGTAAGCATAACGCTTGTAGGCCTCGGCGATCTCGGGGTAGCCCTCACGCTCTGCCACGCGAGCCATAGCCAGATACATACCGACCTCGCTGCACTCGCCCTCAAAGTTAGCGCGCAGACCGTCAACGATCTCCTGCGGCACGCCCTCTGCCTTGCCGATGCCAACAACGTGCTCGGTGACGTAGGTGTTGCCGGTCTTTTCCACAAAAGCGGAAGCGGGAGCCTTGCAAACAGGGCACTGAGCGGGGATCTCACCCTCAGCGATATAACCACAAACGGTGCAAACGTATTTCTTCATAAGAATTTACCTCCATTCGATCTGTTAAAAATGATACAGGACGGAAACCACCCGCCTGTTGCTTCTATGCGGGGCAGCCGCGCTGCCGGGTATAGAAAGAGCCATGGAAAGAAGTTTTGTGCTTTATGCACTTCCCTTTCCATGGCTCTATTATAGCGAATAATTCCTAGTTAGTCAAGTATATTTTTAAGAATTATTCCTATTTATTGAAATCTGGCAGGATGCCCAAATTCCCCTGCGGAAAACTGGACGCATTACCGAGAATCAGACCTGCAGGTTGCCGCTGGTGGCAGCGTCGGAACCGGCAGTGGCGTCAAACTCGTAGTCGTTGCCGGGCAGAATAGCGTTGAGCAGGATACCTGCAATAGCAGCCACAGCCAGACCGGACAGGTTGATGGTGACGCTGCCAACGGTAAAGCCAACGCCGCCCACAGAGTTGAAGCCCAGTGCGCACACCAGAATGACGGCGGCAACGATCAGGTTGCGGCTGTTGGTGAAGTCCACGCGGTTCTCCACCACATTACGCACACCGATAGCAGAGATCATGCCGTACAGCACGAAGCTGATACCGCCGATGATGCCGGTGGGGATGGTGTTGATGACAGCCTCAAACTTGGGGCTGAAGCTCAGGATGATAGCCAGCACAGCGGCAATGCGGATGACCAGCGGGTCGTAGATCTTGCTCAGTGCCAGCACGCCGGTGTTCTCGCCGTAGGTGGTGTTGGCAGGGCCGCCCAGCAGACCGGCCATGGTAGTGGCCAGACCATCGCCCATCAGGGTGCGGTTCAGGCCGGGATCATTGATATAGTTGTGGCCGACGGTGGCGCTGATGGCGGCGATATCACCAACGTGCTCCATCATGGTAGCCAGTGCGATGGGGATGATGGTGAACAGCGCACTGATGAACTCCGGGCTGCCGTCAATGGCGAACAGACCCATAGCCTCCTTGTGCAGGGGGATGCCCAGCCAAGCAGCCTCGGAGATCTTCTGGAAGTCCACTGCACCGGTGACCAGTGCCACAGCGTAGGAGACCAGCACGCCGATGAGGATGGGCAGGATCTTGACCATGCCCTTGCCCCAGATGTTGCACACGATGACAGTGCCCAGTGCCACGAAAGCCAGCAGCCAGTTGGACTGGCAGTTGGTGATGGCAGAGGGTGCAAGGATCAGGCCGATGGAGATGATGATGGGGCCGGTGACCACCGGCGGGAAGAACTTCATGATGCGGCGGATGCCAAAGGTGGAGATCAGCAGGCTGGCTACCAGATAGACCAGACCCGAGAACGCAACGGCAGCGCAGGCATAGGGCAGCATCTTGGTGTTGGCAACGGTCAGGTTGCCATCAGCATCAGCCAGCATGGGAGCCACGATGGAGAAGCCGCCCAGATATGCAAAGGAGGAGCCGAGGAATGCCGGGACCTTCTTTTTGGTAACGAGGTGGAACAGCAGGGTGCCCAGACCGGCACACAGCAGAGTGGTGGAAACGCTCAAGCCGGTGAGCAGCGGCACCAGAACCGTTGCGCCGAACATGGCAAACATGTGCTGCACACCCAGAATGAACATCCGGCCGGTGCCCAGCTTTTTGGCGTCGTATACGCCCTTGGAGTAATCGATCTTTTCGCTCATAGAAAACCTCCTGTACTGTTATTCCCAAAAAAAGAGGCATTGCCGTTGAAACAGCAGTGCCTCTGAATTTTAGGAACAAGACCTCCACACAAAAACGGGAAAGAAGCCGCTATGCAGTCGCTCACGCTTGAACATTGTGCTCCTCCCCTTCTTTTTGTGTTCCTTCCAACAACCGGAACCGCTCCGGCAAGGTAGCAGCAGCGCTGCGGCCTTTTGGATAAGTATAGCAGATTTTGGGCTTTCCAGCAAGGTGTTGACAGCTTTTTCTTGCCTGTTGCGCCGCGCCATGGGCTGCGGGGGTTGCGCTTTGGGGCGGAATCGCCTATAATAGAGCCTGTTCTTATTTCCTACTATCATAATGTGTTGATATTACAGGAGGTTCTATGCTCTATCTGGATTACTCTGCCAACACCCCTGTGGACGAGGCGGTGCTGCAATGCTTCTGCGAAGCCGAGCGGCGTTACCCGGGCAACGCCAACGCCCACCATCAGGCAGGCGCTGCCGCAAAGGCCGCTATGAACGAGGCGACCCGCAGCATTGCCCGCTGTCTGGGGGCACCGCCTGCGGGCATCATCTATACCTCCGGTGCAAGCGAAGCCAACAACCTTGCCGTGAAGGGGCTGGCAGCGCTGGGAGGTGCAGCAGGCAGGCACATCCTCTCTACCCCGCTGGAGCATTCGTCCGTCAGCGGCAGTCTGGAGGCGCTGCAAAAGCAGGGGTACGAGGTGGAGCTGCTGGACATCCTTCCGGACGGCACGGTGGACCTTGCAGACCTGAAAAAGCAGCTGCGCCCGGACACCGTACTGGTAGCTGTGACCGCTGTGGACAGTGAGCTGGGCGTAGTGCAGCCCATTGCGGAAATTGCAGAGCTTTTAAAGGCGTATCCCAACTGCCATTTCCATGTGGACGCCACGCAGGCTGTGGGGAAAATTCCGGTGCAGTTTGAGGGCATGGACACCATGAGCCTGACAGCCCATAAGTTTTATGGACTGAACGGCATCGGTGTGCTGGTAAAGCGGCTGGGGCTGGCATTGCCGCCCCTCATCCACGGCGGAGAGAGCACCACCCCCTACCGCAGCGGCACACCTACCGTAGCCCTTGCCTGCTCGCTGGCGCTGGCCTTGGAAAAGGCTGCTGCGGAGCTTCCCGCCCGCGCCGCAGCTGTCCGCAGCCTGAATGACCGGCTGCGTGCAGAGCTTTCCCGCTATCCAAAAGTGCGCATCAACAGCCCCGCAAACGCTGTACCGCATATCCTGAATCTGAGCGTGCAGGGCGTAAAGGGCACCGTGTTCCAGCGGGAACTGGACGCACGCGGGGTTTGTGTCTCGGTCAAATCCGCCTGTTCATCCGATGGACTGCCCTCCCGGGCAGTGCTGGCGGTCAGTCAGGACCGGCGCAACGCCCTTTCCTCTTGGCGCATCAGCCTGAGCCACCTTACCACAGAGGAAGAAGTGACAGCCTTTCTGCACACCTTTGCAGACTGCTATAACACACTGACCCGGTAAAAGCGCTGTAAAATTGAACCGCTTGCAGCTGCCATATACAAAACAAAAAGACCTTCCCGCTCTCCGGAACGGGAAGGTCTTTATAAATTGCTAGTTAGCCTTGGAACTTACGTTCAAGGACAAAATCACTCAACGATCTTGCCAACAACGCCGGAACCAACGGTACGGCCACCCTCACGGATAGCGAAACGCAGGCCCTCTTCCATAGCAACGGGGGTCAGCAGCTCAACGTGCATCATGACGTTATCGCCGGGCATGCACATCTCGGTGCCTTCGGGCAGGGTGATGATGCCGGTCACGTCAGTGGTACGGAAGTAGAACTGAGGACGGTAGTTGGAGAAGAAGGGAGTGTGACGGCCGCCTTCGTCCTTGGTCAGGACGTAGACCTGAGCCTCAAAGACGTTGTGGGGGTGCACAGAACCGGGCTTAGCCAGAACCTGGCCACGCTCGATCTGGCTACGATCAACACCACGCAGCAGAGCGCCGATGTTATCGCCAGCCTCAGCGAAGTCCAGAGACTTACGGAACATCTCCAGACCGGTGATGGTGGTGTTCAGACGGTCGGGCTTGATGCCGACGATCTCCATAGCGTCGCCAACCTTGGCAACACCACGCTCAACACGACCGGTAGCAACGGTACCACGGCCAGAAATGGTCATGACGTCCTCGATGGGCATCAGGAAGGGCTTGTCCTCCTCACGATCCGGGTTGGGGATGTAGGAGTCAACAGCGTCCATCAGCTCCTTGATGCAAGCGTAAGCGGGATCCTCAGGATCGTTGGGAGCCTCCAGAGCCTTCAGAGCGGAACCACGAATGATCGGGGTGTCATCGCCCGGGAAGTCGTACTCGCTCAGCAGCTCACGGATCTCCATCTCGACCAGATCCAGCAGCTCTTCGTCGTCGACCATATCGCACTTGTTCATGAACACAACGATATAGGGCACGCCGACCTGACGAGCCAGCAGGATGTGCTCACGGGTCTGGGGCATGGGACCATCGGTAGCAGCAACGACCAGGATAGCGCCGTCCATCTGAGCAGCACCAGTGATCATGTTCTTAACGTAGTCAGCATGGCCCGGGCAGTCAACGTGAGCGTAGTGACGAGCGTCGGTCTGATACTCAACGTGAGCGGAGTTGATCGTGATACCACGAGCACGCTCTTCGGGAGCCTTATCGATGTTAGCATAGTCCATGAACTCTGCGTCGCCCTTCAGAGCCAGATACTTGGTGATAGCAGCGGTCAGAGTGGTCTTGCCGTGGTCAACGTGACCGATGGTGCCGATGTTAACATGCGGCTTAGAACGGTCGAACTTTGCCTTTTCAGCCATTGGAATATCCTCCCTTAATTTAGGTTTTGATATTGGTTACAACAACCCTGCAAAATGCAGACATTGCACTGCAAGGCTATTCTACTAAATTTGTCCTGTAAAATCAAGTGCTTTTACAGGAAATTTTGCCGGAGTTACACTACCCCGGCAAAATTCTTATGCTTTACAGCGCTTAGCCCTTGGTACGGCCAGCAATGATCTGGTCAGCAATGTTCTTGGGAACCGGCTCGTAGTGAGAGGGCTCCATAACATACTGGCCACGACCCTGAGTCTTGGAACGCAGGTCGGTAGCGTAGCCGAACATCTGAGCCAGAGGCACAAATGCGTTGACACGCTGGGTACCGGCCATAGCCTCCATGCCCTGAATCTGACCACGGCGAGCGTTCAGGTCGCCGATAACATCGCCCAGATACTCATCGGGAACGATAACAGCAACCTTCATGATGGGCTCGGTGATGATAGGATCAGCCTTGCGCATAGCATCCTTGAATGCCATAGAACCTGCAATGGAGAAGGCCATTTCAGAGGAGTCGACCTCATGATAAGAACCATCCCACAGGGTGACCTTGACATCAACAACAGGATAGCCTGCCAGAACGCCAGCCTTCATAGCACCCTGAATACCGTTGTCGATAGCAGGGATGTATTCCTTCGGGATAGCGCCGCCAACGATAGCGTTGACGAACTCGTAACCCTTGCCGGCCTCGTTGGGCTCGATCTTGATCTTAACGTGACCGTACTGGCCCTTACCACCGGACTGACGTGCGTACTTGGTCTCCTGGTTGGCCTCCTTGCGGATGGTCTCACGGTAAGCAACCTGAGGTGCGCCCACGTTTGCCTCAACCTTGAACTCACGCAGCAGACGGTCAACGATGATCTCCAGATGCAGCTCGCCCATACCAGCAATGATGGTCTGGCCGGTCTCTTCATCGGTGTAGGTCTTGAAGGTCGGGTCCTCTTCGGCCAGCTTTGCCAGCGCGATGCCCATCTTCTCGTTACCAGCCTTGGTCTTAGGCTCGATAGCAACGCGGATAACGGGCTCGGGGAACTTCATGGACTCCAGAATGATGGGATGATTCTCATCACACAGAGTATCACCAGTGGTGGTGTTCTTCAGACCGACAACAGCAGCGATATCACCTGCATAGCAGCAGTCGATATCCTTGCGGTGGTTGGAGTGCATCTGCAGGATGCGGCCCATACGCTCCTTGTTGTCCTTCACGGAGTTGTAGACAGTAGTACCTGCCTCAACCTTACCGGAGTACACGCGGAAGTATGCCAGCTTACCAACGAACGGGTCGGTAGCGATCTTGAAAGCCAGAGCAGCAAACGGAGCGTCATCAGAAGAAGGACGGGTCTCCTGCTCTTCGGTCTCAGGATTCACACCCTTGATGTCCTCGACATCGGTAGGTGCGGGCATATAGTC
>CAKSYT010000005.1 GCA_934524985.1 uncultured Faecalibacterium sp. | reverse complement strand
TTCCAACACGAAAATAGGTTCCGTTACAAGTTCTTTCGATATTGTTCAATTTTCAAGGTCCTGTGCGCCGCAGCCTTAGCGGCTGACAGCTCATTTATTTTATCACTTTCGTGATAAATTGTCAAGCACTTTTTTGAAAGATTTTTGATTCTGTCAAATCTTTCTATTTGACGTCCATTTTGAAGTGTTTCATTCTGTCGGACGTCCGCCTGACAGTAATGTATTTTAGCACAGCATCTATCAAAAAGCAAGCGCTTTTTTACAATTTTTACGCCAAAATCATTCTTTTGACTTTTTGCCCAGTTTTTTACATTTTTTATAGACACTTCCTCCCTTATTCCTCCAAAAGCCGGGCACGCAGCCGGATCAGGATCTTGCGTTCCCGCCGGGAGATCTGTACCTGTGTAGTGTGTAATGCTTTTGCCGTTTCGCTCTGGGTGCGGTTGCCATAAAAGCGCAGACGGATCAGCTGCTTGTCCTGCTCCGGCAGTGCTTCGATCACCTCCGCCAGACTGATCCGATCTGCCAGCTCCTCCTCCGGGGATTCCACCGGGATATCCAGCTGCCGGTCTCCATCCTCTCCGCCCTCCGGGGTCAGGCTCATGGCGGGCTGCGCAGCCTGTATGGCAAGAGCCACATTCTCTATTGGCTCGTCCAACTGCTCTGCCAGCTGCTGCAAGCTAGGCTCTGCGCCGCACAGCTTCATGGTATGCTCCCGTGCCGCCTGCACCCGCATTCCCAGCTCTTTCAGGGAACGGCTCACCTTGACCGTGCCCCCATCCCGGAACAGCTTTTTGATCTCGCCAAGGATCACCGGCACGGCATAGGTAGAAAAGCACACGCCCCGGCTCTCGTCAAAATTATCATAGGCTTTGATGAGCCCCACACAGCCTGCGCTGTATAAATCGTCGTACTCCATGCCGCGCCCACGGAATCTGCCCGCACAGGCGTGCACCAGCCCCAGATTCTGCGTGATGAATGCTTCCCGCCGGGTCTTATCCGTTACCATATACCGGACCGCCTTTCCTTTTTATGTAGGCTCCCGCCGGGACAGACGCTTGACCAGCAGCACCTTTGTGCCCTTGCCGGGCTTTGAGGTGACCTTGACCCTGTCCATGAAGCTTTGCATCACCGCAAAGCCCAGACCGGAGCGTTCCTCCGGGTTGCCGGTAGTGAACAAGGGCTGCATGGCCTGTTCTACATTTGGGATGCCGATGCCCTTATCTGTAATGGTGATGTGCACCTCCCGGTCGGGGTAGACCGCAATGGTCATGTACACCGGCCCGATCCGCTCCGGGTAGGCGTGGACGATGCAGTTGGTCACCGCCTCGGACACTGCGGTTTTCAGGTCGGCCAGTTGTGGCACGGTGGGGTCGTACCTCGCCAGAAAAGCAGCCGTGACGCCGCGGGCGTAGGCCTCGTTGCTGCTGAGGGAATCGAACTGGATACGGGTAGTGTTCTCTGCTTTCATTGCGCATTCTCCTTTTCTGTGTTCTCCGTACAGGGGATGCCCGCCAGCCGCAGGACTTTTTGCAGCTGTGCGGGGGCGTGCTGCAGCCGCAGGGTCGTGCCCAGAACGCGGGCGCAGCGCTGCCGCCCAAGGATAAGCCCGATACCGGAGGAATCCATGAACCCCACCCCGCCAAGGTCGATAATTAAGGTGCGGGGGCTGCGGCTGACCAGTGCATCGTCCAGCTGCATCCGCAGGCTCTGGGCGGCATCGTGGTCGATTTCCCCCGCCAGATAGGCGTACAGGGTCTCCCCTGCCGCGCTGAAGGTCACCGTTGCCATTGCTTGTCCATCTCCTTTTTTTGCAAAATAAAAGATCCCGTACACATAGCTTCAGTGTACGGGATCTTCGGGTTATTTTTTAGAAAATGCTGTCGGCGGCTTACGCCTTTGCCAGCAGCTCGGCAGCTTCCAGTGCTGCCGCCTCGCTGCCGCAGACCAGCAGACCACGGCGGGTGTTGGCGTGCGCCAGCTGCACTGCCTCGTCCAGACTGGTGCAGAGCTGGGCATCAAAGTGATATTTTGCCTTCTCGGTCAGACGCCGGGTCAGCTGCTCCTCCACACCGGCGGGCGTGACGAGATACACCTTATCAAAGGGGCTCTCGCTCATGCCGGGCATGGTGGATTTATCCTTTTTCTGCTCCTCGGGGCTCAGACCGGTCTCCAGTGCGGAGAAGAAGGCTTCGGCGCCCTCCTCCTCGGTCAGGCCGATGATGGCGCTCATGTGGCGCACCTTGGCCATGTTCAGCACGCGCAGCAGCGCAGCCGCCTGCTGCGGGGTGCGGCAGGCATCCAGAATGACCAGCGGGCGCTGGGAAAGCACCCGGATGCTGCAGCGGTTGTCCACGGCAGCAATGCCCTCCAGAATGGCTTCGTCGGAGATGTCCATCCCCTTGCGGCAGAGCGCCAGCGCCAACTCCACCGCCATGGCTGCATTGCCTGCGGCGTGACGTCCCAGAAAGGCCAGCGGCACTGTGTAGCCGCCGTAGTCCACCCGGCTGGCGAACTGCTCCGCCTCCAAAAAGGTGATATCCTCCGGGTCGGGCACGACCAGTTCGCAGCCGCACTTGCCCGCAGCCACGACCAACTCGCCGAGCACCGCCTTGGGCTGCTCCGGTGCAGTGACGCAGATGCTGTCCTTGCGCATCACGCCGCCTGCCAGCGCAGCCAGACGCTCCACCGAGCGGCTCACGCCGTCCGGTCCCACCGCTGTGACAGCGCACACCGGCATTTGGGGCAATGCCGCAGCCAGACCTGCGTCCGGCAGTTCCACTACCGCCAACGTGCAGCCGGCCTCACCAAAGCAGTATGCAGCGGCGGCAAGCTCCGCCGCCTGCATGGGCAGCTCCCCATGGGCGGCAAGGGCATCGGCGGCGCGGCACAGCAGTACCTCGTCCACCGGCTCGCCTGCCACCCGGATACGGGCCGCAAGGGGCTCGCACCCGGCATGATAGACACCGGCACGAATGCCCTGCGCGTGCAGGATGGCCGTCAGCAGACGCGCCACCGCCGTTTTACCGGCAGTGCCTGCCACACCCACGAACTGCACCCGCTGCACCGAGGCGGGCAGCAGTGCGCCCAGCTGTTCCGGGTCGGCAAAGCCGTCCGGCAGAGCTGCAAAATACTGATTTGCCTGTTGGATGGTCATTCGTGTCTCCTTTTCATGTGATAATACAGCCCCTCGCAGGCCAGCAGCAGCACAATGGCGACAAGGATGCCTGCCAGAACACCGGCAGAATCCAGCCACACATCGGTGACCTGACTGCTGCGCCCCTCCGAGAAGAGCTGAATGGTCTCATCGGCCAGCGCTGTCAGCACACCGCCCAGCATGGGCACGGTGATATGCCGCAGCGGGTGACGGCTGTACACCCGCATACAGAGCATGAGCAGAAAGCCCTCCAGCATATACTCGCAAAAGTGTGCCAGCTTGCGCACGATATGCATGGTCAGGCGCTCGGCCAGTGCCGGATGTCCCAAGCGGCGCAGGATGATGCGCATCCACGCCAGCACCCGGCCGCTGGAGCCGGTGGAGACCGTTGCCACCGCCATGGAGTTGGAAAAGATGAACCAGATACAGGCGATGAGTGCAGCGGTAAAGACCACCCGCCCGGCTATGACCCACAGCGGGATGCGTTCTCTGTTATTGTTTTCCACTATTTCAACCCAGAGCCTTGATGCTCTGCTCGATGTTGGCCAGTTTGTCCTGGCTCTTGGCGAACTTACTACGGATTTCCTCCACCAGAGCCGCCGGGGCACGCTCCACGAACTTGGGGTTGTTCAGCTGGTTGCCGAACATGGCCATTTCCTTTTCAGCCTTGGCCTTTTCCTTGTTCAGGCGCGCCAGCTCCTTTTCGCGGTCGATGAGCTCCATCATGGGGATGAAGCCGCGGGCGGCGTGGGTGGACACCTGCACCATGCCGTCGGTGCTGCCCTCGTACTTTTCGGTAAAGGTCACATCGGTGGCAAAGGCAAACTTGGCCAGATAGACCTGTGCGTTCTGGAAGGGGGCGGCATCGGCAGTTTCGATGATCATGCTGGTCTTTTTAGCGGGGTGCACGTTCATCTCGGTGCGCATGGTACGCACAGCCTTGATATAATCCATCACCTTTTCAAAGGCTTCCTCCTCGGCGGCCCAGTTGTGAGCAGCGTCAAAGGTAGGCCATGCCTGCGTCATGATGGTCTCGGCAGAGCCGGGCAGAGCCTGATACAGCTCCTCGGTGATGAAGGGCATGAAGGGGTGCAGCAGCTTGAGCGCCTTATCCAGCACATACACCAGCACACGGCGGGCGGTATCAGCCTGCTGTGCGTCACCGGAGTTCAGGCGGGGCTTTGCGATCTCAATGAACCAGTCGCAGTAGACATCCCAGATAAAGCTGTTGATCTTGGCAGCAGCCAGACCCATCTCGTAGTGCTCCAGATTGTCGGTCATGGCACCGGCCACCTGATTCAGCTTGGTCAGCACCCACTTGTCGCTCATGTCCAGCAGTTCCTCGCTGGGCAGACCCGGCTCAAAGTCCTCGGGCAGGTTCATCAGCACAAAGCGGGTGGCGTTCCACAGCTTATTGGCAAAGTTGCGGGCAGCCTCCACCTTCTTTTCGATATAGCGCATATCGTTGCCCGGGGTGGAGCCGTCCACCAGCATAAAGCGCAGGGCGTCTGCGCCGTACTGGGCAATGACCTCCAGCGGGTCGATGCCGTTGCCAAGGCTCTTGGACATCTTGCGGCCCTGACTGTCGCGGACGATACCGTGGATGCAGACCGTATCAAAGGGTGCCTTGCCTGTGTAAGCCAGACCGGAGAAGATCATGCGGCTGACCCAGAAGCCGATGATGTCGTAGCCGGTGACCAAGGTGTTGGTGGGGTAGAAATACTTGAGGTCAGCGCTGTCCTCGTTGGGCCAGCCCAGCGTGCTGAAGGGCCACAGCGCAGAGGAGAACCAGGTATCCAGCGTGTCGGGGTCCTGCGTCAGCTTTGTGCCGCCGCACTTGGGGCAGGTGCAGGGAGCGGACTTTGCCACCACGGTCTCGCCGCAGTCATCGCAGTACCAAGCCGGGATCTGGTGACCCCACCACAGCTGGCGGCTGATGCACCAGTCACGGGTGTTCTTCATCCAGTTCATATAGTTCTTGGTAAAGCGCTCGGGCACAAACTTGATCTCGCCCTTCTCCACGCTCTCGATGGCGGGCTTTGCCAGCGGCTCCATCTTGACGAACCACTGCTTGGAGACCATGGGCTCGATGGTGGAGTGGCAGCGGTAGCATGTGCCCACCTCGTGCTTCAGAGGCTCGATCTCCTTCAGGAAACCGCCCTCCTTCAGGTCGGCCAGAATGGCCTTGCGGGCTTCCAGCGTGGTCATGCCGGCGTACTTGCCGCAGTCCAGTACCTGAGGCTCGTTGACGGTGTTCTTGCCGGCGGCAAACAGCGCATCGGCGGCGGCCTTGTCGGCAGCGCCGGTCATGTGGCCGTCGTAGGTAAACACGCGCACAATGGGCAGGTCGTGACGCAGACCCACCTCAAAGTCGTTGGGGTCGTGGGCAGGGGTGATCTTCACGACACCGGTGCCCTTGGTCATATCGGCGTGCTCATCGCAGACGATGGGGATTTCCTTGTTCAGCAGGGGCAGCACCACGTGGCAGCCGTGCAGATGTGCGTAGCGGGGGTCCTCGCCGTTGATTGCCACGGCGGTATCGCCCAGCATGGTCTCGGGGCGGGTGGTGGCCAGCTCCAGCATCTCGCCGGTCTCCTTGACCGGGTACAGCAGGTGCCAGAAGCTGCCGTCCTTCTCCTCGTACTCCACCTCGGCATCGGAGATGGAGGTGTTGCAGTGGGGGCACCAGTTGACCATGCGGTTGCCGCGGTAGATCAAGCCCTTGTCGTACAGGCGCACGAACACTTCCTTGACAGCCTCAGAGCAGCCCTCGTCCATGGTAAAGCGCTCGCGCTCCCAGTCGCAGCTGCTGCCCAGCTTCTTCAGCTGGCTGACGATGCGGTTGCCGTACTTGGTCTTCCATGCCCAGGCACGCTCCAGAAAACCGTCGCGGCCGACCATCTCCTTGGTCAGGCCTTCGGCGCGCATGGCCTCCACGACTTTAGCCTCGGTAGCAATGGAGGCGTGGTCGGTGCCGGGCACCCACAGGGCGGCATAGCCCTGCATCCGCTTGGTGCGGATGAGGATATCCTGCATGGTGTTGTCCACCGCATGACCCATGTGCAGCTGACCGGTAACGTTCGGCGGCGGCATCACGATGGTATAAGGTTTCTTGTCCGGATCGGCCTTCGTGTGGAAGTAGCCGCCATCCAGCCAGAACTGGTAGATACGATCTTCCACCTGACTGGGATCGTACTGCTTTGCAAGTTCTTTCATAGTGTCCTCCCAAAAATTTGATGAAGTGGGACGCAAAAAGCCGCCCCACGGAGCGTTCCATGGGACGGCTGTAAATACATAACCGCGGTACCACCCAAATTGCGCGGAAAGCTCCGCGCCCCTTGATGCCCCTGTAACGTAGGGCAGACCCGAAAGCGGCTTACCGGCAAGGCTCACCGCTTCTGCTCCAAAGTGACAGTGCCCCGCCGGTATCCCGCCGGGTTTTCAGCTGCCCCCGGCTCTCTGTGCGGCTCCAGACGATGCACACTCTTTTTCAACGCATTTATAAAAAGAATATAGCGTTTTTTGTGAGATTTGTCAATCAGTTTTTCAAACCTTTCACCCAACGCACCAGTTTCCACACCCGTGCACCCAGATGCGGACAGTAGCTCACCATCAGCGCCTGCAGCTTCTGGCTTTTGTGCTCTGGCGGGATCTTCCACGCAGCGCGGCGGTGCGTCTTTGCCAGCTCCAGCAGTGTTTTTTCCTTTTCCGGGTCCCGCTCCGGCTGGTTGACCAGCCGGAAATACACCTCTGCGCAGGACATGATACAGCGCTGATCCGTAGTGCTGCGGAAGGGGTCCGGCTGCTCCTTTGCCAGCTGCCAGACCCGTTCCCACGCCAGCGCCGCCGTGTAAAAGCGCAGGCTCGGCTTCTGCCGCACGGCAGAACCCGGCCGTTCAAGGTAGGCATAGAGCGGGCAGTTCAAAAACGCCAGACTGCCTGCCTTGAGGAATTCCGTTACAAAAAACAGGGTATCCTCCCCATAAAGCAGCGCCGGGTCAAAACGGATATCCCGTAATATCTCCCGGTGGGTCAGCATCCGCCAGCAGTGCCCGCCGCTCCATTCCCGCATCCACGAGTAGTTTTCCGCCGTGATCCGCTGCGGTGCCGGACATTCCGTCACCGTCCACAGAGTCTCGTTTTCCTGTATGCTGCGGTAGCGGCACATAGACATCCGGGTTCCGCAGCTGCACAAAGCATCGTACAGCCATTCCAGATACTGCGGCAGCACAAGGTCATCGGAATCCACAAAGCCGATGTACTCGCCCCTTGCCACATCCAAGCCAAAATTGCGTGCCGAGGATACCCCGCCGTTTTCCTTGCTAAAAACACGCACCCGGGCATCCTGTGCCGCATAGCGCTGCATGATCTGCCAGCAGCCATCCGGCGAGCCATCGTTTACAACGATCAGCTCAAAATTCCGGTAGGTCTGCGCCAGCAGGCTGTCCAGACACGCCGCCAGATACTTTTCCACCTTGTAGACCGGTACGATTATCGAGATCAGGGGGCTTTTTTCTGTATTCATCCCGCTCTCCTTTTCAAGATCTCCAACCCGCGCTGCTTCAGCGCTGCATACTCCGCACTGCCATGATAGACCAGCACGATCAGCCCTGCGAATACGGCTGTGTAAAGCACACCGTCCAGAATAAAAACACCAAAGTTGCCCACCGGGCAGCGCTGCACCCAGAGCATTGCTGCCGCCGAGACCGCTGCCGTAAGCAGCAGCCGCTTCAAATACTCCGCAAAATAGGCCCGGTATTTCTGCTGCCACTCCTCCTGAACGCCGTATTTCAAAAAGATATAAGGCTCTATCCAAGCACAGGTGCACAGCGTGCTGATGATGGTGCCCCCAATAATGCCGGTCACACCGTACCGCTGCACCAGCACAAGGGAGACTACCAGATTGATAACAGACTCTGCCACAGCCTTATAGCGGTCGTTCCAGAACAGTCCCATGACCTCCCGGAACAACAGGTTCGTCTGCCGCATCCGCGTGATGTAAAATTCCGTCACAATGACCGCAACGGTCGTCATCGGGAAGCAGTATTCCCTGCCAAACAGCAGAGCGATCAAGGGGTTGAACAGCATCATCAGCCCGCCGGTCAGGTAGCCGGACAGCACAAAAAAGAGAAAGTCCATTTCTTTATACACCTGATACAGCCGGTCGGAGTTTTCCAGTGCCGCAAAGTTGCCCACGCTGCCAGAAAAAGCCGTAACGACCTTGCTCATCAGGTTGTTCAGTGCATTGATCACCAACCGGTAATTGGAGTAAAGCCCCACCGTTGCCAGACCGATGAAGGAGGACATCAGCAGGCTGTCCGTGTTGCGCACGATGACGGTTGCCAGCTTGTGCATACTCATGGCACCGATGTTTTTCAGGATGCCGTTGCGCTCCTCCCTTTCCGGCAGCTCCCGGCATTCCTTCAGGTAGGGGAATTCCTTATCCACCATGCGGGAGATCATAATATTGGGTATAAACTGCACCACCAGCTGGATGGCAAGGTACAGGATAAAGTTGCCCGTCAGCAGCAATGCCACGATCTGCACAACGGTGCGGATGCACTCGCACACCAGAACCCAACCGGTGCAGATATAACTTTTCTGGTAGGCCTGATAGATGGAGCTTTTATAGTTCAGCAGATAGGAGCTTGCTGAACCGAGCACATACATCATGTAGATCAGGGGGATATTCTCAATGCCCTCGCCGCCCTTGATGAGGTGGGGCAGAAACGGCAGCAGCACCAGCCCGAACAGCAGCACCGAGGCGGCCACTGCCCGGTACATCCACTTATACAGGTTCATCAGCCGCGCCAGTTTCTGCTCGTCGTCCCTGGCTGCCGGTTCGTACATACTGAACACCATGGCTGTACCGATGCCCAGCTCTGCAAAATTGAGGATGCTGAGCACATCGGTAAACAGACCACTGACGCCCAGATAGGCAGCCGAAAGGCAGTGGATGAACACCATCCGGTTGATAAAGGACAGCAGCATCGTCAGAAACTGCCCGCCGACGTTGACCATCATGTTGATGATAGAATAGCGTGTTCTCATGCGTTTTTTCTCTTTTCTTAGCCCTTGCGTTCCCGCAACCGGATGTATGTCTGCGGGAAGTGCCACAGCAGCCAGCTTTGCAGCCAAAGCCCGCCCGGAACGGCGCAGTACCGCCGGGTGCGGTTGACCACCTCAAACTGCATCCGCAGCATTTCCCGGCTGCGGGCTTCCTTGCGCAGCGCCGGGGGCAGCTGCCGGTATACCCGGCTCACGCTGCCCATCGTAAACTTTGCCGCATTTGCCAGTGCATCGTATGCAGCGTTTTCCACAAGACAGTCCCAATACCGCTGTGCTGCCTCGGCAGCATCAAAATGGCGCAGCGTTTTATTGCCGCTCATAATGCTGCCGCCGCGCTGCACATAATAATACAGCGCCTTTGGCACCACCACGGCCTTCTGGATCTGCAAACAGACCTCCGGGATCAGAAACAGGTCCTCGTTCAGCTTGCCCTCCGGGTAGCGCAGCTGCGCAAAAATAGCGCGGCGGTACAGCTTGTTCCACGCAGGCTGGATCATCGAATCCGTGGCATTTTTTAGTAAATCCCGCCCGGTAAAGTCCTTTTTTTCAAGACGAATGTGCATCGACTGGCATGGTGCCCCCGCCTCGTCCACCTCGGCGTAATCGCACAGGGCAAGGTCTGCCCCGGTGCTTTGCACGGCTTGGTACAGTGCTTCGTACATTTCCGGTGCAATGTAGTCATCCGAATCCACAAAGCCGATCCATGCGCCCCTTGCCGCGTCCAACCCGGCGTTGCGGGCGGCCGATAGTCCCCCGTTTTTCTGGTGGAGCACCCGGATGCGGGCATCTTTTGCGGCAGCGGCATCGCACAGCGCAGGGCAATTGTCCGGCGAGCCATCCTCCACAAGGATCAGCTCAAAGTCCGTAAAGGTCTGCGCCAGAATGGAATCGATACATTTGGGCAGATAGTTTTCCACCTTATACACCGGCACGATAATGCTGAGCAGCGGTGCTTTTTCCCCTTCCGGTGCTCGTTCTTGGTTGTTCAATCCGTCACCTCCGTGCGCAGGCGGGCAATGAGCCGCTCCATCAGCGCCACCCGGTTGAAGGGGGTCATCAGGTAAAAGCCGTCCGCATAGGGTGCAGCTGCCTTGGCAGCCTGCACCGAAACTTCCAAGCCCAGCTCCTCGCCTGCGGCGCGGTCCAGCCCCTCAAACTTCTGGATGATGGCCTCGTCCACATGGATGCCGTTGACCTCGTTTTCCATAAAGATGGCGTTGCGCTGGCTGACCACCGGCAGGATGCCCGCCAGAATTTTTGCCCGCTCGCCCAGCGTTTCCCGGGCTTTTTTCAGGTTTTCCACCGCCTGTGCCGACAGCACCGGCTGGGTAAGGAAGCCGCTCATGCCGTTTTCCAGCTTTTCTGCGGCGCGGCGCAGTTCCACCTCAAAATTACGGGCGTTCAGGTTCAGCGCACCGAACACAGTGATAGGGCTGGGCATCTCCCGCCCTTCCCCGGCCAGCGATACGATATACTGCGCCAGCTTGCGGGAGTTGAACTGGTACACATTTTTCACCTCGTCCCGCTCGGCGGTGGGGATGGGGTCGCCGGTAATGGCCAGCACCTCCCGCACGCCCTCGGCGTACAGTCCCAGCAGCAGCGCCTTGGTGGCGTTCAGGTTGCGGTCCCGGCAGGTCATGTGGGGCAAAACGTTCATGCCCAGCTCCCGGTGCACCCGGCACGCCACCAGCGAGGAATCCATCCGCGCCCGGGCAATGGGGCAGTCTGCAACGGTCAGCAAGTCCGCACCGGCGGCCTGCAGGCGGCGGGCACCCTCGAGATAGGCAGTCAGATCAGCGTCCTTGGGGGAGTCCAGCTCCACCGCAATGACCCGCTGCCCGGCCCGCAGCTTGCGCAAAAAGGCATCGTCCGTTTCCACCGCAGGCTTCACAGCGGCGGCGGGCTTTGCCGCCGGGGCGGCGGGCAGTGTTTCCGGCAGAGCATCCAGCGCGGTGCGCAGGGCAGCAATGTGCTGCGGCGTTGTGCCGCAGCAGCCGCCCAGAATGCGCACGCCCTCGGTTGCAAGGCGGCTCAGCTCCCGGGCAAAATATTCCGGCTTGCCCTGATAGCGCACCTGTGCCCGCGCCACCACCGGGTAGCCTGCGTTGGGCATGACCGAAAGCGGCAGCCCTGCATCTCCCAGCTGCTGCACCAGTGCCCGCATCGCGCCCGGGGCAGATACGCAGTTCAAGCCTACGGCATCCACCACACCGCTCTGCGCCATGCGGCGCACCAGCTCTGCACAATAGCGGCCCTCGCGAGTATAGCCGTCCGGCAGCACCGCAAAGGATACCAGCACAAAGGCCTCCGGCACGGTCTGCTTCAGCGCACGAATCGCTTCCAGCACACCGTCCTCGGCGCTCAGGGTCTCGAACAGAAAATTCCGTGCGCCCAGCAGGGCAAAGCGCTTTGCCACGGCAAGATACACCTGTTCCGCCGGGAGGTTCTCGGTATCCGGTGCGGGGCCAAGGTCGGCGAATACTGCCGCGCCGGTCTCCCCGGCGGCCTTTGCAGCCAGCTGCCAACCCGCATCTGCCAGCTGCTCCCAGCCCGGCTGCTGCGCCGCCGCCAGACGCGGCAGGCTGAAGGTATTGGTCTTGATGGCGTCCGCTCCGGCGGCAAGATACGCCCGGTGCACTGCCAGAATGCCCTCGGGGTCGGTCAGGTTTGCCTGCTCACACTCCTGTCCCGGTTTTGCTTTATAATAGGTACCCATGCCGCCATCGAACAGCAGCGGCCGCTGGGCTAACAGTTTGCGCACATCTAACATCGGTACTTTCCCTTTCCTATAAAAAGATTTCATTTTTCAGTTTATCGTAGTTCACCCATCCGGTCAAGCGCTTTTCTTGATTTCGCTTGCGGTGCGGCTGTTTTTGTGCTATCTTAGGAATATCTTTTGAGGAAAGGGAGAGGATGGATCATGCGCCACACCGGCACACTTGAGTTGGAGACCGACCGTCTGCTGCTGCGCCGCCTGCTGCCGCAGGATGCCCCGCAGATGTACGAAAACTGGGCAAATGACCCGGCTGTGACCCGGTTTTTGCGCTGGGAGCCGCACAAAATCCCCGCCGAGACCCGGGAGCTGCTTTCGGCGTGGGCGGAGCTGTATCCAAACCCCGATTACTACCAGTGGGCTATGGTGGAAAAGGCCACCGGGCAGGCGTTCGGCTCTATCTCCATATACAACGCCCTGCTGGGTGAGCCGCAGCAAAAGACCAAATGGCCGGGGCTGGACCTCTCCGGCGGCATCTGGGAGCCGGGCTACTGCATCGGGCAGAAGTGGTGGGGCAAGGGCTTTACCACCGAAGCTTTGCAAGCCGTGGTTGATTTCTGGTTCCATCAGGTGGGCGGTGCCTTCCTCACCTGCTGTCATGCGGTGCAGAACCCCGCCAGCGGCCGGGTGATGGAAAAGGCCGGTTTTGTGTACCACCACAACGATGTTTACCACAAATTTGACGGAACGCCGGTGGAATGCCGGTGCTATCTGCTGACAAAAGAGCACTACGATAACAGAAAGGACTTACTTTGAGCGAACTTTATGATATTCTGACCGAGACCCCTCCCACAAAGGTGGTTCTGCTGGCACTGGATCAGGGACTGTGGGACTGCGAGCGCAGTCTGGCAGAGCTTTCTGCCCTATGCGAGGCCAACCACATGGAAGCCGTGGCGCAGATCACCCAGAAACGCCAGACCCCGGAGACCGGCATCGTGCTGGGCAGCGGCAAGCTGGAAGAAGCTTCCCTTGCCGCCCAGACGCTGGGTGCGGAATGCGCCGTGTTTGACGGCGAGTTGACCGGCAGCCAGATCCGCAACATCTCCAACGCGCTGGGCGGGCTGGAGGTCATCGACCGCACCATGCTGATTTTGGAAATTTTCCGCAGCCGCGCCGTGACCAACGAGGGCAAGCTACAGACCGAACTGGCGCTGCTGCGCTACCGTCTGCCCCGCCTGCAGGGCATGGGCGAGGCGCTGAGCCGTCAGGGCGGCGGTGGTGGCGGCGGCGGCGGTGCCCGCCGCGGTGCCGGTGAGACCAAGCTGGAGCTGGACCGCCGCCATGTGCACGCCCGCATTGATGCGCTGGCCGAAAAACTTGCCGAGATGGAAAAGCGCCGGGGCGAGAGCCGCAAGGCCCGCGCCAAGACCGGCATGCCGGTGGTAAGCCTTGTGGGCTACACTAACGTGGGCAAATCCAGCCTGATGAACGCCCTGTGCGGCCCCAGCGTAGCCGAAGCCGATATGCTGTTTGCCACACTGGACCCCACCAGCCGCAAGCTGGTGCTGCCCAGCGGCATGGCGGTGCTGCTGGTGGACACAGTCGGCTTTGTGTCCCGCCTGCCCCACAATCTGGTGGAGGCCTTCAAGTCCACCTTGGAGGAAGCCGCATGGTCGGATGTGATCATCCGGGTGGCAGACGCCGGGGACGACCAGCGCGAGGAACAGCTTTCCGTCACCGACGAGGTGCTGGACGGGCTGGATTGCGCCGACATCCCCCGCCTGACCGTGTACAACAAGTGCGACAAACCCAACACCCTGAGCTTTGACCCCGACATTCTGCTGACCAGTGCCAAGACCGGCTACGGGCTGGACAAGCTGCTGCAAAAGCTGGACGAGCTGCTCAGCGACCGGGTGCACACCATCCGGGTGCTGCTGCCCTACGACAAGCTGGGGCTTGCCGCCCCCATGCGGGAGCGCGGCAGCGTACAGGTGGAGGAATACCGGGAGGACGGGCTGTATCTGGAGGGCATCGTCAAGACCGAGGACCTGCACTGCTTTGAGGGCTATCTGGTTTAACGGGCAGGCAGAACGATTTTAATGGTCTCCGCTGCGCTCTGACCATGTTCAGCGGAATAGTATTTTGATATAGAGCAATCCCGGAAAGTCTGCGGACTTTCCGGGATTGCATTTTCACGGGTGGGGGTCGTGACCGGAAACAGCAGTTTCACTGGGCAAGTACGTTGTCTACCACTGCTTTTTTACAAAAAGAAAAAAGCCCCAACAAACACAAAAACCCGCCTGGCAGCGGGTTTTTGTGTATAGAGGGGTGGGAAAGTATATAAAGTGGTGAATCTCAATATCATTGGCAGGCTTTTGTGCGTTGCGCTGCCTTGCATGATGTATTATACCCGTTTTTCTTTTCTTGTCAAACAGGATTTTCGGATTTTGCTTTAAAATAATACTTTACTTTTTTGCAAAAACTTTATATAATTAACATAGAATTTCAGAAACGAAATTTTATTCCATTTCTGTGGGTTTGCACAACATAAAAACTTTACTTTCAGAAAATTTTATACAATCCAACATATTTTTGAAGGAGGCTCTTCTCATGGACGATCTTGACCGCAAAATCCTTACCCTTCTGGCCAAAAATGCACGGATGCCCGTCAAAGAAATTGCGGAGCAGGTGTCGCTTACCAGCCCGGCAGTCTCCAGCCGTATCCATAAGCTGGAAACGGACGGCATCATCAGCGGCTATACCGTCACGCTGAACCGTCCGGCAGACCGGATGTATGTGGATGCGCTCATCAGCCTTTCGGTTGCCCCCTCCAAGCAGGATGCTTTTCTGGAGCTGCTGCAGAACAGCCGCGAGGTGCTGCAGTGCTACCACGTTACCGGTGCGTACACTTTTCTGGTCAAGGTCAGCTGCGGCAGCATGGCGCAGCTGGAGCACCTGATTTTGCAGTTTCAGAAGCTGGGCACCACCAGCACCCAGATCATCCTGTCCACCCCGGTGAACCATGGCGATCTGGACGCTTTGATGCTGTAAGCAGGCGCTGTTCATAAAACTGTTACTTTTTCCCTGCAATTTTGCGGTGCGGTGGTTCGTATCCAGAATAGCAGCCCAAAACCGGCACACAATACCTGTAACGTGTGCGCCCGGCTGCACCTTCCACACACAGCACTATGAAAGGAAATGCAATACTATGAAAAAATTCATCGCCGCCCTGCTGGCAGGGCTGACCCTGTTTACTCTGGTTGGCTGCTCCGGCGGCAGCAAGGCCGACAGCTCCACACCCAAGGATTACTCCCAGATCATCCACGACGCCCGCAGCGACGAGGACAACGAGTATGATATGATCTTTACCAAGGGCGAGGACGGCAAGTTTACCGCTATTGACGGTTACAGCGCCGAGTACGAGGCCGACCAGCTGGACGAGGAGATCCGGGACATCCTGATGCCCCTGCTGAATTTGGAGGACGGCCAGTATACCACCTTTGCCGCCAGCATTTCCGGCATGATGGTGCGCAGCTACGCCGTTGCCATCGTAAAGCCTGCCGAGGGCAAGACCGATGAGGTAAAGGCCGCACTGGAAGCCTATGTTACCAGCGAGCAGCAGTCCATGGAGCACTATCTGGAGGATCAGTACCTCGTGGCCAAGGCCGCTACCGTCACCGTAGCCCCCACCGGCGAGGTGGTTCTGGTCTGCGCTGAGGATCACGACACTATTCTGTCCAACATCAAAGCCGCTCTCGCAAAATAATTTTCCCGCATAAACCCCGGCCTTTGCAGTATGTTTCATCTGCAACGGCCGGGGTTTGGTTTTTATGCTTATTCCAGATCCAGCTTATTTTTCATCAGCCAGCTGGTAAGGACAAAATAGACTGCGCCGATCAGAATCGTTACAAGAAGGACGAGCCAGAGATTGCCGCTGGCGGAATAAGCCATCGGCATCGCTGCCACAGAGCCAACGATCACCCGGATCCCGCCGCCTGCATCCAGTTTGCCCTGAATCAGCTGCAACAGGAAGAAGGCCAGAATGCTGGCAATCGTGGAATGGTTCCTGAACTGATGCCCGATCATGCAGGCGGCGTAGATACAGAGGATGAGGACTGCAACGCCCGCCAGACCAAGGACGATGATCCACGCCAGCTCGCTCCAGAATTCACCGCCGATGCTCTGGATCGCCTTCCAGCTGAATTTCAGGACATCGCCCCAGCCCGTCGTGATCGTCTCCCCATTGATGACCGTTTTGGAATCCTCGAAGGCGCACAGGCCGACCAGCATCAGAAGGACGGACAGGATCCCGACCACTCCGCTGCAGATCACCCAGACCATGCTGGAAATGAGTTTGGACGCAACCAGCTGCTCTGGATGGACCGGAAGGGTGTGCATGAGATAGCCCTCCCGCCCCAACAGATTTTTGGTGAACCGCTGGATGATCGTCACAATACAGACCACTCCGATGGCAACCCCGATGGCAAAGTAGGCAAACATCAGGTATGCCCAGATCTGGCTGCTGCCATTGTCCCAGACTTCGTCCCGCATCGAGATCCCCATTGCCAGCGCAACCAGCAACCAGACCAGATACAGGCTGCCATAGGTCCGTCCGGTCGCCCGGAATTCATACTTCAACAGATTTTTCAGCATTTGAATACCTCCCGGAAATATGTGTCCACGCTCATTCCCTCATTCTCACGGATCTCATCCACACTGCGGTGAGCAAAGACCGTTCCCTCTTTCAGGAAGATGGCCTCATCCAGCACCGGCTCGATATCCTCGATCAGGTGGGTCGAGATGAGGACGGTCGCGTCCTTGCTGTAATTGGACAGGATGGTGTGCAGGATATAATCCCGTGCCGCCGGGTCCACGCCGCCGATGGGTTCATCCAGCAGATAGAGCCGGGCATTCCGGCTCATGGCAAGGATGAGCTGCACCTTTTCCCGGTTGCCCTTGGAAAGGGTCTTGAGGACGTCTTTGGGGGAAAGTTCCAGATTTGCCAGCATCTCATTCGCCCGGGCCGGATCGAAGTCCTTATAGAAGTCCCCAAACATCTCCACCAGCTGCTCTACCCGCATCCAGCCGGGAAGCCAGTCGGCATCGGGCAGGTAGGATACGATTGCCTTGCTCTCCACGCCGGGCTTCATCCCGGCGATCCGGATGCTGCCGCTGTCAGGCTGCAGCAGACCGTTTGCCAGTTTGATCAGGGTGGTCTTGCCGCTGCCGTTCGGCCCCAGCAGGCCAACGATCTTCCCAAAGCCGATGTGCAGATCCACACCGTCCAGCGCGGTTTTTGCGCCGTAGTGTTTTGTCAGCCCTTCACAGGTCAGAAGTTCACTCATGATTCGGTTCTCCTTTCGTCTGACGGGCCAGCAATTCGGCGACCTGCGCCGGGCTGTACCCGATGCCCCGCATCTTTTCCAGAAATTCTTCCGCGAACTTTTCCGCGGTCGCGGCACGCAATTGTTCGATCAACATGGTATCCTCCGTCACATAGCGGCCCGCCGTCCGTTCGGTCCGGACAAGCCCCTCCGTTTCCAGCTGTGCCAGCGCACGCTGCATGGTATTCGGGTTCACCCCTGCGGCTGCGGCCATATCCCGCACCGAGTCAAGATGTCCTCCGGGCGGGTATGTCCCCGCAAGGATCTTCGCCTTCAACCGCTCTACCAGCTGCGCATAGATCGGACGGCTGGAATCAAATTGTTCACTCATCGTAGCCCTCCCTGCATTTTGTGTTTCTGTGTTAAGTGCCTAATACAATAATACTCATTTTTCAGATTGTGTCAAGGGGTTCATACAATTTTTTTTAGCCAATTCTGTCACAGCTCCCCGGGCATTGCCTTGCAAACGAGGGCAGGCGTTATCCGAGAGGTTTGCATTTTTGCGATAATATGATATACTCTCTCTGTAATTGACGAAAACAGGAGTAACTTTTATGATAAAAGCGACCATCATTATCCCAAACATCAACGGCAAGGGCTGGCTGAAGGACTCCATCGAGTCCATCTACGCCCAGACCGAGCAGGATTTTGACCTGATCGTGGTGGACAACGGCTCCACCGACGAAAGTCTTGCGCAGGCGCGCAGCTACTGTACCCGCCCCAACTTTACCCTGATTGAAAACGGACGCAACACCGGTTTTTCCCACGCAGTGAATCAGGGCATTGCCCGGGCGCAGAGCAAGTATGTGGTGCTGTTCAACAATGACGCCTTTGCCGAGCCGCAGTGGCTGGCCGAGCTTTTGCGCACCGCCGATGCGGATCCCAAGATCTTTGCGGTGCAAAGCTTAATGATCCGGCACTTTGAGCGGGAACTAGCCGACGATGCCGGGGACTATGTAACATGGATGGGCTTTGCCTGCAAGACCGGCGATGGCCGCCGCGTCAGCCGCTACACCAAGCAAAAGCGCATCTTCTCGGCCTGCGGCGGCGCAGCGCTGTACCGCAAAAGCATTCTGGACGAGATCGGCGGCTTTGACGAAAACTTTTTTGCCTACTTTGAGGATGTAGACCTGAGCTGGCGCGCCAACAATGCCGGGTACAAGAATGTGCTCTGCCCCACTGCCAAGTGCTACCACATCTGCGGTGCCAGCACCGGCGCAGTGCGCTACAACGCCTTTAAAAGCCAGCAGAGCGGCCGCAACAGCATTCTGCTGCCGCTCAAAAACGAGCCGCTGCTGATGCTGGTGCTCAATTTTATTCCGCTGGCGCTGGGCTATCTGCTCAAGTGCTACAAGTTCCACAAGCAGGGCTTTGGCGATGCTTGGGACAAGGGTATGCACGAGGCCTTTGCCCTGCTCAAAGCGGGCAAGCTGGGCAAACGCCCCTTCCGCCTGAAAGACCTGCCCAACTACATCCTGATGGAACTGTGGATGATCTGGAACATGGTGCCCTACCTGTGGTACCGGCTGGTAGTGGTACGGTTTGATTTGAAATAAAACGTAAAAAAAAACAGCTTTGTCACGCAATTAAAAACCTCCGGTTCCTCTGAAGGCTTCCCCCGGACGGGGGAAGCTGTCACCACAGGTGACTGATGAGGGCGCACCGATAGCCACTGCTCACCCGCACCCTCATCCGGCGCTACGCGCCACCTTCCCCCGGCTGGGGGAAGGCTTTCGCTCCGGCAAACTATCAGCTAAAACAAAATCGTTCCACGATAAAAGGGACCGCTGCACAAAAGCTGTGCAACGGTCCCTTTTGTGTTTGCATTTTACGCTGCGGTGCTGGCGGCATCTTCAGCGGCGGGGGATTCTGCCACGGCGCTGTCTGCGCCCGTTTCTGCCTGCGCCTCCGGCTGCACAGCCGAGGCAGCCGAATCTGCTGCAACGGAATCTCCGGCAGTGGCCAGAATGGCGTCCTGCACATCGCTTTCCGCCATGGGTTCCGGCTGCGCGGCAGCGGAGCTTGCGGCGCTTTCGGGCTTGGTCTCGCTCTCGGTCAGGCCGGTCAGATACCAGCTGCCGCTCTGGCGCTCGAACAGGTAATCCATATACTTGGTGGGGGTGTCCGAGGAGGGGTTGATGATGCTGTCGTCCGCGCTAGCGGTGGGGATGTAGCCCACGGTGACGTGCAGCTTGCCGCTGCGCTTGAACAGCTTGACCACGGTGGCGCGGTAGTAGCCCACCGTACCGGTGATGGGGATCTTGTAGCACTGAGTCGTCTCGTCAAACTCGACGGTCATATCCTCCATCTCAAAGCTGCGGTGGGTCAGCTTGAAGCCGGGGCCCAGCAGCTTTGCCAGATAGGCGTCCACCTCCACCGAGGGTAGCAGCAGCTGCTCGGTCTCGGGGTCGGTGTTGTAGTTTTCAAAGCCGCCCTGCGTCTCCTGAATGCTGTACACGCAGCCCCACACGGCTGCTTCCCGCAGGGTCAGGTCGTCGATGTTCTCAATGCCTTCAAAGGGCATGGGGTCGAACAATACCAGGCCTTCCAGCTTGTCCTCGTATTCCTGCTTTTGTGCGGTATCATCAAACAGGTTTGCCACAAGGCCCACACCGGCCCGCAGCACCGTGATAAACCCGATGAGCACCAGCACCGTGATCAGCAGACCCAAGGTCTGCCGCCAGCGGCGGCGCTTGATCCGGGCGTGTTCTTCCGGGGTGATCGTATTTTTCATTGGTCTGAGTCTCCCAAAGTTTTTAGTTTACCCAACAGTATACCACATCCGGCCGCAGAGTGCAAAACCTGTACCGGTGGTTTTTTTGTGAAAGCAGGCTTTTTATTCCCAGTCCTTCCATATCTCGGGCTGGTAGCCCACGGTGGCCTTGCGGCCGTTGCGCACAATGGGGGTCTTGAACAGCTGCTGGTTTTCAAACAGCTTGTCCTCCTTCTGCCAGTCCACCAGCGCGTCCAGCAAAGCAAGGGTCTGCTTATCCTTTGCCGCCGGGTCAACCAGCTTTTCCCAGCCGCCCAAGGCGCGCGCCACGTTATCAAACTCGCCCCGGCTCATGCCCTTTTCCTTCAGGTCGATCATCTGGAACTTGATGCCGCGCTCCTTAAAATAGCGCTGCGCCTTTTTGGTATCAAAACACTTGCTCGTGCCAAAGATCTGGATATTCATCTTATCTCCTCCTGCCGGTTCCCGGCGGTCTTATTGTACCACACCGCAAACCGCTTGCATAGGCATAATTTGCGGCAAAACGGGCAATGCTTTCCGCAAAGGAGGTGTTTGCATGAACGCATTCGTAGACCCTGAGCTGTGCATCGGCTGTACCCAGTGCGCCGGGCTGTGCCCCGCAGTGTTCCGCATGGAGGGGGTTCTGGCTGTGGCAGAGCCCGGCCCCATCCCGCCGGAGGAGGTGCCGCAGGCCGTCACCGCAGCCCAGAGCTGCCCGGTAAGCGCCATCCGCATCGAGGAATAAGCCACACATCGGTAAGGCTGCTGCACAGCTTGTGCGGCAGCTTTTTGCGGCAGGACGATTTGAAATGCCCTCCGCGCTGCTCTGGGCATAGGCAGCGGAATTTATGATTTCGGTCTGGTGGAACGCCTGTCAACGTTCCACCAGACCATTTTCACGCGTGAATGCACAATGAAATGCGGAGCATTTCCTTTTTTACGCAAAAAGCTCCCGCGCGGTACGGTTTTGTGCTATACTATAAGATGTGAAATTACGCAATGGAGGAACTGCATTATGCGTTTACTGGTCATTGACGGCAACAGCATTGCCAACCGCGCTTTTTACGGCATCAAGCTGCTGACCACCAAGGACGGACGTTATACCAACGCCATCTATGGCTTTTTGAACATTCTGCTCTCCCTGCTCAAGGAGTGCCAGCCGGACGAGGTGGCTGTGGCTTTTGACCTGAAAGCTCCCACCTTCCGGCATAAAATGTACGATGGCTACAAGGCCACCCGCCACGGTATGCCCGAGGAGCTGGCGCAGCAGATGCCGGTGCTCAAGCAGCTGCTGGCAGACCTTGGCTACCGCACCGTTACCGCCGAGGGCTGGGAAGCGGACGATATTCTGGGCACGCTGGCTGCTGCCTGCGCCGCCCGCAAGGACGACTGCTTCCTTGCCACCGGAGACCGCGACAGCCTGCAGCTGGTGAGCGAGAGCACCACCGTGCTGCTGGCCGCCACCGTAATGGGGCGCAGCAAGACCGTGGTGATGGACGAGGACGCCATTCAGGAAAAATACGGTCTTGCGCCCAAGCAGCTGATCGAGGTGAAGAGCCTGATGGGCGACACCTCGGATAATATCCCCGGCGTGAAGGGCATCGGCGAAAAGACTGCCCTTTCTCTGGTGCAGGCCTTCGGCTCGCTGGAGGGCGTGTACCAGAACATCGACGATAAGCGCATCAAACCCAAGCAGCGGGAGCACTTGTTGGAAGATAAGTCCATGGCTGAGCTGAGCCACACGCTGGGCACCATCCGCACCGATGCCCCCATCGACACCGCCGAGGGTTCCTATACCGTGGGCGAGGGCAACAAGCCCGCCGCCGTGCGGCTTTTGCAGGAGCTGGAGATTCACTCCCTGATCCCCCGGTTCGGGCTGGACGGCGTAGCGCCGGAAGCCGCTGCCGAGGAAGAGACCGTGGAGCTGCCGGAGGCTGACCTCGCTCCCCTGCCCCTGACCCCCGCCGGGCATTATCTGGTGGCCGCCCGCCCCGCCGTTACCGGCAAGCAGGGCACCCGCAACGTGGTACTGCAGCCGGAAAGCTGGTACGCCGTGCAGGATACCACCGTCTACCCGCTGGAGGATGCCGAGCTGCTGCGTCTGCTGGACAATGCCGATGTGACGCTGGATGTGTTCAACGCTGCGCCCCTCTACGCAAAAGCCATGGCTGCCGGCGGCTGGGGCAGCAGCATCGTCTGGGACGGCAAGCTGGCTGCTTATCTGCTGGACGCTTCTGCCTCCAAATACCAGATCAGCGAACTGATCCCCGCCTACAAGGCCGCTGCCGCCTTTACCTGCACCGATTACCCGGATGCCGGACGGCTGGCCGACCTGTTTGCCCGGATGAAGGCCGAGATCACTGCCTGCGGCGAGGATGCGCTGTACAACGAGATCGAGTTCCCGCTGGCACAGGTGCTGGCCGACATGACCCGCACCGGCGTGCTGGTGGATAAGGACGGCATTGAGCAGTTCGGCGTAAAGCTGCGGGAGGAGTTGGAACAGGTGCTGACCCGCATCCACATGGAGACCGGCAGCGCCACCTTCAACCCCAACAGCCCCAAGCAGCTGGGCGAGATGCTGTTCGACACCATGGGTCTGCCCCACGGCAAAAAGACCCAGCGCGGCTGGTCCACCGATGCCGAAACGCTGGAAAGCCTGCGTGAGTACCCACTGGTGGAGGACGTTTTGCAGTACCGCGCCTACCAGAAGCTAAACTCCACCTATGTGGAGGGTCTGCTCAAAGTCATCGGCGAGGACGGGCGCATCCATTCCACCTTTAACCAGACCGAAGCCCGCACCGGACGGCTCTCCTCCGATAACCCCAACCTGCAGAATATCCCCATCCGCACCGAACTGGGCAGCCAGCTGCGCGCCTACTTTGTTGCAAAGCCAGGCTGTGTGCTGGTGGACGCGGATTACAGCCAGATCGAACTGCGCATCTTGGCGCACATCACCGGGGACGAACACATGCAGCAGGCCTTTTTGAACGGCGAGGACATCCACCGCAGCACCGCCGCCAAGATCTACGGCATTCCGCAGAGCGAGGTGACGCCCCGGCTGCGCTCCTCGGCCAAGGCCATCAACTTCGGCATCATGTACGGCAAGGGCGCGTACAGCCTTTCCAAGGATATCGGAGTGACCGTGAAGGAGGCAGACGCCTTCCTTAAAAACTATCTGGCGGCTTTTCCCAGCGTGAGCGGCTATATGGACAAGACCATCGCGGACGCAAAGGCAAACGGCTATGTGTCCACCCTGTTCGGCCGCCGCCGCACCCTGCCGGAACTGGCCAGCACCAACTTCAACGTGCGCGCCAGCGGCGAGCGCATGGCCCGCAACACCCCCATTCAGGGCACTGCTGCGGATGTGATCAAGCTGGCCATGGTGCGGGTGTGGAAGCGCCTACGGGACGAAAAAATGGCCAGCCGCCTGATCCTGACCGTCCACGACGAACTGATCGTAGAGGCCCCGGAGACGGAGGCCGAGCAGGCTGCCCGCATCCTGCGGGAGGAAATGGAAGGCTGCGTGCAGTACGCGGTGCCCCTGAGCACCGATGTGCACGCAGGCAAAAACTGGCTGGAGGCACACTAAAATGATCATTCTCGGAATCGAGTCTACCTGTGATGAGACTGCCGCTGCACTGGTGGAGGACGGGCGGCATCTGCTGAGCAACGTCATCTCCACCAGCGTCAAGGAACAGGCGCTGTACGGCGGCGTTGTGCCGGAGATCGCCAGCCGCCGCCACTGCGAATTTATCAGTGCTACGGTCAAAAAGGCCCTGCTGGACGCCGGTAAGACCATGGACGACGTGGACGCTGTGGCTGTAACCTTTGCGCCGGGGCTCATCGGTGCGGTGCTGGTGGGCGTGAACTTCGCAAAGGGTCTGGCTTATTCAGCGGGCAAGCCGCTGGTGCCGGTGCACCATCTGCGGGGGCACATCGCCGCGCTCTACCTGACCCACCCGGAACTCAAGCCGCCCTTTTTGTGTCTGGTGGCCTCCGGCGGGCACAGCCACATCGTGGAGGTGCAGGACTACACCCACTACCACATTTTGGGTCACACCGTAGACGATGCTGCGGGCGAAGCCTTTGACAAAGTAGCCCGCACGCTGGGTCTGCCCTACCCCGGCGGTCCCAGCGTAGCCGCCGCCGCCAAGACCGGCGACCCCAAGGCCTACCGTCTGCCGGTGCCCCATGTGGAGGGCAAATACAATGTGAGCTTTTCCGGTTTAAAGACCGCCGTGCTCAACGAGGTGAACAAGGCGCAGATGAAGGACGAGGAAGTGAACGTGCCCGACCTTGCCGCCAGCTTTCAGGAGCGCATTGCGGGCATTCTGGCCGAAAAGCTGCTGCTGGCTGCTGCCGATACAGGGGCAAAGCAGGTGTGCCTTGCCGGTGGCGTAGCTGCCAATGGCCGTCTGCGCCAGCTGGTGAATGACGGTGCCCAAAAGCTGGGCGCAAAGGTCTACCTGCCGGAGCTGAAGTTCTGCGGCGACAACGGCGCGATGATTGCAGCGCAGGGCTACTACCAGTACATTGCCGGGCACACCGCCGGGCTGGAACTGAACGGCCTGCCCACCCTGCCCATCGACTATGAATAAACACAACACCGGAGGTGTTCCCATGACCGAGCGCAATCCCATCCTGCAAAGCCTGTTCGACCGCAAGTCGGTGCGGGTGTATGAAGAAAAGCCCATCCCTGCCGAGATGAAGCAGGCCATTTTGGAAGCTGCCGCACAGGCGCCCTCTGCGGGCTGTCAGCAGCTGTATACCATTTTAGACATCACCGACCCGGCGCTGAAAGAAGCGCTGGCCGATAGCTGCGACCACCAGCCCTTTATCGCCAAAGCGCCGCTGGTGCTGGTGTTCTGCGCCGACTGCAAAAAATGGTACGACGCCTACTTAGAGGTCGGCTGCACGCCCCGCACCCCGGGTGTGGGCGATTTGATGCTGGCAGTCACCGATGCCGCCATTGCCGCCCAGAACGCCGTAGTCGCCGCCGAGAGCTTTGGCATCGGCTCGTGCTACATCGGGGATATCATGGAGAACTGCGCCACCCAGCGCAGTCTGCTGCACCTGCCGGACTATGTATTCCCGGCGGTGATGCTGGTGTTCGGTTGGCCCACCCAGCAGCAGAAAGACCGCGTAAAGCCCCAGCGCTGCGCCATGGAGCACATCGTGCACGAAAACGGCTACCACACCATGGACGGCGCGGAGCTGCGGGACACTTTCGGCTACAAGGCCGGCAACGCGCCTTTTGAGCAGTGGTGCACCGCCTTTTGCAACCGCAAGTATAACTCCGATTTTTCCAAAGAGATGACTCGCTCGGTGGAGGAATACCTAAACCAGTTCCGGTAAATCCGGTAGGCACCCTGCATCCCATTTTCACTGAACAGAATGCGCGCGATTCTATTACAGCGCAACCGTTTCCACAGGAAACAAGCGCTGCAACTACCGTTTTCCATCACGCCCCCTAGCGTGAAAAAGTGGTTCAGAAACGTCCGCAGACGTTTCTGAACCACAAATTATAATAATCATTCCGCTGAATATGCCCAGAGCAACGCGGAGGGCATTCCAAATCGTTTTACCCCAAAAAAGTGGCAGCTGCACGGTGTTTTGTGCAGTTGCCGCTTTTCTCTTTTATCTCTGGTTTTCCGCAAACAGTGCGCCCAGTTCCGACAGGATATCATGGGGCAGCATTCCGTACTCACCGCGCTTTGCGGCGGCACGGTCGGCGGCAGCACCGTGCAGATATACCGCACAGGCAGCGGCTTCGTAGGCGGGCAGACCGCAGGCCAGCAGCGCCGCCAGCATCCCCGCCAACACATCCCCGCTGCCGCCCCGGGCAAGCCCCGGGTTGCCGGTGGGGTTCACGCACACCCGCCCATCCGGGCTTGCCACCACGGTGCGTGCACCCTTCAGCACCACCACGGCGTTCCACGCCTTGGCATAGCGCAGGGCGATGCCCTGCCGGTCGGCGGCAAGCTCTGCCGCCGAAAGGCCGGTCAGGCGCGCCATCTCGCCGGGGTGCGGGGTGACCACCAGTTCCCCCGCCGGGTGCGGCAAGGGCTTACCCTCGGCCAGCAGCTGCGCGGCGGCGTTCAGACCGTCGGCATCCAGCACCGCAGCGCCCGCAAAGCCGGGCAGCAGCTGCTGCACCAGCGTGCAGATCTCGGTGGCCCGGGCGGCGCTTTGCGCCGTGCCGCCAAGACCGGGGCCCAGCAGCAGCACGGTAGCCTTCTGCCGCCGGAGCAGCGGCACATTTTCCGGCGCAATGCCGCCCTGTGCGCCCTCCTTACAGGGGCACAGGCAGCACTCCGGCAGGCGGGTGACGGCTGCGCTGACCACCGGTTCTACGCTGGCAAGGGTGACGATGCCCGCCCCGGTGCGCAGTGCGCCCTCAGCCGCCAGCAGGGCAGCACCCCGGTAAAAAGCACTGCCTGCCACCGCCAGCACACTGCCAAAGGTGCCCTTATGGCTGTCCCGGGCACGGCGCGGGATGCTCTGCCAGACAAATTCTTCGGTAATTTCCACAGCCATGGGTGCACCTCCAGTGGAACGATTTGAATGCCCTCCGTTTCACTCTGGGCATTTTTTAGCGGAAAAGATATTTTAACTCGGGCTAGCGGAACGCCTGCGGGCGTTCCGCTAGCCCATTTTCACAGGAGAAGTTATTTGACGCTCAAAATCAGACGATTTAGAATGCCCATCGCGTGCGCTTTGGGCATCTTCAGCGGAATAAATATTTTAAGATTGTCGGTTTGGAAAATCTGCGGATTTTCCAAACCGACTTTTTCACAAGAGAGGATTTTTTTCGGGATAGCCTTTACGCCTGTCCCTGCACAAGGGCGCGGATCTGTTTTTCCACGTTCTGCACTTCCTCGTGGAACATCCGGGCGGACACGCGCAGTGCGCCGTGGCCAAGGATGATGACCTGCTCCATACCGTCCGAGGTCGCCACGCGGACGCGGCGGCTCTTGCCGATCTCATGGGTGACCCGCTCGATGAACATATCGGCGGTCTCAGCTTCCTTGGTGTAGACCACATGGATGTTGTGGTACTGCTCAATGGCGCCGGGGCTGCCGGGCACGCGGTAGGCATCGAACACCAGAATCAGCACGCATTTCTGATAGCCCTGATAGTTGCACAGGATGTCCATCAGCCGATGGCGGGCGGCGTCCAAGCTTTCCTTTGACAGCGCGTTCAGCTCGTCCCACGCAAAAATGATGTTGTAGCCGTCCACCAGCAGATACTCCGGGGCAATTTCCCACTGTTCAGCGGCAAAATCCGGGCGTTCGGTCTTTTGCACCGGACGGAACGCCGCCAGCGGGTCCCGTTTGATGGGGCCGTAGGTGCGCTCAAAAATTTTGAGCAGCTCGGCATCCTCCTCCAGCGTGGCGCGGTAGGCCACGGCGCGGCGCTGGGGCGCAGCCTGCGTCTCCGGGCGGGCGGACTTTGCCTTGCCCCAGCCGCTTTCCACGTGCATGTGGCTGCGCACCTCGCTCCACGGCACTACAAAGCCCGCACCATGGGCGCAGAATACGGAATCGGCGGGGTTGTCCAGATCATGCTCCGGCTGGTAGCCGATTTCTGCAATGACCTGCTGCGCGTTGTGGCAGGGGCGGTAGCCGTCCAGCGTCAGGCTCAGGCGTCCCCTGCCGCGGGTGTAGCTGACCACCTCCATGGGGTAGCTGCGCATGGTGGATACCGGCGCAAAGCCGGTCAGGGTGGCAGTCTCCGCGCCGCTTTCCGGCGGGTCAAAGCTGCCCTCCATGCGCTGGACATCGCTCATGGCGCGGCCGATGTTCTCCACCGGCACCTCCAGCCGGAAGGCATACCACGGCTCTAACAGCTGGTTTTTGGCTAGCATCAGTCCCTGCCGCACGGCGCGGTAGGTAGCCTGCCGGAAATCGCCGCCCTCGGTGTGCTTGAGGTGCGCTTTGCCGGTGAGCAGGGTGATTTTCACATCGGTCAGCGGTGCGCCGGTCAAAACGCCAAGATGCTGCTTTTCTTCCAGATGGGTCAGCACCAACCGCTGCCAGTTTTTGTCCAGAACCTCTTCCCGGCATTCGGCGGCAAACTGCATCCCGCTGCCCCGGGGCAGCGGTTCCAGCAGCAGATGCACCTCGGCATAGTGGCGCAGCGGCTCGTAGTGGCCTACGCCCTCCATGGGCTCGGTGATGGTCTCCTTATACAAAATACCGCCCGGGCCAAAGGATACTTCCAGCCCGAACCGCTCTGCCAGCAGGCTGCGCAGCACTTCCAGCTGCACCTCGCCCATCAGCTGCACATGAATTTCGCCCAAGGTTTCGTTCCACACCACATGAAGCTGCGGTTCTTCCTCCTCCAGCCGGTGCAGCTTGCCCAGCGCGGCGTGCACATCCGCGCCCTCCGGCAGCAGCACCTGATAGCTGAGCACCGGCTCCAGAACCGGCACATCGCTGTCCCGCTCTGCCCCAAGCCCGTTGCCGGGCTTTGCATGGGTCAGGCCGGTCACGGCGCATACCTGTCCCGGGCCGATGGCCTCGGTCAGGGTATACTTTGCGCCGGAGTACAGCCGCAGCTGGTTTGCTTTTTCTGCCCACGGCTCGCCGTCCGCTTCGCCGGTGAGTAGAGCCTTTACCTTCAGCTCCCCGCCGGTGACACGCAGCCACGTCAGGCGGGTGCCCTGCTCGTCCTGCGACACCTTGAACACCCTTGCGCCAAAGGCGTGCAGCGCCGGGGCGGGGCGGGTGTAGCGGTCCAGCCCGTCCAGAAGTGCATCCACGCCGTCCAGCCGCAGCGCAGCCCCGAACCAACACGGAAAGACGTGCCGTCGGGCTACTGCGGGGATGACATCGGCATCGGTCAGGGTGCCTGCATCCAGCATTTTCTCCATCAGCTGCTCATCGCACAGCGCCAGTGCCTCGTTGCGGGCGGCAGGCTCTGCGCCAAAATCCACAAAGCCCTCGCCAAGGCGGTGGTTCAGCTGGGTGAGCAGCTGCTCCCGGGTCATGCCGGGCAGGTCCATCTTGTTCACAAATACAAAGGTGGGCACATGGTAGCGCCGCAGCAGCCGCCATAGCGTTTCGGTATGGCTCTGCACGCCGTCCGTTCCGCTGACCACCAGCACGGCATAGTCCAGTACCTGCAAGGTGCGCTCGGTCTCGGTGGAAAAATCCACATGGCCGGGGGTATCCAGCAGGGTGATGGCGGTATTGCCCGCCGTAAGCAGCGCCTGCTTGGAAAAGATGGTGATGCCGCGCGCTTTTTCCAAGCTGTCGGTATCCAGAAAGGCGTCTCCATGGTCCACCCGCCCCAGCTTGCGGATGGCACCGGCGCGGTAGAGCATGGCCTCGGAGAGGGTGGTCTTGCCGGAGTCCACATGAGCCAGAATGCCCAGTACGATCTGTTTTTGCGTTGTTTCCATGCACTGCTCCTATAAGCCGTTTTCCTAAGTACTGCACACCATTTTCAAAAACAGCTTCTAAAAATAATTTCCTGTTTATTGTAACACGCTTTGGAGGGAAAAGAAAGTTTTCATGTGCAAATCCCACCGGTAAAAAGCAGCACCGGGCAGAAAACGGTCTGCCCGGTGCGTTTTTCTTAAAAAAGGTCCAGCATATTGTCCAGATAGATTTCCTCCCGCACTTGCAATTGGTATTCCGGCTTTATCATGTAGTAAAGCAGAAATTCCAGCACCAGTGCGCTGCCAAGTCCCCTGCCCTCTATCTTGAACTGGGAAAAGCCTGCGGGCAGATACCGCTGCCGGATGTCCTCCGCCCCGATGAACCCGGGGCTGCGCATCGTCTTGGAAAAGCGGTAGCCCCCGGCGGCATCCGGGGCGGCGCAGCGGTGGTCCGGGCAGTCCTCGCCCAGATTCTGACGGCTGACTGTCTCGTAGCAGCGCTTGCGCTCGGTGCAGCCGAACCAGCAGCACTCGTTGCACAAAAACTCTACCTTGGCTTTTTGCTCCGGCGGCAGGGTGCGCAGCTGTTCCAGCGCCGGGTTCAGCCGGAAATCCGGCACCACATACCGGAACTGCGGCTTTTCCAGTTCCTGCCGCAGTTGCGCAAACTCCGTGAGCACCTTGGTGGTGGAGGATACCAGATACAGCTCCGGCCAGCGCCGCTGCAAATAGTCTGCCAGTAAATCGGAATGGACGATGACGCCGTTTGGCACACTGCCCGCCTTGGCAAACTGCTCACACAGGGCATTGCACTGCGGGTCGGCAAGGTGCTGGGCCCGCAGTAGGGAGTTGCTAAAGGTCAGCCGCCCGGAGATGCCGTATTCCCGCAGCAGCGCCAGCACCTCGCGCGCAGTAGCCCCGCCGCAGGAGATGCGTCCCCCGCCCCAGATGCAGCCCGCCGGTGCGCCGTAGATAGAGCCGATGGCGCACCAATCGTAAAAATATTCCCGGTGCTCCCGGTACAGCGGCAAAAACCGGCGGTACAGCTCGTAAAATTCGAACAGGCCGGGCAGATGATAATAGGCAGCTGCGGGCTTTTCCATGGCGGTTCCTTTCCTGCAAAAAGGGAGCTGCTGCGTAAAAATGCCGTGCAGCGGCTCCCCTGTTTTTATCGTATTCGCTTTTATTACACGGTAGCGCCGACCTGAGGGGCACCACCGGCAAGCTGTTCTGCCGTAAGCGGCCGGGCTTGTGCGGGGGCGTTCAGCCGCTCCTTGGCAACAGCCAGCATCAGCTTGATGCGGTTTTCCTGATTGACCCGGGTGGCGCTGGGGTCGTAGTCGATGGGGGTGATGTTGGCGCTGGGGTACAGCGCACGGATCTTGTTCACCATGCCCTTGCCCACGATATGGTTGGGCAGGCAGCCAAAGGGCTGCGCACACACGATGTTGCCGTAGCCGCCCTGTACCAGTTCGATCATCTCGGCGGTCAGCAGCCAGCCTTCGCCCATTTTTGCGCCCAGCGAGATGACCCCCTTGGGCTTTTCCACCAACTCCTTGAAGGGGCCCGGCGCATAGAACCCGGCATCCGTCTCGGCCTTGAGCATGGCACGCTCCACGCTGTCCAGCCAGTTGAGGAACTGGTCCGTGCCCACCTTCACAGCCAGCTTGCCGCCGTACAGCACATGATCCTCGCCCATGTTGAAGGCGCAGTACTGCACAAAGCCCATCAGACCGGGGAAGTTCACCTCGCAGTCCTGACTTTCCAAAAACTTTTGCAGGTCATTGTTGCCCAGCGGGCTGTATTTGACGTAGATCTCGCCCACAACGCCCACCTTGACCTTGGGCACCCGGGTGACCGGGATAGCGGCAAAATCCTTTGCGATGAGCGGGAAGGTGTGCTTCATTTCCCGGGAAGTAAAGCCCTTGCCTGCCAGCAAAGCGCGGCCAAGACGGGCGATCCAGCGATCCACCATGCGGTCGGCCGCACCCTTTTCATTCTCGTAGGGGGCCACCTGATTGCGCAGCGCACACAGCATATCGCCGTAGAAGATGCAGGCGATGCACTTGCGTGCCAGCGGGAGGGTCATCTGGAAGCCGCTGTCCTTTTCCAGACCGGAAAAGTTCAGGCTTGCCACCGGGATCTGCGGGTATCCGGCCTTGACCAGAGCCTTACGCAGCAGGTGGATGTAGTTGGAGGCGCGGCAGCCGCCGCCGGTCTGGGTGATCAGCAGGGCGGTATGCTCCAGATCATACTTGCCGCTGTTCAGCGCATCCAGAAACTGGCCGATGACCAGCAGCGCCGGGTAGCAGGTATCGTTGTGGACATACTTCAGCCCCAGCTGTGCCACGGCACTGCCGCAGTTGCCCAGCAGCTCACACTTATAGCCCTCGCAGCGCAGTGCGTACTCCATGAGCCGGAACTGGGTAACGGCCATGTTGGGGATCAGGATGGTGTGGGTCTTTTTCATCTCCGGGGTAAATTTGGGATAATGATATTCCATAGGTTCCTCCTATGTTGCTCTAAACAAGATAGTCCCCGCAAAGATTTCCCCGCCGGGGGAAGTCTTTCAGCCTATCTCAAGGTTTCTTTTACTCCGCCTTTTCTGCGGCGGCTTCGTCCCGCTCGTCCAGAGCGGCAAACAGGCTGCGCAGGCGGATGTTCACGGCACCGAGGTTCGTGATCTCGTCGATCTTCAGCTGGGTATACAGCTTATTGCCCCGCTGCAAGATCTCGCGGGTCTCATCGGTAGTAATGGCATCCACACCGCAGCCGAAAGACACCAGCTGCACCAGATCCATATCCTTCTGGGTGGTGCAGTACTTGGCGGCGGCATACAGGCGGCTGTGGTAGGTCCACTGGTTCAGCACGCTGGTGGGGAACTTCTGCACCCGGTTGGAGATGCTGTCCTCGGTGACCACCGCAGCCCCGTGGCGGGTGATCAGGCGGTCGATGCCGTGGTTGACCTCCGGGTCCACATGGTAGGGGCGGCCAGCCAGCACGATGATGCGCTTGCCCTGACGGCGTGCCTCGTCGATGATCTCGCTGCCCTTTACCCGGATCTTTGCCATGTGTGCTTCGTACTCCGCGTAAGCGGCATCGGCTGCGGCCTGTACCTCCCGCTCGGAGATGCCGCCAAAGTACTTGGGCAGCACCTCTTTTGCCATCTTGTGCACAAAGTCCTTGGGACGGTGGATGCCCACATAATCATAGATGAACTTTTTGCCCTCCAACTCCGGGCAGTTGCCTGCCAGAACCTCCGGGTAGTAGGCCACCACCGGGCAGTTATAATGGTTATCGCCCAAACCCTCGTCCACATTGTAGGTCAGGCAGGGGTAGAAGATGGCGTCCAGTTCCATCTGGCTCAGCGCCTTGATGTGGCCGTGGCTCAGCTTTGCCGGGAAGCAGGCGGTATCGCTGGGGATGGTAGCCTGTCCGGCCAGATACAGCCCGCGGGTGGACACCGGACTGGTGTGCACCGCAAAGCCAAGGCTCGTCCAGAAGGCGTACCAGAAGGGCAGCAGCTCATAGAAGCCCAGACACAGCGGGATGCCGATGGAGCCGCGCTTGCCGGGCACAGGCTTGTAGCTGGCCAGCAGCTGCTGCTTGTAGGCGTACAGGTTCAGGCTGTTATCCTCGCTTTTGCCGGTAACGGGCTTATCGCAGCGGTTGCCGGAGATAAACTTGCGGCCATCGGCAAAGGTATTGACGGTCAGCTGGCAATGGTTGCCGCAGCCGCCGCACTTGACGCTGACCACCTGCTGTGCAAAGCTTTCCAGCTCCTGCTCGTCCATCATGGCAGAGGTGGTCTGGTTGTTTTTATGGCTCTGGCGCAGGCCATACAAAGCAGCGCCGTAAGCGCCCATCAGACCGGCAATGTCCGGCCGGATGACCTCCACGCCCATCTCCTTTTCAAAGGCGCGAAGCACGGCTTCATTATAGAAGGTACCGCCCTGCACCACGATCTTGCGGCCCAACTCTTCCGGGCTGGAGGCGCGGATTACCTTGTACAGCGCGTTCTTGACCACGCTGATGGACAGGCCTGCGGAGATATTCTCGATGCTGGCACCGTCCTTCTGTGCCTGTTTGACCGAACTGTTCATGAACACGGTGCAGCGGCTGCCCAAGTCCACCGGGCGGTCTGCGAACAGACCCAGCGCAGCAAACTCCTTGACATCATAGCCCAGCGCCTGCGCAAAGGTCTGCAAAAAGCTGCCGCAGCCGGAGGAGCAGGCCTCGTTCAGGAAGATGTTGCTGATGGCGCCATCCTCGATCTTGAAGCACTTCATGTCCTGCCCGCCGATATCAATGATGAAGTCCACGTCCGGCATAAAATATTTGGCAGCAGTAAAATGCGCCACCGTTTCCACCAGACCGTAATCGCAGCGGAAAGCGTTCTTTACCAGTTCCTCGCCGTAGCCGGTGGTGGTAACGCTTGCCACCTGCAGCCCCGGGTGCTCCTTGTAAATTTTGAGCAGCTGCTCCCGGATGAGGGGCAGCGGGTTGCCGAGGTTGGGCTGATAGTTGGTGTACAAGATCTGGCTCTTTTCGTCCACCACCACCAGCTTGACGGTGGTAGAGCCGGAGTCGATGCCGATATGCACCGGCCCGCAGTGTGCACCAAAGGCCACGCGGGGCACGCTATGGGACATGTGCCGTGCATGGAAAGCCTCGTACTCCTCCTTGCTGGCGAACAGCGGCGGCTCGCTGGCATAGGTAGCGGTAGCGGCGTACTTGTCCAGCGCAGCGGCCACCTCGGTGAGCACAAACTCCTTGTCGGCGTACAGGGCAGCGCCCAGCGCCACATACAGCAGGCTGTTTTCCGGGCAGATGCCGGTCACGTTCAGCGCCTCGTCAAAGCTCTTGCGCAGCACAGTGCTGAAGGTAAGCGGGCCGCCCAGATAAAGGATATTGCCCTTGATGGGGCGTCCCTGTGCCAGACCGGCGATGGTCTGGTTGACCACCGCCTTGTAGATGCTGGCAGCGATATCCTCGGTGCGGGCACCCTGATTGATCAGCGGCTGCACATCGCTTTTGGCAAACACGCCGCAGCGGGAAGCGATGGTATAGGTGCGCTGCGCCTGCTCGGCTGCCTTGTTCATCTCCTCGGCACTCATCTTCAGCAGGGTGGCCATCTGGTCGATGAAAGCACCAGTACCGCCGGCACAGCTGCCGTTCATGCGCACCTCGGTGCCGTTGGTCAAAAACAAAATCTTGGCGTCCTCGCCGCCCAGCTCGATGACGCAATCGGTCTTGGGCATAAAGCGCTTGACCGCCACGCGGGTGGAGAATACCTCCTGCACAAAGGGCACACCGCAGCTGTCCGCTAAGCCCATACCGGCAGAGCCGGAGATGCTGAGCAGTGCCTTGCTGCCATGCAGCTGCTCGGCATCAATGCGCCGCAGCAGCTCCTGCGCCTTTTCCAGAATATGACTATAATGTCGTTCGTATGTAGAATACAGCAGTTCATCATGCTCGCCCAGCACCACACACTTGATGGTGGTGCTGCCGATGTCAAGACCTACTCTCACCTTGTTTTCCCTCCTAAGGACAAATAACCGGAGCATAACGCCCCGGCTGCCATAGCAAACAGCCGTTATGCGGCAAAGACCCGTAACGGCAACTCTCTCTTTTTAGCAGCCCGCATCGCGCAGCTACGCTGTTTTTAGGCAGCGAGCACAGTAAAAAATGCAGCAAATGCGTTTTTGCATACACTATTATTATAATCCAATCGCGGGCGGCATTCAATCCATGTTGTCTATTTTACACGAAAAAAATAGTATTTCTTGCGCAAAAGGCTGAACTTTTTGTGAACAAGTGTCTTTTTTCCCGCAAAAAAGCCGCCGCACAGAGTTTGTGCAGCGGCCTTGTACCGGCGGGACATTTTGAATGGTTTTCGTGTGCGCTCTGGTTATTTCAAGCGGGAATCCTCTCTACGCCCCCATGCGTAAAAATGCCTTTGGAGCGCTCCGTTTTCCTTACCGGTTCACGAAGTTCAGCACCAGAACCAGCAGCAGCATGTGCACGGGATAAAAGGCGTAACAGGCATACTGGAAAGGCTTGCTGTGGTAGCCCTGCCGCCCGCGGTACAGCCAGATGGGCACCAGTGCCAGCAGCGCCAGCCCTTGCTGGCAAAGCTCAAAGTCGATACCGAAGAGCTGAATGGGGTACACAAGCCCGCCCAGCAGCTCCACATTGACCCAGTACAGTGCTGCCAGCTGCCCCAACAGGCACCACCACTTGCGTCCATGGAAGAAGTAGAAGATGAACACGGTCAGCACACCGGCGCCGTAGTAGTCCACCATGCCCAGCGTGCCCAGCACTGCGCCCGCCGCCACCACAAGAGCGGAGACCAGCAGGTACAGCGCTGTTTTCTGCTTTTTGCGCACGGTTTCCATCAAGTGGATGCCCAGAATGCCCAGCAGCAGCGTCCAGATGACGTTCTGGTGCACCGGGTAGAACCATGTGCCGCCGTACATCAAATCGAAGGGCACTTCTGAAAGCAGGGCAAACAGCAGCAGACGCAGGGTGTATTTTTTCAGGTCATGGGTGTGGAAATACCCTTCCACCGCCATAAAAGCAAAGATGGGAAAAGCCACCCGCCCCGCGCAGGTCAGCCATTCCTGCGCAGGCAGCAGGGTCGCCCACAGGTGGTCCATCAGCATCAGCGCCATGGCAAGGATATGAAGAGCCGCTGTGCTCAGGTCAAAGCGGGTCGCAGCAGTGGAATCGATCGGTTTGGTTGACATGATCCTACCTCGTTTTTGTCGAAATTTGGTCGTTCTGTCTGGAATACGAACGAGCCCCGCAAAGAATTGCAGCCCCGGCAGTTCTTTCCCCGCCGGGGCTGGCTTACTGCTTTATTTTTTCTGCTGCGAATACCCCAGACACAAAAAGGCGGAGCCAAGGCAGAGCCACACCACCGCCGTGGAGCGATTTTTCGCAGTGATAAAATTCAACATCGCAGTAAGAAAAGACAGCAGTCCGCTGAGATAAAATAGATTATATTTTTTCATAGAGCACACCTCCGGTGTCGGGTGATTTTTTATTGAATACAGAATGGTGTTAAAGGCTTCCCCCGTCCGGGGGGAAGCCTTTAACACCAGCCACAAGTCCCCGTTTTTTCATTCGAGGCCTTTCCCACCGGCTATTTTGGATACGGCAAGCGCAGGGGCTGCTGCCATTTTACTCCGCGTGCAAAGGGGCGCAATGCACCCGGCACGCAGAAAGTGTGCGCCCGCAGCAGTCTGCGGGCAAAATTCATGAAGGGTGGCTTGCCTGCCTGCCCATGGAGACGTAAGCGCAAAAGCAGGAATGCGGGAAAAAGCAAGGGACGGTTTCGGCGAAAAAGCGTCTGGCGGTGGCGGAAAAGCCGAACGCAAGATTTTTTCAATTATGCTGGCTCGTAAGGTGAGCCGTACCGAAGCTTCCTTGCGGAAATGTGCAGCGTTATAGTTCATCTGCACCTGAACCGGCAGCCGTGCACCCGGCGCTTGCCGCACCCAAAATAGCCGGTGGAGCGTTTATTTAGTTTTTAGCCTTTTCCAGATAGGTCTCAAAGGCCTCGGCAAAGCTGGCGTTCACATCAAAGGGGACGGTGTAGTCCACCTTGGAGGTCACAAGGCAGAGGTCCAGTCGGTTGGAGGTCTCGTCTGCCTGCCGGTTCAGTTTGCCCAGCGCGGCGTGGATGACCTTGCGGTCGTAGTTGATGGTGGTCACCCGCTTCACATCGCAGCAGTAGGAGATCTGGTTGCCCTCAGCGTTAAAACGGTAGCCCGTACCCCCGCCGGAGAGCAGCTGCTCGGAGCTGCGCAGGTCGTTCATCCGCTTGAAGGTGCGGGCAATGCTCTGGCGCGCGGCGTTCAGGCTGACCTCGCTGTCCATATCCATGTCCAGCGCATCCTTTGCCTTGCGGATGGCGGCAAACAGGCGGCTCTTCTCCTCCAGCAGGTAGAGCATAAACCGGGCAATGTCGGTGATCTGCTCCGCATATTCGGTCTGTGCTACGTCCATAATGGTCTCGTCCTCGGCCTCGGGCATCACCTTATGGCGCAGATAGGTGTTGGCCACCTTGGTCACGTTGGAATCGCAGTCCAGAATGCCCTGTGCCTCGTCCAGCAGGGACTGGAGCTTGTTCTGGTAACGGAATGCTTCCTTCAGGTTCATAGTCGTTCCCTCCGTCTTTTTTCTGCCTTCAGCTTACCACAGACTGCCCGCCTGCGCAAGCTTTCCGGTAAAACAGGCAAAACGCCCGCTCCGGCATGACCGGGGCGGGCGTTTTGCTTTTGCTGTGACACTTATTGGGATAAGAGATTGGCATTACTCAGCCGGCCACGCGCTCGGTGCGGCCTGCCTCCAGCATATAGCGCAGGAAGCCGGTCACGTCGGCGGGGTCGGTCACGGTGAGGTCAAAGCCCTTCTTGGGGGCAGTGTCCATCATCTGCAGCATAGAGCGTGCGGTATCGTCCTTTTTCAGGTCGCAGGTCTTGCCGTTGTCCAGATGCAGCAGCACGCTGCCGTGGCTGGCAGAAAGCTGACGCATGAAACGTTCCTTATCAAAATACTCGATACGAAGCATAGGAATACCTCCTTGATGAAATGGTTTATGTTACACTTGCCGTCCGGTTCTCTTTGGACAGGCGGCGGGAGAATAGCGGTTTTGCCCGGCAGGGAATGCTTGCACAGCTTGCGTCCCGGCTGCCTTGGTGCTATACTGAGCTTGGAAGCTCTGATAGGATAATACCACAAAACAATCGCAAATTATAGAACAGAACCGCATAGTATATGCAACAAAACCGGCATTGATAAAAAACATTCAAAGTATTGCGGAAAGGAATTGGTGAATATGGCATATCAGACGAGTTGTGCCTCTTATACCAGCGGTCGGGTAGGGCTTTCCAGCGCTACTGCCGTGGTAGCCGATGCCGCCGGGCGGGAGCAGACCCAGCACGGCAGCCCGCTGTTCCCCATCGCCTGCTATGCCGAGGATCTTTCCAGCTACTCGGTGGCGTGGCACTGGCACGAGGAATTCGAGTTTATTCTGGCGGCACTGGGGCCCATCCATGTGGATGTGAACAAGACCCGCCTGACCTTGCAGACTGGGCAGGGCGTGTTCATCAATTCCGGGGCACTGCACGCGGTAGAGCCTGCCGAGAGCAGAGCGCTGCTGCACTCCGGCGTATTCCAGCCCAGACTTGTCGGCGGCATGGACACCGTGTTCTGGCAAAAGCTCATCCGCCCGCTTTTGCAGCCGGGCACGCCGCCCTTCTTTTTGCTGGATGAAGCCGTGCCATGGCAGCGGCAGGTGCTGCTCTGCCTGCGGGAGGCGTGGAAGGGCGTGGCAGACGAGCCCTTTGACTACGAGAATCGGGTGCGCTACCACCTTACCGCCGCCCTGCGGCTGCTCATTACCCAATGTGTCAGCGGCAAGGTGAAGGTATCGGAGCAGGAACAGATTGCCTCGGAACGGATGAAGCAGATGCTGCGCTATGTAGAGGAGCACTACGCCGAGGAGCTGACCGTGGAAAAGCTGGCTGGCTGCGTTGCCCTGAGCGAAAGCGCCTGTCTGCGCAGCTTCCGGCAGTTTTTGGGCATCACGCCCATCCAGTACGTCAAGCAGTTCCGGGTGGAAAAAGCCGCCGAGCTGCTGCGCTCCACCCGGCTCAAGACCGGCGAGGTAGGGCTGGAATGCGGTTTTTCGGACGCCAGCTACTTTATCAAGACCTTCCGGGAGATCAAGCACTGCACCCCCCGGGAGTACCGCATCCGCTTCTGCTGAATAAAAGATAAAAATGCAATGCCGGGCAGCTGCAAGCTGCCCGGCATTGCATTATAAAATTATCCCCTGCCAGCGCTCCGGCGGGATGACCGCCTCGGTGACAAAGGCTTCGGGGTTCGGGGCAAGAACGTGGCGGGTGACCCGGAAAAGCCCCTCGGCGTCGCACAAAATGCAGGCTGCATCGCCAAATTTCGTATTCCGGGCTGCGCCGCAGTCCAGATACGCCTGCTCCAGCTTAACAAAATCCTCCGAGATATGCGGCTGCTGCGCGTTGTAGTGGCGGCGCATATAGACGGTATGCTGCGCCCCGGCTTCGTCCACCACGGTCATCTGCATGGGCTTGTCGGTCAGACGGTTCGGCACGTTCAGCACCTCCTCCACGCTGTGGATAAAGGTGTTGCGGGCGTGGGTGACCCCCAGCAGCAGCACCTTGCCGTGGGCTGCCCGCAAGCGGTCGTAGCAGCCGCCGGGGGTGCAGGGGGTGTTGGCATCCAGTTCCCCTTCCAGATAAGCAGCCGCTCCCCTGCCGTAAGCCGCCATGCTGTGGGTGGGGTGCAGCGAGCGCACCACGCCGGGGCGCTGCCGGAACAGCTCCGGCAGAATGCCCACACAGCACGGGCTGCGGCGCACATCGAACACCCGGTTCTCCTCGTTGATGAACCGCCATGTGTGGGTGGGCAGCAGCAGCAAGCCCTCCGCAAAAAATTCCATCAATGCGTCCAGAACCGTGTCTGCGCCGCCCTCCACCGCGCCGATGGACTTCATGGAGGAATGGATCAGGATGGTCTCTTTCCCTGTCAGCCCCATTGCGGCAAGGTCGCGCTTGAGCTCAGCCTTTGTATATGCCATGTCGTTTCTCCTTTTCGGGCATTTTTCTGTATCCAGTTTACCGCCTTTTGCGCGGCAAAGCAAGCCCGCAGCAGTACAGTGCCCCCGTAATGCACAAAAAAGCACATTTCCTGCTGCATTTGCCGGGATGACCCGGTGTCTGCGGGGTATTTGTCCTTTCAGCTTTCTTTGCAAAATCCTGTATACAATATTTCATTCCGCAGTGCTGCCGCAACAGCCAGCGCCGTGCTTTGCAATTGTAGTATTTGACAGTTATTTTCAGTTTTCCTTGTACATTTGGTACAGCAGCCGCTTAATCGCGGCATTTCATCTGCACTTTTCCCGCGCCACGAAGTGGTATGGTAGTTTTCTCGTTTCCTGCGCAGCTCTGTGTATGAGCGCAACCGCTTGTATACAAGTATCTAAACAAGGTTCTGTTTCAGCATTGACATTCCGCTGCCGGAACGGTACAATGATAATAAGCTTAATTTACCGGATAAATGGAGAACGACTATGGCTACATTACAGCACACGGATGAGCTCTATCATATTCTTGAGGACGAGATCTGCGCATTGAAGATCCTGCCCGGGGAAGCGCTGAGCGAAAACCAGCTGTGCAAGCGGTTCGGTGTTTCGCGCACCCCCATCCGCAGCGTTTTGCAGCGGCTGGAGCAGAACCGCTTTGTGCAGATCATCCCCTGCAAGGGCACCATCGTCACCGCCATCGACATCGGTGTGGTGGATCAGCTCATTTTCCAGCGTGTTGCGGTGGAGGGCATGGTGTTCCGGGATTTTGTGCAGAGCTGCTCGCCCATGGAGATCCTTGCGGTGGAACACCTTTATAATATGCTGCTGGAAGCCGCTGCGGGGCGCAGCGATCCGGAAAACTTTGATTTCAACCACTTTCTCAGCTGCGACCTTGCCATGCACGAGTACTGGTTCCGCAAAACCAGCAAGGAGTACCTTTGGGAACAGATGACCCGCCCGCAGGCAGACTATTCCCGCTTTATCCGTCTGGATATCGTGGGCGCGCGCAACGTGCCCAGCGTTGTCAGCGAGCACGCCGAGATGCTGCGCATTCTGCGGGAGAAGGATCTGGACGCCATCGAGCCCCTGATGCGCACCCACCTGTACGGCGGCGTGAGCCGCATGGGCAGCAAGATCTACTCGGACGAATACCGCGTCTACTTCAAGCTGCCGGAGGGCAAAAAATAAACAAAAGCGGCTGCACAAAGCGCTGTGCAGCCGCCTTTGCTGAGCAGAACGATTTTAATGCCCTCCGCTTGCGCTCTGGGCATGTTTAAAGGAATACTATTTTAAAATTTGTGGTTCAGAAACGCCTGCGGGCGTTTCTGAACCACTTTTTCACGAGAGGGGTCGCTGCGGAAAACGGCAGCTGCCGCTAAAAAGCAGCTATTTTCGAAACAGACTTGTAGCCGGCCTTATTATGCTTACGCTTTACAGCACCTTTGCGCCGTTTGCGGTCAGTTTGAAGGTCGCGCCCAGCATATCCGCTGCGCCGCGGCACATCAGCATCCGCTGCAAAAAGATCTCGAAGTACTCGTACATGCTGCAAATATCCGTGTCGATCTGCAAATTCAGCGAGATGACCTTTTTGTCCAGATCGATCTTCAGGGTCTGATCCGTGACCGCGTAGTTCACCCGGTCGTGGATATCAAAGGTCGCCTTGGGCTTTTCGCGCACACGGCTGCGGCGCACATCGGTCTTGTCGCCGATAATGAGCGCCGCCGACACCGCGTCCACCGCGCCGCCAGTGGATTCATCGTGGTTGGAGATGGCTGATACAATGGTGATGCGGTCCGCAACGCTCAGGTCGTATTGCTTTAAAATCTCATTCGCCAGCAACCCACCGTATTCTGCGTGGCGGCTGCGGTTGATAGCATTGCCGATATCGTGCATATAGCCTGCAATGCGGGCAAGCTCGATCTCGTGCTCCGAGTAGCCGAACTTTTTCAGGATATGCGCGGCAGTCTCCGCCACCCGGACGCAGTGCGCCTTGGAGTGGTCGGTATAGCCAAGCAGTCCAAGGTTCCGGTCGCCCTTCTTCAGCAGCTCGTTGACCTCTTCATTGTTTTTGATTTCTTTATATGTCATGTTCGTTGCATCCTTTATTGTTTCAGTTGGAGAAAACACTTATTATTGTAGTAGCCGCGCCCCGCAGATGCAATCAAATCCGGGTAAAATCTTTGTGCAAAGCCTGTTTTTGCAGCAGAATGCAGAAAAGGCCGCTGCACAGTCTCCTGTACAACGGCCTTTTTCTGGTTGCGCCAGCAGGAGTCGAACCTACGATGGGGGAGTCAAAGTCCCCTGCCTTACCGCTTGGCGATGGCGCATCATGCAAAATAGTATACCATATTTTCCGCCGTTCCACAAGAGGTGCGCCGTGTTTTTGCAGCTTTTTTCTGCGCGCCGCCCGCTGCATTTGCGGCAGTTTAGGTCGTTTTTGGGGCTTTGCGGCAGGGGTTTTGCGTTTTCCATATCCTGCCATGTTTTTACGAAAGGTAAGTTTTGCGGGATGCGTTTTTCAAAAAACACAGTCCGTAGGGGCATAAGATTCATCTTGCAAAGGTGAAATTTATTTTTTTCTTGATTTTTCTTATTATTTTCTCAAAAGACTGTATTTTTTGTTGCGCTTCTGGTACACTGGATGTGATAAAAATAAGTTGAAGAAACTTCTCCTGCGTCCGGGCTGCGCTCGGGCGGGGCAGTGTCTCCATCTTTGTGAAGGAAAGCGAGGGATCTCATGAAAAAATTCCTGAAAACGCTGGTGGTCGGGCTTTGCCTGTTCACGCTGCTGTGCTGCGCACTGCCGGCTGCATTTGCTGCCGACAAAACTTCAGGGAGCAAAAAGGAAGAGAACGTGTACGCCATTGGTATGGATGCCCAAGGCGGCATCTGCTCTACTGTGGTCACCTACACGAACCTGTCCGGCAAGCTGGAGAGCACGCCCGAGCAGCCTACCATGACGGGCTACACCTTTGACGGCTGGTACACCGAGCCGGTGGGCGGCAGCAAGGTGACCACCTCCACCGTGTTCACCTCCGACGCCACCATCTACGCCCACTGGACTGCCAAGGCCGGTACCACTACCGTGCCGCAGCCCACCACCCAGCCCGCCGCCGTCCAGTGGCAAAAGTATGTAGGGCCCGCACTTGTGGCCGGTGCCCTGCTTACCACCCTGCTGGTCGCCACCATGTTCTGAACACTGCTGTAAACGCAATGATACCATTGAAGAAAGGGATCTTACCATGACTACTTCTACCATGAAAATGCCCGCCAGCTATTCCGCCATCGAAGCCGAGGAGATGACCTATCTGGACGGCGGTGCCAGCAACGCTTACCAGTCCTTCCTGGACATCGGCAAGGTGTTCAACTACATCGCCCGCATCTTCTCCGGTGCAAGCTCCATCATCAACAACGTCAACGTCATCTACCAGTCCTTTGTATCGCTGAACAGCCTGCTGGGCAGCTTTGGCAAGTAAAAGGATCACCCCAAAGTTTGGATACGGGAGCCGCGCTTTTTCCGAAAAAGTGCGGCTCCCGTTTTTCGTAGACGCAGCAGTTCAGTACACTACTGTGCAGAACTTCACAAGCCAGAATTATGAAGGAAAATTTTAACAACTTTGCGGTTTATTGCCTTCTTTTTAGGTGTTTTACACATAAAACAAAAAATTTTGCGATATTTTTTCGGCTTTATCTCTTGATTTTGTGTCCGATTTGTTATATTGTTGTTACGGGAGATGTGTTACAATAAGATAGCTTATAAAAGATCTCTCCGGCCGCGCAAATAGCGTGACGGCAAGCGATTTTTCAGGCAATTTCTTTAAGTTCTTTCGGAATTTCCGAAAGAAATTTCGTCATCTTACATTCGGGAGTTTGTACGCAAATGGCAGATCGTGAACTGCGGCGAATGCACCGCGCTGAATTGATAGAGATCATCTACGCGCTGAAACAGAGCGAGGACCAGCTCAAGGCGCAGAACGCCGCGCTCACCGCGCAGCTGCAGGACCGGCAGCTCCGGCTGGAAAGCGCCGGTTCCATCGCGCAGGCCGCGCTGGAGCTGAACAACGTGTTCGCCGCCGCGCAGGCCGCCGCCGATGACTATCTGCACTCGGTGCAGGCCAGCCTTGCGGACACCAACGCCACCGCCGCCAACACCCTTTCGCAGGCGCGCAGCGAGGCCAAACGCATTCTGGAACAGGCACAGGCAGACGCCGACAGCCTGAAGGCGCAGGCGCAGCAGGAATGCGATGCCATGACCGCCGCCGCCGCGCAAAAGCGCACCCAGACCGAGGCCGACTGCAAGGCCATGGTAGAGCGCGCCGAGCAGGAGGTGCAGCAGCGCTGGCAGGCATTTGACCGCAAGGCCAACGAGCTGCTGGATCAGTACCGCAGCACTGACGGCCTGCCTTCGGAGGAAACATGAAAAAACGCGATATCCGGTTCGCTTCCATCCCTTCCACCGAGGAAGTGGCCGCAGAACGTGAGCGTCTTGCGTACCAGAACCGCTACCAGCGGGTGCTGCGCAGTACGATCTATATTCTGGTGGTGGTGGCCGCAGCAGCCGTGCTGCTGGCTACGCTGTTTCTGCCGGTGCTTCAGGTCTCCGGCGACAGCATGTACCCTACGTTGAATGATAAGGACATTATCCTGCTGGTAAAATCCAACCACATTGAAAACGGCGAGCTGTGCGGGTTTTACTGGCAGAACAAGCTGCTGCTCAAGCGCATCATCGGGCAGCCCGGTGATGTGATCGATATGGACGTGAACGGCGTGGTCTCGGTAAACGGCGTGGCGCTGGACGAACCCTATGTGGACGCGCTGACCGTGGGCGAATGCGACATCCGGTTCCCCTATCAGGTGCCGGAAAACCGCTACTTCGTGCTGGGCGACCACCGCGCCACTTCCATCGACAGCCGCAGCAGCGTGATAGGCTGCGTTGAAAAAAGCCAGATCGTGGGCAGGGTTTTCTTGAGGGTATGGCCCCTGTCCAGCTTCTCGTTGATCCACTGACCCCGGGAGGAGGTATTCCGTTATGAACGACATCCTTAAAACGTACATGGAGCGGTTCCGCGAGAACCGGCACACCCTGCGGCGCTATACCGCATTCGTGCTGGCGCTTGCCATGATCACCACCCTGTTCGTCAACTGGCAGCTGCACGGCGTGGGCATTTCTATGACCGCGCAGTACCAGTGCGGCGAGGAGGAGCACACCCACACGGCTGATTGCTACACCAAGGTGCTGACCTGCGGTTACGAGGAAGGCGAGCTTGAAAATGCAGCCGAAGTGGCCGCCGCCGAGGCCGACCAGCCCAGCGCCGAGGAAGATATCATGCCGCTGTCGCTGGAGCCGCAGATCGAGTTTGTGCCCCACGAGCACACCGACGACTGCTACACTGAGGTGCAGACCCTGACCTGCATGGAGGAAGAGCACGTCCACGGTGACGACTGCTTCGACCCCGAGGACGGCAGCCTGATCTGCGAAAAATTTGAGCATACCCACGACGAAAGCTGCTATACCACCGAGTACGAGTTGACCTGCGGCCTGCAGGAAGGCGAGCTTGTGGAGCAGGTGGTGGAGCCCACCCAGAGCGCCGCATTGGCTGCTATGGCTGTGGCCGAGCCCGTGGCGCTGGCACCGATGGTGGACACCGTGGAGCCCATCTACCACCACCACACCGATGCCTGCTACGAGGAAGTGCTCACCTGCCCCCTGCCGGAGCATCAGCACACCGTAGCCTGCCTGAGCGACACTTCCGCCGACCTTGAGACCCCCGAGGAGTGGCAGGCCGCCAACGCCGAGGCCGTGATCTCCGGCAACTGGGCCGAGGATCTGGTCAGCGTGGCAAAAACCCAGCTGGGCTACGAGCAGAGCGAGAAAAACTTTGAGATTGACCCCGCGGACGGCGTGACCCTGCGCTACTACTCCCGCTACGGTCAGTCCTACGGCAACCCCTACGGCGAGTGGGACGTGATGTTCCTCTCTTACTGCCTGAAGTACGCCGGTATCCCCCAGAGCGCCATCCCGCAGGAGGCCAGCGTGCTTGCCCTGCGCAGCTCCATGAGCGACATGGAATGGCTGCTGGACGGCGAGGACGGCAGTTCCGCCGATGTGGGCGACATCGTTATTTATAATAAGTACGTCACCCGCACCGTGGCTGTGGACAGCAGCGCCGATGGTGCAGCGGACGGTCTGGACGACCTGTTCAGCATGGACGCCGATGGCGAAAACGGCGCAGAGCTTGAAGGTTCCGGCACGGCTGCGCTGGATACCACCACCGACAGTGTGACCACTCCCGATACCACCGACACCGCTGCGCCCAGCGTAGTCTCCCCTGCTGCCGAGCCACAGACCACCACCGTGACCGATGCTCAGCCCGTGGAGACCGTGGGCATCGTGAGCGAAGCAGACGAGAACACGCTGACCGTTATCTCCGGCGACGTGGACGGCAAGGTGGCTGAGGTCACCCTTTCCAACGCCGAGGTTCTGGGCGTGGTGGATGTTGCCTATGCCCAGTATGCAGACGAGATGCTCTCCTCTGCCGTTGACGGCGCACTGCAAGCATCCGATATGCTTTTGCTGGCGGGTGAACCCACGACCGTAAGCACCGCGACCACGTTGCAGGAAAGCTGGATCACTGGCACTACGATCACGATCAATAATGTGGTGCAGACCGGCAGCTCGATCGACCTGAAGACTGGCGACAAGGTCGTTCTGGATTACAATTTTTCTATTCCTGCTAATACCTTTAATGAGACAGATACAAACCGCAGTCTGACTTATCAGCTGCCTACCGGTATCTATCTGAGCACTGCCATTCAGGGGCAGGATATCACCCAGAGCGGTAAGGTTATTGGTAAAATGGATGTTTCCAAGACCGGCCTTGTCACCCTGCATCTCAACGATGATTTTGACGCCCACCAGCCTTTTAAAGGTTCCTTTGGCTTGGAAGCAAAAGTTACGACCGAAAAACTTGGCGATGGCGGCAGCATCAGCTTCCCCGGCAGCAGTGTCACCATCAAGGTAACCGACCCGAAGGATATCAGGATCAACAAGACCGGTTCCATTGATGAATCCATAAGCGGAAAAACGATTATCCATTATACTGTTACCGTTACCTCGGATAATGGCTGGAATGGTGAAGTATATATTAAGGATAAGCTGAATAATACTACCTCTACCTCTACTTCTTACAAGTGGGATTCTTTCACGCTAAAAGATAAAAATGGCAACCCTATTGATGCGAGCAAATACACTTTAACCAAGAATCCTGATAACAATGGCTTCGAGATTACTGGTCTGCCTGCAATGTCAAAAGGCGAACAGTATATTTTGACCTATGATGTTGAAGTCAACAAAACAAATCCCGCTGCGGATGGCAGTTACGTCATCAACAATAATAGTGCACGGACGAATGATGAAAAGCCTGTTACACCGTGGATCCAGCACAATGCTCTTCTTTTCAAGAGTGGTACCTACGACCCGGATACCAACCTGATCACATGGGTAGTCACCGTGACTAACTACAACGGCGGCACCATTCCCAAAGGCTACACCCTGAACGACGTTATTAAAACAGCTGGTCAGACCATTGTTGGCGATATCAAGGTTACCGAAAAGCTGCATCGCTACTATGGTGATGAAACGCTCTTTGATACGATCACTGGTGTGAGTGGACAAAGCAGTTTTGAATATATGTTCCCCAGAGCTGCTACCGGTGAGGAGTATAAGTTCACTTACACGACCACCGCGCCTGCCACCGTAGGCCAAAAAGTCAGAAACGAAGCCTCTGTTCCGGGTGGTTCTACTTATAGCGAAGCAGAGGTAAAAGACCGTGGCTGGAACCTGAATAAAGCAGCTACCAAGAGTACCTTGGAGGAAACCGATAAGGCAAATATCTATAAAGCCTATTGGAAGATCACAACGGCTGTCCCGAACAACTGGGATAAGAAAACGATCACGGACTATATTTATACGCCTAACAAGCCTGATGAAGGTGCTCACTACGGGATCGCCGCTGAGTTGGATACTAGGCTCAAGAGTCATCTGTACTTTAACTGCACGGACGGTACTTCTCTGAGTTATCAGGAAGCTGTTGCTGCTGGTATTGGTATCAAGATCACATATTATAGTGATAATCACGATCAATATATGACTTCTGACCTTGAGATCCCAGCGAATGATAGGACGAAAAAGGTTCAAGCGTTCAAAATCGAGCTTACCAACAACTATAAAGGCGACAAACACATTAAGGAATTGATAATCAACGATTACTATACCTATGTGGATGTGACCGGTGTTCCGAACGATAAAAAGGTCCAGTACGAAAATAAGGCCGGTACTTCTGCTTATTATTCGTACGAGAAAAAGACCCCTGACACACCTTCTGAGATCAAAAAGGGTGTAAGCGGCATAAAACAGAATAATATCAGCACTGGTTCTGGTAACAATCAGTACGGAAAGACCGCAACCGTCAGCTACAATAATGACGGCAAGACGTATCTGTACTATCAGGTTCTTGTGGATGTGTCGGAACGAAAAAATAGTGATGACACCTTTATGGATGATACCATCACTGTTACTGATAAGCTGCCGGAGGGCGTAACCTATGTAGACGGTTCCGCTGAAGCCACCTTCTGGTATAAAAATGGTGATTTCTGGAACATTCTATATAACCAATATGATTACGTTAATGGCAATAAAACTCCTAAACTTCCTCAGGCGCATGACCTGAGGGATGCTACGTTCTTTGATGCACAAACCACCGGTAATGCTTCCAGCGGTCAGACACTTGATTTTAATTTTAAACACCTTCAAAAACTAGAAACAGGTGATGCCGGTTCTCTGAAGATAAAGGGTTTCCTGATCCGCTACACCGTAGAGCTGGATACCACTTCGGAAGATTCCGTCTGGCGTGACCCGGAAACAACGACCCATGACTACATCAATACGGTCAGCTGGAACGGTCATTCGGACGATGCAACCGCAACCGTCAACCGTGTGGTAAATGTTCTGGAAAAGAGCGGCCAGCAGTCTGAAAATACTTCTGGCGCCAAAACCAATGGTGCAGACTATACGATCAAGATCAATCCTACCGGTAAAAATCTGGTTCCGGGTAAAAATTACCTCACCCTGACCGATACGTTGACCGTACAAAAAGGCTTTGCTGCAACGCTGGATCTGGAATCCGTCAAGTTGTATGATGCCAATGATCTGGACAATCCGTTGTCGGATAACTCCTACACCTTCTCTTATTCCACCTCCGTCAATGAAGCCGGTGAAAACGTGTATACCATGGTACTCACCATTCCCGACGAGCGTGCCTTTGTGTTAAAGTACAGTTATGACACGGATGCCAAAAACCAAAATGTCGAGCTGAAAAACACCGCTAATCTGGAAGGCAAATGGGCGTCTGAGACGTCCAAAAAGCTTGATGAAGTAAACGGCTGGGCTAAGGTTGAACAAGGTCTGCTGACGATCCACAAAGTGGATAGCCTGAACCAGAAGGTAGGCTTGGAAGATGCCGAATTTACTCTGAGCCGCTTCAACCCTGAAACCGGCAAGTGGGAAACCGATAAGAACCAGACCATGCGCACAGATTCCAACGGCAAGGTTGCAATTTATGTTGGCTCTTCTACTAGTGTAACCATGAACGCTACCACGTTGTACCGCCTGACGGAAACCGACCCGCCTGCTGGCTACCGCGAGAGTGACGTTGCCTATTACTTCGTCTGGGCACCAAATGCTTGGACTGGTACCGATCAGGAACTTTATAATAAGGTCGTTGGTAAGAATATTCAGCCCGGTGAGGACGTACCGCAATTTGAGAATGTCATTGTTTACCAATACGGTACCGCTCATGACCTGTATATCAAGAATGACCGTAGCCAGTTGACTATTCAGAAATTCTGGGTCAATAAAAACGGCCAAAGTATGAACCCGACTGAAGAAACTTCTGTTACTGTCAAGCTGTACAAGTATGCAAAGGACGGCACAAGCGGTACGCGCACAAACGGCATATTTGTACAAAATATCATCTTGGACAATACCAACAGTTGGACATTTACCTACAACAACTTGGAAGATGGCTACCTCTACTACATTGAGGAAGCTTCTACCGGTAACAAGTATGATGTAATTTACAGCGACAGCAACACAACCGGTGTTGAAAACGGCGGTCTGCTTACGCTGACCAACAAGGAAAAAGACAACACCGGCTACGAACTCCCCTCTACCGGCGGGGCCGGTACACTCCCGTTTACAGCCGTGGGCGGCACAATGATGCTGTCTGCGCTGGCATATAGTTTTATCCACCGCAAGCGCAGACGCGAAGGGAGGGCAGATGATTAAACTGCACTTCCCTGCCGGACGCCCGGAGCTAAAACCCCGCCCGCCCAGCGCAAAGTTTACGCATTAGTCCGAACACAAACCACACCCCTACCCCCCCCCTGTGCAAAATGCAGGGGGCGGCAAGGGGCAGAAAAAAGAAAGGGGCTTTTCTCCATGAAGAAAGCAATGAAGAAACTCATGGCTGCGCTGCTGGCAGTTGCTATGGTTTGCGCCATGGCGATCCCGGCGTTTGCTGAGGGTGCTGGTGCTGCTGGCACTACTTACACTATTACCATCGACAATCCCGTTGGCACTTATGAAGCCTACCAGATCTTCTCCGGTGATCTTCATGATGGCACCCTGTCCAATGTTACTTGGGGTACTGGTGTCACCACTGATGGTCAGACCTATTTCGGCACGGCTAAAGACAAAGCTGCCGCCCTCGATAACTCTAACGTCAAGGCTTTTGCTGAGGAAGTAAGCAGCTACCTTGCTGCACCTTCTGGCACTTACGCTGCTGGCAAGATCACCGGTCTGTCTGCCGGTTATTATCTGATCAAGAATAGTACCGTAGGCGAAAACGAAACCTACACCAGCTTTATTCTGAAAGTCGTTAAGGATGTTAAGGTTTCCCCGAAGGGTGACAAGCCCACTCTGGAAAAGAAAGTTATGGACACCAACGACTCTACCGGAGAAACCACTGGCTGGCAGGATAGTGCTGACTACGATATCGACGATGAGGTTCCCTTCCAGCTGACCGCTAAGATTGCAAGCAACTTTGCTGACTACAAGACCTACAAGTTCGTGTTCCACGATGAGCAGTCTGAAGGTCTGACCTTTATGCCCGATACTGTTGAGGTCACTGTTGGCGGCACTAAGCTGACCACTGACAAGTACGACGTTATCACCAGCACAGGTGATAAATGTACCTTCCATGTTGTGATTGATGATCTGAAACAAATCCCTAGCGCTGCCGCTGGTGCTAAGGTCGTTGTTGAGTACAAGTCCAAGCTGAACGAGAAGGCTAAGATTGGCTCCAAGGGCAACCCCAACGAGGCATATCTGGAATACTCTAACAACCCTTATGACACCAACGGCACTACTACCACTCCCAAGGATAAGGTCACTGTTTTCACCTTTAAGGTCGTTGCAAACAAAACCGATGGTGCTACTGATGAAACACTGCCGGGTGCCGCCTTTGCACTGTATAAGAAGGACAAGGCTGGTAACTATAATCTGGTCAAACTGAACAACGCTACCTTATCTAATGGTGTATATACCATTGTAGATAACACGCAGACCACGTTTGAATGGGAAGGTCTGGATGATGGCGACTATAAGATCAGCGAAGTTATTACCCCTGCTGGCTATAACACTATTGATGATCAGTTTTTTACGGTCGTTGCCACCCATGACACCGAATCCGATGATCCGCAGCTGAAAACCCTGACTGGCAATGCAACAGACGGTACTATTGAATTCACTCCCAAAATGGATGAAGGCTCTCTGTCCACTACCATTGAGAACAACCGCGGCACTACCCTGCCCGGCACCGGCGGCATCGGCACCACCATCTTCTATGTGATCGGCGGCGGCCTGATGGTTGCAGCAGCCGTTCTGCTCATTACCAAAAAGCGCATGGAGAACCGCTAAGTTCTCCTTTTCCCCGGCACAGAGCGGGGCCGCAAGGCCCCCTGCTCTGATCCTGAAACTATAACGTTAGGGAGTAGCCCATGAAAAAGAACAAAAGCACCATTATACTGATCCTCGTCTTTTTCGTGGGTCTATCCGTGATGTTATACCCCACCATCAGCGATTACGTCAACCAGCGCAACCAGTCCCGCGCGGTGGCAAGCTACGCACAGGACGTGGACAACATGACCGATGCGGATTACAGCGCCTACTTTGACGCCGCCGATGCCTTTAACGCACAGGTGGCCGCCAACGAAAACGCCCTCTACCGCCCGGATCAGCTTTCCGGCTACAACGACACGCTGGATATTACCGGCACCGGCATTATGGGTTACATCACCATCTCCAAAATCGGCGTGGAGCTGCCCATCTACCACGGCACCGGCGACAGCGTGTTGCAGATCGCCGCAGGCCACTTAGAGGGCACCAGCCTGCCGGTGGGCGGCGCGTCCACCCACGCGGTCATCTCGGCGCACCGCGGCCTGCCCAGCGCAAAGCTGTTTACCAACCTCGACCAGCTGGAAGTGGGCGATACCTTTACCATCACCGTGCTGGACCGGGTGCTCACCTACGAGGTGGACAAAATTTCCATCGTGCTGCCCACCGAGACCGACGAGCTGAAGATCGCCGAAGGCAAGGACTACGTCACCCTGATGACCTGCACCCCCTACGGCATCAACACCCACCGCCTGCTGGTGCGCGGCCGCCGCGTAGAGACCCCGGATCAGTACAAGCACCTCCGCGTTACCGCCGAAGCGCTTAAAATTGAACCCATCATTGTTGCGCCCATTATGGCGCTGCCCATGCTGCTGATCTTGCTGATCGGTATGCTGCTTTCCACACGCAAACCCAAGAAAACGAGAGGTGAAGAACATGAAAAGCATTGATCTGCGTCATCGTCTGGCGGCTGTGCTGCTGGCTATGTGTCTTGTGGTATGCTGTGCCCTGCCGGCCTTTGCCACCAGTGCCAACATTGTGCTGGGGCGTCAGGGCTCGCTCCACGTCCGCCTGTACGACACCCACAACGATGTGCCCCTGCGCGGCGGCGAGCTTACCCTGTATCAGGTGGCTTCCGTCAAGCGCACCAACGGCAACCTGTATTTTGACTATACCGGCGATTTTGCAGGCTGCAGTGTCGTGCTGGGCGATCTTTCCGACAGCACGCTGGCAGACCAGCTGGTAAAGTATCTGCCCGCTGTGCCCGCCATTGCCGCCCAGCAGGACGTGAACGAGGAGGGCTATGCCGACATCACCAAGCTCCCGCAGGGGCTGTATCTGGTGGTGCAGACTGAGGCCTCCCACGGCTACGAGGCCATCAAACCCTTCCTTGTGTCCATTCCGCTGCCCGACGGCGATAACTGGATCTACGATGTGGACGCCACCCCCAAGGTAGGTGCCACCATTCCGGAAACGCCGGACACCCCCGACACCCCGGACGTACCACCCGACACTCCCGATGAGCCGGACGTCCCTGACAACCCGGATACCCCGGTAAACCCCGACACCCCGGATACCCCGGTAAGCCCAGACAGCCCTGATAGCCCGGTAAGTCCCGGTACCCCGGATAACCCCGTGAGCCCCGGCAACCCGGACAACCCGGTCTCCCCTTCCAACCCCGATAAGCCCGTTCTGCCCCAGACCGGTCAGCTGAACTGGCCCGTGCCGGTGCTGGCTTGTAGCGGTGTGCTGCTGTTTGCCATCGGCTGGGTGCTGAACCGTCAGGGCAAAAAGGAAAACTGACCCCGCACTCCTTTCTTTTCGGCATAGCTTGGCGTTGCGTTGCCGAATTTGCTCCCCCGCAAGGGGGAGCATTTTTTGTGTCCTCTCCCCTGCCGGGCACGGCACGATTTTGAATGCGCTCCGCGTTGCTCTGCGCATCATCAGCGGAAAGAATATTTATAATTTCGCGTCTGTCGCACTCTGCGGAGTGCGACAGACGCTTTTTTCACGGATGGGTCGTAGCCGGAAACTGCATTTGCAGTATCTAAGGGGTGCTGTCGGAAGGCTTCTCATTGCTCTTGTCACTTTAGTACCGATGGCAACGGCGTGCGCCCTCTCAGTCAAGCCCTGTCGGGCTTGACAGATTCCCCCTTTTGTCGCTGCGCGACATCTTCCCCCGGAGCGGGGGAAGTCTTTCCTCAAAGGGAGAGCCAAGAGCACTGCCGGAAGCTTCCTCATTGCACCTAATACTTTAGCAACGAGCTTTACGGCTTGGCTCTCCCTTTGGGAGAGGTGGCATCGCGCAGCGATGACGGAGAGGGCGAGCCCGCTTCCGGCACAACCGCAAACCTTCCGGCTTTCGCGCAAAGCTTGCGGGCGTGCAAAAAGCTCCCCCTTTCGGGGGAGCAGGCGAACGCAGTGAGCCTGAGAGGGTTACACGCAAAAGAGCCGCTGCACATTCTGTACAGCGGCTCTCGATTTATGCAGTCTGTATTAAGTTTTTACTGCTGCTGGGCGGCCTTTTTGGCTTCCAGAGCCAGAATGGCGTCGCGGCGGCTCAGGTTGATGCGGCCCTGCTGGTCGATGTCGGTCACCTTGACCACGATGGCATCGCCCACGGCAACCACGTCCTCTACCCGCTCCACGCGCTTGGTGTCCAGCTTGGAGATATGCACAAGGCCTTCCTTGCCCGGAGCGATCTCCACAAAGGCACCAAAGTTCATCAGGCGGGTCACCTTGCCCTTGTAGATGGCACCGATCTCGGGATCCTCCACAATGGTCTTGATGGTAAAGATGGCGCGCTTTGCGTCCTCCTGATCCACGGCGGAGACGAACACATGGCCGTCCTCCTGCACGTCGATCTTGCAGTTGCAGGTGGCGCAGATGTCCTGAATGACCTTGCCGCCCTTACCGATCACGTCCTTGATCTTGTCGGTGGGAATCATCATGCTGAACATCTTGGGTGCCCAGCGGCTCAGCTCCTGACGCGGCTCGGCGATCACGGGCTTGATGATCTCGTCCAGAATATACAGGCGGCCCTTGCGGCACTTCTCGAAGGCCTCGGCAATGATGTCGTAGGTCAGGCCGTCGATCTTGATGTCCATCTGGATGGCGGTAATGCCCTTGCGGGTGCCGCCGACCTTAAAGTCCATATCGCCGTGGAAGTCCTCCACGCCCTGAATGTCCAGCATGGTCATCCAGCGCTCGCCCTCGGTGATCAGGCCGCAGGAGATACCGGCAACCGGAGCCTTGATGGGCACGCCTGCGTCCATCAGTGCCAGCGTAGAGCCGCAGATGGAAGCCTGAGAGGTGGAACCGTTGGAGCTGAGCACCTCGGACACGCAGCGGATGGTGTAGGGGAACTCCTCCAAGGAGGGCAGCACCGGCACCAGAGCACGCTCGGCCAGTGCGCCGTGGCCGATCTCGCGGCGGCCGGGGCTGCGCGGTGCGCGTGCCTCGCCCACAGAGTACGGCGGGAAGTTATAGTGGTGGATATAACGCTTGGTCTGCTCGTCGGTCAGGTCGTCCATCAGCTGGTTGTCCTTGGTGCCGCCCAGCGTGCAGGTGGTAAGCACCTGCGTCTGGCCACGGGTGAACATACCGGAGCCGTGCACGCGGGGCAGAATGCCCACCTCTGCGGCCAGCGGGCGGATCTCGTTGATGCCGCGGCCGTCCACGCGCTTGCCGTCATCCAGCAGCCAGCGGCGCACCACGAACTTCTGCATCTTGTAGCTTACCAGATCCAGATCTGCGGCAGACAGGTCGGGGTATTCCTCGGCGATCTTGTCCATGATGGGCAGCAGGGCTGCGTCACGCACGTTCTTGTCGTCGGTGTCCATAGCGGCCTTGAAGTCGTCCAGATACTTGTTCTGGATGGCGTGGAACACGTCCATGTCCAGACCCACCACCTGAAAGTCGATCTTCGGCTTGCCGCGCTCGGCCACGATCTTGTTGATGAACTCGATGATCTTCTTGATCTCAACGTGTGCGGTCTTGATGGCGGTCAGCATGGTGTCCTCGTCCACCTCGTTGGCACCGGCCTCGATCATCACGATCTTGTCCATGGTAGCGGCAACGGTCAGGGCAAGGTCGCTCACCTTGCGCTGCTCCTGGGTGGGGTTCAGCACGATCTCGCCGTCAACCAGGCCCACCTGCACGCCGCCGATGGGGCCGTTCCACGGGATATCGGACACGGCGGTCACCAGAGAAGCGCCGATCATACCGGCGATCTCGGGGCTGCAGTCCGGGTCAAGGCTCATGACGGTCATGGTGATGCACACGTCGTTGCGCATCTCCTTGGGGAACAGCGGGCGCATGGGGCGGTCCACCACGCGGCTGGTCAGGATAGCGCGCTCGCCGGGGCGGCCCTCACGGCGCATAAAGCTGCCGGGAATGCGGCCTGCGGCGTAGAGCTTTTCCTCGTACTCCACGTTCAGCGGGAAGAAATCCACGCCCTCGCGGGGCTTGGGGCTCATGACCACGTTGCACATCACGCAGGTCTCGCCGTAGCGGATCAGTGCGCTGGCATTGGACAGGCCGCACATCTTGCCCATTTCAACCTTGAACGGGCGGCCGGCCAACATGGTTTCGTAGACCTTGAAGTTGTCAAAGGTCTCTTTGCGGGAACCAAATTCGATTGCCATTGTTTCTGCCTCCTTGTTTTTCGGATCGTTCTATCCAAAAAGCCGTGGCGTGCGCATTATAGCAATAAATCCAGCGTCCCTGCCCGCAGGCACGGGCGTTCGATTTACTGCTGCAATACGCTGCCACCGCTATTTTGTGCGCATGGGATACATGGAGCTATACATAAAGCAAAGGGCAGGTACCTTTGCGGTACCTGCCCTCCGTTAAAATTACTTACGCAGACCCAGAGTTGCGATCAGAGCACGGTAACGCTCGATGTCCTTCTTCTGGAGATAAGCCAGCAGATTGCGGCGACGGCCAACCATCTTCAGCAGACCGCGGCGGCTGTGGTGATCGTTAGGGTTCTTCTTCAGGTGCTCGTTCAGCTCGTTGATGTGAGCGGTCAGCAGAGCGACCTGAACCTCGGGGGAGCCAGTGTCCTTCTCGGTCAGAGCGACTTTGGCCATAACTTCCTGCTTATTCATAATACAGTACCTCTTTCAAGTAATTTATCTGCCTATGGCACAGCGGCGGGAAACGGTTCTCCCAAAAGCGGGCATACTCCCAGCCCCGTACCACGGTAACAGATACAGTATACCAGATTGCACAGCAGATTGCAAGAAGATTTTTGTCCGCAAGCCTTAATTTTTTACAATGCCGCCCCAGTACAGCTGCACCTCCGGCAGCTTCTTTTTGCGCAGCAGAAACACGGTGGGGATCAGGTACACCGCCACCGACATCAGCCGCGAGGCATCGTAGCCGCTTACGCTCTCGGCCACGCTGGTGGTGCCGTACAGCCCGCCGATGAGCATGGCGGCAATGTCCATGGCGCTGTGCAGAAACACCGTCACCCACACATTGCCGGTGCGGAAATAGATAGCGGCGAACATCACACCCAGCGAAGCCGCAAACACGCACTGCATCAGCACGCCAAAGGGGGCCGAACCGATCAGGTTGCTCAGGTGCGCCGCGCCGAACAGCACGCCGGACACAAGGCAGGCCTTCCACACCCCGGCGCGGGCGGTGCCGTAGCGCTCCAGCAGGGTCTGGGCAATAATGCCCCGGAACACCAGCTCCTCAGCCACGCCCACAAGGATCATGTTCAGCATAAAGGTCAGGATGCGGGGCAGCGGCAGCAGTGGCGTGTCCGGGCGGCTGAAAGCCAGCGTCCCGCAGACCGTGTACCCGATGAAGAACAGCGGGTACATGCCCACCAGCATTCCGTTCAGAAAGCCGCAGCCCCGCCGCCGCAGCAGATCCAGCCTGCCGGTGCGGGCCAGCAGCAAAAGCGCCACCGCCAGCCCCACAGCCTCCTGCACAGAGCCAAACAGATAGCCGTCCATGGTGTTAAAATCCGCGCCTGCCGCTGCCAGCCCGATGGTAGCCAGCAGGCTGAACAAGACCATGCTGCCCAGGAACAGCACCTCGGACAGGACACAATAAAAAATGGGGTGCGCGGTGCGCAGCCGTTTGAGCATAAGTATAGCCCTCCCTATCAGTGATAGCCCTATTCTACCACGATTCCCCCAAAAGCGATAGGGCGAAAATAAAGTGTGCCGCCGGGTTTATCAGGGAGCTGTGAACGGCTTGCAGCATCTTTTTACAGAAAGTTCATGTAAAAACGGGCTAAAATAGCCTTGCAGATTTGACGTGTCTGCCGCTTTGGTGTATCATATACTTGTATTGTTATGCGCGATTCCGGGCGCATCACAGCCCGATTTTTAAGATTTATGAGGTGTGACCTATGTCCCTTGTTGAAAAACTTTTTGGCAGCTTCTCCGACCGGGAGCTGAAAAAGGTGAACCCCATCACCAAACAGGTGCTGGCGCTGGAGCTCAAGTATCAGGCCCTGTCCGATGCCGACTTGCAGGCGCAGACTGCTGTGTTCAAGCAGCAGCTGGCCGAGGGCAAAACGCTGGACGACATTCTGCCGGATGCCTTTGCCGTCTGCCGCGAAGCCGCATGGCGCGTGCTGGGCATGAAGCACTTCCCCGTGCAGGTGACCGGCGGCATTGCCCTGCACCGCGGCGATATTGCCGAGATGCAGACCGGTGAGGGCAAGACCCTTGTGGCTACCCTGCCCGCCTACCTGAACGCCCTGACCGGCGAGGGGGTGCACATCGTTACCGTCAACGACTATCTGGCCAAGCGCGACAGCGAGTGGATGGGCAAGCTCTACCGCTGGCTGGGGCTGACCGTCGGCCTGATCGTGCAGGGCATGGACGGCGACGCCCGCCGGGCCGCCTACAATGCCGACATCACCTACGGCACCAACAACGAGTTCGGCTTTGACTACCTGCGCGACAACATGGTGACCTACAAGGCCAACATGGTGCAGCGCGGCCACGCCTACGCCATCGTGGACGAGGTGGACTCCATCCTGATCGATGAAGCCCGCACACCTCTGATCATCTCCGGCCGCGGCGAGGACTCTTCCAGCCTGTATACGCAGGTGGACCGCTTTGTGCGCACCCTGCACAAGAGCGTGGTGGTGGAATTGGAAGATAAGGTTTCCACCGATGAGCAGGCCGATGGCGATTACGTTGTGGACGAAAAGCATAAGACCTGTACCCTGACCGCCGCCGGCATCAAAAAGGCCGAGGCCTATTTTAAGGTAGAAAACCTTGCCGCAGCTGAGAACATGACCCTTGCCCACCACATCGATCAGGCCATCAAGGCCTACGGCGTGATGCAGCGGGATATCGACTATGTGGTCAAGGACGGTCAGGTCATCATCGTGGACGAATTCACCGGCCGTCTGATGATCGGCCGCCGGTACAACGAGGGTCTGCATCAGGCCATCGAGGCCAAGGAGGGCGTGAAGATCGCCGCCGAGAGCAAGACGCTGGCCACCATCACCTTCCAGAACTACTTCCGCATGTACAAAAAGCTGTCCGGTATGACCGGTACCGCCCGCACCGAAGCCACCGAGTTCACCGAGATCTACGGTCTGAACATCGTCAGCGTGCCCACCAACCGCCCGGTGCAGCGCAAGGACTACCCGGACGCCATCTACAAGACCGTGGAGGGTAAGTACCGCGCCGTCATCGAGCAGGTAATGGAGTGCCACAAAAACGGCCAGCCCGTGCTGGTGGGTACCGTCAGCGTGGAAAAGAGCGAAACCCTTGCTAAAATGTTACAGCGCCACACCCGGGATTTCAACGTGCTGAACGCCAAGAACCACGAGCGCGAAGCCGAGATCGTGGCGCAGGCCGGTAAAAAGGGTGCCATCACCATCGCCACCAACATGGCAGGCCGTGGTACCGATATCATGCTGGGCGGCAACGCCGAGTTCATGGCAAAGGCCCAGATGCGCAAGGAGCACTTCTGCGAGAACCTGCTCAATCCCGAGACCCCGCAGGACGCCGACCCGGCAGCCGTGGAGCTGCTGCTGACCGAGGCCAACGGCCACGGCGAGACCACCGATGCCAACATTCTGGCGGCACGTCAGCGCTTTGACCAGCTGTACGCCCAGTACAAGCCCGCCATTGACGCTGAAGCTGACGAGGTGCGCGCTGCAGGCGGCCTGTTCATCATTGGCACCGAGCGCCACGAGAGCCGCCGTATCGACAACCAGCTGCGCGGCCGTGCCGGCCGTCAGGGCGACCCGGGTGCTTCCCGCTTCTACCTGAGCCTTGAGGACGACCTGATGCGCCTGTTCGGCGGCGACCGGGTGTCCAGCCTGATGAACACCCTGAAGATCGACGAGGATACCCCCATCGAGAACCGCATGATCACCAATACGCTGGAAAGCGCCCAGAAGAAGTTGGAGGGCCGCAACTTCGAGATCCGTAAGAACGTGCTGAAGTACGACGATGTGATGAACCAGCAGCGCGAGATCATCTACGGTCAGCGCCGCAAGGTACTGGACGGCGAGGATATCAGCACCGAGATGCACAAGATGCTGCGGGAGAACATTGATTCCAGCTGCGCCCAGTTCCTTTCCGGCGATGTAAAGGACGAGTGGGATTTTGGTGCCCTGCGCCGCCACTATCAGGGCTGGCTGACCACCGATGCCGACTTCCACTATACTGTGGCGGACTTTGACAGCCTCTCCCAGCAGGGCATTGCCGATATGCTGTACGACCGCGGCATGCAGATCCTGCAGGCCAAGGAGGTGCGCTACGGCGCGCCCGTCATGCGTGAACTGGAGCGCATCTGCCTGCTCAAGTGCGTAGACCGTCAGTGGATGGACCACATCGACAACATGGACCAGCTGCGGCAGGGCATCGCGCTGCGCGGCTACGGTCAGAAGGACCCGGTGGTGGAATACCGCATCGAGGGCTTTGATATGTTCGACCAGATGGTGGATTCCATCCGGGAGTCCAGCGTCAAGATGCTGCTTACCATCGAACTGCGCGCCGCCGGTGCCGCTCCCAAGCGGGAGCAGGTGGCAAAGCCCACCGGCGAGGGCTTTGTGCCCGGCAACGGTGCGCCCGGCGTCAAGGGCAGCCCCAAGGGCCAGCCGGTGCGTGTGGTCAAGATCGGCCGCAACGACCCCTGCCCCTGCGGCAGCGGCCTGAAGTTCAAAAAGTGCACCTGCGCCCAGTATCACCCGAACGGCAATAACGGCGGGGAAGAATAACCGCAAGGACAAGCCCTCCCCGCCATGGCTCTGCCATGGCCGAGAGGGTTTTCCGCATAAATTCAGAGGGAGTTGATTTTACAATGATCGCACCGGAAAAACTGTTGGAAGCCGCCAAGGCGCTGGAACCGCAGCTGCAGGAATGGCGGCGCACACTGCACCGTCACCCGGAGGTGGGCTTTGACCTGCCCCAGACCAAGGCACTGGTCAAAAAGGCGCTGACCGAGATGGGCTACGCCCCGCAGGACTGCGGCAAGTGCGGCGTGGTGGCGCTTGCAGGCGGCAAGTGTCCCGGCAAGGTGATCCTGCTGCGCGGCGATATGGACGCGCTGCCCCTGCAGGAGGAATCCGGCGAGGAGTTTTCCTCTGAGCTGCCCGGCAAGATGCACGGCTGCGGCCACGATATGCACACCGCCATGGTGCTGGGTGCTGCCAAGCTGCTCAAGGAGCACGAGGACGAGATCGAGGGTACGGTAAAGCTGGAGTTCCAGCCCGCAGAGGAGATCTTTCAGGGCTCGCTGGATATGATAAACAGCGGCCTGCTGGAAAACCCCAAGGTGGACGCAGCGGTCATGTTCCATGTGCTGGCCGGGATGCCCCTGCCCGCCGGTATGGTTCTGGTACCGGGCGGCGGCATTACCATGGCCAGCTGCGAGCAGTACCACATCGTTGTGCACGGCAAGGGCGGCCACGGCTCCATGCCCAACGCCTGCATCGACCCCATCACCGCAGCGGCGCACATCCACATTGCCCTGCAGGAGATCAACAGCCGTGAGCTGGACCCCGCAGGCTTCGGCGTGTTCACCACCGGCCGGTTCGAGGCCGGCAAGGCCTCCAACGTCATCCCGGATTCTGCCGATATGTGGGGCACCATCCGCACCGTGGACCCGGAGCAGAAGGTCAGCGCCCTCATCCATCAGCGCATGACCGAAATTGCACAGGGCGTGGCTACCGCCTACCGCTGCACCGCCGAGGTGGAGTTCAGCGATTACTGCCCCTGCATGGTAGTGGACACCCCGCTGGCGGGCAATGCCCTGACCTATATGACCGAACTTCTGGGCAAGGGCGCTATGGATATGACCCCGCTCACCGGCGGCAAGCCCGGCGGCGGCAGCGAGGATTTCGCCTTTGTCAGCCACGAAGTGCCCACCGTGAGCATGTTCTTAGCTGCTGGCAACGCCAAGGAGGGCTACACCTACGGTCAGCACCACCCCAAGGTGCGCTTTGACGACAGTGTCCTGTACCGCGGCACGGCGGCCTACACCTATATGGCCCTGCGCTGGCTGGCAGATCACCAGTAAAATTGCCCCACAGAACGCCGGGCAGGAGGAAGAGCATGAAACAGGAGCTGATGGATGCCATTCAGGAAACGCCGGTCATTGCGGCAGTCAAGGACGATGCAGGGCTTTGCAATGCGCTGACCAACGAGAACATCCGGGTGGTCTTTGTATTATATGGAGATATCTGTAATATCTCCTCCATTGTGCGCCGCATCCATGAAGCCGGGCGCTTTGCCGTGGTGCATGTAGACCTGATTGCCGGGCTGGCGGGCAAGGAGGTAGCAGTGGACTTTATCCGCAATACCACCGAGGCGGACGGCATCATCTCCACCCGGCAGTCCTTCATCCGCCGCGCCAAGGAGCTGGGGCTGGCCGCCATCCTGCGGGTATTTTTGCTGGACTCCATCGCGCTGGAAAGTCTGGACAAGATCCCCGCAAACCTGCCGGACTGTCTGGACCTGCTGCCCGGCGCTATGCCCAAGATCCTGCGCCGCGTCTGCGCCAAGGCCAAGGTGCCGGTACTGACCGGCGGTCTGATCGCGGACAAGGAGGACGTACTGGCTGCGCTGGAAGCCGGAGCCACCGCCATTTCCACCACCAATCAGGCCGTGTGGGATATGTGACCCGCATTCTGCGCAAAAGCAGTAGGTGTTTTTTGTAAGTGTTTCACAAAAAGTGCAAAACATCTTGCTTTTTGTGCAGAGAGAGGGTATCATAAGCTTAACAAGTGCTGTTTGTTTCAAGAGATATGAGCGAAACGGACAAGGGCAATTGCCTTTGTTTGTTTCGCTCTTTTTTGTACCATCAACAGCTGCCCGGCTCCCGACGGGCCAAGGCAGAACGGACAGGAGGAAAAGAACAATGTATGATGTAGCAATCATCGGCTGTGGTGTCATCGGTGCCGCTGCCGCCTACGCACTGTCGCGCTACGACAACAAGGTGGTCATCCTTGAGGCCGAGAACGATGTGGCAGACTGCACCACCAAAGCCAACAGCGCCATTCTCCACGCAGGCTACGACCCCGCCCCCGGCACCCGCATGGCACGGCTGAATGTGCGCGGCGTGGCGCTGGCTAAAGAGATCTGCGCAAAGCTGGATGTCTCCTACAAGCAGTGCGGTTCTCTGGTGCTGGCACTGGACGAAAAGGAGCTGCCCCACCTGCAGCATCTGTTTGAGAACGGCACCGCCAACGGCGTGCCCGATATGAAGATCCTTTCCCGGGAAGAGACCCTTGCCATGGAGCCGAACCTTTCTGAGAAGGTCTGCGGCGCACTGTGGGCACCCAGCGCCGCCATCGTGAACCCGTGGGAGTACGCACTGGCCATGACCGAGGTGGCGGTGCGCAACGGCGTAGAGCTGCGCCGCAGCTGCAAGGTGACCGATGCCGAATTCATCGAGGGCGGCTACCGCCTGACCGTGCCCGGCGGCACGGTAGAGACCCGCTGCGTCATCAACGCCGCCGGTATCTGGGCGGACAAGGTGCACTCCATGGTGGAGCCCGCCAACTTCCGCATCATCCCCACTCGGGGCGAGTACTATCTGCTGGACAAGAGCGAGGGCACCCGCGTGAGCCACGTCATCTTCCAGTGCCCCAACGAGCTGGGCAAGGGCGTGCTGGTAGCCCCCACCGTGCACGGCAACCTGATCGTCGGCCCCAACGCGGAGCCGGTGGAGGGCAACGACACCTCCTGCACCAGCAGCGGTCTGGAATTTGTCAAGACCACTGCCCAGCGCAGCGTGCCCAGCATCAACTTTGGCGAGTCTATCCGCAGCTTTGCGGGCGTGCGCGCCAATCTGGACGTGGACGACTTTATCATTGGCGAAGAGCCGGAAGCTCCCGGCTGGATCGACTTGGCCGGTATGAAGAGCCCCGGCCTGTCCGCTGCCCCGGCCGTTGCTGAGGAGGCCGTTGCCATCCTGCAGCAGCGCGGCGTTCTGGGCGCGGAAAAGGCCGACTACAAGGACGGCCGCCGCCACATCCGCTTCAAGGAGCTTTCCGCAGAGGAAAAGGCAGCGCTGGTCAAGGAGCAGCCCGCCTACGGCCGGGTCATCTGCCGCTGCGAGACCATCACCGAGGGCGAGATCTTAGCAGCCCTCCACAGCGAGGTGCCCGCCAACACCATCGACGGCGTCAAGCGCCGCGCCGGTGCAGGCATGGGCCGCTGTCAGGGCGGCTTCTGCGGCCCCCGCGTGCTGGAGCTTATCAGCCGTGAGCTGGGCATGAGCCCCCTGGACATTCTGCAGGACAAGAACGGCTCGAACGTTCTGGTCAGCGAAACGAAGGTAGGAGGAAAGAGCAATGGTTGATCTGGTCATTATCGGCGGCGGCCCTGCGGGCCTTGCTGCTGCCTGCAAGGCATGGGAAAGCGGTCTGCGCGACATCCTCATTCTGGAGCGTGACAAGGAGCTGGGCGGCATTCTGAACCAGTGCATCCACAACGGCTTTGGTCTGCACCGCTTTGGCGAGCAGCTCACCGGCCCGGAGTACGCCGGACGCTTTATTGAGATGCTCAAGGACACCGGCGTAAAGGTGCAGCTGGACACCATGGTGCTGGAAGTGACCCCGGACAAAAAGGTGCACTGCGTCTCCAAAGAGTACGGCTACCAGATCATCGAAGCCAAGAGCATCGTGCTGGGCATGGGCTGCCGCGAGCGCACCCGCGGTGCCATTGGTACCCCGGGCACCCGCCCTGCCGGTGTGTACACCGCCGGTGCAGCACAGCGCTATGTGAACATGGAAGGCTATCTGGTGGGCAAGCGGGTGCTGATCCTCGGCAGCGGCGATATCGGCCTGATCATGGCGCGCCGCATGACCCTTGAGGGCGCAAAGGTGCTGGCCTGCGTAGAGGTGATGCCCTACTCCGGCGGCCTGACCCGCAACATCGTGCAGTGCCTGAACGACTTTGATATTCCCCTGTACCTCTCCCACACCATCGTGGATATTCAGGGCAAGGACCGCGTAGAAAAGGCCATCGTGGCCGAGATCGGCCCCGACCGCAAGCCCATCCCCGGCACCGAGATGGAGTTTGACGTAGACACCATTCTGCTGAGCGTGGGCCTGATCCCCGAAAACGAGCTGACCAAGCAGGCCGGTATCGAGATGGACCCCCGCACCAAGGGTGCTATCGTGTACGAGAACATGGAGACCAGCATTCCCGGCGTGTTTGCCTGCGGCAACGTGGTGCAGGTGCACGATCTGGTGGACTTTGTTTCCGGCGAGAGCGAGCTGGCCGGTGCAGCGGCTGCCAACTATATCCAAAATGGCCCCGTGGCCGAGGGGCGTGTGCTGACCGTGAAGCCCGGCGCAGACCTTGGCTACACCCTGCCGCAGCGCATCCGTCTGGAAGGCGTGGAAAAGAGCACCAACGTGTCCTTCCGCGTCCGCCGCATCTGCGGCAAGAGCACCATCCTTGTCAAGAGCGGTGACACGGTGATCGCACGCTTCAAGCGCGACCGCCTTGCCCCCGGCGAGATGGAGCACATTGCCCTGCCCAGAGTGCTGCTGGACAGAGCCCCCGTGGATGAAGTGACCATTGAGATCGAGGAGGCATGAGCGATATGAAAGAAGTAATTTGCACCTGCTGCCCTCAGGGCTGCCATCTGCAGGTGGATGAGGCCAACGACTACAAGGTGACCGGCAACGGCTGCCCCAACGGCATCGCCTACGGCAAGGAAGAGCTGACCCACCCCACCCGCATCATTACCAGCACCGTGCGCGCCGAGGGCTGCCTGCACTCCCGCTGCCCGGTCAAGACCTCCAAGCCCGTGCCCAAGGGACAGATGGCTGAGGTGGTCGCCGCGCTGGACAGCGTGGTACTGCATGCGCCCATCCATGTGGGTGATGTGGTGCTGACCAACGTCTGCGGCACCGGGGCTGACATCGTGACCTGCCGCGATATGGCATAAGCACTCCCCTTTTTACACAAATAAGCAAAGCAGCCGCTGCATCTTACTGTGCAGCGGCTGCTTTGCGTGTGGGGAAGTTCCCCGTGAAAATGGGATAGCGGAGCGCCTGCGGGCGCTCCGCTATCCCAAAATTATAAATAATTCTTCCGCTAAACATGGCCAGAGCATAGCGGAGGCCATTCGTTTTTTCAGCCTTTCAGCGGCATAATGCTTTCCGGCACGGCACACAGGTACTGCGGCGCGGCGGGCGCTGCCGAGGAAAGGCTTTTTTTGCTTACCTTCCACCACAGCTGCGCCGTGCCCTCCGGCGGAGTGCAGATGAGGTTCCAGTCAAAGGGGTTCTCGCTGGTGGAAACGGCCTTTACCGGGATGGCGTTGGGTGCATCGGCGGCGCAGGGCGTAAAGTCGTGGGCACGGATGCCCACAGCGGTGCAGCCTGCCGGGACGGGCAGCGCCAGCCGCAGGGTGGTGTCCCAGCCGTCCAGCCGGACGGTGTGGCTGTCCAGCGGGGTGCAGGGCAGAATGTTCTTGCAGCCGGTCAGCCGCGCGGCGGCAACGCTCTGCGGGTCGGCAAAAACGGCCTTGGTGCTGCCGGTGCGCAGCACCTGTCCCTCGTTCAAAACGATCATCTCTTTGCACAGGCGGTAGGCCTCGTCCCGGTTGTGGGTCACCAGCAGGGCGGTGCCCGCAAAGTTTGCCAGCAGGCTGCCCACCTCGCCCTCGACCTCTTCCCGCAGGTAGCTGTCCAGCGCACTGAAGGGCTCGTCCAGCATCAGGATGCGGGGCTTGCCCACCAGAATGCGTGCCAGCGCGGCACGCTGCTGCTGCCCGCCGGAAAGCTGGGCGGGATAGCGCTTGGCAAGCGGTTCCAGCCGCATGGCACGCAGCATTTCGGCGCAGGCGGCGCGGCGGGCGGCGGGGTCTTTTTCCGCCTTCAGGCCGCAAAGGACATTCTGTTCCACGGTCATGTTGGGAAACAGAGCGTAGTTCTGGAACAGCAGCCCCACGCCCCGCTGCTGCGGCGGCAGGTCGATGTGCTGGACGCTGTCGAACAGCACCCGCCCGTCCAGCACGATGCGTCCGCGGTCCGGCTTTACGATGCCCGCGATGCACCGCAATGTCATGCTTTTGCCGCAGCCGGAAGCGCCCAGCAGGGCGGTGGAGGTGTTGCCCGCAGTAAAAGCAGCCCGCAGGGTGAAGCCGTCCAGCTTTTTTTCAATGTTGACTTCAAGGCTCATTTGCGGCCACCCGCTTTCTGTTTTTTCTCCAGCAGGTTCACCGCCAGCAGAACCACCGCCGAAATGGCGATATCCACCAGCACCCACCGCATGGCACCCATTTCATCGTTGGTGCGCCAGAGCTGGTAGACCGTGGTGGCAATGGTGGCGGTCTTGCCGGGGGTGTAGCCCGCGACCATGCTGGTAGCGCCGTATTCGCCCAGTGCCCGGGCAAAGGCCAGCACCGTGCCCGCCAGAATGCCCTGACGGCAGGCGGGCATTCGCACCCGCCAGAAAATCCATGTATCGGACTGTCCCAGCGTCTGCGCCGACCACGCCAGCGTTTCGTCAAAGCTTTCAAACGCGCCGCGCGCGGTGCGGTACATCAGCGGAAAAGCCACCACGATGGAGGCAAAAATGGCGCTGTACCAGTTCATGACCAGTTTTACCCCGAACTGCTGCATGAAAAAGATGCCCAGCGGCCGCTTTGCGCCGAAGAGCAGCAGCAGAAAGTAGCCCACCACCGTGGGCGGCAGCACCATGGGCAGGGTGAGCAGCACGTCCAGCACACCCTTGACCACCCGGGGCAGACGGGCAATATAATAGGCCGTAAAAATGCCAAGAAAGAACACCGCCGCGCAGCTGATCAAAGCAATGCGCAGGCTGTTCCACAACGGATACCAGTCCATGCCTGCTCCTTTATACGGCGCTGAAGCCCACGCCCTCAAATACGGTCATGGCCTTGTCGGTCTGTAAGTAGGCCAAAAACTCCTTGGCAGCCTCGGCGTTGGGGGCGGCCTTCAGTACGGCGGCGGGGTAGATGACCTGACCGCACATCTCCTTGGTGGCCTCGTCCACAGGGGTCAGACCGGCGCTGTACGCATCGGTGCAGTAAACGACACCGGCATCCACGCTGCCCTCGGTGACCTGCGTGGTCACCTCCTTGACGTTGGAGCCGTAGGTGATCACGCCCGCAGCAGCCAGTGCAGCCTCGTCCAGCTGGTAGTAGGCAAGGATCTTCTGGGTGTACTGTCCCACGGGCACATCGCTGTTGCCCATGCAGAACAGGATATCCTGTGCCTTCAGGTGCTCGGCCAGTGCGTCAAAGCTGTCAATGCCCTTGTCGCTGCCCTCCGGCACGCAGAGCACCACCTTGTTTTCCAGCAGATTCACGCGGCTGTCGGCATCCACAAAGTCCAGCCCGTCCTTGTTCACATCGGCAGAAGCGGTGATGTCCAGCTGGTTCATCTGCTTCTGACCGGCAGAGATGAACAGATCGCAATCCGCGCCCTCCTGGAGCTGGGTCTTGAGGGTGCCGGAGGAGTCGAAGTTAAAGCGGAAGGTCACCTCCGGGTGCTCTGCCGTGTAGCTTTCGCCGAGAGCGTTCAGCGTCTCGGTGAGGGAGGCGGCGGCAAACACGATCAGCTCCACGCTCTGGGCTGCTTCCGAGGAAGCGGCGGCAGAGGAAGCCACGGACGATGCTGCGCTGGAAGCAGCACCGCCGCAGGCGGTGAGGGCAGCGGCTGCACCTGCCATACCGGCTGCAGCCAGAAAACTCCGACGGGAAATGCGATGGTCGTTCATATCTGTTTCTCCTTACTTCAAGTAAAAAATATTCTATTTCTACGCCCCGTAAAGGAAAAACAGGGCGAGAAACCTTACTTGCGGGCGCACTCGCCGTCCAGACCCGCGGCGATGCGTACCCCGTGCTCCAAACTGGGCAGGATGTACTCCAGATTCTCCTGCACCGCCTTGGGGCTGCCCGGCAGATTGACGATCAGGGTCTTGCCGCGCAGCACACTGACACCACGGCTCAGCATCCCGCGCGGAGTGATGCTCAGGCTGTGGTAGCGCATGGCTTCGGCAATGCCGGGGGCGTTGCGGTCGGCAACGGCGCAGGTAGCTTCCGGGGTGATATCCCGGGGGGAGAAGCCGGTGCCGCCGGTGGTGAGCACAAGGTTCACCTGACGGCCGTCTGCCATGCGGATGAGTTGCGCTTTCAGCGCCTTGGCTTCGTCCGGCAGGATCATGGTCTCCTCCACCACATAGCCTGCGGCGGTGAGCATTTCGGCGATCAGCGGGCCGCTTTTATCCTCCCGCTCGCCGCGGCTGCCCTTATCCGAAAGGGTGATGACGGCAGCGCGCAGGGGCGGGTTTTCCAGTGCGGGCAGCAAGGTCACCTCGTCCCCCACATGGATCTCGCCGCCGGTGAGCACCCGGGCGAACACACCCTCGTGGGGCATGATGCACTCGCCGGTCTGCTGCTTGATGACGCAATCATTGTGGCACTCTTTGCCGATCTGGGTCATTTCCAGCACCACGTCCCCGATGGCGAACCGGCTGGTCACCGGCAGGCTGCGGAAATCGAAGCCCTCGATGACCAGATTTTCGCCGAAGGCACCGTAGTCCACCCAGAGCTTTTTACGGAAGGCCTCGATCTTTTCGGCGCTGAGCATACTGACCTGACGGTGCCAGCTGCCGCCGTGGGCGTCCTCCACGATGCCCCATTCCGGGGTCAGGACGGCGCTGGGTACCTCAGTTTTTACGGTGCCCCGCTTGGGGCTGGTGCAAATTGCCAGAAGCTTACCCATAGTTATTTATCCTCCAATGCGATACATCCCGCGGGTCGCGGGCATGGAACTGTCGTTAAAATGGTGTTCCCGGGGCTTTGCCCAGATAGTCTCCCGGATAGCGGCCAGCAGCTGCGCATCGTCTGCGCCGCTGCGCAGCAGTGCGCGCAGGTCGCACCCGGTCTCGCTGGCAAGGCAGGGACGCAAAAAGCCCTGACTGGTCAGCCGCACCCGGTTGCACGAAGCGCAGAACTTGCCGTGCACCGCTGCAATAAAGCCAATGCTGCCCTGCCAGCCCGGCACGGTGTAGTACACCGCCGGGCCGTCGCCCAAGGCGTGCTCCTGCGCGGGGGAAAGGGGCGCAAGTTCCGGCCAGCGCCGGGCAAACCGCGCCCGCAGCTCCGGGCCGGAGATGCAGGGCATGGCCGCGCCGTAGCCGATGGGCATCATCTCAATGAACCGCACCTGCAGGGCGCTATCCTTTGCCAGCGCGGCGAGCGCTTCCAGTTCGCCCTCGTTGACGCCCGCCTGCGGCACACAGTTCAGCTTGACCGGCAGGCCGCTTTCCAGCGCCGCCTGCAAGCCCGCCTGCACGGCGGCAAAATCGTCCCGGGCGGTGATCTGCCGGAACACCTCCGGGCGCAGGGTGTCCAGACTGATGTTCATGCTGTCCAGCCCGGCGTCCAGCAAAGCGGGCAGCTGCTCTGCCAGCAGCACTGCGTTAGTGGTCAGGGTGACCCGGCGGATGCCGGGGGTCTCTTTAAGCCCTGCCACCAGCTGCGCCACGTTCTTGCGCACCAGCGGCTCGCCGCCGGTCACCCGCACGGTGTCGATGCCGCACTGGGCAAACAGCGCGGCCAGGCGCAGAAATTCCTCGTAGGTCAGCACGGCTTCCCGCTCCAGCTTTTCCACACCGTCCGGCATACAGTAGCGGCAGCGCAGGTTGCACAGGTCGGTCACCGACAGGCGCAGATAATGGATCTCGCGCTGGTAACGATCAAACATAGCCGCCCTCCGCCCGGATGTAGTGGCCGCTCTTGCCGCCGGTCTTTTCCACCAGATGGATTTCGCCCAGCTCCATGCCCTTATCCACGGCCTTGCACATATCGTAGATGGTCAGCAGCGCGGTGGAAACGCCGGTCAGCGCTTCCATCTCCACGCCGGTCACACCGCTGGTTTTTACGGTGCACAAGGCTTCCACGGCCTGCCGCTCGGGCAGCAGACGGAACTCGATGCCCACCTTTGTCAGCGGCAGCGGATGGCACAGGGGAATCAGCTCGCTGGTGCGCTTGGTGGCCATAATGCCCGCAATGCGCGCCACGCCCAGCACATCGCCCTTTTTCACGGTGCCGCTCTGCACGGCGGCAAAGGCTTCGGCGTTCATGGTAATAATGCCGTGGGCAGTGGCTTCCCGGGTGGTGACGGGCTTTGCGCTCACGTCCACCATCACGGCGTTTCCGGCGGCATCAAAATGTGTCAGATTATTTTCACTCATATTTTTTCACCTTAGTAAAGCTCCCCCTTCGGGGGAGCTGGCAAAGCCGAAAGGCTTTGACTGAGAGGGTTTCAGCAATGCCCAAAGCCGCAGTTCGGCCAGTGGCACACTTCGCAGTTCAGGCACAGGCCGCCTTCGCCCAAGCGGGCGATATCCTCGGCGGTAATGGGGTCATCCGCCAGCAGACGGGGCAGCAGCAGGTCAAAGATGGTGCGCTTGGCGTACATCACACAGCCGGGCAGGCCGCACACCGGCACACCGTCCAGATAGCTGACAAGGAACATGGCCCCCGGCAGCACCGGTGCGCCGTAGGTGATGATATCGGCCCCGGTGTTCTTGATCGCCAGCGGGGTGCGGTCGTCGGGGTCCACGCTCATGCCGCCGGTGGTAAAGATCAGCTCGCATCCTGCGGCTTTGGCTTCCAGAATGGCGGCAGTGATCCCGGCAGGGTCGTCATCGCAGACTTTATGGAAAGCCATCTCACAGCCATAGACAGCCAGCTTGCTTTGCAGGATGGGGGTAAATTTATCCTCGATGCGGCCCTTGAACACCTCGCTGCCGGTGGTGATGATGCCCACCTTTTTGGCCTGCATAGGCAGCACGTTCAAAATCGGCTCTGCCCCGGCAGCAGCCTGCATGGCGTCCATCTTCTCCTGCTCGATGACCAGCGGGATGATGCGGGTACCGGCCAGCTTCTGGCCCTTTTTCACCGGCAGGTCGCCGTGGATGGTGGCGATCATCATCTGCGGGGTGCTGTTCACAGCCAGAAGCGCCCTGCGGTTGATCTTTAGCAGCCCGTCGCAGTCCGCGATCAGTTCGATCTTACCCTCTTTCGGCGCAGTGCCGTGGATATTTTTGCCCGCAGCGGCCTTGTACAGCAGGGCGGCTGCTTCGTCCTCGTGGAGGATGCCGGGGTGCTTTTCCCAGACGTAGAGGTTCTCCTTGCCGATGGAAAGCAGCACAGGGATGTCCTCGGGCTGGATGACGTGCCCCTTGCGGAAGCGTGCATCTTTGTACTCGCCCGGGATGATCTGGGTGATATCATGGCAGAGCACCTGCCCTGCGGCGTCAACAGTACGGATCAGTTTCATGATGGCATTCTCCTTACAGCGCGGGCATCTGGGCTTCGATCCAGTCTGCCAGTGCCGGAATATCGTTCAGGTCAAAATCTGCGCCGGGGATATCCCCCACCACCGCCAGCGGCTGGAAGGAAGCGGGCGCATCCGAGATGGCGCTGCGCACCACCTCGATCTTCGGCCAGCCGCTGGATTTGAACCCTTCCAGCAGCACAAGGTCGTAGCCGTGACGCTCAAACAGGGCAAGCAGGTCCTGCTCGGTCAGGCGAAATTCCTCGGCCAGCAGGTAGCGCATGCCGGAGTAGACCGCCACGCCCTCGGCACCGGCTTCCCGCAGGCGGTAGCTGTCGGTGCCGGGCACGTCCGGGGTAAAATCGTGGCCATCGTGCTTGATGACGCCCACCTTCAGCCCACGGCTGCGCAGCACGGGCAGCAGCTTTTCCAGCAGGGTGGTCTTACCGCTGTTGTGCACCCCGCTGACCGCCAGCACCGCCGGGCGCTTGAGCGCCTGCGTTTCGGCCAGCGCCTGTTTTTGTTCACTGTACAAAGCAAAGCACCTCCACTTCCATACCGGGTTCTACCGGCCCGCTGCCGGCAGGGATCTCCACCAGACAGTTGCAGCCCATCATGGCGGACAGCGCACCGGAAGAGTGCACCTCGGTGTTGCCCGCGCCGGGCAGGGTCACCTTGCCGCCGCAGACAGTCGCCCGCAGATAGCGGTTGCCCTTGCTGGGTTTAGAAAAGCCATTGGTCAGGGTGCAGACGGTGCGGGCAGGGATGCAGCTCTCCTCCCGCCGCCCGGCAGCGCGCAGCAGCGCGGGAATGGCGTACTGTTCCAGCGTTGCGGCGGCGGCAAAGGGGTTGCCGGACAGGCAGAACACCAGCTTGCCGCCCAGCGTTGCCGCCAGCATGGGGCTGCCGGGCTTCTGGGCTACGCCCTCCACCAGCAGCTGTGCGCCCAGCTTTTCCAGCACAAGGGGCAGATAATCCTTCTGCCCTACGGAGACGCCGCCGCTGGTGATGACAGCATCGCAGCAAGTCAGCAGTTCCTGCATTTTATCGGTGATGACCTCCGGGTCGTCGGAGCACTGCTGCCGCTCCACGGCAAAGCCCAGTTGACGCAGCCGGGCGGCGTTCTGGATGCCGTTGGCATCGTAAATTTTACCGGGTGTCCACGGTGCGCCGGGTTCCAGCAGCTCACTGCCGGTGGAAAGGATGCCCACGGTCAGCGGGCGGCAGACGGTTACCTCGGCGTAGCCCTGCCCGGCCAGCACGCCCAGATGGGCGGGGGTGAGCACCGTCCCGGCGGGCGCAATGACCGCACCGGCGGCCACGTCCTCGCCCCGGAACACCACGTTTTGCTGCGGTTTTACGGCGGCATAGAGCTGCACGGCGTCTTCGCCGCTGTCGGTCAGCTCTTGCATCAGGACGCAGTCCGCGCCCTCCGGCAGGGGTGCTCCGGTCATGATGCGGGCAGCGCACCCTGCGGGCAGCGCCGCAGCCGGGGCATCGCCCGCGTAAAGCTTCATCACCACCGGCAGGGTGACCGGGTTCTCCCGGCTTGCACCGGCGGTATCCGCGCTGTGCAGGGCGTAGCCGTCCAGCGGGCTGCGGTCAAAGGGGGGCTGGTCCATCCGGGCACAGAGGTCACTGGCGGCAATGCGCCCGCAGGCGGCTTCCAGCGGGATGGTCTCCGGGGACGGAGAAGGCAGAAGCGCTGCCGCGTCCAGCACGCTGCGCAGCGCCTGAACGGGGGAGCAGAAAGGCTGGTTCATGATAACTTCCTCCATAGACCCGCCGCTCTCCCCTTCTGCTATGGCTCAGGTGGGGGAGCGGGGGTATTCTTTTTTCAAAAAAGGCAGGTGAAAAAGAAGCGGAGACGTCTTGACCGGAAAATCAAAACGCCTCCGCAGAATATCCCCACAAAACCGGCGGCGGCAGTTTGCAGTCTGCTGCGCCGGTGGCAGCCTTTGGCTATGCGCAGCCCTTGCAGCGGCAGCACACAGCCAAAAAGCACCTGTGAAGATGGGAGGAGTTCTTTTTTTCAAATTGCAGCGTTTCTTCTGCGGGAAGGCGGTGGGGTTTCCCCCGCCACCCTTGAATGCCCGCCCTTGCGGGTGCAGCATTGCGGCGCGGTGTCCTGCTCTTTGCGGGAGTTTAGACACCTTTGCTCAAAGAAGCTCTTATACCCTGATTCAATTGTAGATTGGTTTAATCGCAGAACTCGTCCACGTCGCTGATGGCCTTGGCGTAGCGGCGGGTGAGGTGCTTGGTGGAAAAGAGGAACCGCTCGTTCTGGTTGTTGGTCAGCTCCTCGATATCGGCATAGGCGGGGTCCTCCTGCATAGCCTTCCAAGTCTGCTCAATGACCTCCGGCGCAAGGCCGTAGGGAGAGCGCTGGAAGTACTTGAGCGGGGTGGCGCTGGGATAGATGCGGGCGTTGAACCGCACCATCTCGGCGAACATCACACACAGATCCTTGTCCTCGATAAGCTGCGCGATCATGGCGTAGTTATCGCTCATGTTGGCGTTGGAGTAGTAGTAGGTGTCCTTTGCGCCCGCGCGGGTGACGATATCGGTGCACTGGGGGTCTGCGGGCATCTGCGCCAGCAGCTCGTCGGCATTTTCCACTTCCTCCAGCAGCAAAGCGTGGGGGGTAAGCAGCGCAGCCGCAGAGCGGGCGCGGATGTAACCAGCCAGTTCCTGTGCCGGGGTAAGCTGGGGCAGTTCCGGGGCGGTCTTGGTGGGCTGATCCGCAAAGGGGTCGTTTTCCGCCTCCGGCTCACCGGCCAGAAAATCCAGCAGCTCCGGCTTTGCAGCATCGGGCTGCGCAGCTTCGGCGGCTTCGGGTGCGGCCTCGGCGGCCTGCCTTGCGGCAAGCTCGGCGGTTTCCCGCTCCACTGCGGCGATCACATCCTCGCCGGTCTTGGCGGCGCTGCCGTCAAAGGTGCTGCCGGTCTCCTTCAGACGGCGGGCAGTCTCGCTTGCGGCGTCGATGTCGAACACCTCTGCCTTGGGCTTTTTCTTGGCGGCCAGCTCTGCCTTTTGCAGTTCCAGAACGGCCTGTTCCGGGTCTACGCTGCCATCCACCGTGGTGGTGTAGCCGGGTTTACGTCTGCCAAACAACATGACGGTCTTTCCTCTTTCTATGGGATTTATCTGTTGGATTTATTCAGCTGCTGCGGTGTTCTGGGCGTAGATGCCGCGCTTTTCCAGATCATCGGCCATGTCAGCCAGATCATACTTCTCCAGCGTCTCACGGGTGGGCACACCGGTGGTGCGGTCCCAGCCGAAGATGTCGTAGAACAGATCCTTAGCCTTCTCCATGTCGGCGCGGTCCAGCTTGGTGGTGCCTTCCTCAAATGCCTTGAAATCGGGGTCCTTATCGAACACCCAATCGCAGATGGCATCGTGCTCCTGACGCAGGTTTGCGCTGCCGCAGTTCTGCTGGAAGCTGATGGCGGTCATCACGCGCAGCATCTGGGTGATGCGGGCGCCGTCCTCCTGCAGACCGGCCTGGGTATAGGTCTCGCCGGTAACGGCAGTCATAAAGTCTGCCTGCAGGTCCAGATCGCCGTGGTAGTTGCGCTCCTTGGAGGGAGACTGGGTCATGGGCCACATCCAGTTGCACAGAGTGGCAGAGTCGTGGAAGTTCTTGTCGTTGACACAGTAGGCAGCCAGCTTTGCCTTGTTCTCGTTGATGGGCGTGTAGGCCTTGGCCTTATCGTAGCAGCCCTCGCCGAAGAAGTCCTCCATGACCTTCTTGGTCACCTCATACGGAGCACCGGAACCGGTCTCGCAGACGATCTCGTGGATCATGCAGTCACGGTTGTAGACGAGGTTGTACAGCATACCCACCTGCCATGCCTCAGCAGGGCCGTGGTGGTTGGGGAAGCCGTTGTAGATCAGGTTGGAGTTGGTAGCGCCATCGGTGCGGTCCAGCCAGCTCTTGGGCAGGCCGAACTTTTCCATCATGGCCAGCGTGCCCTTGGCGATGACGGACAGATCGCCCTCGCCGTAAGCCATGCGGCGGATCAGCTCGACCTCCCAGCGGGGATCGCCGGCCTTCTCCCACTCCCAAGGCAGAGAGTCGTACTCGGCCTCGCTGATGTACTTGGTGGCCTCCTCACGCGGCATGCGCAGGATCCACTGCAGGTCGCGGTTCAGGTTGCCGTAGTTGTCCCACAGACCCATATCGTCCACAGCATGAGACCATGCCAGATTGATGACCATGGTGCCGTCGCCCTCGTACTTGAAGTCGTGCACGCCGTCCGGGTAGACGCGGGTGCCGTACAGCACGGGCATACAGGTGTTGGAGTTGTGGGTGGGCAGATCGTAATCTGCCAGCGGGTCTACATCATACTCGGTGTAGCAGCGGATGGGGCAGGAAGAGCAGCCGCCGTTCTTCACGGTGTACTCGGCAGCGGGAGCGCCGAAGTCAAAGTAACCCTTGAAGCAGCGCAGGGCCACCTTGTTCAGGTCGTAGTAGGGCTGCTCGCCGGTATCCACAGGGCCGCCGGGAGCCTTTTTCCACATACGGCCGGGAGCGCCGGACCAGCGGTTCTTGCCGGAGGTGGCGCTGTACTCTGCCCAGCTCTGAGGCTGTGCGGGCACGTTGTGGTTGTTGTTGCCGCCGATCAGGTTGCCGATCATGTAGTTGGACAGCTCCAGCACCTTCTTGGGGTCAGCGACCTTGACGCTGCCGGTGCCGCGGATGGCCAGACCCTTCAGCTTCTTGTTGCCCATGGCAGCGCCCAGACCAGCACCGCCGGAGTTGCCGAAGCTGGTGTTCAGGGTGGAGTAATCCACCAAGTTCTCACCGGCAGGGCCGATGGAAGCGGTCTCGAACTCGCGGCCGTTCTGCTCTACCATCCACTTGTTGGCAGCAAAGGTGCCCTTGCCCCAGATCTCGGTTGCGTCCTCCAGAGAGACCTCGCCGTCCTCGATGCGCAGGTAGACGGGCTTCTCAGAGATGCCGCTGACCACGATGCCGTCGTAACCGGCATACTTCAGCATGGAGCCGATGTGGCCGCCCATGTGTGCGTCAACGATGGACCGGCCCTTGGACCAGGTGGAGCGGAAGGTCACGTTCATACGGCCGGAGCAGGGCACGCCTGCGCCGGTCAGGGGGCCGACACCAAAGATGACCAGAGCCTTCTCGTCATAGGGGTCCAGCTCCATGGGAGCTTCCTCATACATAATGCGGTAGGCCATGCCCATACCGCCGATATACTTATGGTACTTTTCGTCATCCTGCGTGGTGATCTCGCCGGTGGTCAGGTTGACGCGCAGGATCTTGCCTGCCCAGCCATAACTTTCAGCCATTGTAGTTCCTCCTTACAGATCCAAGTATGCAGCCTGTGCTGCGCTGGTAACGGCATCCCAATCCACGATGGACAATGCGCCGGACGGGCAGCCTGCCACGCAGGCACCGCAGGCGATGCACTTGGAGGACTTGCCGGTCTCGGGGTTGACGGTGGGCATGTGCCACGGGCAGGCCTCATGGCAGGCACCGCAGCCGATGCACTTGTCGGTATCCACTACGCGGATGCCGCGGCTGTCGGTGGTGATAGCCTTCTGCGGGCAGGCGTTGCCGCAGGCGGGGTCCTCGCACTGGCGGCAGGTATCCGGGAAGTAGACCCAGCAGTTATCGGTGCCGGACAGCAGGCCGTTGCCTGCGCCGTCCAGATTCAGGCGGCGCTGGATCTTGACGCGGCTGATGTAAGAGGAGCACACGCCGTCGTTGGTCAGAGTGCAGTTGATCTCGCAGCGCTGGCAGCCGGTGCACAGGTCTGCATTGACCACCAGCAGGCCCTGCGGCAGTGCCCAAGTGGCCACTGCGCCGGAATCCACCTGCTGCTGAGAGCAGCCGAACAGGGACAGCATGGAAGCGGACAGGGTGAGCCCTGCAAGGCTCTTGCCCGAGATCTTCATGAATTGACGGCGGGTCATATCAGCCGTCAGGAAATCAGTTTTTGCCATAGGTTCCATTCCTCCGTTGAGGTCACTCTGCGCAGAGTACCCCGGTCACATAGAAATACGAGTTGTTGACGATGGTCGTCACAGCCGAAGAGGTGATGGTCGCACCGGAAAGGGCGTCCACCTCGGTCAGGTCTGCGCTGACAGCACTGGACGCATTGCCGGTGGTGGTCAGGCTGGCCTGCTCCAGACGCACCTTAGACTGCTCTTCTGCCGAGAGATCCGCAAAGGGGATTGCCATCGGCTCGCCGTCCAGTGCGCTCTTGCTGAGCATGGCTGCGTACAGCTTGCGCCGTGCCACGGCCTCTGCGCTGGAATCCAGCGGCGGGGCCAGCTCATCGTCCAAAGGCTCCCCCTTCAGCGCCGAGAGGGTAAGCCCCGCAGCATACATCTTGCGGGTCGCCTCGGCCTCGGGAGAGGTATCGAAGGTGCGCCACTGTGCGGGGTCAAAATCCCCGGCAGCAGCGGGCTGCTCCTCCGCCGCACCGGCAGCGGCATAGGCGGCACCGGTAACGGGGTCCGTTACGGTGTAGCTTTTGCCCGCCAGCGTGAAGGGAGCTGCGCCCTGATACTGGGACGTGAACTCCGGATTGACGCACTGGCCGCCAAGGCTTTCCGTTTCGTCCTGCGAGAGGATCTCTACTGCGGAAACATTGCCCTCGGCGTCAATGGTCACGGCAGCCTGCACATCGCTCTGGAAGCCCTTCTGAGAGCCTTCCACGCGGTAGCTGCCATCGTCGAGCTGGTACACTGCGCTGATGCCATAGGCGGCTGCATCCGTCTCCGACACCGGCAGCAGCGTACCGGCAACCGTGGTGCGTGCGCTTTGCAAGGTGGTCAGACCGACCGCCAAGGCGATGGTCGCAACGCCCATGGCTGCATAGCCCGGCAGCCGCTTGCGCCACAGCGGTACGGGCGCAAACGGGTTGGTTGCCTGCTTCATGTTATCACCTGCCTGTTTTTTATTTTGCCGGGTAACCCCGGACAACAATTGAGGCCGCTCTGGCTGCTGCAACAGCGGAGCGGTCTCTTCGATAATATATTAACATGCGTGCGCGGAGTATGTCAACAGAAACGGACAGGCTTTTCCGTTTTGTAACTATTGTTTTTGTAATATTTGCTTAAACTTTAGGGAATTTGCGCCCGCACACCAGCTGCAGGCCGTATTCCGCTGCAAGCTCTGCGGATTGCACGGTGGGCATGCTCTTGCTTACCAGCACCGGCACCCCGGCGCGGATGGCCTTGCGCACCATATCCAGCGGCACCCGGCCGCTGGTGTACAGCGCACATTCCGCCAGCGGCAGCCCCGCCAGCACCGCGCAGCCCACCGCCTTATCCAGCGCGTTGTGCCGCCCCAGATCCTCGCAGGCAAAAACGATCTTGCCCCTGTGCAGCACAAAGCAGCTGTGCACCGCCCGGGTGGCGCGGTACAGCGGCAGTCCGGCGTGCATGGCTGCGGTCAGGCGCTCCACCCATTCCGGCTGCAAGGTCAGCCCGGGCACAAGGCGCAAAGGCTGTAACTCCACCGGACTGCCCAGCGCGATATTATCCGTGCAGCAGCTGGCAACCTCCTGCGCGGCGGCGCGGCGGGTGGGCAGCGGGTGGCGCAGATACACCTGTACCTTTGCACCCTCGGCACAGACAGCGATCTGCTCCACCTCGTCCGCAGATGCGATCCACCCTTCGGTGAGCAGCCGCCCCAAAGCCAGCTGCGGCAGCAGCGCCGGGGTGCATACCACCCGGAAGGCTGGCTGCTCGTTTACATAAATAGCGGCGGCGTGCTCTGCCGGTACGGTGGCTTCAGTGCCGTCCGGCAGGCGCAGGCTGGCAAAGGCCGCCTGTGCGCCAAAGCGGTCGGTGATCTGCAAAGAGGGTGTGCTGCGTTTTTCCATAAAGTTTCCTTATATTATAAATGCAATGCTGTGTGTCAGACGGACAGTATCAACATACCGGTTCTGCGGCAAAAAGTCAAGAGCCCTCTTGCCGTAAAACGCAATGCCGGACAGCCCGCAGACTGTCCGGCATTGCGATAAAAACGTCAGGGTTAAAGACCGTCTGTCTCAGGCAGCGTTCTCAGAACACCGCCGGGACGATCTGCTGGGCATCCACATCCACGATGCCGTAGGTGTTCAGCCGCAGCTTCGGGATGACCGGCAGGCTGACGAAGGCAAGGGTCATAAAGGCGTCGATGTCCTCCGAGATACCGTGGGCTTTCAGCGCTGCCTTGAGCGTTTGCAGCTTTTCCTCCACGGCCTCGGCGTTCTCGGTGCTCATAAGCCCTGCCACCGGCAGCGGCAGTTCCCCTACCACCTGCCCGTTCAGCGCAAAGGCCAAGCCGCCTTTATTTTTGCGCACCGTGTTGCCCGCCAGCACCATGTCGGCATCATTGGTGCCCGCCACGATGAGGTTGTGGGAGTCGTGAGCGATGCTGGAAGCCACTGCGCCGCATTGCAGGCCGTAGTTGCCCAAAAAGCCCAAGCCCACATGGCCGGAGCGGTGATGCCGCTCGAACACCGCCAGCTTGACGATTTTCTGCGCCACGTCCACGCCGGGCGCTGTGCCCGGGTGCTGACAGAACGGAACGATCTTTTCCGTGGTCAGCAGGGAATGCGGGGTCAGGCAGATCACCCGCTGCCGGGTGCCGGACTGCTTCAGCTGCAATTGCTCTGGGGTGATCTCGTCTATATTGAAGGAATCGAACACCCGCGCAAACCGTACCTTGTCCACCGCAAGGGCGGCGGGGTGCAGCATTTTGCCCTGCTGCGCCACCAGCTTGCCCTTTTTGTACACCTGCTCCACCGTGAACTGCTCCAGATCCGACAGCACGATCAGGTCGGCGGTATAGCCGGGGGCTATCGCGCCGCTGTGCACAAGACCGAAATACTGGCACGGGACAAGGGTGCCCATCCGCACCGCCACCACCGGGTCTACCCCGGCGGCAATGGCCTTGCGGATGATATAGTCGATATGCCCGCCCTGCAACAGGTCTCCGGGGTGCTTATCGTCGGTCACCAGCATACAGCGGCTGCAATAGGGCTCCCGGAACAGGGGCAGCAGGCTGTCCATATTCTGCGCCGCCGTGCCTTCCCGCACCATGATGTACTGGCCGCGCCGCAGCTTTTCCATGGCTTCGTGGATGTCCGAGCACTCATGGTCGGACTGCACCCCGGCGGCGATATAGGCGTTCAGCTCCTCCCCGCTGAGGAAGGGCGCGTGCCCGTCGATCTTTTTGCCCGCAGCGGTGCAGTCGCAGATCTTTTGCAGGATTTTTTCGTCCGCGCGCACTGTGCCGTAGGAGTTCATCAGCTCCGCCAGACCCAGCACCCGGGGCTGCTGGTAATAGGGGCGCAGCTGCTCCGCTTCCAGCACCGCGCCGGACTCGTCCAGCCCGGTAGCAGGCACGCAGGAGGGCAGCATGAAGTAGACCGAAAGCGCCAGATCTTTCGTGGTCTCCAGCATAAAGTCCAGCCCCGCCGTACCTGCTACATTGGAGATCTCGTGCGGGTCGGTGACCACCGCCGTAGTACCGTGGGGCAGCACCGCCTGTTCAAAGGCCGGGCCGCAGAGCATGGAGCTTTCAATGTGGATGTGCCCATCCACAAGCCCCGGGCAGACATACTTGCCCTGCAAGTCCAACTCGGTCTCGCCGGTATAGTGCCCCACGCCAAGGATGATGCCTTGGCTGATGGCTACATCGGCCTGCTCGATCTCGTTTGTGAACACGTTGATGACCCGGGCGTTTTTCAGCACCAGCTCTGCCCGCACGTCACCCTTTGCTGTCAGGATCTGCTGTTTCAAGGTTTCCATTTTCATAAGAACCCCCTTATCCTGTTAAAAAGCCTGCGTTCTGCTGCTTGAAAGACCTGTTTTCTTTACCTTACATGGCGATCCAGCCCAGAGCATTTGCCACCGAGCTTGCCAGAATGATGGCTGCAAAAATGGGACAAAGCCAGCGGATCATAAAATTGAACACCGGCTTGCGGCGGAAGCGCTGACCGTCCTGCTCCACCTCCTGCGCGATCTGCTCCACGCCGATGACGCGGGACACCAACAGGCAGGTGGCAATGGCTGCAATGGGCATCATGACCGAGTTGGTCAGGAAGTCGAAGAAGTCCAAAAACTGCATTCCGAACACGGTCACCCCGGCCAGCGGGCCGTAGCCCAGTGCCGAAAGGCTGCCCAGCACCACCATGATGGCACCGATGAGCACGGTGGAGCGGGTGCGGTCCCAGCCCAGCTCGTCCTCAAAGGTGGAGACGGCGCTCTCGGTCAGGGCGATGGAACTGGTAATGGCTGCAAACAGCACCAGCACAAAGAACAGCACACCCACCACGGTGCCCAGACCCATGCTGGCAAACACCTTGGGGATGGTGATGAACATCAGTGCAGGGCCAGCCTGTAAGGTGTCCGGGTCGCCGCCGGAGAAGGCGAACACCGCCGGAATGATCATCAGGCCTGCCATGATGGCAATGGCGGTATCGAACACCTCCACGTTCTCGGTGGACTCCTCGATGGAGACATCCTTCTTCATATAAGAACCAAAGGTGACCAGAATGCCCATGGCAATGGACAGCGAGTAGAACATCTGCCCCATGGCAGTGACCACGGTCATCCACGAGAAGTTTTTGGGGTTGGGCACCAGAAAGTACTTTACGCCCGCCAGCGCACCGGGACGGGTGACAGAATAGCCCGCGATGACCAGCGAAAGCACCACCAGCACCGGCATCATCACCTTGGAGACGCGTTCCACGCCGTTGCGCACACCGGCAAAGATGATGCCCAGCGTGAACAGACTGAACAGCAAAAAGGCCAGCTCGGCCTGCAAACCGTTGGTGATAAAGGCGGAGAAATAGCCGTCCGCCGCCAGATTACCGCCGCGTCCGCACAGGTACTCGGCCAGATAGTGGATGACCCAGCCGCCGATGACCGAATAGTACGGCACGATCAGGATGGGGATGATGGCGTTGATCCAGCCGCCGAACCGGATGCCCCTGCCCTTGCCGAAGTGGGCGTAGGCGCTGACCGGACTTTTGTGGGTCATGCGGCCCAACGCGGTCTCGGCCACGATCATGGTATAGCCAAAGGTGACTGCCAACAGAATGTATACCAGCAGAAAAATGCCGCCGCCGTATTTGGCTGCCAGATACGGGAAGCGCCAGATGTTGCCCAGACCCACCGAAGCGCCTGCGGCAGACAGCACGAACCCGATCTTACCGGAGAACGCACTGCGCTTGTGTTGTTGTTCCATATTGTTGTTCCTCTTTTCCTATTCGCTATAAAAGTTAAGCAGAACAAGTGTACCACAACTGCGGACAACTGGCAAGCAACAGAACAAACACCCCGGTCAGAGCCTGACGGCTCTGACCGGGGTGTTTACCAGTTTCTCTTTTATTTTTACAGCTTATGGTACTTGCGATCCTCTTCCTCGTAGACGGGGTCGCAGGTCAGATACATGCCCAGACGGTTCAGAGTGCTGCTGTCCACGCTGGAAAGCAGCACGGTGGAATGCACATCGCAGCCCTTGAGGTTGGGCAGCTGGTGCATGGCTGCTGCGGCAAGCTCACTGGAAGCAGCAGAGCTGGACAGGGCGATCAGGATCTCGTCGGTGTGCAGACGGGGGTTCTTGCCGCCCAGATAGTTGGTCTTGAGGGTCTGGATGGGCTCGATGGCAGCAGCGCTGACCAGATCCGTCTCCTGCGGGATGCCCGCCAGATACTTGAGCGCGTTGATCAGGGCGCTTGCGGTAGCACCCAGCAGCGGGCCGGTCTTGCCGGTGATCACGGTGCCGTCGCTCAGCTCAATGGCAGCAGCCGGTGCGCCGCCGGTGGCCTCGCTGCGGGCGTGTGCCTGCTTTTCCACTTCCCGGGCACCCATGGTCAGCCCGGCCTGATTCATCAGCAGCTCCAGCTTGTAGCGCTCGCTCTCCTTGGCGGTGCCGGTGATCTTCTGCTCGCACAGGCACTTGTAGTACCGGCGCACGATCTCCTTGCGGGAGGCTTCGCAGCAGACGGCATCGTCCACGATGCAGTTACCGGCCATGTTCACGCCCATGTCCGTGGGGGACTTATAGGGGCTCTGGCCTGCGATCAGCTCGAACATCGCATTCACAACCGGGAAGATCTCGATGTCGCGGTTGTAGTTCACGGTGGTCACGCCGTAGGCTTCCAGATGGAAGGGGTCGATCATGTTCACATCGTTCAGGTCTGCGGTGGCGGCCTCGTAGGCCAGATTGACCGGGTGCTTCAGGGGAATGTTCCAGATGGGGAAGGTCTCGAACTTGGCGTAACCGGCCTTGACGCCCCGCTTATATTCATGGTACAGCTGGGACAGGCAGACGGCCATTTTTCCGCTGCCGGGGCCGGGCGCGGTGATGACCACCAGCGGGCGCTCGGTCTCAATGTACTCGTTGCGGCCGTAGCCCTCGTCGCTGACGATGCGTGCCACGTCGTTGGGGTAGCCGGGGATCTTGTAGTGGCGGAAGGTGCGGATGCCCAGACTGTTCAGCCGCTTTTCAAAGGCTTCCACCTCGGCGGCGGCGGTGTACTTGGTCACGCACACGCTGCCCACATACAGCCCCACCTCCTGAAAAGCATCGATGAGGCGCAGCACATCCAGATCGTAGGTGATGCCGTAATCGCCGCGCACCTTACTGCTGATGATATCCTCGGCGCTGATGACGATGACGATCTCGGCCTGCTCCTTGAGCTGCAAAAGCATCTGCAGCTTGGAGTCCGGCTGAAAGCCGGGCAGCACGCGGGAAGCGTGGTAATCGTCGAACAGCTTGCCGCCGAATTCCAGATACAGCTTATTGTCAAACTTCTTGATGCGCTCGCGGATATGCTCAGACTGCATCGCAAGATATTTGTCGTTGTCAAATCCTATTTTCATCGTTCGTTTCCTCTCTGGTGGCCCGGCACACCATACCCGGGCTAAAAAATCACAAATATAAGTATACCACAGCCCGGGGTGGGGCGCAATGCAAAACAAGGCGCAGAACACAATTCCGGCAGGATATGCCGTTTTGGGCGGTACAGAGTTCTGTTTTTTGTTGCAGATGCCGTTTTGGGTCAGTTTTTTTGCCGGGCGGTAAGGTCTTTTTCCACCTTCCAGAAGGCCAGCAGCAGAAGCCCCGCCGCCACATAGCTGAGCGTTTCCACCCAGATATACCCGCCTGCGATCACATGGCGCACGGCGGCGTTTTGGGCGGCAGTGCCCAGCGCCGTACTGGCGCACTGGTCATAACCGGTGCGCGCCAGCACCCCATTGAACAGTGCGCTCATCACCGAGCCGCCCGCCACGGACAGGGAGCTGTACACCGACATGGTAAGTCCGTCGGTGCGGATGCCGCTGCGCCCCTCCACATGGTCCACCACATCGGTCACCATGGCAAGCAGCAGGCAGCAGGTAGGCGCAGAGCCGAAGCACTTGAGCGCAACGCCGATGGCAGCAGGGATCAGTCTGCCCTGCCCCAGCCCCGCGAGGACGCCGCCCACAGCGCCCAGCAGCAGAAACCAGCCGCACACCTTGCGCTTGCCGAACCGGTCGGTCAGCGGCACCAGCAGCACCGAGGCCAGCGCCATGGGCAGCGCACCCATCATGGTCAGCAGGGATTGGGACGCGCCCCATGCACCCGCACTGCCCAAAAAGGTGTTGTCCACCACCCACTTACAATAGTAGGTCATGGTGCTGTTTTTTAAAGAGCCGCTCCACTGGAACAAAACGCATACGCCCAGTATGAGCCACCACATGGGGTCGGCAGCCACCGCCCGCAGCTGGCGGCGCAGCGAGACCCGCTGCACCGGTGCAGGCTCCGGCGGGGGTGCTTCTGCCTGCCGGGCGGCTTCAAATTCATCCTCCGGCCCGTACAGGCCTTCCAGAATGCGGCGCTCCTCGGTAACGCGCTCCCGGGTAAAGGCAAACTGCAAGTAGATGGTAAGCCCGGTGAACACCGCCACCCCCAGCATGGTAAAAAACCAGCGGTGGATATTTTCCCGGAGGAAAAAGGACACCAGCATGGGGAACACCATGCTGCAAGTGCCCATCACGCCCAGACCCACCATGCTGTTGATAGAGGCCAGAAGCCCGCGCTGGCGGCTGTCCCGGGTGGACACCGAGAGCATGATGCTGCTGGCTGTGCTGTAAATGGGGGACGCAAACGAGTAGTACAGGTTGTACGCCACGGCGATCCACACCATGCGCGCCACGCCCTGAAATGGCACGATGAACATGAGCACGCTGGCAGAGGAAAAGGTAAATACCGAAAGCAGCAGCCACGGCCTTGCCTTGCCCGCCGTGGCGCGGGTGCGCTCGATCAGCTGCCCTACCAGAAGGTTTGCCGCCACGATGAGCACGGTGGACACCAGCTGCAGCCGGCTGAGGAACCGCAGATCCAGCCGGAGCACATCGGTAAAGTAGCTTTGCAGAATGCTGCCGAAAATACTGCCTGAGATGGAAGCACCCATGGGGCCCAGAATATAGCCGAAGAGCATCTCCGGCAGCTGGACCTTCTCGCTTTTGATCCGGGTGCGGGTGAACCGGTGGTTCCAGAAGCTTTGTCTGCGCATGGAACTGATCGTTTCCTTTCTCCCCGCAAGTGCAGGGTCTTACACATTCTTATCGTTTCTATGATAGCACATTTTCCACCGCCGGGGAACTGTCCGGTGCAAAAAACATCTTTTTACCGCAGACGGTCGGAAAATGCAAAAGGGGCCGCCGCGTTGTGCGGCAGCCCCCTTTGCTTTTATGGAGAACTTATCCGTATGGAAAAAGAGAATGGCTTGTTACTTTGCCTCGGCGGGCTGGGTCTTTTTGACAAGGCTCAGGATCACTGCGCCCAGTACACTGCCCACAGCCAACGCCACGCAGTACAGCACGGCGTGATCCACCACCGGGAACACGAAGATGCCGCCGTGGGGTGCGCGCAGTGCGCAGCCGAAGGTCATGGAGAGCGCACCGGCGACCGCAGAGCCGATAACGCAGCTGGGCAGAACGCGCAGCGGGTCGGCTGCTGCGTAGGGGATAGCGCCCTCAGACACGAAGCACAGACCCATTACGTAGTTCACGATGCCGTTGCGGCGCTCTTCCGGCGTCCACTTGCGGGGGCAGAAGGTGGTGGACAGGGCAATGGCGATGGGAGGAACCATGCCGCCCACCATGACGGCGGCCATCACCTCGTAGTTGCCGGAGGCAAGGGCGGCAGTGCCAAAGACGTAGGCTGCCTTATTGACCGGGCCGCCCATATCCACGCTCATCATACCGGCCACGATGGCGCCCAGCAGCACCTTAGAGCTGCCGCCCAGTGCGTTCAGCCAGTCGGTCATGGCGGTGTTGATCATGCCCATCACCGGGTTCACGGCGCACATCATCGCACCTACGATGAGAATGCCGCCCAGCGGGTAGATGAGCATGGGGCGGATACCGTTCAGGCTGGCGGGCAGCTTTTCGGTGATCTTTTTAAGGAACTGCACGATGTAGCCCGCTGCAAAACCGGCCAGCAGCGCTGCAAGGAAGCCGCCGGAGATGCCGGTGGTGCTGCCTGCGGCAAGGTCGGTGAAGTTGGTGCCGTTCATAGCCAGCACGCCGCCGGCAAAGCCTACGGCCAAGCCCGGACGGTCGGCAATGGACATGGCAATGAAGCCTGCCAGAATGGGCAGCATATAGCCGAAGGCTGCGCCGCCCACCGTCTTGAAGAAAGCGGCAACGGGGGTGTTCATGCCGAAGTTTGCGGGGTTGATGCTGTAATTGTCCAGCAGGAAGGCCAGCGCGATCATGATGCCGCCGCCCACCACGAAGGGCAGCATATGGGAAACGCCGTTCATCAGGTTCTTGTACAGGCTGCGTCCGAAGCTGTCCTTACCGGAAGCGTCCTCCTCGGCTGCTGCGCCGCCCTCGGCGTGGAACACAGGCACCTCGCCGTGAGCGATTTTCTTGATGAGTTCCTCCGGCTTGTGGATGCCGTCATCTACGCGGGTGAACAGCACCGGCTTACCATCGAAGCGGGCAGTATCCACCTTTTTCTCCGCTGCTACGATGATGCCGTCACAGGCGGCGATCTCGGCGCGGGTCAGGATGTTCTTTGCGCCATCCGAGCCGTTGGTCTCTACCTTGGTGGGCAGACCCAGCTTGTCACCGGCCTTGGTCAGTGCTTCTGCGGCCATGTAGGTGTGGGCGATGCCATTGACGCAGGCGGTCACAGCCAGAATGCGGTAGCCGTCCTGCGGGATGGCCTGCTGGGTAAAGCTCTCTGTGCCGAACTGTGCTTCCTCCTGCGCGTCGATGCACTCCAAAAACTCCTTGGGAGTCTTGGCAGCTTTAAGCTTTTCCACAAAGTCCTCGTTCATCAGCATCTGCATCATGCGGGCCAGCATATCCACATGCAGGCTGCCGTTTTCCGGAGCTGCAATGGCAAACAGCAGGTCGGTGGTGCCGTCATCCTCGGCGTTGTACTGCACCGGGGTGCTCAGCCGCAGAGCGGCCAGACTGGGGCGGGTGACCACATTGGTCTTGGCGTGGGGCACGGTGATGCCGTTGTCCACATAGGTAGAGCCCTCGGCCTCGCGGGCGTAGAGTGCCTTTTTGTAGGCCTCCTTATCGGTGATATTGCCGTGGGTGGCCTGCAATTCCACCAGACGGCTCAGGATCTGCTCCTGCGTCTGCAGCGCCTCGTCCAGCGCAATGGACTGTGCGGTAAATAACTCGGTAATGCGCATAAAACTTCCTCCTGTCCCTTTATCCTATCAAAGCTGCGCCAGCAGCTCGTCGATCTTCTCCTTTGTGGCAAGCCCAAGGCTGAAAGCCGTGGCGCTGCCGCAGGCCGTGCCCAGACGCAGCGCCTGCGCGTAGCTGCGGCTTTGCAGATACCCGGCCACAAAACCGGCCACCATGCTGTCGCCTGCGCCCACGCTGTTGACTACCTTGCCCTTGGGGCAGCCGATGCGGTGCACCTGTCCCTGCTCGTCCAGCAGCAGCGCACCGTCCCCTGCCATGCTCACCAGCACATTGCGGGCACCCTTTTCCTGCAAAGTACGGGCAGCGGCCACGATCTCAGCGTCAGTGGTCAACACCTTGCCCACGATCTCACCCAGCTCATGGTTGTTGGGCTTGATGAGGAAGGGGTGGTAGGGCAGCACGTTCACCAGCAGGTCGCGGGTGGCATCCACCACCGCGCGCACGCCCCTGCCCTGCAGCCGCGCCAGCAGCCGCTCGTAGACACTTTGCGGCAGGCTTGCCGGGATGCTGCCCGCCAGAATGAGGATATCGCCCTCGGTCAGCTTGTCCAGCTGGGCTTCCAGCTGCTGCAACGCGCTTTCCGGGATGGCAGGGCCTGCGCCGTTCAGCTCGGTCTCCTGCCCCGCCTTGATCTTGACGTTGATACGGGTCATGCCGTTTTCCAGATGCACAAAGTCAGTTTTCAGTCCCTGTGCCGCCAGACCGCGCTCCAGCCATGCGCCGGTCTCACCGGCCACAAAGCCCAGCGCCACGCTCTCGCAGCCCAGCTGTGCCAGCACGCCGGACACGTTGATGCCCTTGCCGCCCAGCACGCAGTCCTCGCCTTTGGCGCGGTTCACTGCGCCCACTTCCAGTGGTGCATCCAAGCGCACAACGTAATCAATAGCCGGGTTAAAGGTAACGGTGTAGATCATACTTCTGCCTCCTTTACAAAGGTATACTGCTTATACTTGGGGTTCGGGCAGCGGTTGGTCAGGATGGCACCGCCGTGCAGATCCGTGATGACCGCCGGATAAATTTTAGCAAACTTGGCGTCATCCACAAGGAACCAGCTTTCCCTTGCGCGGTGGACGGCTGCGGCTTTTACCGCTGCTTCCTCGGGGTCCGGGGTGGTAAAGCCTGCTTCCAGCGCCACGCCGTTGGCACCCATGAATGCTTTGGTGAAGTTATACTGCTGAATGCTGCTGACCGCCGGAGCACCCACGATGGCTTCGGTCTGGGGGCGCAGCAGCCCGCCGGGCAGATACACCCGGCACCCCTTTTGCGCCAGCAGCCGGGCGTGCGCCACACCGTTGGTCACATAGGTAGCTTTGAGCGCCGCACCCGTCAGCGCCCGCACCAGCTCCAGCGTGGTGGTGCCTGCATCGATGAACACAAAATCTTCGGCGGTGATGAGCGCTGCTGCGGCGGCGGCAATGCTGCGCTTTTCAGCCACAGCCAGCGTCTCTTTTGCTTCCATGGTGGGCTCGTCTGCCAGAAAACGGCTGTCCGGCAGGGTGGCTCCTCCGTGCACCTTGTTCAGCCTGCCCTGCCGGTCCAGTTCGGTCAAATCGCGCCGGATGGTGGATTCGCTGGTGTGCAGCGCCTCGCACAGCTGCTGCACCGTCACGGTGCGCTTTTCGTTCAGCTGTTCTAAGATCAGTGCAAAACGTTCCTCTGCCAGCATGGTGTCTTTTCCCTTCTTTCCTTCCCACGCCTGACCGTTTCTGCACGGTCTTGGCGTGTTTTGGTTGTCTGTGTCTTTATTATAGCAAAAATATCGTCAAAATCAATCAGTTTCAGTCATTTTCGCTCACCAAAGAATTGCTCCAATTTTTGTGCACAGTTGCCAATATGTGGGATACAAGAGCGTTTTTACGCTAAAAAAGACCACCGCACTTGTGTATGCGGTGGTCTTTTCTGCGTTTATGTGACCGGTCTTGACCGGTTTTGGTGCTCCGGCTGGTTTACATCAGGCATCCGAGCGGGAGTAGGCGTTTTTCATCTGGCTGCTCAGCTCAAACAGGACTTTGTCCAGCGTGTCAGCGGCCTTCTCCTGCAGCATGGCGGCGATGGCAGTGTTGGCCTCCTCCCGCAGGGCGGCACGGCTTGCAGCGTCCGGCTCGTCGGCAAGCTTTGCATCGTACTGGTTCACCAGTGCGCGGCCGGCAGAGAGCACGGCCTCCTCGTAGCGCTCGAGGTGGAACAGGGACTTATTATAGGAAGCATCTGCCATGGCGGCGATGAGGCGGCTGGTCCAGTAGAAGTTATCGGTGGACACGGTGCCGGTGGTGTTTGCCAGATACTCCGGGGTGCGCTCCACGTTGGCGTAGAAGGGCACCATGGTGTTGAAGGCGTTGGAAGCGTAGGCTACCCATTCCACTGCGCGGGATTCCTCCGGCTGGTCGGGGCGCATCTGCAGCAGGGCCATAAAGTCGTTGCGATTGATGCCGATGGAGCGGTATGCGCCCTTTGCAGACTTGTCGCCGTAGCTCAGGTAGGGGTCGTAGGGGGTGCCCTGATAGTGGCTGGACAGCATATATTTGATGTCCTCCGGGGTCACCTTGCGCTCCGGCACCATGCACCACGGCAGGTCATCGGACATGGGGGTGTAGTCGGCGTCAGCGCCCTCCCATACCCATGTGCGGGGGTTGAGGTAGCGCAGCATATACCATGCGCGGGGGGTGTTGTAAACGTGGTCGGCGTCATCGTGGCTGCCAAAGGCGTCCCGGGGGTTCAGCGCACCGTCCAAAGAGAGGTCGAGGTGGTTCTTTGCAATGAATTCCCGCAGATCGGCAGAGCAGAGGTAGTTTTCCTGTGCGCCGAAGGCATCCTCCAGATCAAAGGTGTCGATGCCCAGCTGGTTGGGCATGACCACATACACATCGTCCGGCACGCGGCGGGCGATCCAGTGGTGACCACCGATGGTCTCCAGCCACCAGATCTCGTTTACATCCTGAAAGGCGATGCCGTTCATCTCGTAAGTACCGTACTGCTCCAGCAGACTGCCCAGACGCAGCACGCCCTCGCGGGCAGAGTGGATATAGGGCAGCACCAGATAGACGATATCCTCCTCGCCGATGCCGCCGGGCACCTCGGGCTTTTCGCCCTTGGCGGGCTGATACTCCACCAGCGGATCTGCGCCCAGCACGCGGGGGTTGGAGGTGATGGTCTCGGTGGCGGTCATGCCCACGTTGGCGGCGTTGACGCCGGAAGCCGCCCAGATGCCCTTGCCCTCTACGGCGTTGGGCATGGCGGTAAACCGCAGTGCGCCCTCCGGCAGGGGGATCTCCACATGGGAAAGGACGCTGCGGTAGGTCTTGGGCAGATCCTCCGGGTGGATCACGGTGAATTTTTTAGCGGTGAAATGGCCGGAGCCGGAGTCATCGTTGCGGGCGATCATGGTAGAGCCATCGTACGATGCTGCCTTGCCGACCAGAATGGTAGTGCAAGCCATAGGTTTTCCCTCCATATTCTATAATGTGCCTCTATTGTAGAACTTTTGCGGCAGAATTGCAACCGGGAGGATTGAAAATGGCCTCCGCTGGGGCAGTTACCGCCAGCCGCAAGCGTGCAGGGACGCTCCGCTGGGCCAGAGGCAGGGAGGGGTGTTCCGAGTCCCCCCTCCCTACCTCTGGACTCCACCCACCCCGCAACGGGCCAAGGGCTGCACGCCCTTGACAATCCTAAAGAAGAAGTCGAAGCACAAAAAAGCTAGCGCTGCGCCAGTCGGCGCTATCGCTTTAACGCTTTTTTCGCTTCTCCATTTATAGCCCCTCAGTCGCTGCGCGACAGCTCCCCCGAGGGGGAGCGAGCACGCCCGGAAGCTTTCTCATCGTTCCTAAAACTTTAGCAACGAGGTTAACGGCTTGGCTCTCCCCTTGGGAGAGCTGGCGCGGGAGCGCCTGAGAGGGCGTGCTCCCCCTTGGGGGAGCTGTCGAGCGTAGCGAGACTGAGGGGCTTCTAATCGGCGGAGCCGGAAAAAACGGTTAAAAGATCTTCACGCCGAACAGGCGTGAATCTTCAGTTTTTTCCGGTGTAGCCCACTTCTTTGGGGTTAAAAGGGGCGAGCAGCCCCTTTTTCGTGGCTCCAGCGCGTCGAAATCGCTGGTGGTTTTCTGGTTCTCTTTTGCCACCAAAAGAGAACATCCCTCGGCTACCACCCCTTTCCCCAGCGGAAGCCATTCTAAATCGTTCCACAACAAAAAACCGCCGCGCTGCGTACCACGGCAGAGCGGCGGGAGATGGAATGCTTTTTTCAGGTTGTTACTGGGCTGCCCAGTAGAAGTCCTCGCCGGGCAGCGTGCCGCCCACGGCAGCGGGGTCGGCATCGTAGAGCACCTGCAGGTAACCGGAGACATCGGTCTTCAGTTCCTCGCCGGTCAGGCAGACGATGTTGCAGTTAGGCAGTGCCTTTTTGGCGATGGCGGCCTTTGCCACCACGCCCTGCTCCTCGCACAGAGCGGCAGTGCCGTCCAGATCGGTGTTGGCGGCGTTCACGCTCTGGGCGTAGTCTGCCAGAAAAGCGGCTACCACGTCCGGGTGCTCCTCGGCGTAGGCCTTGCGCACCACGGTCACACCGGTGATCAGCTGGGTGTCTGCCACCTTATCCCACTCGGCGGTCAGGTCAAGGGCTACCCGCAGGGTGTCGTCCTTCAGCCCGGCGGCGGTCACATAGGGCTGGGGCAGCACTGCAATGGCGTCCTGCGTGCTGGCCATCTGGGCGGTCACCTCGGTAGCCTCGCTGTAATACTGGATGTCCACATCCTTGTCCGGGTCAATGCCGTTGGCGGTAAGCAGATAGCGCAGCACATACTCCGGGGTAGTGCCCTTGCCGGTGGACAGGATGGTGCGGCCCTTGAGGTCAGCCATGCTGTGGACGGTGTCGCCCTGCTCCACCACATACAAAACGCCCAAGGTGTTCACTGCCACGGCCTGAATGCCGCCGTTTGTTTTCTGGTACAGGGTCGCAGCCAGATTGGCCGGGATGGCGACCATGTCCAACTCGCCCTTGATGAGCAGCGGTACGATCTCATCTGCAGCGCCGTAGAGCTGCAGATCGTAGTCCATGGCGGCAGTGCCGGCCTGCTCCATCGAGAGCAGGTTGACAAGACCCATGGTGGTGGGGCCCTTCAGGCCCGCGATGCGCAGCGGCTCGGTAGCAGACAGCGGCGCTGCGGTCTCTTCCTCAGAAGCAGCCGCAGAGGAAGCAGTCTCGGACACCGCCGTGCTGGAAGCGGCAGAGCTTGCGCTGCCGCCGCAGGCTGCAAGGCTCAGTGCAAGGCTGAACGCCAGCAGTAAGGACAGGATCTTTTTCATGATATACTCCTTTTCACACCCGGCACGCCCCGGTACGGGAAGCGGAAACCGGTCTTTTTTTGAAAAATTTTGCAAAATCATTTGCTTTGCGCGTTCCAGTTTACTATAATAGGGGTAAAAATACCGTTGCGTGTGCAACGCAATTGCAGGAGGCTGCGGAGAACACTATTTTCTCTGCGGAGTTGCGATGAATAATTATCTGCCGCTGTTACAAACCACCACGCTGTTCGCGGGTCTTTCCGCTGCGGAGCTCAGCACGCTGCTGTCCCGGCTGGGGGCAAGTGTGCGCAGCTACGGCAAGGGCGAAGCCCTTGTGCTGGCGGGGGAACCCAGCCGCCGGGTAGGCATCGTGCTGTCCGGCGAGCTGGAGGCCTACCGCCCGGCACCGGGCGGGGCACGCATCCCCATTGCCCGGGTAGAGCCGGGCGGGGTGTTCGGGGACGTGCTGGGAGGCTCCAGCCTGTCCAGCCCGGTCACCGTGCTGGCTGCCGCCCCCTGTGAGGTGCTGCTGCTGCCCTACGAGCGGCTGCTGCTCTCGGACGGCAGTCCCGCCCACCAGCGGGTGGTGCAGAACCTTGTGCGCACCATCAGCGACAAATATTTCTCCCTCTCCCGCCGCATCGACCTGCTGGTGATGAAGAGCCTGCGCGCCAAGGTGGCGGCGTATCTGCTCAGCGAAGCTGCCCGCGCCCACAGCCTGACCTTCAGCATCCCCTTCTCCCGCATCCAGCTGGCGGATTACCTCAACTGCGACCGCAGCGCCCTTTCCCGGGAGCTGAGCACCATGCAGAAGGAAGGGCTCATCGACACCTACCGCAGCAGCTTCAAGCTGTTGGAGCCGGATGCCTTACAGCAGATGGTGCAGTGACTTTCTGCCAGCTATTTTATATTTAAGGAGCAATCAAGCAATGTCCAAACCTGTTCTCTGGATCGTGATTCCCTGCTACAACGAGGAGCAGGTGCTGCCCATTACAGCACCCATGTTTCTGGAAAAGATCCATAGTCTGACCGCACAGGGGCTGGTCAGCGATAAAAGCCGGGTGCTCTTTGTCAACGATGGCTCCCGCGACAAAACGTGGGAGCTGATTCAAGGCTTTGCCGCGCAGGACGAGCACTATATCGGCATTTCCCAGAGCCGCAACCGCGGCCACCAGAACGCCGTGCTGGCGGGGCTGATGGAGGCACTGCACAGCGACAGCTGCGATATCACCATCTCCATCGACTGCGACGGTCAGGACGACATCAACGCCATGGACGAGATGGTGAAAAAGTATCTGGACGGTGCCGAAGTGGTGTACGGTGTGCGTAGCCGCCGGGACACCGACACCTTCTTCAAGCGGTTCACCGCCGAGGGCTTTTATCATGTGATGAACGCTCTGGGCGCGGATATCGTGTTCAACCACGCAGACTACCGCCTGATCAGCACCCGCGTGCTGGAAAGCTTTGCGGATTACAAGGAGGTCAACATCTTTTTGCGGGGCATGGTGCCGCTGGTGGGCTTTGCCCACGATGTGGTCACCTACGAGCGCCACGAGCGTCTGGCCGGCGAGAGCCACTACCCCCTGAGCAAGATGCTGGCGCTGGCCTTTGACGGCATTACCAGCCTTTCCAATAAGCCCATCCGCATCATCACCGGGGCGGGCATCGTGGTAAGCCTTGTCAGCTTTATCGGGGTCATCTGGGCCATCGTATGCGCCGCCATGGGCAGCAGCGTGGCAGGCTGGGCGTCCACCGTGTGCATCGTCTGCTTTATGGGCGGCGTGCAGCTGGTGTGTCTGGGCGTGATCGGCGAGTATATCGGCAAGATCTATATGGAAACAAAGGCCCGCCCGCGCTATATCATCTCGGAGCGCACATGGGCTCCCTACGAAAGGAAATATCACGGATGAGCAAGCAAAGCTGGAAGGGCAGCACCCTTCTGAACCCGGAGCCGCCGGTACTGGTATCCTGCGGCGGGCTGGAAAAGCCCAATCTTATCACCATCGGCTGGACAGGCACCATCTGCACCCAGCCCAGCATGGTATCCATCAGCGTGCGCCCGGAGCGGTACAGCCATCAGCTGCTGTGCGAGAGCGGGCAGTTCGCCATCAATCTGCCCACCGAAAAGCTGGTGCGCGCCATTGACTGGTGCGGCGTGAAGAGCGGCCGCGACGTGGACAAGTTTGCCGCCTGCGGCCTGCACGCCGCCCCCGGCAGCGTGCTGACCGACTGCCCGGTGCTGGAGGAAAGCCCGGTCAACTTGGAGTGCCGCATCACCCAGCGCATCCCGCTGGGCAGCCACGACCTGTTTTTAGCCGAGGTGGTGGCCTGCGATGTGGACGAGAGCCTGCTGGACGAAAAAGGCAAGCTGTGTCTGGACAAGGCAAATCTCATCGTGTACAGCCACGGCGAGTATCTGGCCCTTGGCAAAAAGCTGGGCACCTTTGGTTACAGCGTGCGCAAGAAAAAGCCTGCAAAGCGCAAAAAATAATCCATCACATAAAAAGGAACCCTCTGCAAAGTTTTTGCTTTGAGAGGGTTCCTTTTTTACGGGATCAAGTCCGGGCAGGCTGCGGCTTTATCAATGCAGCTTCAGCAGGGCAGCCTCGTATTTTTGATACCAGCTGCCTATCCATTTCAGCATTTTTTCGCTTACCTGTGCCGTTAGCTTCTGAATACTCTTTTCGTAAAACAGGCTGAGCACAAGTGCCGCAAGCAGCCAGCCTGCCGAATACAAAAAGACCCACAAAAACAGATGGGCATACTCATACCGGTCAAAAATGCAGTGCCAGAGATAGGGTCTTGCATAGGTTCGCAGCAAGATATTCTCATGGATGATATAGATCAGCATGGAACACTTTGCAATGTGATTCACGTTTTTATTTTTAAAGTGGTTCTTTCTGGCCAGCCCAAACGCCGCAATGGCGATCAGGATCAAAAAAAGATTAAAATTGCTCACCCACCGCAAAAGCTGATCCGACAGTGCAGCGATCTTCAATCCAAGCAGGTCGGTCAAAACCACGATGCCCACTGCCCCCGCCGCACCGCACAGCAGAAGGATGCTGTTTACTTTTGCGCTGGAATACACCCCCATGCAGTAGCGCTTGATATAGGCAACGATCAGATATACGCTGATCCAGAGCAGCAGCATATTCGGAAAGAAAAACCTGTCTCTTATAAAGTTAAAGCCGATATACAGCACCGCCAGCACAGAGATCATCTTCAGATGTTCTTTTTGCGTCATCGCGGCGATCAGACGGTTCAAATACGGATGGATGGAATAGAATAGCAGATAACAGGTCAGATACCAGTTATTTGCAAAGAGCGTTGGAAAAAGCGAGAAAAGGAAAAGTTTCCCGCTTACCTTGCCCCGGATCAAAAGCGTTATTCCAAGGAACAGAACGGAGATCACCCAGATATCCAGCAGCATTCCCATTATTTTCTTCCCGGATACTTTCGTGCTGTCCAGCAAAAACCACGCAGAAGCAACGAAGAAGATCCAGTTCCCCAGCGCGCCAAAATGCCGCATAATCACTAAAAGCAGAACGGTTATACTGGTCGTTGCATGGGTGCAATCCAGAAGATAGTCGTTATACGGGATATATTCGTTTTCCGTTATCAATGTCAGCACCACATGGCTTATTACGATCAGAACGACCGCAATGACCTTCAAAAGCTCAACGCCGGAATCCCGCATTCTGCTTTTGTCCGCAAAAACTTTTTGTTCCATGACCCCACCCTTTCTGTTTTCGCCTTTTTTCAGGCGATTTATGTATTTTATTGTACCACCTGTACTTTTTTCACACAATACCTACCTGTATAAAAAAGCCGCCGGGCAGTTTTTCTGCGCGGCGGCTTCTGATGTTTCTTATGCTTCTTCGTGCTTGACCCGCTGGATCTCACCCAAGTCGTAGGGGGTGTTCTGGTAGACATAATAGTTCAGCCAGTTTTCATACAGCAGGTGGGCGTGGGCACGCCAGCGGAACAGCGGCGGCTTTGCGGGGTCGTCGTCCGGGTAGTAGTTGGCGGGCACATGGATGGGCAGGCCCTTGGCCACGTCCCGCTTATACTCGGCATCCAGCGTGTATTTATCATACTCCGGGTGGCCGGTGACAAAGATCTGCCGCCCGTTCTCGGTGCTCATCAGGAAGGGCCCGGCGGCGTCGCTCTCGGCCAGAATGCGCAGGGCGGCGCAGTTGTCCACATCCTCCCGGCAGATACCGGTGTGGCGGCTGTGGGGGGCGTAGAACACCTCATCAAAGCCGCGCACCAGCGGGTTTGCCGGACGGGTGACCCGGTGCTCGAACACGCCAAACATCTTTTCCGGCAGCAGCTGCTTGCGCACGCCGTAGTGGTAGTACAGCCCGGCCTGTGCGCCCCAGCAGACATGAAGGGTGGAGTAGACGTTCGTTTCGCTGAAGTCCATGATCTCGCACAGCTCGTTCCAGTAGTCCACCTGCTCGAAATCCATGGTCTCCACCGGCGCGCCGGTGATGATCATGCCGTCGTAGCGGTTGTTCTTCACCTCGTCAAAGGTCTTGTAAAAGGCCTCAAGGTGCGCAGCCGACACATGGGTGGCAGAGTGGCTGGCAGTTTGCAGCAGGGTCATGTGCACCTGCAGCGGGGTGTTTGCCAGCAGTCGGGCGATCTGGGTCTCGGTGGCGATCTTGGTGGGCATCAGGTTCAGGATCAGAATTTCCAGCGGACGGATATGCTGCGCCAGCGCCCGCTCCCGGTGCATGACAAAGACGTTTTCTTCATACAGGGCGTCAAAGGCGGGTAAGGTCTTGGGGATGATCAGCGGCATAGGGAAGTCGCTCCTTTGCTAGACGATTCAAAAATGGCGCCGCGTTCGCTTTGCCATCTTCAGGGGTATCATGATTTTTGATTTCACATTTGTCGCGGGAGGGAATCACACCTTATCCAGCGCCTGTGCGATATCGGCAATGAGATCCTCCGCGGATTCCAGACCGCAGCTCATGCGCACCAGCTCGGCGGGCACACCGGCGGCAGCCAGCTGCTCGTCGTTCATCTGACGGTGGGTGCTGGAGGCAGGGTTCAGGCAGCAGGTGCGGGCATCCGCCACATGGGTCTCGATGGCGGCAAGCTTCAGCTCCTTCATAAAGGTGCTGGCAGCCTGACGTCCACCCGCCAGACCAAAGCTCACCACGCCGCAGCTGCCGTTTGGCAGGTACTTCTGCGCCAGTGCGTGGTAGGGACTGCTTTCCAGCCCGCAGTAGTTCACATAGGCCACCTTGGGGTGGTTCTCCAAGAACTGTGCCACCGCCATGCCGTTGGCGCAGTGGCGCTGCATTCGAACGTGCAGGCTTTCCAGACCAAGGTTCAGCATATAGGCGTTCATGGGGGACTGCATGGAGCCGAAGTCCCGCATCAGCTGCGCGGTGGCCTTGGTGATGAAAGCCCCCTCCTTGCCGAAGCGCTCGGCATAGGTGATGCCGTGGTAGCTGTCGTCCGGGGTGCACAGACCCGGGAACTTCTCGGCGTGGGCCATCCAGTCGAACTTACCGCCGTCCACGATGGCACCGCCCAGCACTGCGCCGTGACCGTCCATATACTTGGTGGTGGAGTGGGTCACGATGTCCGCGCCCCACTCAAAGGGGCGGCAGTTGACCGGTGTGGGGAAGGTGTTGTCCACCATCAGCGGCACGCCGTGGGCGTGGGCAGCCTTGGCAAACTTTTCAATGTCCAGCACGGTCAGGGCGGGGTTTGCGATGGTCTCGCCGAACACCACCTTGGTGTTGGGCTGGAAGGCGGCGTTCAGCTCCTCCTCGGTGCACAGGGGGTCTACAAAGGTGGCGGTGATGCCCATCTTTGCCATAGTGACCGAGATGAGGTTGAAGGTACCGCCGTAGATGGTGCTGGAGGCCACGATGTGATCCCCGGCCTCGCAGATATTGAACAGCGCAAAGAAGTTTGCGGCCTGTCCGCTGGAGGTAAGCATGGCGGCGGTGCCGCCTTCCAGCTCGCAGATCTTTTTGGCTACCATGTCGCAGGTGGGGTTCTGCAGGCGGGAATAGAAATAGCCGTCTGCCTCCAGATCGAACAGCTTGCCCATGTCCTCGCTGGTGGCGTACTTGAAGGTGGTGGACTGGATGATGGGGATCTGACGGGGTTCGCCGTTGCCGGGGGTGTAGCCGCCCTGCACACAGATGGTATCACGGTTCATACAACATACTCCTTTGCTGGTTTTTTGGTCGGGAAGGACGATTCCCCGCAGGAGGGGCTGCCTCCGGCGGGGAATCGAAAAAACAAAGCTTCTTATTTCCGCAGGCGCTTATCGCTCTTGGTGGCCCACAGGGTACCCACAGACTGGAACGCCTGCACCATCAGCACCAGCAGCACCACACAGACGATCATGATGTTGGTCTGGTAGCGGTAGTAGCCGTAGGACAGGGCGATCTTGCCCAGACCACCGCCGCCGATGACGCCGGACATGGCGGAATAGCCCAGAATGGTGGTCAGCGCGGTGGTCATGCTGGAGATCAGGCCGGGCAGGCACTCCGGGATCATGACCTTGGTGATGATCTGGAAGGGGGTCGCGCCCATGCTCTGGGCAGCTTCCACTACGCCCTCGTCCAGCTCCCGCAGGCTGGTCTCCACCAGACGTGCCACAAAGGGGAAGGCGGCGACCACCAGCGGAACGATGGTGGCCTTGGTGCCCACCGTAGTGCCCACGATAGCGCGGGTAAGCGGGAACACACAGATCATCAAAATCAGGAAGGGCACGCTGCGCAGAATGTTGATGACGATATTGATCAGGTGCATCAGCCAGCCGGGCAGGGGCAGAATGCCATCCTTGTCACCGGCTACCAGCAGCACGCCCAGCGGCAGACCCAGCACCAGCGCAAAGGCGGTGGAGAGCACCGTTACATAAAAGGTCTCCCAGATGGCAAAGCCATAATCTGCGATATTCATATACCGGTCACCTCCTCTACCGTTACGCCAGACTGGCTGCGCATATACTCCACAGCCTGCTGTGCGACCGCAAGCTCTGCGGGCAGCTTGAGCAGCATGGAGCCGTAGCACTGGCCGCTCAGATCACGGGTATCGGCGCTGAGCACCGACACCAGAATGCCCTTTTCGGCGGCAAGGCTTGCCACCAGCGGCTTTGCGGTGGAGGAACCGTTAAAGGTAACGCGCACCACATGGTCATCCGGCGCAAAGCAGGAAAGGTCCCGCGCTGCGCTGCCGCCGTTGGGGGCCACCAGACGCTTGGCAGCCGCCGTTTTGGGGTTTGCAAAAATTTCCTGTACCGAGCCCTGTTCCACGACCACACCGCCGTCCAGAATGGCCACGCTGTCGCAGATTTCCTCCACCACGCTCATCTGGTGGGTAATGACCACCACGGTGATGCCCAGCTTGCGGTTGATATCCTTGATCAGGGTCAGGATGGAGTGGGTGGTGTTGGGGTCCAGCGCACTGGTGGCCTCGTCGCACAGCAGCACCTTGGGGTTGGTAGCCAGTGCGCGGGCAATGGCGATGCGCTGCTTCTGACCGCCGGACAGCTGTGCCGGGTAGGCGTTGGCCTTATCCGGCAGACCCACCATCTCCAGCAGCTCCATGGCACGCTTTTCCGCCTCGGCCTTCTTCACGCCCGCCAGCTCCATGGGGAAGCAGACGTTCTTCAGGCAGGTGCGCTGCATGAGCAGGTTGAACTGCTGGAAGATCATGGTGATCTCCCGGCGGCGCTTGCGCAGCGAGGCGGGAGACAAAGTCTCCATAGCCACGCCGTCGATCACCACACTGCCGCCGGTGGGGCGCTCCAACAGGTTGATGCAGCGCACCAGCGTGGATTTGCCCGCACCGGACATACCGATGATGCCGTAGATGGAGCCATCGGGAATGGTGAGGTTGATGTTCTGCAGCGCTTTCACCGCGCCATCCTTCATCTGGAAGGTCTTGGAAAGGTACTTGAGTTCGATCACAGAAATTGCTCCTTTAGATTATCCCTCGATGGTAGATCAACCCTCGATGGGTGCCAGACTGTCCTGCTTGCCGCCGTAGATGCCCATGGGCTCCACGTGAATACCGGCAACAGATACCAGATGGGTACCCTTTTCGGCGTTGAAGTTGTCCAGATACGGCTGATGCTGGAAGTAGTTGGTATCGACCTGACCGTCCTCAACGATCTGGTTGGGGATCACATAGTCGTCGTACTCCTGGATATCCAGCGTGATGCCCTTGGCGGCAAGGATCTCCTTGCAGATCTCCAGCACTTCGCAGTGGGGAGCGGGAGTAGCGGCGCAGCTGACGGTCTGGCCGTTCAGAGCATCGTAGTCCACAGTGGAATCATAGCCGTCGGTGGGGTTCTCCACAACGGACACCACGGCGCCCTTGTAGGTCTCATCCATGAAGTCCTTCACCTTCTGGCTCTGCAGAGCAGCGGCCAGAGCCTTGATCTTGGGCTCCTCTTGATTGCCGTCCTTGCAGACCAGAATGTTGACGTAAGCAGATGAGCCGTCCTCCATGGCCAGTGCATCGGTCATGGGGTCCAGACCGGCAGAGATGGCGTAGTTGGAGTTAATGACGGCGTAGTCCTCGTCCTGCAGAACGTTGGGCACCTGAGCGGCCTCCACCTCGTCCACAGTGACGTTCAGGGGGTTCTCCTCAATGTCGTTCTTGGTGGCGGTCAGGCCAGCATCTGCTTTCAGCTTGAAGAAGCCATTCTTCTCCAGCAGGGTCAGGGCGCGGGCCTCGTTGGTGGTATCGTTGGGCACAGCCACCTTGATCTTGTCCAGCTTAGCTGCGGCAGAGGATGCCACGCTGCCGGATGCAGCAGCGGAAGAAGCAGTGGAAGAAGAACCACCGCAGGCAGTCAGGGCAGCGGCTGCGGCTGCCACACCGGTAACTTTCAGAAAATCGCGACGAGTAATCATAGTTTTGTTCCCTCTCTATTTGTTCTCTATTATGTACTGCGGCCCGCACGGCACCTTTCCGCGCGCGGCCTTGAACGGACGCATGAAAAATGCCCCCGTCCTTACAAGCCTTAGGCTCTGCAAGGACGGAGGCATGAACATACTTCCGTGGTACCACCTTGGTTCACTGCATCCTTACGGATACAGCCTCGATGCTGCGGCAGCGTGTGCTGCTTACAGCCGGACGCTGTAACGGGCGCATCCCGTTGCGGGCTTAGCACTCCTGCGCCTCGTCCGCACGGCTCCGAGACCATTTTCAGCTTCCTGTTTCCTGCCCTTTTCCACCGCCCGGGCTCTCTGGTAAGGATCAATGCGAAGGCCTACTCTTCTCTTCACAGCCATTTTTGTGATATTGACACTATAATAACCCCATCGGCGGCATTTGTCAACACCTTCAACGAAGTTTTTGGGTAGGGATATGGCTACCGGCCTGCTGCCGCACCCATTTTGCTTGACAATGCGCACAAAAAAGGATATACTATAACTACAAAAGGCACTGCGACAAGCGGTTGGCCCTTTAGGTTTTTAGTTTAACTTTTATCCAAAGAAAAACCGTCACCTGCCGGGGTGGCGGTTTTTTATTATATGCTCTTGTATGCGGCTGGTGCACATGATAAAATAGGGTATCATCTTTTGCAAGGAGAGCAGGCAATGAACAGCAGAGACCCTTTTCCCGATGAAGAGCTGCGCCGCCGCATCATGGATTTTATCATGGCCGCAGGGCAGACCCTGCTGGAAAACGGCGCGGAGGTGTTCCGGGTGGAGCAGACCATGGAGATCATGGCGCGCAGCTTCCATCTGCGGGAATTCCACGTTTATGTGCTGACCAACGGCATTTTTGCCAGTGCCGGCACTGCCGAGATCAGCGAAGTGCGCAACGTGCCGGTGCGCACCACCCATCTGGGGCGGGTGGCGGCGGTGAACGAGCTTTCCCGCCAAATCGCCCAGACCGGAATGACCTTGGACGAAGCCGAGAGCCGTCTGGTGCTGGCGCGGCGGCTGCCCTTCCCCAAAGATCATGTGCAGCTGCTGTCCGGGCTGTGCGGGGCGTTCTGCTTTGCCATGATGTTCGGCGGCAACCTACGCAGCGCGCTGGCAGCTGCCGGGGCGGGGCTGGCGGCCAGCTGGTACCTGCTGTGGTGCGGACGGCACGAGGTGCCCGGCGGCTTCCAGAAGATCAGCACCGCCGCGCTGATCACGCTGGTGAGCATTCTGCTGTGCAGTGTGCTGCACACCTCTGCCAGCCATGCCATTATCGGCGCGTTGATGATCCTGACCCCGGGCATCGCCTTCACCATGGGCATCCGGGACTTTGTGCAGGGCGACTACCTTTCCGGCACCATCCGCATGATCGACGCTTTGCTCATTGCCGCCAGCATTGCCATAGGCACCGGTCTTGTGCTGCGGCTGTACACGGTACTTACGGGGGTGGTCGTGGTATGATGTCCCTTACAGCTGTACAGATCAGTGAGCTGACGGCGCAGTTTTTTCTGGCCGGGATAGGCACGCTGAGCTTTGCCATCCTGTTTGCGTGTCCCCGGCGCTGTCTGTCCTACTGCGCGCTGGTAGGTGCTGTGGGCTGGCTGGGGTACGAGCTTCTGACCCTGCTGGGCGCAGACGCCGCCACGGCCTCGCTGCTGGCGGTCATTCCGCTGACCCTCCTTACCCGCGTGTTTGCCATTACCCAAAAAACGCCGGTCACGGTGTTTTTGCTGTCCGGTATCTTTCCGCTTGTGCCGGGCGCGGGCATCTACTACACCGCCTACTATTTTATCCAGAACGAAAACGCGCTTGCCCTTGCCAAGGGCATCAGCACTTTTAAAATCGCTGTGGCGCTGGCCATCGGCATCAGTCTGGTGCTGTGCGTACCGCTGCCGAAGAAGCGGAAATGACCCGTTGTTTAGGCCCATTTATAAATAAGGAGTGATCTCTATGAATGCAATGGAACTTCTGACTACCCGCCGCACCTACCGCCGGTTTGCGCAAAAGGCCGTGCCGCAGGACGTGGTAGACGATATCGTACAGGCCGTGCGGCTGTCCTCCTGCGGGGCAAACCGGCAGGCGGTGCGTCTGGTGCTGGTGCAAAGCCCGGAGATGGTAGCCAAGGTGCAGCCGCTGGTCAAGTGGGCCGCCTATCTGCCGCCGGAGCAGGGCACGCCCAAGGCGGACGAGCTGCCCACCTTTTATGCAGCCGTGGTTCAGGATACCGCCATCCCCGGCGACCTTGCCACCGACACCGGCATTGTGCTGGCAAACATGACCCTTGCCGCATGGGACAAGGGCGTGGGCAGCTGCATTATGGGCGCGATCAACAAGCCCGCCCTGACCGCGCTGCTGGGCATCGAGGAGCCGCAGAAGCTGGCGTTTATGGTGGCTTTCGGCTACCCCACCCACAAAGCCGGCATTGTCCCCATGACCGAGCAGACCGGCGTAAAGTACTATCTGGACGAAAACCGCGACTACTGCGTGCCCAAGCGCAGCGCCGAGGAGATTGCAAGAAGCCTGTAAAATCCGGTTTATACCGCATATATTCACACATTTTCTCCGTTATTGCATAAATGTTTGCAAATTCGTTTCAATTTCACGGATTATTATGCACAAGTATTGACTTTTCGTTTTGTACAAACTATACTAAGTGCGTTCCCCGAAAGCGCGATGAATCGCATCCCATCGGGGCAAAGCAAACTATATTGCATAGATTGAGGAGTGTTTGAATATGAAAAAGATCTCTCGCCGCAGCTTCATGGCTGCCGCTGCCGTTTCCGTTGCTGCTCTGGCTCTGACCGCCTGCGGTGGTTCCGCAAGCTCTGCTGCTTCCTCTGTGGCAAGCTCTGCCGCTTCCTCCGAGGCTGTTTCTTCTTCTGCTGCTGAGCTGACCACCGTGGAAGCCGGCAAGCTGACCATGGCTACCAACGCTGCCTTCCCTCCGTACGAGATGACCACCGATGCCGGCGAGTTTGAGGGCATCGACGTGGACACCGCCAAGGCTATTGCTGAGAAGCTGGGTCTGGAACTGCAGATCGATGATATGGACTTTGACGCCGCACTGCTCAGCGTGCAGCAGGGCAAGGCCGACATCGTGATGGCAGGCGTTACCGTGACCGACGAGCGCAAGGCTGTGATGGACTTCTCCGACAGCTACGCTACCGGCATCCAGTCCATCATCGTGCCCGAGGGCTCCGACATTGCTTCTCCCGATGATCTGGCAGGCAAGAAGATCGGCACCCAGCGCGGCACCACCGGCTACATCTACTGCTCCGATGACTTCGGCGACAGCAACGTGGTTGCTTACGACAACGGTCTGACCGCTGTGCAGGCCCTGAACAATGGTCAGGTGGACGCTGTGGTCATCGACAACGCTCCCGCACAGGAGTTCGTGGCTGCCAACCCCGGCCTGAAGGTGCTGGATACCAGCTACGCCGAGGAGGATTACGCCATCGGCATGGCAAAGGGTTCTGCTCTGGAGGACGCTGTCAACAAGGCTCTGGAGGAGCTGAAGGCTGACGGCACCCTGCAGGCCATCGTGGACAAGTACATCAACGCAAACTAAGCTGCGTGCCCTGTACCATTTCCGTACCCAAGGAGGCGCCCCGCTCCGGGGCACCTCTTTTTTTAGAAAAAAGTGGTTACAATTTATTGACAAACAGAAAGTGAGGATGTGAATGGCTGCGCAATACGAACTGCTCAAAGAGCTGCTCAACAGCGGCACAAAGCTAAGCTTTGGACAGGATTTCTTCTTCAAGTTTTATCAGGCCTTTCTGCTGAAGGACCGCTGGATGCAGTACATCAGCGGCGTGGGCACCACCCTGCTGGTCACCGCACTGGCGCTGGCGCTGGGCGTGGTGCTGGGCAGCGTGGTGGCGCTGGTGCGCGTGACCCACGACCAGCAGCGTCCCGGCCACAAAAATGCGGTGCTGGGCTTTTTTAACGCGGTGTGTCAGGTGTACACCACCATCATCCGCGGCACGCCCATGATGGTGCAGCTGCTGATCATGAGCATGGTCATTTTTGCCAACAGCCGCAACTTTACCATGGTGGGTGCGCTGACGTTGGGCATCAACTCCGGCGCGTATGTATCCGAGATCATCCGCGGCGGCCTGATGGCTGTGGACCCCGGCCAGATGGAAGCCGGGCGCAGCCTTGGCCTGAACTACATGACCACCATGGTGGTCATCATCATCCCGCAGGCCATCCGTGCGGTGCTGCCTGCACTGGGCAACGAGTTCATCATCCTACTCAAGGATACTTCCCTAATCACCACCATCGGCGGCAAGGAGCTGCTGTATGCCGCACAGGGCATTATGAACCGCACCTACGAAGCCATGTTCCCCCTGCTGGGCGTTGCACTGATCTACCTGATCCTTGTTATGCTGTTTACATGGCTGCTGAGCAAGTTTGAGAGGAGGCTGGCACAAAGTGACCGATAAGATTTTGGAAGTACGCGGCCTGACCAAGACCTACGGCGGCGTAAAAAAGCGCGGCGCAAAAAAGGCCGACCCCACGCTGGACGTGCTGAAGGGCATCGACCTTGATATCTACCGCGGCGACGTGGTTTGCCTGATCGGCCCTTCCGGCTGCGGCAAGTCCACCTTTCTGCGCTGCCTGAACCGGTTGGAGACCCCTTCCTCCGGCTCCATCAAGTTTGAGGGAGTTGAGGTGGACGAGGCGCACATCGATGCCGTGCGCCAGAAGATGGGCATGGTGTTCCAGCACTTCAACCTGTTCCCCCACCTGACCGTGAAAAAGAACCTTGAGCTGGCACCCAGCCTGCTGAAGCTGAAGGACAAGGAAGCCATTTCTGCCCGAGCAGACGAGCTGCTGGCCCGCGTAGGTCTGGCCGACAAGGCCAACGTCTACCCCAAAAGCCTGTCCGGCGGTCAGCAGCAGCGCATCGCCATTGCCCGTGCGCTGGCCATGGACCCGGACGTGATCCTGTTCGACGAGCCCACCAGCGCCCTTGACCCCGAGATGGTGGGCGAGGTGCTGGAACTGATGAAGGAGCTGGCACACACCGGCATCACTATGCTGGTGGTCACCCACGAAATGGGCTTTGCCCGCGAGGTGTCCAACCGTGTCATCTTCATCGACGATGGCAAAATTCAGGAGGACGAGCCGCCGCAGGAGCTGTTCACGAACCCCAAGCACCCCCGCCTGAAAGCCTTTCTCTCCAAGATGCTGTAAGCGGACTTATTTATAATGTGCTCCGCTTCGCTCTGCACATCTTCAGAAGAATTAGTATTTTTATTAGGGATTCTGAAAAGCCTGCGGGCTTTTCAGAATCCCTTTTTTCACGGGAGGATTCAGCCGCCGCAGCGCGACTGTTTCCGCAGGAAACGAGCGCTGCAACTGCCGTTTGCCTTTACGACCCCTCCCGTGAAAATGGAATACCGGAGCGTCCGCAGACGCTCCGGTATTCCGAAATTATAAATAGTTTTTCCTTGAACTATGCGCAGAGCGGAAGCGGAGCGCATTTCAAATCATGAAAGCTCTGCCAGAATGGCATCGCCCATGGCGGTGCAGCCAAGGCAGGTGCAGCCATCGCTCATGTTGTCGGCGGTGCGCAGACCCTTGTCCAGCACACGGCTCACGGCGTTTTCAATGGCATCGGCTTCTGCTGCCATGCCAAAGGAGTACCGCAGCATCATGGCAGCGGACAGGATGCAGGCGGTGGGGTTTACAATATCCTTGCCTGCAATGTCCGGGGCAGAGCCGTGGATAGGCTCGTACAGGCCCCGGGTGCCGTCGCCAAGGCTGGAGGACGGGATCATGCCGATAGAGCCGGTGATCATGGAAGCCTCGTCCGACAGGATATCGCCGAACATATTCTCGGTGACGATGACGTCAAACTGGGCGGGGTTCTTCACGATCTGCATAGCGCAGTTGTCCACGAACATCTCGCTGTACTCCACGTCCGGGTACTCGGCCTGCAGCCGGTGCATCACGGTGCGCCACAGACGGCTGGTGTCCAGCACGTTGGCCTTATCCACACAGCACAGCTTTTTGCGGCGCTTGCGGGCGGTCTCGAAGCCGATGCGGCCAATGCGCTCGATCTCGTGCTCTGCATAGGGCATGGTGTCCACGGCCTGCTTTTCACCGTTTTCCAGCGTGTGGGTCTCGTGATTGCCGAAGTACACGCCGCCGATCAGCTCCCGCACGATGATAAAATCAATGCCCTGTGCCACGATCTCGGGCTTTAAAGGGCTGGCAGGTGCCAGCTGCGGCCAGATCTTCGCGGGGCGGTTGTTGGCGTACAGCCCCATCCCGGCGCGCAGCCGCAGCAGACCTTTTTCCGGCCGCTGCTCTCCGGGCAGACCCTCCCACTTGGGGCCGCCCACCGCGCCCAGCAGCACGCTGTCGGCGGCAAGGCACTTATCCAGTTCGTGCTGGGGCAGCGGGTCACCGTACTTATCAATGGCCTCGCCGCCCATGGCGGCAGCGGTGTAGTGGAAGGTATGGCCGTACTTTTCAGCCACCTTATCCAACACCCGGAGGGTCTGCTTTACGATCTCCGGACTGGAGCAATCGCCCCAGATGACAGCAATATTTTTTTCCATGAGGTACTCCTTTTATGCTCCAAACACATTTTCACGGATGGAGACAGGCTTATTTCTGGATGGCCTTCATCAGGCCGCCGGCGGAGATGATGTTCTGGATAAAGGGTGGGAAGGGCTCGGCGTGGAACACCTTGCCGTTGGTCTCGTCGGTGATGACGCCGGTATCAAAGTCCACCTGAACAGTGTCCCCTGCCTCGATGGCATCCACAGCCTCCGGGCACTCCATGATGGGCAGGCCGATGTTGATGCTGTTGCGGTAAAAGATGCGGGCAAAGCTTTTGGCAATGACCACCGCGATGCCGGCGGTCTTGATGCACAGGGGTGCGTGCTCGCGGGAGGAGCCGCAGCCAAAGTTCCAGCCGCCCACCATGATATCGCCGGGCTGCACCCGGTCCACAAAGTCCTTGTCGATATCCTCCATGCAGTGGCTGGCAAGCTCCTTGGCATCCTGCGTGTTCAGGTGGCGTGCCGGAATGATGACGTCGGTATCCACGTTATCCGGGTATTTGAAAACAGAACCTCTTGCGTTCATGCTCATGCTCCTTTCGGGTCAGACCGTGCGCGGGTCGGTGATGTAGCCGGTCAGGGCGCTGGCGGCGGCGGTGGCGGGAGAGGCCAGATAGACCTCGCTGTCCACATGACCCATGCGTCCCACAAAGTTGCGGTTGGTGGTGGAAACGCAGCGCTCGCCCGCTGCCAGAATGCCCATGTAGCCGCCCAGACAGGGGCCGCAGGTGGGGGTGGACACGATGCAACCCGCGTCGATAAAGGCGGTGGTCCAGCCCCGCAGGATGCACTCCTTATAGACAGCCATGGTGGCGGGGATGATGATGCCGCGCACGCCCTTGGCGATGTGCTTGCCCTTGAGGATGTTATAGGCGGCCTCCATGTCCTCTAAGCGGCCGTTGGTGCAGCTACCGATGACTACCTGATCGATCTTGATGTCCTTGCCCTCGCTGGCAACATGGGTGTTCTCGGGCAGATGGGGGTAGCTGACGGTGGGCTCCAGTGCGCCGAGGTCGATCTCGATGGTCTTTTCGTACACGGCATCGGGGTCGGCCTCGTAGAACACCGGCGGGCGCTGGCTGCGGCCTGCAAGATAAGCCTTGGTCACCTCATCCACCGGGAAGATGCCGTTCTTGGCACCGGCCTCAATGGCCATATTGCAGATGCACAGGCGGTCATCCATGGTAAGCCCTGCCACGCCCGGACCGGTGAATTCCATGGACTTATACAGTGCGCCGTCCACACCGATCATGCCGATGATGTGCAAGATCAGATCCTTGCCGGACACCCGGGGATTGAATTTGCCGGTGAGCACGAACTTGATGGCAGAGGGCACCTTGAACCATGCCATGCCGGTGGCCATGCCTGCGGCCATATCGGTAGAGCCTACACCGGTGGAAAAGGCACCCAGCGCACCGTAGGTGCAGGTGTGGCTGTCCGCGCCGATCACGCAGTCTCCGGCGGTGACGATGCCTTTTTCCGGCAGCAGCGCGTGCTCGATGCCCATCTGGCCTACATCGTAGAAGTTGAGGATATCGTATTTATTGGCAAACTCCCGGCACTGCTTGGACTGGGTAGCGCTCTTGATATCCTTATTGGGTACAAAGTGATCCAGCACAATGGCGATATGCTCTTTATCGAACACGCGGTCAAAACCGGCGCGTTCAAACTCGTTGATGGCCACCGGGGTGGTGATATCGTTGCCCAGCACAATGTCCAATTTTGCGTTGATCAGCTGGCCTGCCTTGACCTCCGGCAGTCCGGCGTGTGCGGCAAGGATCTTCTGCGTCAGGGTCATTCCCATGGTAGTTTTCTCCTTTTTACTTATGTACAACTCTCTCAGGAAAGGGTCTCTGGTAAGAAAAGCGTTTTTGGAAGGCTCATACGATTTAGAATGGCCTCCGCTTCGCTTTGGCCATAAATAGCGGAATTACGATTTTAAATTCCGCGTTTGTCGCAGCCTGCGGACTGCGACAAACGCATTTTCACAGAAGGGGCCACAGTGGAAAGCGGCATCTTCCCTTTTTATCGATTATTGATCGCACTGACAAGGGCGCGGATACCGGCTACGATGATGTCGGTGTCGGTACCGGCACCCCATGTGACCGTGTTGTCGCCCCAGACAAGGCCCACATAAGAGGCTGCGCGGGAGGTAGAGCCCTCGTCCAGACTGTGCTCAGAGTAGTTTTCCAGATGGAAGTCCATGCCGGTAGCGCTCTGGATGGCGTTGGCTACGGCATCCAGACGGCCGTTGCCCACCGAGGTGACCACCTTGCGCTGGCCGTTCAGCTCCAGCGTGACCGTGGCGGTAATGCCGTTCACCTGTGCAAAGTGGGCTTCCACCACGTTCAGCGGCTTTGCGCGGTTGAGGTAGGTATCCTCGAAGATGTGCAGCACCTCGGCAGCGCTCAGCTCCTTGTGGTTGTGGTCGGACACGCTCTTGACCTTATAGCCCAGCGCCTCTCGCATCTTGGGGGGCAGGTTGTAGCCGTAGTTCTGCTCCAGCACAAAGCCGATGCCGCCCTTGCCGCTCTGGCTGTTGATGCGGATGACGTCGGCGTCATAGGTGCGGCCGATGTCGTGGGGATCCACCGGGATGTAGGGGCAGGTCCAGCGGTGCTCGCCGGTCTGCTTGCGGTACGCCATGCCCTTGGCAATGGCGTCCTGATGGCTGCCGGAGAAGGCGGCAAATACCAGCTGCCCGGCGTAGGGGGTACGCTCGTAGATATGCATCCGGGTCACCCGCTCGTAGGTGGCGCAGATGGCGGGCATATCCGAGAAGTCCAGCTTGGGGTCTACGCCGTGGCTGTACATATTCATGGCCAGCGTTACGGCGTCCACATTGCCGGTACGTTCTCCGTTGCCGAACAGGCAGCACTCCACGCGCTGTGCGCCTGCCAGCACTGCCAGCTCTGCACAGGCTACGCCGGTGCCGCGGTCGTTGTGGGGGTGGGTAGAGATGATCACGCTGTCGCGGTACTTCAGGTGCTTGTCGCAATACTCGATCTGGTTGGCGTACACATGGGGCATACTCATCTCCACGGTCACCGGCAGATTGATGATCATGGGGCGCTCCGGGGTGGGCTGCATGATATCCAGCACGGCGTTGCACACCTCTACGGCGTAGTCCACCTCGGTGCCGGTAAAGCTTTCGGGGCTGTACTCAAACAGGAAGTTGCCCTCGTACTCCTCGCTGAGCTGCTTGACCAGCTTTGCGCCGTCTACGGCGATCTGCTTGATCTCCTCCTTGGACTTGTGGAACACCTGCTCCCGCTGTGCCACGGAGGTGGAGTTGTAGAAGTGGATCACTGCCCGGGGTGCGCCCTTGACCGCCTCGAAGGTGCGGCGGATGATATGGTCGCGGCACTGGGTCAGCACCTGCACGGTGACATCGGCGGGGATCATGTCCTTTTCGATCAGAGTGCGCAGGAACTCGTACTCGGTCTCGCTGGCGGCGGGGAAGCCCACCTCGATCTCCTTGAAGCCGATCTTCACCAGCATCTGGAAGAACTCCAGCTTTTCTGCAAGGCTCATGGGCACGATCAGTGCCTGATTGCCGTCCCGCAGATCCACGCTGCACCATGCGGGAGCTTTTTCAATATGGTCTTTTTTTACCCAGCTGTCATAACCGGCGGGTACCGGGTAGTACCCCGGTGCGTACTTGGTAGCGTCCATCATCCTGTTGTCCTCCTGAAATAGCATAAAGCCTTCACCCCTTGGGGGAAGGTGGCGCGTAGCGCCGGATGAGGGGTGATTTCCCGGCAGCAGCTGCTTGCCTGCGCCCTCATCAGTCACCTGCGGTGACAGCTTCCCCCGGCCGGGGGAAGCCTTTTGCCCTACTGCAACCGTTGTACGAAAAAAGGCTCCCGTCTTTCAAGGCGAAAACCTTGAGAGACGAGAGCCTGTAAATTGCTTTTACAGGGCACCCGTGGTACCACTCTCCTTGCTGCACGGTCAGGTACAGCCACTTTGCACGATCGGCCAAAACGGCGAATCGCTGCCCCTGTAACGGTGGGCGTCCGTCAGAACCTACTTATCCGTTCAGTTCTGCCGCTCGTGGGCCAGTATCCGAAGTTCTCTGCACCCGCCTTGCACCACCCGGCGGCTCTCTGCACGCAGAAGAAAGATCATTTTATCCCCGTCAACGCATTTGCACTTTGTTGAAAGTGAGATAATTTTAGCACGCCTGCCAGAAAGTGTCAAGAAGTTTCGTTCAGGATAAAGATGAAAGCATTTCACAATGCCATGGGGAAAATCATGAAAAATTGAGGTTACCGCTCCCCTGCACCCTCATCCGGCGCTGCGCGCCACCTTCCCCCGACCGGGGGAAGGCTTTTCCCGGCAAGCCTTCTGTGCACCTATCATATAGCAACTGAGCGGCTTTAGCCCTCTTTGTTAAGAAACTGCTAAGTTTTTGCAAAGTTGCCCTCGCTGCGCTGTCGCCGGGCGGAAAGGTGTGGTATACTGGGCGCAGCAAACGGGTGGAAGCCCACTTTATATAGAAGGAGAAAATTCCCATGAAAGAAGTCAAGCCATCCAGAAAGCCGTTGGCCATCTACTACGCCATCGTGCTGCTGGTGCTGCTGGTCATCAACCTTGTGGTCATGCCATGGCTGGCCGAGCGTCAGGTGCAGGAGGTAGACTACGGCACCTTTATGAGCATGACCGAGCAGGAGAACATCGGCAAGGTAGATATCCAGTCCAACCAGATCATTTTTACGGATAAGGACAACAAGCAGATCTACAAGACCGGCCTGATGAACGACCCCGGCCTGACCGAGCGCCTGTACGATGCGGGCGCGCAGTTCTCCAGCGAGATCGTGGAGCAGGGTTCGCCGGTGCTCAGCTTTCTGCTGTGGTTCGTGCTGCCCATCCTGCTGTTCAGCTTCATCGGCAACCAGATGAATAAAAAGCTGATGGAAAAGGCAGGCGGCGGCCCGAGTTCTATGATGTTCGGCGGCGCGGGCAAATCCAACGCAAAGGTGTATGTGCAGTCCACCCACGGCATCCGCTTTGCGGACGTTGCCGGTGAGGACGAGGCCAAGGAGAACCTGCAGGAGATCGTCAATTATCTGCACGACCCCAAGAAGTACGAGGAGATCGGTGCCTCCATGCCCAAGGGCATTCTGCTGGTAGGCCCTCCGGGCACCGGCAAGACCATGCTGGCCAAGGCCGTGGCAGGCGAATCCAACGTGCCCTTCTTCTCCATCTCCGGCTCGGAGTTCGTGGAGATGTTCGTGGGCATGGGCGCCTCCAAGGTGCGTGACCTGTTCAAGCAGGCCAAGGAGAAAGCACCCTGTATCGTATTCATTGATGAAATCGATGCCATTGGTCAGAAGCGCAACAGCGGCCAGTTTGGCGGCAACGACGAGCGCGAGCAGACCCTGAACCAGCTGCTTACCGAGATGGACGGCTTTGAGGGCAACACCGGCGTTATTATTCTGGCAGCCACCAACCGCCCGGATTCCCTTGACCCTGCCCTGACCCGTCCCGGCCGGTTTGACCGCCGCGTGCCCGTGGAGCTGCCCGATTTGAAGGGCCGCGAGGAGATCTTGAAGGTACACGCCAAAAAGGTGAAGATCGCCCCGGGTGTGGATTTCAACACCGTGGCACGCATGGCCTCCGGTGCCTCCGGCGCAGAACTGGCCAACATTGTAAACGAAGCCGCCCTGCGTGCCGTGCGGGCAGGCCGCAAGAGCGTGACGCAGGCCGACCTTGAGGAGAGCATCGAGGTGGTCATTGCCGGCTACCAGAAGAAGAACTCCATCCTGACCGACCACGAAAAGTGCATCGTAGCCTACCACGAGATCGGCCACGCCCTTGTGGCAGCCAAGCAGTCCAACTCTGCCCCGGTACAGAAGATCACCATTATCCCCCGCACCTCCGGCGCACTGGGCTACACCATGCAGGTGGACGAGGGCAACCACTACCTGATGAACAAGGCCGAGCTGGAAAACAAGATCGCCACCCTGACCGGCGGCCGCGCTGCCGAGGAGGTAGCCTTCAACTCCATCACCACCGGCGCGTCCAATGATATTGAGCAGGCCACCAAGCTTGCCCGTGCCATGCTGACCCGCTACGGCATGAGCGATGAATTTGACATGGTGGCGCTGGAAACCGTGAACAACCAGTATCTGGGCGGCGATACCTCGCTGGCCTGCAGTGCTCAGACCCAGTGCGAGATCGACCGGAAGGTGGTAGAGCTGGTCAAGACCCAGCACGAAAAGGCCATCCGCATCCTGACCGAGAACCGCGCCAAGCTGGACGAACTGGCACAGTACCTGTACCAGAAGGAGACCATCACCGGCGAGGAGTTCATGGATATCCTCAACCGCGATGATACCGAAAACAAACCGGAAAACTCCTGAAAATAAAAAATTTTGAATCTTTTGCAATAATCCGGCCGCCGTATCCGTTTACAAAGCAGATACGGCGGTTTTCCATTGTGGATGCGCCGCAGCTGAACCATGGTTTAAAAAACGATTATGATGCAAAAAACAAAGGCAGTCCCTGCGGCTGCTATTTTCAGGAGGTATTTCCTATGAAGATGCTGAACAAAAAGTTTGTCCGTACCCTGAGCTGTGCTGCTGTGGCGGTGTGTGCCGCTGCCATGCTGAGCGTGGGCGCCTTTGCCGCCGAGGTGGATTCTACCTGCGTGGAGGGCTATCTGCCCCCGCAGGAGCAGATGGTGCAGGGCGATATTGCACTGCACAGTGCCGACATTGCCGTGGGCGAAAAAGACCCCAGCTACGGCGGCTACGGTGCCCCGGAGGGCAACCCCATTCAGGGCAACATTATGCTGATCTCCGGCGATGAGCTGGCCGACACCGCAAAGACTGAGGCGCGCTACACCGTCAAGGGTCTGCTGGGCAAGCAGCTGCTGTACACCGCCCGCCAGAAGGACGGCGTGCTGACGCTGGACGTGCCCGCCGAGGTGGCTACCTTCCGCACCACCATCGAGGATATGCAGACTTTGCAGGCCAACGGCGTGAAAACGCTGGTGCTGGTGACCGAGAAGAACACCACCACCCTGAACCTCTCGCTGCTGTGCGAGGGGCAGAAGTCCGGTACCCGCGTCACCCTGCGGCATCTGGGCAGCAGCGCTACCCTCTCTGTGGGTCTGCGCTGCCGCCGCGACCTGCTGATCGGCCGTTGAGCGGAAAAATAGTTTTATAATTTGTGGCTCAGAAACGCCCACAGGCGTTTCTGAGCTACTTTTTTTAACGATGACAAGACCCCCGGCGGGCAGCCGGGGGTCTTGTCGCACACTTATAGAGGCTTGGACAGGAATAAAAGGAAGATCACATTCCCTTGCGGGAAAGAGAATCGCTCGTTACTTGCCGCGGACGGCTGCGAAGCCGGCTTCCAGATCGGCAAGGATGTCATCGATATGCTCGGTGCCGATGGACAGGCGGATGGTGTTCTGGTAGATCTGCTGCTCGGCCAGCTCTGCATCGGTCAGCTGGCTGTGGGTGGTGGAGGCCGGATGGATGACAAGGCTCTTCACGTCCGCCACGTTGGCCAGCAGAGAGAAGATCTTCAGGTTATCGATGAAGGTAAAGGCCTCCTCGCGGCCGCCCTTGATGTTAAAGGTAAAGATGGATGCGCCGCCGTTGGGGAAATACTTCTGGTACAAAGCGTGATCCGGGTGATCCGGCAGCGAGGGGTGGTTCACCTTTTCCACCTGCGGGTGGTTGGCAAGGAACTCCACCACCTTCTTGGTGTTCTCCACATGACGCTCGATGCGCAGGCTCAGGGTCTCGGTGCCCTGCAGCAGCAGGAAGGCGTTGAAGGGGGAGATGGTAGCGCCGGTATCACGCAGCAGGATGGCGCGGATGTAGGTGACAAAAGCAGCAGGGCCTGCGGCATCTGCAAAGGAGACGCCGTGGTAGCTGGGGTTGGGGGCGGCAATGTTGGGGTAACGGCCGCTGGCCTTCCAGTCGAAGTTGCCGCTGTCCACGATGATGCCGCCCAGCGTGGTGCCGTGGCCGCCGATGAACTTGGTGGCAGAGTGCACCACGATGTCTGCGCCGTGCTCGATGGGACGGATGAGGTACGGGGTGCCGAAGGTGTTGTCAATGACCAGCGGCAGACCGTGCTTGTGGGCGATGGCGGCAATGGCGTCGATATCCGGGATATCACTGTTGGGGTTGCCCAACGTCTCCAGATACACAGCCTTGGTGTTGGGCTGGATAGCGGCCTCCACCTGTGCAAGGTCGTGGGCATCCACGAAGGTGGTATTGACGCCGAACTGGGTCAGGGTGTGAGCCAGCAGGTTGTAGCTGCCGCCGTAGATGGTCTTTTGTGCCACGATGTGGTCACCGGCCTGTGCCAGTGCCTGAATGGTGTAGGTGATGGCGGCTGCACCGGAAGCGGTAGCCAGTGCTGCCACGCCGCCCTCCAGCGCTGCAATGCGCTTTTCGAACACATCCTGCGTGGAGTTGGTCAGACGGCCGTAGATGTTGCCTGCATCGGCCAGACCGAAGCGGTCGGCGGCGTGCTGGCTGTTGCGGAACACATAAGACGTGGTCTGGTAGATAGGTACTGCACGGGCATCGGTGGCGGGGTCGGCCTGCTCCTGACCGACGTGAAGCTGCAGGGTCTCAAATTTATATTCAGACATTGTTATTTACCTCTCTTTATATACTAAAAGTATTATTGTTGTGTACAAAAAATCCCGATGCGTTCTCAAAGGCGCACCGGGCAGTGTGGTCTACCGGAGCTTCTGCTGTCACATTCGGGTACACATTCGCGCAGCCGAGGGCAACATACAGTACACATCCGATGCCGGTGCCCGGTGGGTACGCATTCGCCCACAGCGATAATTCGCGTGCAGCAGTTCTTTCCAGATCAGCTTCATCTTTGTGCCCTCCTTCCGGTAAAACTTTCCCATCCCTCTATGTACCACCCGCCGGGGAACCTCTGTTTCATTTCCCCACAAGACTGGTGGATTGGATGCTTGCATTATATCCCGTTCTACCCAGTTTGTCAATAGGTTAATTCCACTTTTTTCAAGGATGTATTTTTTGCATGATAATTTTGCCTATGCCGCCCCCGCCCGACAGCATTTTGTACAGCGGCTCCTCTTGCGGGCAAAGCAAACAAAAACGAAGCCCGGAGTGTCTGCGGACGCTCCGGGCTTCGTTTTTTTTCATAATGTGGTCAGACCCGCTTTGTCTCTTCTGTCCGGGTGGAAATGCCGAACAGTACAAAGCCGACAACGAACAGGATGGCAATGGAGCCAACACCCACATTGGCACTGCCGGTCAGCTGGCTGCCCAAGCTGACGATCATGGTGCCAAGGAAGGAAGCCCCCTTGCCGCAGATATCGAACAGGCCGAAGTATTCGCCGGATTTTTCCTGCGGGATGATCTTGGCAAAGTGGCTGCGGCTCAGCGCCTGCACACCACCCTGGAACATGCCCACTACCACGGCCAGCACCCAGAACTGCCACTGGCTCTTCAGGAAGAAGGCAAAGACGGCAATGCCGGTATAGGCCGCGATGCACACCGGGATCAGGGTCTTGGATTCATATTTCTGGCTCAGGCGGCCGAAGATCAGCGCCGAGGGGAAGGCCACGATCTGGGTGACCAGCAGCGCCAGCAGCAGGCCGGTGGTGTCCAGTCCCAGCGCCGTGCCGTAGGCGGTGGCCATATCAATGATGGTATACACGCCGTCGATGTAGCAGAAGAAGGCCAGCAGGAACCAGAACACCTGCTTGTCCTGCGGCAGGTGCTTCAAGGTCTGCCCGATGCGCACAAAGCTCTGGCGGATGGCGTGCTGCTCCACCTCCACATAGTTGATCTGGCGGTACTTTTTCAGCAGCGGCAGGGTGACCACCAGCCACCACACGGCGGTAATGACCAGCGCAATGGACAGCGCGGTCATCTGGCTGAGCCCCACTGCACTGCTGCCCAGCACCAGCGCCAGACAGACCACAAAGGGCACACAGCTGCCGATATAGCCCCACGCGTACCCGCGGGAGGACACCATGTCCATCCGCTCCGGGGTGGTCACATCGCCCAGCATGGAATCATAGAACACCAGACTGCCGGAGTAGCCGATCTTTGCAATGATAAAAATGACCAGAAAGGCCAGCCATGTGCCCGCCAGACCCATGGCGCAGCAGCCGATGACGCCCACAAAGAGGCAGAGCATGAAGATGGGCTTTTTAAAGCCCTTGGTGTCGGCCAGCGTGCCCAGAATGGGGCCCAGAATGGCGGTGACCACCGTGACGATGGAGCTTGCGTAGCCCCAGTAGGCCAGATAGTCCACCTTGCTCACCCCGCCGGCTTCGGCCAGCGCATTGAAGAAGATGGGCACCAGCGTGGCGATCATCAGCACAAAGGCCGAGTTGCCCACATCGTATAAGATCCATGCCCGCTCCAGCGGTGTCACCTTGAATTTTTCAGTTTTCATCGTATTCCCCTTTTCCCCTTGCACCGCCGGGCGGCGCGGTTTTTTAAAATTCCCCAAAGGTGTGGTCGTAGGCGGCGTCCAGCGGCTGGTCCGTATCCAGCTTTGCCACATACTCCAAGATCAGCCGCTCTGCCAGCGGCAAAGCCTTAGCATACAGCGCGTCCAGCTTGCGGTTGCTCTCGGTGCACTGCGGATTCGGCTGCGGGTTTGCCACAAGGCCGTGCATCCCATCGTACTTGCCCAGCACCTTCATGCCGGTCAGCACCACCCAGCGCTTGACCGGGTTCGAGGCCTGCAGCACCTTATGCACCGTGATCATCCCCTTCAGGGCTTCCAGCGCGGTCTGCTCCGAAATATCCTTGTAGAACGGCGCAATGACCCGGGCGTTCTCTGCGCTGGGATGGATATGGCTGGCGGTAAAGAAGGTCAGCGGGTCATAGCCGTCCCGGCGCAGCAGCATATTGTCGAACTCGGTCTCGATCTCGCAGTGGGTCACACCGCTCTCCCGGGTAAACTGCTCCACAAAGGGGTGGCAGGTGCTGTCCAGCGCAAAATGGCACACAAAACCCAGCGCGTAGGCCAGCGCAGCCTCGCGGTCGGCTTCCTCATGCACCACCCGGCGGGCGCGGTCAAAGAACGTTCTGCCCGGCTCGTCGTGCATGGCGTTGCCCAGTGCGGCGACCGGGGTGGACTTTTCCGCATGATAATAGAACAGCAGATCCGGCCCGTGCAGGCCGATATCGTACAGTTCCCGGTGCGCCTCCAGCTTTTCCTGCAGCGGCGCGGGCAGATGATCCAGCACATTTGCGCCAAAGCGGCGGTGTGCGTAGGTAGAGGGCATATTCCATTCCTCCTTCTTGCAGTGCCAGCGCCCGCCGCCCTGCCGGCTGCACTGACCAAAAATTCTATCGTTTTCAGTATAGCAGAAAGTTTGCCGACCTTCTACCCTTTTGTGTCTGTTTTCTGTAAAAAATTTTAATAATTTTACTGCATTTCCCGCTGCTCCCTCAAACAGAAAAGGGACCTCCTGAAATGCCCGCGGGCATTTTCAGGAGGTCTCTTTCTAATCATTCAGGTTCACACGCTCTCATAGCCCTGCGGCATCTCGCTCTTGCGGTCGCGGGACATCAAGTTGCGCAGCGCGTCGCTGGCGCTCATGCCCTCCTTGACGATGGCGTTCACCGTCTGGGCGATGGGCATTTCCACATGGTACTTCTCGGCCAGCTCCATGGCGGCGGGCAGGGCGTTGATGCCCTCCACCACCATGCCGACCTCCTTCACGGCCTGCTCCGGGCTTTCGCCCTTGCCGATCAGGATACCGGCGCGGTTGTTGCGGCTGTGCATACTGGTGGCGGTGACGATCAGATCGCCGATACCGGCCAGACCCGCAAAGGTCTGCACATTGCAGCCCATGGCCACGCCCAGCCGGGCGATCTCGGCAATGCCGCGGGTGATCAGGGCGGCGCGGGCGTTATCGCCGTAGCCAAGGCCGGTGGAGATGCCAACCCCCAGCGCGATAACGTTCTTCATGGCACCGCTCAGCTCCACGCCCTTGATATCAGCGTTGGTGTACACGCGCATACAGGTGTTGCTGAACACCTCCTGCACCACCTCGGCAGCCTCCAGATCCGGGCTGGCGGAAACGATGGTGGTGGGCAGATCCAGCGCCACCTCCTCGGCGTGGGTGGGGCCGCTGAGCGCCACCAGACGCACCGCACGGGGGCCGTTCTCGTGGCTCAGCTCGTCGGCAAGGATCTCGGTCATGGTATATAAGGTATCGGGCTCAATGCCCTTTGCCACGTCCACGATGATCTGGCCGGAGCGGATATAGGGCCGCGCCTTGGCTGCCGTGGAGCGCACGAACACCGACGGCACTGCAAACAGCAGCACATCCTTGCCGGTGCATACTTCCTCTATGCTTTTGGTAAAACGCAGCTCCTGCGGGATGACCATCCCCGGCAGATTGGGGTGTACCCGGGTGGCGGAAAGGTTGTCCACCTCGGCTTCAATGGCCGACCACACCTGCACATCGTTACCGCTTACGGTCAGCATCCGTGCCAGAGCCATGCCCCAGGTGCCTGCACCCAGAACACCAATACTAAACTTTTTCACGTTCGTATCCTCCGTGTCTGCACCGGGCCAAGGGCAAGCCCCCTGCCGGTGGATTTGCGCCGCGCCGGGCCATAAGCCCGCAGCCGCGCACTGTTATGTTCATTGTACACGAAAGCGCCCACAGCGTCAAGCATCTGCCGCATTGCACAAACATTTAACAAGTTTATGCAATTTTTCGGTCACATCACACGTTTTGTGCAAACCGTTTGCGCTGCGGGACGTTTCATGCTATTATAGTATTCTGGTAGGTTTTGTAGGGATTTGTGACCGGGTCTCTTGACTTTGACCCTACTTTAAGGTATATACTGCTTTGGTCGGCAAACGCTTTGCCGGCTTGTGCATTTTTTAGTTTTGAGGAAAAACCGATGTTTGAAGCACTTTTATCCAACCGCACGGTCGGCGTGCTGGTGGAGGCGCTGCCCCGCATCCTGACGGCAGGCCTGACCATGACCATTCCGCTGACCCTTCTCTCCTTCTTTTTTGCCATGATCATCGCGGTGGCGGTGGCGCTGGTGCAGTACGCCAATGTGCCGGTGCTGCGGCAGATCGCCCGGTTCTACATCTGGGTCATCCGGGGCACCCCGCTGCTGGTGCAGCTGTTCATCATCTTTTACGGCCTGCCCAGCGTGGGCATCATGCTGGACGCCTTTCCGGCGGCGGTCATCGCCTTTGCCTTCAACGAGGGTGCCTACTGCGCCGAGACCATGCGCGGTGCGCTGGAAAGCGTGCCGCAGGGGCAGCTGGAAGCCGGGTACTGCGTGGGCATGAGCTGGTGGCAGATCATGCGCCGCATCGTGCTGCCGCAGGCTCTGCGCACCGCCGTGCCTGCACTGTCCAACTCCCTCATCGGCATGATCAAGGACACCTCGCTGGCGTCCAATATCACGGTGGCAGAGCTGTTCATGGCCGGGCAGCGGGTGGCCGCCCGCACCTACATCTTCCTGCCCATCTACTGCGAGGTGGCTGTGGTGTATCTGCTGTTCTGTACCGTCATCACCAAGCTGCAGGCGCTGCTGGAACGTCAGCTCAACGCCCGCGGCTTCCAGTAAAAGGGAGGGTGCGCACCTATGGCTATGCTTGAGATCCGCAATGTGCAAAAAACCTTCCGCACCTACGCAAAGCCCGGCCTTTTTCACCGCCCCGGTGCGCGGCAGGTCGCCAGCGAGCTGCCCGTGCTGCGCGGCGTAGACCTGACCGTGGAAAAGGGCGATGTGGTGGCCATTCTGGGGCCCTCCGGCTCCGGCAAGACCACCCTGCTGCGCTGTTTGAACTTTCTGGAAACCGCCGATGCCGGGCAGCTGGTGTTTGACGGCGAAAGCTTCGACCTTGCCCATGCCAGCCGTGCCGACATTGCCCGGCTGCGCAAAAAGACCGCCTTTGTGTTCCAGAACTACAACCTGTTCCGCAACAAGACCGCCCTGCAAAACGTGACCGAGGGGCTCATCGTGGCGCGTAAGCTGCCCAAGGAACAGGCGGATGCCATCGGCATGAAGATGCTTGCCAAGGTAGGCCTTGCCGACCGCGCCGACTACTACCCCCGCCAGCTTTCCGGCGGGCAGCAGCAGCGGGTGGCCATCGCCCGCGCCCTTGCCGCCGACCCGGAGATCATTTATTTTGACGAGCCCACCAGCGCCCTTGACCCGGAGCTGACCGGCGAGGTGCTCAGCGTGATGCGGCAGCTGGCCGAGGAGGGCATGACCATGCTGGTGGTCACCCATGAGATGGGCTTTGCCCGCAACGTTTCCTCCAAGACCGTGTTCATGGAAAACGGCGTGGTGGTGGAGCAGGCACCCTCCCAGCAGTTCTTTGCATCCCCCAAGGAGGAGCGCACCCGGGCCTTCCTGCGCAGGATCGCCCATACGGAATAAGCACTCTCCCGTTTTTATATTTTTTACGACAGAAAGGAATTTTTACTTATGAAACGCAGAACCTTTATTTCTCTGATGGGCGTTATGGCCGCAGCCGGGGTGCTGTCCATGACCGGCTGCTCTTCCAAGGACACTGCCGCCAGTACTGCCAGTTCCGCAACGCTGAACAAGCTGGACAGCATCCAGAAGAGCGGCAAGCTGGTGGTGGCGCTGGAGGGCGCATGGCAGCCGTGGAGCTACCACGATTCCTCCGACACGCTGGTGGGCTACGACGTGGAGGTATCCCGCGCCATTGCCGAAAAGCTGGGCGTGGAGCCGGAGTATGTGGAGAGCGACTGGGACAGCCTGTTTGCCGGTCTGGACGCAGGCCGCTACGACATGGTGTGCAACGGCGTGGAAGTGACCGAGGAGCGCGCCAAGACCTACGATTTCACCACCCCCTACGGCTACATCCACACCGCGCTGGCTGTGCGCAAGGACAACGAGGACATCCACAGCTTTGAGGATCTGAAGGGCAAGACCACTGCCAACAGTCTGGCTTCCACTTACATGGAACTGGCCGAAAGCTACGGCGCTACCGTACAGGGCATCGACACGCTGGAAGAGACCATCCAGCTGCTGACCGCAGGCCGCATTGACGCCACCCTGAACGCGGACGTTTCCTTCTACGACTACCTGAACGTCCACCCGGAGGCAGATTTCAAGCTGGTGGCACAGACCGCCGAGGCCTCCCATGTGGCCATCCCGGTGCTCAAGAGCGAGGACACCACCTATCTGGACGCGCTGAACACTGCTATTGAGGAACTGCGCGCCGACGGCACCTTAAAGACCCTGAGCGAAAAGTACTTTGGACAGGATATCTCTTCTGAAAACTAAGAAGCTCGACCCTCTCAGTCTGCTCACTTCGTTCGCATCCAGCTCCCCCGAAAGGGGGAGCTTTTTTGTTGTCTGCCAGTCCGTGCCGGTAAAGCTCCCCCTTCGGGGGAGCTGGCGAGCGCAGCGAGACTGAGAGGGTAAATTCCCTATTGACTTGTACAATATTATATGATATATAATATTATAGAGACACACCATACCGAAAGGAGGCTGTTCCTGCATGAGTTTTCCCATCAGTGCCGCGCTGCTGGATGCCATTGTGCTGTCCGTGGTGGCGCAGGAGCCGGAAGGTACCTACGGCTACAAGATCACCCAACAGGTCACCCACACATTGGAACTGAGCGAATCCACCCTGTACCCGGTGCTGCGCCGGTTACAGAAAGACCAGCTGCTCACGGTCTACGATGCGCCCTTCAATGGCCGCAACCGCCGCTATTATCAGATCACCTCCGCCGGGCGGGCGCAGCTTGCCGCCTACGCGCAGGAGTGGAGCCGCTACCGTTCTTCCATTGACACATTTTTCAGAGAGGTGGAATGATCTATGACCCGTACTGCATTTCTTGCTGCGCTGGAGCAGCTTCTGGCCCCCTTGCCGGAGGCCGAGCGCAAGGACGCTTTGAGTTATTACGAAGATTATCTGGACGCCGCCGGGCCGGAAAACGAAGCCCGCGCCATTGCGGAGCTGGGCAGTCCCGAGGAGGTCGCCCGCAAAATTCTGGACGAGCAAAGCCCGGCAGACAGCTCTGCCGCCCCGGCATCCCCTGCCCCGCGTTCCCGCTGGCGCATGGTGCTGGGCGGCGGGCTGGCGGTGCTGGTGCTGGTTTGCTTTTTCTTCCAGCACTCCAAAGCCACCCCGGTGCAGCCGGTGGAGCCTGCGTCCCCGGCAGCAGACAGCAGCTCTGTCCCGGAGGAGGCCAGCAGCAGCTACCTCGCTGTCCCGGCCGATACCGTCCCCCTCACCATTCCTGCTGATGACCTTGGGGAAAGCACCCTGCAGATCCCGCTGGAAAAGCTGGATCAGGAACTGAAACTCAGCCTGAACTACGGTTCTGTGACCTTTGTCACCGATCCGTCCCTCACCTCGGACAAATACGCCACCTTCCAGTTCGACAACTTCCCGCATTCGCCGGTTCTGCGCACCACCGGCGGGGATGGCCGCACTACCCTGACCTTTGAAATGCCGGAAAACTGGCAGGTAGCCGAGGATGCCCCGGAGGCCATGCTCACCGTCACCATCCCGGCAGACGCCCTCACCCGGCTGATCATCAGCTTGGAGACCGGCGATGTCCGCCTTGCGCCCATGCAGCTGAAAACGCTGAACGTTGCGCTGACCAATGGCGGTCTGCGTGCCGAAGACCTGACCGTGACCCGCGACCTGCTGGTCGAGCTTCCCGCAGGCAAATGCGTGATCGATCACCTTTCCATTGCGGAATACGCCAGTATCGCTGCAACCTACTGCATCCGTCTGCATCTGGATGGCGACCCCGCGGACTACACGACCGATGCCCGCACGGATAACGTTGTACGCATCGGCAGCAAAACATACGATAAACGCTATACCTCTACCGGTTCCAACGGGACCCTGAATCTTTACGCCAAAGGGCTGATTGATCTGAACGTTGAGGAACAACGCCCCGCATAACAGAAACCGCCCCTCTTCCATGGCTTGCGCCGGCGAAGAGGGGCGGTTTTGTGTTTATGCCTGATGAAAATAGTCGTAGATAGTCTGTGCCAGCTGTCTGCCCACGCCGGGGGTGTTTTCCAGCTGGTCGGGGGCGGCTTCCTTCACCGCGCCCACGCTCTTGAACTGCGCCAGCAGGGCTTTGGCCGTTTTGGGGCCTACGCCCGGCACCTCGGTCAGGGTGGAGGAGTAGCTTTTCTGCTTCATCTGCTGCTTGCGGTAGGCGTTGGCAAAGCGGTGGGTCTCGTCCTGAATGGCAGTGATGAAGGTAAAGGTGCCGCGGTTCATGTTGATGGCGATTTCCCGCCCGTCGCTGTCCACGATGGCGCGGGTGCGGTGGTGGTCATCCTTTACCATGCCGTACAGCGGCACATCCGCCAGCGCCGTGCCGGCAAGCGCCTCCTTTGCGGCGCTCACCTGTCCCCTGCCGCCGTCCATCAGCAAAAGATCCGGCTTCTGCCCGAACCAGTTGCCGCCGGGCTGTCCGTTTTCAGCCTGTGCGGCGTATTTTTCGTACTCTGCTGCCCGGCGGGAGACCGTCTCTGCCAGCGAGGCGTAGTCGTCCGTGCCCGCCACGGTTTTCATCTTGAATTTGCGGTAGCCCGCCTTGAAGGGCTTGCCGTCCTTAAAAGTGACCATGCCGCAGACGCTGCTGCCGTCGCCCCAGTTGGAGATATCGTAGCTCTCGATGGCGCGGGGCGGCTTTGAAAGCCCCAGCACCTGCGCCAGCTCGTCCAGCAGCTTTTCCTCCCGGGCGTAGCGTCCGCTCTCCCGCGCCAGACGCTCCACCGCGTTAGTGTGCGCCATCTCCACCAGATGCGCTTTGTCGCCCCGCTGGGGCACATACAGCTGTACCTCGCTGCCGCGCTTCTGGTTCAGCGCCTGCTGCAAGGCATCCACGTCCGGCGGCAGCGCGTCCACCGCGATGATCTTTGGAATCTGCTCATCGTCCAGATAGTACCGGGGCAGAAATTCCTCCCGCACCGCGTCGATATCCGAGGTATCGTGGAACAAAAACTCCCGCTTGTCGGTCAGCCGTCCCTCCCGGAAGCGCAACACCGCCGCGCATACGCTGTCCGGCGTGCCGGCAAGCGCCACCACGTCCATCTCCACGTCCGGGTCTACCACTACCTTCTGCCCTGCCGTCAGCTTGGTGATGGCGTTGATCTGATCCCGCAGAAGGGCGGCGGTCTCAAATTCCAGCCGGTCGGAGGCCTCCTGCATCCGCTCGTTGAGGGTTTTCAGGATATCCTTTTTGCCGTAGCGGATCAGGTGCACCGCATTTTTGACCGCCTGATTATAGGTCTCGCAGCTGATCTTGCCGCTGCACACCGCCATGCACTTGCCGATGTGGGCGTTCAGGCAGGGGCGTCCCTTGCCGATCTCCTGCGGGAAGCGCTTGGAGCAGCGCGGCAGCAAAAAGGCATCCATGGCCGTTTCTGCCATCTGCCGCGCGGCAAAGCTGGAGGTGTAGGGGCCGATATACTCCGCCCCGTCCTCCTCCTTTTGCAGGGTGAAGGAAAGGCGCGGCCAGTCCTCCCGGGTGACGCGGATATAGCTGTAACCCTTGTCATCCTTGAGCAGAATGTTGTACTTGGGGGTGTGCGCCTTGATCTGGCTGGCTTCCAGCACCAGCGCCTCGAACTCGCTCTGGCAGACGATGACGTCAAAGGCGTAGGCGTGGGCGATCATCTGGCTGACCTTGTTATCGTGGGGCACACCCTCGCGGAAATACTGGCTTACCCGGATGCGCAGGCGCTTGGCCTTGCCGATATAAATGATGGTGTCGCTTTTGTCCCGGATGATATACACCCCGGGCAGCAGCGGCAGCATACAGGCTTTTTGGTAGAGCTCGGCCTTGGTCATGCGTTTTCGTCCTCAGCCTTGGCAGCCCGAAGGTTTTTGCAGTGGAAGATATCGGCCACGCAGCCCACGATGCCCGCCGCGTTGAGCAGCCATACCCAGCTCTTGACCCGCTGCTCGGTGAGCAGTTCCAGCAGGGCGTTTGCCGCCAGCAGCAGGCTGAACATTACAAGGAACACATACCACGGCTTGCCGGAATCGCACAGTGCCACGAACTTTTCCATTCGCTGCTTGTTTTTCTCGCTCATAAAAAGCCCTCCTTCTTCCCGTAAAAAAGCTTATCAAAAAAGCGGCAGGGAGCCCCCGCCGCTTTCTGTTGCTTGTGATACAGACTTACTCTGCAAAGCCGGACTCCACCAGCTTGATCAGGCCGTCCACGGCAGCCTGCTCATCAGCGCCGTCAGCGATGATGCGGATGGTGGTGCCGCCAACGATACCCAGAGACAGAACGCCCAGCAGGCTCTTTGCGTTCACGCGGCGTTCTTCCTTTTCGACCCAGATGGAAGACTTGAACTCGTTTGCCTTCTGGATAAAGAAGGTAGCCGGACGAGCGTGCAGACCAACCTGATTTTCAACGGTAACTTCTTTTACGTACATAGTAAAGCGCTCCTATCTAATATCGTTTTGGTGTACAAAAGCATAGTGTGCCTGTTGTGTTACACTCATTTTAGCGCAAGTCGATACGGTTGTACAGCCCCCTTTTGCATTTTTGGCGGTTTTCCCAATGAAACCGAGAGCATTTTTCAGGTTTTGTACAAAGATAATAAAATTATACCCCGAAGGTTAGAGGGGTAATACAAAAGTTTTCAACAACTTTTAGACCGCCGGGGAGTTTTCCTCTGAATTTTGTGTATTTTCACCGACATTTCCGGTGCCTGCTTACTCCTACGCAGGGCCTGCGTAGCGCATCTGCACCAGTGCGCATTTACGCGTCACGGTGGGGTATTGCTGCGGGTCAAATTCCAGACTGGTGCTGCCGTCCAGCTGCCAGCCCATGCGGGTATACAGCGCAATGGCGCGGGTGTTGGTGTTCAGCACGCTCAGCACCGGGTGTGCGTGCTCCGGCAGCTTTTTGCGGGCAAAGTCCAGCAGCTTTGCGCCGATGCCGTTGCCCCGGGCTTTTTCCGTGACGAACAGGTGCTCGATATGCCCTGCCTTATGGCTGACGCACACCATGCCGTCCGGCACGTCCTTGGTGGTGTGCAGGTAGCACACCCAGCCCGCCGCCTTTTCCTGCTGCAATTGCAGCAAAAACTGCGGCTCGGTCAGGGTGCGGCAGTATTCCGGCGTCCAGTTGTCGGCGCAGACGGCCTGCCGTCCCTCGGCAAACAGCTTTGCGGCGGCGGCAAACTGCTCGGCGGTCTTTACCAGCCGGACATTTTCGCCCCGCTTCCACTTAGGCACTTCGGCAATGGGGTGGCTCGTGCACCACTGCTCGTACAGCTCCGGGCGGCGCAGACGGGTGCGGGTGCGGCTCTGCTCGCCGCGCCATGCGTCGATTTTAGCATGGTCGCCGCCCAGCAGCACCTCGGGCACGGCGCGGCCCTCCCACACCTCGGGGCGGGTGTACTGGGGGTATTCCAGCAGACCGTCCCAGTAGCTTTCCTCCTCGTAGCCCTTCTGCTCGGCCAGTACGCCGGGCTTCAGGCGCAGCACGCTGTCTGCCACCACAAGGCTGGCCAGCTCGCCGCCGGTCAGGATATAATCACCGATGGAGATCTCCTCGTCCGCAAAAGCTTCGATGACACGCTCGTCAATGCCCTCGTAGTGGCCGCAGACCAGCGTCAGGTTGTCGTACTGTGCCAAGCGCTTTGCGTGCTCCTCGGTGTAGCGCTGGCCGCCCGCCGTCAGGAACACGATATGCGGGGCGGGGCGTCCCTGTTCGGCCACCTCGCGCTGCACCGCCCGCAGGCAGTCCGCGATGGGCTGGGCGTACAGCACCATGCCGCAGCCGCCGCCGTAGGGGTAATCGTCGGTCTGCTTCTGCTTATTCAGGGTATAGTCCCGGATCTGGTGGCAGTGGGTCTCAATATAGCCCCGCTTTGCCGCCCGGCCGATGATGCTGGCGTCCAGCACCTGCTGGCACATCTCCGGGAACAGGGTCACGATATCCACACGCATTCCCATGGCTTACTCCTCCTCCCGCTCGCTGTCAAAATCATCATCCAGCAGGCCGGGGATGGGGGTGACAAGGATATACCCCTCCGGCGGGTTGCGCTCTTTCAGGAAGGCATCCACTCCGGGGAACATATACTCCTTGCCGCCGGGTGCCTTGACGGTGTAGATATCCTGCGCACCCGGGTGGTCCACGCTGGTCACCACGCCGTACACCTTGCCGGTGTCGGCGTCCCGCACCTCGCACCCGATAAGGTCTGCCACATACCACCGGCCTGCGGGCAGGGTGGCATCGTTGCGGTCAAAGTAGAACACCTGCCCGCGCAGCGCCCGGGCGGCGTCCATATCGCTGACCCCTTCCAGCTGGAGCAGCGCCATCTGCCCCTGTGGACGGATGGAAAGGATCTTATACGCCTTGCCGCCCTGCGCCGAAGGGTACAGACGGCCCACTTTTTTCAAAAAATCCACCCCGTCGCACCAAAGCTCCAGCTTCATTTCCCCGCGCACACCGTGGGTGGTAACAACTTTTCCGGCTTCCAGATATTGCTGCATCGTTTTCTCCTGTAAGAACCCTCTCAGTCAATGCCTGCGGCATTGCCAGCTCCCCCGAGGGGGGAGCTTTTTGACGAAGAGGTGGTGTATTGCTTGTTTTTCCAGAACGCTTCTGTGTAGCATCCTCGCCCTCTCAGTCACCTGCGGTGACAGCTCTCCCAGAGGGAGAGCCAAGAATGTTGCGGTCAGGCTCTTACCTCTTCCAAAGGGAGAGGTGGTATTGCGCAAGCAATGCCGGAGAGGGCGAGCCCTGTTCCAAAAATTCAAAAAAGGCCCCTTGCCGCAAGGGCAAAGGGCCAGTAGGGTGCTCAGTCGATCTCAACAAGGACCTTTTCATCGACCCGCACAGCAGCCGCGCGCATCACCACACGAATGGCTTTTGCGATCCGGCCCTGCTTGCCGATGACACGGCCCATATCTCCCTCTGCCACGCTCAGGTGGTAGACGATGGTGCCGTCCTCGCGGGGCTCGTCCACCGTGACCTTAACGGCGTCCTTGTCCTCCACGAGACCGCGGGCAACTGCCAGCAACAGCTCCTGCATGAGTCAGCCCTCCCTACTTACAGAATGTTGGACTTCTTCAGCAGGACACGAACGGTATCAGTGGGCTGAGCGCCGTTAGCGATCCACTGCTTTGCCTTCTCGGCATCGATCTTCACCTCAGAGGGCTCCTTGTTGGGATCGTAAGTGCCGATCTCCTCGATGAAGCGGCCATCGCGGGGGAAGCGGCTGTCAGCAACGACAACACGGTAGAAGGGAGCCTTCTTGGCGCCAACGCGGCGCAGACGAATCTTAACTGCCATAATAGATATCCTCCAAAAATTATTGTTTTTGATATATGTTACAAACCCCGCCGGGGTTGTATACCGTTGTTATTTCAGTCCGCGGAAGGCGTTGGGGTTGCCCATCATGCCGCCCAGACGGCGGGCAAAGCCCTTGGGGCTCTTCTTGAACTGCTTCATCATCTTCTGCATCATCTCGTACTGCTTGAGCAGCTTGTTCACGTCCTCCACGCGGGTACCGCTGCCTGCGGCAATGCGGCGCTTGCGCTTGGGGTTGATGATGGAGGGCTTTTCCCGCTCCTCTTTGGTCATGGAATAGATCATGGCCTCGATGCGGTCAAAGGCTTTATCGTCGATCTGGCTGGCGTCGATGCCGGAAGCACCGGGCAGCATGCTGAGCATCGCGCCCGCGCCGCCCATTTTGCGGATCTGGGCGAACTGCTCCAGCATATCGTTCATATCGAACTTGTTTTCCATCAGCCGCTTGGCGGTCTCCTCGGCAGCCTTTTCGTCGGCGGCATCCTGTGCGCGCTCGATCAGGCTGAGCACATCGCCCATGCCAAGGATGCGGCTTGCCATGCGGTCCGGGTGGAACACATCCAGATCATCCAGCTTTTCGCCGGTGCCCTGGAACTTGATGGGCTTGCCGGTAACGGCCAGCACGGAAAGCGCTGCACCGCCGCGGGTATCGCCGTCGGTCTTGGTGAGGATGATGCCATCCACGCCCACCGTCTCGTTGAAGGTCTTGGCCACGTTGACAGCATCCTGACCGGCCATGGCGTCCACCACCAGCAACGTCTCGTCCACGGGAACGGCAGCCTTGACGTCCACCAGTTCCTGCATCAGCACTTCGTCGATCTGCAGGCGGCCTGCGGTATCCAGAATGACGATGTCGTTGCCGTAGTCCTTGGCGTGCGCCAGCGCCTTGCGGGCGATCTCCGGCGGCTTTGCGCCGGGCAGGGTGAACACCGGTGCACCGGCCTGCTTGCCCACCACCTGCAGCTGGTCGATAGCAGCGGGGCGGTAGATATCGCAGGCCACCAGCATGGGACGGCGTCCCTGCTTGATATAGAACTTGGCAAGTTTTGCCGCGTGGGTGGTTTTACCGTTGCCCTGCAGGCCGCAGAGCATAATGACCGTCTGGCCCTTGTTCTTGATGTTCAGGCGGGCGGCTTCGGTGCCGCCCATGAGGGCTACCAGCTCCTCATTGACGATCTTGACCACCTGCTGGGCGGGGGTCAGGCTCTCCATGACCTCCTGCCCCATGGCACGCTCGGATACCTTTGCGCAGAAGTCCTTGGCAACCTTGTAGTTGACATCGGCTTCCAGCAAAGCCATCCGCACCTCGCGCATGGCGGCCTTGATATCTGCCTCGGTCAGCTTACCGTGACCGCGCAGCTTTTTGAATACACCGGCAAGGCGGTCGGTCAGGGATTCAAATGCCATTGTGCGGTGCTCCTTTCAAAATTCGATCAGCTTTCGTTTGCTTCATCCATCGAGCGGATGAGCTCCAGCATTTTTGTCAGCGTTTCCACATACTCCGTGGTGGTGATATTGGCGCGGGGGCCGGTGCACTCGAACCGGGTGTCAATGACCAGCTGTTCCAGCTGTTCCAGCTTCTGCTGCACCCGCCGGTAGCGGGCTGCAAAGCCTACCTTTTCTTCCAGTTCCTTCAGGGTGGTCTCGCCATGCTTGATGGCGTCCCGTGCGCCCTGCCGGGTGATGCCGAAGTTCTCGCCGATCTCGCTCAGCGAAAGGTCATCGTTGTAATACTGGCGCAGCATCTCGCGCTGCTTCTGGGTAAGCACCTCGCCATAAAAATCCAGCAGATACCCCATTTCCAGATCTTTTGCCATTGCTGTTGACCCCCGGTGCTCTGCTGTCTGTACTTGCTATGTTGTAAAGTTTTTTTGCTTTACGGATGGAGTATACCAGAACCCCTGCCCCTTGTCAAGGGGATTTTGGAGTTTTTTCTGAAATATCTGCCTGAAATTCGCTGTTTTTGCCAAAAGGCATCTTGACGCAGCCGGGGGCTTTGCGTTAGGATAATAGTGTTGTATCCCAAGAGAAAGGAGTGCCCTTGTGCCGATCTACTCTAATTTTTACCAGACCCTTACCACCGCCTGCCCTATTGTGGAGCTGCGGGGCTACGCCGCCGCCTGCGGGCTGAAGGGGCATCTGTACGCGTATCTGGATTTTTACGGCCCCACCGGCACCGCCCGGGACGGCCTTGCCGAGGGGATGCTGGCCCTTGCCATTGAAAAAAAGCAGCTTGCCCCGGGGCAGCCCATCATTGAAGCGGCCTCCGGCCCCTTTGCCACCGCCCTTACGCTGGCCAGCCTGACCGCCGGGCACCCCATCGTGCTGGTGATGCCGGAGGACGCCCCTGCCCTGCGGCAGGAGTACCTGCTGCGGCTGGGCGCGCAGATCCGGCACAGCCCCGCCCGCAGCGGTCTGGCCGGGGCGCGGGCGCTGGCGGCGCAGACTGCCGCCGCGAACGGCTGGTACTATATGAACTGGCTGGCCAACGATGACAACCCGGAGTACCACCGCCGGGTCACCGGCCCTGCCATTGTGCAAAGCATTGCCCGGCAGAACCAGAGCCTTGTGGACGCCATTACCATCGGGGTGGGCAGCGCCGGCACAGTGACCGGCGTGGGCGAGACCATCAAGGCATGGACGAACGATGTGCGCATCGTGGCGGTGGAGCCGTACGAAAATCAGGTGCTGGGCGGCGGGCTTACCGGCCCCCACGGCATCCCGGATATCGGCTACGGCATCGTGCCGGAAAACTACAACAGCTATGTGGTGGATAACGTTTCCGCCGTGGCAAGCCGGGATGCCCAGCGCGCCGCCCAGCAGGTGCTGCGCACCGATGCCATCCCTGCTTCGGTCAGCGCCGGTGCTGCCCTGCACGCCGCAGCCCAGCTGCTGGCCAACTGCAACAGCCGCGCTGCGCTGGCCATTTTCAGCGGACGCGCCAGCATCGTGTAAGCGGCTGTTTTTATAAATCGGAAAGAAGGACGTTTTTCATGACCAAGGACATGACCAGCGGTGCTATTACGCCGCTGCTGATCAAATTTACCATTCCGCTGGTGCTGGGCAACCTGTTCCAGCTTACCTACAACGCCGCCGACAGCATCATCGTGGGCAAGTTTGTGGGCGAGGACGCACTGGCTGCCGTGGGCACCTCGAACCCTCTGATGACTCTTGCCATCCTGTTCATCAACGGGATGTGTCTGGGCGCGGGCATTCTGGTCAGCACCGCCTTTGGCGCGGGAGACACCAAGCTGGTGGAGCGGCAGGTATCCACCACCGCCATTGCGGGCACGGTGTTCTCCCTGACCTTCTCTGCCCTGTGCGTGCTGCTGGCAGACCCGCTGCTGCGGCTGCTGCAAGTGCCCACCGCCATTCTGCCCATTGCGGTGAACTACCTGCGCATCGTGTTTGCGGGGCTGATCTTCACCTTCTTCTATAATTTCCTTGCTGCCACCATGCGTGCGCTGGGCGACAGCAAGAGCGCGCTGTATTTTTTGATGATCAGCGCGGTGCTGAACATTGGCGGCGACCTGTTTTTTGTGGAGGCGCTGGGCTGGGGCAGCGAGGGCTGTGCCCTTTCCACCGTGCTCAGCGAGGCCGCCTGCTGTCTGCTGTGCGTGGTGTACATCCGCTACAAGGTGCCGATCCTGCAGCTGGGCAGACGGTGGCTGGTGTATGACGGCAAGCTGCTGCGCAAGACCGTGAGCTACGGCTGGGCCAGCGCCATGCAGCAGGCCACGGTGCAGCTGGGCAAAATTGCGGTGCAGGCCATCGTGAACACCATGGGCGTCAACGCCATGGCAGCCTTTACCGCCGCCTCCCGCATCGACGATTTTGCCTACACCCCGCAGCAGAACATCGGCCACGCCATGACCACCCTGATGGCGCAAAACCGGGGCGCGGGCAAGACCGACCGGGTACGGCAGGGCTACCACTGCGGTATGCGCATCGAATTTGCCTACGGCATCCTGCTTACCGCCGTCTGCCTGCTGTTTGCCGAGCCCATCATCCGGCTGTTTGCCACCGACCCAGCTGTGGTGGATTTGGGCGTGCGGTTTTTGCGCACCATCTCGCTGTTCTACCTGATGCCCGCCGCCACCAACGGCATTCAGGGCTTTTTCCGGGGCATGGGCGATTTGAAGGTCACCCTGAACAGCAGTATGCTGAACATGGGTGGCCGTGTGGCCGCCGCTGCCCTGTTTGTGCTGGTGATGAAGATGGATATCGAAGCTTTGCCCTTCAGCTACGCGGTGGGCTGGCTGCTGATGCTGCTGTACGAACTGCCCATGCTGGTGCGTTTTCTGCGCAGCAGTGAGATGTAAGATAAAAAAAACAAATGCCGGAGCATCAACGCTCCGGCATTGTTTTTTATCGATATGTTTTACTTGGTGCCGTAGATACGGTCGCCTGCATCGCCCAGACCGGGTACGATGTAGCCGTTCTCGTTCAGGCAGTCGTCCTGTGCGCCCAGATAGATGTCCACATCGGGGTGTGCCTCGTGCAGAGCCTTGATGCCCTCCGGTGCGCCCAGCAGACCGATGAACTTGATGCGCTTTGCACCGTGCTTCTTGATCTGGGTGATGGCGTCGATGGCGCTGCCGCCGGTAGCCAGCATGGGATCCAGCACCAGAACGTCGCGCTCGGCGATATCCTGCGGCAGCTTGCAGAAGTACTCCACCGGCTGCAGGGTCTTTTCGTCGCGGTACAGGCCGATGAAGCCGACCTTGGCGGCGGGCAGCAGGGTCAGCATACCGTCCAGCATACCCATGCCGGCGCGCAGGATGGGCACCAGAGCCAGCTTGCGGCCTGCCAGCACCTTGGTCTTCGCCATGGTGATGGGGGTCTCGATCTCCACCTCTTCCAGCGGCAGATCGCGGGTAGCCTCGTAGCACAGCAGAGTTGCGATCTCGCCAACGAGGTCACGGAACTCCTTGGTGCCGGTCTGTTTGTTGCGCAGCAGGCTGATCTTGTGCTGCAGCAGCGGATGTTCAACGATCATCGGGGTCATAAAAACACGCTCCTTAATTTATATAGAACATTCTATCGGGTACTTGAAGGATTTTTTTACAGAGAAGCTTGCAATGCAAGCTTCTCTGTAAAATTATAAAAATTTCAATCAGCGGTTTTCCAGTGCGGTCAGCTTGTCGATGCGGCGCTGATGACGGCCGCCCTCGAACTGGGTGTTCAGGAAGATATCCACCAGCTGGCAGGCAAGGCCTGCGCCCACTACGCGGCCGCCCATGCACAGGGCGTTGGCGTCGTTGTGGCGGCGGGTATACTCGCAGCTAAAGCTGTCGGAGCAGCAGCAGGCGCGGATGCCCTTGATCTTGTTGGCAGCCATGCTGATGCCCACACCGGTGCCGCAGAACAGCAGTGCCTTCTCGCACTGGCCGCTCACCACTGCGTCACAGGCGGGCACAGCCATATCGGGGTAGTCCACGCTGTCGGTGCTGTGGGTGCCAAAGTCGATATACTCCAGACCAAGCTCCTCCAGATGTGCCTTGACGGCCTCTTTCAGTTCAAATCCGCCGTGGTCGGCGGCAAGTGCAATGGGTTTTGCCATGGAAAAACGTCCTTTCCCTGTGAGTGGTCACAGTTCCGCTTTTATTGTTTGTTTGCTGCGGCTTCGGCAGCCAGACGCTCGGCCCGCTCCCGCTCCGCCTGACTGAGACGGTGGTAGTCCGGCAGCAGCGCCTCCGGCAGCACAGCCTGCCCGGCTGCAGCCATCTGCTTTGCCACAAGTGCCACGGCAGCGGCACGGCCGCCCCGCAGCGCCGGGGGTGTTTGCAGCACGCCCGGCACATTGCTGTATTTATTATAGCACAGACCCGCGCCATCACCAACAAAAAACAGAGGCTTTTTGCAATTTTCTACAAAATCCGCCAGATCTGTCACCGCCCGGGCGTTGTCGTCCAACAGGCGGGTGTGGGTGGCAAGGTCAAACGCTGCACTGTAAACCTGTGCGCGGCGGGCGTCCAGTGCGCAGAGCACCGTACCCTCGCCGGTGTGGGCAGCAGCCAGTGCTTCCAAGGTAGACACCGGGGCGCACAGCGTCTCGCGCGGGAAGGCCAGCCCCTTGACGGCAGCCAGCCCGATGCGCAGGCCGGTAAAGCTGCCCGGGCCTGCGTTGACGGCGTACAGGTCGATGTCCGCGCAGGTCAGCCCGCACATCTTTAAACAGGTGTCGATCATGGGCATCAGCGTTTCGCTGTGGGTCATACCGCCGTCCAGATACACCTCGTACAGCAGGCGGTCGTCCTGCAGCAGAGCCACACCGGCAGTCTTGCCCGCCGTATCCACAGCCAGAATATTCATACCGTCACCCCCTCAATGGTGATTTTGCGGGTGGTATCGTCCAGACGTTCGATATTCACCCGGATGGGGTTTTCCAGCGCCAGCAGGTCGGCAAAGTTCTCGCTCCACTCTGCCGCCACCACAGCGCCCTGATCCAGATAATCGTAGAAGCCCGCCGCACACAGATCGTTCTCGGTGGAGATGCGGTACAGGTCAAAGTGCGCCAGCGGACGCGGGCCCCGGTAGTAGTTCACGATGGCAAAGGTGGGGCTGGACACCGGGTCGGTGCAGCCCAGACCCTCGGCAAGACCCTCGGTAAAGGCGGTCTTGCCCGCGCCCAGACCACCGGTAAAGGCGATCAATGCCCCGGGAGCCAGCACAGCGGCCATCCGCTTGCCCAGCGCCACCGTCTCGGCGCGGGAATGGGTGATATATTCTGACATGAAGGTTACCTCATCGTTTCAAAAAAGGGATGGCAGACACTCTGCCATCCCTAAGTATAATATAAAACGTGCAAAAGTGCAATGGTCAGGCGGCAGCAGGGGTCTGCTGCTCCGCTGCACCATTCGTCGCCGTGCCGGGCGCGGTGAGCCGGGCGGTGCTATCGCCCTGAATGATGGGGTAGGACGCCGCCGGGTGGGGACGCCGCCCCGTGTTCTGGTTGAGATACCACACGATGTCGTTTTCGCCGTAGACCTCAAGGCCGTAATCAATGGCCTGCTGCAAGGTCTCGCCCTCGATCAGGCGGTTCACGGTCGCCCACATCATACTGCGGGAATATACACTGTATACGTTGTTCACAAAGCCCGCCACAGCCGCTGCCCCGCCGGAGAGCAGCCCGTCCGAAAGAGTGGTGTCCACATGGCCGCTGCGGCCGTAGAACTCGCAGGTCTCCGAGAGCACGATGGTGCCGTTCAGCTTGCCGCCCCGGTAGGCATTGCTGAAAAAGCCTCCGGTGACGGCGTAGCAGCCGTTCACCTTGATGACCCGGTGGCTGAGCAGATCCATGCCGTAGCGCAGGTCGTTCCAGAAATCAGATTTTTCCAGCAGCAGAAGGATGGGCGCGGTGGCCTGCTTTTTCCACAGCCAGCCGTACTCATAGGTATAGTACGCGCCGTGGGCGCTGAGGATGGCAAGGTCGTAGTCCGCCATCCGCTTCAGGTCAGAGACGGTCACCATCATGTCCAGATGGGTGTCCAGCCCGAAACCGCTCCAGTAGTCCTTCATATAAGAATAGTAGGGGTAGCGGTTGCTGTTTACCCCGTTATCAAAGGCATAGTAGATGACTGCATTGCCCACGGTGCCGTTCTCGGCGGCGAGCAGGGCGGGCGCATCCTCCAGCTCCGGCAGCTCCGGCCCGGGCAGGGCGGCGTCTGCCTCGCTCTCGGTGTCAGTGAGCAGAATACCGCCCAGCGCGCCGCAGCTGTAAGTAAAGCTTATCATGCCGTTTTCCGCATCCACATAGATGCTGTCCTTTTTTATAAGCCCCTGCGCCGCCAGCGCATCCAGCTGTGCCAGCGCTGCGGCCTGACGCTCTTCCTCCGACATTCCGGCGTAAGCGGCGCTGTCGGTCAGGGCGGTGACGGCGGCATCTGTCTGCTGCATCTCCTGCACCTCAGAGGCGGTCAGGGTCTGGGGGGTGCCGGTGGTCTCCTCCGGCGCAGCGGCTACTGCCGGGCACACTGCCGTAAAGGCCAGCGCAATGGCGCACACCGCGCTGAGCAGGCGGCGATAAACTGTATGTTCCATTTCTTCTTTTCCGTTCCTCTCCCCCGGCACACTGCCGGGGCTGTTGTACGCAAGGCTGCGTCCACAGGTTCATTGTAGGATGCCGCCGGGGCTTTGTCAAGCTTCCCGGCAATGTTTTACCATTCCGTCACACCCGGCGCATTGCATTGGCACGGGGATTTGTGTATAATAGCGATATGCTGGGTTTTTATCGCCTGTACGCAGGCGCGCCCCGGCAGACTGTTCTGACGAAAGGCGGTGCTCTCTTTGGATAGCATTCGACAATATTTTAAGCGCAGCGATAAGATCTATCTGCTACTGTGCATTTTCAGCAGTGTTATGGCGGTGCTGGCGCTGTCCTCGTGGGCAGCCAAGCAGGGCAACGGCTTTGCCACCGACGAGGTGACCGGTGCCATCATCGGCATTGGCGACTACCGCCGCGCACTGGTGCAGGCGGGCGCTGCCGCCATTGGCATTGTGATCGCGCTGCTGCTCTCCTGCGTGGACTACCGCAGCCTTGTAAAGGTGTGGCCGGTGCATGTTGTGCTGACGTGGGGTCTGGTGCTGCCCACGCTGGTCATCCGCAACGTATCCATCGGCCCGCTGACCATCGGCTACAATGCCGGTGATACCGACAACTACTCGTGGTACAAGCTGGGCGGCTTTACCTTCCAGCCCACAGAGCTGGCAAAGATCAGCTTTATCCTGACCTTTGCCATGCACCTGAACAACGTGCGCAGCCGCATCAATGAACCAAAGGAGCTGGCAAAGCTGCTGCTGCACCTGCTGGTTCCCATTGCCATCATCCATGTGCAGGGCGACGACGGCACGGCCATCATCTACGGCATCATCGGCTGCTGCATGATGTTTGCGGCGGGGCTGAGCTGGAAGTATATCTTTGCAGCCTTTGCGGCGGCGGGCGCTGCCGTGGCGGTGGCCTTCGCCTTTTTCAGCGATAAGATCGGCAAGGGATACCAGTGGTACCGCATTCTGGCGGTGCTGGACCCGGAAAACACCACCGGCTGGGCACCCAGCGAGACGGTGTGGAAGAACATCATCTACCAGCAGCAGCGCGGCGAGATCGCGCTGGGCTCCGGCGGCATCTTCGGCAACGGCTTATTCAGCGGCCGATATTACAGCGTGCCCAACGCCCACAACGACTTCATCCTCAGCTGGATCGGCAACGTGGCGGGCTTTGTGGGCTGCTGTGTGGTGCTTGGCGTTCTGCTGGCGCTGGTGATCAAGACCTTTGCCACCGGTGCCCGCAGCGAGGATCTGCTGGGCAGCTACATCTGCGCCGGTATCGGCGGTGCCCTGATGGCACAGATCGCCGTGAACGTGGGCATGAATCTGCGGGTGCTGCCGGTCATCGGCGTCACCCTGCCTTTCTACTCCGCAGGCGGCAGCTCGGTGCTTATGTTGTATATCTGTGTCGGTTTAGTACTGTCTGTATACTCTCACAACACCAAAAGCCTGTTTGGGTAAAGAATATTCTATAACACAAGGACGTGCAGCCCGCAGACTGCACGTCCTTGCTTTTTTAGCTAGTTAAAAGCAAGCAGTGTTTGTCGCGCTCTGCAGAGCGCGACAAACGTAATACTTAAAATAAAAATTCCTTAAATCATGCCCAGAGCAAAGCGGAGGGCATTCAAGAACGTCCCAGCTTTTCCAGTTCCACCACCGGCCAGCCAAGGGCGCGGATGGCGCTTTCATCGTGGGTGGCCAGCAGCACCGGCTTGCCCGCGCAGCGCTGCCGCAGCAGCGCCGCCGCCCGCTGCAAAGTGTCCGGGTCCATGCCGGTAAAGGGCTCGTCCAATAGCAGGGTGTCGCTGGGAGCCCACAGCGCCCGCAGCAGCGCCACCCGCCGCTTTTGCCCGCCGGAAAGCCTGTGGACGGGCAGCTGCAAGGCCGCAATGTCCATTCCAAGCTGTTGAAAATCACATATAATTTGCTCTTTGTACTGGTTTTTCGCCCCCGGCAGCACCAAAGTGACGTTCTGCACAGCGTTCAGCTGGGGGCAAAGGCGGTCTTCCTGAAAGACCGCAGCCACCCGGCCCACGCCCTCCACACTGCCGGTGGTGGGGCGCTCCAGCCCCATCAGGATGCGCAGCAGGGTGGTCTTGCCCCAGCCGCTGGGTGCCCACAGCACCACGGGGGTGTCTACCTCCATACACAGGTCGGTGAAGAGCGGTGCCGCGCCGAACTGCTTTGTCAGGTGTTGAAGCTTCAGCATTTTGTCCCCTCCTCTCCCAGCACTGCACCCACGGCCTTATCCAGTGCAAACAGGAACAGCTTTTCAAAGCCTGCGCTCAGCAGGATGATGACAAAGGTCCACGCAAACAGTTCCCCCGTGGAAAGGGTGATCTTGGCACGGTAGAGTGCATCACCGATGCTGCCGTTGGGCAGGCCGATGACCTCGGCCGCCACGCCGCTTTTCCAGCAGATGCCCAGCGCCACGCTGCACCCCTGCCGGAAGGCCGGCAGCACCGCAGGCAGCCAGATCGACCGCAGGCGGCGACCCGGCGGCAGACGGAACACCGCCGCCATCTCCAGCAGCTGCACGTCTGCCCCGGCAATGCCGGTGCGCACTGCGCCGTACAGCACCGGCAACACCATCAGAAAGCTGATGAGCACCGAAAGCGCACTGCCCCGCACCCAGACCAGCGCCAGAATGATAAAGCTTGCCACCGGCGTAGCCTTGACCAGCTGCATCACCGGAGCCAGCAGCGCATCGGCGGCGCTCCACCGGGCGGCGCACACCGCCAGCACCACGCTGACCACTGCGCCCAGCACAAAACCCAGCAAAATGCGACCGGAGCTAAAGCCCACCCGCTGCCAAAAATCTGCCCTTGGCAGCAGCTGCACCAAGGTGCGCAGCGCCTGCACCGGCGATACCAAAAACACCTCCTGCCCGATGGCCATGGCTGCGGCCTGCCAGACCGCCAGCCAGAACGCCACCGCCAGCAGACGGCGGAAAAACTGCTTGTTCTGCTTCATAAACTGCCCTCTTTCCCTGCCTATTATAAGGTATAGTATACCATACCGTCCCGCAAAGGGGAATGACCTGTGCACCACCTGCGGCGGGGCGGCTCGCGCTGTATATACTTTTATTCAACCGTTGTATGCTTGACATGAATTTACATACAGTGTAAACTGGATGCAGTACACGGTGCATCTTTGCACCGGCGCAGGAAAGAGGGGACGGTATTGACACAAGCGCTCAAGGGCCGCAAGCTGCTGCTTGTCGGTTTTACGTTGTTTTCCATGTTTTTCGGGGCAGGCAACCTGATCTTCCCGCCCGATCTGGGTGCAAAGGCCGGGGTAAACTTCTGGATTGCCTTTCTGGGGCTTGCCCTCAGTGCCGTGGGTCTGCCGGTTGCGGGAGTCATTGCGGTGGCACGGGCCGACGGTCTGGACAAGCTGGCCGGGCGGGTGCATCCGGTGTTCGCGCAGGTGTTCATGATCTTGATCTATCTGTCCATCGGGCCGTGTCTGGCCATTCCGCGCACCGCAAGCACCTCCTTTGCCATGCTCACCCCGCTGCTGGGCAGCAGCGCCGGGCTGCAGTTGGGGTACTCCGTGCTGTTCTTCAGCGCAGCCTTTCTGGTGGCGCTGCGCCCGGACAGGCTCACCCGCTGGCTGGGCAGGCTGCTCTGCCCCTGCCTGCTGGTGCTGATTCTGATCCTGTTCGGCGGCTGCCTGCTGCACCCGCTGGCGGCGCAGTACGGTGCGCCCACCGAGGCGTATCGTTCCGCGGTCGTTTTACAGGGCGTATTGTACGGCTACCAGACCATGGACGCCCTTGCAGCGCTGAACTTTGGCGCTGTCATCGCCATGAACATCCGGGCGCAGGGCGTTGCCCGGGAGCAGGACGTGCAGCGCAGTGCCATCCGCGCCGGGCTTGTGGCGGGCGGGCTGCTGCTGGTGGTCTACGCCATGCTGGGACATGCCGGAGCGCTGACCGGTGCCGCCGTGCCCGGCCTTGTCACCGGTGCCGAGGTATTGACCGTGCTTGCCGAGCGGCTGTTCGGCAAAGCGGGGCTGGTGCTGCTTGCGGCTATCTTTATGCTGGCCTGCTTCAACACCTGTGTGGGGCTGATCGCCTGTGTGGGAGAGTATTTTCACACCCTGCTGCCCCGCATCCCCTACCCTGTTCTTGCCGCCTTTTTTGCCGCTGCCAGTATGCTGACCGCCAATCTGGGTCTGGCAGAAATTCTGCGCCTGTCCATCCCGGTGCTCAATGCCCTGTACCCGGTAGCCATTGTGCTGATTACACTTTCCTTCGTGCCCGGGCTGGAGCAGCGCCGCCGGGTCTACCCGCTGTGCATCGGCTGCACCGCCGTGCAGAGCATTGCCGCCGCGCTGCCGCTTGGCCCGCTTTCTGCCCTTGCCAATGCCCTGCCGCTGGCGGCACTGGGCTTTGGCTGGGTGCTCCCGGCGGTTGTCGGGCTGCTGGCAGGCATCCTTTTAAGCCGCACTGAAGAATAAAGGAGATTTTACTATGATCCAGCCCATCATGCACGACCCGCTGTTTCTGGCGCAGAAGTCCGCCCCTGCCACCCCGAAGGATGCCCCCATTGCGCGGGACTTACTGGAGACCCTGACCGCCCACGCCGACGGCTGTGTGGGCATGGCCGCCAACATGATCGGCGTGCTCAAGCGCATCATTGCGGTGGAAGCTGAGGACGGATATTTAGTGCTGTTCAACCCGGTCATCCTGAAAAAGTCCGGCCAGTACGAAGCCGAGGAGGGCTGTCTTTCGCTGGAAGGCGTACGGAAAACAAAGCGCTGGCAGAGCATCAAGGTGCAGTACAAGACGGCGGACGGCAAACCCCGCATCAAGACCTTTACCGGCTGGACGGCGCAGATCATCCAGCACGAAATCGACCATTGCGATGGGATCTTGATCTGAATCCCATCGCACACTCCCGACGTGGGACGATTTTGAATGGCTTCCGCTATGCTCTAGCCATTTTCAGCGGAAAGATTATTTTTTATTCGGGATTCAGAAACGCCTGCGGGCGTTTCTGAATCCCCTTTTCACGGGTACAACGCACAAAGCCCCCGAGGGTGTGTCTCTCGGGGGCTTTGCTATGCTGTAACAGAGAAATGAAGGCAATGATTTTAACCTTTAACGCCGCCAAGTGCAACGCCGCGGACGATGAACTTGGACAGCAGCAGGTAGACGATGATGACCGGCAGAATGGCGATAGCCACCATCATGTACACCTTGCCCATATCGAACTTCAGGAAGTCCGCGCTGCGCAGCTGGGCGATCAGGATGGGCAGGGTCTTTTTGTCGGCGGTGTCCAGCACCAGAGCCGGGATGAAGTAGTTGTTCCAGCTGGCCACGAAGGAGAAGATGGCCTGCACAGCCAGAGCCGGCTTCATGATGGGCAGCACGATCTTATTAAAGGTATAGAACTCACCTGCGCCGTCAATGCGGGCGGCTTCCACGATCTCCATGGGAAGGGAGGCGTCCAGATACTGCTTCATGAAGAAGAACACGGTAGGTGCTGCAATGCTGGGGACGATCAGGGGGATGAAGCTGTTTTTCAAGCCCATCTTGGAGATCAACTGCAGAAAGCCCAGTGCGGACACCTGTGTGGGCATGGTCATAATGAGCAGGATCAGGGCAAAGGCGGCTTTTTTGAACTTGAAGTTATAGGCGTAGATGCCGTAGGCCGTCAGCGCCGAGAAGTAGACGCTGAGCGCTGCCGAGCAGGCAGACACCAGCAGGCTGTTGCGGATGCCGCTCACCACCGGGATGTTGGCGTCCGTAAGCACGTTGCGGAAGTTTGTGATGATGGACTTGCCCGGCATCAGCGAGAAGCCCTTTTGAATTTCGAAGTGGGTGCGGGTGGAGTTGATGATCAGCACATAGAAGAAGAACAGGCACAGAAAACTGATCAGCACCAGCACCAGATAGCACCACGCACGGCGAGCGGTCAAGATCGCCTTTTCGGACTGGTTTTTAGGCGTATGTGCCATACTTATTTCCCTCCTTTGGCAGCAGCCTTTTTGGCTGCCTTCAGTTCCTTGCGCTGGGCCTTGGTCAGGCCGTCATCTTCCTTGGTCAGCGAGAAGTACACGACGACGCACAGCACTGCACACACAAGGAACAGCACCACAGATACTGCACCGGCCATGCCGTAGTTCTTGCTGAACAGGTGGTTGTTCAGGTACATGATCATGGTGGTGGAGGTACGGTCGGGGCCGCCCTTGCCGTTGGTCAAAATCTGCGGCACATCGAACATCTGCAGGCCGCCGATCATGGAGGTGATCATCACATAGACCAGAATGGGGCGGATCAGGGGCAGGGTGATCTTCCAGAACATCTGGTTCGGGGTGCAGCCGTCCAGCTCTGCGGCCTCGTACAGGGTGGGATCCACGCCCATAATGGCCGCCATCAGCATGATGGTGGTGTTGCCGAACCACATCAGGAAGTTCATCAGGCCCACAAGACCACGGTTGCCCCACACGGTATTCAAAAAGCTGATGGGTGTCTTGATCCAGCCCATGCTCAGCAGCACTGCGTTCACCGGGCCGTTATCCGAGAACAGGGCGAAGAACAGCATTGCGAAGGCCGAGGCCATGATCAGGTTGGGCATGTAGATGACCGTCTTGAAGAAAGTCTGCCCTTTCAGCTTCAGCCGCAGGTCGGTGAACCATGCCGCCAGCAGCAGCGAGACGAAGATCTGCGGGATAAAACCGATGATCCACAGGATCAGCGTGTTGCTGAAATACTTGGGCAGATCGGTCGCGAACAGGGTGATGTAGTTTTTCAGACCCACAAAGTTGGGTCCGATGATCTTCAGGCCGCTGCGGTAATACTCAAAAAAGCTGTAATAGATGGTGGATGCCAGAGGGATCAGCTGGAATACCGCGAAGATGATAAAGAACGGTGCAATGAAGATATAGCCCCATTTCGCGTAGCTGATCGACCCTTTCTTTTTTGTTTTTTCTCCCATGAGATCTCCCTCCTGCCGGGTCACAGCAAAACCAAAGGGGCGGGCGAGATACGCCGCCCGCCCCTTTGCTTCAATTTTCAGTTCGGAGTGGAACCACTTATGCGGGCCAGACCACGTCGGTCAGCTCGGGGTACTTCTCCTTGATGGCGGTCTCGAAGTTTGCCTTGGCGGCATCCTCCTTCACGTTGCCGGTGAAGTAATCCTTGAAAGCGGTCTGGAAGCTCTCGTTCAGGCCCTGATCGTACGGGCCGGCGTTGGACATATCGATCTTGGTTGCAGCCTCTGCAAACAGAGCGATGTGGTTCTGGCCGCCGAGGAAGTCGGACTTGTAATCGCTGTTGGCGATCTCGTTCATGGCCTTCTCGTTGTTGGTGTAGTCCTGCGTATCCATGGTGATCTGCTTCATGATGGCTTCATCGCAGGTCAGCTTCAGCATAACGTCCTTGATGGTCTCAAGGTTGTCGCTGCCGGCTGCGCCGCAGATCCAGGTGCCGCCCCAGTAGTAGGGCTGAGGGCCTTCGCACACAGCGTAGTCGCCGTAGATACCGTTGCCAACTTCTTCCTTGCCGCCCTCAGAGGTAGGAGTTGCCAGAGAGTTGCCCAGCAGGGTGAAGTTGATGCCCCAAGTGGAGTAGAAGAAGCCGAACACCTTACCGGTGGGGCCCTGATCGGAAGCCCACTGGCTGTCCCACAGGCTGGACTTGTTGTTGTAGCCCTTGTCGGTGTACTCCTTGGTCTGATCCACCCACTTCATCAGGTTCTCATCCACGGTAACGGTGGTGCCGGTGACCCAGGGTGCGGAGACGTTGTTGGAGAAGGTGCGGTAAGCATCGTCAAAGCCGGACAGCATCTTGTAGCCCTTGGCAGCAGCCTTGGCAGCTACGTCGTTGAACTTATCCCAGTCGGACAGGTAGGTCTGCACCTCGGCGGGGTCGTCGGTGCCCAGCACTGCCTTTGCAATGCTGCGGCGGTATGCGAACAGACCCGGGGTAGCCTGCCAAGTGGTGCCGCGCTGGCTGCCGTCCACAGAAACGATGTCCTTGGTGTACTGGTACTGACCGGCCAAATCAGAATCGGTCAGACCGATATCCTTCTTGACATCCAGAACGTAGTCGGAATCCACATACTTCAGAGCGTAGTCAGCCTCGATCAGGAAGATGTCGATCTTGTCGTCATCGGCAGCGGAATCCTGATTCAGCAGAGCCTCGTCCAGCTTGTTCTGGTAGTTGTTGTTCTCGTTGGCGTTGATGGTCCACTTCACGGTGGTGCCGTCCTTCAGGGTGGTGGTGGACTTGTCGGCTGCGATCTCCTTGACTTCGGGATAGTAGTCGTTGAAGCGACTCTGGAACTCATCATTCCAGCACCAGATGTTCAGCACCTTGCCCTCGGCAGCAGCCGGAGCAGAAGCAGCAGCGGAAGATGCAGGAGCAGCAGAAGAAGCAGCAGTGCTGCTGGAGGAGCTGCCGCCGCAGGCTGCCAGAGCAGCACCAACAGTCACGACACCGGAAGCGAGCAGGAAATTACGACGAGAGATCTTTTTCATAAGGGTAAACCTCCTTCATGGTTTTCCAATTAAAAAATTCATTCTCAAAAACTCCGCGCCGGGAGTTGTGGGCCTTTGTTAAAGGATGCGGACGGAGCCGCCGTCCAGCAGTTTTCCGGACACCCGGATCTGCTCCGGCAGGGTCACACGCGGATGCTCGATCAGCTCGATCAGCTTATCCGCTGCCAGCCTGCCAAGGGATTTGGTGTTCTGCTGGTAGGTCACCAGCGAGGGCTTGACCACCCGGGAGAGATAGATGCCATCGTATCCCATCACCGAGATGTCCTCCGGGATGCTCAAGCCCGCTTCGCTCAGGACGTTGTAGCCGCCCAGTGCGGAAAAGTCATCCGGGAAGATGATGCAGGTGGGCCGCTGCGGCAGTGCCAGCAGTGCCCGGGTCTCCTCTGCGCAGCGATCCACATCGTGGTACACACCGCAGCGGACGTACTCCTCCGGCACCTTCAGCCCCAACTCCTCGCAGGCCTGATAGAAGCCTGCCAGCCGGTTCTCGGTAACGGCGGTCTTTTCGCCGTGGATAAAGGCGATGCGCCGGTGCCCGCAAGCCCATGCCTGCTGTACCAGAGCTTTTGCGCCCACCACGTTGTCTGAAAGGATCGCCATCCGGTTGTTGAACACATGGTCGATGGTCACTACCGGCACATCGCCGTTGACCAGCTCCACCACCTGCGGATCGTAAAAGTTCACGCAGGCGATCACCACGCCGTCCACACCCCGGTAGTGGCAATGTTCCAGATAGCTCATGGACTTGCCGCTGATGTTGTGGTTGATGAAGGTGATATCATAGCCGCGCTTTTCTGCTTCTACCTTGAAGCTGTCCAGCACTGCGGAGAAGTACTCGTGGGTCAGGCCGCTCTGTTTTTCATCTACGAACAGAACGCCAAGGTTGTAAGTACGGTTGGTTTTCAGCGCCCGGGCCGCTGCGTTGGGCAGATACCCCATGCGGCGGGCCGCTGCACGGATGCGCTCCCGCGTGGCCGGTGCGATGTCCGGCTGGTCGTTTAAAGCCTTGCTGACGGTTGCGACGGATACGCCGCATTCTTTCGCCAGATCCTTCAGGGACGGCATCTTATAGCCTCCTTCCGAGGAAAGGAGCTGCGGGATGTTTCTCGCAAGTTCCTTAATCGTTTTCGCAATCTCAATATATCGCATTCTGCACCAAAAATCAAGCGAAAACGTAAAAGTTTTAGCCTAGTCGCATCACTTTTGGCATTTCGTTCCAATTCGAACTGTAAAAATTGTGCATCTCGATTCACTTTCGTTACATTTCGATTAAAATGAAAAAATTTTCGTTGCAGTTTCGTTATGGTTTTCGGTGCCGGAGGCCGCATGTATATATTACTTTTAAAATGGGCTTTCGGGGCTTTCGTTCGCCCTTTCGTCAGTGTGTCCCGTGCCGAAAGCTGCCGAAAACCGCCGGGTCTGCGCAGATTATTTTAAAATTTCCGCTGAGATTTTTGCAAAAAGCTCTTGCATTTTTCGGTGGGATACGGTATGCTTAGCGTGATGAGATTGCTTCTTTCGCAGTGCCTTAATCGTTTTCGCTTATCGATGTACTGCCCACCCAACAAGGCGCAGTTTTAAGGAGGAAGCATTATGAAGTTCGGATATTTTGATGACCAGAATAAAGAATACGTCATCACCACCCCGCAGACGCCCCTGCCGTGGATCAACTACCTTGGCAGCGAGGACTTCTTCAGTCTGGTCTCCAACACGGCGGGCGGTTACAGCTTTTACCGGGACGCCCGGATGCGCCGCCTGACCCGCTACCGCTACAACAACTCCCCGCTGGACATGGACGGCCACCGGATTTACATCAAGGATGGCGACACCGTGTGGAACCCGGGCTGGCAGCCCACCAAGACCCCGCTGGACAGTTACAGCTGCCGCCACGGTCTGGGCTACACCATTCTGGAGGGCAAAAAGGACGGCGTGACCGCCCGGCAGGAGCTGTTCGTTCCCAAGGGCGATGCCTGTGAGCTGGATCGGGTGACGGTGTGCAACGGCGGCACCATTGTCAAGGAGCTGGATCTGTTCAGCTATGTGGAGTTCTGCCTGTGGGATGCCGTAGACGACGGCTCCAACTTCCAGCGCAACTACTCCACCGGTGAGGTGGAGGTAGAGGGCAGCGTCATCTACCACAAGACCGAGTACCGCGAGCGCCGCGACCACTACGCCGTGTTCTGGGCAAACTGCCCGGTGGACAGCTTTGACACCACGCGGGATGCCTTCTGCGGCGTATACGGCGGCCCGGCAGACCCGCAGGCTGTCCGTGCCGGGCACTGCTCCGGCAGCATTGCCCACGGCTGGGCACCGGTGGGTGCGTTGCACATCCACCTGACCCTCGCCCCCGGCGAGAGCCGCAGCATCCTGTTCGGTCTGGGCTACATCGAGAACCCGCAGCAGGAAAAGTTCATTGCGCCGGGCGTCATCAACAAGACCCGCGCCCACGCCATGATGGAGCGCTACGCCACCGATACACAGATCGATGCCGCCCGCGCCGCCCTGCGCACCCACTGGGAGCAGCTGCTGTCCACCTACCATCTGGAATCCGGCGAGGAAAAGCTGAACCGCATGGTCAACATCTGGCACCAGTACCAGTGCATGGTCACCTTTAACATGAGCCGCTCTGCCAGCTACTACGAAAGCGGCACCGGACGCGGCATGGGCTTCCGGGACAGCTGTCAGGATCTGCTGGGCTTTGTGCACATCATCCCCTCCCGTGCCCGGGAGCGCATTCTGGATATCGCCGCCACCCAGTTTGAGGACGGCAGCGCCTACCACCAGTACCAGCCCCTGACCAAAAAGGGCAACCGGGATATCGGCACCGGCTTCAACGATGACCCGCTGTGGCTCATTGCCGGTACTGCCGCCTACCTGCGGGAGACCGGCGACTGGTCTATTCTGGAAGAGCAGGTGCCCTTTGATAACGATGAGACCAAGGCACAGCCGCTGATGGAGCACCTGCGCCGCAGCTTCAACTATACCTGCACCCATCTGGGCCCCCACGGCCTGCCGCTGATCGGCCGCGCCGACTGGAACGACTGCCTGAACCTGAACTGCTTCTCCGAGCATCCGGGCGAGAGCTTCCAGATCACCGGCCCCAGCGAGGGCCCCGTGGCCGAAAGCGTTTTCATTGCCGGTATGTTCGTCAAGTACGGCCACGAATACGCCCAGCTGTGCGACCATTTGAACCTGACCGAGGAAGCCGCTGCCGCCCGCAAGCACATTGATGCCGTAGAGCAGGCCACCCTGACCGCCGGTTGGGACGGTGCATGGTTCCGCCGTGCCTACGATGCTTTCGGCAAGCCCATCGGCAGCAAGGAGTGCACCGAGGGTCAGATCTTCATTGAGCCGCAGGGCATGTGCGTCATGGCCGGTATCGGCAAGGAGAGCGGACAGGCCGCGCAGGCGCTTGCCAGCGTAGAGGAGCGGCTGGACACCAAATACGGTGTGGTGCTGCTGCAGCCCGCCTATACCAGCTACCAGCTGAATCTGGGCGAGATCTCCAGCTATCCTCCGGGATACAAGGAGAACGCCGGTATCTTCTGCCACAACAACCCGTGGATCAGCTGCGCCGAGGCAACCCTCGGTCACGGCGACCGCGCCTTTGCGGTGTACCGCAAGACCTGCCCCGCCTACATTGAGGACATCTCCGAGATCCACCGCACCGAGCCCTACGTTTACAGCCAGATGGTAGCCGGTAAGGACGCCCCCACCTTCGGCGAAGCCAAAAACAGCTGGCTGACCGGCACGGCGGCATGGACCTTCTTCAACATCAGCCAGTACATTCTGGGCATCCAGCCCACCTTGGACGGCCTGAAGGTAGACCCCTGCATCCCCCACACCCTGTCCGGCTTCACCGTGACCCGCCGTTTCCGCGGTGCAGTCTACCACATTACGGTGGATAACGCCGCCGGGGTGCAGCACGGCATCAAGGCCGTTACCGTAGACGGCAAAGCCATCTCCGGCAACGTTCTGCCGCTGGCTGCCGCCGGGACTGAGGTAACGGTGCAGGTGACCATGGGTTAAACCGACTTTCTCTGCTTTTTCATATTATTCTCCTTTCTGTGACCAAAGCCGCCGCGCAGCCCTCTGCACGGCGGCTTTGGTTTATAATGAAAATATTTTAACAGCTCAACGATCAAAAATGCGTTCCGCGTTCGCTCTGCGCATAGATAGCGGAATCGTTTTTTCAGGATTCAGAAAAGCCTGCGGAGCTTGTCGGGGCAAAGCCCCTCCATCTGCTAACGCAGACCGCTCTGCCGCTTAAAAGCCCCACTGGGGCTTTTATTGCTGCGCAAACGCGGGCTTGGCTGAAATGCTTTTCACCAGTGGGGTCATAGCGGTCAACTGCATTTGTAATTCAGACCGCCTTTTAACCATTGCAGCCCCTCCCGTGAAAATAGCGTTTGGAGCGGCCCGCAGGCCGCGACAAACGCGAAATATTAAATAATCTTTCCTCTGAAGATGCGCAGAGCAACGCGGAGCGCATTCCAAATCGTCCCCTTCCCTCTTGCATTTTTGGGGAAAGAGGTGTAGAATACAGTCACAATCAAACACAGGGGAGCTCGTGCAGCGGGCTGAGAGGAAGTATAGCAAGCTTCGACCCTTTTACCTGATGCGGATAATGCCGCCGTAGGAAGTCATACCCTTTATGATTTTTTGCAGGAGGAGCCGCGCCGGGCTCCTCCTGTTTTTTTGTACCTCTGCGGAGGTTCCGCAGCCGGCTGAGGGGGAGCGCCCTGAGCCTTGGATGAATGCAGCGATGGGAAGCCGTGTTCCGGCGTGAGAGGAAACCAGTAAGTTTCGACCGCACCTTCCGTACCTGTTCCCGCCTTGCTGCGGGCACGGGCTGTTTTGTTGCGGGAGCGCCGGTGTTCGTCCTGCGCTGCCGCAGATGGTTGAAAAGGAGCCAATTTATCATGAAGAATCTCTCTGTCAAAAAGCTTGCCCTCGCCGGTATGTTCTGTGCCCTGTGCGTGGTGGGCAGCGTATTCAGCTTTCCCATGTTCGGCAGCAAGTGCGCCCCGGTGCAGCACATGGTCAACGTGCTGTGCGCTGTTCTGCTGGGGCCCTGGTGGGGCGTTGGCGTGGCCTTTGTGGCTTCCCTGCTGCGCAACCTGCTGGGTCTGGGCAGCCTGATGGCCTTCCCGGGCAGTATGTTCGGTGCGCTGCTGTGCGGCCTTGCATACCACAAGACCAAAAACCTGATCGCCACCGTGGTGGGTGAGGTGTTCGGCACCAGCATTCTGGGCGGCCTGTGCGCATGGCCTGTGGCCATCTTCCTGATGGGCAAGAGCGCTGCGGATATCGCCTTCTACGCCTACATCGTGCCCTTCCTCATCTCCACCGCCGTGGGTGCGGTGATCGCCGGTGCCGTGGTGTTCAGCCTGCAGCGCTCCGGTGCTCTGCGCTCCATGCAGAGCAGCCTTTCCTGACCGGAGGTGCCCGAAATGCTCAAGACAGCCTTTGAGAACCTGCGCAGCCGCTGCCCGCTGATCCACAACATCACCAACTACGTCACCGTGAACGACTGCGCCAACATGGTGCTGGCCTGCGGTGCTTCCCCCATCATGGCCGATGATGCCGCCGAGGTGGAGGAGATCACCGCCATCTGCGGCGGGCTGAATATCAATATCGGCACGCTGAACAGCCGCACCGTTACCAGTATGCTGCTGGCGGGCAAAAAGGCCAATCAGCTGGGGCATCCGGTGGTGCTGGACCCGGTGGGTGCCGGTGCTTCCCAGCTGCGTACCGATACCGCCTTCCGCCTGCTGCGGGAGGTGCAGTTCACAGTGATCCGGGGCAACATCTCGGAGATCAAGACCCTTGCCTCCGGCGCAGGCACCACCAAGGGCGTGGATGCGGACGTAGCCGACAAGGTGACTGAGGAAAACTTGGACAGCGCCGTGGCCTTTGCCAAGGCCTTTGCCGCCCGCACCGGTGCGGTGGTTGCCATTACCGGCGCCATCGACATCGTGGCCGATGCACAAAAAGCCTACTGCATCCGCAACGGCAACGCCATGATGAGCAGCATCACCGGCACGGGCTGCCAGCTCTCTGCCCTGACGGCGGCCTTTGTCACCGCCAACCCCAGCCAGCCGTTGGAAGCTGCCGCTGCGGCGGTATGCGCCATGGGGCTTGCGGGCGAAGTTGCCCACCGGCGGCTCACCCCGCAGAACGGCAACGCTACCTACCGCAATTACATCATTGATGCCATTTACAACATGACCCCTGAACAGCTGGAGAAAGGCGCAAACTATGAAGTGCGATAAACACACCATGCTCCTGTACGCGGTGACCGACCGCGCATGGGTGGGCGAGCAGACCTTGTATCAGCAGGTGGAAAGTGCCCTGAAGGGCGGTGCCACCTGCGTACAGCTGCGTGAAAAGCAGCTGGGCGACGCCGATTTTCTGCAGGAAGCCATCCAGATCCACGCCCTGTGCCAGCAGTACGGTGTGCCGCTGTTCATCAACGATAACGTGGAGGTGGCCTTGCAGTGCCACGCCGAGGGCGTCCATGTGGGGCAGGACGATATGGCCGCCGCACAGGTGCGCCAGCGCGTGGGTGACGGCGTGATGATCGGCGTTTCCGCCCACACGGTGCAGGAAGCGCTGGACGCTGTGGCCCACGGTGCAGACTACCTTGGCGTGGGCGCGGTATTTGCCACCCACACCAAGACGGACGTAAGCGAGATGCCCCGGCAGACCCTGCTGGACATCTGCAACGCCGTGGATGTGCCGGTGGTAGCCATTGGCGGCATCCACAAGGAGAACATCCTGCAGCTCAAGGGCACCGGCGTGGACGGCGTGGCGCTGGTAAGCGCCATCTTTGCCGCAAAGGACATCGAGGCCGAGTGCCGGGAGTTGCGCGCCCTTTCGGCGCAGATCATAAAGTAAGCTATCATCCCGCGGCAAACCGGGGGCACCACCTTGGGCCGCGTTACAAAATTCATGGGGAAAATCAACATGAAAAGCGTATTTTGCGCAGGTGCCGGCATCCAGAGCATACTGTTTTTTCTGAATGACGGCTACCTACCACTCCCTTTGTATGACCAGCACCCTGCTGTTCAGAGATAAACTGTCATTTGGAGGAACACAGCATATGCAGACTTATACCACCCAGATGGATGCCGCCCGCAAGGGCATCGTTACCCCGGAGATGGAGATCGTAGCCAAAAAGGAATACCGCACCACCGAGGAGATCCGCCAGTGGGTCGCCGAGGGCAAGGTAGCCATCCCCGCCAACAAGCACCACAAGTGCCTGAACCCCGAGGGCGTGGGCTCCATGCTGCGCACCAAGATCAACGTGAACCTTGGCGTCTCCCGCGACTGCAAGGACTACAACATCGAGATGCAGAAGGTGATGAGCGCCGTGAACATGGGCGCAGAAGCCATTATGGATCTGTCCAGCCACGGCAACACCCAGCCCTTCCGCCAGAAGCTGACCCACGAGTGCCCGGTGATGATCGGCACTGTGCCGGTGTATGATTCGGTCATCCACTACCAGCGGGATCTGGCTGAGCTGACTGCACAGGACTTCATCGATGTGGTACGCCTGCATGCAGAGGACGGCGTGGACTTTGTTACCCTGCACTGCGGCATTACCCGCAAGACCATCGAGCAGATCCGCAAGCACAAGCGCAAAATGAACATCGTGAGCCGCGGCGGCTCTCTGGTGTTTGCGTGGATGAGCATGACCGGCAACGAGAACCCCTTCTACGAGCACTTTGACGAGATCTGCGAGATCTGCGCCGAGCACGATGTGACCATCTCTCTGGGCGACGCCTGCCGTCCCGGCTGTCTGGCTGACGCCACCGACGTGTGCCAGATCGAGGAGCTGGTGCGTCTGGGCGAGCTGACCAAGCGCGCATGGGCGCACAACGTGCAGGTGATGGTGGAAGGCCCCGGCCATGTGCCCCTGAATCAGGTGGCCGCCAACATGGAGGTGCAGAAGAGCATCTGCATGGGCGCACCCTTCTATGTGCTGGGACCTCTGGTCACTGATATCGCCCCCGGCTACGACCACATCACCGCTGCCATCGGCGGCGCAGTGGCAGCCGCCAGCGGTGCGGCCTTCCTGTGCTATGTGACCCCCGCCGAGCATCTGGCACTGCCCAATGTGGAGGACGTGAAGCAGGGCATCGTGGCCTCCAAGATCGCCGCCCACGCCGCCGACATTGCCAAGGGCATCCCCCACGCCCGGGACATTGACGACAAGATGGGCGATGCCCGCCGCGTACTGGACTGGGATGCACAGTTCGCCTGCGCGCTGGATCCCGAGACCGCCAAGGCCATCCGTGACGCCCGCCTGCCCGAGGACGACCACAGCGACACCTGCAGCATGTGCGGCAAGTTCTGCGCCGTGCGCAGCATGAACAAGGCTCTGGCCGGTGAATACATCGATATCCTGTAAGCTATTCCCGCGCTGAAAGGCGCTTCTTCCTCCGGGACTGCTGCACAAACCGTGCGGCAGTCCCTTTTTTTGTGGGACGATTTAAATGCCCTCCGCTTAGGCTCTGGGCATATTCAGCGGAATTCTTATTTTATTTTGCGTTTGGAGCGACCGCGTTTGCGTAGCAATGAAAGCCCCAGTGGGGCTTTTAAGCGGCAGAGCGGTCTGCGTTAGCAGATGGAGGGGCTTTGCCCCGACAAGCTCTGCGGAGCGCGACAAACGCATTTTCACAAGCGGGGTCGTGAAGGCAAACTGCATTTGCCGCACTTCGTTCAGTTTGGTCAATCCATTCTATCAATATTTTAGATTTTACAATTCTTCTGTGCTGTACTATAATGAAGTAGCAACTTTATTTCTCAAAAGTACAGGAGGCTGTTTTCTTGATAGTTGATCTGATCGAAGCTCTTTACCGCCTGTTGTGGGGCGATTTATTCACCCTGCCGGTGGCGGGCGGCATTGGCATCTCCTTTATGGTGGTGCTGCTGTTTGCAGCCGGTATCGGCTTTACCCTGCGCACAAGGCTGCTGCCGGTGCGCCTGTTCCGGGATATGATCGGCGCAGTGTGCGAAAAAAAGCAGGCTGCGGGCGGGCTTTCCTCCTTCCAGACGCTGGTCATCTCCACCGCCACCCGGGTGGGCATGGGCAACCTTGTGGGCGTGGTGGCCGCTGTTTCGGCGGGCGGTGCGGGCGCGGTGTTCTGGATGTGGGTCACCGCCCTGCTGGGTGCTTCCACCTCCTTTGTGGAGTCCACTCTGGCGCAGAAGTACCGCGTGCCGGACCCGCTGTACGGCGGCTGGCGGGGCGGCCCGGCCTACTACCTTCATGTGCTGGCCGAGCGCAAGCGGGGCAAAAAACTCAAGCGCTCGGTGTGCGCAGCACTGTTTGCGGTGTCCGGTCTGATCTGCTGGTGCGGCATCAGTCAGGTGATTTCCAACTCGGTCAGCTCTGCCTTTGAAAACGCCTTTCACGTCCCGCCGCTGACCACCACCGTGGTGCTTACCCTGCTGGCAGCGCTGATCGTGCTGCGCAAGAATGCCACCGTAAAAAGCCTTGACTTCATCGTGCCGGTCATGGCGGTGTGCTACTTTGTCATCACGGTGGGCATCGTGGTGCTGAATCTCCGGCAGCTGCCCGCCGTGCTGGCACGCATCTTTGCCGAGGCCTTCGGCCTGCGTCAGGTGGCCGCAGGCGGCTTTGGCGCGGTGCTGATGAACGGCGTCAAGCGCGGGCTGTTCTCCAACGAAGCCGGCAGCGGCTCTGCCCCCTGCGCCGCTGCCGCTGCGGAGTGCGACGACCCGGTAAAGATGGGTCTTGTGCAGGCGCTGGGCGTATTGATCGACACCGTGGTCATTTGCAGCTGCACTGCCTTTCTGATGCTGCTGGTGCCGCAGGAGATCACCGCCGGGCTGACCGGCATGGATCTTTTACAGACCGCCATGCAGTACCATCTGGGCAGCTTTGGCATCGTGTTCATTGCGGTGATCTTAGCACTGTTCAGCTTTTCCACCTTTCTGGGGGTGCTGTACTACGCCCGGGGCAATGTGGCCTATCTGTGCGGTGACAACTGGTGGAGCCAGACCGCCTACAAGCTGCTGGCACTGGCCATGCTGCTGGTCGGCGGCACACAGGCCTACACCGTGGTGTGGGATCTGGGCGATGTGGGCATCGGACTGATGACCATCTTCAATATGCTGGCACTCGTTCCCCTTTCCGGCGAGGCGCTGACCGCCCTGAACGACTACGAAAAGCGCAAAAAGCTGCACTGAAAGAAGCCGCCGCACAACGTATTATGTGCGGCGGCTTCTTTTCAGATAGACGATTCAAAATGCCCGCCGCGTTGCTCTGGGCAAAAACAGCGGAAAAACTATTTTTTATTAGAACAATCCCGGAAAGTCTGCGGAACTTGTCGGGGCAAATCCCCTCCATCTGCTAGCGCAGACCGCTCCGCCGCTTAAAAGCCCCACTGGGGCTTTTATCGTTGCACAAACGCGGACTTTCCGGGCTTGTATTTTCACGGGAGGGGTCATGACCGGAAACAGCAGCTGCAAATGCTGCCTGCCTTGCCCCCTTGCTATAAAAATCAGCTATGCTGCTTCAGGGCGCAGACGGCGATGCTCAGGGCGCTCCATGCGGCCTGATACATCAGCACCGTAGCGATGGAAAGCTGCCAGATGCTGCCCGCGTAGGTCAGCAGCACTGCAATGAACACCGAGAAGCACACCGACACCAGCTGCACCGTGGTGGCGCTGGTCTCGGCATTCTGTGCCTGATCTGCGGCCTGCAAGCCGCCGGTCAGGCTGGCAAAGCCCCTGTGGTGGTACAGGCAGCACTTGGGCTTTGCCGGGGCAGCATCGGCGGCTTCAATAGCCTGACACTGCTCGCCGTCCAGCACAGTGACCATGCCCTCCGGCAGATGGTACGCCTCGGTGATGTGCCGCGCCGTCAGACTGGGGTCCTTGCTGGTGACCAGCAGACGGATGTTCTCCTTTTGCAGGGAGGCAAGGCTGCGTGCCACATTGCGGCCGCCCACATAGTGCAGCACAAACATGGCGTGCAGATTGCCGGACACTGCCAGATACAAAATTTGCAGCTCGCCGTTTTTGGAGTGGCCGTCCTCGTAATCCTGCTCCGGCAGGGTCACGCCCTCCTGCTCCATGTAGCGGCGGGTGCCGATGAGGATGCGGTTATTGTCGCACCATGCCGAGAAGCCCAGCCCGGTGTGCTGTTCCAGATCCTTGACCGGGAACAGGATATCGGTGCGGTCCTCGATGATCTGGCTGAACAGCCCGCGCAGGGTATCGCAGCTTTCGTTCAGCACACTGGCTGCATACAGGATGGCACGATCGATGCGGCCGCCCTTGAAGATACGGATATCCTCCAGCGTTACGCTGTCGGCGGTAAACAGGTCGTCGGCGTCCAACTCAATGGTGTCGATGCCGCCCAGTTCCTCAATGGCAGCCCAGCCGGGCACCACAGCGCCCACAGCGGCAGCAGCTCTTTGCAGACGCAGCGCCGCCAGACCCGGCACCAGCACCGAGGACAGGGGCGCGCCCATGCACAGCACAGCCGCAGCCGCAGCCACAGCGCAGTTGATGCCGCCGCCGAACAGCAGGAAGGCCACGCCGCTGAGCACTGCTGCCGCCAGCAGAACATAGGCCACCTTGCGGGCGCGGCGCTCGCTGGCGCGCTCGCTGAGGCTCTGCTCCACAAAGTCATCGCTGGCGGTCTGCACCGGGCGGCTCAGCAGCACCCACGGGTCCTTCTGTTCCAGATCCCGGGCGAGAGCGCGGATCAGGTCTTTATCGCGGGTGCGGTAAGCGCCCCGCAGTTCGCCGCCCTCTGCGGCCAGCGCGTAGCCGCCCTGCACGGCAGCCAGCATCACCCGGCTGCCCACCAGCGCCAGAAACAGTCCCAGCGCCGCCATACCGGTCAGCAGACCGATGCCCTCAGTGCTGCGGTAGGCGTTGGCATTCAGCATGGCCACCACCGCCTGCAGCAGGGCTGCCACAGCGGCCAGCGCGGGCATGGTGTCCGCACTGGGACGGCCGCGCAAGCCGGTCAGGCCGTCCCGCAGCACCGGGTAGCCCACAAACAGGCTGGCGGCAAACAGCAGCAGATTGGCGGCATAGAACGCCGCCGGGGCAGCGTCCGGATCCAGCACCGAAAGCGGCGGCAGCAGACGCTCTGCCGTCAGCCCGAGGTGCAGCAGCACCACGGCCAGAATGCCCGCCAGCACGCACCGCAAGGTCAGCTCTGCTGCCATGTGGTGCAGCTTGTCGGCAATGGATTCCGGCACAGCTTCCTCGGCAGGGGCAGCTGCTTCTGCTGCGGGTGCCGTCTCCGGCTGTGCCGGAGCCGCGGGGGCGGCAGCTGCCGGTGCGGGAGCTGCGCTCTCCTCGGCGGGGGTACCGTCCTGCTCCAGCGGGAGCAGCGGCAGGCTCATGGTATCCTCTTTTTCCGGCTTGCGGGCAGCGGGCTTTTCGTCCTCTGCCGTGCCGAACATCTGGAAAATAGACTTTTTCTCCGGCTTTTTCGGCAGCGTTTCCGGGTCTGCCGGAGCGTTGGCAAACACCGCTGACGGCAGCTTCTCGTCGGCCTTTTGTGCGGCCTTTACCGGGGCTTTCTCCGGCTCTGCGGCGGGCTGTGCAGGCGCGGGCTGCACCTTAGGCTGCGGCACTGCCTGCACAGGTTTTGCGGGCTGCGGGGCAGGCTTTGCCTTGCCGCTCATGCCGTTGAGCATATCCTTCAGCTGCTGCATCTCCCGCTGCTCCAGCTCTTCCTGCGGCAGCAGCGTCTCCGGGGCGTTCTTCGCCTTAGGCTGCTTTTTTGGGGCAGCAGCAGGCTGCGGCACCGGCTGGGGTGCAGGCTTTTCCGGCTGCGGCTGCACGGCAGCTGCCGCCTTGGGTGCAGGCACCGGCTCTGCCGGGACGGCCTTGGCAGGCTCCGGCTGGGCGGGCTGCAGCGGCATGGCCGGAATGGGGTCCTCCGTGCGCAGCTCCAGCGCCATGTCCTCCTGCTCCGGCTGCACCGGCTTTGCATCCGCCCCCAGCAGGATCTCGCCGGTGGGGATCTCCAGCACCGGCTGTGCCGGGGCGGGTGTTTCTTCTTTGTCATGGCCGAACAGCTTGCCCAGCAGCCCGGCCTTGGGCTTTTCCTCCACCGGGGCAGGCTCGTCCCGGCGGGTCATCTCCTCGGGCAGATCGATCACGCTGGTGCTGAAAAAGTTGCGGAACCGCTCTTCTGCCGAGAGCTCCCCCGCCTGCTTGCCCTTGCGTTCATTTTTATTGTTCGGCATCCTTGTCCCTCCCACTGTTCTGGATGGAGTTTACCGCTTGTTTTATTCTTCTACGGCGCGCTGCGACTGGATCTCGTACAGGATGATGCCAGCCGCCACCGAAACGTTATAGCTGTCCACGCCGGTGCCGGGTGCAGCCATATCCAGCCGCACCACGCCGTCACACAGCTTCTTGACCAGCTGGGACACGCCGCTGCCCTCGCTGCCCAGCACCAGCGCGATGGGGCCGGTCAGGTTATTTTTGCGCAGAGACACGCCGTCCATGTCGGCGCAGTAGACGAACACGCCCTGCTCCTTCAGGCGGCGAATGGTCTCGCCGATATTGGCCACCCGCGCCACCGGCAGACGCTCGGCAGCGCCTGCGCTGGACTTGATGACGGTGGGGGTGACGGACGCGCCGCCCCGCTTGGGGATGACGATGCCGTGGGCGCCGCACAGCAATGCGCTGCGCATGACTGCGCCCAGATTGTGGGGGTCCTCAATGCCATCGCTCAGCACCAGAAACGGCGGCTCGCCCTTGGCTTTGGCTGCGGCCAGCAGATCCTCCACAGTCGCGTACTCGATCTCGCTGGCAAAGGCCGCCACGCCCTGATGGCTCTCGGTGCCGGTCATCAGGCGCAGCTTGTTGGGGTGCACCCGCTTGACCGTTGCACCGGCCTCCTTGGCCAGTGCTGTATAGTATGCCGCCACTGCCGGGGCCATCCCCTCGGCAATGAGCACGGTGTCCACACCGGAGCCGCTCTTGAGCAGCTCGGTCACAGGGTTTTTGCCGTAGATCAGGCTCTCGCTCTTCTGCTGCGGCTGCTCTGCATCGCGGCGCGGACGGCGCGGCTGGTTACGTTCTTCCATCTTTTTATGCTCCTTCCGTTCCGGGCGGGCAGTGCCGCGCCGGAGCGTTTTATTTTGTTTATGAAAATCCAAGATAAAGTATATCATATCTCGCCCGGCTTCGCCACAAATTGCAGGGATTTTTATTCCCCGACACCTAAAATTTTTTCAGTAAAACGCAGCTTCCCCCACCGGACAGGTCAGCTGTAAAAATGTTTTGCCCGCTGCCCGGGCAGCCCGGCGCATTTCCGCTGTTTTGCCAAGGCAAAAAGTTTTCCACAAAAATTGTCTATACATTCCGTAAACGGCCTGTGTTTTTTCCACAAGTTGAAAACCCGGTGGAAAGTGTGTAAAAGTCCAGCCGCAGCGCCTGTTTTTCGAGTGGAATTAAACAGTTTCCACCGGGTTTTCAACAGCAGCTTCCCCCATATCTTGGCAAAAGCCTTACAATTTGTAAAATTCAAGTCGGAATTATGACAATTTTTTGAACCGGAAATTGTCCGCTTTTGCAATTTCCTCCAACATCATTTTGACGAATGTTAAAATATGTTGAAAACCCGCGTCGCCCGCGCGCAAGGCAGATGTTGCAGCGTACATGGATTTTTGTCGCCAAGCGCAATAAAACTCTGATGCAGCCGCAGAAGCCGCTTTGTGCCGCGCCCGCTCCGCAGCAGCTCTATGCAAGAAAAAGCGCCTGTTCGGATTGATTTTAGGCGCAGTTTGGGGTATACTAGCCATGTGGGCTCGTTAAACCATGCACAATGCGGTGTGTGGCAGAGCCGGAACCCCGATAATTTTTGGAGGTAATGAATAATGTTGGTAAATGCAACCGAAATGCTGCTCAAGGCACGCGATGGCCACTACGGTGTGCCGCAGTTCAACATCAATAATCTGGAGTGGACCAAGGCAGTCCTGACCGCCTGCGAGGAAATGAAGAGCCCCGTCATTCTGGGTGTTTCCGAGGGTGCAGGTAAGTACATGACCGGCTTCAAGACTGTTGCTGCTATGGTCAGCGCCATGGTCGATTCCATGGGCATCACCGTTCCCGTTGCTCTGCATCTGGACCACGGCACCTACGAGGGCTGCAAGGCCTGCGTTGAGGCCGGTTTCTCCTCCATCATGTTCGATGGCAGCCACTACTCCATCGAGGAGAACGTGGAAAAGACCAAGGAGCTGGTCGCTCTGGCACACGCTCACGGCATGAGCATCGAGGCCGAGGTCGGCTCCATCGGCGGCGTTGAGGACGGCGTTGTGGGCTCCGGCGAGATCGCCGATCCTAAGGAGTGCGCAAAGATCACCGCTCTGGGCATCGACTTCCTGGCTGCCGGCATCGGCAACATCCACGGCGTCTACCCTGCAAACTGGAAGGGTCTGGACTTCGAGGCTCTGGACCGCATCCACAAGGCCACCAACAACATTCCTCTGGTTCTGCACGGCGGCACCGGCATCCCCGACGAGATGATCGCAAAGGCCATCAGCCTGGGCGTTTCCAAGATCAACATCAACACCGAGTGCCAGCTGGTGTTTGCTGAGGCCACCCGCAAGTACATCGAAGAGGGCAAGGATCAGCAGGGCAAGGGCTTCGACCCCCGCAAGCTGCTGGCTCCCGGCGCAAAGGCCATCGAGGCCAAGTGCAAGGAGAAGATCGAGCTGTTCGGCTGCGCAGGCAAGGGCTAAGCAGAAACTCGTATCCTAACCGGTACACCACCCAATAAAGTATGCGGCTCCGCCGCACTGTTATGCACAGTGCAGCGGGGCCGCTTTTTATTTTGAAATTCGGTAATGCCCCACGATGTCGGTTCGTTTTTCCAGAATATCCTGCTCGTAGGCCGTCTGCCATGGGTCATTGTGGTGAATAATATAGGGCACTCCGTTTTTATTTCGCCGGTCCGACACGATGCCGATATGTCTTTCAAAGATCACAATATCACCGCCCTGCCATTCTTCAATTTCTGAGACATTTGTGGTCAGGGCAGTTGCTGTGTGCGAGAAAAACACCTTCAGGTTTCGCACCCGTCGGAAATCAATGTTTACATCTGGCTCTGCTACCATATAATCCTGTGGCTGCTCCCGGATATCTGCGTCCACAAGCACCTGCAGGTCATACCCGGCATTCTTTAACGCATAAGCAACCACATCGGTGCAAACTCCATAACCATCGTCAGGATAACCGGTCTCATAATAGCGGCTTTTGTATTTTGGACGGGTGCTCACATAGACCAGTGCGCCGTTCAGAATATCCAGCTGGTCGTCTACACCGTCATCATCCCAATCTACGCTGCTATGAAACTGCGGTATCCTGCCCTGATAGTCGTCCTCAGGGCGGGACGCCGAGGTATGCTGGTAATGTGTCAGCACATAAAATACGATGCTGCATAACAGCAAAAGCGCCAGTACCGCTATATAATGCTTCGCTGTATCCTTGCGGGTTCTGTCCGAACGCATATTCTCACCCCTTCCTTGCTTTAAGGTATGCGGCTCCGCTTTTGCTTTATATGCGAGCACTCAGACGCGAATCTTTTCCATATCGCCAGAAATGGATTGCATACAGTCCCGCACCCAGAACCAAACAAAAAATCGAATAGCTAAGAATCGGAAGCCGTAGCAGTACAATCTTACCCGCAATCTGGGTAAAGAACCAGCCCGTTCCATACAGGAGCACGATATAAAGCACCAGCCATGCAGCATATTTTAGCCACTGCTCTCGCGGCGGAAAACCTACCTGTTCCATCATCCGGCGGAACAGTACGCAAAACGCCGCCACTGCAACAACAAGCTGCATCAGATACCCTACGGAAAGTTCAAAAACCCAATTTCCAATTACCGGATAGAGCAGCAAGCCTTCCACGCCCCACTCAAAAAAGAAATACAGCGGTGCAAGATACCAGAAATAATCTCCAGCTCTCAGTGTTTTCAAGCTGGGCTTGACCTCATCTACAAAAGTCTTTGCATCCGAGATGGTATGAAATAGTTCCTGATTTTCCGCGTTGGCTTGGATGGCAATATCAATCAAATCGCTGCGCACAAGTTCGATACCACAGAAGTCCCAGCTGACCCGGCGAAGATAACGAATCACTTCTTTAAGCTGCTCCTGACTTTTTTCAGTCAGCAACTCGGTACGCATCCGGTTTGTTTTTCGCAATGCAAAATACTTATTCATCTGGCTCCTCCTTAAAAAATTTTTCCACCAGCTGGCAGAGCTGGCTCCAATCCTGCCGAAACGCAAGAAGCGCCCGCCGCCCTTCTTCCGTTACAATGTAGTATTTTCGGCTCGGTCCCTTGGGGGAAGGTCTGCGCTCCACCGTGACCTTTCCCTGCTGCTCCAAGCGCAATAGCAGCGGATAGAGCGTGCTCTCGCTCAAGTCGGAAAATCCGACCTGTTTCAGATGCATCACGATCTCATAGCCATAGGTCGGCGCTTGCGCAATCAATTTCAGGACACAATATTCCAGAACACCCTTTAAAAGTTGTGCATTGTTTTCCATAAGTCCTCCTTCCAACTAGTATGTAATGCGTAGTAGCTTATCTACATTGTATTACATAGTAGTATTTTTGTCAAGTCCTGAGCTATTAGCATTTCGGCCAAAAAACATGCCATATTTTTATGCAACAAAAAAGCCCTGAGACTTTCATCTCAGAGCTTTCTGTTAAGTCGGCGACTACCTATTTTCACAAGCCGTTTCCAGCTAACTATCTTCGGCACAAGTAAGCTTAACTTCTGTGTT